>NZ_LR134352.1:0-1200000 GCF_900637185.1 Nocardia asteroides | reverse complement strand
GCCCGGGATGTAGCCCACGTGCGCGACACCGTGGAAGGACACCAGGTGATGCTCACAGGTGGAGAACATCGGGATGTCGCGGACCAGCACGAGTTCCTGGTGGCCCTCGTCGAAGGTCGTCGCGAGCACCTCATCGGGCTCGGTGTAGAGCCCGGCGAACATCTCCCGGTAGGCGCGCGCCACCCGGGCGGGGGTGTCGAGCAGGCCGGGCCGGTCCGGGTCCTCGCCGACCGCGATCAGCAGTTCCCGGACCGCGGCCTCGGCCCGATCCTGGTCGAATCGACGGCCGGTCGCCAGCGCCGTCAGGTCCTGCGGGCTCGTCGCACCGAGCTCACCGTCGGCGATCGAGCCGTTCCCCGCCGGCTCGGCGACCTTCTTGTTGGCCGTCACTTCTGCGCACCTCCACATGTCGACGCCGCTGATCGTCCGGCATCCGACGGTCGAGCGTAGTTGGCCACCGGTCAGCGGCGGTCGTCAGATCCTGACTCCGGCTGCTGGGGCGGGGTGCCCGGCTGCTCACCCCACGGCTGGAAACCGCCGTCGCGCTGCCGCTGCTGCTCCGGCGGCGCCCAGCCGTTGCCGTGACCCTGCGGCGGCTGCTGTTGCTGTGGCGGCTGCTGCTGTTGCTGGTCTTCCCGCGGCGGCCAGCCCGGTGCCGACCAGCCCGCCGGAGCGCCGTAGTCGGGACGCGAACCGTGCGTGCCCGAGGTCGGCCGCGGGAACGCCTGGGTCGGCGCGGTGGGCAGCGGGTAGCCCGTGGCGGGCGGCGCGGGCTGACCGTACTGCGGCGGCTGCGCCGGGTAGCCGTTGGCGGGCTCGAGCGGCGCACCGGCCGGAACCGGAGCGGGCGGGGCGGGCTGCACCGGCGGCCACGGCTCGCCGCGCTCGGCGGCCAGCTCACCCGGGGTCTTCACCGGCGGCTTGTCCGAGGGCAGCCGCTCACCGAAGTCGTTGAACGCGGTGATCCTGGGCCGCTTCTCGACCCCGGCCAGCACCTCTTCGAGGTCCTTGCGGTGCAGGGTCTCACGCTCGAGCAGCGCCGACGCCAGCGCGTCGAGCTGCTCGCGGTACTCGCTGAGGATCGACCAGGCCTCGGTGTGCGCGGCCTCGATCAGGTTGCGCACCTCCTCGTCGATCTCGCGGGCCACCTCGTGCGAGTAGTCCGAACCCTGGCCCATCGAACGGCCCAGGAACGGGTCGCCCTGCTCCTGGCCGTAGCGAACGGCGCCGAGGCGCGCGCTCATGCCGTACTCGGTGACCATGCCGCGGGCGATCTTGGTGGCCTGGTCGATATCGGACGACGCGCCGGTGGTGGGCTCGTGGAACACCAGTTCCTCGGCCGCGCGGCCACCCATCGCGAAGACCAGCCGGGCGATCATCTCCGAGCGGGTCATCAGGCCCTTGTCGTCCTCGGGCACCGTCATGGCGTGGCCGCCGGTGCGGCCGCGGGCCAGGATGGTGACCTTGTAGACCGGCTCGATGTCGGGCATCGCCCAGGCCGCCAGGGTGTGGCCGCCCTCGTGGTAGGCGGTGATCTTCTTCTCGTGCTCGCTGATGATCCGGCTCTTGCGGCGCGGACCACCGATGACGCGGTCGACCGACTCCTCCAGCGACTCGCCGGTGATGACCGAGCCGTGCTCACGCGCGGTGAGCAGCGCGGCCTCGTTGATGACGTTGGCCAGGTCGGCGCCGGACATGCCGACGGTGCGCTTGGCCAGGCCCTCGAGGTCGGCGTCGGGCGAGATCGGCTTGCCCTGCGAGTGCACCCGCAGGATCGCGCGGCGACCGGCCAGGTCGGGGTTGCCGACCGGGATCTGCCGGTCGAAACGGCCGGGACGCAGCAGCGCGGGGTCCAGGATGTCGGGGCGGTTGGTCGCCGCGATCAGGATGATGCCGGTGCGGTCGCCGAAGCCGTCCATCTCGACGAGCAGCTGGTTGAGGGTCTGCTCACGCTCGTCGTGACCGCCGCCGAGGCCGGCGCCACGCTGACGGCCGACCGCGTCGATCTCGTCGACGAAGATGATGCAGGGGCTGTTCTGCTTGGCCTGCTCGAACAGGTCGCGCACGCGGGAGGCACCGACACCGACGAACATCTCGACGAAGTCCGAGCCGGAGATGGTGAAGAACGGGACGCCCGCCTCGCCGGCGACAGCGCGCGCGAGCAGGGTCTTACCGGTGCCGGGGGGACCGTAGAGCAGCACGCCCTTCGGGATCTTCGCGCCCAGCGCCTGGTAGCGGGCCGGGTTCTGCAGGAAGTCCTTGATCTCGTACAGCTCTTCGACGGCCTCGTCGGCGCCCGCCACATCGGCGAAGGTGGTCTTGGGCATGTCCTTGGACAGCTGCTTGGCCTTCGACTTGCCGAAGCCCATCATGCCGCCGCGACCACCGCCCTGCATCCGCGACATCACGAAGATGAACAGGCCGACCAGCAGCACCATCGGCACGATGAACAGCAGCAGCTGGGAGAGCCAGCTCTCCTGCTTGACCACCGTGTCGTACTTGGCGCCGGACTGCTGCACCGCGTCGAAGATCTGGGCCGAGGTCTCACCACCGCCCGGGTACTTGGCGACGATCTTGGTGTTGTTGCTCGTTGCCTCGTTGCCGTTGTTCAGCTCGATCCGGAGCTGCTGCTCCTTGTCGTCGATCTGGACATTCTTGACGTTGGCTTTGTCGTTCAGCTGGCTGAGCGCCACGGAGGTGTCGACACTCTCCCAGCCGCGCGTGTCATCGCTGAGAAAGCTGAACAGCCAGATCATGAGCATGATGCCCGAGATGATCGCCAAAGTGCGAAACACTGTCTTGCGGTTCATAGAGCGTCGGCCGGACGGCCCAGTCCTTTCCGGTTATTTCTCCGGGTGTGCCTAGCGAAGCGTCGAGATCGGCGGGTTTCGGATGCGGACATGCCACGTTACCGCGTACGGTCTAGTTCGATACATCGCGCAGTTCGGCTGCTGGTGCAGTTGCACTGGTCAACGTTCAGAGCTGGGGAACGGTTCCCGAAAGCTCCGAACGCGTTGTTGCAAGTGGCCACAATCATGTCATGCCCGCCTTATCGTGGGCGACGACACAACTACAGCGCAGGGGGTATGGACATCGTCGAGCTACGAACACCCACAGCGATTCTGCGCCACGGCAGTGGGCGTCTCACCGTCCTGCGGCCGGGTACCGATGGCGAGCGGGTACTCGATGTTCCCATCGCCGACCTGCTCAAGGTGCGCCTGAACCGCCGCGCCGACGACGCGGTGGTGATCGAGATCTACCTGCGCCACCCCACCCCGGTGCTCACCGGCGTGCCGGCCGACCGCACCCCGCTGCCGGTCCTCATCGCCGAGCACGACGTGCCGGCCGCGCTCGGCATCGTCGACCGGATCAACGACCAGATCATGGCGACCCAGCGCATCGACGTCGCCGCGCCCGATCTCACCCCGCCCGCGCCCGAATGGGGCAAGTCGGGGCCGGTCAGGGCCGATGTCGAGCGCGCGGTGCGCCGGATGGCGCCGCGCAAGGAAGCCCGCTCGGCGATCAACGCGCTGCACCGCTACGTCACCCCCGACGAATACGTGCTGGAGACGGCGATCGCCGTCGCCGCGCCGCCCGCGGGCACCGGCACGGGATTGCTCGCCGCGACGACCACCCGGCTGCTGTTCATCGCCATCGGCGGCAGCGAGCGCTACGCGCACGAACTGGCCGTCGCCGCGATCCTCGGCGCCCGCACCGTCGACGGCGCCCGCACCGCGCCCGGCGAGATCGACACCAGGCACGGTGGCTCCGGCATGGACGTCAGCGACGGCAATCGCACACTGCACTTCGCCGGCGTCGACCGGGCCGACACCGAGCGGGTGACCTGCGCGGTCAACTTCGCCGTGCGCAGGCAGGCCGCCGACGGCGCGGCCGGGCCGGCCGATCCGGGCGTGTCGCAGCTCTACGCCGAATGGGAGCTGCTGGTGGAGCGGCACTCGCTCGGCATGGTCGACGACACCCAGTTCCAGCGCTACGGCCGCGGGATCCTGCGCAGTCTGTGACCCGGGGGCCCGGACCGGACCTCAGTTCGGTTCGGGCGCCTCGGCCTGGGTCTTCTGCTCCGGCTCGTTCAGCTCGATCCGCCGCCACGGGCTGGTCGGGCGGGTCCACAGCCGCAGCAGTTCCATCCGGCGGTCCACGCCGCCGTTCTTGAGTTCGGCCAGATCCTCGGTGGCCTGCCAGTAGGTCCAGCCGGCCAGGTAGGCGTCACCGAACTGACGCCAGTTGCGGTAGCGCCGCTGGGCGGGCCCGAGGGCGCGCATCGCGTACTCCCACGCCACGTCGGCGTCGATGTATCCGGCGGTGAAGGCCATCCGCGCCACCGCGACGACCCGGGCGAGGTCCCAGGCGTGGATGTCGTTGGGTAGCGGGCGGGCCAGGTGATCGGTGAAGCCGATCTTGATGGCCTGGGCCCAGATGTCGTAGTCGCGGACCAGCGCCTCGGGGTTCTCCATGCCGCGGAACGAACCGACCTGGCGCAGGAAGGCGCGGTGCCGGTCGGCGCGCTCACCGAAGCGGTCGCGCTCGCTGGCGTTGATCGAGGCCATCACCAGTGGATGCACCAGCGCGTAGAGGGGGGCGTGCATGCCCTCGAGCAACTGTTCCATCGACGCGCGCGCCTCGGTGCCGTCGGTGATGCCCCACGCGCCGGTGAGGGTGTCGATGGCGAGTTCGCGGCGGTCGCCGAGCGGATGCTCGCGCTCGGGACCGAGCAGCATCGCGTCGTGGAACGCGTCCCACCGGGTGGAATAGAAGGCACCGAGCGCCAGTGCGCGAAGTTCATCGTCGCTCACACCGGCGCCGGACCAGTGGTCTTCCTCGCGACCGTCCAGTTCCGGATAGGGAAAGGTGGTCAGCGCTGGTACTCCCCTGGCAGGCATGCGGCCGAGTCTAGTGCCGTGGCTGCCAGCACGGGCTCAGGAGCGAATCTCCTTTCTTGGCCTGCCGTGACCTGCCCCACAGGTTTATTGTTCTGACATGTGTAGAAATATCACCGTCTTGCGTGGTCTGGAGCCTGCCGCCACCGAGCAGGAGATCTACGCTGCCGCCTTGCAATACGTGCGCAAAGTCGGCGGCATCTCCGGGCTGAGCAGCACCACCAAACCCGCCGTCGACAAGGCCGTCGCCGCGATCGCCGCGGCCACCACGACACTGCTCGCCGAGCTGCCCGATCGCCGGGTCCCCCCGCCCACCGAACCGCCGCTGCGCCGCATCGCGGCCAGGGAGACCGCCGTTCAGGAGACCCCGTAGGCGGCGACACAATCCAGCGCGACCTCCAGCGCCAGCGCACGCGCGGCGACCGGATGTCCGAGTAGCTCCTCCACCCGGGTGATCCGGTATCGCACCGTGTTCTTGTGCACCCCCAGTTCGCGCGCGGCCTCCTCGGGGCTGCGCTGTGCGCGCAGGTAGGCGTGCAGGGTCTCGCGCAGCCGGGTCGCGACCGGGTCGGTGCCGGTGAGCCCGCGCAGTTCGCGCGCGATCAGCCCGCGCATCGCGGCCGTGTCGATCCCGGCCAGATAGGCGATCTCCACCTCGCGGTAACTCGTGACCGCCCGCTCGCCGTGCTCGGCGACCCGCCGGGCCGCCACCGCCTCCCGGTGACTGGCGACGAATCCGTCGACCTGCGCGCCCGGCAGCCCGAACGCCACCCGCACCGGCGCCGCGACCTCGCACCGCGCGATCCGCGCGGCGAGCTCGGCATCGTCGTCGTCGACCGTCGCCCAGGCCCACAGCCCGCTGGCGCTGGCGGCGACCGTGAGCAGCCCGCTCGCGCCGAGCGTGCCCGCGATCCGGGTGGCCGCGCGGTCGAGCAGGCCGCCGGGTTCCTCACCACCACCGTCACCGCCGGTCCACAGCAGGAAGGCCAGGTGCCGCTGCGCGAGCCGGTAGCCGAGGCCGATCGACGCCTCGTCGACGTCGACCACCGTGCCCGCCAGCAGCGCGCGGACCAGTTCGGTGCGGGTGTTGAGCGCGTCGCGCAGGACGTGCTCGCGCTCGGCCATGAACGTTCCGGTGAGCGCCTCGATCGACTGGCCCATCCAGCTGGTCGACCGTTCGAACATCCGCAGCATGACCGCGCGTTCCAGCTCCGGCGGCACCTGACCCGCGGTGATGGTCTCGGTCATCACGGCCTGCGCCTCGGCCAGGCCGGCCCGGTAGGCGCGCAGCAGCACCCGTACGTCCAGTCCGCGCCGGGCGATGGTCCTGGCCAGGACGTGCGCTTCCTCCGGCAGGGCGAGGTCGTCGGTGTCGGTGGCCAGGCCGGTGAGCACCACCCTGGCGTGCGCGCGGGTGCTGGCGGCCAGGTCGCGACGCAGGTCGGGATCGGCGAGTTCGGGGGAATCGGCCAGCACGGCCGCGTCGAGGCGCGCGAGGACGCGGTCCATCGTCTGCGTGCGCAGCAGTTCGTAGACGTACTCGGCGAACCAGCCGCGCACCTGTTCGGCGATTTGTTCTCCAGGCACCAGAAAATCCGATTTCGTTGACGTATACGGCCAAGAATCCGCGCCTCGATTGTGCCAGGCTGATAGTTGGTGAACTGAATCACACAACGCAGTGGGGAGCACGACAGTGACCGAACTCGACCAGACCGCGGCGGCAGGCGCCGAGGTGATCGCGGTGCGCAATCCGGCGACCGGCGAACAGACCGGCACCGTGCCGATCACCGCGCCCGACGACGTGGCGGCCGCTGTCCGCGAATTGCGCCTCTACCAGCCCGAATGGGAGGCGATCGGCCCCGAGGGCCGCAAGAAGTGGCTGCTGAAGATGCAGGACTGGCTCATCGACAACACCGAGCACCTCGCCGCGGTGCTGCAGTCGGAGACCGCCAAGCCGCGCGTGGACGCGCTCATCGACCCGGCCTTCGCCGTCGACCTGCTCGGCTACTACGCCCGGCGCGCCGGCAAGTTCCTCGCCGACGAGCACCCCGCCCCGCACAGCCCGCTGGCCCGGGTGAAGTCGCTGACGGTGGCCTACCGGCCGTATCCGGTGGTCGGCGTGATCACGCCGTGGAACTTCCCGCTCGCCATGCCCGCGATCGATGTGTTCCCCGCGCTGGCCGCCGGCGCCGCGGTGATCCTCAAGCCGTCGGAGGTGACGCCGCTGTCGGCCGTGGAGCTGGCGCGCGGCTGGGCCGAGATCGGCGCGCCGCCGGTGTTCAAGGTGGTCACCGGCGCGGGCGCGACCGGTGCCGCGGTGGTCGAGCACGCCGACTACATCCAGTTCACCGGTTCCACCGCGACCGGCCGCAAGATCGCCGCCGCCTGCGCCGAGCGGATGGTGCCCTACAGCCTGGAGCTGGGTGGCAAGGATCCGGCGATCGTGCTGGCCGACGCCGATATCGACCGCGCCGCGCACGGCATCGCCTTCGGCGGCATGTTCAACGCCGGGCAGGTGTGCATCTCGGTGGAGCGGGTCTACGTCGAGGCGCCGGTCTACGACGAGTTCGTCGAGAAGCTCACGGCCGCGGTCGCCGCGCTGCGCCAGGGCGCCGACGGGCGTGAGTCCAAGCACGACGTGGGCGCGCTGGCCAACGAGAACCAGGTGCGGATCGTGCAGCGCCACGTCGACGAGGCGATCGCCGCGGGCGCGCGGGCGACCACCGGCGGCAAGCGCACCGGCGTGGGCACCTTCTTCGAGCCGACCGTGCTGGTCGACGTAAACCACTCGATGTCGTGCGTCGCCGAGGAGACCTTCGGGCCGACCCTGCCGGTGATGAAGGTGGCCGACGAGGCCGAGGCGATCCGGCTGGCCAACGATTCGATCTACGGCCTGTCGGCCTCGGTGTGGACCGGCGACAAGTCGCGCGGCGAGCGGGTGGCCCGCCAGCTGAACGCGGGCGCGGTGAACATCAACGACGTGTTCGCCAACCTGTTCAACCCGGCGATGCCGATGGGCGGCTGGGGTCAGTCCGGTGTCGGCGCGCGCTGGGGCGGCGCGTCGGGTGTGCGCAAGTACTGCCGGGCGCAGGCGATGACCAAGCCGAAGCTGCCGACCATGAGCAAGGAATTGTTCTGGTACCCGTACGACATGAACAAGCTCGTCGTCGCGGTGGCGGCGATGCGGGCGGCCGGCGCGCGCGGCATGCGCCGGATCGACCTGCCCGCGGTGCTGCGGCTCAAGCAGAAGTAGGCCGTCGCCCGGCCGCGACGGGGTTCGTCGCGGCCGGTTCCGGCACACCCGAAACCTCTTTGTGAGCAAACTCACTCATTCGCAGCATCCGGCGCGCGAACAGTGGTCAGCGGTATGTTTCGCCGCCCGACCGGACCGCCGCGGTGCGTGCCACAGCGCCGACCCGATCTGTGAGTCGGGACGCATTTCCGCTGGTCAACCGCCCAGCTATCGCGGAGCCACCGCTCAGCATCCGTCAGCCGCGGATAAATGACGGCTCAATGATGCAGCGCACCATGTCAGGTCATATGCTGTGCGTTACCAACCTGGTGACTGTTTTGATCCACCTCCGCGAGGTTCCTTGCCCGTTTTGGCTGGAATTTCCCGACCGATTCTGATAGCAAGGTGCTATGGACCCGCATTTGCGCGATCTGCGGTATTTCGTCGCCGTCGCTGAGGAACTGCATTTCACCAACGCCGCTCAGCGGTTGCACATCGCTCAGCCGACGTTGTCACGCCAGATCCGCCAGCTCGAACGCCAGCTCGACGTGGTCCTGTTCGACCGCAACCAGCGCAGTGTCGCCCTCACCGTCGCCGGTAAGGAACTGCTCGAAGGCGCCCGCAAGATCCTGGAACTGTGGGAGGTCACCAACGTCTCCCTGCAGGAAGCCGGCGAGGTCCTGCGCGTCGGCATCCAGTCCGCGCTCGGGCGCGGCCTGCTCAACGACCTGGAGAGCGCCAGCGGCCACCGCCTGGCCCTGCACGCCGCCTCCTGGAACGACCCGTCCAGCGGTCTGGCGGGCCGCCAGGCCGACCTGGCCCTGGTGTGGCTGCCGCTGCCCGATCCCAACCGCTACCGCTGGCAGGTGCTGCGCACCGAGCCGCGCTGGGTGCTGCTGCCCGAGACCCACCCGCTCGCCGAGCAGGAGACGATCGAGTTCGCCGACCTGCTCGACGAGTCTTTCGTCGCCCTGCCCACCGAGGCGGGCGCGGTGCGTGACTTCTGGCTCGGCAACGACGCCAGGGGCGGGCGGGCCGCCAAGATCGGCGCCGAGGCCGCCACTCCCGAGGACAAGCTCGAGGCCGTCAGCCTGGGCCTGGGTGTGTGCCTGCTCGCCGAGAACAACGTCCCGATGTACCGCTGGCCCGGCCTGACCGCGCGTCCGGTGGCCGGCCTGAGCCCGTGCGAGCTGGCCGTGGCCTGGCGCGCCGACGACACCAGGCCGACCATCCTGGAGTTCGCCGGTCGCGCCGTCGACGGTGGTTTCTCCGAGCCGCAGACACCGGCGCCCGCCGCGATCGCGGTCTAGTTCGACAACTCCAGCTGGGCGGCGAGGCCGAGCAAGGTGGCCTCGCTCCCCGGCGGACCGGCCAGCTGCGCCGCGAGCGGGGTATGCGCCTCGGGATGGGTGCCCATCGGCACCGACGCGGCGGGCCAGCCGACCAGATTCCAGAGGCCGGTGAAGGGCGCGTAGCGCGCCGAGGCGAGCACGTTCGCCAGCCAGCCGCGTCCGCTCCACCGCTTGGCCTTGGGTGGCGGCGCCGCGAGCGTCGGGGTGATCACCACGTCGAAGTTCTCGAAGAAGTCGGCCAGGCCCGCCTCGATCCGGTCGACCTGACCCGGCCGGACCAGCCGCAGCCGCCGGATCAGCCTGCCCACGGCCAGATGCCGTTTGGTGCGGGCTTGCAGCAGGTCCGGGTGCGGGAGCCGGGCCGCGTCGGACAAGCCCGCGGTGGGCCAGCGCAGCAGCATGGTCAGCGCGGTGTCGCCGTAGGGCAGTTCGACCGGTTCCACCAGGTGCCCGGCCGCCGCCGCGCGCGCACCCGCCGTGCGCGCCGCCGCCGTCCAGTGTCGATCCATCCGGACGAGTCGCGACGGCGGAGCCACGGCAAGTCCGATGCGTAGTCGGTGTGGCGCGCGTAGCTCGGCCAGGTCCGACCGGCCCGCGAGCACCGACAGCGCCAGCGCCGCGTCCGACACCGTCGTGGCCAGGACACCGTTCTCCGCCATGCCCGCCCACGAATCGGCGCCGATCTCGGACGGCACCACCTGCCTGCCCGGCTTGATCCCGAAGACGCCGCACGCCGCCGCGGGCACCCGGATCGAACCGAGCCCGTCGTTGCCGTGCGCGATCGGCACCAGGCCCGCCGCCACCGCCGCCGCCGCGCCACCCGAGGACCCGCCCGCCGTCCGGCCGACATCGCGCGGATTGCGGGTGACGGTCCCGTCCTCGTCGGTGGTGGCCCACAGCCCCAGTTCGGGCATGGCCGTCACCCCGACCACGATCGCGCCCGCCGCGCGCAGCCGCGCCACCACGGGATGATCCGCCGGTTCGGGATCGGTCGCGCTGGCCGCCGACCCGGCCCTGGTCGGCACGCCGGTCACCGCGATGTTCTGCTTCACCGCCACCGGCACGCCCGCCAGCGGCAGGGCGTCCAGATCGTCGCGCGCGGCCAGCTCGACCGCCTCGGCGCGGGCGGCGTCGGCGCGCACCACGGTGAACGCGTTGATCTTGCGATTTTCCGAGGAGATGCGGGTGAGTGCCTCGGTCACCACATCGAGTGGCACGATCGTGCCCGCGCGAACCCGGGCGGCCAGCGCCGCCGCCGGGCCGCCGATGGGGTACTCGTCGGCGGGTGGGTGGGAAGAGTCCATCGCCACCTCAGCGTCCGTCACGCCGTCGTCGTCGACGGACTCCCATGCTACCGCTGTGAGGTCATCGTGCATGTGCGGATTCGCCCCCGTCGCATGGTCGTCGAAATTCGGGTGATCTGCTCTAAAGGCGCAAGTTATCATTTCGAGTACGGCTCGGGGGACGATGGCGTCGGGTGTGGCGGAAGGAATTTCGCACCGATCCGCTCCGAACCTTAGGTCGGTTGGAATGAGTGATAGCACCGGAGGCGGTGAACGGCCCGACGGGAGCACCGGCGGGTCCACGAACGTGCGCGGCGACATGGTCGAGGCGTTCGCCGCGGCGTGGGGTTCGACCGGTCAGCCGCCCGATATCACCGAGTTCCTGCCCGACGCGCTGACCCTGCGCAGGCAGGCCCTGCACGAGCTGATCCGCGTCGATCTGCGCCACCGCTGGCTGCACCACGCGAGCGAGACCGTCGCCCGCCTGCGCCTGGCCGACTACTGCGCCGAGTTCCCCGAACTCGACTGCTCGACCCTGCCCGCCGGCCTGGTGTTCGAGGAATTCGTGATCCGCAGACACAGCGGCGAACGCCTCGATCCCCGCTCCTACCTGCGCGAATACCCGGACCAGGCATCGAGTCTGCGCGGGCTGCTCAACACCGACGAGCTGGAACAGAGCACCCACCGCGCCGACGATCCCGACCCCACGGTGAACCAACCGCCCGAGTCGATTCGTACTACCCAGGTGACCACGCCCGAGCTCGATCTCACCGCGACAGCGACCGCGTCGGCGACCGCCGCCGACACGGTGCCGGGTGCGTTCGCGCCGCTGGACCGGATCGAGATCGGCCAGCGTATCGGCGACTTCGAACTGCTCACCGGCCTCGGCTCGGGCGCCTTCGCGCGGGTCTTCCTGGCCCGCCAGACCTCCATGCAGCGACTGGTCGCGGTGAAGGTCTCGGCCGACCGCGGCACCGAACCGCAGACACTGGCCCAGCTCGACCACGACTACATCGTCCGGGTCTTCGACCAGCAGCTGCTCGACACCGAGGCGGGCGGCCCGTCCACCGCGCGCCGGCTGCGCCTGCTGTACATGCAGTTCCTGCCCGGCGGCACCCTGCTCGGCCTGCTGCGCTGGGTCCGCGCCACCCCGCCCGCCGAGCGCAGCGGCAAGCTGCTGCTCGACGCCGTCGACGCCGCCATGGAGGAGAAGGGCGAGATCCGGCCCACCGATTCCAGCGTCCGCGCCGAACTGGCCGAGCTGAGCTGGCCGGAGACCGTCGCCTGGCTGGGCAGGCGACTCGCCGAGGCGCTCGACTACGCCGCCGCGCACGGCGTGCTGCACCGCGACGTGAAACCGGCCAACGTCCTGCTCACCGCCGAGGGCGTGCCCAAGCTCGCCGACTTCAATATCAGCTTCAGCCGCACGGTCGCCGGGACCAGCCCGGTCGCCTACTTCGGCGGCTCGCTGTCGTACATGTCGCCCGAGCAGCTCGAGGCCTGTCACCCCGGCCTCGGCCGCAGCGCCGCCGACCTCGACACCCGCTCCGACATCTACTCCCTCGGCGTCGTCCTCTGGGAACTGCTCACCGGCGCCAAGCCCTTCGACGACAGCACCGCCGAAGCGGCAGGCTCCGGCGACGAGACCACCCTCGAGGCGATGCTGGAACGCCGCAGCGGCGGCGTCGACGCGGCCGCCCTGGACCGCGTCCCCGAGAACTGCCCGGCCGCCCTGCGCCGCGTGCTGCTGACCTGCCTGGAACCCGACCGCGCCCGGCGCTGGCCGGACGGCGCGGTGCTGGCCAAGCAGTTCGATCTGTGCCTGGACGAGCGTGCGCGCGACCTGGTCGACCCACCGCCGAAGAGCTGGCGGATGCAGTTGCGCCGGTTCCCGCTGCTGGCGATGGTGCTCTCCGTCGGTGTCCCGAATGCCCTCGCGTCCTGGTACAACATCCTGCACAACCAGACCCTGGTCGTGAGCAGGCTCAGTGAGTCGGCACAGAACACGTTCATCGTGATCACGGCAGGGGTGAACCTGATCTTCTTCCCTGCGGGCACGGCACTACTGATCTACCTGGCCAGATTCATCCTCGGCGTGCCACGAGGATTGCGCAAAGGCCGCCGATATGACCCATCCGTGCTGAGACGCGCTCGACAGGACACGCTCAGATTCGGCGACCGGGCGGTCGTCGTGGCGTTCTCGCTGTGGGCATTGGCCGGCTTCACCTTCCCGATCGCACTCGAGCTCGCGACCGGGAATGTGCCCGGCCCAGCCGTCGTCCATTTCTTCGCCTCGTTGCTGGTCTGTGGCGCGATCGCGGTGGCCTACCCGTTCTTCCTCGTCACCTTTTATCTGGTCCGCTGCATCTATCCGATCTTCCTGCGGCACGGTGAGATCAGCGCCGAGGACAGCGAGTGGCTGAGCGCGCTCAGCAGGCGCAGCACCTGGTACCTGGCGATCGCCGCGTCGGTCCCGCTGCTCGCGGTGGCCGGGGTGACGTTCCTGCCGCCCACCGACATCCCCCAGGTGATCGTGGCGGTCCGGGTGCTCTGCGTGGGCGGCATCATCGCGTTCATCGGCTCCTACCTGCTGTTCCGCGCGCTCGAAGCCGATCTCGCCGCGCTGCGCCGCGTCGTCAGCTGATCGTGATGAACCGCTCGGGGAGTGGGGCCGTACCCCCGGCGTGAGCTCGACACGACTCGGTGAGGTGACCCGGCCCGCGCTCGATCGCACCGGTGCCGCGCATCCGGAGGATCGGCGGGGGCTGGACCGGATCGAGGTGGGGTCCCGGATCGGGGATTTCGAGCTGCTCACCGAGTTGGGGGCGGGCGCGTTCGCGCGGGTGTTCCTGGCTCGGCAGCGCTCGATGCAGCGGCTGGTGGCGGTGAAGGTCTCCGCCGACAGCGGGACCGAGCCGCAGACGCTGGCCCAGCTCGACCACGACTACATCGTGCGGGTCTTCGACCAGCAGGTGCTCGACCGGCCCGCCGACGGCTCGCCCCGGCTGCGGATGCTCTACATGCAGTTCCTGCCCGGCGGCACGCTGCTCGGCCTGCTGCGCTGGGTCCGCGCGACGCCACCGGCCGAGCGTTCCAGCAACCTGCTGCTGGACGCGGTGGACGCGGCGATGGAGGAGAAGGGCGAGATCCGGCCGACCGACTCGGCGGTGCGCGCCGAGATCGCCGGGCTGAGCTGGCCGGAGACGGTCGCCTGGCTGGGCAGCAGGCTGGCCGCCGCGCTGCACCACGCGGCGGGCAACGGCGTGCTGCACCGCGACGTGAAACCGGCCAATGTGCTGCTCACCGCCGAGGGCGTGCCGAAACTGGCCGACTTCAACATCAGCTTCAGCCGGTCGGTGCCCGGCGCCAGCCCGGTCTCCTACTTCGGCGGGTCGCTGGCGTACATGTCGCCCGAGCAACTCGAAGCCGGGCATCCGCGCCGGGCCCGCACCGCCGCCGACCTCGACACCCGCGCCGACATCTACTCCCTCGGCGTGCTGCTGTGGGAGCTGCTGACCGGCGTGAAACCGTTCGACGACACCACCGTCCCCGACAGCGACCGGCACCCCGAGCTGGGCTTGGACGCCGCGCTGGAACGGCGCGCGGCCGGGGTCACCCCGGCGGCGCTGGCCCTGGTCCCCGCCGACTGCCCGGCCGCCCTGCAGCGCGTGCTGCTCACCTGCCTGGCCGCCGACCGCGACGACCGCTGGAGCGACGGCGCCACCCTGGCCGCCCAATTCGACCTGTGCCTGGACCCGCACGCGCGCGACCTCACCGACCCGCCCCCGCACAGCTGGCGAATCCGCTTGCGCCCGTTCCTGTTCGCGCTGCTGGCGCTGTCGATCGCGCTGCCCAACCTGCTGGCCGCGTACTACCAGCGGCAGCTGAACACCGCTCTCATCCACGGCGGGCTGGCCCCCGACACCAGGGCGACCCAGCGCATGGTCTCCGATATCGCGAACCTGATGTTCTTCTCCGTCGGCGGCGCGGTGCTGGTGTATCAGGGGCGGCGCGTGCTCACCGTGCCGCACCGGATCCGCGCCGGGCTGCGCTGCGACCCCGGCACCATCGACCGGGCCAGGCAGGACTGCCTGCGGTTCGGTCATCAGGCCGTCGTCGTGGTGTCGGCGCTGTGGCTGGCGGCGGCCGCGCTCTACGCGATCACGCTCTGGGTGGTCGACGGGATGGTGCCGCTGCGCACCGCGCTGCACCTGTTGCTGGTGGGGGCGATCTGCGCCGCCATCGCGATGACCTACCCGTTCTTCCTGATCACCCTGTACCTGGTGCGCTGCGTGTACCCGGTGTTCCTGCAGCACGGCCGTAACTTCCGCGGCGACCGGCGCTCGCTGGCGACGCTGGCCGTGCGCTGCCGCCGCTACCTGGTGATCGCGGCGTCGATCCCGCTGCTGGTGGTGGCCAGCGCGACCTTCCTGCCGGTACCGGACCTGCTGACGACGATCGCCCCGCTGCGCACGATCTGCGTGGGCGGGGTGATCGGTTTCGTCGGGTCCTACGTACTGTTCCGGATCATCGAGTCCGACCTGGTCGCCCTGTCACGGGTGGTCGGTTCCCGGCGGTCGGATCAGGAATAGACCTTCGGGTCCAGGGTGCCGATGAACGGCAGGTCGCGGTAGCGCTCGGCGTAGTCGAGGCCGTAGCCGACGACGAATTCGTTGGGGATGTCGAAGCCCACGTGGGCCACGTCGACCGGGGTGCGCAGCGCGTCGGGCTTGCGCAGCAGGGTCACCACTTCCAGCGAGGCCGGGTTGCGGGTCGACAGGTTGCGCTTGAGCCACGACAGGGTCAGACCGGAGTCGATGATGTCCTCGACGATCAGCACATTGCGGCCGGCGATGTCCTTGTCCAGGTCCTTCATGATCCGCACGACACCGGAGGACGAGGTGGACGAGCCGTAGGACGACACGGCCATGAACTCGAGCTGGGTGGGGATCGGCAACGCCCTGGCGAAGTCGGTCATGAAGAAGATCGCGCCCTTGAGCACGCAGACCAGCAGGAGGTCGCCCTCGGGGGAATCGGGCGGGTACCGCTTGGCGACGAGCTCGGCCAGCTCCTCGATTTTGGCCTTGATCTCGTCTTCGGTGATCAGCACCGATGCGATGTCGTCTCCGTACACGGAAGTGGGTTTCCCTTCAGTGGGTGTCGATCCCGGCTCGACCGATCCATTATGTGGCATCGTTTCGCGGCTGCGCGCGTACCGTCAGCGTGCCATGCTCGCGCGCCACGACCAACCTGTGGTCCCGTCCGCCGCCGGCCACCGCGACGCCGCCCTGCCCGCGCCAGTTGTGCACGAGCTCGTCGATCGCTTGTAAATGGGCGTTCAGCAAGCCCCCGACGCCCTGCTCGGCGAGCCAGGCCCGGATGACGCGCCGTCGCAGCGCGGGCGCGGCAGTGGCCAGGATCTCGATGGACAGCGCCGGGCGATGACTGTCGCCGGCGCCACCCGGGCGGGCGGCGGCCGAGTGTGCGGTCGCCGCGCGCAGCAGGTCGGCGGTGAGCACGTCGAGCACCTCGCCGTCGGCGCGCAGCTGGTCGGCCGTGCGAGCCAGGGCCTTGGCCACGCCGCCGCCGAGCACGTCCTCGAGCAGCGGCAGCACCTCGGTGCGCAGCCGCACGCGGGTGTAGGCGGGGTCGAGATTGTGCGGGTCGGCCCACGGTTCGAGGCCGAGGTCAGCGCACATCCGCTCGGTCTGGGCCCGCCGCACGCCGAGCAGCGGCCGTCCCCACGGCGCGTTCCAGGTCGCCATGCCGCGCAGCGAGTGACCGCCCGAGCCGCGCCCGAGGCCGAGCAGCACCGTCTCGGCCTGGTCGTCGAGGGTGTGCCCGAGCAGGACCGGCTTGTCGCCGCGGGCCGAGTCCAGGGCCGCGTACCTCGCCCGCCGGGCCGCCGCTTCCACTCCCCCGTCGCGCCCCACGTCGACCGGCAGGACCACGGCTTTCACGCACCCGAGCGCCAGCGCCTGCGCGGCCGCCCGCGCGGCCACCTCCGCCGACCCGTCCTGCAACCGGTGATCCACCACGACCGCGTGCACGGTCTCCGCCTCGACCACGGCGGCAGCCGTCAGCGCCAGCGAATCCGCGCCGCCGGACAACCCGACGCACACCGGACTCGGTCCGCCCCGCGCCGCGAACCATTCCCGCACGCCCCGACGCACCGCCAGCACGGCCGCGGTCTCGGGCAAACGCGGCGTCGAAGTCATGCGCGCCATGCCGGGCAGCGTCGGCGTGATCCGCCGAGCACGATCCTCATGCCAGCAGGCTACCCAGCGCGTCTGCGCCCCTGGTGCGCAGAACGGGCTCCGCGTCGTGCTGCCTCCGCCCGCGACCGGCAGCGCGAATCCGCCGCCGTCTCCGCGCTACAACGAGGCCCGGCCGCGCGCTGGTAGCGACTCGCTGCCCGGCAGAGCAGCCGCCTGGCCGCTCAGAACAGGACGCGCCGGATCCAGCGCTCGGGCTCGTCCACCTCGTCGAGGCGCGGCAGCGTGTCCGCGTTCGTCCACACGGTGTTGAACTCGGTCACCCCCACCCGCTCGACCACCGCGTCGACGAACTTCTTCCCGCGCACGTACTGGGCCACCTTGGCGTCCACCCCGAGCAGCGCCCGCAGCAGCCGCTGCACCGGGTTGGTCGGCTTCTTCCTGCGCTGGTCGAACGCGGCGCGGATATCGGCCACCGTCGGCACCACGGCGGGGCCGACGGCGTCCATGACGTGGTCGGCGTGGCCCTCCAGCAGGGTGCCGAGCATGAGCAGGCGGTCGAGCGCCTCGCGCTGCGGCGGGGCCTGGGCGGCGCGCAGCAGGCCGACGACGCCGCGGCTGTTGGGGTCGTCGGCGGCGTCGCCGTTGCGCCGGGACTTCACCTCGGTGAGCAGCCTGCCGAGCATCTCGCTCATCGGTTCCTCGCCGACCTCGCTGAGGATGTCGACATTGGTGCGCATGTAGCCGGCCAGCCACGGCGCCGAGGAGAACTGCACCCGGTGGGTCACCTCGTGCAGGCACACCCACAGCCGGAAGTCGGTGGCGTCGACGCCGAGCGCGCGCTCCACGCCGAGGATGTTGGGCGCCACCAGCAGCAGGGTGCCGTCGTCGCCGGTGAACGGGTCGTACTGGCCGAGGATGGCGGTCGACAGGAACGCCAGCATGGTGCCCGCCTGCAACCCGGCCGGCTTGCCGACGAGCTTGCCGGTGGTGCTCGGCGCCTCGGTGCCGGTGAGCACGGCCATCGAGTCGGCGGCCGCGGCGATCCAGCCCGGCCGGTCGACGATCCGGGCCGCGGGCACCGGCCGGTCGTCGAGCAGTCCGCTGACCTCACGCACCGGCCCTTCGGCCCGCACCGAGGCGGTGGCGAGCTCGGCGACGACCTGTTCGGCGACCTGCCGGGAGGTGCGAGGCCCCGCGGGCGCGAGCACCGCGCCGGTCCGCGCGGCCAGCCGCCAGTCGACGGCGCCGCCGAATCCGGAGTTGGTCCGCCCGTTCTTGTCCTCGGTCATCGCCACCCGCTCTCAGGAGCATCCGCAGTTGCGCAGCGTGCCCGCGACCGCGTCGAGCGCGGGCCTGCTGACCTCCGGCAATCGGTCGTTGGACATGAGGGCGAAGGTCAATACCCGCCCGTCGCGGTCGAGCACATACCCGACCAACGCGCTGGCCACGCTGAGAGTTCCGGTCTTGGCCCGCACCCAGCCCGCGCCCGCCCGGTTCTGGGTGACGAAGCGCGGCGCGAGCGTCCCGGTGCCACCGGCCACCGGCAGGTCGTCCAGCAGCGGCGCCAGAGCCGCTGCGCGCGGGTCGGTTTCGGGCCTGGCCCGGGTGCCCGCGGGCACGACGGAGGCGGCGCCGGTGGGCTCGGCCGCGGTCGCGATGATCGAGTCGAGCAGCCGCGGCGGCACCCGGTCGTCGACCGAGAGGCCGCTGTTGTCGGCCAGATGCAGTCCGGCGACGTCGAATCCGGCACTGGTCAGCGCGGCCGTGGTGGCGGCGACGGCACCGGCGAAGGAGGGCGGCAGCCCGGTCGCCAGGGCCAGTTCCCGGCCGATCGTCTCGGCCAGCACATTGTCGGAGTGGATCATCATGTCGTGCAGGCGGACTCGCAGCGGCGCGGATTCCACCCTGGCGAGTTCGGCGCCGTTGCGCTCGGCCGGACCCACCCGCACCGCGGCGGGGTCGATGCCGAGTTCGGCGGCCAGAGCGCGGCCGGCGTCGAGCGCGGGCGTGGCGGTGCGGGGTGAGTAGTCGGCCGACGGATCGAATCGGCCGCCGTCCAGCATCACCGGCTCGATCGGGCTGATCGAGCCCTCGGGGATGTCGACCGGGTCCCAGCCCGGCGCCATGGTGGGCCCGACGAAGGCCGCGTTGTCCACCACGATCGCGCTCGCCTTGGTGCCCTTGGCCTTGATCTGGGCTGCCAGGTCGGCGATGCGTGGTCCGTCGGTGTAGTAGCCGCCGTCGGCCTTGGTGGTGAGCGTGGGGTCGCCGCCCGCGACGAGCACCAGTTCCCCGGGCGCGCCCGCGACGACCTTGGTCGCGATCCGCTGATCGTCGGGCAGGGTCAGCAGCGCGGCCGCGACCAGCATCACCTTGGCGGTGGAGGACGGGATCATGGCCTTGGCGGGGTCCTGGCTCCACAGCACCGTGCCGCTGGTCGGGTCGGTCACCTGGCCGGCGAAGGCACCCAGATCCGGACTGCCGACCACCGGCGCGAGCGCGGCCGCGATGCCCGCGGCGGTCGGGGCCGGCGCGTCCGACCTGGCCGGGGTGACCTCAGCGACCGCCCGATCGGTCGACGGCGGCGGCGCGACGGTGAGCCCGCCGTGCCGGAACTCCGGGGACCACGGCTGCGCGATCGCGGCGAATCCGCCCGCGATCACCAGCAGCGCCACCACCACCGCGGACAGCCAGATCCAGCCTGACCTGCGCGAGCGCGGCGGCTGCGAGTCCGGATTGTTGTTGTCGCTTCGACCGATCACGACCGTCGTTTCTCCCTCAACGCCGTCCGACACGCCTCGACTGCGCGCCTGGGCCGCCTGCCGCACCGGTGTACCAGCACACCACACTATCCTCGTTGCGCAACGGTTCCCCAGAACGATCTGGCGATTCGGCAGAGAAGCACTCGAACGAGCAAGGAGATGGCGTGGAGTTCGACGTCACCATCGAGATCCCCAAGGGTTCTCGGAACAAGTACGAGGTCGATCACGAGAGCGGCCGGGTCAAGCTCGACCGGTACCTGTACACCTCCATGGGCTACCCGGCCGACTACGGCTTCATCGAGAACACCCTCGGCGAGGACGGCGACCCGCTGGACGCGCTGGTGCTGCTGCCGGAGTCGGTGTTCCCCGGTGTCATCGTGGAGGCGCGTCCGATCGGCGTGTACCGCATGACCGACGAGGCCGGCGGCGACGACAAGGTGCTGTGCGTGCCCGCGGGCGACCCGCGCTGGGACCACGTCCAGGAACTGAGCGACGTCTCGGAGTTCGAGCTGTCGGCGATCAAGCACTTCTTCGAGCGCTACAAGGACCTGGAGCCGGGCAAGTTCGTCCAGGGTTCGGAGTGGCTGGACCGCGCCGAGGCCGAGAAGGTCATCGACGAGTCCTTCACCCGCCTGAAGGAATCCGGCCACTGAGCCGAGGCCGACGAAAAACGGGAAGTCCGGAGCGATCCGGGCTTCCCGTTCTCGTTACCCGGACCGGGCCGCCGACCCCCCGGCGACGACGCGGTTCACCTCGGCGAACTCCGGCGTACACACCGCAATCTACCGTGTGAACAGTTGTGTTCGCCAGCGCCGCAAGGCGCTTCGTGGGCGGCGATGATGCCGCTATGACGCGGCCATGACGCCGCGCCCGGCCCGCACCGCGGCGAGGTGCTCGTGCAGCACCGCCAGGATCGGCGCCTCGAGTTCGGCGTCGAGCCGCTCGTGGGCGAGGTGCGGGTCCTGCATCGTCGCGAACGTCTCCGCCGCCGCGACGAACGATTCCTCGGCCTCGTCCCGCTTGCCGACGGCCTGCTTGATCAGGCCGCGCAGCACCAGCACCCTGGCCCGGGTGAGCGGGCCGATCGCGCGGGTCAGCACGCAGATCGCCTCGTCGGCCACGGGTTCGGCCTCGGTCGCGCGGCCCGCCATCAGCAGCACGTGTGCCAGCCGCGACAGCGCCCAGCCCAGCCGCAGCTCGATCCCGCCCGCGCGACCCAGCGCCACCGCCTCCTCGCACAGGCGCACCCCGTCCGCCGTCTCGCCCTGATACACCAGGGTGACGCCGAGTTCGTGGGTCGCCATCACCTCGAGCGAGCGGTTGCCCAGCTCGGCGGCCAGCGCCCTGGCGGTGAGCGCGCGTTCGCGCGCGGCCGGGAAGTCGCCCGCGTCGGACAGGGTCTTCACCTCGTGCACCAGGCAGGCGCATTCGACGGCGCGGTCGCCGACCTGGCGCGCCAGCCGGATCGCCCGCGCCGAATGTGCCAGGGGCGCGGCGGTTTCCGTGCCGCGCCGGGTGGACGAGGACAGCAGCTGCGCGGCGAAGGCGGTGAGCCTGGCGTCGCTGAGGGTGCCGCGATCCAGCGACAGCGCGATGCGCTGGTGGTCGCGGCCCTGCCGCAGCGCGCCGAGCGAATAGGCGAACAGCGCGCCCAGGGCCACCCGCACCCGGCATTCCACCGAGCGATCGCCCGTCCGCACGGCGGCGTCGAGCAGTTCCTCGAGCGCCCGCGCGACCTCGTGACAGTGGGCGCCGCCGTCGATGAGTTCGGCGGTGGCCCAGGCGATATCGGCGGCGGGGGCCAGCACCGGCCCGCCCACCTGCGCGCACTGGCGATACAGCGAAACCAGGCTGTGCCGCTGTCCGGCGAGCCAGGCCTGCGCCGCGTGCTCGTCGGCGAACCGCATGCCGCCTGCCACCGTCGCGAGCAGGTGCTCGGGCAGCCGGGTTCCCGGATTACACACGGCGACAGCGTGTTTCACGGTAGCCAGATAGAAGTCCAGCAGTCTGCGCAGCGCGGTCACCGGTGGATCGGCGGCGTCGGGCAGTTCCCTGGCGAACAGGCGCAGCAGGTCGTGATAGGTGTAGCGGCCGGGCGCGGTGGTCTCCAGCAGATGCAGGTCGACCAGGTCCTCGCACACCTGCTCGGCCTGCCGGAGATCGAGCTCCAGGATCGCGGCGGCGCCCTCGGCGCAGAGTTCGCCGACCTCGGGCGCGGCCAGCATCCGGAACGCCCTGGCATGGCCGGTATCGAGCTGGTCGTAGCTGATCCGGAAGGCCAGTTCCACCGCCAGTTCCCCGGTGCGCAGCACGCTGAGCCGCTGGGCGGTGTCGCGCAGCCGGTCGGCCAGGAGGCCTACGGTCCAGGCCGGCCGGGCGGCCAGGCGGGCGCCGACGATACGCACCGCGAGCGGCAGCCCACCGCAGGCGCCGAGCACGGCGGCGACGGCGTCGGGTTCGGCCGCGATCCGGTCCGCGCCCACGATCCCCGCCAGCAGGCTGTGCGCCTCGGCCGCGGTGAGCACGTCCAGCCGCACCGCGGTGGTGCCCGGCAGTTCCGGCAGCGCCGAACGGCTGGTCACCAGGACCGCGGAGCCGGGCGTGCCGGGGATGAGCGGCGCGATCTGCTCGGCCGAGCGGGCGTTGTCCAGCACGACCAGCACCCGCTTGCCGTCGAGCAGACTGCGGAACTGGGCGGCCCGTTCCGCGGCGCCCGCGGCGAGTTCGCCTTCCGGCACGCCGAGGACGCGCAGGAAGTCGCCGAGGGTGTCGGCCGCGTTCGCCGCGCCGTTCGCGCGGTCCGCGGCGAAGCCGTGCAGGTCCACGTGCAGCTGCCCGTCGGGAAAGTGCGCGCGCACCCGGTGCGCGACATGCACCGCCAGCGCGCTCTTGCCGATGCCGCCCATCCCGCCGATCGCGCACACCGGCACCCCGGTCCCGGCGGCCGTGAGGCGGGCGGCGAGCAGGTCGGCCACCTCGGCGCGGCCGGTGAAGTCCACGACATCGGCGGGCAGCTGGGCGACGCGCTGCGGCACCACCGGCCGGGCCGCGGGCTCGTGCGCTGCGCCGAGGTCGCCCGCCAGGATGCGCCGGTGCAGTTCGGTGAGGTCGGGGCCGGGTTCGATGCCGAGCTGGTCGACCAGTTCGCGCCGGGTGTCGGCGTACAC
The DNA here is from genome assembly GCF_900637185.1 of Nocardia asteroides. Classification (NCBI taxonomy): domain Bacteria; kingdom Bacillati; phylum Actinomycetota; class Actinomycetes; order Mycobacteriales; family Nocardiaceae; genus Nocardia; species Nocardia asteroides. Next base: position 1,177,088 of record NZ_LR134352.1, on the reverse strand, counting down.
GCGCAGCGCCTCGGCCTGGCGGCCCGCGTGATAGAGCGCGGTCATGAGCAGTCCGCGGGGCCGCTCCCGCAGCGGATGTTCGGCGCACAGCGGGGTGAGGGCGGCGACCGCCTCGGCGTAGCGGCCGTGCCGCAGGTCGAGGTCGGCGCGCTGTTCCAGCAGCACGATCCGCCGATCGGCGAGGTGGGCGCGCTGCCGTTCGGCGAAGGGGCCGGGCAGTCCGGCCAGCGGCGTGCCGGTCCAGCAGCGCAGGGCCGCGTCGACGACCGTGTCCTGGTCGGCTTCCGGGTCGCGCAGCAGGGCGTCGACCTGCTCGATGTCCACGCAGCCCGGCGGCAGCCGCAGCGCGTACCCGCCGCCGAGCGCGACCAGCACCCGCGGCGGCGCGCCCGCGGCACGGCCGGGTTCGAGCACCCGGCGCAGGTGCAGGATGTGGTTGCGCAGGGCGCCGACGGCGCTGGCGGTGGGGTTCTCGCCCCAGACGTCGTCGATGAGCTCGTCGACGGTGGCCGCGCGGCCGGGTCGCAGCAGCAGGGCCGCCAGCAGTGCGCGCTGCTGTCGCGAGCCGAGATCGAGCTCGGTCCCGGCGCGCCAGGCACGGATCTCCCCGAGCACGGCGAACGTCAGCATGCGCGGGCCAATCTCTCTCACGGGAAAACTCAGACCGACAATCTAGCCAACCGCCGGTCGCCGGACAGCGCGAAGGGGCACCCGGCCTCACCGGATGCCCCTTCGCGGTGCCGTGGATCAGTACCAGATGTAGAGATCCCAGCCGTCCCAGTTCTCGGTGCACTCCCAGTAGTAGCCGCCGGTGTAGGACGACTCGCCGTCGGCGCGACACGCGGTGAGCGTGGCGTAGGTGCCGTAGTAGGTCCCCGCCGGGCCCGCGGCGGCATTGCCCGCGGCGACCGTCGACACCCCGGCGACGGTCGCGACGGCCAGCAGCCCTGCGGCGATGGTGGATTTGATGCGCATGTCGTTCGCTCCTCTGCGTTCGTTTTCGACATCGAGAACGTTATGGGCGACAACGCGCCGAAACAGCCACCCCTAGGGGGACTTCCGGCCCCACCATGGTCACTTCACCTGCCCCACCCCTGGGTTGGTAGTGCCTGCACCACCTCCACCCCTCCGGTCCGCGCGACCACGGATTCGGGCGCGCGCGGCATGGGCGGGAGCGGCGCGGATTCCTACGCTCGGAACAGAGGCCAAGCACACCGTTCCAGCAGGAGGAAAGCCCAGCTCATGACCATTTTCCGGAGTAGGACAGCACGGATCCTCGCCGCCGGCGCCGGTGCCGTCGCGGTGCTCGCCGTGTCCGCGTGCGGCGGTGAGACCGCGGCCGCGACGACGCCTTCGCCCGAGGTGCGCCGAGCCCTCGACACCCTCGTGCAGGCGGGCTTCCCCGGTGCGCAGGCGGTGATCACCACCCCGGCGGGCGAGCAGACCGTCACCGCGGGCGTCGGCGATGTGGCCGCCGGTACCCCGATCCCCGACGGCGCGTTCGTGCGGATCGGCAGCAATACCAAGACTTTCGTCGCCACCGTGATCCTGCAACTGGTCGCCGAGGGCAAGGTCGAGCTGGACGCGCCCGTCGAGCGCTACCTCCCCGGCGTCGTACGCGGCAACGGCAACGACGGCTCCCGGATCACCGTGCGCCAGTTGCTCCAGCACACCAGCGGCCTGACCGACTACCTCGCGGGCGGCGACCCGAGCCTGCGCACCGACACCGGGTCCCCGCAGCTGCAACCCGACACCGACACCGTCCGCAGACAGCGCTACACCCCCGCCGAGCTCGTCGCCATCGCGATGTCGATGCCGCCGCAGTTCGAACCGGGCGCGCGAGCGGTGTACACCAACACCAACTACATCCTGCTGGGCATGCTCATCGAACAGGTCACCGGCCGTCCCGCCGTCACCGAGATCGGCACCAGGATCCTCGAACCGCTGGGCCTGCGCGACACCTACTTCCCCGCCCCCGGCGAGACCGGCCTGCGCGCACCCCATCCGCACGGCTACCACGAAACCGGTGGTACCCGACTGGACTTCACCGACCTCGACCCGTCCTGGGCCGACACCGCGGGCGCCATGATCGCCACCGGCGCCGACCTCAACCGCTTCTTCATCGCCCTGCTGTCCGGCGAACTCCTGCCCGCCGCGCAGCTCGACGAGATGCGCCGCACGGTCTCCTTCGACCGCATGCCCACGGCCGGTTACGGACTGGGCCTGATCGAGCGCACCGCCTCCTGCGGCGTGCGGGTCACCGGGCACGGCGGCAGCATCCCCGGCTTCGGCACCCACACCGGCGTCACCCCCGACGGTCGCGCGGTCGTCCTCACGGTGAACGAGCTACCCGACAGCGCGGCGCAATCCGAGCTGGTCGACCAGGCCTTCGACACGATCGTGTGCGCGTCGTGAAGCGCGCGCTGCTCGGCGGCGTGCTCGGCGCCGCCGTGGTCGCGGGATTGTTGGCGGCGGTCCCCGCGTCGGCGGACGGTCTCGACACCTTCCGGGACCAGGAGCTCACCTGGCAGACCTGCGACGATCCGCGCCTGGATCCGGTGGGCGCGCAATGCGCCGATGTCACCGTCCCGGTGGACTATTCGGCCCCGGACGGGGAGACAATGACCGTCGCCATCTCCCGCCTGCCCGCCACCGATCCGGCCCGGCGCCGCGGCGTGCTGCTGTCGAACCCGGGCGGTCCCGGCGGCCCCGGCCTGGACTTCGTGGTCGACATCCGCAACGCGATGACCCCTGAGGTCGCCGCCGGCTACGACCTGATCGGCTTGGACCCGCGCGGCATCGGCCGCTCCACACCGGTGAATTGCCGCTGGCGGGAAGGGTTCTGGATCGAGTCCGCCGGATTCGGCGACGCCGATTTCGCCGCGAGCACCGTCCGCCAGGGCGAGCTGGCCGCGCAGTGCGCGGCGACGGAGGGCGCCCGCCTGCGCCACATCACCACCCGCAACACCGCCCGCGACATGGACCTGATCCGGTCGGTCCTCGGCGAGGACCGGATCAGCTATTTCGGCACGTCCTATGGCACCTACCTGGGCGCGGTGTACACCCAGCTCTTCGGCGATCACGCCGACCGCTTCGTCCTGGACAGCGCGGTCGACCCGGCGCGCTACGGCGCCACCGAGATGCTGCGCGACATGGGCCCGGCCAACGAGGCCGCCTTCGATCTGTGGGCGGACTGGGCGGCCGCCCACGCCGGCGAATACCGTTTCGGCGCCGACCGTTCCGCGGTCCGCGAGTTCGTCCAGACCATGGTGCGCCGGGCGAAGGACCAGCCGATCCGGATCGGCGATTTCACCGTCGACCAGCACGATCTGCCCAATATCCTGTTCGCCGGACTGGACGACCCGCGCAAATATCCCGCGCTGGCCGGGCAGCTCCGTCAGCTCGCCGACGCCGCCGATGGCGCGACGGTGACGCCGGACCCGGAACTGGCCGCCACCCTGGCCTTCATGCTGAGAGCCGAGCCGCGCGACCTGTCCACCGCCACCGCCGTGCTGTGCGGCGACGCGGCGTCGCCGTCAGATCCGGCCTGGTACCGGCGCAATATCGAGGCGAGCCGCGCCGATCAGCCGCTGTTCGGCGCGTTCACGAACAACATCACCCCGTGCGCGTTCTGGGCCCTGCCCGCCGAGCCGAAGACGGTGGTCGACAATGCGGTGCCGAGCCTGATCGTGCAGTCCACCGGCGATACGCGCACCACCTATCCCGGCGCGCTCGGCATGCACCGGGCGCTGCGCGAATCGCGGATGGTGACGCTGCCGGACGTGCCGATCCACTGGATCTACGGCAACTATCCGAACAGCTGCGTCAGCACCGCCGTCAACACCTATCTGCTCGACGGGACCCTGCCCGCCACCGACCTGACCTGCCGCGACGAGGCCGGGCCCGCGTCCGGCGCGACGCGGTGAGGATCACGGCCGGCCGGGGCGCGCGTTGAGATAGGCCAGCACCGCGCGCACCCGGCGGTGGCCGGACTCGTCGGCGACCAGGCCGAGCTTGGCGAAGATGCTGCGAATGTGTTTGAGCACAGCGCCTTCGGTGACGACGAGTCCGGCGGCGATGGCGGAGTTGTCCTGACCCTCCGCCATCAGCGCGAGCACCTCGCGTTCACGGGCGGTGAGGGTGGCCAGCGGGTCGTCGACGCGACGGCGCACCAGCAGCTGGGAGATCACTTCGGGATCCATCGCGGTGCCGCCCGCCGCCACCCGATGCAGCGATTCCAGGAACCGGTCGACCTTGCCGACCCGTTCCTTGAGCAGATAGCCGACCCCGCCCGCGCCGTCGCCGAGCAGTTCGGCGGCGTAACTGTCCTCCACGTAGGCCGAGAGCACCAGCACCGGCAGGCCGGGGTGCACGGTCCTGGCGTGGACCGCGGCGCGCAGCCCGTCGTCGGTGAAGGTCGGCGGCAGCCGCACGTCCACCACCACCGCGTCCGGGCGGTCGGCGGTGACGACGGCGAGGAAGTCGTCGGCATTGTCGACGGCGGCGCTCACCTCGATGCCCGCGGTCTTCAGCAGCAGGACCAGCCCCTCCCGCAGGAGGGCGTCGTCCTCGGCGATCACGACCCGCACGGCAACTCCACGCGCACCAGCGTAGGCCCACCGGCGGGACTGCTCAGCGTCATCGCGCCGTCGAGCGCCTCGGCTCGGCGGCGGATACCCGCGAGCCCGCCGCCCTCGGTGACGCTCGCGCCGCCGACGCCGTCGTCGCGGATCTCGACCGTCAGCAGTTCCGGCGGACCGCCCAGCGCGACCGAAAGATGCTCGGCGCCGGAGTGTTTGGTGGCGTTCGTGACCGCCTCGGAGATGACGAAGTAGGCGGCCGCCTCCACCGCCATCGGCCTGCGGGTGAGGCCGTCACGCTCCACCACGCACGGGATCGGGCTGCGTGCGGCGAGCGCGGAGACGGCGCTGGCCAGGCCCCGATCCGAGAGCACCGGTGGATACACGCTGCGCACCACGTCGCGCAGTTCGGCCAGTGCCGCGGACGCCGTGTCCTGGGCGGTGCGCACCAGCGCGGCCGCGGCCTCGGGATCGCGCTCGCGCAGTTGCTCGGACAGGCCGAGCTGCATGATCACCGCGGCGATCCTGGCCTGGGCGCCGTCGTGCAGGTCGCGTTCGATGCGGCGCAGTTCGGCGCCGTGCGCGTCGAGCGCGGCGGCCCTGGTCGCGGTGAGCTCGGCGACCCGGTCGGCCAGCAGGGCGTGCTCGTCCGGCGCGAGCAGGTGCCGGGCCACCTTCGCCTGGGCGGTGGCCGCCTCGGGCGCGCGCAGGGCCAGCGCGCCGTAGACGAGACCGATCAGCACGCTCACCGCCGCCGTCGGCCAGGACCGCACCACCAGGCCGTTGCTCCCCTGCAACGCGTCGGACCCCGCCCACCACAGCACGGGCAGCACCAGATGCTGGACCGCGCTCAGCGGCAGCGCCACCGCCAGCGCGGCCAGTGGCAGCCCGAGCACGGCGTGCAGCACCAGCCAGGCCAGATCGCGGCGGTTGGCGGGATCGGCGGCCAGGGTCGCGAGCTGATCGCGCAGGTCACCGGTCAGCGGACGGTAGGCCGGGGTGATCGGCGTGCCGAGGCGTTCGCCCGCCCTGCGCCGTTCCAGGGTGAGCAGCGGGCGAATCAGTTTGACCGCTTCCGGCAGCGCGGGGATCCCGATCCCGATCAGGCTCGCGGCGGCGACAACCGCCAGCGCGAACACCGCGAACAGGGCGGCCAGCCCGGTCAGCGCACCGACCAGCAGATAGCCGACAGCGGCGGGCAGCCGGCGTATCCGCCGTCCCGCTCCGCCGCCGCCGGTTCGATTCATCCTTCGATCATGCCGGGGGCGCTCCGGCGCGGACCCGGCCACCCGCCTCGTCGTCGCTGCCGTCGAGGTCGGTGGCGCTCGACTGCGCGGCCGTGTCGACCAGCGCGCCCGCGCCGTCGGCGGCCTTGGTGTCGCCCGAGGCCTGGATGCCGCCCTGCATCCGCAGCGGCACCTCCTTCCAGAACAGCACCAGCAGCAGCGCGAGCACCGCGACCGCGGTGGCGACCAGGAACACCGTCGACATCGAGTCGGCGAAGCCCACCTGGAACGGCTTGGCCAGTTCGGGATCGAGCTGCTGGACGATCGAGCTGTCCTCGAGCACCGCGCCCGCCGCCGAGGTGTCGTGCGCGAGCAGGCCCTTGGCCAGCGCCGCGTCGGCGGGGTTGTCGCTCTGCGCACCGGCGATCACGGCCTGCTGATAGGCCGGATCGGTGGCCGCCTGCTGCATCTGCTCGGTGATGTTCGGGGTGAGCAGGGAGAACAGGATCGACAGGAACACCGCGGCGCCGAGGGTGCCGCCGATCTGCCGGAAGAAGGTCGCCGACGCGGTCGACACGCCCATGTCCGCGGGCGGCAGCGCGTTCTGCAGGGCCAGCGTCATCGGCTGCAGCAGATTGCCGAGGCCGAAACCGGTGAAGGCCATGAAGATCATCGCCAGCCACAGCGGGCTGTCGGCGTCGAGCAGGTGCAGCAGGAACAGCCCGATCGTCAGCATCGTCGCGCCGATCACCGGGAACGCCCGGTAGCGGCCGGTTTTCGAGATCAGCCTGCCCGAGACGATCGAGCCGATCATCAGCCCGAGCACCATCGGCAGCATCTGCAGACCCGCCTCGGTCGGCCCGGCGCCCCGCACCACCTGCAGGTACTGCGGCAGCAGCAGCATGCCGCCGAACATGGCGGCGCCGACCACGAACGAGATCACCACGCCCAGCGCGAAGGTGGTGTCGGCGAAGATGCGCAGCGGGATCAGCGCCGCGTCGCGCATGTACTTCTCGACCGCGACGAACCCCGCGATGCCGACCGCGCCGATCAGATAGCAGACCACCGAAGCCGTACTCCCCCACCCCCACTCGCGACCCTGTTCGGCCACGATCAGCAGCGGGACCAGTCCGATCGCCAGCACCAGCGCGCCACCGAAGTCGATCTTGTGGGTGGCGTGCGGCTTGCGCGGCAGCTGCAGCACCCGGGTCACCACGGCCAGCGCCAGCAGGCCCAGCGGCACGTTCACCAGGAACACCCAGCGCCAGCCGGTGATGCCGAGAATGGTGTCCTGACCGGCGAGCAGGCCGCCGAGTACCGGCCCGAGCACGCTCGAGATGCCGAACACCGCGAGGAAGTAGCCCTGGTAGCGGGCCCGTTCGCGGGGGCTGATGATGTCGCCCATGATGGCCAGCGCCAGCGACATCAGACCACCGGCGCCCAGCCCCTGGAACGCGCGGAACGCCGCCAGCTGATACATCGAGGTGGCGAACGTACACAGCAGCGAGCCGATGATGAACAGCCCGATCGCGGTGAGGAAGAACGGCTTGCGGCCGAACATGTCCGAGAGCTTGCCGTAGAGCGGGGTGCTGATCGTGGCGGTGATCAGGTAGGCGGTGGTCGCCCATGCTTGCAGTGAGTAGCCGTGCAGGTCGTCGGCGATGGTGCGGATCGAGGTCGACACGATCGTCTGGTCGAGCGAGGCCAGCAGCATGCCGAGCATGAGGCCGGACAGGATGGTCAGGATCTGGCGGTGGGTGAAGCCGGCGGGTGATTCCACCGGGTCCGCGGTCGTCGTCACGAATCGTTCTCCATCGCGGTCGTGCTCAGCGCGGTCGAGCGGGTGAGCAGGGTCGGGCGCGCCGCGTCGTAGTCGTCGACGAAGCGCGTCAGCAGCGCGGCGAAACTCGCGCGGTCCTCGTCCGACCAGTCCTCGGTGACGATGGCCACCGACTCACGGCGGCGGGTGCGGATCCGCTCGGCGGTCTCGCGGCCGTGCTCGGTCGCCTCCAGGACGGTGGCGCGCCCGTCGTCGGGGTCGGCGGTCCGCCGTACGAGCCCGCGTTCCACCAGTTGCGCGACCTGCCTGCTCACCGTCGACGCGTCCGAGTGCACCGCCTCGGCCAGCGCGCCCGAGCGCATCGGCCCGTCGCAGACCAGCCGGAACAGCACCACGAACCCGGCCGGGTCGATGCCGGAACGGTCCTTGATCTGGGCCAGCGTGCGGTCGCGCAGCCGGTGCAGCCGGACGAGCTGGACCGCGATCGCGTCGATCGCGGGCTCGTTCTCACTCACAGAGTTCACCCTTACTTGCATCAATCAATTAGTTGTGTGATGCAAGTATGTAGACAGAACGGTCGCCGGGGCAACCGTTTGAACCGCCTTTACTCGCCCTTGAACTCCGGGGCGCGCTTCTGGAACACCGCCGTGATCGCCTCGGTGAGGTCCTTCGACGGCAGGAACGCCGCGTTCCAGGTCGACACGTAGCGCAGGCCCTCGGCTACCGCCGGGCTGGTCCGCTGCTCGAGCACGTCCTTGATGCCCTGCACCACCAGCGGCGGGTTGTCGGCGATCTCGCGCGCCATCGCGTGCGCGGCCGCGACCACGGCCTCCTGGTCGGCGAAGACCTCGTTCACCAGGCCCATCCGCTCGGCCCTGGCCGCGTCGATGTCCTTGGCGGTGAACGCCAGCTCGCGCAGGTTGCCCTCGCCGATGATGCCGGGCAGCCGCTGCAGCGAGCCGATGTCGGCCACGATCGCGACCTTGGCCTCGCGCAGGCTGAACTTGGCGTCCTCGCTGGCCAGGCGGATGTCGGCGGCCGCGATGAGGTCGAGGCCACCGCCGATGCACCAGCCCGAGACCGCCGCGATCACCGGCTTGGTGCACTCGGCCACCGAGGTCACCGAGTCCTGCATGCTCCGCACGACCTTGAGGAATTCGGTGCGCGGCGCCGCCTTGGCGTCGTCGGCCAGCACCGGCGCGAGCATGCCGCCCATCGCCGCCAGGTCGAGCCCGAAGGAGAAGTGCTTGCCGGCGCCGGTGAGCACGACGGCCCGCACCTGGGGGTCGGCGTCGAGTTCGCGGAAGATCTCCGGAAGCTCACGCCAGAAGTCGGGTCCCATCGCGTTGCCCTTACCCGGCCCGGTCAGCGTGACCTGGGCAACGTGGTCGGCGATCTCGACGGTGAAGGCCTGCCAATCAGTCATGCGACGAGTCTATTGGCGCGGGGCCAGCCGCGCGCGCAGCCCCTGGGGCAGGCGCCAAAAATCCACTCCCCCGGCATATTTCCCGCAATCGACCTACCCTGGATTTCATGCGCAGGTCGTCTCTTCCGGCGGTCGCATGCCGCGTCGCCGATACGCTCATCGCCCGCGGGCATCACGGCGTCATCGTCTCTCCCGAGACGCCCACCGCCACCGCGGCCGATGCCGCCCGCGCGCTGGGCGCCCATCCCACGGCGATCACCACCTCACAGGTGTTCCTGCTCGACGACGACCCCGTGCTGCTGCTCGTCGCCTGCCATCACGAGGTGGACCTGAAACGCACCGGCAAACGGCTGGAGGGCACGCTCACCCCGGCCTCCGTCGCGCTCGTCGAGCGGATCACCGGTCAGCCGATCGACGGCACCGCGCCGGTGGGTCACCCCACCAATCTGCCCACCTGGGTCGACACGGCACTCGCCGAGCACACCGAAATCTGGGCCGCGGGCGGTCATCCGAACACGGTGTTCCGCACCAACTTCCGCGAACTGGTGCGGATCACCGCGGGTCTGCCGATCGAAGTCGTGTGAGGTGATCCGGATCAACCGGGCAGACCGGGCAGTGGGCGGCCCGCCCGCGCGGGCGTAGGTTGGGGCGGGTGAGCGACGCGCACCAAACTCCGGCCGAACTGGTGGTCCCCGATGATCTGAGCGGGATCACGGCCGAGCAGTATCGCGCCTCGATGCGGCACTATCCGGCGGGCGTCACCGTGGTGACGATCGGCGCCGCGCACGGTCCGGTGGGTTTCACCGCCACCTCGTTCGCCTCGCTGTCGCTGGAACCGCCGCTGGTGTCGTTCAACATCGCGCACACCTCGTCGAGCATCGAGGCCCTGCGCGCCGCCGGGTCGGTCGTCATCCACTTCCTCGGCGAACACCAGCACCACCTGGCCCACCGCTTCTCCCGCTCCGCCGCCGACCGCTTCACCGACCGCTCCCTGTGGACCACCCTCGACACCGGCGAACCCGTCCTGCACGGCACCCCCATCTGGCTGCGCGCCACCCTGCACCAGCTCATCGACATCGGCGACCACACCCTCGCCGTAGGCCTGGTCACCCGAGTCCACGACGAAACCCACGAATCCCCCACCGCCGCCCCCCTCCTCTACTACAACGGCAAATACCACCGCCCCACCGCCCTCGACACCTGATCGACGAAAGTCGTACAATATTTCGTACGACTACCAGTGAGGCTCGCATGACTGCGCTACCGATTTCCACCGCCCGCCAGAACCTCTTCAAGCTGGTTCAGCAGGTCAACGACGACCACGACACGGTCACCGTTGTCACCAAGTCGGGCGAGAACGCCGTGCTCGTCGCCGAATCGGATTGGAACTCCATTCAGGAGACGCTGTATGTTCTCGCCACCCACGGCGGCGTACGACTGCTCGAGTCCGCCCGAGATGCCCGCGAGGGCCGATTCGAGGCACACGAGCTGATAGATCCCGATGCCTGAACGCAAGCTGGCCTTCAGCGCCTACGGGTGGGAGACCTACACATCGTGGCTGGTTCGCGACCGCACGGTCCTAAAAGCGGCCAACAAAGTGATCGCCGCCGCGCTCGCCGACCCATTCGCCGGGATCGGTAAGCCTGAGCCGTTGAAGCACCATCTCGCCGGCCACTGGTCGCGCCGGGTCACCCGCGAGCATCGAATGATCTACTACGTCACCGATTCCGAGATCGTTGTCATCGCGGTCGGCGGGCACTACGACGAGTAGCCCGCCGACCGGCGTGACGATTCAGGCGATGACGCAGGGGGTGGCGCCGTTGGGGTCGGCGGTGAGGGGGCGGGTTTCGGGGGTGGGGTTCCAGAGGCCGTTGGTTTGCGCGTAGGTCCAGGTGGGGCCGGTGGTGGTGAGGGTGGTGATCGCGGCGACCAGGCGGTCGATGTCGGCGGCGGTGGTGCCGAGGCCGATGCTGGCGCGCAGGGCCGCGTCGAGGCCGAGGCGCGACAGCAGGGGGTGGGCGCAGAAGCGGCCGTCGCGGACGCCGATGGCGTGCTCGGCCGAGAGGTAGGCGGCGACTTCGCCGGGGGCGTGACCGGCGACGGTGAAACAGACGATGCCGACGGCGTCGGGGCTGTCGGACCAGATCCGCACCAGGTCGACACCGGGAATCGCGGCCAGCCCGTCGCGCAGCCGATCGGCCAGGAACCGCTCGTGCGCCACGAGCTCGTCGGGATCGAACGCGGCCAGCGCGTCACAGGCGGCGGCGATGGCGGCCGCGCCGAGCACATTCGGCGACCCGGCCTCGTGCCGCTGCGGCGCCGCGGCCCATTCCACCGCGCCGACCCCCACCTCACGCACCGCGCCACCACCGGCCAGGTACGGCGCACCCGCGTCGAGCCAGTCCCGCTTGCCGACCAGCACCCCGGCCCCGAACGGCGCGTACAGCTTGTGCCCGGAGAACGCGAGGTAGTCGATACCGCTCTCCCGCAACGAGATCCGGCGATGCGGTGCCAGCTGCGCCGCGTCCACCAGAATCCGCGCACCGCACAGGTGCGCGATGGTGGCCAGCCGCTCCAGCGGCAGCACCTCCCCGGTGACGTTCGACGCGCCGGTCACCGCGAGCAGCGCGGCCGGTTTGCTGCACAGTTCGGCCACGACCCGCCGGATCGTCTCCTCGACGGTGTCGGCCGCCGCGACGACGCGACGCCCGTGCGCGGTCCACGGCAGGAAGTTGGCGTGATGCTCGATGTCGAGCACCACGGTCTCCCCCGGCACGCAGCCGGCCAGCAGGTTCAGCGAATCCGTTGTGTTGCGGGTGAATACGACGACCTGGTCGTCGCAGGCGTCGACGAACCGGGCGACCGCGCCACGCGAAGCCTCGTAGCACTCGGTGGAGATCCGTGAGGCGTAGCCCGCGCCGCGATGCACGCTGGCGTAGTACGGCAGCAACAGCGCGATCCGGTCGGTGACCTCACGCAACGCGGGCGCGCTCGCCGCGTAGTCGAAGTTGGCGTATCCCTCGGTCCCGCCCTGTACGAGCGGAACCCGCAGGTCGGCGCCGGAGACGGCGGCCAGGGCACAGGTGGGGTCGATTACTGCGGTCATCAGGAAATCCCGTCGGCTCAGGGACTCGATCCCGAAAAGGGTGCTGCGAGTCCGCGCTTGCCGCGCCCACTGCGGACGGCGGCCTGGTCGTCACCCGGAGCACCCCACCGCGGAGGAGGGTTGCCGACCAGCTAGCCGGGGCTTGTCGCTGGTACTCGTGACCTGATTCGAGAGTGACAGACCATCCGGCGCGCTGTCAACCATTCACGCGACACGTCGGGTCGCGCGCCACCGCCCGACACCGCACCGGAACCCGCGTACCGGGCGAAAGCGACACGCCCGCACCAGCACCCGATTGCCTGTGAATTGCCGCAGGTAGCGGTACCGCGCAACCATCTACACACCCCATGGTGGAACACCCAAATGATTGAGTTCCCCCACTATTTGTTAGGGTGGCTCGCATGTCCTCGAACTCGAACTCGGTCCGCGGCCTGCCGCGCTACCCGGTGTACGCGCTCGGACGGCTCACCAAGGCACTGCACGCGGAGATCGACGTGCCGCTGCGTGATCACTGGGTGCTCACCTTCATCGCCGAGAACGCCGACCTGACCCAGAAGAAGGTCGGCGAGGCGCTCGGCATCGACCGGAGCGAGGTCGTCCGCCTGATCGACGCTCTCGAACGCGCCGACCTGGTCGAACGCACCCGCGACGGCAAGGACCGGCGCAAGTACCGGCTGCGGATCACCGAGGCCGGGCGCAAGCAGTGCAAGCGCACCGACAAGCTCATCGCCGACGCCACCGCGCGGGTGCTGGACCGGCTCGACACCGAGGAGCAGGCCACACTGCACCGGCTCGCACTCACCGCGCTGGGCGAGCCACCGGACCCGCCCGCGTGATCTTCCCGGGCGGCGCGCGTCGCGCTGCCGCCCGGTCACACCCGCTCCGAGTACCGTTGGCATCTGGTGACCATCCTGTTTGCCCTCCGGTAACCCGACCGTGAAACAACAGACACCGATGGGGGTCGACCGATGAGAGGTGGACTGAGCGCCATGCTCGAGCCACACACTGAGGACCCGGCTGGCCGGTTACGCGACCCGCTGCTGCGCGCCGACCTGGCCGCGCCGCCGCGCACCCTGGTGGACATCCTCACCAGCACCGCGCTGGCCCACCCCGACGCACCCGCGATCGACGACGGCACCGTCGTGCTCAGCTACATGGAGCTGATCGCCGCGATCGAGACCCGGATGACCGAGCTGACCGCGGCGGGCGTGCGCCCCGGCGACCGGGTCGGCGTGCGGATGCCCTCGGGCAGCGCCGCGCTGTACGTGACGATCCTGGCCGTGCTCTACTGCGGCGCCGCCTACGTCCCCGTCGACGCCGACGACCCGGACGAACGAGCCAGGCTGGTCTTCGGCGAGGCCAGGGTGAGCGCGCTGGCCACCGCCGCGGGCATCGAGTCGGCCACGACCGCGGCGGGCCGCGCGCCCGCCTCGGACTGGAACACCCTGCCGACCCCCGCCGACGACGCCTGGATCATCTTCACCTCCGGTTCCACCGGCACCCCGAAGGGCGTCGCGGTCACCCACCGCAATGCCGCCGCCTTCGTCGACGCCGAGGCCAGGCTGTTCCTGCAGCGCGCCCCGATCGGCCCGGGCGACCGGGTGCTGGCCGGGCTGTCGGTGGCCTTCGACGCCTCCTGCGAGGAGATGTGGCTGGCCTGGCGGCACGGCGCCTGCCTGGTCCCCGCCCCGCGCGACCTGGTCCGCACCGGCGCCGACCTGGGCCCGTGGCTGATGCGCCGGGAGATCAGCATCGTCTCCACCGTGCCGACGCTGGCCGCGACCTGGCCCGCCGAAGCGCTGGAGTCGGTCCGGCTGCTGATCTTCGGCGGCGAGGCCGTCCCGCCGGAGCTGGCCGAACGCCTGGCCGGCGGCGATCGCGAGGTCTGGAACACCTACGGCCCCACCGAGGCCACCGTCGTCGCCTGCGCCGCGCTGCTCGACGGGTCGATGCCGATCCGGATCGGCCTGCCGCTGGACGGCTGGGACCTGACCGTCGTCGACGCGCAGGGCAACCCGGTGCCCGAGGGCGAGACCGGCGAGCTCGTCATCGGCGGCGTCGGCCTGGCCCGCTATCTGGACGCGGCCAAGGACGCCGAGAAGTACGCGCCACTGCCCTCGCTGGGCTGGGAACGCGCCTACCGCAGTGGCGATCTGGTGCGCAACGACCGTCAGGGCCTGATCTTCCTCGGCCGCGCCGACGACCAGATCAAGATCGGCGGCAGGCGCATCGAGCTCGGCGAGATCGACAACGCCCTGCAGCATCTGCCCGGCGTGAGCGGCGCGGCCGCCGCCATCCGGACCACCAAGGCGGGCAACAAGATCCTGGTCGGTTACCTCACCGGGGCCGGTTCCGAGATCGACCTGAAGCAGGCCAGAAAGCTACTGGCCGAACAGCTTCCGGCTCCGCTGGTCCCGCGGCTGGCGGTCGTGCCCGACCTGCCGACCCGCACCTCCGGCAAGGTCGACCGCAACGCCCTGCCCTGGCCCCTGCCGAGTACCGAGGAGCAGCCAGAATCCGGTCTCGGCGGTACGGCGGCCTGGGTGGCCGGGCTCTGGGACGCGATCCTGGGCGCCGAAGCCACCGATCTGGACGCCGACTTCTTCGACCTCGGTGGCGGTTCGCTGGCGGCGGCACAGCTGGTGGGCGCGCTGCGCGAGCGGTATCCGCACGTGACCGTCGCCGACCTCTACGACCATCCGCGGCTCGGCTCGCTGGTGCAGCTGCTCGACGGCAGCGCGCCGGTCGCGGCCGTCGACGCGCGGGTGGTGGCGCCGACACCGCTGCGCGCCCAGCTCACCCAGGTGCTGGCCACCATCCCGCTGACCACCCTGACCGGGTTGCAGTGGGTCACCTGGCTGGCCGTGGTCTCGGCGATCGCGGGCTGGTCCGGCTCGCTGCCGTGGCTGCCGCGACTGTCCTGGTGGTGGATCGCGCTGGCCTTCGTCGTCTTCATCTCGCCGCTCGGCCGGATGACGCTGTGCGTGGCCTGCGCACGCATCCTGCTGGCCGGACTGAAACCGGGCACCTACCCGCGCGGCTCCCTGGTGCACCTGCGGCTGTGGGCCGCGGTGCGGATGTCGGAGGCCAGCGGCGCCGAAAGCCTGTCGGGCGCACCGCTGATGGTGCCGTTCGCGCGGGCCCTCGGCGCGAAGATCGGCAAGGGCGTCGATCTGCACACCCTGCCGCCGGTCACCGGGATGCTCGAACTCGGCGACGGGGCGAGCGTGGAACCCGAGGTGGATCTGTCCGGCTACTGGGTCGACGGCGACCTGGTGCACATCGGCGGCATCACCGTCGGCGACGACGCCGTGATCGGCGCCCGCTCGATCCTGTTGCCCGGCACCAAGATCGGCAAGAAGGCCGAGATCGCGCCCGGTTCCGCGGTCTCCGGCAAGGTCAAGGCCGAGCAGGAATGGGCGGGATCGCCCGCGACCAAGGCGGGCAAGGCCCAGCGCCGCTGGCCCGACCACGCGCCCGAACGGGCCAGTCACTGGCTGCTGGTGTTCGGCCTGTCCTCGATGGCGCTGGCCGCCATGCCGGTCCTCGGGCTGGCCGTCGGCGGCACCTTCATCGCCTGGTGGGTCCGCGAGGAGACCACCATCGGGGCCGCCGCGCTGCGTGGTTTCGCCATCCTGCCGGTCGCGACGCTGCTCAGCCTGGCCGTGTACGCCGCGGCCACCGTGATCGCCGTGCGCCTGCTCGGCATCGGGCTGCGCGAGGGCTACCACCCGGTGCGCAGCCGCACCGGCTGGCAGGTGTGGGCCACCGAGCGGCTGCTCGACTCCGCGCGCACCTTCCTGTTCCCGCTCTACGCCAGCCTGCTCACCCCGCTGTGGCTGCGCCTGCTCGGCGCCCGCGTCGGCAAGAACGTCGAAGCGTCGACCGTGCTGCTGCTGCCCAAGTTCACGGTGGTCGCCGACGGCGCGTTCCTGGCCGACGACACCATGATCGCCAGCTACGAACTCGGCGGCGGCTGGCTGCGCATCGGCGAGGCCAAGGTCGGCAAGCGCGCCTTCCTCGGCAACTCCGGGATGACCGCGCCCGGGCGACGGGTGCCCAAGAACGGCCTGGTCGCGGTGCTGTCGGCGGCGCCGAGCAAGGCCAAGGCGGGGTCGTCCTGGCTGGGCAGCCCGCCGGTGCGGCTGCGGCGCGCGGCCGAACCCAGCGACACCTCACGCACGTTCGACCCGCCGCTGCGGCTGAAGCTGGCCCGCGCCTTCGTCGAGACCTGCCGGCTGATCCCGGTGATGGTGACCTTCGCGATCGGCCTCGGCGTGCTGTTCACGCTGGCCCTCATCGCCCAGCACTCGGACTACCTGGTCGCCGCGCTGCTCTCGGGCGTGGTGCTGATGGCCGCGGGCGCGGTGGCCGGTGCGATCGCGGTGGCCGCGAAGTGGTTGCTGGTGGGGCGGATTCGCGCCGTCGAGCATCCGCTGTGGAGCTCGTTCGTGTGGCGCAACGAGGTGTCGGACGCCTTCGTCGAGACCGTCGCGGCACCCTGGTTCGCCCGCGCCGCCACGGGTACACCTGTGATGAATCTGTGGCTGCGCGGACTCGGCGCCAAGATCGGCCGCGGGGTATGGTGCGAGTCCTATTGGCTTCCGGAGGCTGACCTGGTGACACTCGGTGACGGCGCGACCGTGGAACGCGGCTGCGTGGTGCAGACCCACCTGTTCCACGACCGCATCATGTCCATGGACACGGTGACGCTGGACGCGGGCGCCACCCTCGGACCGCACTGTGTCGCCCTGCCCGCCGCGCACATCGGCGCGGGCGCCACCATCGGCCCGGCGTCGCTGGTGATGCGCGGTGACGTGGTCCCGCCGTCGACCCGCTGGTGGGGCAACCCCATCTCACCGTGGACCGGCACCGCCTCGACCTCGGAGTCGAGGCAGCGCGGAGCCGCCTGATGCGGAGCAAGTTCTACGAGGACCCGATCGACTCCTACCTGCCGCAGAACGGCAACCGCGGCTACCGCGTGTCCAGGTACGAGCTGGAACTGGCCTACAAACCCGCGAGCAACCGGCTGGCCGGGCGCGCGGTGATCATCGCGGTCACCACCACGGTGCGGGCCTGGTTCACCCTCGACCTGGCGCAGGCGCTGACCGTGTCGAAGGTGTTCGTCAACGGGGCCAAGGCGGCGAAGTTCGCCCATCAGCAGGGCAAACTCGCCGTCACCCCGGCGCAGAAGATCCCGGCCGGCGGCGTCCTCGAGATCACCGTCCACTACGCGGGCACACCCAAGCCGGTGCGCGGTCCGTGGGGCGAGGTGGGCTGGGAGGAACTCACCGAGGGCGCGCTGGTGGCCAGTCAGCCCAACGGCGCCGCCTCCTGGTTCCCGTGCGACGACCACCCGAGTTCCAAAGCGTCCTACCGAATCTCGATCACCACCGACAGCCCGTTCTACGCCGTCGCCAACGGCACCCTGGTCCGCAAGCAGGCCAAGGCCAGCCAGACCACCTGGGTCTACGAGGCGCCGGAACCGATGGCGAGCTACCTGGCGACGATCCAGATCGGCAACTACCGCAAGCACCGGATCGGCGCGCCCGGCGAACCGGTGCCGATGCAGGCCGTCGTCCCGCCGCGGCTGCGCGCGAACTTCGACCACGACTTCGCCCGTCAGCCCGAGATGATGGCCCTGTTCACCGACAGGTTCGGCCCGTACCCGTTCGAGAGCTACACCGTGGTCGTCACCGACGACGACCTCGACATCCCGATCGAGGCGCAGGGCATCTCGGTGTTCGGCGCCAATCACTGCGACGGCAAACGCGGTTCGGAACGACTGGTCGCGCACGAGCTGGCGCACCAGTGGTTCGGCAACAGCCTCACCTTGAAGCAGTGGCGTGACATCTGGCTGCACGAGGGCTTCGCCTGCTACGCCGAATGGCTCTGGTCCGAGGCCGCGGGCGGCCCGACCGCCGATCAGCTGGCCAGGGCCGCGCGCACCAACCTGGCCCGCCAGCCGCAGGACATCATCGTCGGCGATCCGGGCCCCAAGGACATGTTCGACGACCGCGTCTACAAGCGCGGCGCGCTCACCCTGCACGCCCTGCGCCTGGAGCTGCGCGATCACCTGTTCTTCCAGCTGATCCGCGAATGGACCGCGCGCTACCGCCATGCCTCGGTGACCACCGAGGAATTCGTCGATCTGGCAGGCCATTACAGCGTGGCGCCACTGCGCGGGTTGTTCGCGATCTGGCTCGGGGCCAAGCAGTTGCCGCAGCTACCGCCGCTGGGCGGGCAGGGGCATCAGAACACCAGGTAGCGCTGGGCGAGCTCCTCGACGAGCGGGTCGTCGGAGGGCACCATCTCGAGCGCCTCGAGGTCGTCGGCCACCGAGATGCTGCGGGAGTCGTCCTGTTCCGGGTCGGGGCCGTCCTCGGCGAGCCGACGCATCAACTTCTGTCGGACTCGATCCTTCAGTGAATCGCGCATACCTCCAGATTGCCCGCCGATCGGCGGGCGCACCAGTATCAGACGGGGGTGAGCCACGTTCCCCACGGCGTGTTGCGCAACACCGTGAACACCCCGAGCAACCCGAAGAACGACCACACCAGCACCGGACTGAGCCCCGGCAGGCGCCAGCGTTCGCCCCGCCGCGCCCGCAGCACCCAGTCGACGACGAACACCGCGAACGCCACGACCAGCGGCAACACCAGCACATTGCTGTGCAGCGAGTCCAGGATCCGGCCGTCGGTGAGGTTGTGCATGGCCCGCATGCCGCCGCAGCCGGGGCAGTACACCCCGAACAGCGCGTACACCGGGCACAGCCCGTAGGAGCCCTCGACGTGCGGATCGCGGAAATGCAGCAGCGCCAGCGTGCCGACGCCGAGGCCGGCCGCGATCAGCGGCGGCGCGAACCGCTGCCAGGCCGGTCGCACCGGCTCGGGGTTCGGAGCACCGGCGAAGGCGGCGACGGGCGAGCTGTCCACGCTCCTACGGTAACCGTGCCCGCCCGAGGCCGCCAGCACCCACGAATCCCACCGCCACGCTGTAATTTTCCGGCGTTTTCGGGCGATCTCACTATGTCGGCTCGGCCAGTGACCCAGTTCACAACAAATGGGACACTGTGACCCGCTAACACTAGCTAGCACCCCAGCTCGCACTGTACGGTGGCCTACGACACAAAGGAGTGCCGACATGCTTGCGAAGTCGATGATGACGCTCGCGGCAGCGCGATCCCTGGTCTCGCAGTTCGAGACCGGCGTACTGACCGCACAGTTCCGTGCCGGACTGCGTACCCGCAGTTTCGCGACCGCGAAACTCAACGCCCCCGCTGTGGCGCACCAGGTCGTCCCGGTGACCACCGCCGACGGCGCCGACCTGCGGGTGCACGTCTACGGCCCCGATACCGCCCCCACCCTGGTCCTCATCCACGGCTGGGCGTGCAGCATCGAATACTGGAATCCGCAGATCACCGCCTTCGCCGGCGAATACCGCGTGGTCAGCTACGACCAGCGCGGCCACGGCGAGTCGACGCTGGGCACCGTCGCCCCGAGCGAGCACACCCTCGCCGACGACCTCGCCACTGTCCTGGACGCGACGCTGCGTCCGGGCGAGAAGGCCGTGCTGGCCGGGCACAGCATGGGTGGTCTCACCATCCAGGCCTGGGCCAAGCACCACCCCGAGCAGGTGTCCGAGCGCGCCGCCGCCGTCCTGCTGGCCAATACGGCCAACGCCGACATCCGCGGGGAAACCGACCTGCTCCCGGTGCTGAACAAGCAGCTCACCCTCGCCGAGTACCCGGTGACCGTGCTCGGCGCGCCGGTGCGCATGCCGCAGCCCTTCAGCGAGTCGCTGCTGACCGCGCCGGTGCCGATCCCCGGCGGCTGGTTCACCGAGCAGCTGTTCCGCTACCGCATCCTCACCCCGGCGGCCACCGCCGACGAGGTCGACTTCGCGATCGGCATCATCCGCTCCTGCCGCCCGCTCGCGCGCGGCCGCCACGCCGCCGCGATGGCCGACATGGACCTGTCGGCGGGCACCGCCAACCTGACCGTGCCCACCACGGTCATCGCCGGCGCCCAGGACCGCCTGCTCCCGCAGCGCATGTCCCGCTCGATCGTCGACATCCTGCGCCGCACCGGCCACCTGGCCGACTTCCACGTCCTGGCGCACGGCCACCTCAGCAACATCGAGGACTCCGAGTCCTTCGACGCCATCCTCCTCCAGATCCTGCACTCCGCCACCAACTCTCGGGCCACCCGCCGCAACGTCGCCGCCCGCTGACCCGAGTCGGTTCTCCCGCCCCGGTCAACGGCGATCGGTTCGGGAGAAACTTGAGAAAAGGCCCCCGCCCTCCCGGACGGGGGCCTTACTCGTGTCACCGACGTCAGTTCGCTGTGATGCCGGAACGCTCCCGCGCGAGAACCGGCAGCCGCAATACTCGGGATCGGCTCCGCGGCTCGCGATGCTGCACCGTGTCTGCCGCGCATCGAACGAATTCGTCGATCGCCGACCTCGCCGCCCGATGGCGCAGTTCATGGTCCTCGGCTGTTCCGGGATCGACCCCGACCCGCTGAATAGACCTAGCGGCATCGATGGCCTCACCCGCCAGCCGGACGATCCGCTCATCGCCGTTCAGCAACCTGATCCGCAACAGCTGAGTGTTGGCCGCCGCCCGCATGTCGTATGCCTCGTGCCGCAACTGCTGCTCGGCGCCCGGATTCTGCGAGAGCTGATGCCACCGCTTGATCTGATGGTGCCGGTAGTCGATCACGGCGCTCGCGAAGTCATGGTAGGCCGACAGGAGATCCTGCCTGAGCCGGTCATCACGGCTCTGCCGCAGCATCCGATCCGCGTTGACCCGCTGGAAGTAGTGCGTGAACGCAGCACCCAGAAGCGTGCCGACGACGGCGATCAAGGCGGTAACCACGCCCATGACACTACTGACGGGACATGAATCTTGCTGTGCCGCAACGAACCGCAGCACCGCTGCGGGCCCGCCGTGACTACGCCCGCACGCAAGGTAGAAGGCCCTTCCCGGATTCCCGGAAAGGGCCTTCTACCTCGGAGCCGCCTGGGGGAATCGAACCCCCGACCTTTTCATTACGAGTGAAGCGCTCTACCGACTGAGCTAAGGCGGCGTACCTATCGGCGGTGCGAGTCTATCGTCTCGCGGTCAGAACGCGAAAACGGCAGGTCATCGGGTGCCTTCAGCACGAGGGTTGGAAGGGGTAGCAGGACGGAGGCGCGGTTGGTGCGGGCCGTAGTGGTTCCGCGGCGGCCGTCGTCTGCACCACGCCGCCGGTACTCGTCGGGGCGTCCCCCTGGTCGTCGGGGGAATCCATGTGGGTGACGGTCAGGATGACCAGCAGCAGGAACACGCCGCCGACCAGCCCGCCGAGAGCCAGCAGGATCGGTGTGACCGAAGCGCTGCGATAGCCATGAACATGGAGAGACCGATAGCGCCCCGGCCTGGCCCGGCGGCGGCTCATCTCCCGGATCCTTCGATACGACCGACCGTCCCCCGAACAACCTCACACCCCATGCAGCAAGTATGACCCTGGGGGGCGACAGATTCGCCTGGATCAGGCCGAGCGGGCGGCGATGAGGGTGGCGACCATGGCGGCGACGGCGAAGCGGGGTTTGACGTTGAGGTCGAGAGCTTCCCGGCATTCCAGGACCGCGTCGATGCTGCGGAGCAGGCCCTCGGGGCGGACGTTGGTGGCCAGGTCGGTGATCTCGGCGGCCATGTCGGGGTGGGTGAGGGTGATGCGGACGCCGCGGCCCGCGAAGCGCATGGCGAGCGCGTCGCGGTACATGCCCGCCACGTCGATGAGGGCGCGGTCGAGCGCGTCGCGGCCGGTGCGGGTGGCGCGGGACTTCTGGCGGCGTTCGAGTTCCTTGAGCACGCCGGCCGAGCCGCGGGTGGCCGAGGCGGCGCCCTTGCCGGTGCCGCCCGCGCCGAGGGCGGTGGCCAGTTCGTCGCGTTCGCGGTCGTCGCGTTCGGCGCTCATCTGCTTGGCTTCGTCGTCGGCCGATTTCACCAGTTCGTCGGCGGCGGCGTAGGCGGCGCCCGGCCGTTCCGTCGCGGAGACCAGGGCGAGGGCGCGCTGACGGCGCTTGCGCGCGTCCTCGTCGGTGGCCAGGCGGCGCGCCCGGCCGACGTGCCCGCCGCTGACCGAGGCCGCCCAGTCGGCGGTCTTCGGATCGAGCTGATCGCGCTCGCGCAGCACCTGCGCGATGGCGGGAATCGACGGCGTCACCAGGTGCACGTGCCTGCACCGCGAACGCAATGTGACAGAGATGTCCTCGGGGTCGACCGAGGGCGCGCAGAGCAGGAACACCGTCCGGTCCGGCGGTTCCTCGACCACCTTCAGCAGCACGTTGCCCGCCGCCTCGGTGAGCCGGTCGGCGTCCTCCACCACGACGACCTGCCACCGGCCGGTGCTCGGCCGCCGCGACGCCACCTGGACGATCTCGCGCATCTCCTTGGTGCTGATGCTCAGCCCCTCGGGCACCACGCGGCGCACGTCACCGTGGGTTCCGGCCATGGTGGTGGTGCAGGCATGGCAGCGACCGCAGCCGACGGTGTCGGGATCGGTGCACTGCAGCGCGGCGGCGAAGCACAGCGCGGCGATCGACCGACCCGAGCCGGGCGGGCCGGTGAACAGCCACGAATGCGTCATCGCGCCGGTCACGACGCCCGCCCTGGCCGCCGTCGCGGCAGCCGTCAGCTCGGCCTCGACCACGTCTTGGCCGACCAGTCGATCGAAGACACCTGCCACGCGCTACACCCTAGCCGCGCGGTCCGACAGCTTTTCCGCACGGCCGGATCACCGTTCAGTCCGCGTCGGTACCAGCGGTTTTCGCCGCCGCCTTCTTGGCGGGCGCCTTCTTGGCCGCCGTCTTCTTCGCCGCGGTCTTCTTGGCGGCGGTCTTGGTCGCCGTCTTCGTCGCCGTCGACTTGGCCGCGGTCTTCTTCGCCGGAGCCTTCTTGGCGGCCTTCTTCGCGGTGGTCTTCTTCGCCGCCTTCTTCACCGGACCGCGCGCCCGGCGGTCGGCGAGCAGCTCGGAGGCGCGCTCGTCGGTGATCGACTCGACCTCGTCGCCCTTGCGCAGGCTGGCGTTGGTCTCACCGTCGGTGACATACGGGCCGAACCGGCCGTCCTTGATCACCATCGGCTTGCCGGTGGCCGAGTCGTTGCCCAGCTCACGCAGCGGCGCCGCGCTGGCGGCCTGGCGACCCCGGCGCTTCGGCTCGGCGTACAGCTTGAGCGCCTCGTCGAGGGTGACCGAGAACAGCTGCTCCTCCGTCGCCAGCGAACGCGAGTCGGTGCCCTTCTTGAGGTACGGACCGTATCGGCCGTTCTGCGCGGTGATCTCCTCGCCCGAGGCCGGGTCGGCGCCGACGACGCGCGGCAGCGACAGCAGCTTGAGCGCGTCGTCGAGGGTGATCGTCGCCAGGTCCATCGATTTGAACAGCGAACCGGTGCGCGGCTTGACCTCGGCGGCCTTCTTGGCCGTCTTCTTCGCCGGGGTGGCCGACGGCTCTGGCGCGGGCGGCTCGGGCAGCACCTCGGTCACGTAGGGACCGAAACGTCCCTCCTTGGCGACGATTTCGTGCCCCGACACCGGATCGACACCGAGCGAACGGCCCTCCTGCGGCGTCGAGAACAGCTTCTCGGCCACCTCGGGGGTGAGCTCGTCGGGCGGCAGATCGTCGGGCAGATTGGCCCGCTGCGACACCGGATCACCGTCGGGGTCATCGGGATTGACGACCATCCGCTCCAGGTACGGACCGAACCGGCCCACCCGGACCACCACGTCGCGACCTTCGTCGTCGACGAACATCTTGATCGAGTTCACTTCGCGGGCGTCGATGTCGTCGAGCTGCTCGCCGACCATCTTCTTCAGGCCGCCGGACCGCGCGACCGAACCCTCGGCGCCGCTGTCCCCGCCGAAGTAGAAGCTGGACAACCAGTTTCCGCGCTGCTCGCGACCGCCGGCGATGGCGTCGAGGTCGTCCTCCATCGCGGCGGTGAAGTCGAAGTCGACCAGCCGGCCGAAGTACGCCTCGAGCAGACCGACCACCGCGAACGCCACCCACGACGGCACCAGCGCGCTACCGCGCTTGTACACGTAGCCGCGGTCGAGGATCGTCTTGATGATCGAGGAGTAGGTCGACGGGCGGCCGATACCGAGTTCCTCGAGCGTCTTGATCAGCGAGGCTTCGGTGTAGCGCGCGGGCGGGTTGGTGCTGTGCCCGTCGGGAGTGAGCTCGACGGCGGTGACGCCCTGGCCCTCTTCCAGCGCGGGCAAACGGGATTCGGCGTCGTCGGACTGGCCGCCCGCCTCCTCGTCGACACTCTCGACATACGCCTTGAGGAAGCCGGGGAAGGTGATCGTGCGACCCGAGGAGGAGAACACGCACTCCTCGCCGGTACGGGCGGTGCCGGTGATGCGCAGGGTCAGCGTGGTGCCGCGCGCGTCGGCCATCTGCGAGGCGACGGTGCGCTGCCAGATCAGCTCGTAGAGCCGGAACTCGTCCTGGTCGACCTTGGATGCCAGCTGGCCCGGGGTCATGAACGTGTCGCCCGAGGGACGGATCGCCTCGTGCGCTTCCTGGGCGTTCTTCACCTTGCGCGTGTACTGGCGCGGCGTCGGCGAGACGTACTCGGCGCCGTAGAGCTGGGTCGCCTGGGAGCGCGCCGCGGCGATGGCCGACTCCGACAGCGTGGTCGAGTCGGTACGCATGTAGGTGATGTAGCCGTTTTCGTACAGGCGCTGGGCCACCCGCATCGTGCGCTCGGAGGTGAAGCGGAGCTTGCGTCCGGCCTCCTGCTGCAGCGTGGAGGTCATGAACGGCGGGTACGGCTTGCGCGAATACGGCTTGGCCTCGGCGGAGGAGACCACCAGGTCGGCGCCGTCGAGCGCCTCGGCGAGCCGGCGCGCGTACGCCTCGTCCAGCACCACGACGCCGGACGCCGACTTGAGCTGCCCGTCGGAGCCGAAGTCACGGCCCGAGGCGACCCGGTCGCCTTCGACCTGGACCAGGCGCGCGCCGAACGTGCGCGGGTTGGTCGAATCGGAGCTCTCGTCGACACCGGCGTCGAGCTTGGCGGCGATGTCCCAGTACTCGGCGGAGCGGAACGCCATGCGCTCCCGCTCGCGCCGCACGATGACGCGGGTGGCCACGGACTGCACGCGGCCTGCCGACAGGCGCGGCATGACCTTCTTCCACAGCACCGGACTGACCTCGTAGCCGTAGAGGCGGTCCAGGATGCGGCGGGTCTCCTGCGCGTCGACCAGATCGTTGTCGAGCTCGCGCGTGTCGGCGGCGGCGGCGAGGATCGCGGGCTCGGTGATCTCGTGGAAGACCATCCGGCGGACCGGGACCTTCGGCTTGAGTGTCTCGAGCAGGTGCCAGGCGATGGCCTCGCCCTCGCGGTCGGGGTCGGTGGCGAGGTAGAGCTCGTCGGCGTCGGCCAGCAGGCTCTTGAGTTCGGAGACCTTGGCCTTCTTGTCCGGGCTGACCACGTAGATCGGCTCGAAGTCGTGATCGACGTCGACACCGAGGCGGGCCCAGGACTGGCCCTTGTACTTGGCGGGCACGTCGGCGGCGCCGCGTGGCAGGTCGCGGATGTGGCCCACCGAGGCCTCGACGGTGTAGTTGCGACCCAGGTAGGGCGCGATCTTGCGGGCCTTTGTCGGTGACTCGACGATCACGAGACGACGCAGGGGTCGGCCCTGGTCGGCTGAGCTGCGGTCTCGTGTTGCCACCGGCGAACACCTTCCTTCTATATCCGCGCGTCGGGAGGTCCGCTCGGTGCGCGGCTGGGGCAGACGGCGCGACGTTCGGACATCGCCACCAGTGACGTTTATACCCTGCGCACTTGGGTAGCCGCGTTCACGGCGGCCGACGACGCGGGTTCGCTGCCCTGTCGAGCGGCGTGGTTCTGGGCGACTTTACCCGGAAATGGCTCGTCCCCCACCTCCGCGTGGGAGATGGGGGACGGGCGTTGTTTCGTTTCGCAGCTCAGGAGAGCGCGCGAACGCCGGTGGCCTGCGGGCCCTTGGTGCCCTGGCCGACCTCGAACTCGACCTTCTGGTTCTCCTCGAGGGTACGGAAGCCCGTGCCCTGGATCTCCGAGTAGTGGACGAAGACGTCAGCGGAGCCGTCCTCGGGCGCGATGAAGCCGAACCCCTTCTCCGCGTTGAACCACTTCACAGTTCCCTGTGCCATTCTGTTCCTTCTCTTTCTTACCGGAACGGCGGACAACTGGGTTCGTCCACCGGGTCCGTTCCGACCGCTGTACTGTGGGTCCCCCTGCAAGGAAAGCCTGAGCACGGCGTTCGCAACATCGATCCTGCTGACGGTTTGGACTTTCGATCCGTCCCTCGAACACAGAAGCTTGCGACCGAGACCCAGTGAACCATGTCTTTGAGCAATTCGACAGTCGAGTTACCGACAATTTGCAAAATTCTTGATCTTGCGAATGCGCAGGTAAGGGAGAGATTGGGTGAATCCGTACTTCCAGTCTGTTTGCTTCACGATAACCGGGTGAGCTTCCAGCAAACCTGCTGTGACCCAGGTCGCTATTGGGTTACGAAAACGCAGGTGGGGCTTGCCGCACACACACGTTTCACACTTCCGGCGCGGCGCGAGAGGGCGATGGGATGAATCCGGCAGAGCGGACCGAGGTCCAGCGACCTGCGGAGAGCGAAAGCTACGGTCGATCGTTGCTGAATCGTGTCCTGATGGAGGCTGCCGCCGGCGGCGATCCACTGACCCACGTCGCCGAGCTGCCCGCGCGCCGAGCCCGGACCACGGATTGGCCGGAATGGACACCATCCGCCCTGGTCACGTCGTTGGACGCGATCGGGATCGAGCGGCCGTGGGAGCACCAGACCCGCACGGCCGAGCTCGCCGCGGCCGGTCAGCACGTTGTCGTCAGCACCGGCACAGCATCCGGGAAATCTCTCGGCTACCAACTGCCGGTGCTCGCGGCACTGCACGACGACCCACGCGCGACCGCCCTGTACCTGTCCCCCACCAAGGCGCTCGGCGCCGATCAGCTGCGCGCTGTAGGCCGGTTGATCCACGACAACCCGCTGCGCGAAACCCACCCGGCGAGCTACGACGGCGACACTCCCGCCGAGGTCAGGCAGTGGGTGCGGGCCAATGCCAGGTGGATCTTCACCAATCCCGACATGCTGCACGTCGGGGTGCTGCGCTCGCATCAGCGCTGGGCGAGGGTGCTGCGCCACCTCCGGTACGTGGTGGTCGACGAATGCCACTCCTACCGGGGCGTCTTCGGATCGCACGTCGCCCTGGTGCTGCGCAGGCTGCGCCGGCTGGCCGCGTTCTACGGCGCCGACCCCGTGTTCATCTTCTGCTCGGCGACCTCCGCCGACCCCGCCGCGTCGGCGAGCAGGCTGATCGGCGCGCCGGTCAGCGCCGTCACGACGGATGCCTCCCCGCGCGGCGCACGGACCGTCGCCCTGTGGGAACCGCCGCTGAGCGCGGCGCTGACCGGGGAGAACGGCGCGCCCGTGCGGCGTACCGCGACCGGCGAGGCGGCCAAGATCATGGCGAGTCTGGTGTCCGAAGGCGCGCGGACACTCACCTTCGTGCGTTCCCGTCGCGGCGCCGAACTGATCGCCCTCGACGCCCGGCGCGTCCTCGCCGAAAGGGCACCCGAGCTGCAGGAACGCGTCGCCGCGTATCGGGCGGGCTATCTCGCCGAGGACCGGCGTGAGCTGGAGCGGTCGCTGTCGGAGGGCTCGCTGCTCGGCGCGGCCAGCACCAACGCGCTCGAGCTCGGCGTCGACATCGCCGGCCTCGATGCCGTGGTCATCGCCGGTTTCCCCGGCACCGTGGCGTCCTTCTGGCAGCAGGCGGGCCGCGCGGGCAGGCGCTCACAGGGTTCGCTGGTCGTCCTGGTGGCCACCGACGATCCACTCGACACCTACCTGGTCCACCACCCTTCCGCCCTGCTCGACCGGCCCATCGAGGCCACCATCACCGATCCGTCCAACCCCTACGTGCTCGGTCCACAACTCCTGTGCGCCGCCATGGAGCTGCCGCTCACCGACACCGAGGTCAGCGAGCTCGCGGCCGCCGATGTGCTCGCCGACCTGGCCGGACAGGGCCTGATCCGCCGACGGCCCGGCCTGCGCGGCGGGCAGGGCCGCTGGCATGTCACCGCGCACACCCACCCGCACGACTCCGTCGACGTGCGGGGCGGGCTCGGTACACCGATCGCCATCGTCGACGCCGAATCCGGCCGCCTGCTCGGCACCGCCGACGCCGGTCGCGCGCCCGCGACCCTGCACAACGGCGCCGTGCACCTGCATCAGGGCGAGACCTACCTGGTGGACGAACTCGACCTCGAGGGCGGAGTCGCTTTCGTCAACGAGGTGGATCCCGGCTTCACCACCAGCGCCCGCCAGGTCACCTCGATCACCGTCGACACGGTGCTCGAACAGCGCGTGTGCGGCGGCGTCACCACCGCATCCGCGCAGGTCGCGGTCACCAACCAGGTCGTCGGCTACCTGCGCACGCTGGTCACCGGCGAGGTGCTCGACCAGGTGGAACTCGATCTGCCCGCCCAGACGCTGCACACCAAGGCGGTCCTCTATACCGTCACACCCCAACTGCTGGCCGCCGCGGGCATCGGTGAGGACGAACTCCCCGGCGCGCTGCACGCCGCCGAACACGCCGCGATCGGCATGTTGCCCCTGGTCGCGGGCTGCGACCGCTGGGACATCGGCGGTGTGTCCATCGCCGAACACCCGGACACCGGGGCCCCGACCGTGTTCGTCTACGACGGACAGCCCGGCGGCGCCGGCTTCGCGGAGCGCGGATTCGCCCAGCTCACGCCGTGGCTGGCCGCCACCCTCAGCGTGATCCGCAGCTGCGGATGCCAG
Source organism: Nocardia asteroides (assembly GCF_900637185.1). Classification (NCBI taxonomy): domain Bacteria; kingdom Bacillati; phylum Actinomycetota; class Actinomycetes; order Mycobacteriales; family Nocardiaceae; genus Nocardia; species Nocardia asteroides. Next base: position 1,148,092 of record NZ_LR134352.1, on the reverse strand, counting down.
GACGGGTGCCCCTCGTGCGTGCAGTCACCCAAGTGCGGCAACGGCAACAACCCGCTGGACAAGGACGCCGCGGCCCGCCTGCTGGCCGCCGTCCTGGGCGAGCTGCGAGCGCATCCGGACCCCGCCGTCGATTCGTAATACCGCCGCAGCGGACACGTGACCGGCGCTACACCACAACTGTCCGAATGCTGGTCGCCTGTCCGGTTTTGCGTTGACCAGCGACGACGTGGACCCCGACGAATAAAGAGGATAACTCTCAGGTTAACTGACGCATTGCCAATGGGCCCGGAACCGGACGTCACACGGTTGATTTCATTTTGTTCCTCACTCATAAAAGAATGCGCACGGAAATTCGGAGAATATGTCTCCGCTGAATGGCGGATTAGTTCGGGACGGAACAACCACGGGCCAGTGTTGACACTTCCGCGTCACCCGGTGTCGTCCACCGGCCCGGCTCTGGCCGCCGCGGTGACGATGCGCACACCGAACACGCCGAAGGCCGCGCGCGCTCGCACCACGACCACCGCGTCCCACTGCTCGACGTCGCACCGCTCGACCCGGACGGCCATGCGTCGCGCGACCTCGCCCGCCTCCGCGCACCCGGCCTCGGCTCCTTCGGTCAGCACACCGGCTGCGGCGAGCGCGCCGAGGTCGGCCGCGGCCTGTGCCCGGTGGCGGGCGACCACGACGGCGCCCACCTGGGCGACCACTCCCGTCAGCGCGAGCAGTCCGGCCAGGACGACACAGGCGAAGACCGTGGCACCGCCCTCGTCGCGGGCGAGCCGCCTGGTCACGAGCCGACTCCCGGCTCGGTCACCGCGACCGCCTCGGCCCGCAAGCGCAGACCGGGCAGCAACGGCGTGCCCGCGGTGACGACGGCCGTGACCCGGTCGCCGCCACCACGGACTTCGACGACCGCGCCCGGCGGTGCGACCGTCCGCGCGGCGGCGACGGCCTGCGCCGTGTCGCCGCGCGCGGCCAGCCGAGCCGCCTCACGGGCCGCGTCGACACAGCGCACCTGGGTCGACGCGGCGAGCAGCGCACCGATACACAGCACCACCGCTGCGACCAGTGCCGCGAGGGCGATGGCGGCCTCGACCGTCACCGCGCCTGCGTCGTCACCGAGAATACCTGTGCCGCAAGGATTTACACACTCGTGTTGAGCGCCTTGTCGATGATCTGGGTCAACGCGTTGACGATGCTGTCGCCCGTCACCACCCCATAGAGCACCGCGCCGAACGCCGCGGCCGCGATCGTGCCGATGGCGTACTCGGCCGTGGACATCCCGTCGTCGTCGAGCAGCAGGCGCGTGATCCGCGTCCGCGCTCCTATATATACGGTGCGTGCGAACGTCATCCTGATCCCCTTCCCTTCCACACCGCGCGGACGTTCCACACGGTGACGACTCCGCGGCCGCCACGCGGCCGGTCACAGCAGTCCGCCGTCGCCGAGGACCCGGTCGGCCAGCCCGATCACCACCGGCACAATCCCCAGGCAGACGAAGGCGGGCAGGAAGCACAGCCCGAGTGGCCCGCCGATCAGCACGCCGGCCCGCTCGGCCCGTGCGACCGCGGCGTCCTCCACGGCTTCTCGCCGCTGCGTGGCGAGCTCACCGACCGCCGCGGCGAGCGAGGCGCCGGAGCGCGCGGACCGCCGCGCCATCCTGGCCAGTGCCTCCACTTCGTCGGCTCCCGCCGTCCCCGCCGCATCGACGGCCGCCCGCTCCCACGCCGTGGCGGCGTCCGCGCCCAGCGCCAGCAGATCGGCGGCTCTGCACAACGCGGCCCGCAGTATGGATGGCGCGGTCGGCGCCGCGGCCCGCGCGGCCGCCGCCATCGGCAGCCCCGCCCGCAAGCAGGCGGCCAGCAGATCGAACGCCGAGGCCGACCCCAGCGGATCGACCTTCGCCTCCCCTTGCCCCGCCGCGACCACGGTGACCCGCACCCGCCCCAGCCCACGTAACCGCCGGCTCACCGCAACCCGCCCCGGAAACAGCACTACGGCCCCCGCCATGAACAGCAAGGCAAGCGGCGACACCGTCATCCCCACGTCCACTGCACTCCCCCTTCGCAACTCGATCGAGCATGTCCTCGCAGCCGAACCGCATCTGTTCTCGGCGACCTGCAGCCTCGGTCTCGACCCCCGCGCGTCCTTCGCCGCCGGCTCGAAACAGATGAGATCCGCCGCCGAATCGCCGAGGCCGGCGCGCAACCCGGCATCGTCGAACCGGTCGATCTCCGCTGTCGGTTCGCCAGACCGGTGACCAGCATGAGCACGGAGGCTGGACGGAAGCGCTCGCCGAGTAGGTCGTCGCCGGTCGCAGACGCTGACCAGCAGGTCGTACGCCTGCGACGACGACGGGAGCGGTGTCGACGGTGCTGGCAGCGAGCGCCGGTGTCGGCGGCGGGAGCCAGGTGTCTGCGGCAGGAGCCAGGTGTGTCGGCTGCGGGCGCCAGGTGTCTGCGGCAGGAGCCGGGTGTCTGCGGCGGGAGCCAGGTGTGTCGGCTGCGGGAGCCGGGTGTCGGCTGCGGCCGGGTGTCGGCTGCGGCAACCGGGTGTCGGCGGCAACCGGGTGTCGGCGGCAACCGGGTGTCGGCGGCAACCGGGTGTCTGCGGCAACCGGGTGTCGGCCGCGGCAGCCGGGTGTCGGCTGCGGGAGCAAGGGTTTCGACGACGGGGAGCAGGTGTCGACGGCGCTGGTAGCGGGCGCCGGTGTCGGTAGTGCTGCGCGCGTTGCGGATGTGGTGGTTCATGTGGTGCCGCGGCGGGTGATGGCATCTGTCCACAGCAGTCCACAGCAGGCCAGGGCGGCTCCCAGGGGGAGGAGGAATTCGCCGGCCGATGAGTCGAGGAGGACTGCGAGAGGGGCGGCGCCCATGAGGTGGCCCAGGGCGATGCCGACCAAGGGGAGGCAGGCGAGGACGGTGGCGGAGGCGCGGGCGCCGGCTAGAGCCGCTTCGGTGCGGTCACGGAAGCGGGTGCGGCCGAGAAGGTCGGTGCGGGCGGCGGCCAGTAGTTCGGCCAGGGCCAGGCCGTGTTGCTCGGCGACCCGCCAGGCGGTCGCGATGCGCGACAGTTCCTCGGCGACCGGTGAATCCGGATGTAGCCAGCCGTCCGCGCCGGAGCCGCCCAGTCTGCTGCGACCCGCGCTGATCGCGAGTACGCGAGCCGCTTCCCCGCGCGACTCGGCCGCCGCGGCCTCCGCTGCCGCGCTCGGATGCGCGCCGACTCGCAGTTCCCCGATGACCGCCTCGAGTCCGGCCAGCAGGTGCGTGCACTCCGCCCGCCGCAGTCGATCCCCGCGACCACGTCGATGCCGCACCGCCACAGTCCCACCCACGATCAATGCCGCCACTCCTGTCCCGATCCCGAATCCGAATGCCGCACAACCCAACGCTGTTCCCACGGCCCACTCGACCGGCACCCGCTTCCGCGGCCGAGCCGATCCCGCGCCGAACATCCGCCGAAACCGGCGACGGTCACCCGCAGCGGGCACTGCCAGCACGGCCAACGCACAGCAGAGCAGCCCGAACGCCATACACATTCCCTTCGATTCCCTCTATCCAGTGCGCCCTACGGGCACTTACCGCACGGTGATATCCGCGGCTGTTCAAACCCCGAGCGCCATCACGGAGCCCAGGCTGCGACTGGGATTTGCGCGCGCCACCGGCCGTGCTGTTGCCTGGGCTGGCGGCCGCACACCGCCAGCCCACATCCGGCGACTGGCCGAACACATATGGCGCAGGACTCCCACCGCTGCGCTACCACCCGAGAGTGCGCTTACGACACCCTCGGGCTGCCCAACGCCGCCGAGGTGGTCCGCCCGAGCTAGGCCTTCCACGAGGTGCCGATCCCGGATCTGCGCCCCGAGGACGGCCGCAAACTCACCGATCCGGTCACCCTCGGCCGGTGGCTACAGACCCGCGCCACGGTCGAGGTGTCGGTCACCGACGATGAATACGCTGGGCCGACTGATATTTCCCCGGCACGCCAGGCCGTCGACCACCACGACGGAAACCTGTTCGCGCCGACGCAAACTCGATTCCATGGTGGTCAGCCCGATGTCACGACGACGAGTGGTGCACCCGCCCGACGCATCCCGAAAGACGATGGAGGGCAGCACCACTTGCGCGACTCCCCTCTCCGGCAGCCCCTTCACCTCGGGCAGCACCAGCAGTCGACGTCGCGACCAACTGAAATGCCGCGAAGGCCAAGTCATAGCTCGCCGGCTGCCGATCGTCCTGCCGGAGATCGACCACGCACGGCACGCTGGCCACTGCCACAGGGCGGCCACCAGCATCAGCAGAAGGATCACGGCGGTGGTCGAAGTGGGAAGTCGAGTCCGAGCTGCGTTGTGCCGCAGTCTGTATAGCGGCATCGAGGCCGCTACCTGCGCGATCCTGAACGCCGGAGGACTCACCACTCCGGAGATGGTCGGAACTGTAGTGATCCATGTCGAGGGGCGCGCCGCGCCCGGTGCAGCCGCATGACTCAGACTGCCCGCCAACACGATTCCCTACGTCGCGGAGCGGCCAGTCACCGCAGCGGACTCGACTCCGGGTTCGATCCGCGTCCGCACCGCTGTGACCCCCGCTCGCCCGCGCGCGGACCGAGCGCAGAGCTCTGCGGTACAGCGCGTCAGCGGGTGCGCGGCGGTGCAGTCCACCTACCACGTCGAGATCCGGATGACTGCGGATCGGCCATTCGCCGGCCTCTGTGGTTCTCATGCGAGCCTCCCCTGAATCAAGCGGTGCAGTTCCGCCGCACCGGGTGTCGGACTGTCGTCGGATCGCCAAGCCGGGGTGATGCGCACTCCCGAGGGGTCCCGTTCGAGGACGCCGATCTCGTGGAGACCCCTGGTGCCGTCGGCGCGCCGGTGGACATGCAGGACGACCTGGACGGCGGCGGCGAGCTGGCTGTGCAGGGCCGCGCGGTCCATGCCGCCGAGGGCGGCGAGCGCTTCGAGCCGGGCGGGGACTTCCTGCGGAGAGTTGGCGTGGACCGTGCCTGCGCCACCGTCGTGGCCGGTGTTGAGCGCGGTGAGCAGGTCGACGACCTCGGCGCCGCGTACCTCGCCGACGACGATGCGGTCGGGGCGCATCCGCAGCGCCTGACGCACCAGGTCGCGCACGGTGACCGCGCCGACGCCCTCGACATTGACGGTGCGGGCGACCAGCCGGACCACGTGCGGATGCACCGGCGCCAGTTCGGCCGCGTCCTCGACGCAGATGATCCGCTCGGCCGGGTCCACCGCGGCGAGCAGCGCGGACAGCAGCGTGGTCTTGCCTGCACCGGTACCGCCGACGACGAGGAAAGCCAGCCGGGCCCGCACGATGTCGGTGAGCAGCCGCAGCGCCGCGGGCGGGACCGATCCGGCGGTGGACAACGCGGCCAGGCCCTGGGTGGCGGGCCTGAGCACCCGCAGGGACAGGCAGGTGCCGTCGTGGGCGACCGGGGCGAGCACCGCGTGCAGGCGGACGCCGAAGGCCTCGCCGAGGGTGGCCTCGGTTCCGGCCAGCTTGCCGTCGACCCAGGGCTGCGCGTCGTCGAGCCTGCGCCCGGCCGCGAGTGCCAGCCGCTGGGCGAGTCGGCGCACGGCCGCCTCGTCGGCGAAGCGCACCTCGGTCCGCTCGAGTCCGTGACCACGGTCGACCCACACCGCGTCGGGTCCGGTGACGAGCACGTCGGCCACCCGCGGATCGTGCAGCAGCGGTTCCAGCAGGCCGGCACCGGTCATCTCGGTCTGCAGCAGGCGCAGAGCACGCAGCAGGTCGGTGTCGGCGAGTACGCCGCCCGCCTCGGCACGGATGGCGGCGGCGAGCTGTGCCGCGTCGGGGTCGCCCGCGGCTTCGGCGAGCCGCTCCCTGACCCGTTCCAGCAGGTCGACGGTGACGAAGGTGGTCATCGGGCCTCCGCCCCGACCATGGCCAGCACGGCGTCGGCGGCGTCGCGCAGTGGACCGCGCCGCCGCACACTGAGCCCGCCGCGCTCCAGCCGTGCCGCCAGCCCGGACTGTCCGCGCACCGCAGCCAGCAGCGGCAGCCCGAGCACCTCGGCCACCTCGGCGCCACGCAGGCCGCCCGGCGCCGGTCCGCGAACAACCAAGCCACGGTTGGGATTTCGTGCGGCCAGATAGGCCGATACCACCTCGGCGGCCGCCACGGCGCGCAGCCGCGCGGGGACGACGAGGACCACGAGATCGGCGGCGTCGACCATCGCGTCGGCGGCGGGGCCACGCTCGCCGGAGACGTCGCAGACCACGAGATCGCCTGCGGCTCTGCCGGATTCGATCACAGCGCGCACCGCCGCCGAAGTCAGTTCGGTGGGTGGTCGGTCGGTGTCGTGCCGACCGCAGGAGAGCACGGCCAGACCGGCAGCGGCGGCGGGAAGCGCGTTGTGCAGCGCGGCGGCGGAGACCCGGCCGTCCTCGATGACGAGGTCCGGCCAGCGCAATCCGGCGACGTTCTCCATCCCCAGCAGCAGATCGATCCCGCCGTCGAGCGGCGCGCCGTCGATGAGCACGGTGTCGGATCGACAGCGCCGCGCGGCCCCGCGTAGGGCGACAGCGGCGGCCAGCGTCGACGCACCGGCCCCGCCACCGGCGCCCGCCACCGCGACGACGACACCCTCACCACCCCCGGCCTCGGCATGCACGGCGAACTGTTCGACCAGGTCGACGGCACCGCCGGGGAGCGCGACAACCCGCTCGGCGCCCACCGCGGTGGCCGCCCGCCAGTCCGGCACCGCGGGCTCGCCCTCGGTGACCAGCACGATTCCCGGCCGCCGCGGACAGCCTGCCGCCGCGGCCGCGGCGGCAGCCGCTGTATCGAGGATCACCAACCCCGCCCCCGACCACGCGTGCCTGCCGACAGGAAGGTCCCGTTCGTCGGTGACCCGTTCGGCGGCCGCGGCGACGCGGCGCACTTCGGCGCGCAGTCGCGGGTCACGCACGAGGACCAGGGCGGGTGCGAGGCCGGCGGCGGGCGGTGCGGCGAGAAGGTTCATGCAGGTCAGCGTGACGCCGCCGACAGACCACGAAAAGACGCTACTGCGCGGTTGTGGATAACTCGGGGGTGTGGAGAACTTTCGCGACCTACCCCGGAATAGAGGACGGCCCCAGCCGGGGGGGAGGAGGCTGGGGCCGTCGGGTTCAGCCCCGGGGGGTCGGGCTGAACGCGCCTGGACCATGTCCAGGTGTCAGCAATACTACACCCATCCCCCGCCGGGGGCGCAAGTAGCGTTCGCCACCATCTTTCGGCGATTCGCGCCCTCCGGCGTCCCCGGGGCAAACCCGGACAGCGGCCCCGACGGGCACCTCCTGCGCTTCTGGCGCGGGGTGCCTATCCTGTTGTCGTGACCGCCGAACGCGACCAGACTCCGCCTCCGGACACAAGACTCGCCTCGTCGAGCCGGACACCGGTGCCCGGCGGACGGGTCGCCGCGTTCTTCGATCTCGACAAAACGGTGATCGCCAAGTCGAGCGCGTTCGTCTTCAGCAAACCGTTCTACGCACAGGGTCTGCTCAACCGCAGAGCCGTGCTGGAGAGCAGCTACGCCCACTTTTTGTTCCTCCTCTCAGGCGCCGATCACGACCAGATGGAACGAATGCGGGCAAACCTCGCCAACATGTGCGCCGGCTGGGATGTCGAGCAGGTGAAATCCATTGTGGCCGAGACACTTCACGATCTCGTCGACCCGCTGATCTACGCCGAGGCGGCCGACCTGATCGCCGATCACAAGATCCGCGGACACGACGTGGTGATCGTCTCGGCGTCCGGTGAGGAGATTGTCGGGCCGATTGCCGAGGTACTCGGCGCCTCGCACACCGAGGCGACCCGGATGGTCGTCGAGGACGGCAAGTACACCGGCGACATCGAGTTCTACTGCTACGGCGAGGGCAAGGTCGCCGCGATCGAGAAGCTGGCCGCCGCAGAGGGTTACGACCTCGCCAAGTGCTACGCCTACTCCGACTCGGTGACCGATCTGCCGATGCTGAGCGCGGTCGGCCATCCCACGGCGGTGAACCCCGACCGGGCGCTGCGCAAGGAGGCCGTCACCCGTGGCTGGCCGGTGCTCACCTTCTCCAATCCGGTGTCGCTGTGGTCGCGGTTCCAGGCGCCGTCGACCACCACCGTGGCGGCCACCGCGGCGGTCGGCCTGAGCGCGATCATCGCCGGCGCGATCAGCTACCGGCTGCTGCGGAAACGACGCTGACCTGCAACGTAGATGCACGAATCACCAGGCGACACGCCGAAAACGTTCGTATCCGGTGATGCCTTCGGAACCCTTGCTGTGAGTGCCGTCACAGTGTAAGAATGGAGTCACGGAAGGACGGAAGGCCAAGACGGAGCCGGAAGAGAAGGCATTCGCCTCCCATCCCACCCTTCCCAGCACGGACGCCAGGCACCCACGCGGAGCGCGCCGCGACAAGGGCAGCAGAGTTGTGGGCCTGCGAAATTCGGGCAGTCGTCGGCGAAGGCCTCGCACAGGTTGCGGGGATGAACCGGCGGGGTTCGGATGATCGCCGAGGCCACCGAACACAACCCACCGAGCACGCTTGGTAACCGGGTGTTCCGTGCTAGCGGGCGGTGAGGCCGAGTAATCGGCACGCCGCCCGCTTCGATGTCCGGGGAGGTCTCAGCCCGCGGCGGCGTCGGCGATCGAGTTCGCCTCGCGGGCACCGTCTTCCAGCGCGCCCGCGCAGAACAGCACCCAGCCGCCGACGCCCTCCGCGGTGCCCATGCCGAATCCGGCCGCCGCGTCGAGGTAGGCCTGCCTGCGGCGCAGCCAGAAGACCTCGGGAACGCCGAGGTTGCGCGGGTCCAGCCCGCTCGACACCGAGACCAGCCGGGAAGCCGCGCGCGCGACGACGCCGTCGGCCGTGCCGAAGGGGCGCAGGGTCATCAGTTCGCCGTGCACCACCGCCGCGAGCACCGGCGCGGGCGCCTTGCTGGTCTGGACGGTCTGCACCAGCAGGTCGAGCCGCTCGGCGACGCCGGGCGTGGCGCGCGGCCTGCCGAGGTCCTGTTCGTCGGTGACGAGGTCGGCCGCGGCGAGCAGGTGCAGCCGGGCCAGCGCCTGTAGCGGCGCGCGCTGCCAGGTGCCGACCAGGTTGGTCATGGCGTCGCCGTCGAGTGCCTGGCCCACCCGCAGGGCGCCGGCCAGGACCGGATCGGCGACCTGGCCGTCGGCGGGGAGTTCGGTGCTCGCGCCCTCGATGGCGGCGGACGACCTGGCCGCGCGCACCGCGGCCTCGGCGGCCGTGGTGGCCCAGCCGCGCCGGTTCGACTTGTGCCGGTGCACCGCGGCGAGCGCGTCGCGGGCCTTGTCGGCGGCCTCACGCACGCCGGGCAGGTCGACCAGGGGCTGCAGCGGATCAGTCACGGCATACGAGGCTACCGTTCGCACACCCCGGGCCCGACGACCACGTGCAGCCCGGCCACCCGCGGCCAGCTGCGATCCGGCCACGGTTCCTCGGCGAGCCGCTTCGCCGCGGGGGTGCGCGCGCGGCGCCGGCGCGCTTCGAGCTCGGCCTGGCGTTCGGCATCGATCCGGTCCATCGGCGTCCCCTACCCCGCGATTCGCACTGCTTCGGACTTCTCGCAGGTTACGCCGCTGAACAGCGGTTTCGCCGGGGATCGGGCGGGCTAGCCGGTGAGCAGCTCCCGTCCCGGGATCGCCTCCAGCAGCTCCCGCGTGTAGTCCTGCTCCGGCGCGGCGAACACCTCGTCGGTGGTGGCGGCCTCGACGACCCGGCCTGCCCGCATGACCAGGACGTTGTCGGCGATCTGCCGGACCACGGCGAGGTCGTGGGTGATGAACAGGTAGGTCAGTCCCAGCTCGGCCTGCAGGTCGTTGAGCAGGGTCAGGATCTGGGCCTGGACCAGCACGTCGAGCGCGGAGACGGCCTCGTCGCAGACCACCAGTTCGGGCGAGAGCGCCAGTGCCCGCGCGATCGCGACGCGCTGGCGCTGGCCACCGGAGAGCTCGTTGGGATAGCGGCGCAGCACCGAGGACGGGAGCGACACCTTGTCGAGCAGGTCGCGCACCACCGCCTCCCGCTCGGCGGCCGTGCCGATCTTGTGGACGCGCAGCGGCTCCTCGATCGTGCGGAAGATGGAGTACATCGGGTCGAGCGAGCCGTACGGGTTCTGGAAGATCGGCTGTACTCTTCGACGGAAGGCGAAGGCGCCCTTGGTATCCAGAGCCGCCACGTCCTTGCCGTCGAAGGCGACCGTGCCCGAGGTGGGTTCCAGCAGGCCGAGCACCATCTGCGCGATGGTCGACTTGCCCGAGCCGGACTCGCCCACGATCGCGGTGGTGGTGCCGCGGGCGACGGTGAAGCTCACGTCGTCGACAGCGGCGAAGTCGCTGGACTGCCAGGGGCGCTTGCCGCGAATCTTGAACGCCTTGGACAGGTTCCGCACGTCCAGCAGTGTGTCGCCTGCCGGGCTGTCGGCCTCGGCGACCTCGACGGCCTGTGCGCGCACCGCCGCCCGCTGCCGCGCCGACGACATCCGCTGCGCGGCCAGCGAGGGCGCCGAGCTCACCAGCTTCTTGGTGTACGCGTGCTGTGGATCGCGCAGGATCTGCAGCGCCGGTCCGGATTCCACCACCCGCCCGCGATACATCACCACCAGGTGCTCGGCCCGTTCCGCGGCCAGGCCGAGGTCGTGGGTGATGAGCAGCACGGCCGTGCCGAGTTCGCTGGTGAGCTGTTCGAGATGGCCCAGGATCTGCCGCTGCACGGTGACGTCGAGGGCCGAGGTCGGCTCGTCGGCGATGAGCAGTTTCGGACGGCAGGAGAGCCCGATGGCGATGAGCGCGCGCTGGCGCATGCCACCGGAGAACTCGTGCGGGTACTGGTTGACCCGCCGCTCGGCATCCTTCATCCCGGCCTCGGCCAGCAGTTCCACGGCGCGCTTGCGCGCGGCGTCGCCCGTGGCGATGCCGTTGGCCGCCAGGGTCTCCCGGATCTGGAAGCCGATCTTCCACACCGGGTTCAGGTTCGACATCGGGTCCTGCGGCACCAGCCCGATCCCGTTGCCGCGCACCGCGACGATCTCCTTGGCCGTGGCCTGGGTCAGGTCCTTGCCGTCGAACAGGATCTGTCCGCCGGTGACCTGGCCGGTGCCGGGCAGCAGATCGATGATCGCGTGTGCCGTCGTGGACTTGCCGGACCCGGACTCGCCGACGATCGCGACGGTCTGACCGGGGAAGACGGTGAGGTTCACTCCGCGCACCGCGGGCACCCGCTTGCCCTCGGTGGTGAAGCAGACGTCGAGATCACGGATCTCCAGCAGCGGCGTGTCGCTCATCGGGTGCGCTCCTTCGGATCGAGTGCGTCGCGGACCGCGTCACCGAGCAGGATGAAACTCAGCACCGTGAGGGCCAGCGCGGTCGCCGGATAGAACAGGATCGGCGAGGTGCGGATCTCGGACTTGGCGCGCGCGATATCGGCGCCCCAGGACACGATGTCGGGCGGCAGACCCACCCCGAGGAACGACAGCGTGGCCTCGGTGACGATGAAGACCCCGAGCCACAGCGTGGCCACCACGATCAGCGGGCCCGCCGCGTTGGGCAGCACGTGCCGCCCCAGCGTGCCCAGCCGCGACACACCCAGCGCCTTGGCCGCCGTGACATATTCGCTGTTCTTGGCCTCGATCACCGCGCCCCGCGCGATGCGGGCGGCCTGCGGCCAGGTGAACGCGACCAGGATCAGGATCACCGCCGTCACCGTCGCGGGTCGCAGCAGCTGCAGCAGCACGATGGCGGCGAGCACCATCGGGATGGCGTAGAAGATCTCGGCGATGCGCGAGACCACCGTGTCGAGCAGGCCGCCGTAGAACCCGGCCAGCGCCCCGAGCAGACCGCCGACCAGCAGGAACAGCAGCGCCGAGCCGATACCGACGGTGACCGAGGCGCGCGCGCCGTAGATGGTGCGCGCGTAGACGTCGCAGCCCTGCTTGTCGAAACCGAACGGGTGGCCGGGGCGCGGGCCGTCCATGCCGTACTCGCCCAGGCACAACCGCGGATCCTGGCTGGTGAACAGCGACGGCCACACCACCACCATCAGGACGAGCAGGATCAGCACCACCGCGACGAGGAATACCGGATTGCGGCGCAATCGACGCCAGGCGTCGCCCCAGATGCTGGTGGGCGTCCCCGCCTCGACCACCCGGTCGGTGGCCAGCACCTCCACCTCGTCGGCGGGGGCCACGAAATGCCGTTGGCTCTCATGCATAACGGATCCTCGGGTCGAGCGCGGCGTAGAGCAGGTCGATGAGCAGATTCATCACCAGGAAGATGACGACGAGCACCGTCACGAACGACACCACCGTGGGCGGCTCGCCCCGGATGATGGCCTGGTACATGGTGCCGCCGACACCGGGGATGTTGAAGATGCCCTCGGTGACGATGGCGCCCGCCATCAGCGCGCCGAAATCGGCGCCGAGAAAGGTCACCACCGGGATCATCGAATTCCGCAGGATGTGCACGGTGACCACCCGCTTGCGGCCCAGCCCCTTGGCGGTGGCGGTGCGGACGTAGTCGGCGGACTTGTTCTCCGCCACCGAGTTACGGGTCAGCCGCAGCACATAGGCGAACGACAGCGAGCCCAGCACGAACGCGGGGACCAGCAGCTCCCCCAGACTCGCCTTCCCGGTGACGGTCACCGGCGCGATCCCCCACTTCACCCCGAGGAAGTACTGCGCCAGATAGCCGACGACGAACACCGGCAGCGCGATGATCACCAGGCTGGCGATCAGCATCGTCGAGTCGAACAGCTTGCCCTTGCGCAATCCGGCGATCAGCCCGAACACGATGCCGAAGAAGCCCTCGATGAGCACCGCGAGGAACGCCAGCCGGATGGTGATCGGGAAGGCCCGCGCCAGTTCCTCGCGCACCGGCCTGCCGGAGAACGAGGTGCCGAAATCGAGGGTGAGAATGCCCTTCAGATAGTGCAGGTATTGCACGATGAACGGCTGGTCGAGGTGATATCGCGCGCGCAGCGCCGCCTCCGCCGCCGGGGTCAGCGGTTTCTCACCGGCCAGCGCCTTGATCGGATCGCCGGGAATCAGGAAGACCATCGCGTAGATCAGCAGCGTCGCGCCCAGGAAGACCGGGATCATCTGGAGCAGGCGCCGAAGTATGTACCAAGCCATCATTCCTCCGAAAACGGCTGCGGGCCGGGCCACCTCGGGGTGGCCCGGCCCGGCTCCGGGTGCCTATTTCTCGATGTTCTCGAAGTCGAACAGGCCGTTCCAGGCGAGTTCGGCCTTGGTCACCCGGTCGGATCGGCCCGCCGCGGCGACGTAGTCGAACACCGGGATGTCGGCCATGTCCTTGATCATGATCGTCTGCGCCTGCGCGATCAGCTGATAGGACTCGGCCTGGGTCGACGCCGCCATGGCCGCGTCGAAGAGGCGGTCGACCTCGGGGTTGTCGTAGTCGACATTGTTGGTCTCGGAGTAGCTGTAGTACTGCGAGGACAGGAACTGCATCATCGTCGGGTAGTCGCCCTGCCAGCCGTAGCGGAAGGCGGTGCCGATGGTCTTGGCGTTGACCGCGTCCCGGACGTTCTTGAACGTGGGGACCGGGTTCACCGTCGCGTCGATGCCGAGAGTGTTCTTCACGCTGTTGGCCACGGCCTCGATCCAGGCCTGATGGCCGCCGTCGGAGTTGTAGGTGATCGTGTACTTGCCCGACCACGGCGAGATGGCGTCGGCCTGCGCCCAGAGCTTCTTGGCCTGGTCGGGGTTGTAGTCGAAGACCTCCGAACCCGGCAGGTTGCCGTTGAAGCCCGGCAGCGTGGAGGCGGTGAAATCGCGCGCGGGGATCCGCAACCCGTTGAAGATCTTGTCGATGATCTGCGGGCGGTTGATGGCCATCGAGATCGCCTTGCGGCGCAGCACGCCTTCCTCACCGGCGAAGTGCGGCACCGTGGTCTGGATGCCGATGTGCTGGTTCTGCGCGGTCGGCTTGGTGATGGCGCGGTCGCCGAGATCGCTCTTGTACGAGGTCAAGGCGCTGTCGGGGATGGTGTCGAGGGTGTCGAGATTGCCCGCCTGCAGGTCGGCGTAGGCGGTCTCGAAGGACTGGTACATGACGAAGCGCAGGCCCTTGTTCTTCGCCGGGCGGCCGCCCGGGTAGTCGGGGTTGGGCTTCAGATCGATCTTGACGTTGTGTTCCCACGAACCGAACGCGTACGGGCCGTTGCCCACCGGATTCTCGCCGAAGGCCTTCATATCCCGGAACGCCGAGTCGGGCAGCGGATAGAACGGGGCGTATCCGAGCGCGCTCTCGAAATCGATCGAGGGGGATTTCAGTTCGACGGTGAAGGTGCGGTCGTCGACCACCTTCAGACCCGACATCGTCTGGGCTTTCGGCTGTTCGGCATTCACCTCGTCGAATCCGACAATCGGGGTGAACACATAACTCTGCAGCTGCGCGTTGGTGGCGAGCGCGCCGTAGTTCCAAGCGTCGACGAACGACTTGGCGGTGACCGTGGTGCCGTCGGTGAATTTCCAGTTCGGCTTGATGGTGATGCGATACGACTTGCGGTCGGTGGTCTCGATCTTCTCGGCCATCTCGTCGTGCGCCTCACCGGCGGCGTCGTAGTACTTCAGCCCGGCGAACAGGCGGTCCACGACGCGACCACCCATGTTCTCGTTGGTATTGGTGGGTACCAACGGATTCTGCGGTTCCCCCGCGTTGGTGGTGACGATGCTCGCGTCGGCACTGTCGTCGGACGAGCACGCGGTCAGGCCGAGGCCCGCGACCGCGAGGCCTGCTGCGAACAGCGCGGTCACTCTGTTGAATCTCAACGCTCTCTCCCGGTTCGATTCCGTGGCGTAACGCTGGCGAGGTTAGCCACTGCGGGCCCGATATGACTGCTCAACCGAGCCAATTCGCTTCACATGTATCAGTACGGTTACTCGATGGAAACGCTGGAAGAATTGCCGAGCCCCTCATGCTCGACAGAAAAATATGAACAATTCTCGGAACCATCAGCTGAACGGTTGATTCAAAACGATAGCCCGGGACCGCCCGGTCTGTCCGCGAAGTCATCGGATGAACCCGCCCCCATCGGCCGCACCGAAACCGCACCGGCGCAACGCCGACGACAGCGGCACCGGGTTGACTACGCTCGACGGAGCAGGGGTGAGCCCCGCCCGACCGACCCGACCGCACCAGGCATGTGAGGCTGATTCGACATGACCGAAACCGCTGCAGGACACCAGGACTCGTATCCGCCGAGCGCGGAGTTCGTCGCCCAGGCCAACGCCGGCGCCGCCCTCTACGAGCGTGGCGTAGCCGACCGTGACGGCTTCTGGGCCGAGCAGGCCGACCGGCTGCACTGGCACACCCCCTTCACCCAGGTCCTGGACTGGAGCGAGGCGCCGGTCGCGCGCTGGTTCGCCGACGGCGAGCTCAACGTCGCCTACAACTGCGTCGACCGCCACGTCCTCGACGGCCACGGCGACCAGGTCGCCATCCACTGGGAAGGCGAACCCGGCGACTCGCGCGCCATCACCTACCGCGAACTGCTCGAAGAAGTTTCGCGCGCGGCGAACTACCTGACCGAACTCGGCCTCGAAGCCGGCGACCGCGTCGCGATCTACATGCCGATGGTCCCCGAGGCCATCGTGTCGATGCTGGCCTGCGCCCGCCTCGGCCTGACCCACTCCGTGGTCTTCGCCGGCTTCTCGCCCAGCGCCCTGCGCCAGCGCGTCGACGACGCCGAGGCCCGCCTGATCATCACCACCGACGGGCAGTGGCGCCGCGGCAAGCCCGCCCCGCTCAAGGAAGCCGTCGACGAGGCGCTGGCCGCCAAGGGCGACGTGCCGTCCTCGGTCGAGCACGTGCTGGTGGTCCGCCGGGTCGGCACCGAGGTGCCCTGGACCGACGGCCGCGACCTGTGGTGGCACGAGACCGTCGCCGCCGCTTCGCCGTCGCACGAAGCCCAGCCCTTCCCCGCCGAACACCCCCTCTTCATCCTCTACACCTCCGGCACCACCGGAAAACCCAAAGGCATCCTGCACACCACCGGCGGCTACCTCACCCAAACCGCCTACACCCACCACAACGTCTTCGACCACAAAGCAGGCACCGACATCTACTGGTGCACCGCCGACATCGGCTGGGTCACCGGCCACAGCTACATCGTCTACGGCCCCCTGGCCAACCGCGCCACCCAGATCGTCTACGAAGGCACCCCCAACTCCCCCACCGAACACCGCCACTTCGAGATCATCGAGAAATACGGCGTCACCATCTACTACACCGCCCCGACATTGATCCGCACCTTCATGAAATGGGGACGCGAGATCCCCGACGCCCACAACCTCACCACCCTGCGCCTGCTCGGCTCCGTCGGCGAACCCATCAACCCCGAAGCCTGGCGCTGGTACCGCGAGGTCATCGGCGCGAACAAGACCCCCATCGTCGACACCTGGTGGCAGACCGAAACCGGCGCCATCATGATCTCCCCGCTGCCCGGCGTCACCGACACCAAACCCGGCGCCGCCATGCGCCCGCTGCCCGGCATCTCCGCGACGGTGGTCGACGAGGAGGGCAAGCCGGTGGAGCTCGGCGAGACCGAGGCCAACGGCTACCTGGTGCTCGACCAGCCGTGGCCGTCGATGCTGCGCGGCATCTGGGGCGATATGGAGCGCTACCGGGCCACCTACTGGGAGCGCTACGCCGAGCAGGGCTGGTACTTCGCGGGTGACGGCGCCAAGCTCGACGCCGACGGCGACCTGTGGGTGCTCGGCCGGGTCGACGACGTCATGAACGTCTCGGGCCACCGCATCTCCACCGCCGAGGTGGAATCGGCGCTGGTCGGGCATCCGGCCGTGGCCGAGGCCGCCGTGGTCGGCGCCTCCGACGCCACCACCGGGCAGGGCATCGTCGCCTTCGTCATCCTCACCGGCGACTCGGCGGGCCGGGCGGGCGACGGCCTGGTCGACGAGCTGAAGGCCGAGGTCGCCAAGGAGATCAGCCCGATCGCCCGGCCGCGCGAGATCCACATCGTGCCCGAGCTGCCCAAGACCCGCAGCGGCAAGATCATGCGCCGGCTGCTGCGCGACGTGGCCGAGGGCCGCGAGCTCGGCGACACCTCCACCCTGGTCGATCCGGGCGTCTTCGAGGCGATCCGCGCCGGCGGCAACTGAGCGAGGGCGCGCCGCGAACGCGCAGGATACGGCCGGTGACGCGGGTTGTCACCGGCCGTATCCGTTAGGATCGCGTAGAGGTGTGCCGGGAAGTCTGGTCGGCATGCGGTCGTGCATCACCAGTCTCCGCAGGGTGGGATGAGCGCCCGCAGCGCTGTCGTCCCCTGCCGAAAGGCCCGCCCGTGATCACTCGTGTCCGCTCCGAGCTGACCCGCTACCTCCGCACCGAAACCGTCGGCGGCGCGCTGCTGCTGATCGCCGCCGCCGTCGCGCTGATCTGGGTGAACTCGCCGTGGGGCGCGAGCTATCAGACCATGGTCGACACCCAGCTGAGCATTCCGGCGCTGCACCTGGACCTGACCCTGGCCGACTGGACCAAGGACGGGCTGCTCGCGATCTTCTTCTTCGTCGCCGGACTGGAACTCAAACGCGAATTCGCCGTCGGCGAGCTGGCCGACCCGAAACGGGCGGCGCTGCCGATCATCGCCGCCGTGGGCGGCGTGGTGACGCCGGCGATCATCGCGCTCGTGGTCGGTCACGGCGTGCCCGGCATGGACAACGGCTGGGCCATCCCGGTCGCCACCGACATCGCCTTCGCGCTGGCGGTACTGGCCATGACCGGCTCGCGGATCCCCGCCAGCGCCCGGGTGTTCCTGCTGAGCCTGGCCGTGGTCGACGACCTGCTCGCGATCATCCTCATCGCGGTGCTGTTCACCGCGTCGCTGTCGCTGCTGTGGCTCGGCGTTGCGCTCGCCGCCTGCGCGGCCTGGGCGCTGGCACAGCGCTATCGGCTGCACACGCCGCTGTTCTACCTTCCGGTCGCGCTGCTGTGCTGGTACGCGCTGCACGAGGCGGGCATCCACCCGACGCTGGCCGGTGTCGCGCTCGGTCTGCTCACCCGCGTGCACAAGGACCCCGGCGAGAAGGTCGCGCCCGCCACCCACCTCGAGCATGTCGTGCAGCCGATCTCGGCCGGAATCTGTGTGCCGCTGTTCGCGCTGTTCGCCTCCGGCGTCCCGCTCGACGCCGCTGTGTTCGGATCGTTGTTCACCGACCGGCTGTCGCTGGCGATCATTCTCGGGCTACTGCTCGGCAAGACGATCGGCATCTTCGGCGTCAGCTGGGCGGGGATCCGGCTGGGCCTGGTGAAACGCCCGGCGGGGCTGGAATATCGGGACATGTTCGCCCTGTCGGTACTCGGCGCGATCGGGTTCACCGTTAGCCTGCTGGTGGCGGAACTCGCGCTGGCCGATGTCGGTGAAGACGCCATCGATCTGGCGAAGGCCGCCGTCCTGGTGACCTCCATGGCAGCATCGCTGCTCGGATCGGCGCTACTGTTGCGCCGAGGACGTGTGCACCAGGCGCGCCGCGACGCGAACGAGCTACAACCGGACAGTGAGGCCTAGCAGTGCCAGGACAGGGAGAAGGGTCGACGAAGTGAGTTACACCCAAGGCGGAAATGACGGTCGCACGGTCACTTCCATCCCGTTGACCGACGCCAACCCGCCCGGATCGGCGAGCATCGGCACCCTCGTGCGCGACGCGACCGAACAGCTGTCGACCCTGGTGCGCGCCGAGGTGGCGCTGGCCAAGGCCGAAGTCACCGCCGAGGTCCGCAAGGGCCTGACCGGCAGCGTGTTCTTCATCCTCGCGTTGACGGTGCTGCTGTTCAGCTCGTTCTTCTTTTTCTTCTTCCTCGCCGAACTGCTGGACGTGTGGCTGTACCGCTGGGCCGCGTTCCTGATCGTGTTCGTGCTGATGGTGGTGACCACCGCGCTGCTGGCCCTGCTGGGCTATCTCAAGGTACGCAAACTGCGGGCGCCGGAGAAGACGATCAACTCGCTCAAGCAGACCGCCGAGGTCCTGCCGGCGGCGCTCACCCACAGCGACACCCACCTCGCGCTGGAGAAGCCGGCCAAGCGATGACGCGCCGGGCGGGCCCGGTCGCACCGGCCGGACCCGCCTACTAGGCTCGATCGGCGTGTCGTCCAATTCATTCCCGGATCCGTCCAGCGTCCGTTTCGACGGACCGTGGACGCACCGCGACGTGCACGCCAACGGCATCCGCTTCCACGTCGTGGAAGCCGACGGCATCGACTCTGCCGACGCACCGCTGGTCCTGCTCCTGCACGGATTCGCCGACTTCTGGTGGTCGTGGCGGCACCAGCTGACCGGCCTGGCCGGGCACGGCTACCGCACCGTCGCCGTCGACCTGCGCGGCTACGGCGACACCGACAAGCCGCCGCGCGGCTACGACGGCTGGACCCTCGCCGGTGACATCGCCGGCCTCATCCGGGCACTGGGCCACACCGAGGCCACCCTCGTCGGACACGCCGACGGCGGACTGGTCTGCTGGGCGACCGCCGTGCTGCATCCCCGGCTGGTCCGCTCGATCGCCCTGGTGAGTTCACCCCATCCCGCCGCGTTGAAGAGCGCGGTGCTGCGCGACTCCGCCCAGCGCGCCACCTGGCTGCCCGACTTCCTCCGTTACCAGCTGCCGCGCTACCCCGAGCATCTGCTCACCCGACGCGACGGCGCCGAGGTGGAGCGGCTGCTGAGCGAGCGGGTCAGCGAATCCTGGTCGCGCACGGCGGAATTCGCCGAGACCGCGGCGCGGATGCGGGCCGCCATCCGGATTCCCGGCGCCGCGCACAGCGCGCTGGAATACCAGCGCTGGGCCTTCCGCAGTCAGTGGCGGCCCGACGGCAAGCGCTTCATGGCGACCATGCGCACCCCGATCGACATCCCCGTGCTCGGCCTGCGCGGCGAACACGACGGCTACTTGCTGCCCGCCACCGTCCACCGTGGCGGCCGACTCTCGCCCGACCGCACCCTGGTGTCGATTCCGGGCGCGGGGCACTACGCCCACCAGGAGAACCCCGGCAAGGTCAACGAGGTGCTGACGACCCGCTGGCGGGAACAGAACGGCGTGAACGGCTCGCCCAAGGACGGACTGGTCTCACCCTGATCGGCGCGTCCCGGGCCGACGACCTGGGACGCGCCGGACTCAGCTCAGGACGCAGGCGCCGGTGGGAACGGGCGCGCTGCTCGGGCCTGCCGCGGCCAGCTCCGGCGCGACCTCGCGCAGGGTCAGCACGTAGCCGGTGTCGTCGTCGGTGACGGCGGCGCCGAAGACCACGCCGAGCACCTGACCCTCGGTGTCGACCAGCGGGCCGCCCGAGTTGCCCGCGCGGACCTGACCGCGGACCGTGTACACCTCGCGCTCGACGGTGCCGTCGCGATGGATCGTCGGGCCGGTGAGGTCGAGCGTCTCGCGGACACGCGCGGCGCTGGCCGTGTACGGCCCGCCGCCCGGATAACCGAGCACGATCGCGCTCTCGCCCGAGGTCGCCGACTCCGGCGCCTGCGGGATGACCGGCGCGGTCAGGCCGGGCACCGCGAGTACCGCGATGTCCTTGGACGGATCGAACAGCACCACGCTGGCCTCCAGCGGGCCGCGCGCGGTGTCGACCGACACGCTGGTGGTGCCCGCGACGACGTGCGCGTTGGTCATCACCCGTTCGGGCGCGACCACGAAGCCGGAACCCTCCAGCGCCCGCTGGCAGCTCGGCGCCACACCGCGGATGCGCAGCACGCTCTGCTGCAGCGAGGCCGCCACCGGGCTGGCGAGCACGCTCGCGTCCGGCGGTTCGACGGCGGCGATCGGCGCCCGGCCGAACGGGCCGATGACGTCCGGCAGCCCGGAGGTGTTGAGCAGCTTGGAGAACTCGTTGGGCAGCTTGCGCAGCCAGCTCGGCGCCACCGCGTTGACGTCGGCCAGCACCTTGGACCCGTTGATGGCCGCGGCGACGCCGGGTTGGGAGGCGGTGGCCAGCGGCAACGCGAGCAGCCAGGCCGCGACCAGCACGGTCGCCGCCTGCAGCACCGCGCCGATGACGCTGTCCACACTGCGCGCCACCGGATGCCGCATGCCGCTGCGCGCGGCGCGGCCGAGCACCATGCCCGCGACCTCGCCGACGATCACCAGCAGCACGATCAGCAGGATGCCGCCCAGCACCCGGCTGCGGCCCTCACTGAGGTGCTTGAGGATGTGCGGCGCGATGAGGATGCCCGCCACCGCGCCCAGCGCCACACCGAAGAACGCCAGCGCCGAGGCCACGGCCCCCTGCCGCCACCCGGTGGACGCCGCGACCAGCGCGATCAACACAACCGCGATATCGAGCCATACAGATGCGCTCATGCCTCCGCCTCGCTGACGCTCGGCTCCGGCATGACCGCAGTGGCGGCTGTGCCGATTCGCCGCTCGCTGCGCTCGCTCACAGGGTCATACCGACCGCAGCCAGCGAGCTCTCCAAGTCACGCACGTCGCCTCGATCCCAGTCTCGTTCCCAGCCAGCCGTTTTGATGATGCCGGCGAGGATACCGCCGGTGAGCCCCCAGACCAGCATGCCGTCGACCTGGAACGCGGGGCTCTGGTAGCCGAGACTGCCACGCACCATGAATCTGTGTGCCGGATCCAGCAATTCGGTCAGCGGAACACGGACGACACGCTCGGTTTCCGCAGGATCGACGACGCCGACCGCGGTGGGTGCCCGCCAGTAGCCGAGCACTGGGGTGACGTCGAACTTGGACGGCGGCACGAACAGTTTCGGCAGCACGGCGAACGGCTGCACGCCCGCGGGATCGAGACCGGTTTCCTCGGCGGCCTCGCGCAGGGCGGTGCCGATGGGGCCGTCGTCGCCCGGATCCTCGGCGCCGCCGGGGAAGGCGACCTGGCCACGATGCTGGCGCATGGTCGAGGCGCGCTGGGTGAGCAGCACGTCGGCGTCGGCGGGCAGGCCACCGGGTGCGGTCTCGTCGGCGTCGGCCGATCCGCCGAACAGCACGAGCACCGCGGCCTGACGCGGCTCGCCGGTGATGGACATGGCGCGACGCAGCGCGCGGGAGGTGGCGAGCGTGTCGTCGGCGTCGGGGCCACCGTGCCGGATGGCGGCACACAGCCAGGACGGCAGTCCGGTCTCGTCGGGGCGCATCACACCGTTCATCACACTGTCCTTCGTCATACCGCGATCCGAACGCCGAGTTTGTCGGCCACCGTGTCGGCGATGTCGGCGACATCGGCGAACGTACGAACCTCGACACCGGCAATGGTGCCGTCCGCGCGCACGAGCACCGACACCGGGAGTACCGCGGGGGCGCCGACGGCGGTGCGCACGCTCGCCTGCGGGTCCTCGACGCCGGGCAGCGTGATGCCGAGACCGGCCAGCCTGGCCAGCGCCTTCGCCTCGTCGGGATCGCTGTGCACGGTGAGCACGGTGAGCTCGGAGCCCGCGCGCCGCGCGAATTCCTGCAGGTGCGGCAGCTCGACAGCGCAGGGGCCGCACCAGTACGCCCACAGATTGAGCAGCGCGGGCTTGCCGCCGAGCGCGGCGGCCAGGTCGACCGGTGCGCCGTCGGCGAGGCAGTTCAGCGTGATCCCCGCCAGCGGACCCGACCCGGCGCCCTGCGGCGCCGGACACGGCGACAGTCCCGCCGCGGCGCGCTGCTCGGCCGACACGGCCGCGGGCTGCTTCGCCGTCTGCGCGGGACCGCCGCCGGGATCGGAATCACCGCGCGGCCACAGTGCCACCGCGGCGGCGACGACGAGGATCAGCGCGGCCAGCGCCCAGCGGAGAACGGGCCGCCGCGCCGGCGACGGTTCGGCGGGCTCGCTCACAGTCCGACCAGATCGAGCAGATGCTCGCGTTCGGGCCCCTTGATCAGCGCGGCCGCCGCCTCCGGATCGGTGGGACCGATCCCGAACGAGGGGCAGTCGTTGGCGAGCACGCAGGCGCCGCAAGCCGGCTTGCGCGCGTGACACACCCGGCGACCGTGGAAGATCACCCGGTGCGAGAGCATCGTCCAGTCCTTGCGCTCGATCAGCTCGCCGACCGCGTGCTCGACCTTGACCGGGTCCTCTTCCTCGGTCCACTTCCAGCGGCGCACCAGCCTGCCGAAATGGGTGTCGACGGTGATACCCGGCACATCGAAGGCATTGCCGAGGATGACGTTGGCGGTCTTGCGCCCGATGCCGGGCAACTTGACCAATTCGGCCAGCGTGTGAGGCAACTCACCGTCGAAATCGCTGACCAGGGCCTGCCCCAGCCCCATCAGGGAGCTGGTCTTGTTGCGATAGAACCCGGTGGGCCGGATGTATTCCTCCAGCTCGGCCCGGTTGGCCTCGGCGTAGTCGCGCGCGCTGCGGTACTTGGCGAACAGCGCGGGAGTGGTGAGGTTCACGCGGACGTCGGTGCACTGCGCGGACAGGATCGTGGCCACCGCCAGCTCGAGCGGAGTGGTGAAATCCAGCTCGCAGTGGGCGTCGGGAAACGCACCGGCGAGAGTGCGGTTCATCCGGCGTGCCCGCCGGACCAGTCCGATCCGTGTTTCCGCAGCTATCGCGCGGTTCTTGCGCCTGCGCGCGGCGGAGATGCCGGTGGGAACCGCGGCCGTTTCCGCGGCCGGGGCCGCGTCGTCCGCGGCGGCGGTGGAGGGGGAAACGGGCACCTGTCCACCATACGGAACCGCTCCGACAACATTGGGTGGCGAGTTTGCCCGCTGTGTTCCATCTGAGACCTCGACCGTGTTTACTGCCTGTCATGCAAGGACTCGCTGTGGTGCTCTTCCCAGTGCTGTTGATGCTGTTCGCGCTGGGGATGGAGCGGGTCGAGAACCGGCTCCGAAAGCTTCTCGAACCCGACGAAGAGGTTCAGCAGTACCTGGACAACGCCAGCAACGCCGAAGTGAAAGAGCTGACGAAGCTCGGCCTGCCCGCCGCCGTGGCGCGGATGCGCAAGCGCCGTTCCCGGACCGCCGATATCGATGTCGCGCGGGCCAGCTGATCATTGATTCCCCGGGGGCACACCCCCCGTTCACGGTGTGCGCGCCGAGCGCAATCCACTCTTTACGTGGTGTCTGTCACTGTGCTGACGTGAGGCCGCGTAGACTGCGCTGTTGGTCGATTCGCTCGACCAGGTTCGCAAGCCATATCCCATAAGGAGCACATTCGTGGACGAGGCCCTCGCCAGAGCAGGCATCTTCCAAGGCGTCGAGCCCACCGCGGTGGCCGCGCTCGCCAAGCAGCTGCAGCCCGTAGATTTCCCGCGCGGCCACGTCATCTTCAACGAGGGCGAACCCGGCGATCGGCTGTACATCATCACCTCGGGCAAGGTGAAGATCGGCCGCCGTTCCCCCGACGGCCGGGAAAACCTGCTGACCATCATGGGTCCGTCCGACATGTTCGGTGAACTGTCGATCTTCGACCCGGGCCCGCGTACCTCGACCGCGACCACGGTCACCGAGGTTCGCGCGGTGACGATGGACCGTGACGCGCTCAAGGCGTGGATCGATCAGCGCCCCGAGATCGCCGAGCAGCTGCTGCGCGTGCTGGCCCGTCGCCTGCGCCGTACCAACAACAACCTCGCCGACCTGATCTTCACCGACGTGCCCGGTCGCGTCGCGAAGGCGCTGCTGCAGCTCGCGCAGCGGTTCGGCACCCAGGAAGCGGGCGCGCTGCGCGTGACCCACGACCTGACCCAGGAAGAGATCGCCCAGCTGGTCGGCGCTTCCCGGGAAACCGTCAACAAGGCACTCGCCGATTTCGCGCATCGCGGATGGCTGCGCCTCGAGGGCAAGAGCGTCCTGATCTCCGACTCCGAGCGCCTCGCCCGGCGCGCGCGCTGAGTCGAGTCGGTTTCGCGACGTCCCGGCACGCCGGGACCACCGGTGCGGGTCCGTAGGAAGAGGGCCTCGACCGCACCGCGGTGGTCCCGGCGTGCCGTCGTCGTTTCCACCGGTGCGCTGCCGACGTAGCCGACGTGCCGCTACCACGCACGTCGGCTACCCGGCCGAGCTCATGCTCCGCGTTCGGCCCGCAGGTATTCCAGCTGCGCCTTCACCGAGCTGCGCGCGGCGGGCCACAGGCGCTTGTCCACATCGGCGTACACCTTGCGGACCACCTCGAAAGCACCCGCGTTCTCGCCCAATTCGGCCAGGGCCGCCCTGATCTGATCGAGCCGTTCGCGGCGGTGGTCCAGGTAGTACCGCACCACCGGCGCCGCGTCGGGATGATCGGGCCCGTGCGCGGGCAGCAAGGCCTTGCCCGCGCCGTGCTCGAGCAGCAGCTCCAGCGACGACAGGAAGTCGGCCAGCGCTCCGCTGCTCGACGCCAGCACCGTGGTGCCCTGGCCGAGCACCGTGTCGCCGGTGACGATCCCGTCGTCGAGCAGGAAACTCACCGAGTCGCCGGTGTGGCCGGGCGTGGCGAGCACGGTGATCCGCACCCCCGCCGCCTCGATGACCTCACCGGCGGCCAACGGCGTGGTCTCGCCGCGCAGATACTTCGGATCCACCGACCGCACCGGCGTCCCGGTGGCTTTCACCAGGTGATCGATGCCGCCGGTGTGGTCGGGGTGGTGATGGGTGATCAGCGTCAGCGCGATCCGGCCGCCGGTGGCAGAGACGATCGCCGCCGTGTGCTTCTTGTCCTTCGGGCCCGGATCGACGACCACGTAGTCGTCGCTGCCGGGTCCGCGCAGCAGCCAGGTGTTGGTGCCGTCCAGCGTCATCTGCGACGGATTGTCGGCGAGCAGCACCGACGCCGTCGGCGTGACCGCCCTGACCTGGCCGTACGCGGGATGTTCCAGTGCCATGACGGCTGCCTATCCGACCTCGACGATCAATTCCACCTCGACGGGGGTGTTCTTCGGCAGTTCCGAGACACCCACCGCGGAGCGCGCGTGCACGCCCGCGTCGCCGAAGACCTCGCCCAGGAACTCCGACGCGCCGTTGATCACGATCGGCTGATC
Organism: Nocardia asteroides; assembly: GCF_900637185.1. NCBI lineage: Bacteria > Bacillati > Actinomycetota > Actinomycetes > Mycobacteriales > Nocardiaceae > Nocardia > Nocardia asteroides. Next base: position 1,122,111 of record NZ_LR134352.1, on the reverse strand, counting down.
GGTGAATCCCGGTGCGGAGTTGACGAATCCGACGACCTTCACGATCCGCACCACCGAGTCGAGTCCGACCAGGTCGTGCACGGCGGCGAGCGCGTTCAGCGCGCACAGCCGAGCGGCCTCCTTCGCCGTCTCCACCTCGACCTCGGCTCCGACCTTGCCGACCGCCGACAGCTCACCGTCGACGAAGGGCAGCTGGCCGGAGGTGTACACCAGCGAACCGGTGCGCACGGCCGGGATGTAGGCCGCGACGGGAGCGGCGACCGGCGGCAGGGTGACCCCGAGCCGGTCGAGCGCGTCCTTCCACGCGGTGGCCACGGCTACTTCTGCCGCTTCAGGTAGGCGACGTGCTGCTCACCGGTCGGTCCGGGCAGCACCGTGACCAGCTCCCAGCCGTCGGCGCCCCACTGGTCGAGGATCTGCTTGGTCGCGTGCGTCAGCAGCGGCACGGTGGCGTACTCCCACAGGGTGACTTCACTCATGGTGTGAGTTTAGGGCGCACCCCGACCACCGCCGAGAAACGGGTTATAGGCTCGGCCACGTGGGAGCACCAACAGCAGAGCCGGTTTCGTCGGTTCCGGAACCGTCGACCGGATGGCCACAGCGCGCGGCGACGGCCCGGCTGCACTACGTCACCGGCAAGGGGGGTACCGGCAAGTCGACCGTCTCGGCGGCGCTCGCGCTCGCCCTCGCCGCAGGTGGGCGCAAGGTGCTGCTGGTCGAGGTGGAGAGCAGGCAGTCCATCGCGCAGCTGTTCGACCGGCCGCCGCTGCCACCCACCGAGACCCAGATCGCCAGCGCCGACGGCGGCGGCGAGGTGTACGCGCTCGCGCTCGACATCGAGCACGCGTTCCTGGAATACCTCGACATGTTCTACAACCTCGGCTTCGCGGGCCGGGCGATGCGCCGGATGGGCGCCATCGAGTTCGTCACCACCATCGCGCCCGGCCTGCGCGATGTGATCCTCACCGGCAAGATCAAGGAATGCGTGGTGCGCACCGGCGCCGACGGCAAGCCCGCCTATGACGACATCGTCGTCGACGCGCCGCCGACCGGCCGAATCGCCAGTTTTCTCGACGTCACCCAGGCCATGGCCGAGATCGCCAAGGGCGGCCCGATCGCCTCGCAGGCCGACGGCGTGTCCCGGCTGCTGCACTCGGACCAGACGATGATCCACCTGGTCACCCTGCTCGAGGCGCTGCCGGTGCAGGAGACCGCCGACGCGGTCGCCGAACTCACCGGCAACGACCTGCGCATCGGCACGGTGATCGTCAACCGGGCGGCCAAGGCCCAGCTCACCACCGCCGACCGCGACCAGGCCGTGCGCGGCGAGCTCGACACCGCCGCGATCACCGCGGGCCTGGCCACGGCCGGGATCACCCTGCCCGACGAGGATTTCGCCGGCTTGCTCACCGAGACCGTCGACCACGCCGTCATGCTGACCGCGCAGGACGAGAGCGCCGCCGAACTGGCGAAGGTCGACGTCCCCCAGCTGCACCTGCCCGCCCTCGGCGAAGGCATGGACCTGGGCGGACTCTACGAACTGGCCGAACAGCTATCCGCGCAGGGAGTGCGATGAGCGAGCAAGTGACCACCACGCCCCCGCTGGATGTTTCCCGGATCATCGCCGATCCCACCGCGCGGGTGATCGTGTGCTGTGGCTCCGGCGGGGTCGGCAAGACCACCACCGCGGCCGCGATCGCGCTGCGGGCCGCCGAGGCGGGCCGCAAGGTGGTCGTCCTGACCATCGACCCGGCCCGCAGGCTGGCCCAGTCGCTCGGCGTCGCCGATCTGGACAACACCCCGCAGCGGGTCGAGCTCGGCCCCGAGGTGCCGGGGCAGCTGCACGCGATGATGCTGAACATGCGCCGCACCTTCGACGACATGGTGCTCGAGCACACCAGCCCGGAGAAGGCGGAGCAGATCTTCGCCAATCCGATCTATCAGACCGTGGCCTCGTCCTTCGGCGGCACGCAGGAGTACATGGCGATGGAGAAGCTCGGTCAGCTGGCCGGGCACAAGGAGTGGGACCTGATCGTGGTCGACACTCCGCCCTCGCGCAACGCGCTGGACTTCCTCGACGCGCCCAAGCGGCTCGGCAATTTCCTCAACGGCAAGATGATCCGGCTGATCATGGCGCCCGGCCGGGGCGTCGGCCGGTTCGTCACCGGGGCGATGAGCCTGGCGATGCGCGGGGTGTCGACCATCGTCGGCGGTCAGATGCTCAAGGACGCCTCGACGTTCCTGCAGTCGCTGGAATCGCTGTTCGGTGGCTTCCAGGATCGGGCCGAGCGCACCTTCGCGATGCTGTCCAAGCCGGGCACGCACTTCCTGGTGGTCGCCGCGCCCGAGCCCGACGCGCTGCGGGAGGCGTCGTTCTTCGTCGACCGGCTCTCCACCGAGCGGATGCCGCTGGCCGGTCTGGTGCTGAACCGGACGCACCCCGCGTTGTCGGGGCTGTCCGGTGATCACGCGCTGACCGCTGCCGATCAGCTGAGCGAAGCGGACCCGCTGACGGCGTCGGTGCTGCGCATCCATGCCGAGCGGGTGGCGACGGCGAAGCGGGAACAGCGGTTGCTGCATCGCTTCACCGGCGCCCATCCGCGGGTCCCGATCGTTTCGGTCACCGCGCTGCCGTTCGAGGTCTCCGACCTGGATGCCCTGCGGGCGGTCGGTGACCAGCTGGCGGGCAAACCCGCCGCGGTCTGAGCCGACGTCCGAATCCAGAGCTCGATTCAGACAAAACAGCTATAGCTCACAATCTCGTAACACTCGCCAACGGCGCCGATTCCGCAAACCCAGCGGTCTCGGCGCCGTTGTGCTATCGCCGCGGTCTCGCCTGCTAGATCGCCACCTGATGCTGGCGCTGGGCCTGGAAGAAGTCGGCCCACGACGTCACGTCGGGATGTTGCTTGAGCAGCGCGCGCCGCTGCCGCTCGGTCATCCCGCCCCACACTCCGAACTCCACCCGGTTGTCCAGCGCGTCGGCACCACACTGCATCAACACCGGGCAATGGCGGCAGATGGTCGCCGCCTTGCGCTGCGCCGCACCACGAACGAACAGCTGATCAGGGTCCACTTCCTTGCATCGCGCCTGGGCAACCCAAGCGATCCTTGCCTCGGCCTGCTCTACATCCAGTCGAGCGATGGGGGTTGTGATGTGCATTTGATGTGCCCCTTTGCAGTCCGAACACCGTTGTGCGGCGCTCCAGAATCGCGAGCGCGGATCACAGCAACCCAACTACCGCTGCGGTCCGCACCACATTCCACTTTGAGTGTTAGCTCTATCACACTGGGTTCTCAATCTAGGTAAAGGTATGGCGCTTGCGCAAGACCGGCCCCCGATTTTTTGGTACGGCCGTCCATTCAAATCGGCGTCCTGACCGGCAGTCCTGCTGATCACCGGCGTGCCCGGCCGCGACACGCCGATGTGATCATTTTGTTGACACGCCAGAGCAACCCCCCTGGCACCGACCGGACATCACCTGTCGAGCAGCACAGCCGTGAACCTCGACACCCCACCCTTTAGGCTGGGCGGGTGCCGATCACTCAAACGCTCGCGAGGCTGGCCGGCAGCTGCGCGCTGGCCTCCGTGCTAGTCGCCGGGCTGTTGTTCCCCTTGGCCGGTGGATTCGGGTTCATCTCCAACCGAGCCGCCGATGCCGTCGACAACGTGTCAGCCGAACTGGTCGAAGGCACGGTGCCCGCCGTCTCGACGATGGTCGACGCGAACGGCGCCCCCATCGCGTGGCTCTACGAGCAGCGCCGCTTCGAGGTGCCGAGCGACCGCATCTCCAACAACATGAAGCTGGCGATCGTGTCCATCGAGGACAAGCGCTTCGCCGACCACAAGGGCGTCGACTGGCAGGGCACGCTGCGCGCGTTCCTCACCAACACCTCCTCCGGCGAGGTCCAGCAGGGCGCCTCGACGCTCGACCAGCAGTACGTGAAGAACTTCAACCTGCTCGTCGTCGCCAAGACCGACCAGGAACGTCGCGCCGCGATCGAGACCACCCCGGCGCGCAAGCTGCGCGAGATCCGGATGGCACTCACCCTCGACCGCGAGCTGAGCAAGGACGAGATCCTCACCCGCTATCTGAACCTGGTGCCCTTCGGCAACGGCTCCTACGGCATCCAGGACGCGGCCCAGACCTACTTCGGCGTCGACGCCGCCGACCTCACCATCACGCAGTCGGCGATGCTGGCGGGCATGGTGCAGTCCAGCTCCAAGCTGAACCCGTACACCAATGTCCAGGGCGTCACCGATCGCCGCAACACCGTGCTCGACACGCTGATCCAGAACATCCCGCACCGCGCCGAGGAGTTCCGCAAGGCCAAGTCCGAGGCGCTGGGCGTGCTGCCCGAGCCGAAGGGCCTGCCGCGCGGCTGCATCGCCGCCCAGGACAAGGGCTTCTTCTGCGACTACGCGCTGCAGTACCTGGCCGAGTCGGGCATCAGCCGCGAGCAGATCGACAAGGGCGGCTACCTGATCAAGACCTCGCTGGACCCGGTGCTGCAGGAATCGGTGAAGCGCTCGGTGAACGAGCAGGCCGACCCCAACCTGGACAACATCGCCGAGGTCATGTCGGTGATCGCGCCCGGCCAGGACAGCCACCCCGTCCTCGCGATGGCCTCGAGCCGCACCTACGGCCTCGACCGCGACGCCAACGAGACGCTGCTCGGCCAGCCGTACTCGATGGCCGGTGACGGCGCGGGCTCGATCTTCAAGCTCTTCACCACCGCCGCCGCGATGGAGAAGGGTCTCGGCATCGCCGCCCAGGTCGACGTGCCGGGCACCTACGCCGCCAAGGGCATGGGTTACTCGAACTCGCCGGGCTGCCCGGCCGACTCGTGGTGCGTCAAGAACGCGGGCAACTACCCGGGCTCGATGTCGGTGACCGACGCGCTCGCGACCTCGCCGAACACCACGTTCGTGAAGATGATCCAGGACGTCGGCGTCGGCGCCGCGGTCGACATGGCGGTGCGCCTCGGCATGCGGTCCTACACCGATCCCGGCACCTCCGGGCACGGCAACACCAGCCTGGCCGACCACATCAAGAACAACAACATGGGCTCGTTCACCCTGGGCCCGTTCGCGATCAACCCGCTGGAACTGTCGAATGTGGCGGCGACCCTCGGTTCGGGCGGCAAGTGGTGCCCGCCCTCGCCGATCAAGGAGGTCATCGACCGCAGCGGCAAGGCCGTTCCGCTCACCCAGCAGGCGTGCGAGCAGGTGGTCGACCCCGGTCTGGCCAACACCCTGGCCAACGCGATGAGCAAGGACGACGTCAGCGGTACCGCCGCGGGCGCGGCACGGGCCGCGGGCTGGGCGGCGCCGATGTCGGGCAAGACGGGCACCACCGAAAGCCACCGTTCCTCGGCGTTCCTCGGCTTCACCAACTCGCTGGCCTCCTCGGTCTACGTCTACGGCGACAGCCCGACGCCCGGCGAGATCTGCTCGTTCCCGCTGCGCAACTGTGGCGCCAGCAATGCCGCGGGCCTGTTCGGTGGTAACGAGCCCGCGCGCACCTGGTTCAACGCCATCAAGCCGGTGATGGACCGGTTCCCGCCGCCGGGCCTGCCGCCGGTGGACGACAAGTACGTCCGCGGCGCGAACAACTCCCAGGTCCCCGATGTCGCGGGCAAGTCGCAGGGCGAGGCCACCTCGATCCTGTCCGGCGCCGGATTCCAGGTGTCCGCGGTGACCAGCCCCGGCTCGCAGGCCAAGGGCACCGTGATGGGCAGTTCGCCGAACGGGTCGGCGATTCCGGGTTCGGTCGTCACCATCTACATCAGTGACGGCTCGGTCCGGGTGCCCGCGCCGACCACGCCGCCGCCCGCGGCGCCCGCGCCGGTGATCCCGGGTCTGCCGCAGATCCCGCGCCTGCCACCGATTCCGATTCCGGTGCCGCGGTAAGACGAACGACAAGGGCCGCCGTCCACCAGGACGGCGGCCCTTTCGTTTGCTGGAAATCAGAGGCGGGCTTTGACCGCCGCCGACAGCCGCGACCCGTCGGCCTTGCCCTCGGCGAGCGCGGTGGCCGCCTTCATGACCTGGCCCATCTGCTTCATCCCCGGCCGCGCCCCGATCTCCTCGGCGACCTGCGCGATCGCGGTGTCGGCGACCTGGGCCACCTCGGCCTCGGAGAGCTGGGTGGGCAGATACTCCTCGATGATCTCTTCCTCGGCGCGCTCGTTCGCGGCCAGCTCGCCACGCCCGTTCTGCTCGTAGATCACCGCGGCCTCGTTGCGCTTCTTGGCCTCCTTCTGCAGCAGCGCCAGCACGTCGGCATCGGAGAGTTCCCGCGCCTGCGCCCCGGAGACCTCGGCGTTCTGGATCGCGGCGAGCAGCATCCGCAGGGTCGACAGACGCAGCGTGTCCTTGGCTTTCATCGCGGCGGTCATATCCGCGCGCAGTTGCGTTTTCAGTTCCGACATGCGCCTCACGCTAGCTGTTCGGCCGGCGGAGTCCCATCACATTTTCATCGCGACCGAAATTCATACCGTTTGTGCGGAAACACACGCGCGCTTCCGGGAGGGGGTCGCCTATGCTGGGCAAATGCCCGTTATCTCGACGTCCGCTGTCCGCCGAACCGCGTTGGGAGCCGCCGGGGCCGCCGTCGCCGGTATCGGCTACGCCACGCTGATCGAACGAAATGCGTTCGTCCTGCGCGAAGCCACCATGCCGGTCCTCGCGCCCGGCTCGCCGACGCTGCGCATTCTGCACGTCAGTGACCTGCACATGATGCCGGGTCAGCAGCTCAAACAGCAGTGGCTGCGCGAACTCGACCGGCTCGAACCCGACCTGGTCGTGAATACCGGTGACAATCTTTCCCACCCCAAGGCCGTGCCCGCGGTGGTGCAATCCCTGGGCTCGCTGCTGGCGCGTCCCGGCCTGTTCGTGTTCGGTTCCAACGACTATTTCGCGCCGGTGCCGAAGAATCCGCTGAAGTATTTCAAGAAGGATCATCGACGCGTTTACGGCGACCCGCTGCCGTGGCAGGATCTGCGCGCGGCGTTCACCGAACGCGGCTGGCTGGACCTCACCCACACCCGCCGTGACTTGGAAGTCGCCGGTATCCGGATCGCCAGCGCGGGCGTCGACGACCCGCACCTGCAGCGCGACCGCTACGACACCGTGGCCGGCGCGCCCAACCAGCTCGCCCAGCTCAGCATCGGTGTCACCCATTCGCCGGAGCCGCGGGTGCTGGACCGGTTCGCCGAGGACGGCTACGACCTGGTGCTGGCCGGACACACGCACGGCGGCCAGCTGGTGGTCCCCGGTTACGGCGCGCTGGTGACCAACTGCGGCATCGACAAGTCCCGGGTGAAGGGGCCGTCGCAGTGGGGTGAGCACACCCAGCTGCACGTCTCGGCCGGCATCGGCACGTCGCCGTGGGCGCCGTACCGGTTCTGCTGCCGTCCCGAAGCCACGTTGCTGACCCTGGTCGGCGCGCCGCCGAAGCGGCCCGCCGCCGACACCGGACACGGCATCTCGGCATCGGAGGCCGTCGCCCGCTAGGGTCTGCTCCCGAACGACTTCTTGTCTGTAGGGGATGACCGTGAGCAGTGGATCCGACGACCGGCGCAACGACCCGACCGTTTTCGGCGGTTCCGGTGCGCCCGACCAGCCCGACGCGCAATGGCAGCGTCCCGGCGCGGTGAACCCGCCGGGCGCGCCTGCGCCGGGTAATCCCACTGCGGGACAACCCAACCCGGACCCCACCGCGGTCTGGACCCCCGGCGGCACCGGCCTCCCCCCAACCCTGCGCTGGGACGGCTCCGGTCCCCCACCGGCCCTCCCCGACCCCACACCCTGGACCCCCGCGGGCCCGCAGCAGTGGGGCGCTCCCGCCCCCGGCCAAGCCGACCCCACCCAACTCGGCACCCCCGGCGCGCCATGGCCGAACCCCAACGCCCCGGCCCCTCAGCCCGGCCAAGCCGACGCGACCCAGCTGCGCAACCCCGCCGCGCCGTGGCCCGACCCGAACGCCCCCGCCGGGCAGGCCGGCGCCACTCCGGGTTCTTGGGGAGTCCCGAATCCCCCTGCCGGACAACCGGGTTCGCCGCCGCTGAGTCAGGCCGACGCCGCCCAGTCGCACGGGCCGGGCGCGCCACAGCCGAACACCCAGGTGCCGCCGCCGGGGCAGTCCGATGCCACCCAGCTACGCAACCCAGCCGCGCCATGGGGAGGCCCGAATCCCCCTGCTGGACAGCCGGGTTCGCCGCAGCCCGGGCAGGCCGACCCGACTCAGCTGCGCAACCCGGCCGCGCCTTGGCCGGGGGCGAATCCTCCCGGTGCGCCGATGCCGGGTCAGGCTGACGCGACGCAGTTGCGCACCCCGGCCTCGTGGCCCGATCCGAACGCGCCGAGCGGTCAGCAGGGGCTCGGTCAGGCGTGGGGTGGGCCGCCGCAACCGCAGTGGGGCACGCCGCCGCCGGGACAGAATCAGTGGAATCCCGGCGCCGGGCAGCCCAATCCGCAGTGGGGTGCCGGCGGGCAGGCTTGGCAGCAACCACAGCAGCAATACGGCGAGGTTCCGCCGCTGGAGCAGTTCGGCAACCAGCCGTACGGGCAGCCGCCGTACGGGCAGCCCCCGAAGTCCGGGAACAAGGCCCTGATCTGGGTTGCGGCCGGGGTCGCCGCCGTCCTGCTGGCGGGCGGCGCCATCACGGCGTTCGCGCTGACCCGCGACGACGAACCGACCACGACCGCGGCGCCCACCCCGTCGATGGTCAGCGCCCTCACCACCACCGGCGCCCCGCCGTCGTCGAGCAAGCCGAAGCCCAGCTCCACCACTCCGTCGCCCACCGGCGCGGCGTCGGATCGCAAGCCGCTGATCGAGGGCTATCAGGTGGTCGCCTCCCCCGATCGCGGCGCCGCCTACGACGTGCCGCCGAGCTGGAAGGTCGCCACCGAATCCACCATCGGCGGCGTCGGCGAACCGCCGGGCGACACCGTCATCGGCAAGGGCTACGCCTCCGAGGGCCGCGACTACTGCCCCGGCTCCACCCGCACCATGTCCTTCCTGACCGGCTCCAAACAGGCCGATCACGGCGCGGCGGGTGCCGAGCTGGGCACCAAGGCCGCACCGCTGGCCTACTCCGGCGCCACCGGTAAGGCGGGCCCGGCACAGCCGCTGAAGTCGATCGACGGCAAGACCGACGGCATGTTCACCGAGACCACCGGCACCGTCGCCAACCCGAAGCCCGGCTGCGGCCCCACCTTCTCCATCTACACCTACGCGTTCAAGGGCACCAAGGACGGCAGCTTCGTGATGGTGATGATCGCCGACACCGGCGTCCCCGACGCCGTCGACGCCACCACCGCCAAGCGCATCTTCAGCTCCATCCGCGCCCTCAACTAACCCCGCTGACCAGCCGGTTTAACGATTCCGACCACCTCGTTGTAAGCTACTTCAGGTTCGCCTCACGGGGTGTGGCGCAGCTTGGTAGCGCGCTTCGTTCGGGACGAAGAGGTCGCAGGTTCAAATCCTGTCACCCCGACGTGTTGGTTGAGACACAGAAGAGCCCCTGATCAGTTCACTGGTCAGGGGCTCTTCGTATTTCCGGGGTCGACTACCCCACACGAACAGGCGGCAGTGCCGCGACGGTCAGAACCGGGGAATGTTACCGGTGCCGGACCATCCCCACCCGTCCACAGCGTCAGCCGTCCCGGTTGAGGCGGGGCGCTGATCCGCCGCCGTCCTCGGACGGCGCCGCGCGGTCCGCTGGGTTCGGCCACCAGACGGTGACGGCGATGACCGAGACCAGGCCGAGGATGAGGGCCAGGATCGCTGCGTTCATGGGTCGCCCTTCCGGGTGAGCGGAGTGCGAGCGGTGGGCTCTGCGAGCAGCGTGCGCGCCGCACATGTCACGGGCGGTTCCCTGCGTGTTCGCAGGTCGTTGAGAAGTGCTCTCCGGGGCAGGGCGGCACTGGTGAGGCCGCCGCTGTGAGCACTCGATAACCTGGCGCTTACTTTCTGTCACTTGATAGAAATTCCCGCTCGTTAGCGTATACACCCATGTCGACAAGGGTGGATGCACCGGAGGACGGCGCGGGCAGGCCCCTGCGGGACGTCGTGTACTCGGCCCTGCGCGACGAGCTGATGAACGGCGACATCCGGTTCGGCACGCGCCTCACCGAGCCCAAACTGTCGGCCCGGTTCGGGATCTCCCGCACGCCGGTGCGCGAGGCGCTGACCATGCTCTGCTCGGACGGGCTGCTCGAACGCGAGGAGTACGGGTTCAGTCCGGTCCGGCCGAGCGTGTCCCGCATCCGCGACCTCTACGAACTCCGGCTCACGCTGGAGCTGGGCGGCATGTCGCGCGTCCGCGCCGACCCCGCGCTCACCCACGACGCCGACCTGCTGCGCGCCGAACAGCGGCGCTGGCTGGCCCTGCGCGCCGACCCACCCGCCCAGGAGCCGGGCTTCGTGGTCGTCGACGAGGAATTCCACGTCGCGCTGCTGACCGCGGCGGGCAACGGCGAGCTGGTGCGCGCGCTGGTGGCGGTGAACTCGCGGATCCGGCACGTGCGCATGTACGACTTCATGATCAACAACCGGATCGAGACCACGATCACCGAGCACCTCGGGATCCTCGACGCCGTTCTCGCGGGCGATCTCGCCCTGGCACAGCAACTCCTGCACACCCACATCGGCGATTCGCTGGATGTGGTGCTGGAGCGCATCACGCGAGCCGTCGCCGCCATGTCCATGAGCGATTGAGGAGACGCCATGTCAGCAGGACTACTCGACACCGTGACCGCGCGGGTCGACGCCGCCTACGCGCGCATCGCCGAGGTGGACCGTCCCGAAGTCTGGATCACGCTGCGCCCGCGGAGCGAACTCGCCACGGAGGCAGCCGCACTGGAGCGGCGCGTCGCCTCGGGTGAGTCCCTGCCACTGGCGGGCCTGCTGCTCGCGGTGAAGGACAACGTCGACGTGGCGGGCCTGCCGACGACTGCCGCGTGCCCCGAATTCGCCTACACCGCCACCGAATCCGCGGCCGCCGTGGCACGGCTGGTCGCGGCGGGCGCACTGGTGCTCGGCAAGACCAATCTGGACCAGTTCGCCACCGGCCTGGTCGGCACCCGCAGCCCCTACGGCGCGGTCCGCCATGCCACGCATCCCGAATTGATTTCCGGCGGTTCGAGTTCCGGCTCGGCGGTGGCGGTGGCGCTCGGCATCGCCGACCTGGCGATCGGCACCGATACCGCCGGATCGGGCCGGGTGCCCGCCGCGCTGCACGGCATCGTCGGCATCAAGGCCACCCTCGGCGTCGTCCCCGCGCACGGCGTGGTCCCGGCCTGCGCCGACTACGACGCGGTCACCGTGTTCGCTGCCGATCTCGCCACCGCCGTCGACGCCGCCCGGATCATGGCCGGCCCCGAGGCCCGCGATCCGCGCAGCCGCGCCTGGCCCGCCGACGTGCGACTGGCCGCCTCGGCCGCGCCGAAGGTGGCCATCCCCCGCCCCGCCGACCTGAGCCCCCTGAGCGAGCCCTACCGGCAGGCCTTCACCGCCACGGTCGACCTGCTGCGCGATCAGGGCGTCGCGGTACACGAGGTGGACATCTCCCCGCTGCTGGACGCCGCGCGCCTGCTCTACGACGGCGCGATCGTCGCCGAACGGTACGCCGCTGTCGGTTCGTTCGTGGACGAGCGCACGCCGGGACTCGACCCCACCGTCGCCGAAATCATCGGCGCGGCAAAGACACTGGACGCGCACGCCTTCGCGGGCGACCTCGACACCCTGACCAGGGCCAAGGCCGCCGCCACGGCGCTGCTGGCCGGGTACGACGGCCTGCTGCTGCCCACCACCACCGAGCACCCGTCTCTCGCCGAGGTGGCCGCCGATCCGCTCGGCGTCAACCGCAGGCTCGGCACCTATACCAACTTCTGCAATCTGCTCGACCTGGCGGCGGTGGCCGTTCCCGGCACCCCGACGGCGGCGGGCCTGCCGTTCGGCGTGATGGTCGTGGTGCCCGCCTTCGCCGACCAGCTCGCCGTCGACCTGGCCGCCCGGCTCACCGGCGGCCCGGCCCCGCTGCTGGTGGAAACCGGTGTGCCGCTGGCGGTCTTCGGCGCGCACCTGCGCGGCCAGCCGCTGCACTGGCAGCTCGCCCAGCTCGGCGCCCGCTTCGTCGGCGAGATCACCACCAGCGACGCCTACCGGCTCACCGCGCTGGACACCGCCCCGCCCAAGCCCGGCCTGGTCCGGCACGGCGACGGCCTCGGCGCGCCGATCCACGGCGAACTGTTCCTGGTATCCCCGGCCGGCCTCGGCCGCTTCCTCGCCGAACTGCCGCCCCCGATGGCGCTGACCGCCGTCGACCTGTCCGACGGCCGCTCCGTCGTCGGCTTCGCCTGCACCTACGACGCCGCCGTCACCGCCACCGACATCACGACGTACGGGAGCTGGGTGCGCTACCTGCGGGACCGGTGACGGTGATACCCAGTTCGCCGAGCAGGCCCGTCACGCGGCGGCCGATGTCGTCGCGGATGGGCCGCACCTGGCTCAGTTCCAGCCCGGCCGGATCGTCGATGATCCACTCCTCGTAGCGCACGCCGGGCACCAGCGGGCAGTGGTCGCCGCACCCCATCGTGACGATCACGTCGGCCGCGCGGATGATCTCGTCGGTCCACGGTTTCGGGTACTCGCGCGAGATGTCGATCCCGATCTCGGCCATCGCGCCCACCGCCGCCGGATTGAGCTGCCCGCCCGGCGTCGATCCACCCGACCAGGCCACCGCCCGGCTCAGCGCGAGCTCCTCGAAGAAGCCCAGCGCCATCTGCGACCTGCCCGCGTTGTGCGTGCACAGGAACAGCACCGTCGGACGCGGCCGGGCGACCTTGCCTTCGAGCTTGGCCAGGGCCTGCAACCGTTGCCTGCCGAAACGTTCCGCGAGCAACGGGAGATACAGAGTCACCGTCGCCCTGGCGGCGAAGTCGGCGTAGGAGGAGTGCAGGTAGCGATGGATCGTCGCCGGATCGAACATCGTCGCGAACTCTTCGCGCAACCGCGCCTCGGCACGGTCCAGCGCGTCTCGATGCTCGGCAGTCTCGACCACGCCCCCACCCTTACCAGTGATCCGGCTCTACGTAAATCGACCGGGCCGGTCACCCCTCGTCGGACCGGCCCGGTCGGTATACCCCGCGACACCGTCGGAACAGCTCCGGCCCAGTCCGTCGGTGTGGTTACCGTCGGCAGTGCGTCTTCAGCGTCTGGAAGAGCCACCTTCTGGTCTGCACCGCCGGGTCCGGCCGATCACCCCTCGAGACCGATCGGACCCGGTTGTTCCGGTGTCTGGAGAAAGGATGCGATGGCCGTCTCTAGAGGTTCTTAAGAACAACTTGTCAGCCTGGGGCGATTCTTCGGCGATGATGGAAGTACCGAGAAGATGGAGAACGACGATGGAGACCTTGATCGTCTGGTTGCTGGCGAGCCTGCTGTACTGGTTCAGCAACTTCTGACCGACACGACATCGACGGCGCGGTAGTCCGAAAGCCTTCCGCGCCAATACTTTTCCTACGGAAGCGACACGAGGCAGGTACGCCTCGCGGCGTACCTGCCTCGTCGTGTGTCCGGGCCCGGGGTCAGCCTTCCAGGCCTGCCCGCACCCCTTCCTCCACCGCCTTGCCGAGGTCGGCGTCGACATTGCGCCAGTACTCGAATACCCGGCTCAGCACCGGCTCGGTGACCCCGGCCAGGACGTGGCCGACGATATTGTCGGCCAGCCGCTGCCGCGCGGCGTCGTCGAGCACCTCACGCACCAGCGTGCCCGCCTGGGTGAAGTCGCCGTCCTCGGCGTGCTCGATGTAGCCGGCCCGGACCATCGCCGGATCGAACTCCCACAGCCCGCCGTCGCCCGCGACCGCCGGGTCGGCGTGCGGACCGCCGAACGAGTTGGGCGCGTACACCGGCACGTCGGCGGGGTTGTACTCGTAGCGCATGGCGCCCTCCTTCGAGTAGGAGTTCACCTCGGCGGCCTTGGCCTGGTTCGGCGGCAGCTGCGCGTAGTTGGTGCCGATGCGGTAGCGGTGCGCGTCGGCATAGGCGAAGACCCGGCCGAGCAGCATCTTGTCCGGCGAGAACCCGATGCCGGGCACGATGTTGGACGGTTCGAACGCGGCTTGCTCGATGTCGACGAAGAAGTTGCCCGGGTTGCGGTTCAGCGTCCAGGTGCCGACCTCGATCAGCGGATAGTCCTGCTGGGACCACACCTTGGTCAGGTCGAACGGGTTGAAGCGGTAGGTCTCGGCGTCGGCGACCGGCATGATCTGGACCTTCACCGTCCAACTCGGGAAATCGCCCCGGTCGATCGCCTCCCACAGGTCCTTGCGGTGGTAGTCGGGATCGGAACCGGCCAGCGTGTCGGCCTCGGCCTGGGTGAGGAACTCGATGCCCTGATCGGTCTTGAAGTGGTACTTCACCCAGAACCGCTCGCCCTGCGCGTTGATCCACTGGTAGGTGTGCGAGCCGAAGCCGTCCATGTGCCGGTAGGTCTTGGGCAGGCCGCGATCACCCATCAGCCAGGTCACCTGGTGCGCGGACTCGGGTCGCAGCGTCCAGAAGTCCCACTGCATGTTGTGGTCGCGCAGACCGCTGCCCGGCAGCCGCTTCTGCGAGCGGATGAAGTCGGGGAACTTCATCGCGTCCTTGATGAAGAAGACCGGGGTGTTGTTGCCGACGAGGTCGTAGTTGCCGTCCTCGGTGTAGAACTTGATCGCGAATCCGCGCGGGTCACGCCAGGTGTCGGGGCTGCCCTGCTCGCCGGCGACGGTGGAGAACCTGGCCAGCGACTGGGTGCGCGCGCCCGGCTGGAACAGCTTGGCCTTGGTGTAGCGGCTGACGTCGCCGGTCACCACCAGCTCGCCGTAGGCACCGGAACCCTTCGCGTGCACGATCCGCTCCGGCACCCGTTCGCGGTTGAACTGCGCCAGCTTCTCGATGAGGTAGTGGTCGTGCAGCACAACCGGTCCCTGGACGCCGGCCGACAGCGACTCGTCGTCGCTCTCGACAGCGATACCGGTGTTGGTGGTGGTCGGCTTGGTCATTTCGCGGCCTCCTGATCTCGGCAGTCGGGGCACAGCCCCCAGAACACGACCTCGGCCTCGTCGATCGCGAAGCCGTGGGCGTCCACGGGCTGCAGGCAGGGCGGGGCGCCGACGGCACACTCGGTGTCGACGACCAGCCCACAACTTCGGCACACCAGGTGATGGTGATTATCCCCGGTCCGGGTCTCGAACCGGGCAGGCGAACCGGCGGGCTCGATCCGGCGCAGGATTCCGGCGCGCACGCAGGCGTTGAGCACGTCGTACACCGCCTGCGTCGACACCGTCCCGAGCCGGACCCGTACCGCGGTCGCGATCGATTCCGCGTCCGAATGCGGCCGCGCCGCGACCGCGTTCAGTACCGCGACGCGCGGCGCGGTCACCCGCAGTCCGGCATCACGCAACAGTCGACAGGGGTCGATCTCCTCGGTGTGCACAGACCCCACTCTCCTCCTTTTCTGGAATTAGTCAAGAAAACGAGTTGATCAAGTTGGGTTGCGCGGATCACATTCAGCGCCCGGAATAGCTCGGGCGGCGCCTCGGTTGAACACCACTGTCGGCGTCCGAACAGCCCCGGGCCTCACCCCTTTGTCGCTACGAGCGACCACCCGCCGAGAGGCGCTTGTGGGGCGTCGACACCCTGACGGGCCGTCCCAGCGACGGCCCTTCGACTCGAACGCCGCCAGGTCTCCCTCATCGACCTGGCGGCGTTTTGTCATGTCCGGACCCGTCGAGTCGCGGCGGGGGCGGCGATGCTCGAGGATGAGGGCATGGGATCGGACGGGGCTTTGCGGCGGGGGCTGGGGCTGTGGGACTCGGTGGTGATCGGGTTGGGCGCGATGGTCGGTGCCGGGGTGTTCGCGGCGCTGGGGCCCGCGGCGGGGGTGGCCGGGTCGTGGTTGCTGGTGGCGTTGGGGATCGCGGCGGTGGTGGCGTACTGCAACGCGATGTCGTCGGCGCGGCTGGCGGCGCTGTATCCGGTGTCGGGTGGGACGTATGTGTACGGGCGGGAGCGGCTCGGGGAGTTCTGGGGATATCTGGCGGGGTGGGGGTTCGTCGTCGGGAAGACGGCCTCGTGCGCGGCGATGGCGTTGACGGTGGGCAGCTACGCGTGGCCGGAGCACGCGCACGCGGTGGCCGTCGCGGCGGTGCTGGTGGTGACCGGGATCAACTATGTGGGCGTGCAGAAGTCGGCCCTGGCGACGCGGGTCATCGTGGCGGTGGTGCTGGCGGTGCTGGCGGCGGTCGTGGTGACCGGCCTGGGCGGGGACCATTCGGCGGCGACGGTGCTGGACAAGCAGATCGGGCCCTACGGCGTGCTGCAGGCGGCGGGGTTGCTGTTCTTCGCGTTCGCCGGATACGCGCGGATCGCCACCCTCGGCGAGGAGGTGCGCGAGCCCGAGCGCACGATCCCGCGCGCGGTGATGCTCGCGCTGGCCGGCGCGCTGGCGGTGTACACGCTGGTCGCGGTGGCCGCGCTGCTCACCCTCGGGTCCGGCGGGCTGGCCGCGGCACACGATCCGCTGGCGCGGGTGGTCGAGGCGGCGGGCGCCGACTGGCTCGCCCCGGTGGTGCGGGCCGGCGCCGTGCTCGCCGCGGCTGGCTCGCTGCTGGCGCTGATCCTCGGCGTCTCGCGGACCTCGCTGGCCATGGCCCGCGACGGGCACCTGCCGCGCGCGCTGGCCGCGGTGCATCCGCGCTACGCCGTCCCGCACCGCGCCGAACTCGCGGTGGGCGCGGTGGTCGCGGTGCTGGCGGCCACCGTCGACCTGCGCGCGGCGATCGGCTTCTCCTCCTTCGCCGTGCTCACCTACTACCTGATCGCCAACCTGTCGGCCGCCACGCTCACCGACGCGGAGCGCAGGCCACCGCGCTGGGTGCCGGTGCTCGGGGCCGGCGGCTGCGTCGTCGTCGGGTTCGCGCTGCCGATCGGTTCGGTGCTCGCCGGACTCGCGGTGCTCGCGCTCGGCGCCGCGATCTATCTGCTTCGGGGATTCACGGGTAGGTCACCGGATCGGTGATTAGGGGGTTGTGCGGCCACGCTTTACGGGTTACGGCAGGTCACGCGGGCTACCCTCGGCCGTATGGGGCGAATCAGGGGAATCTTCGCGGGATTGTTGGCGACAGCTATGGCGGGCGCGACCCTCGTCGCCGCGCCCGCGGCCGCCGCGCCCCGCAGCCCGACGACCTGCGCGGTGACCTCCGAACGCGAACTCGAACGCGCCGACCCCGAACAGGTCGGCCTCGACCCCGCCAAGCTCGAACAGGCGCTGCAATTCGCCGCGACCCGCAACCGGCTCAATGTGCAAGTGTTCCGGCACAATTGCCTCGTCGGTGAGGGCCTGCGCAACCACGAGACCGGCGATGTGGCGTGGAACGTCTGGAGCGTCACCAAATCGGTGGTGTCGATGCTCGCCGGAATCGCTTCCGATCAGGGCAGACTCGCGATCGACGCACCGATCGACCGCTACCTGCCCGCCGGGCTCGGCGACCCGCTGCACCGCTCGATCACGGTGGAGAACCTGCTCACCGAGACCTCAGGGATGAAGGTCGGCGTCCTCACCGAGGGCATCACCGCGGTGATCCCGGTCGACCCGAACAGCGCCGTGCAGGCACTGGCCGTGGAGCTGACCAACCCGCCCGGCACCACCTTCAGCTACAGCCAGCGCAATGTCGACCTGCTGTCGTACGTGATCGAACTGGCCGTCGGCGAACCGCTGCAGGACTTCGCCCAGCGCGAGCTGTTCGATCCGCTCGGCATCCCCCGCACCGACTACTACTGGGCGCGAGACCGGTCCGGCCACACCTACGGCTACGCCCATCTGCTGCTGCCGCCCAACGATCTGGCCAAGCTCGGCCTGCTCGTCGCCAACGACGGACGCTGGGGCGCCGAGCGGGTGATCTCGGCCGACTACCTGCGCAAGGCCCGCACGCCGTCGGCGGCCAACAGCTGCTACGGCTACCTGTTCTGGGTGGGCGCCGACTGCGCGGAGTCGCCGGACTTCCTGCCCGCCGACACGTTCTTCATGTCGGGGCTGGCCCTGCAGAACGTCTTCTTCATGCCCGGCCTCGACCTCATGGTGATGTGGACCGGCGCGTTCGGCAACGAGACCGACTACGGCCCCAGCGGGGTGATCGCGCACACCGAGGAACTGCCGCACGAGTTCTTCCGCAGGTTGTTCGACGCCTTCACCGACACCCCGGCCCCCGACGCCGCGCCGTATGTGGAACCGCCGGTGGAGTTCGATCCGGCCCGGCTCATCGACGCCAACATCCTGCTGGCGGTCTTCGGCATCGGGCCCGGCGCCTATCCCGGCTGCACCGTCTTCGACTGCCTGAGCCAGCCGCTCGCGGCGCCCTTCGCCAGCATCCCGCCGGGCTGCGCGGTACTGGTCTGCCTCGGCGACGACCCCCGCACCCCCGGCATCCGCCGCTGATCCGAGCACGAAAAACGGGCCCGGTCACCGTAACTGGTGACCGGGCCCGTTCCGCGTCGGTGCTCAGCGGTTGTTCAGCAGGACTTCCGCGATCTGAATGGTGTTGAGCGCGGCGCCCTTACGCAGGTTGTCGCCGGAGATGAACAGCGCCAGACCGCGACCGCTCGGGACGCCCGGATCCTGGCGGATGCGGCCCACCAGGGAGTCGTCCTGGCCGGCGGCGGCCAGCGGGGTGGGCACGTCGACCAGGCGCACGCCCGGCGCCTTGGCCAGCAATTCCTTGGCCTGCAGCACCGAAAGCGGTTCGGCGAACTCGGCATTGATCGACAGCGAGTGACCGGTGAACACCGGGACGCGCACGCAGGTGCCGCTGACCAGCAGGTCGGGCAGGCCGAGAATCTTGCGGCTCTCGTTGCGCAGCTTCTGGTCCTCGTCGGTCTCGCCGGTGCCGTCGTCGATGAGCGAACCCGCGAGCGGGATCACGTCGAAGGCGATCGGGGCGACGTACTTGTTCGGCGCGGGGAACTCCACGGCCGAACCGTCGTGCACCAGCTTCTCGGCGTCGTCGGCCACCGCGCGGATCTGCGAGGCGAGCTCCTCCACACCGGCCAGACCGGAACCGGACACCGCCTGGTAGCTCGACACGATCAGGCGCTGCAGGCCCGCCACGTCGTGCAGCGGCTTGAGCACCGGCATCGCGGCCATGGTGGTGCAGTTGGGGTTCGCGATGATGCCCTTGGGCAGGTTGCGGGTGGCTTCGGGGTTGACCTCCGAGACGACCAGCGGCACATCGGGATCCTTGCGCCAGGCCGAGGAGTTGTCGATGACCGTCACGCCCGCCGCCGCGAAGCGCGGGGCCTGCACGCGCGACATGGTGGCGCCGGCCGAGAACAGCGCGATGTCCAGACCCGACGGATCGGCGGTCTCGGTGTCCTCGACGACGATCTCGCCGCCGCGCCACGGCAGGGTCTTGCCCGCCGAGCGAGCCGAGGCGAAGAAGCGCACCTCGTCGGCCGGGAAGTTGCGCTCTTCCAGCAGTTTCCGCATGACGGCGCCGACCTGACCGGTCGCGCCGACAACGCCTACCCGTACACCCATGGATTAACGCCCCGTTCCGCCGTGGACGACGGCGGCCTCTTCGCCGCCGAGATCGAAGGCCTGGTGCAGGACCTGCACAGCCTCGTCGAGTTCGGTGTCGCGCACGAGCACCGAGATCCGGATCTCCGAGGTGGAGATCAGATCGATGTTCACGCCCGCGTTGGCCAGCGCCTCACAGAAGGTGGCGGTGACGCCGGGGTGCGACTTCATCCCCGCGCCGACCAGGGAGACCTTGCCGATGTGGTCGTCGTAGAGGACCTGCGCGAAGCCGATCTCGTCCTGCCGCTTGGTGAGCATCTCGACCGCGCGGGCGCCGTCGGTCTTGGGCAGGGTGAAGGTGATGTCGGTCTTGCCCGTGTCGACCTTGGAGATGTTCTGCAGCACCATGTCGATGTTGATCTCGGCGTCGGCCACCGCACGGAACACCTTGGCCGCGTAGCCCGGCTCGTCCGGCAGGGCGACGACGGTCACCTTGGCCTCGCTGCGGTCGTGCGCGACGCCGGTCAGGATTGCCTGCTCCACGGGAATGTCCTCCATCGATCCGAAAACAGTGGTGCCGATCTTGTCGGTGTAGGACGACCGAACATGAACGGGAACGTTGTAGCGGCGCGCGTACTCGACGCAGCGCAGCATCAGCACCTTCGAGCCGCAGGCCGCCATCTCGAGCATCTCCTCGTAGGAGATGTTGTCGAGCTTCTGGGCGTCGCCGACGATGCGCGGGTCGGCGCTGAAGATGCCGTCGACGTCGGTGTAGATCTCGCAGACGTCGGCCTTCAGCGCGGCGGCCAGGGCGACGGCGGTGGTGTCGGAACCACCGCGGCCCAGCGTGGTGACGTCCTTGCTGTCCTGGCTGACGCCCTGGAAGCCCGCGACCAGCACGATCTGCCCCTCGGCCAGCGCCTCCTGGAGGCGGCCCGGGGTGACGTCGATGATCTTGGCGTTGCCGTGCGCGCCGGTGGTGATCACGCCGGCCTGCGAACCGGTGAACGAGCGTGCTTCGGCGCCCAGGGAGTGGATCGCCATGGCCACCAGCGCGTTCGAGATGCGCTCGCCGGAGGTGAGCAGCATGTCCATCTCGCGAGCGGGCGGCGCGGGCGCCACCTGCTCGGCGAGATCGAGCAGCTCGTCGGTCGTGTCACCCATGGCCGAGCAGACCACGACGACGTCGTGGCCCTGCTTCTTGGTCTCCACGATCCGTTCAGCGACGCGCCGGATCCGCTCGGCGGTGGCCACCGAGGATCCTCCGTACTTCTGAACAACGAGAGCCACGGCTAGGTCCTTCACGATCGACAATCAGGCTTGGTATCAGCGACCAAGAGTACCGGCCCAGGTCCACCGGATTCGCCGCTACCTCCCCAGCCTGTGGAAAACGACACAGGCTTGTCACCTGTGGATAACCGCGGAAATCAGGCCCGGACGAACCAGGTGACCTGCGTGCCGTTGTCGAATTCCTTGCGCCGCACCGGGGTGAACTGTGTCGGTTGGAAGACGCCGGTGAACGCGTGTACGCCCTCACCCGCGATGACGGGATAGCTCTTGACGACCATCTCGTCGATCTCGCCGATGAGCTGACCGGCCAGCTGCCCGCCGCCGCACAGCCAGATGTCGCCACCTTCGCGCTGCTTGAGCTCACGCACCAGCTGGATCGGATCACCGACGATCTCCACCGCCTGGTGATCGGCCTGCGCGAGCGAGGACGAGACGACGTACTGCTTCAGGTGCGAGAACGGGCTCTCGACGTGCTCGCCCGGAAGGATGTAGGTGCCGCGACCCATCAGCACGGTGTCCCATTTCTTGGCGGGCAGCTCGGGGTCCATGCCGAAATGCGCCCGCAGGTGGGTCGGGATCGAGTCGGGGAACTCGTCCATCATCCACTCCATGTAGTTCTGCGGGGTCGGATAGAAGTCGACCTCGCCGCCGGGACCCGCGATGCAGCCGTCGAGGGAGACGCCGATGTAGTAGACAAGCTTTCGCATGGGTACCGCCTAAGTTGTTGTACTCTGAATGAAGTGGTTTGAACGTAGTACTACAGACGGAGTGGTGTCAAGTGCGAACTAATCCCGAACGCAGGCAGGCCCTGCTGGACGCGGCCATCGAGGTCCTCGCCACCGAGGGCGCCCGGGGACTGACCTTCCGCGCGGTCGACAAACAGGCGGCGGTCCCGGTCGGCACGACCTCGAACTACTTCGCCAGCCGCGACGACCTGCTCACCCAGGCCGGCACCCGCTTCTACGAGGTGGTGCAGCCGAGCGAGGAGACGATGGCGCAGGTCAGCGCGGGACCCAAGACCGTCGAGAACATCAAGGAGCTGATGAAGGAGGTCGTCGCCCGGCTCGAATCGCACCGCAACGCCTACCTCGCGCTGCTCGAATTGCGCCTGGAGGCGACCCGGCGGCCGGAGTTGCGCGAAGTGCTCACCGAGCGGGTGCGCGCCGACCTCGATTTCAACGTCCGCAACCATCTGGCGTCGGGTCAGCCGGGCGACGAAGCCTCGGTCCTGCTCCTGTATCTGGCCCTCAACTGGCTCATCGTCGAACATCTCACACTGCCCGGAATCTTCACCGAGCAACAGAGCATGGAGCTGATCGAAACCGCCGTCGAGCGGGCGATAAGCGCCTGACCCGGTCGTTTGTCCAGACCATAGACGTGTTGACGATCACTGGTACACGTGTGCACAATCGGGCGCGAAAGCTGCGGGGGTTCGGAGGATAGACAAAGATGCGCTCGAAGATCGACATCCGATTCACCGTTGATGCCCCCATCGACCAGGTCATGGATGCCCTGCTAGCCGTCGATCGACTGGCGGAGTGGTCCCCCACCTACAGCGACGTCCGCATCGGCCCGCTCGACCCCGACGGCAGGCCGCGCCGCGTCTTCGTCACCGCCCAGTTCATGGGCGACTCGGACGCGCAGGTCCTCGAGTACAGCTGGGAACCCAACCGGGTGTCCTGGGATGTCGTCGACAGCAGCCGCGGTTCCAAGGGCGGCGGTTCGTTCGAGCTGTTCGAAGGACCCGACGGCACCGAGGTCGATCTGCACGTCGAGCTGCGGTACCCGCTGCCCATCCCCGGGATGCTGTTCAACCGCAATCTCCGCAAGGAGAACCAGCAGGGTGTGGACAACTTCATCGACTTCGCCGAGCAGTTCCCCCATGTCGGGGGTTACGCCGTCGGCTAGTTGCGCCGACGGCGAAAGCGGCGCACGTTCCGCGCGGACCACGAGTCCGGGTGCGACGATGAGCGCATGATCGGTACTCGACGGGTTCGGTTCCAGCCGGTGGCCGAGGACGCCTCGGTGACCCAGCTCGAATTGTTCTTCGACCTCGTGATCGTCTTCGCCTTCACCATGGTGACCGCGCTGGCCGCCGACAATCCCACGCCGGCCAACGTGGTGCGCGCGGGCCTGGTGCTGGCGCTGATGTGGTGGCTGTGGATCGCGTACTCCTGGCTCGGCAATGTGGTGCGCGCCGACGAGGGCATCACCCGGGTCGCGATGTTCGTGGCCATGGGTGGGGCGTTCATCGCGGCGCTCACCATCCCGGAGGCGTTCGAAGACCTGCCCGGCGGCTGGTTCGGCCCGCTGGTCTTCGCCATCGCCTACCTGGTGGTGCGGCTCGTGCACGCCGCGATCTTCTGGGTGATCAGCGCCGACGACCCGCAGTTGCGCGGTCAGTTGCTGCGCTGGCTGGTCGGGTCCATCACGCTGGGCACCTCGCTGCTCGTGGTCGCCGCGATGACCGACGGCGCCACCCAGATGGCGCTGTGGTTCGCCGCCATCGCCGGCGACATGGTCTGGACCTGGTTCGCCGGCTCGGACTGGCGGATCAACTCGGCCAAGCATTTCGCCGAGCGCTACGGGCTGATCGTCATCATCGCGCTGGGCGAGTCGATCGTCTCGATCGGCATCGGCGTGGCGGGTCTGCCGATCTCGTGGCCGATCACGCTGGGCTCGATGCTCGGGCTCGCGGTGTCGGGTCTGCTGTGGTGGCTGTACTTCGACGTCGCGGCGATCTCCATCGAGCACGCGTTCGCGCATTCGCGGGGCGCGCACCAGATCAAGATCGCCCAGCGCAGCTACACCTACGGGCACTTCCCGATGATCGCCGGCGTCATCGCGCTCTCGCTGGGCCTGAAGAAGGTGCTCTACTACGTGGGCGACGCCTCGCATCACACGCTCACCGACGCGCTGCACGGTATCCCGCTGGTGGCGCTGTATGTCGGGCCCGCGCTGTTCCTCGTCGGCGTCGTGCTGGCGAAATACTATGCGACCAAGGAGATCTCGATCGCGCGGGTGATCGTCGCGGTGCTACTGGTCGCGCTGGTCCCGGTGGCGACGAACCTGCCCGCCCTGGCCGCGCTCACCCTGCTCTGCGCGGTGCTGGCACTGCTGGTGATCTTCGAGACCATCCGCTACGCGACCCCGCGCGACCGGATCAGACACGCTTGACCTGCGCGAGGTGGTGGCGCACGCCGTGCTCGGCGGGCGTCGCCCCGCGATGCGACGGCGGCACGTTGATCCCGGCGCGCACCGCGTCGTTGATCTGATCGAGGTTCTCCCGCAGCATGTCGGCGACGAGTTCGTCGGTGCGCGGGTCGTCGAGCAGCTGGCGCAGCATGCGGTACACGGTGTCGGCGACGAGCCGGATGATGTCGTCGTGGAACGGCAGGTAGCGCAGCTTGCCGGTCGCCGGGTCGTTCTTGATCAGGTCGACGATCATCTGGTCGACCTCGCGGTGGTTCTCCTCCAGCGCCGCGGCGATGTTCTTGGTGTAGTGCCCGGCGCGCAGCACCTTGGAGACCTCGTCGAGGATCGCGATGGTCATCGGGCGCTTGATGACGTCGACGATGGTGCCGACGAACCGGTTCACGATCGTCGCGGTGACCCGCTCCCCCAGCGCGCGGTCGGCGACCCGGCCGAGCCGGATCAGGATCACCACGATCCGCAGCAGCCGGAAGCTGCGGAAGATCGGGCTGGTCACCGGGATCATGCCGAGCACTTCGTACCAGTAGACGAACGGGAAGGTCCACGGCCAGCCCGCCCGGCGCCAGCGCCAGACGAACTCGATCAGGAAGATGCCGCAGATCGTCCAGTCGGTGATCACGATCGCGTGATAGGTCGCTCCGGACACCGGGAAGAAGGTGATCCACACGACCAGCACGACCGAGACGATCGCGAGCAGCAGCATGAAGATGTCGATACGCAGCGACGGTGTCTTGGAGCGAACGTCCGGCAGCGCCTCGACCCGCTCGATGCCCGATGCGGCCACCTCGGTACTCCCTTCGAACGTCGGCGTCGTCTGCCGAGCGTAAACGGCGGGCCGGTGCGCGCCGGTCACATCGGGCGCACCGGGTGTCAGCGACCGGCGCCGATGATCGCGGCGATATTGCGTTCGGCCAGCGCGGTGATGGTCAGCGACGGATTGACCGTGGCGGTGCTGCCCGGGATCGCCGCGCCGTCCATGACGTAGAGGCCGGGGTGCCCGTGCACGCGGCCGTAGGCGTCGGTGGCCTTGCCGAGCACCGCGCCACCGAGCGGGTGGGCGGTGAAATTGGCGTTCGCGTCGTAGCCGAGGGCGCCGTATTCGGCGAGGGCGCCCGCGCGCTCGGCGATGCGGTGATCGACCGCGCGGGCGGCCCCGACGACGGCGTCCTGCGCGGCCGACGACCAGCTCAGGCCGACGCCGTTGCTCGCCGCGTGATAGCCGAAGCGGGCCCGGGTCGGGTCGAGCACCATGCCGAGCGAGGCCAGCGCGCCCGTCTCGAACGGGATGCCGGGGATGTACCAGTTCTCCAGCGTCAGCGGGACGCCGGAGGCGTCGAAGATGCGGCTGGCGCTGGGCACACCCTGGCCCTGCCCCGCCACGCCGCTCGCGCCGCGCGCGAGCACCACGTCACCGTTGGTGCCCCAGCCGTCGCCGATGTGCTCGTTGAGGTTGGGCAGCGCGCCGGTGGCCTGGGCCCGGACCAGCAGCTCGGAGGTGCCGACCGAGCCGGCGCCGAGGAACAGCTTGTCGCAGGTCAGGGTGCGGGTGCCGAGGTGCTGACCGGTCGGGGCCAGTTTCGTCACCGTGACCACGAACCGGCCGCTCGCCTCCTGGGCGATGGTGTCGACCCGGTGGCCCGGGTACACCTGCGACTTGCCGGTGTCCCTGGCGTAGCGCAGGTAGTTCTGGTTCAGGTCGAACTTCGCGCCGTTGGAATTGCCCAGGTTGGAGCGGGCGGCGGTGGCCGAGGCGCGGGAGGTGCCCGCCAGTTCGGCGCGCAGCACGTCCCAGGTGAAGATCGAATCGTTGGCCAGCGGCTGGTAGCCGGCCGCGCGGACCTGGTCGTCCCAGGCGCGCGAGTGCGCGAAGGGGGCCGAGTGGTAGATGTCGGCGGGCATGGTGTCCAGGCGCAGCATCTCGCGCACCCGGGGGAAGTAGACGCGCTCGAGCTCGCCGTAGTCGACGACGCCGCCGAAGACCTGGTCGAACAGCCTGCGCTCCGGAGCCACCATCGCGCCGGTGAAGATCACCGAACCGCCGCCGACCGCGGCCGCGCGCCACACGTCGATGCCCGGGTACTCGGTGACGTCGAGGACGCCGCCGAACTTGCCGAAGCTCATCGGCACCTTGGTGACGCCGGTGAAGCTGGTGCGGTGCCAGAAGCCGCGGCCGTCGGGCAGGTCGTCGCCGGTGAAGATCTCCCGCCACGGGTCGTTGGGCCAGCGCGAACCGCGCTCGAGCACCGTGTTGTCGATGCCCGCCTCGGCCAGGCGCAGGGCGGTGACGGCCGCGCCGAAGCCGGACCCGATGACGATGGCGGTGGTGTGCGCGGGCGCGTCGGGAATCGGTGCGAAGATCTCCGGCACCCAGGTCTGGAACATCGCCTCCCTGGGGTCGGCCGTGGCCGCCTGGCTCGTCAGCGTCGTCCCCACCGCACCGGCGAGCGTCGCCAGTCCCGCCGCCTTGAAGAAGGCACGTCTGTGCACCAGGCCACCTCCCTCATCACGCATGGCCGAGCGCAGGATACCCCGAGTGAAACGCCAATGGTGTTCAACCGAGCGCTGTTTGGTCGCCGTCACAACGCGGGGCGCCGCGGTATCGAACGGCTCCGCGTCAGCCCGTGGTCAGCAGCCGGATCACCGCGATGCTGCCGACGATGACGATCACCGCGCGCAGCACGTTCGGCGGCAGCTTCCGGCCCACCTTCGCCCCCAGCTGACCACCGATGATCGAGCCGATCGCGATCAGCGCGACGGCCTGCCAGTTCACCTCGGCGATCGCGATGAAAATGATCGCCGAGACCGCGTTCACGATCAGCGCCAGCACGTTCTTCACCGCGTTGAGGCGCTGGATGTCCTCGTGCACGAACACCCCGAGCAGGCCGAGCAGCAGCACGCCCTGGGCGGCGCCGAAGTAGCCGCCGTAGATGCCGGTGCCGAACACCGCGATGAGCAGGATCGGGCCGCCGTGCTCGGGGGTGGCCGCGTCGCCGTCGGCCCGGCGGCGCTTGACCCAGGCCGCCAGCCGGGGCTGCACCACCACCAGGATCAGCGCGGCGATGATCAGCACCGGCACGATCGCCTTGAACGCCTCGGCGGGCATCACCAGGAGCAGGATCGCGCCGGTGATGCCGCCGAGCAGCGAAGCGGTGCCCAGCTGCAGCAGTCGCGACCGCTGTCCTTCCAGTTCGCGCCGGTAGCCGATCACCCCGCTCACCGAGCCGGGGACCAGGCCGATGGTGTTGGACACGTTCGCCGTCACCGGCGGCAAACCGAAGGCGAGCAGCGTGGGGAAGGTGATGAGAGTGCCGGAGCCGACGATCGTGTTGATGCCGCCCGCGGCGATTCCCGCCGCCAGCACGGCCACTTGCTGTAACCAGGTCATCCGAATTCCTTTGGGACGTCTCGTCGGACGCGCGGGTCCGTACAAGCGTGCGATTCGCTGAAACCGTACCGCTCGCCGGCTACCGACGGGTTTCCCCAGGCCGCTTACCAGCGGGGTAGGGCACACGGTAAGCTCGAAGGATCATGCAGCGGGCACTTCTTCTCGGCCGCCGCGACGGGTCCTGATTCGGACCGGCTCCCGTCGCGGGGTTCCAACGCGCCGGTCGACCCGCTCCCACCAGGGATTCCACCTCACCCACGGAGAAACTTGCATGTCCTCGGCTGACGCATTCGTATCCGCTTCGCGCACCATCACGGCCCCCGGCAAACCCGCACCGGCCGACCAGCCCGCCTGGAACCACCAGAAGAACTCGTCGATGCCCGCGTTCCGGTACCGGCCCTTCGCCGAAGAGGTCGAGCCCATCTCGCTGCCCGACCGTACCTGGCCCGACAAGATCATCGACCGCGCGCCCGCGTGGTGCGCCGTCGACCTGCGCGACGGCAACCAGGCCCTCATCGACCCGATGAGCCCGGCCCGCAAGCGCCGCATGTTCGACCTGCTCGTCCGGATGGGTTACAAGGAGATCGAGGTCGGGTTCCCGGCCGCCAGCCAGACCGACTTCGACTTCGTCCGCGAGATCATCGAGGACGGCGCGATCCCCGACGACGTCACCATCCAGGTCCTGACCCAGTGCCGCGCCGAGCTGATCGAGCGCACCTTCGAGGCCTGCAACGGCGCCCCGAACGTGATCGTGCACTTCTACAACTCCACCTCCATCCTGCAGCGTCGCGTGGTCTTCCGCGCCGAGCGCGACGCGGTGAAGAAGATCGCCACCGACGCCGCCACGCTGTGCCTGGAGATCGAGAAGAAGTACCCGGACACCGCCTGGCGCTACGAGTACAGCCCGGAGTCCTACACCGGCACCGAGCTGGACTACGCCCGTGAGGTCTGCGACGCGGTCTCGGCGATCATCGCGCCGACCCCGGCCAAGCCGCTGATCATCAACCTGCCCGCGACCGTCGAGATGGCCACGCCCAACGTGTACGCCGACTCGATCGAGTGGATGCACCGCAACCTGGCCCGCCGCGACTCGATCGTGCTGTCGCTGCACCCGCACAACGACCGCGGCACCGCCGTCGCGGCCGCCGAGCTGGGCTACCAGGCGGGCGCCGACCGCATCGAGGGCTGCCTGTTCGGCAACGGCGAGCGCACCGGCAACGTCTGCCTGGTGACGCTGGGCATGAACATGTTCTCCCGCGGCATCGACCCGCAGATCAACTTCTCCGACATCGACGAGGTCCGTCGCACGGTGGAGTACTGCAACCAGCTGCCCGTGGCCGAGCGTCACCCTTACGGCGGCGACCTGGTCTACACCGCGTTCTCGGGCAGCCACCAGGACGCCATCAACAAGGGCCTGGACGCGATGAAGGCCGCCGCCGACGCGCAGAACGCCGACGTCGCCGACATCACCTGGGAGGTCCCGTACCTGCCGATCGACCCGAAGGACGTCGGCCGTACCTACGAGGCCGTCATCCGGGTGAACTCGCAGTCCGGCAAGGGCGGCGTCGCCTACATCATGAAGACCGATCATGGCCTGGTGCTGCCGCGCCGGCTGCAGATCGAGTTCTCGCAGGCCGTGCAGGCGATCACCGACGGTGAGGGCGGCGAGGTGACGCCCAAGGAGATGTGGGACGTCTTCGCCACCGAGTACCTGAACCCGATCCTGCCGCTGGAGCGGATCAAGCAGATCGTCACCGCGGCCGAGACCGACGGCGGCGTCGACTCGATCGTGGCGACCGTGAAGGTCGACGGCGTCGAGCAGGAGATCACCGGGTCCGGCAACGGCCCGCTGGCCGCGTTCGTCGACGCGATCGCCACCGTCGGCTTCGACGTGCGGGTGCTCGACTACAGCGAGCACGCCATGTCGGCCGGTGACGACGCCCAGGCCGCCGCCTACGTGGAGGTCGCGATCGGCGACACGGTCGTGTGGGGCGTCGGTATCGCCACCTCGATCACCACCGCGTCGCTGCGCGCGGTCGTGTCGGCGGTGAACCGGGCCGCGGCTCGCTAGTACTGCATCGCGAAGGCCGGGCGGTTCCACGGGAGCCGCCCGGCCTTCGTCGTCTGCGGGCTGTGGACAACCGGGGGCCGTCGGTCGGCTCCGCGACCGATCTACCGCTTGAGCTGGGCTCATAGTTGATCATGAGCCGTCGCGCGAGGCTTGCCCCCGGCGCGCGAATAGTTGCCCCGTGCTAGCGTTTTAGGGCACATCAGCGCCGAGCTTCCTGCTCGTTCGACGAGCAAGTGGGGGAACTGTGACCAACAACGACCATAATCCGACGTCTCCGCCATGGCTGCAGAGTCCGTCGGCTGAGACGGCCGACGCTGCGTCCGGGACCACCGGTGTGCAGACGGTGTCCGACGACGACATCGAGCCCACCGACGCCGCCGCCGAACCGGCCAAGGAGCCCGCCGAGCAGCCCGCCACCGAGGCGAGCGCCGAGCCGCAGGCAGGCCTGGCCGAGCAGACGGTGTTCCATCCCGGTGGATTCGCGCCGGGTCCGTTCGCGCCGCCGTCGGCCGATCCGTATTCCAGTGCAGGCGCGCATCCGCTGGTCGGCGCACCGGAGCAACCGGCGTGGCAGCCGGGTCAGCCCGCGCCGGGCGAGCAGCCGTGGCCGGGCCAGCCCCCTACCGGTGAGCAGCCGTGGCCGGGTCAGCCGGTACCCGGCGCCGAGCAGTTCCCCGGACAGCCCGGGCCCGGTCCGCACGCGACCGGCGAGCAGCCGTACCCGGGCGCTCCCGGCCCGTACCCCGGCGCGCCCGAGCAGCCGCAGTTCCCCGGTCAGGAAGCGCAGCCGCAGGGGCCGCAGTCCGAGCCGATCTACAGCTGGGCGCCTCCGCCGCCGCCGATGTACCAGCCGCCGCAGCCGCAGGGCATGCCGCCCGGGATGGCGCCGCAGCCCGGTCAGCCCGGACCGATGGGCACGCCGCCCGGTCAGCCGCAGTGGCAGGGTGGACCGCCGCAGCATCAGCCGTTCCAGCCGCAGCACGTGCCGGCGCCGGGTCAGCCGGGTCATTCGGTCAACGACCTGAACCTGCTCAAGCGGGCCCGCAAGGCGCCGCGCAGCGGGTGGCGGCGCGCGGTGCACAAGGCCTCCGGCGGCATGATCAACCCGGGCGAGTCGGCGGCCGACGTCGTCCACCGCGATCTTGCCGAGCGGGTCAACCAGCCGGTCCGCGGCGACTACCGGATCGCGATCCTCTCGCTGAAAGGTGGCGTCGGCAAGACCACGACCACCGTCGGCCTCGGTTCCACCTTCGCCTCGCAGCGCGGTGACCGCGTGATCGCCATCGACGCCAACCCCGACCTGGGCACGCTGGCCCACCGGGTGCCGCGGCAGACCCGCTCGACCGTGCGCAACCTGCTCGAGGACCAGAACATCACCAGGTACTCGGACGTGCGCGCGCACACCTCGCAGGCCCCGAGCCGGCTGGAAGTGCTTGCCTCCGAGCAGGACCCGGCCGTGTCCGAGGCCTTCAGCGAGGCCGATTACCGCAAGGCGATCGGCATCCTGCAGTCGTTCTACAACATCATCCTCACCGACTGCGGCACCGGTCTGATGCACTCGGCGATGGCCGGCGTGCTGGACATGGCGAGCTCGCTGGTGCTGGTCACCTCGCCCGCCATCGACGGCGCGCGCAGCGCCTCGGCGACGCTGGACTGGCTCGACCACCACGGCTACAGCAAGCTCGTCGAGCGCACGGTCGTCGTGGTGAACGCCTCGCGCCGCGGCGCGTCGACCGTCGACCTGGACCAGCTGCGCAAGCTGTTCCTCGACCGCACCCGCGCGGTGCAGATCGTGCCGTTCGACGATCACCTGGCCGAGGGCGCCGAGATCGACCTGGAGCTGGTCAGCAAGCCGACCAGGCGGGCGTTGCTCGAGCTGGCCGCGATGGTCGCCGACGATTTCGGTTACCACGGCGCACAGCAGGGCCAGCAGTTCCCGCCGCCGGGTCAGTACCAGGGCCAGCCGCAGTACCAGCCCGGCCAGTTCTGACGAACGAGCGCGGCGCCGGGTTCATCGCCGGCGCCGCGCTCAGTTCGCGCCGACCGCGTGGGCCGCGGCGTCGAACGCGTCGAGCACCGCGGCGATGGCGGGCCGCCGGTGCGCCTGAGGCCGGGTGACGATTTCGTACACCCGTGCCGCCCGCACCCCGGCGAGCCGCAGTACCGACAGCGCCGGATGCGCCACCGCGTAGCGCGGCATCAGCGCCACGCCGTAGCCGGAGGCCACCAGCGTCTCGATCACCCGGAACTCGTTGAGCCGCTGCGCGATCCGTGGTCGCACCCCGGTGATGGTGGCGATCGATTCGAGCACGTCGTCGACCGGGAAACCGCCGCGCACGCTCACCCAGGTCTCCTCCGCCAGCTCCTCGGGCCGCACCGAACTCCGGCCCGCCAGCGGATGCGTCGGCGCGACGACCACGTCGATCGGTTCCCGCATCAGCACCCGCGCCGCGAGCCGTGGACCGGCCAGGGACGGCGCGCGTTCGTCCCGGTGGGTGAGGACTATGTCGTAGTCGGCCAGCAGCCGTCCGGCCTCCGACGGCGGCAGATCCTCGTCGCCCGCCACGATCTGCACGCCGCTGCCGGCCAGCGCGGTGAGCACCGGCGGCAGCAGCAGCGCGGCGCCGGACGGGAACGAGGCCACCCGCACCTGCCCGCGCGGTGAGCCGCGGTAGTGCGCCATCTCGGCGGTGGCGCGGTCCATCGCGGCGAGCACGTCGTCGGCGCGCAGGACCAGGGCCTGCCCCGCGTCGGTGAGCCGGACCCGGCGCCCGTCGGGTTCGAGCAGCGCGACGCCCGCCTCCCTGGCGAGCACCTTCAGCTGCTGGGACACCGCCGACGGCGTCATCGACAGCACCTCGGCCACGGCGGCGACGGTGCCGCGGTCGGCCAGCTCACGCAGAATGCGCAGCCTGTCGATCGAGAACATGAAGTAAATCTACTTTATTGCTGCACTTTTATTCGATTGTCCTGATGCTTAGCGGGCCGCACGATGAGTGCGTGACCACCCGTGACCGCCTGCTCGGACTGACCGTCGTCGTGCTCTGGGGCTTGAACTTCCTGGCCATCCGGATCGGCCTGGACCATTTCCCGGCCTTCTTCTTCGCCGCGCTGCGCTTCGCCGTGATCGCGGTGCCGGTGCTGGTGTTCGTGCCCCGCCCGGCCGTGCGCACCCGGTGGCTGCTGCTCTACGGCACCGGGTTCGGCATCCTGCAGTTCGCCTTCCTGTTCACCGCGATGCGGACCGGCATGCCGACCGGGCTGGCCTCGCTGGTGCTGCAATCCTCGGCGCCGTTCACGGTGGTGCTGGGCGCGGTGCTGCTGCGGGAGCGGTTGCGGCCGGTGCAGATCGGCGGGCTCGCGGTCGCGGTGCTCGGCATGGTCGTCATCGGGGTGGACCGGCTGGCCACCGCGACCCTGCTGCCGGTCCTGCTGACCCTGGCGGGCGGGCTGGGCTGGGCGTTCGGCAATATCGGCGCGCGCCAGGCGGGCGCCGACTCACCCGGCTTCGATCCACTGCACCTGACGCTGTGGATGTCGGTGGTCCCGGTGCTGCCGCTGCTGGCGCTGTCGATGGCTGTCGAGGGGCCTGACACCGGATTCCGCGCGCTCGGCGCGGCCGTCTCCTCGGCCGACGGACTGCCCGCGCTGGGCGCGCTCGCCTACATCGCGATCCTGGCGACGGTGTGCGGATCGGGCCTGTGGACGTATCTGATGAGCCGCTACCCGGCGGGCACGGTGGCGCCGTTGTCGCTGCTCGTCCCGGTCGTCGGCATCGCGGCGGCGTGGGCGGTGCTGGGTGAGCGGCCGTCGGCGGCGGCGGTGTTCGGCGGGGTCGTCGTGATCGCGGGCGCGTTCGCCGCCACGACCACCCGGCGGTTCCGGCGCCCGTCCGCCCCGGTTGCCGAGCGCGGTCTCGTCCAGGTCTAGCGTCCAAATCGACCTCCGGGCAGGAAGGCTGTGGCTAGCATGTGACCGGTCGTGCGATGCGTTTCCCGCGTGACCGGTCGGTTTCGAGCTCGGCGAACGACATGCAGGTCGCATCAGCCAGGTCTTCGCCGCGCTCTAGAGTGAGAGCAAACAGCAGGCAAAACTCGAGCAAGGCAGCTGAACAACTTATGGCGGAACAGCGGTGTCCCGTTTCGCGGAGAACCTTTCTTCGCGGCACTGTCGCAGCGGGAGTGGCATCGGCGGGGGCCGTGGCGGGAGTGCCCGGCGTCGCGCTGAGCGCCCCGTCCGGGCGGCGGGTCGCGGTCCTCGGCGGCGGCGTCGCCGGGCTCACCGCCGCGCACGAGCTGGCCGAACGTGGCTTCGAGGTAACCGTCTACGAGGCGCGGGCCTTCGGCGGCAAGGCGCGCAGCATCCCGGTGCCGGGCACCGGCCGCGACGGCAGGCCCGATCTGCCCGGTGAACACGGCTTCCGCTTCTTCCCCGGCTTCTATCAGAACCTGCCCGACACCATGCGCCGCATTCCGGTCGCGGGCAACCCCGACGGCGTGTGGAACAACCTGCTCACCGTGCCCGAAGCCAGGTTCTCCCGCCGCGACACCGACGACATCCTGCTCGCGCTCCCCGACGGCTTCACCAACCCGACCACCCACCCCGACGCCATCCGCGAGACGCTGGCCGCCACCATCTCGACCATGTCGAAGATGCCGCCCGCCGAGGCCGTCTACTTCGCCAACCGGCTGCTGGTGTTCAACAGCAGCTGCGAGGCCCGGCGCTTCGGCCAGTGGGAACACACCTCCTGGCAGGACTTCGTGCGCGGTCACGAACGCTCGCACGAGTTCCGCGCGATCGTGTCCCGTTCGCTCACCAGCATCATGGTCGCGGCCAAGGAGGATCTGGCCAGCACCCGCACCATCGGCGGCATGGGCGAGCAGTTCCTGGGCAATCCGCTCGGCCTAGGCAACGACGGCGGCCTGGACCGGGTGCTGAACAACGCCACCAACATCGCCTGGATCAACCCGTGGGTGCAGCACCTGCAAGGCCTCGGTGTGCGGCTCGAACTCGGTGCCAGGGTCGAGGAACTCGTGGTGCGCGACAAGCGGATCGGCGCGGCCCGGATCACCGACGCGACTGGCAGCCGCACCGTGGAGGCCGACTACTTCGTCACCGCCATGCCGGTCGAGCAGGCCCGGAAACTGTGGTCGCCGGCCGTGCTCGCGCTCTGGCCGGAACTGGCCGCCACCGAGCGCCTGTTCACCGACTGGATGAACGGCATCCAGATCTATTTCCGCACCCCGCTCGGGATCTCGCGCGGGCACACCGCGTTCGTCGATTCGCCGTGGTCGCTGACCTCGATCAGCCAGAACCAGCTGTGGGCCAACAAGCTGTCGTCCTTCGGCGACGGCACGGTGGCCGACTGCCTTTCCATCGACATCTCCGACTGGAACTCCCCCGGCGTGCTCTACGGCAAGCCCGCCACGGCGTGCACGCACGAGGAGATCTACCGCGAGGTGTGGGCGCAGCTGTCAGCCCACCTGAACGACCGCGAACAACTGCTGCGGCCCGCCGATGTGCATTCGTGGTTCCTCGATCCGGGGATCACCTGGCAGGGCAGCCGGAACGCGAATGCCGATCCGTTGCTCATCAATACCGCGGGCTCGTGGGACGCCCGTCCTAACGCGCACGGATCGATCGAAAACCTGTTCCTGGCAGGCGATTACGTACGCACCGATATCGACCTCGCGACAATGGAAGGCGCGAACGAATCCGCGCGCGCCGCGGTGAACGCGCTGCTCGACGTCGCGGGCTCATCGGCCCAGCGCTGCCGCACTTTCCGGCTGCGCCGCACCCCCGAATTGGAGCCGTTGCGGCTGATCGACGCCGACCGGTACGCCAGAGGATTACCCAATATGTTCGACGACCCGATGTGATCCGGTGGAAACGAACAGAGCCACATTGCTTCTCGGTCCGGTTGGCCGCACAATAGCCAGCGACTGTTGAAACTTGGCGATAGCGGGGGGATTTCCGGTGATTCTGCGTGGGTGGCGCACGGCTGGCCCGATCGCCGCGGCGGCGGTGGCATTGAGCGCGTGCGGACCGGTCGGGCCGCCCGCGATCGACTTCGGTGACGCGGCACCCGCGGCCGCGCCGCTCGCCGCGACACTGCCCGCCACCGTCGAGAACTGGCCCGACGCCTGCGCCGTGCTCACCGACGCCGAGATCACCGCGATCCTGCCGCAGGCCACCGGCCTCACCCGGACCCCGCAGACCGTGCAGATCGTCGACGAATCGGTGCGCAATATCGCCCAGGGCGGCTGCCAGTTCGCCTTCGACCTCCCCGACCTGCGCGAGTCGGCGGGCAATACCAAGATCACCCTGACGTTCTCCCGGGTCGGCGAGGAGAACGCCGTCGCGGCCTACTACGCCGACATGAAGCGCTTCAGCGGCGACCCGGTGGCGCCCGCGGCGTGGGGCGCCACCGAGTGCACCTACGGCAAGATCATCGAGTCCTCGGTGGCCTGCTACCACCGCAACTTCGCCTTCACCGTCACCGGCGACTCCACCGTGGGCGGCCTGGACAGTCCGGCCCGCTTCCAGATCTGGCGCGACGAGGTCACCGCCGAAGTGGTGCGCACCCTGGTCTCGCGGATGGGCTGACACAGCCCGGCGGTGCGGCTTACGTCCCCGGTGCGGCTGGGCGGACACAGCTCACACCGCTCCCGCACGCGCCGCGCCAGGGCACGCACATAGACTCGCGGCGTGGCAGACATCTCGGTGCGTGGGCGCCTGGCTTTGCGAGCGGCGGCGGCAGCGTCGTGGGCATCGCAGAAGGCGGGCCGCGGCAAGGGTTCGATGATCGGCGGCCTGATCGCGTTGAAGATCGATCCGACGATCATGACGCAGCTCGGGCGCGGCAGGCGGACGGTGCTGATCACCGGCACCAATGGCAAGTCCACCACCACCAGGATGACCACCGCGGCGCTCGGTTCGCTGGGGCAGGTCGCCACCCAGGCCGACGGCGCCAATATGGACGCGGGCATCGTCGCGGCGCTGAGCGTGCACCAGGGCGTGCCGCTGGCCGCGATCGAGGTCGACGAGCTGCACCTGCCGCATGTGAGCGACGCGCTCGACCCGGCCGCCGTCGTGCTGCTGAACCTGAGCCGCGACCAGCTCGACCGCGTCGGCGAGATCAACATGATCGAGCGCAAGCTGCGCGCCGGGCTGGCCCGTCACCCGGACACCGTCGTCATCGCCAACTGCGACGACGTGCTGGTCGCCTCCATCGCCTACGACCACCCGAACGTCGTGTGGGTGTCGGCGGGCAGCGGCTGGGCGGTCGACTCCACCAGCTGTCCGCGCAGCGGCGAGCCGATCATCTGGGAGGGCGAGAACTGGCGCTCCACCGGCGCCGATTTCCATCGCCCCCAGCCCGATTGGTGGCTCGAGGGCGAAGACCTCTGCGGCCCCGACGGTTTCCGCGCCCCCCTGCACCTGGCGCTGCCGGGCCGGGCCAATCGCGGCAACGCGGCCCAGGCCGTCGCCGCGGCGGTGGCGCTGGGCGCCGAACCGGCCAAGGCGACCGATGCCACCGGCACCGTGCGCGAGATCGCGGGCCGGTACCGCACCGTCACCGTGGGCGAGCACGACGCGCGCCTGCTGCTGGCCAAGAACCCGGCCGGCTGGCAGGAGGCGCTGTCGATGATCGAGCCGACCTCGGCCGGACTGGTCATCGCGGTGAACGGGCAGGTGCCCGACGGCGAGGACCTGTCCTGGTTGTGGGACGTGCGATTCGAGCACTTCGAGGGCGTGCAGGTGGTGGCCGCCGGCGAACGCGCCACCGACCTGGCGGTGCGCCTCACCTACGCCGGGGTGGAGCACACGCTGATCCCCGACCCGCTGCGCGCGATCGCCTCCTGCCCCGCCGGGCACGTCGAGGTGCTGGCCAACTACACCGCGTTCCGCGATCTCAACCGCGACCTGGAGGGACGCGCATGAGCGAGTCGACTATTCGTATCGGCCTGGTCCTGCCCGACGTGATGGGCACCTACGGCGACGGCGGGAACGCGCTGGTGCTGCGGCAGCGGCTGCGTATGCGCGGCTACGACGCCGAGATCGTCGACATCACCCTGGCCGACCCGGTCCCGGACTCGTTCGACATCTACACCCTCGGCGGCGCCGAGGACTCGGCCCAGCGCCTGGCCACCCGGCACCTGCAGAAGTACCCCGGCCTGCAGCAGGCCGCCGCCAAGGGCGCGCCGGTGCTGGCGATCTGCGCGGCCATCCAGGTGCTCGGCAACTGGTACGAGACCTCGGCGGGCGAGAAGGTCGACGGCGTCGGCCTGTTCGACGTCACCACCTCGCCCCAGGCCACCCGCGCCATCGGCGAGGTGACCACCGCGCCCGTGCTGGCCGGCCTGTCGGCCCCGCTCACCGGTTTCGAGAACCACCGCGGCGGCACCCGCCTCGGCCCCGACGCCGCCCCGCTGGCCAAGGTGACCCGCGGCGTCGGCAACGGCGTCGGCGACGGTACCGAGGGCGTCGTCCAGGGCTCGGTCATCGGCACCTACCTGCACGGTCCCGCCCTGGCCCGCAACCCCGAACTCGCCGACCACCTCATCGCCCGCGCCCTCGGCATCCCCGCCACCGACCTCACCCCCCTCGACCTCCCCGAGGTCGACCGCCTCCGCCGCGAACGCCTCCGCGCCTAGAGCTCCAGCACGGCGACGTCGTAGCGCAGGCAATAAGGATCCCGGGTGACGAGCGTCAGCTCCTCACACCGGGCCTGCGCCACCAGGATCCGGTCGAACGGATCGCGATGGATCGACGGCAGCCGCGCGGCTTCGATGGTGTGCCGCGCGTCGATGGGCAACGGCAGGAACCCACTGCCGACCACTCGCTCGGGCAGGTCGGCCGGACCCGCCAGCTTGCCCGATGCCTGCTTCATCGCGATCTCCCAGATCGAGGCCGAGCTGACGTAGACATCCGGGTCGTGGTCGAGCCGATCGCGCAGGTCCGCGCCGAGGGCCGGATCGTCGGTGAGCCACCACAGGATGACGTGGGTGTCCAGCAGCAGGCTCATGCGTCGAAGTCGCGCGCGATCTCGGCGTCGGCCTCGGGCGAATCCCAGCCCGGGGACAACTCCAGCCGACCGCGCAACGAGCCGCGGCCCGTCCGGTTCACCCGACGCGTCAACGGCACCACTCTGGCCACCGGCGTTCCGGCACGACTGATCACAATTTCCTCCCCCTGCTCCACCCGCTCGATGATGCGCGACAGGTTCGTCTTCGCGTCGTGAATATTGAACTGCTCCGCCGCGTTACCTGCCATGACGCCTCCTTAGCTAAGAGGTTAGTCCGGTGTTTCGGGGCTGTCCACCGGCAAATTCACTCCGTCGCGGCGACCGTGGTTCGGGTGGGTCCGCGGGTGATGAGGAAGCCGAAGGCGGCGGCGAGGGGGAACATGAGCATGCCGTAGATGGCGGCGGGGACGGCCATCTCGGTGCTGTCGAGGACGCTCACCGCGATGGTGATGGCGATGGTGCTGTTGTGGATGCCGACCTCCATGGAGCAGGCGATGGACTGGCGGTCCGGTACGCCGAGCAGGCGGGGCAGGAAGTAGCCGACAGTCAGGCTGAGCACGCAGAACACCGCGGTGATGCCGCCGACCTGCACGAACGAGTCGGTGAGGGTGTCGGCTTCGGTGGCGACGGTCCCGAGGATCACCAGCAGCAGGGTCACCGCCGAGCCGATCCGCACCGGGCGGTCCATCCGGTCGGCGAAGGCGGCCGAGGCGCGCCGCACCAGCATGCCGATCGCGACC
The DNA here is from genome assembly GCF_900637185.1 of Nocardia asteroides. Classification (NCBI taxonomy): domain Bacteria; kingdom Bacillati; phylum Actinomycetota; class Actinomycetes; order Mycobacteriales; family Nocardiaceae; genus Nocardia; species Nocardia asteroides. Next base: position 1,082,815 of record NZ_LR134352.1, on the reverse strand, counting down.
GGGACCAGCACGATCGCGAACACCTGCAGCACCTTGCCGAATTGCAGGCCGAGCGAGTCGCCCCCTTCGGCCGGATCGAAGTAGCCGATCGCGAAGTTGGTCACCAGCGGCACGGTGACCACGGCGATGACCGAGTTCACCGCCGTCAGCGAGACATTCAGCGCCACATCGCCCCGGAACAGGTGGCTGAACAGATTCGCCGTGGTCCCGCCCGGCGACGAGGCCAGCAGCAGCATCCCGACCGCGAGGATCGCGGGCAGATCGAACAGCAGCACCAGCCCGAACGCGACGATCGGCAGCGCGACCACCTGGCACAGCAGCGCGATCGCGACGATGCGCGGACTCTTCGCGATCCGGGTGAAGTCGGCGACGGTGAGCGAGAGTCCCAAGCCGAACATGATCACGGCCAGGGCCAGCGGCAGTCCGACGGAAACCAGGGGTGAGTTCATAGCCATCCTCATCGAGCGGCCCGGCGGCACCGGGTTTGAGACGCGCTGGTCTCAAAGAGAGAGGATAGGCAGGTGTGACCCAGATCGCAGCGAAATCGGGCGAATCGGGCGGCGGCTATCCGGCGATCGACACCGACTGCGCCGCCGAGTCGCTGCGTTCACACAGCTCGTGCACGAACCGCATCTTCTCCAGGACATGATCGGGCAGTACGAAGGGATACAGATCGTCGTGTCCCATCGAGCGGTTGACCATGTTCAGCGACCAGGCCAGCGGCAGCCACAACTCGATGATCTTGTCGAACCCGGCCCGTCCGACCTGCGGCCGATCCAGCGTGGCGCCGGCGGGCGCGAAGCCGAAGGCCGCCGCGGTGTCGAGGGTGTCGCGGATGTGCAGGTAGTGGGCGAAGGTCTCGGCCCAATCCTCGGCGGCGTGCATGGTGGCGTAGGAGGAGACGTAGTCGCCCTCCCAACCGGGCGGCGCACCGTCGGAGTAGTGCCGGTTCAGCGCGTCCTGGTAGTCGGCGAAGGGGTCGCCGAACAGGTCGCGGAAACGGCTCATCGCGTCGTCGCCGGTGACCAGCACGGTGAAGTAGTAGTGCCCGATCTCGTGCCGGAAATGCCCCAGCAGCGTGCGATACGGCTCGGCCATCTCGATGCGCAACTGCTCGCGGTGCGGGTCGTCGGCCTCGGCCAGGTCGAGGGTGACGACGCCGTCGATGTGGCCGGTGAGTACCCCGTCGGTGCGGCTGGACAGCAGATCGAAGGCCAGGCCGTGAGTGGGGTCGACATCGCGGCCGACGATCGGTAATCCCAGCTCGACCAGCTCGAAGATCAACCGCCGCTTGGCCGCCTCGGCCTCGGCGAAGGCGGCCAGGCCGTCGAGGTCGGCGTCGTTGGGCCGGGTGCGGGTCAGCGCGCACGACTCGCACAGCATCGGGCCCGAGCTCTGCGCGGTCGTCGACACCAGCCAATTGCACTGCGCCACATGCAGGTTGTCGCACAGCCGGAAACGGTCACCGTCGACCACGCCGCCCGCGTGATCGATCGCCGCGTCCCCGGGCGGGTCACCGATCACGACCAGCGCCCGCTCCCGCAGGCTGAAACCGAGCGGGCTCGAACACGACAGGCACACCGAGTTCTCGAAAGCCAGCTGCTGACCGCAATTGGGGCAGACGAAATCACGCACAGGACTACACCTCCACCGGGGCTACATCGACCGAGACCGTGATCGTGGACTGTTTGGCGTCGGTGTAGATGATGCCACGCAGCGGCGGCACATCCTGGTAGTCACGGCCCCACGCCACGGTCACGTAGCGCTCGTCCGCGAACTGGTCGTTGGTGGGGTCGAAGGCGATCCAGCGGCCGGTGCGGTCGGTCTCGTCGGTGCCGGGCAGCCACACCGCGGCCCACGCGTGGGTGGCGTCGACCCCGACCATGCGCTCCTTGCCGGGCGGCGGATCGGTGGCGAGATAGCCCGAGACATAGCGCGCGGCCAGCCCCTGCGACCGCAGGCAGGCGGCGCCGATCCGGGCGAAGTCCTGGCAGACGCCCTCGCGCGCGACGAACACGTCGGCGACGCTGGTGCTCACCGTGGTCGAGCCGGAGCGATACCGGAAGTCCTGGTGGATCCGGGTGTTCAGCTCGGTGACCGCGTCGAGCAGCGGCCTGCCCGGCGCGAAACTGCGCTCCGCGTAGGCGACGACCTCCGGGGTGATCTCCGGGGGCAGCAGGTCGAGGGTGAATTCGACGGCGAGCGGGCCGGTGCCGGTGCTCGGGCGCGCCGACTCCCACGCGATGTCCACCCCGTCGATCGACGCGGGCGGCACGCCGTCGACGTCGACGAGCGATTCGCCGGTGACCTCCAGCGTCCGATGTTCCGAGGTGACATGGAAATACGTGGTGGTATTGCCGTACACGTCGTTGCCCACCGAACGGTCCGACGGCACCGGGTCGATGTAGATGTCGTGCTCGAGCAGTCGCTGCCCGGTGAACTCGCGCGGCGTCAGATAGGCGCGGCCGTAGGAACTGGTGACTTCGTCGGAGTAGCGGTAGGTGGTCCGGTGCGTCACCTGGTAGCGCCTGCTCATCCGACCATCCTGGTGTTGCCCCACAGCGGCTGGATGCTCACCGGCACCGCGAGCTTGGTCGCCTCGAACGACTCCGACAGCTTGCGCAGCCGCAAGTGCACCCCTTCCAGCAGTTCCACCAGTTCGGTGCGCACACCGTCGGCGTCGGTGTTCTCCAGGTCCGCCGGGTCGACGCGGCGCAGCATGCGCTGGGCGTCGGCGAGCAGCCGCTGCGAACGCGACGCGCCCGCGCCGCCGGGCAGTGCCTGGAAGTCGGCTTCCAGCCGGTCGAGCTGGTAGATCAGCGAGCGCGGATTGCCCGGGTCGAACAGCAGCAGTCCCGCCAGCGCGGCGACATGGGCCGAGCCACGATGCCTGCGACGGTAGATCACGGCCGACTCGGCGGCGACCAGGATCGTGTCGGTGACCACCCGTTCCACCTCGGGCGGGCTGGCCTGGGACAGCGTGGCTTTCAGCAGTGAGGTCAGCGCGAGGCCGCGTTCGATCCGCTTGCCGATGTCCATGACGTACCAGCCGGTGTCGCGCACCAGCGACTCCGCGCCGATCCCCGACAGCGACAGCAGCGCGGCCAGCGTCAGCGAATGCACCGACGACAGCGCGGTCTCCTGTTCGGTACTGGCGCTGCGGAATTCGGCCAGCGCGCGGTCGACGGCACCGAGGATCATCCAGGTGTCGGCGGAGAGCTGGTCTCGCACCGCCCTGGCCGCCGACCCGTAGTGGTCCACGGCGTAGGACAGCGAGCCGGGCAGGTATCGGTCGCCGGTGAGGGTGGCCAGGTACTGGAAGCCCTCGGCGGACGCGCCTGCCACGACGCGTGGTTCCGCGCTGACCGGCTTCCCGGTTACCTTCGGCCGGGCGGCGGACTTCTTCTGCCCGTCGCGCGGACGTGCGCCGTCGTCGTCAGCCGACTCCGGCGCCCGGTCGGCAGCGCTGCCGGTGGTCCGCAGAGCACGTGCCAGCGCACTGGTCCCGGCACGCTCCCACGCGGCGGTGTCCTCGGAATTCTCTTCCGCCGCAGTGGAATCCGGCGCGTCATCGGCGCGCCGAGCCGAATCGGCGTCCTTCCCGCCGACACCCTGGTCACCGGAATCGCTTCGCGCCGCGCCGCGATCGGCCCGGCTGCCATCGGAGCCTGGTCGGGCCGATCCGGTTGCCCGGCCACCCGCACCTGGATCGACCTGGCCGCCGTCGGAGCCGGGGCCGGCGCTGCGCGCGGAGGCCCCTCCGTCGCTCGACTGCACCTGCACGAGCGCGCCGCCCGAGCTCGCCACCGTGGCCAGCACCGATTCCGGCGCGTTCGTGCCCGTGGTCACCGAGAGGGCGCGCATCAGGATCGGCAGCGCGTCGGCGCCTTCCAGCCAGGGCCGGTAGCGGTAGTCCTGGTAGACGTCGTGGGTCGCGGCCAGCAGCCGGACCATCGCCTCGGCGCGCTCGCTGTAGCGGCCCATCCAGAACTGGTCGTTGAGCACGCGCGGCGAGCTGATCGCGTCGACGACCGGGATCGCCCGGCGCAACCGCTCCTCGTGCGGCACCTCGGTCGCCACGGCGGGCGCGGGCGCGGCGCGCACCCACACGTCCTTGGCCGCCACCTTGATCACGCTGCGGGTGGGTTCCAGCCGCATCCGCTGCTGACCCAGCCCACCCGACATGGCCGTGTAGCCCCCGCGCCGGGCCAGCGAGAACAACCGCATGCCGACCGGCGCGGGCGCCAGCCCCGCCTCCCCTTCCACGGCCGGGGCCACCGAGAACTCGGCGGGCTCCTGCCCCACCCACTTCCAGCGCTCCGTCTCGATCCGGGCGGCGAGTTCGTCGCGTTCGGCGGCGGCCAGGCTGGGGCCGAAGATGGTCGACCCGTCGACGGCCGAGCGGATCACCAGGTCACCGAGGTGGGTGACGAGGTGCGCGCGCTCGGTGTCGTCGCCACCCCAGTAGGCGGGCGTGCCGTCGAGCAGCAGATCCTCCCCGAGCACCGACCGCGCGATCCGGGGCAGGAACGCGCTCAGCGCGGGCGATTCCAGTAGCCCACTGCCGAGGGTGTTCACCACCGTCACCGCGCCCCGGCGCAGCACCTCGACCAGCCCGACCACGCCGAGGCGCGAATCCGGCCGCAGGTCCAGCGGATCGGAGAACTCGGCGTCCACGCGGCGCAGCACCACGTCGACCCGTTCCAGGCTGCCCAGCGAGCGCATCCACAGCGCGCCGTCGCGAACCACCAGGTCGGCGCTCTCGACCAGCGGGAAACCCAGCATCTGCGCGAGATAGGCCTGGTCGAACGCGGTTTCGGAGTGCGAGCCCGGGCTCAGCACCACCACGACCGGCTCCTCGCCGTCGGCCAGCTCCGGCGCGGCTTCCTCCAGCATCAAGCGCATGGCCCTGGCGAACGGGGTGAGCGGGCGCGGGCCCGCGTGCTCGAACGCCTCCGGAATGGCCGAGGCGACGACGCGACGGTCGGCCAGCGCGTAGCCGGCGCCCGAGGGGGCCTGCGCCCAGTCGGCCAGCACCCGGAACTGCCCGTCGCTCCAGCGGCTGATGTCGCAGGCGTGCAGGAACAGCTGGTGCGTGCCGGGAATGGTGATGCCGTGCGCGGCCCGCACATACCCGGTGCTGCCGAAGACGATCTCCGGCGGCAGCAGCCCGGACCCGATCAGCCTGCGTGGACCGTAGACGTCGGTGAGTACCTCGTCGAGCACCAGCGAGCGCTGTGTCAGGCCGCTCTCCAGCCGGGTCCAGTCGTCGGCCGAGACCAGTAGCGGGATGGGGTCGAGCCGCCACGGCATCGGGGTCGCCGTGTCGTCGCCGAGCCCGACCTCGGTGTAGGTGACGCCGTCGTCCTCGATCTGCCTGCGCACCCGGTGATCGATCCGGCCGAGTCCGCCGATGCCCTGGTCCACGAAGTCGGCCGAGAGTTCCGACCACATGGAGCGCACCCGGCCGCGACCGTCGACCAGCTCGTCGTAGTAGCCCTGGGTCGGCCTGCCGCACTCGTCGAACCGCGAGCCCGCCTTGCTCTCGGCCCGATACCGGGCGAACTGTTCGGCCGCGTCAGTGGCGGCGAGGACGCCGCGTCGTTCGCGGCCCGTCGTGTCCCGTCGGTCAGGCACCGTCGCTTGCTCCTTCGTCGCCTACGCAACGGCACCTGACCGACGGGACGGCCGCGAACCGGCCGCTACGCGACCGTCCCCGCTTCGAGATCGGGGAGTGCTGTGGTTGGGCGAGGTTGATAGTGGTCACTGGTTGTCGTGCGCACCCCACACGGTGCGCGCGCGACGTAGATCCAGGATGCCCGGCGCGCCGACATCGGTCGACTGCGCCGCGATCCTCGCACGGAGTTCGGCGGGGTCGAGCGGATTCACCGTATGTCCCGCGGCCTCGAACCGGCGATTGCGACGCGACTGGGCCGCCACCGCGTTGACGGGCGCGTCGTCGTAGGCGCGGCCGCCGGGGTGCGCCACGTGATACGTGCAGCCGCCGTGCGAGAGGCCGGTCGCGGCGTCGACCAGGTCGAAGACCAGCGGCGCGTCCACGGTGATGGACGGGTGCAGCGAATTCGGCGGCTGCCAGGCGCGATAGCGCACGCCCGCGACCTGCACGTCGGCCTTGTCGGTGGCCAGCAGCGGTACCGGCATGCCGTTGCAGGTGAGCACGAACCGCCCGCGATCGGCGCCGACCAGCCGTACCTGCAACCGCTCGACCGAGGAGTCGACATAGCGCGCGGTGCCCTGGCCGGTGGTCTGCTCACCCAGGGTCAGCCAGGGTTCGATCGCGCCGCGCAGTTCCAGTTCCGCGTCGCCGATCATCGCGGTGCCGATGCGCGGGAACCGGAACTCGGTGAAGGGATCGAGCCAGCTGGTGTCGAAATCGACGCCGTGCGCGCGCAGGTCGGCGGCGACCTCGGCGATATCGGCTTCCAGGAAGTGCGGCAGCAGGTAGCGGCCGTGCAGATTCGCGCCGTGACGCAGCAGCGGCGCGCGGTAGGGCCGGTCCCAGAACATCGCGACCAGGCCGCGGACCAGCAGCGACTGCACCATGGCCATCTGGAAGTGCGGCGGCATCTCGAAGCCGCGCAGTTCCAGCAGGCCCAGCCTGCCGCGCGCGGAGTCGGGACTGTAGAGCTTGTCGATGCAGAACTCGGCGCGATGGGTGTTGCCGGTGAGGTCGGTCAGCAGGTGACGCAGCGCGCGGTCGATATGCCATGGCGCCGACTGGATCTCGGCGGGCGCCGGTTCACCGCCGGTCTGCTCGGCGGTGAGGCGGGCGATCTCGGCGAAGGCGATCTCGAGTTCGTACAGCGCGTCCTCGCGGCCCTCGTCGGCTCGGGGCGCCTGCGAGGTCGGGCCGACGAACCGGCCCGCGAACAGGTACGACAGCGCCGGATGACGCTGCCAGTAGGTCAGCATCGACACCAGCAGATCCGGCCTGCGCAGCAGCGGCGAGCGCGCGGGCGTCACCCCGCCCAGGGTGATGTGGTTGCCACCGCCGGTGCCGCCGTGCGTGCCGTCCACCTCGAACGACTCGGTGCTCAGCCGGGCCAGCCTGGCCTGGGCGTACAGGGTGCTCAGTACGTCGGCCTGCTCGGCGAACGAGCCCGTCGGCATGATGTTGACCTCGATGACGCCGGGATCGGGGGTCACCGAGAAGGTGTGCAGCCGTGGGTCGTTCGGCGGCGCGTAGCCCTCCAGCACCACCGGCTGATCGAGTGCGACGGCCGCCGCCTCCACCTTCGCGACCAGGTCGAGGAAGTCGTCGAGTTCGGCCAGCGGCGGCAGGAACACATGCAACCGGCCCGCCCTGACCTCGGCGACCAGCGCGGTGGTCGGGGTGAAGTCCGCCGGTTCCAGTTCCGCGGGCGGTTCCTCGCGCGGCGCCCGCAGCGGTCCCTGGAACAGCGGATCGGCCTCCGGCGGCGCGGGAGGCGTGTGCCAGGACACGGAGCCCAGCGGAAGCCGCAGGCCCGCGGGCGAATCGCCGTCGGCCAGCACGATCCGCCCCGGCCCACCGTCGTCCCGGCCGCGGCGCAGCTGCCAGTCCGCGCTGGCCCAGCCCGCACCGTCGGCCCGCCGATGCAGGGGCAGCACGAAGGCCGCCGGATCGTTGACGGCCTCGTCGAGCCGCCCGAGCAGCGTCCGCCGGGCCACCGGCGAATCCGCCGCCGGATCGAGATCGTCCACCGGCGGCTCCCCGACCGGCGCGGTCACTGTGGCGGCCAACCGGGCCAGCGGATCCTCGAACGCCGGACGCACCTGCGTATCCGGCAAGCCGAGCGCGCCCGCGATATGGGCGACCAGCGATGCCGCCGCCTCCACCGCCGCCTGCGCACTGCGCCGCGCCGCACCCGCCACCGCCGATTCGACCACCGGCGCACCCGCAGACCCAGCGGCATTCTGCGGCTGCGACTCCGTCGTCTGCTCGCCCGCCGTCGGCATAGCCGAGGACTCGACCGCCTCGGTGCGCGATTGCGTCGCCACCTCCTCGCCTGCCACCGGCTCGTGCGTGGCAGCCGTTGATCGGCCGACCGTCTCGGGTTCGCCGCTCGGCGCGGCCGCAGACCCACCCGTCGCAGTGCGCGGCGCGACTTCAGTCGTCTGCCCGCCCTCCGTCGGCACAGCCACAGACCCGGCTACCGCAGTGTGCGGCGCGACTTCAGTCGTATGCCCGCCCGGCGCCGGCACAGCCACGGACCGTGCTGCCGCAGTGTTCGGCCGCGATGTCGTCGCCTGGGGCGCGGGTTGGTCGGCTGGAGTGGACTCGGCGATACCGTGCGTGGCCGACGCCGCGGGCTCTGCTGCGGTCTCGGGCCGAGCCTGGCCTGGATCGGCTGACGGCGCGGCATCCCCGCCCGGACGCGGCTCGCCGTCCACCGGCGACCACGGGTCGGCGAGGAGGTCCTGGCGGGTCCACACCGGCTCGCCGTCGGCGCGCCAGGCGATGGCGATCTCCCAGCGCGGCAACGGTTCTCCGGGGTACCACTTGCCCTGGCGGTACTGGACCAGGCCGGTGGGGGCATAGATGGCGCGAAGGCGGTCGGACAGGTCGACGGCGCGTTCGCGTTTGTGCGGGCCGTCGGCGTCGGTGGTCCACTGGGGGCTCATCTGGTCGTCGATGGAGACGAAGGTGGGCTCGCCGCCCATGGTGAGGCCCACGTCGGCGGCGGCCATCCGCTTGTCGATCGCGGCGCCTGCGGCGGTGATCCGCTCCCACTGGGAGTCGGTGTAGGGCAGGGTGACTCGCGGGTCCTCGTGGACCCGGCGGACCACATTGGTGAAATCGAGGGTGGCCTCGGTGATCCCGGTGGCGCCGGTGATCGGCGCGGCCGCGCCGGGGTGCGGGGTCGCCGCCAGCGGGATGTGCCCCTCACCGGCGAACAGCCCGGACGTGGGGTCCATGCCGATCCAGCCCGCGCCGGGCAGATACACCTCGGTCCAGGCGTGCAGGTCGGTGAAGTCGGCGCTCGGCCCCGACGGACCGTCCAGTGACGGGGTGTCCGAGGTGAGCTGCACCAGATACCCGGACACGAACCGCGCCGCCAGCCCCAGCTCCCGCAGGATCCCGACGAGCAGCCAGGCCGAATCACGGCAGGAACCGAGCCGGGTGCGCAGGGTGTGGTCGGGTGTCTGCACGCCCGGTTCCATCCGCACGGTGTAGTCGACGGTGTTGCGCAGGGCGTAGTTCAGTTCCACCAGGTAGTCGATGGACCGCAGCCGCCCCTGCGCGCGATGCACCCGCACCCAGTCGCGCAGCGCCTCCCCCGGCCCCGAGCCCGGCCCGTCCTCGTCGACCGGACGCAGATACGGCTCGAGGTCGGCGGCCAGCGCCGCGGGATAGGCGAACGGGTAGTACTCGGCGTAGTCCTCGACGAAGAAGTCGAACGGGTTGACCACCTCCAGGTCGGCGATCAGCCCGACGGTGATCGACAGCTCCCTGGTCGGCTCCGGGAACACCAGCCGCGCAACGAAATTGCCGAAGGCGTCCTGCTGCCAGTTCACGAAGTGCGCGGCGGGCGTCACCTCGAGCGAATAGGCCTCGATCGGGGTGCGCGAATGCGGCGCGGGCCGTAACCGCACCTCGTGCGGATGCACCTCGACGAGACGGTCGAAGGAGTACGCGGTCCGGTGCTCGAGTGACACCTTGATGCCCATGCTTGTAGTTGACCACACCCCACCGGCGCGGCGCGGGCTGACGAAACCGGAGTTTCCCGACGGGCACCGAGTCGAAACCCGCAGGCAACACTGCCTGCCCGACCAGCGCGAACCGACCGCCCCGTAGGCTGACCGGGTGAGCTACGACCACATCCTCTTGCCGTCCGGCGTCGCCACCTCCGTCGACGAGGTGGACGCGTACCTGGCCGCCCAGGAAGGTCAGCCCGAGTCGGCGGCGATCGTGGAGATCGCCACCGAACTGAACGCGCGCAACGCCGAACTACCCGTGGACGACTCGTTCCTCAGTGTCGAATCCGTGGGCGGCGCGAACGGCTCCACCCTCTACATCCCGTCCCCGTACGACGCGATCGGCTTCGTCCGCACGCTGCTCTTCGACCTGGCCACCCCGCGCGGGTACGCCGTCTACGACCCGCAGCTGTCCTGGCTGATCGACCCCGCCGGGCACGTGCCGATCGCCGTCACGCACGGCGGCGCGGGCGAATTCCCGTACCTCACCGAGGAACTGGCGCACCGCTGGGTGGCCGGGCTGGCCGACCCCAACCCGTACCTGATCGTCGAGCGCGGCGAGCAGCGCTACATCCAGACCTACCGCGACCCGGGCGGCCCCTACACCCTGGAATACCGCGACGGCTCGCCCGACCGGCACTACGGCACCACCGTCGAGGATCCGGCGCAGGTGGCCCGCATCATCTGGGACTGGACCACCGAGAACCCCGACGCGGGCGCCGGGGTGAGCTGGACCCGGGTGGAGTTCTAGAGCGCGCGCCTGCCGGACAGGGCGCGGCCCAGGGTCAGCTCGTCGGCGAACTCCAAGTCCCCACCCATCGGCAGGCCCGAGGCCAGCCGGGTGACGGTGAGTCCGGGGAAATCGCGCAGCATGCGTACCAGGTAGGTGGCCGTCGCCTCGCCCTCGGTGTTCGGGTCGGTCGCGATGATCACCTCGCTCACGTCCACGCCGTCGTCCTGGTTGCCGATGCGGGTCAGCAGTTCCCGGATCCGCAGCTGGTCGGGCCCAACGCCGCTGAGCGGATCGAGCGCACCGCCGAGCACGTGGTAGCGACCACGGAACTCACGGGTGCGCTCGATCGCCTGCACGTCCTTGGGTTCCTCGACCACACAGATCATCGTGCGGTCGCGGCGCGGGTCGGCACAGATCCGGCACAGCTCGCCGTCGGCGACAGTGCCGCACGACACGCAGAACTGCACGCCGTCGCGCACCTTCTGCAATGCGGCCTGCAACCGGTCGATCTCCGGCGGCTCCACCTGCAACAGGTGGAAGGCGATGCGCTGTGCGCTCTTCGGACCGACGCCGGGAAGCTTGCCCAGCTCGTCGATCAGATCCTGAACCGGCCCCTCATACATCAGAAATCAGGCAGACCGGGCATCGAGCCGCCGCCGAGGCCCTGCGAGAGCGGGCCGAGACGCTCGGCGGCCAGCTTCTGCGCGTTGGCCATGGCGTCGTTGATCGCGCCGATCACCAGGTCCTGCAGCCCGTCGACATCGGACGGGTCGACGACCTTGGGGTCGATCGTCAGCGACTGGACCTCGCCGCTCACCTTGAGGGTGGCCTGGACCAGACCGCCGCCGGCCTGACCCTGCACTTCGGACTCGGCGAGCTCGGCCTGCGCCTGCATCACCGCCTGCTGCATCTGCTGAGCCTGCGCGAGCAGAGCCTGCATATCGAACTGACCACCATCGGGTTGCACAGCACGTCCTCTCTAGAAGTTCGTCCGCGTCAAGCGTAGTCCTCACGCGCCGCCGGGATACTCCCACACCCGGTGCCCGCACGAGGCATACCGACCGGGTCGTTATCCGTGACCTTCGCGGTAACAGCTTGGTTGCTGCCTGCTCGCGAACGATCCAGCCGCGACCACCCCGCCTAGGATCGGACGGGGTCGGGACCTGGTACGGCAAACCGAGGGAGAACTGATGAGTGTCATCCGCGCGTCCCTGCTCGCCACGGCCGCCGGCCTGCTGATCATCGGCCCGGCCACCGCGCACGCCGACCCCGTCGCCGCGGTCGCCGACTACGGCGGCGGCTGCGTGGTCGACCCGGGCAACTCCGCGGCGACCTTGGATTCGCTGCGTTTTCGCTGCAACGTCACCCAGCAGGACCAGATCTACCGCGACGCGCGCGACGGCGCCGTGCCGACCGGCGTCACCAACGGCTGGGTGACCCGCCCGCCGCAGTTCGCGCCGCAGGCGGCGGCCCTGTGGATCGGCAAGGTCTTCCGCACCGGCCCCGACGGCGGCACCCTCACCAACCGCGTCACCGGCGCCGGCATCGAGGCGTTCCCGGCCGACGTCTACCGGGCGCCGTCCATCCTCGACGGCGGCCCCACCTGGGCGCTGAACTACGCGCCGTCGCCGACGCCGCAGGTGTACGACGAGATCCGCGAGATCGTCCCGGGCGTCTGGTTCGGCTACTCGTGGTGGCGCGAGAACGACTGGCCGCTGATGGCCGCCTTCGTGCTGGCACCCGCGTGAGTTGTTGACTCTCCTCCCGCTGGAGGGTGTTGGCTGGTTCGTATGACAGCCACCGTGGCGATCGGCGAGTTCGCCCGCCTCACGCACCTGAGTGTCAAGACCCTGCGCTACTACCACGAGATCGACCTGCTCGAACCGGTCGCGGTGGACGCAGGCACCGGATACCGGCGCTACGCCACCGACCAGGTGGAACGCGCGCACCTGATCCGCAGGCTGCGCGATCTCGACATGCCGCTGCCCGAGATCCGCACCGTGCTCGCCGCCGCCGACCCGGCCGACCGCGACGCCACCCTGCGCGCCCACCTGGCCCGGATGGAGGCCGAGTTGCAGCGCACCCGCGAGGTGGTGGCCTCGCTGCGCGCGCTGCTCACCGCGCCCGCGCCGCCGCTGCGGGTCGACTACCGGGTCGAACCGGCGTTCACCGCGCTCACGCTCACCGAGGTCGTCGACCGCACCGCCATCGCCGACTGGTGCGGCACCGCCTTCGAGCGGCTGTACACCAGCCTGCTCGCCACCGGAACCACCCCGGCCGGCGTCGCGGGCGCGACCTATTCGACCGAGTTCTTCACCGAGGCCGCGGGCGCGGTCACCGCGTACGTCCCGCTGCCGCCCGGTGCGGCTCTCGTTCCACCCGCCGGACTCGGGATCACCGAATTCGGCGCGCAGCGCTTCGCCATCGCGGTGCACACCGGCGCGTTCGAGGACTTCGACCGCACCTACGGCGCGCTCGGCAGCCACGTCGCCGAGCACGACACCCTCGCACCCGGCGAACCGGTCCGCGAGCGCTATCTCGTCGGACCCGACCTCACCGACAACCCGGCCGACTACCGCACCGAAGTGTGCTGGCCCATCACCGAAGGAGAAAACCGATGACCCTGGCCCTCGGCAACGTCACGTTCGATTGCCACGACGCGAGCGCGCTGGCGCAGTTCTACGCCCAGCTGCTCGACCGCCCCGTCGACCCGGAGGCCTCGGCGTTCTTCGCCACCGTCGGCAAGACCGCGGGCACGCTGCCGGTGCTCATGTTCATCCAGGTCCCGGACAAGACGCCGGGCAAGAACACCGTGCACCTGGATTTCGCCTCCGCCGAATGGCGCGACTACGCCGAGCGCGCGATCAGCCTGGGCGCCAAGCACATCGGCGACTTCGACGAGTACGGCCAGCAGTGGATCACCCTGGCCGACCCGGAGGGCAACCTCTTCGACATCGGCAAATCGGAGTAGAACGCGTCGAGGGCCGTACCGCGATCCACGCGGTACGGCCCTCGACGGCAATTCCGGCCCGGTCAGGCCAGTTCGCGCTGAAGGTTGCCCAGCACCTCGGCCTGGATCTTCTTCAGGCCGAGCGGGGCGAAGATGCCCTCGAAGATGCCGGAGATGCCGCCCGCACCGGTCCAGGTGGTGCGCAGGGTGACCTGCGAACCGGCGCCGTCCGGGGTGACGGTCCAGGTGTTGACCATCGAGGAGTTGGCGTCGCGCTCGGTGAGGATCGAATCCGACACCGTGACCTCGGCGCGCACGTTGCGCGAGCGCTTCTCGGTGGCCTGCAGCGTCCACTCCACCACGGTGCCCGCGCCCTTGCCGCCCTCGACGACCTTGTAGTCGCGGTAGTGCGAGGAGAGGATGCGCGGACGGACCGTCTCGTAGTCACCGATCGCTTCGAGGGCGCGCTGCGGATCCGCGGCGACGACGATCGAACTGCTGGCGCTGACCTGTCCCACTGTTGACTCCTTGTCGGGGTGCGATATCTCGACCGGGTTACATCCTGCCCTGCCGCTTTCCGGATCGCCCGACCAGGTTGGGCGAAAAGGGAAACATGTGCGTGACATTTCGTCGTGGCGTAGGACTATCCGGTGGCTCGGCGGGCACCGTCGTACTAGCGTCGAACGGGTGGCAGTGAGTCTTTTGGGTAGGGCCGGCCACGAACCGGCCGCACGCGAGTCTGGATACGCCGCGCACCGGGAGGGTGTGGAGCGACTGCTGGCAAGCTATCGCGCCATCCCGCCCGGTGCTGTCGTGCGCTTGGCCAAGAAGACCTCCAACCTGTTCCGGGCCAGGGCGGCCAGCAACGCCCCCGGCCTGGACGTCTCCGGCCTGGGGCGGGTGATCGCGGTGGACCCGGTGGCCAGGACCGCCGACGTCGCCGGGATGACCACCTACGAGGAACTGGTGGCGGCGACCCTGCCCTACGGGCTGGCCCCGCTGGTGGTTCCGCAGCTCAAGACCATCACCCTCGGCGGCGCGGTCACCGGCCTCGGCATCGAGTCGAGCTCGTTCCGCAGCGGCCTGCCGCACGAATCCGTGCTGGAAATGGACGTGCTGACCGGCTCCGGCGAGATCATCACGATCAAGCCCACCGGCGAGGGCGCTGATCTGTTCCGGGGCTTCCCCAACTCCTACGGCACCCTGGGCTACACCGTCCGGCTGAAGATCGAGCTGGAGCCGGTCAAGCCCTTCGTCGCCCTGCGCCACGTGCGCTTCCACGATCTGCGCGCGCTGGAAGCCGAACTGGAACGCATCGTCACCGAGCGCAGCTACCAGGGCGAACAGGTCGACTATCTCGACGGCGTGGTCTTCACCGCGACCGAGAGCTACCTGACCCTGGGCAGGCAGACCGACGAACCGGGCCCGGTGAGCGACTACACCGGGATGGACATCTACTACCGCTCGTTGCAGCACGCCGACGGCGTCGAGCGCGACCGGCTGACCATCCACGACTACCTGTGGCGCTGGGACACCGACTGGTTCTGGTGCTCCCGCGCCTTCGGCACGCAGAACCCCAAGATCCGCCGGTTCTGGCCGAAGTCGCTGCGGCGCAGCAGCTTCTACTGGAAGCTGGTCGCCCTCGACCGCAAGTACCACTTCGGCGACCGGATGGAGGCCCGCAAGGGCAATCCGCCGCAGGAGCGGGTCGTCCAGGACATCGAGGTACCGGTGGGCCGCACCGCCGACTTCGTCGAATGGTTCCTGAAGGAAATACCGATCGAACCGATCTGGTTGTGCCCGTTGCGGTTGCGTGAGACCGCGGGCGCGCCCACCGGCGATCGCCCGTGGCCGCTGTACCCGCTCGAGCCGGGACGTACCTACGTCAACGTCGGATTCTGGTCCGCCGTCCCGACCGTGGCCGGAGCGCCGGAAGGAGCGGCCAACCGCGCGATCGAACAGGTCGTGTCCGAACTCGACGGGCACAAGTCGCTGTACTCGGACGCCTACTACGCCGAGGACGAGTTCGCCGAGCTCTACGGCGGCGCCACCTACACCGAACTGAAGAACCGTTACGACCCGGACCAACGACTGCTGACTCTGTATTCGAAGGCGGTGCAACGCAAGTGACGACATTCAAGGACCGATCCGAGGTATTCGCCGAGCTGGGGAACCGGCTCAGCATTGCCGAAGTGTTCGAAACCCTCATCGACGGTGACATCCCCATCCGCCTGACCGCCTACGACGGCAGCGGTACCGGGCCGGAGAACTCGCCCTTCCGCCTCGACATCAAGAACCCACGCGGCATCAACTACCTGGCCTCGGCTCCCGGCGACCTGGGGATGGCGCGGGCCTACATCGCCGGCGATATGGTCGCCGAGGGCGTGCACCCGGGCGACCCGTACGACATCTTGAAGGCCATGCAGGCCATGAAGTTCCACCGGCCCTCGGCGTTGTCGCTGGTCACCATCGCGCGCTCGCTGGGCTGGGAGCGGCTCAAGCCGATCGCGCCGCCGCCGCAGGAGACCCTGCCGCGCTGGCGCCGGATCGCGCTGGAGGGCCTACGCCACTCCAAGACCCGCGACGCCGAGGCGATCCACCACCACTACGACGTCTCCAACACCTTCTACGAGTACGTCCTCGGCCCGTCGATGACCTACACCTGTGCGGTCTACGGCGACCCGGACTGGACGCTGGAGCAGGCCCAGGAGAACAAGTACCGGCTGATCTTCGAGAAGCTGCGGCTGAAGGAGGGCGACCGGCTGCTCGACATCGGCTGCGGCTGGGGCGGCATGGTCCGTTACGCGGCGCGGCGCGGGGTCAAGGTCATCGGCGCGACGCTGTCGGCCGAGCAGGCCGCCTGGGCGCAGCAGAAGATCGCCGAGGAGGGCCTGAGCGAGCTGGCCGAGGTGCGCCACAGCGACTATCGCGACATCCCCGAGGGCGAGTTCGACGCGGTGTCCTCGATCGGGCTCACCGAACACATCGGCGTCCACAACTACCCGTTCTACTTCGGCTACATCAAGGACAAGCTGCGCGACGGCGGCCTGTTCCTCAACCACTGCATCACCCGGCCGGACAACACCCGCACCACCAAGGCCGGCGACTTCATCGACCGCTACGTGTTCCCCGACGGCGAGCTGATCGGCTCGGGCCGCATCATCTCCGAGATCCAGAACATCGGGCTCGAGGTGCTGCACGAGGAGAACCTGCGCGAGCACTACGCGCTGACCCTGCACGAATGGTGCAAGAACCTGGTCGAGAACTGGGACGCCTGCGTCGCCGAGGTCGGCGAGGGCACCGCCAAGGTGTGGGGCCTGTACATGGCCGGGTGCAGGCTGGGGTTCCAGCGCAATGTGGTGCAGCTGCATCACGTGCTCGGCGTGAAGCTGGGTTCGGACAACGCCTGGACGGTGCCGCTGCGCCCGTGGTGGCAGCCGTAGGTTCGCGGTGAGTCCCGGGCGCGCTCCGGCGCACCCGGGCGCTCAGCCCAGCAGTTCGTCGAGGAAGTGTCCCGGCACCTCGTTCAGCAGTGGATGCGGCTTGCCGTCGTGCGACTGGGTGCGCAGCACGTGCAGCAGCCCGACCACGCCGGGCCCCGCGTCCAGCAGCGGCCTGGTCCAGCCCAGGTCGGCGCAGGTCCGCAGCACCGGCAGCACCAGGCCGGTCGCCTCGCCGACCCAGCCCGCCGCGGCCAGGCATTCGGCCAGCAGCAGCGTGGCGTCCAGTTCCGCGCGGGGTCGTTCCTGGTCGAGCAGGCGCGCGTAGAGCACTCTGGCGTGGCGCGCCGCTCGGTCGTCGGCGCGCAGCCGCTGCTCGGTCAGCAGGGCCCTGATCTCGGCGTATTCGCGCGCCTCCGCGATGAGCACGGCCGCACCGGACTTGCGGCGGCTGCCGTTGCCCGAGACGTCGGCGGCGAAACGCTCGGCGTCGCCCGCGGGCAGACCCAGCCGGGACCGTTCGGCTCGCACGTGCGCGTCGAGCCGGGCCAGGCCGTTCTCCGCCGCCACCCGCGCGCCCTCGTCGAGCCGGGCCGCCGCCGTGTAGTTGTCGCTGAGCGCGGCCTTGACCCTGGCCCCGATCACGAAGGTGGCCACCAGGAAGTCGACCGGTCCCACCCGGGTGACCAGCTCGTGGCTCTCGTCGAGCAGCCGGTCGGCCTGGTCGAGATCGCCCCGGCGGTAGGCCACCTCGCCCAGCAGCGCGGCGGCCACCCTGGCGGCATCGGAGCGGGGGCCGGCCCGGTCGCGCGCGGTCTCGTAGGCCAGTTCGAAACACTCGGTGGCGGTGGCGATGTCGAGCTGCTCGTAGGCCGCGTCGCCGCGCGCGCACAGCCCGAAGACCGGGCCGAGCGGGTCCTTGGAGCGCACGTGATAGTCGGCGGCCCAGTCCTGCATCTGGATCACGCCGTCGAAGTCGAACTCGCACAGCCGCACGAACGACATCAGGTTGGCGGCGGTCGAGACGACCCAGGTGGGCAGGTCGTCCGGCTGCTCGAGACACGCCTCCAGCCTGCTCGCCACCTCGGCGGTGTCGTCGTGCGCCACCCGGTCGGCGGCATCGAGAACCGTGGCCGCGCACCGCTGTTCGGCCAGTTCGGCCTCACCGCCACTGCGCGCGAGCAGGTTGGACAACCGGCCGAGCGCCGAGCGGGCGGTGCCGGTCTGCTGCAGGTTCATATTGGCCCTGGCCACCGCCATCAGCAGCTTGGAGCGCGAGGTCACCTGCTGCACCGGCAGTTTCGAGACGCTGCCGAGCAGCGTCGCCAGCCGGGAGCGGTCGATCAGGTCCATGCCGCCGCTCTCCAGCAGGTCGGCGGCGAGCTTGAGATCGGTCGCGGCCAGCGCGTGGTCGACCGACTTGCGCAGCAGCTGATGCTCGGCGTACCAGCGAGCGGCCTTGCGGTGCAGCACCTTCGAACGTCCGGGATGCACCCGCTCGAGCCTTGCCCGCAGATGCTCGGCGAACAGAGGCTGCATCCGGTACCACTCGGGGTCGTGCTCGATCCGGTGCAGGAACAGTTCGCGCTGCTCGGCCTGTTCCAGCAGCGCCGCGCCGTCGGGGACGTCGGCCAGCAGTGTCGCCAGCGAGCCGTTGACCCGCTCCACCACCGAGATGGCCATCAGGAATTCCAGCAGCTCGGGCGCGATGCTGTCGAGGACGTTCTCGGCCAGGTACTCGCGCATGCCGTGCCCGCCCTCGGCGAGCGAACTCAGCAGCTGGATCGGGTCGGTCTTGCCGCGCAGGGTCAGGCTCACCAGCTGGATCGCGGCGGGCCAGCCCTCGGTGGCGGTGTGGATCTGCTCGACCTGCTCGTCGGTGAGCGCGAACCCGTTGCGTTCCACCAGGATCTGGCGGGTCTCGGCCTCGGTGAGCCGCAGTTCGGCCGCACCGAGCTCGACCAGCTCGTCGCGTACCCGCAGGCGGCTGATCGGCAGGCCCGCCTGGTCCCGGCTGGTCACCACGAAGCGCACATGGTGACAGCCGTTGTCGAGCAGCGTGGCCATCGCGCGGTGCACGCCCGGATCGCTCACCCGGTGCCAGTCGTCGACGACGACCACCACGCTGTGGCCGCTCGCGTGGATTTCGTCGATGAGGGTGGCGATCACGAAGGCCGACCCGTCGCCAGGCCGTTCCTCCAGCACCTGTTCCAGGCCGGCGCCCACGTCGGGCCGCACCCGCCGGATGGCTTCGAGCAGGTGGGCCAGGAACCAGACCTCGCTGTCGTCGTCCTGATCGATCCCCAGCCAGGCGACCGGGATATCGCGGGAGACCAGATCGGCCCGCCACTGCGCGGCGACCGTGCTCTTGCCGAACCCCGCGGGCGCGTGCACCAGGGCCAGCCTGCGGTTGCCGCCCGCCCGCAGCACATCGAGCAGGCGCTGACGCGGGAACGGCGCGCGCGCCGGCGTCGGCGGTCGGAACTTGGTGGCCGCCGTCGGCGGCAGGGTGCCGCCGGTACCGCCGGTCCGCACCGGCACCGAGGCGCCGGCCGGTTGCAGGGTGAGCGGCCAGCTGCGACGCGCGGTGACGGCCTTGAGCGCCTCGGGCGTCCCCGCGTCGACCTCGGCCTCGGCGGTGTCGAGCAGGGCCATCTCGTCGGGCATCTGCCCGTGCGCGCGCTGCACCTCCCGCAGCATCTCGCCGAACTCGTACGCCGAGGCCGGACGGTCCTCCGGATCCGGCGACATGGCCTGTTCGATCACCGCGGCGACGTCGTCGGGGATGTCCTGGGCCCGCAGGTCGGGCACCGGCTGGGTGGTGATCCGCAGGAACTGGGCGACCACCTTCTCCCCCGCCTGCCGTTCGAATGCGGCGTGCCCGGTCAGCAGGGCGAACAGCGTCGCGCCCAGCCCGTAGATATCGGACCGCACGGTCGGTTCATGCCCTTTGAGCACCTCGGGCGCGGTGAACGCGGGCGAGCCGGTGATCAGGCTGCTCGACGTCTGGAAGCCGCCGGGAATCCGGGCGATGCCGAAGTCGGTGAGCTGCGGTTCGCCGTAGCCGCTGATCAGCACGTTCGCCGGTTTCACATCGCGGTGCAGGATGCCGGCCCGGTGCGCCGACTCGATCGCCGCCGCCAGCTTCACCCCGGCGCGCAGGGTGTCGGCCCAGGTCAGCGGCCCGCGATCGTGGATCAGCCGCTCCAGCGAACCACGCGAACAGTAGGGCATCACGATCAGCGGCAGGCCCGTCGCGGTGACGTCGACCTGCAGGATGTCGACGATATTCGGGTGCCCGGACAGCCTGCCCATGGCCTGTTCCTCGCGCAGGAAACGCTCCCGGCTCTCCTGGTCGATCTCCGAGGACAGCACCTTCACCGCGACCACCCGGTCCAGCGCGGGTTGCAGACACCGATAGACCACGCCGAATCCGCCGCGCCCGATCTCCTTGGCGCCGGTCAGCCCCATCGCCTCGAGCTCGGCGACCACCGTCTCGTCGACCTCGCCGGGAGCCTGCTGGCGTTGCGTATTCGCAATGCCCGTCTGCTGCGGATCCATGTGACCACCTCACACATCGAATCGGCGTCACCGGCGTATCGGTCGGCGTGCGACCTATCGGGCGAGTACCCGAAAATCCGCACATATCCAAGCTAGCGCGATATCGCATCCATCGGGTGGAGATTCGGCGCTGTGGCGGCCACGGTTGGCCGACACCGCAGTTCGGCGGCGCACGGGCGGTCCCCGGCCCGCCGGGAGGTGAGCGGTTCGGGCACAGTGTTGCGCATGAGTTCGCCGGTCGTCGATCCGTTCACTGTCGCCACGTTCAATGTCAACGGGATTCGCGCGGCCCGGCGGCGTGGGTTCGACACCTGGCTGCGCGCTCGGTCGGCCGATGTCGTCGCGCTGCAGGAACTGCGTTGTCCCGCCTCGGAAGTGGGATCGTTCCCGGGCTACTCGGCGGCTGTCGACGTCGGTTCCGTGGCAGGCCGGAACGGGGTGGCCGTGCTGACGAGAGTTCCCGCCGCCGCGGTACGGACGTGGGTGACCCATCCGCCCAGGGCCCGCGGACTCGGCGAGTTCGCCACGCAAGGCCGCTACCTCGAGGTCGATCTGGCCGACCGCGCGGTGACGGTGGCCTGCCTCTATCTCCCGAAGGGCGGACTACCCGCGCATCTGCAGCGTCCGGGATCGATGCGCGAACAGCCCGACGGCGGTCTCAAATACGAGCGCAAGCACCGGTTTCTCGCGGCGTTCGCCCGGGAACTGCGGCGGAACCGGCTCGCTGCGCTCGACGCGGGACGCGAGTTCCTCCTCGTCGGCGACCTGAACATCGCCCACACGCAGCACGACGTGACCAATTGGCGGGCCGCCCGGACGATGGACGGCTTCCTGCCCGCCGACCGCGAGTGGTTCAGTACGGTGCTGGGCACCCGCAGGCTCGTCGACGTGGTGCGGCGGGTGCACGGCGATCGGCCGGGGCCGCTCACCTGGTGGAGCTGGGCGGGCCGGTCGTTCGTCAAGGATGTGGGCTGGCGAGTGGATCACCAGCTCGCGACACCGAAGCTCGCCCGCCTGGCCACGGCCGTCGTCGTGGACAAGGAACCATCACCCGAGGAGCGCCTCTCCGACCACGCGCCACTCGTGGTGACCTATGGGTGATTCGGGGCCGAAGCCGCAGTGGGTAGAGTCGGCGGGGTGTGCTCGGGGGAGCTCACGGCTCGGAAGGGCCGACGACGGGGGAAGCATCGATGACGTCTCCGATGAGGGATCCGTTGCCGTGGGGGCAGCCGACGGATGCGGCGGAGGTCAGCTCGTATCCGCAGGAGATCGCACCGCTCGGTCCGCCGCCACCCACACGATCGGCGGGCTGGCTCGTGGTGGTGTGTGGTGCGACCCCATCGACCAGAGCGGAAAACTCGCCGGACTCGGCTGCCGGTACGCCGCCGAGCTGGAACTGTCCGCCGAAGCGGGCGGTGTGCGATTCCTCCAGTTCATCCTGGCGATGCCCGACGCCGCTACCGCCACGACCGCCGCGGCCGAGATCGACGACACGGATCTGAAGGCGCGCCCTGGCTCACGGATCGAGAACTACGCGACGGGCAAGTGGAAAGCTGGTGCGCAGGACCAGTTCGTCGTGATCACCATGGTGACGGCGACCGCGGCGGTCGATACAGCGCTGGTGAACAAGTATCTCGGCTATCGCCACGCCGACATCCTCGGCGCCATCGCCTTCCGCTGACCAGCCGGCAACGGCGGAAGCCCGCCACCGAGACGGTGACGGGCTTCCGAACCGGCCGGAGCCGGGTACCGCTTACTTGCGCAGGGAGGCCGGAACCTCGAAGCGCGGGCCGAACTTCTTGGCCAGCTCGTCGGCACGGGCCACGAAGGCCTCCTGGCCGCCCGGGTAACCGACGATGAACTGGTGCACGCCACCGGTCCAGGCCGGGAAGCCGATGCCGAAGATCGAGCCGATGTTCGCGTCGGCGGTGCTGGTGAGCACGCCTTCGTCGAAGCACTTCTGGGTCTCGATGGCCTCGGCGAACATCATCCGGTCCTTGAGGTCCTGGAAGGTGACACCCTCCGGGAGCTCACGGCTGGAGTTGTAGAGCGAGCGCAGCTCGTCCCACAGGCCGGTGGCCTTGCCGTCGACGTAGTCGTAGAAGCCGGCGCCGCCCGCCTTACCCTTGCGGTCGTACTTGCCGACCAGGGTGTCGAGGACCTCGGCGGTCTTCGCGGAGGCGGCGTTGAGCTCGCCACCGGCCGCGATGATGGCCTCGGCGGTCTCCTTGTAGATCTTCTGCATGGTGGTGAAGTTCAGCTCGTCGCTGAGCTTCAGCGGCGCGGCCGGGTAGCCCGCCTGCAGACCGGCCTGCTCAACGGTCGAGGGGTCGACACCCTCGGCGACCATCGAGATGGCCTCGTTGATGAAGGTACCGATCACGCGCGAGGTGAAGAAGCCACGGCTGTCGTTGACGACGATCGGGGTCTTCTTGATGGCGAGGGTGTAGTCGTACACCCGGGCCAGCGCCTCGTCGGAGGTCTTCTCGCCCTTGATGATCTCCACCAGCGGCATCTTGTCCACGGGGGAGAAGAAGTGGATACCGATGAAGTCCTCGGAGCGCTTCACACCGTCGGCCAGCAGGGTGATCGGCAGGGTCGAGGTGTTCGAGCCGAGCAGCGCGTCGGCGTCGACGATGTCCTCGATCTCCTGGAAGACCTTGTTCTTGAGCTCGGGGTTCTCGAACACGGCCTCGATCACGAAGTCGACGCCCTTGAAGTCGGCGGCGTCCGCGGTCGGGGTGATGCGAGCCAGCAGCGCGTCGGACTTCTCCTGGGTGGTCTTGCCACGGGAGAGGGCCTTGGCCTCGATGGCCTCCGAGTACGCCTTGCCCTTCTGGGCGTTGGCGAGCTCGACGTCCTTGAGGACGACCTCGTAACCGGCCTTGGCCGAGACGTAGGCGATGCCCGCGCCCATCATGCCCGCGCCGACGACGCCGATCTTCTTGATCTCACGCTTGGGCACGTCCTTCGGACGCGAACCGCCACCGTTGATGTGGTTCAGGTCGAAGAAGAACGCCTGGATCATGTTCTTCGCGACCGGACCGGTCAGCAGGCTCGTGAAGTAACGGCCCTCGATGGTCAGCGCGTTGTCGATGTCGACCTGCGCGCCCTCAACCGCCGCGGCCATGATGGCGCGCGGAGCGGGCATGTTGGTGCCCTTGATCTGCTTGCGCAGGTTGGCCGGGAACGCGGGCAGGTTCGCCGCAAAGGCCGGGGTGGACGGGGTGCCGCCGGGGATCTTGAAGCCCTTCTTGTCCCACGGCTGGGCCGCCTCGGGGTTGGCCGCGATCCACGCCTTGGCGGCGGGCAGCAGCTCCTCGACCGAGGACACGACCTCGTCGATCAGGCCGATTTCCTTGGCCTTGGTGACGCGGTGACGCTGACCCTGCAGCAGCACCTGCATCAGCGCGCCCTGCAGACCGAGCATGCGCACGGTGCGGGTCACGCCGCCGCCACCGGGCAGCAGGCCCAGGGAGACCTCGGGCAGGCCGATGGCCGAACCCTTGACGTCGGCCGCGACGCGGTAGTGGGTCGCCAGCGCGATCTCCAGGCCACCGCCGAGGGCGGCGCCGTTGATGGCGGCCACGACCGGCTTGCCGAGCTGCTCGAGGCGACGCAGCGGGGCCTTGACGCCCTCGAGCATCTTGACGACCTCGGCCGCGTCGTTCGGGCCGACCTTGAGCATGTTCTTCAGGTCGCCGCCGGCGAAGAAGGTCTTCTTGCCGGAGGTGATGACGACACCGGCGATGTCGTCCTTCTCCGCCTCCAGGCGGTCCACGGTCGCGGCCATCGAGGAGATGTACGCGTCGTTCATGGTGTTGGCGCCCTGGCTGGGGTCGTCGATCGTGAGGACGACCACGCCGTCGGCGTCCTTCTCCCAGCCGATGATGTTGTCAGTCATAGTTTTTCGTTCTCTCCTATGAGAAGTTTCGGCCGGGGATCAGACGCGCTCGATGATGGTGGCGACACCCATGCCGCCGCCGATGCACAGGGTGACCAGGCCGTAGCGCGCGTTGCGGCGCTCCAGCTCGTCGACCACGGTGCCGGTGATCATCGCGCCGGTGGCACCCAGCGGGTGGCCCATCGCGATCGCGCCGCCGTTGACGTTCAGCTTCTCGTCCGGGACGTTGAGGTCCTTCTGGAACTTCAGCACCACGGAGGCGAACGCCTCGTTGATCTCGACGAGGTCCATGTCCTCGATCGTCAGACCGGCGCGGTCCAGTGCCTTCTTCGCGGCCGGGGTGGGGCCGGTCAGCATGATGGTCGAGTCGGCGCCGGAGGTGGCGGTCGAGACGATGCGGGCCTTCGGGGTCAGACCCGAGTTCTTGCCCGCCTCCTCGGAGCCGATCAGCACCAGGGCGGCGCCGTCGACGATGCCCGAGCTGTTGCCACCGTGGTGGACGTGGTTGATCTTCTCGATGTAGGTGTACTTCTGCAGCGCGACCGCGTCGAAGCCACCCAGCTCACCGATGCCGGCGAAGGAGGGGTTCAGCTTGCTCAGGTCGGCGGCGGTGGTGCCGGGACGCATGTGCTCGTCGTTGTCCAGCACGACCAGGCCGTTGATGTCCTTGACCGGGACGATCGACTTGGCGAAGTAGCCGCCGGTGGTGGCCTTGGCGGCCAGCTCCTGCGAACGCACCGCGTAGGCGTCGACGTCATCGCGGGAGAAGCCCTCGATGGTGGCGATCAGGTCGGCCGAGATGCCCTGCGGCACGAAGTAGCCGTCGTAGTTGGTGGCCGGGTCCAGCGCCCAGGCGCCGCCGTCGGAGCCCATCGGCACGCGCGACATGGACTCGACACCACCGGCGATGACGAGGTCGTCGAAGCCGGAGCGCACCTTCTGCGCAGCCAGGTTCACGGCCTCGAGGCCGGAGGCACAGAAGCGGTTGAGCTGGAAGCCGCCGACGGTGTCGGGCAGACCCGCGGTGGTGACGGCGACGCGGGCGATGTCCATGCCCTGGTCACCGACCGGGGTGACGACACCCAGGATCAGGTCCGAGATCTGGTCCTCGTCGAGGTTGGGGAAGCGGCCACGCAGCTCCTGGATCAGACCAACAGTCAGATCGATCGGCTTGACCGAGTGCAGCGAGCCGTTCTTCTTGCCGCGGCCGCGCGGAGTGCGGATGGCCTCGTAGATGTAGGCCTCTGTGGTCATATCGGAGTGTTTCCTTCCTTGGGGTGCGGTGGCCGCACGAACGCCACGACCGATCGTCTCGACGCCGTACAAATCCCGGCAAGCACCAGCGGAGCATAGAACCATGCCCATCCGGTGTTCCCGGCCACCCGTTCATACTACCGTGGTGTGCGAACTCCCGTTAACTTAACGTGGTCTGACGGGTGGCTGTCAACCATCCAGACTCTTCGCTCCGAGCTCCTCGCGCAGCAACGCGAGAGCGACCTCGTCCGGGTCCTGCCGATCGCCGGGAGCGACCGGCACCGCGGCGGCGGCCAGCATCTCTTGCTCTTCCTCCGGCGTCGGCGGGCCGAGCACCACCTCCGCCCGCGCGGAATCGCCACCCGACCGGCCCGAATCCGGGCCGTAGCCCTCGTCGGGACCGGGGTCGTCGGGTAGGTCGGGGAAATCGGGCGGCGGAATATCGTCGTCGGAGCCGGACCTGGCCTGGCCCGCCGGACGGCCCGGATTTCCGTTGGCCTGACTCGGCCGGGAGAACTTCGGCCTGCCCGCCGGCTTGGCCTCCCCTGGCGCTCCACCCCGGGCGGCACCGCCCGCGGGCTTGGCCGCCTGCGTCGGCCGCGGCGCGGGCGCACCGGTCTCCCAGCGCACATCCAGCTCACGCCCGAGCACCGCGCGCACCGCCGACCGCACCGCCTCGATATTGCGCGGATCGGACAGCCGCTGCGCCAACGGCGGGCTCTGGTGCGCGAACACCACGACATTGCCCTCGGCCCGCGACACCGCCGCCCCCGACAACAACGCCTGCAAGGTGGGCCCGAACTCCCGCACCTTCCCCTTGATCTCCGCCCACGCCCCATCGACCAGCGCGACGAGATCCTCACCGGACGCGTCACCACCCTGCGCGGCCGCCGCCACCTGCGGTTCGACGACAGCCTGCTCCTCGACGGGAACCGCCTCCCGCGCCACCGCACTCGGCCGCCGGAACTGCGGCTGCCCAGGCGCGTCAGCCGCAGGCTGCGCGGCCGCCGCCTGCTCCGGAGCGAACGCCCGCCGCGGCTCGGAATCCTGCGGTTCCCGCTGCTGCGCCCCCGAGTCCTGGGCTGCTGCCGCACGCCGCGACTCCAGCTCACTCGCCTCCGGCACCCCAGATGCGTGCTGCGCCGAAGACTGCGACTGCGACGCGGCCGACTGCTGCGGTGCGTCGGCCCGATGCAGCGCGCCATCCTGCTGCGCCGAAGCCTGAGCGGCAGCCGATGCGGCCGGCTCCTGCGCAACGTCCTGCTGCGCCGAGAAGGGCTGCCGCGGGTCTGCGGCCTGCGGCGAAGACGACTGCCGCGGGTCCGCACCCTGCGCCGAGGGCGACGGCATCGAGTCTGCGCTCTGCACCGAGGACGGCTGCCGCGGGTCCATACCCTGCGGCGAGGGCGACTGCATCGAGTCCGCGCCCTGCGGCGAAGACGGCTGCTGCGCGGCGCCCGATTGCCCCGATGCGGGCTGCGTGGTGATCGAGTCCGCGCCCTGCGGCGAAGACGGCTGCTGCGCGGCGCCCGATTGCCCCGATGCGGGCTGCGTGGTGATCGAGTCCGCGCCCTGCGGCGAAGACGCCTGGTGCGCGGCGCCCGATTGCCCCGATGCGGGCTGCGTGGTGATCGAGTCCGCGCCCTGCGGCGAAGACGCCTGGTGCGCGGTGCCCGATTGCCCCGATGCGGGCTGCGTGGTGGCGGGCATCGACTGGTCCGGCGCGAGCTCCTGGCTGGGATAGGCGGTGCGCGAGGGCGAATCGTCCTGGTGCGCTACGCCTTCCGCTTCGCGAACTTGCTGCTCGGCGCTGGGGCGACCCGTCTCGAGCCCACGCGCCGCGGACGAATCCGGGCCGGTCGAGGGGGCGGGGCTGGTTTGTGCCATCGACCCGCTGACCGTCGAAGAAGGCTGGGCGCCAGCGTTTTCCGAAAGCGGGGCGGCGGTCGACGATTGCGCGCTCGACTCGCCGGACAGCGGTGTGCCGGCTGGACGACGCCCAGCACCGACTTCCTCCGCAGGCTGCGTGGTGAACGGCTGACCCGCCGAAGCACCATCGACCGGCGGCACCTGCGCGCGTTCACGCTCGCCGCCGACCGGGAGGCCGCCCTGCGTCGTTACGGCGGACGCGGCGCCGGTCGGCGCCTGAGCGGGCGTACCCGCAGGTGGCCGACCCTCGCCCGCACCCACGGGTGACTGGTTCTGGTCCGCCGGCGCGGCCCCAGCCGTTGGGTTCGCACCGGCGGAGGCCACCGCCTGGCTCGCGCCGGCAGCCGCCGACGGCTGGTGCGCAGGCTCCTGGATTGCGGGCCCTGGGCCGCCGGGCCGGGCCGCCGGCGCGGTGGAACCTCCTGCGGCCGCTTCCTTTTCGGCGCGGGCGGCGGCCAGTAGTTCGGCGCCGCGGCGGCGGTTCTCGCCGCCCGCGGGGCGGGGGACGGGGCGGATGGGCGTTCACCTCGAGCTTCGCCCGCGGCGGGGCCGGGGCGGGCGGGGGGCGGGGGGACGGCGCCGCCGGCGAAGCCGCGCTCCAGGCGTTCCAGGCGCTGCAGGGTCGCGGACTCGGCATCGGAAACCGAGGGCAGGAGCATGCGCGCGCAGACGACTTCGAGGAGCAGGCGCGGGGCGGTGGCGCCGCGCATTTCGCCGAGGCCTTCGTGCAGGAGTTCGGCGTAGCGGGTGAGGGTGGCGGGGCCGAGGCGTTCGGCCTGGTCACGCATGCGCTCGATGGCGTCGCCCGGACCGGAGACCAGGCCGCGCTCGGCGGCGTCGGGAACGGCGCGCAGCAGGATCAGGTCGCGCAGGCGCTCGAGCAGGTCGACGGCGAAACGGCGGGGGTCGTGCCCCGCTTCCATCACGCTGTCGACGGTGCCGAACAGCGCGGCGCCGTCGTCGGCGGCCAGCGCGTCGATCGCGTCGTCGATCAGGGCCACATCGGTGACGCCGAGCAGCGAGACCGCGCGCGGATAGGTGACGCCCTCGGGCCCGGCGCCGGCCAGCAGCTGGTCGAGCACGCTCAGACTGTCGCGCGGGGAGCCGCCACCGGCCCGGATGACCAGCGGATACACCGCCTCCTCCACCGGCACGTGCTCCTGCTCGCAGATCTTGCCGAGCAGGCCGCGCATGGTGGCGGGCGGCAGCAGCCGGAACGGATAGTGGTGCGTGCGCGAGCGGATGGTCGGCAGCACCTTGTCCGGCTCGGTGGTGGCGAAGATGAAGATCAGGTGGGCAGGCGGCTCCTCGACGATCTTGAGCAGCGCGTTGAAGCCGGCAGTGGTGACCATGTGCGCCTCGTCGACGATGAACACCCGGTAGCGCGATTCGGCGGGCGCGTAGAACGCGCGATCGCGCAGCTCGCGGGTGTCGTCGACACCACCGTGACTGGCCGCGTCGAGCTCGATGACGTCGAGATTGCCGGCGCCGCCCGGCCCGAGCGCCACGCACGAGGCGCAGACGCCACACGGCCGCGAGGTCGGGCCTTCGACGCAGTTCAGCGAGCGCGCGAGAATGCGGGCGGACGAGGTCTTGCCGCAGCCGCGCGGTCCGGAGAACAGATACGCATGGCTGATCCGTCCGGTGTCCAGCGCGGTACTCAGCGGGTCGGTGACATGCTCCTGACCCACTACCTCAGCGAATGTCGCCGGTCGATATTTCCGGTACAGAGCCACGGCCCACAGGCTACCGCCGGACTCCGACATCTCGATGAGCGGCCGACGCGTGATCGCATCGCCGGAACATCAGCGCCCAAACGTGACATGAATCACAGTTCGAACTCGGGTCGGGAGAGACCCGATAAAGCCCATCGACCAGGCGCAACAGGCGAGCTATCGAGTGTTGAGCACAAGCGAATGGGGACGAGTCCGCACCAACGATCCTGGTTGCGGCGGAAATACGGACTCGAACCCCGGTTGCGGGCCAGTTTTAGGAGGTAACGAAACAATGAATCGTGATGACATCGGCGCAAGCGGCTGGCTACCGTGGATATCGGCAACTTCGGTGGCCAAACCTTCATCAGGTTGGTGACCCCGGCCGGTCCCTCATCCCGACCGGGGCACAACCTTCACGCACCGTATCGCTCCCCCACCGCCGACCGGAGGAACGTTTCACCGTGCTGTCGTGTGATGACATCGCAGCCGCTTGGCTCGCCCACACCGATTTCGCCGGCGACCACGCCGCGGTCGGTCTGCTGAGCCGGGCGATCAGTCCCCAGGACTTCGACATCAAGCGAGATTCGCTGCCCGTCGCCGCCGCCGCTGATCCGGCGACCGCCGCCGCCATCCTCCAGCTGCTCGAACGCGGCCAGGTCCCGACCATGGCGGCCATCCGCACCCTCACCGCGCAGAACGAGATGCGCCGCGAGGCCGAGCGGATCGAGCGCCTCGGCAGGCGCGCCCAGCGCAGCATCGACGAATTCGGGCGCATCCTGGCCCGGCTCGCCGCCGCGCACTGGTCCGAACACGACATCGGCCCCACCCGGCGCGACATCCTGGCCGACGCCGAGGTCTCCCAGCTCATCGCCGATCGCGTCGGCGAGATCGCGCCCTCGGCGGTCAAGCACCTTTGGCTGATCGAGCGGGCCCAGCGCGCGGGCTGGATCGCCTCGAACGCCAACCCCGGCTCGCTGTGCCCGGCCCGGCGCTGGCACACCACCAAGTACGGCAACCGGGTCTCGCAGAAGCCGGTGAACATGATCGGCAAGCTGGTCGCCGGTTTCGTCGCCGAGCACACCGCCACCCGCGGCAGGGCACCGAGCTGGGCGGCGCTCGCGCGCGACCTGCGCGACGACCGGGGCCGCCGGGTCTTCTTCGACGTGGCCGACGCGCACGCCCAGCGGCGCTGGCTGGTGACGGCCGAATGGCTCGCCGACGGCGAGGAACTGCCGGTTCCCGGGCGGCGCGGATCCAGGGCCCTTGCGAAGGAAAGTCGCGGCTGAAACCCGCCCGACCTCGGCACATGCGGTGAGCATTCGGTAATTTCCTTGCAACGCATTCACGCAAGAGGAGTTACCCGTGCCCGCAACGATCGACCCTGCGGCCACCGCCTGGCTACTAGCGGCCACCGCCATGGTGCTGCTGATGACGCCGGCGCTGGCCGTCTTCTACGGCGGCATGGTGCGCTCCACCGGCGTGCTGAACATGCTGATGATGAGCTTCATCGCCATTCCGCTGGTGACGGTGGTCTGGCTGGTCGCCGGGTACAGCCTGGCCTTCGGTGACGACGCGGGCGGCGGCCTGATCGGCAATCTCGAGCACGTCGGCCTGGCCGGGATCAATCCCGATTCGGTCCGCGGCACCATTCCCGAGCTGCTGTTCGTCACCTTTCAGCTGACCTTCGCGATTCTCACCGCGGCCCTGGTCTCCGGCGCGATCGCCGACCGCGCCAAGTTCTCCGGCTGGATGGTCTTCGTCCCGCTGTGGACGCTGGCGGTGTACGCGCCGATCGCGCACTGGGTGTGGGGTCCGGACGGCTGGCTGCTCGGTTTCGGCACGCTCGACTACGCGGGCGGCCTGGTCGTCGAGATCGCCTCGGGCGCTTCGGCGCTGGCGCTGGCACTGGTGCTCGGTCCGCGCATCGGCTTCAACATCGACGCGATGCGTCCGCACAACCTGCCGTTCGTGCTGCTCGGCGCGGGCCTGCTGTGGTTCGGCTGGTTCGGTTTCAATGCCGGTTCGGCGCTCGGCGCCACCGGTACCGCGGCGGCGGTCTTCCTGAACACGCTGGTCGCGGGCAGTCTCGGCATGCTGGGCTGGCTGATCGTGGAGCAGGTCCGCGACGGCAGGCCCACCACCTTCGGCGCCGCCTCGGGCGCGGTGGCCGGCCTGGTCGCGATCACCCCGTCCTGCGGCGTGATCAACACCCTCGGCGCGGTGGTGGTCGGTCTGGCCGCGGGCATCGTGTGCTCGTTCGCCGTCGGCTGGAAGCACAAGGCGGGCTACGACGATTCCCTCGACGTGGTGGGCGTGCACTTCGTCGGCGGCATCGTCGGCACGATCCTGATCGGCCTGCTCGCCACCGAGGTGATGACCGGCGGCGTGAACGGCCTGTTCTACGGCGGCGGATTCGCCCAGCTCGGCAAGCAGCTGGTGGGCGTGCTCGTGGTCGCGGCCTACGCGTTCGGGGTGTCGTTCGCGCTCGGCAAAGGCATCGACAAGGTCATCGGGTTCCGGGTCAGCAAGGAGGACGAGACCGCGGGCATCGACTTCGCCCTGCACGCCGAGACCGCGTATGCCGAAGGCGTGCACGGCAGTTCGCCCCGCCGGTTCGGCGAGGGCCACTACGGCGGGCACTGACCGCTAGCTGACCTCGTCGGCCGGGGCCAGCCAGGTGTTGCACTCGAAGTTGCGGTTCTTCGAGTAGCCCTGGTTGTACCAGTTGCCGTTGTGCTCGGGAGTGCCGTGATCGCGGTGGCGGCCGTTGCCGTCACCGCGGTTGTAGTTGTGCTTGACCGCGGCGTAGCCCTCCTGCGAGGTCCACGAACCGCCGGCTTCCGCCGAGCCGACATACATTCCGCCGAAGCAGCTGGCCTGCAACTCCATCCGGCGTGAGGTCTCCAGCCCGCCCGTCGACATGGCGCCCTGTTCGCGGCGCTGGTTCGACGACGCCTGCAGCAGCCCGGTGAGTCCCTGCACGTGGTGGCCGTATTCGTGGGCGTAGACCGACAGCGCTTCCATCGGCGGGTACGGCGTGTTGTTCAGCACCAGACCCGCGGTCGACATGTAGATCGTGCTGGACGCGCTGCAATAGAAGGCGTCGCTGCTGGAACCGCCGCACGGCGAGGACAGCTCGGACGGGTTCACCGCCACGACCAGGCCCGGACTGCGGAACGGCAGGTTCGCCTTGGCGAGGTTGGTCCGCCACATCTGGTCCAGGCACACCTGGGCCGCGGCGAAGAACGCCTTGGCGGTCGCCGCGTCGGTCGACCAGCGCGGCAGGTCGCAGTCCATGTTGGGCAGGTAGGCGGTGTTGTCGCCGAACAGCGGATGCTGCCCGAGCGCGATCACCGGTTGCGGCCCCGCGGGTTTCGTGGTGGTCGGCGCGGTGGTGCGTGCCGAGGTCCGCGGGGTGGTCGAGCTGGCCGGCGCCGAATTCGTGGTCGGCGCGGCGGAATTCGAGCTGTAGGTGAAGCTGGGTGTGGTGGTGGCCGCGGTGTTGTCGCGCGCGGTCTGGTCCGACAGCGTCACCGCGGCGGTCAGCAGCGCGCCCACGATTCCGCACACCGTCAGCACGGTGAGCAGGGCACCGAACCCGCCACCACCCCGGCGCGGCGGCGGCCGGTATCCCTGCGGCGCGTACCCGTACGGCGGCGGCAGCGGCCGCCCGTAGGCGGGCCGGCCGTATGGCGAGGGCGCCTGCTGCCCATACGGATACGGCGACGGCATCGGCTGCCCATAGGGCGGCATCGGATTGCCGTATGGCGGCTGGGGTGGATACATCACGTCTTTCCGGAAACGCTCAACTCACTTCGCCGGCCGGAGCCGTGAAGGTGTTGCACTGGTTGGTGCGATTGTGTTCGAGTCCCGACTCGAACCACTGCCCACCGTGCTCGGACGTCCCGTGATCACGCATGTCACCCGGTCCGTCGCCGCGTCCGTAGGAGTCCTTGGTGGCCACGGTGACCTGGGCCGCGCTCAGCGAGCCGCCGCCCTTCGAGGACGCGATGAACATGCCGTCGAAACAGTTGGCCTGCAATTCGACTCGGCGCGAGAGCTCGAGGCCCTTGGGCGAGCGCGCGCCCGCGTCGACGCGTTCGCTGTTGGCCTTGCGCAGGATCCCGGACTGGGCCTGCACGTGGTGGCCGTACTCGTGCGCGAACACCGACAGGTACACCACCCAGTTGTCGCGGAACTGGTCGGTCTGCAGCTGGCTGATGGGCATGTAGATGGTCTTGTTCGCCGCGCAGTAGAACGCGGCGAAATTGCTGGTGGAGCCGGTGCACGGGGTGGTGATTCCCGCCGTGCTCGCGGTGATGCTCAGTGTCGGCGACTCGAACGGCAGGTTGTTGGCCGTCAGCACCGGCTTCCACGCCGCCTCCAGGCAGCGGGCGGCGGATTCGAAGAACGCGCGCGCCTTCTCGACCTGGGTGCTCCACGGCGCGTAGTCGCAGGACGCCGGGACCAGGGTGCCGTTGGCGGTGGTGAGCAGCGGGTTGTCCGCGGTCGCGGCGGGCGCGGTGCCGGGCTGGGGCGTGTAGGTGGTGCTCGGCTTCGGGCCGATGGCGCCGATGCCGACGTCGATTCCGGTGTTGACGGCGAATTTCACCAGGCCACCGACGACCAGGAAGACGATGACGAGCAGCAGCGAGGTGACGCCGCCACGGCGTTTGCGCGGCGGTGGGGTCGGCCTGCCGGGCGGACCGTAGGGCATCGGCGGCGGGCGGTAGCCGGACGGCGGGCCGTAGCCCTGCCGGGGCGAGTAACCCTGTGGATAACCCTGCGGCTGTGGATATCCGGGCTGACCGTATCCGGGCTGCGGACGATACCCCGGGTGCTGTCCATAGCCAGGGGGCGGCGGAACCGGTCGCCCACCTGGACCGACCGGGCCATAACCGTACGGTGGTTGAGTCACGCCCCCGTACCCCCTCGTCTCGTGAGTCGCCGACAGCCGCTGACGCAGAATAGCAAGCTGTCTAGAGTAAGCAGCCATGCTGACTTTTCGGGGGGGCGCCGCAGGCGCGCTGCTGCTCGCTTCGGTGGGCTTGCTCGCGGCCGCGCCGGTTGCCCACACGGAGCCCGCGCCCGACGGCGTGACGATCACCGCCGATCTCACCCTCACCGAAGACGGTGTGCTCGAGGTCACCGAGACCGTCGGGGTGCCCGCCGACGGCAATTTCACGATGTCGCTGCCGCTGCGTCTCAAGGTCGGCGACGATGTCGAACGCGTCTTCAAGGTCACCGATGTCACCGCGAGCGGCGCTGGCACCGCGACCACGGTGAACGACCAGTTCGTCGTCGAGGCGAAGCCGGGCGAATCCAAGTTCACCTACGCGGTGCACAACACCGTCTCCGACATGCCGGGCACCCAGGTGTTCCACTGGCTCGGCGTGGTCAACGCCGACATCGCCGAGCTGGACGTCTCGGTGATCAGCCCCAGCTATCAAATGGGCATCGTGGACTGCAAGCTCGGCCCGGCGGGCAGCGCCAAGCCGTGCGCCGACGTGCACACCGAACCCGACGGCGTGCTGTATCTGAGCCAGCGCGACATCCGCAAGGGCGACGCGATCGATCTCACCCTGCAGCTGCCGCCCGGCACCGTCCCCGCCAACGCCGATGTGCGTGGCGGCGATTCGGACAACTTCTTCGCCTTCACCACGCCGGTGCTCGCCGCGTTCGGCGCGCTGTTGGTGGCGCTGGCGGCCATGGTCGGCTACGTGCTGCTGGCCCGCAAGCGCGCCGCCGCGGCGACCGCGGGTACCGAGACGTTCGAGCCGCTGGTCCAGCAGGGCGGCCGGGTGGACTTCGTCTCGCCCGACGGGGTCCTGCCCGGCGAGGCCGGTCTGCTGCTGGACGAGCACGTCGACCCGGTCGACATCGCCGCGACCGTCGTCGACCTGGCCGTGCGCCGCTACCTGTGGATCACCCCGGTGAACGCGCGCGGCGAGGACGACTGGCGGATCAGCCGGGTCAACGCCCCCGACGACCAGCTGCGCGACTACGAGCGCACCGTCTACGACATGCTGCTACCCGAGGGCACCGACACCGTCGCCGTGCGCGAGCTCCGCGCGCCGGGCCGGATGCAGCTCGAACCTGTCCGCGCCGCGATGGTGGCCGATGCCGTCGCGACCGGTGCCTTCGCCGATCCGAAGCAGCGCGCGCTGCCGCGCTGGATCGGTGGCGCCCTGATCGTGCTCGGCGTGATCGCCACCGTCGCGCTCGCGCTGACCACCGGCCACGCCCTGGTCGGTGTCGCGATCGCCCTGGCCGGTGTGGCCGCGGTGCTGCTGCCCAACTACCTGCCCACCAGGACCACCCTCGGCGACAATGTCGCGGGCCGGGTGCGCGCCATGCAGCGTGGCCTGGATTCGGTGGCGCGCGAACGGATCGCGCCGATCGACCAGGAGACGGTGTTCTCCCGCGCCCTGCCGTACACGGTGATCAGCGGCCGGGCCGACAACTGGATCCGCGCCTTCCGCGACATGGATCCCTCGGCCGACTCCCAGCCCGGCCTGTACTGGTTCGCCGGCTACGACCGTGATCGCAACCTGCACCGCTTCGCCGCCCAGTTCCCGTTCTTCATCACGGCACTGGAAGGCGCCTTCAACCCCCGCTGACGAATCCGGTGCCGCCGCTTCGGTATCGACGCGGCGGCACGGATCTCAGCTGCTCCTGGTGGGCAGCCCGGTCGGGTAGGCCCAGGCCAGGCGGGTCAGTACCAGCGCCGCGGCCAGCAATCCGAAGTCGCGCAGGGCGATATCGCCGTAGCCGCCGACGATCAGCAGGTTCACGATGATGCCGCCGAGCCAGGCCGCGACCAGGGGCGCGCCCAGGCGCGGGAACACGAGAACCGCGATGCCCGCGACGATCTCGATCACGCCGACGATGCCCATCGCCGTCTGCGCGTCGCCAGGGACGAGGTCGTCGACGAACGGGGCCAGGTAGCGGGTCCAGTCGTCGGTGAGGATGTTCGCGAACTTGTCCAGCCCGAACAGGATCGGCAGGAGGCCGAAGCCCAGCCGCAGTGCCCAGAACGCCTGGTAGCCGGGGTCGGTGGTGACGGGGGCATGGGTTCGATCGGGGTGCACGGTCATCTGTTTCTCCTTCGCGGAAACCGGGTGCCGACCCGGAACGGGTCGCCCTGTTGGTGTCCGCGGCGGAGCGGTTCTTACCCCGGGAGCTCGATCAGTTCCCGCAGTGTGCGCGCTTCCTCCGCGCACGCCCCGCAGCCCGCCAGGTGGGTGCGCATGGCGAGGTCGTCGTATCGCGGGTCGGCGCAGACGCTTTCGACGTATTCGTCGAGGCGCGCGAAGCACTCGTCGCAGGACAGGTACGGGCTGGTGTCGGCCACCAGGCTCGCGATCGTCTCAGCGTGCGGATCGGTCATCGGGTGCTCCGATCGGGACTGATGTCGAGATGGCCGTGGTCGATCAGGCTGGCGCGCAAGCGTTTCCTGGCGTCGTGCAGTGTCTTGTACAGGGCGTTGCGCGTGCTGCCGAGCCGCTCGGCCAGCACGTCGATCGGCACCTGCTCGACCACCAGCGCCAGCAGGATGTAGCGCTGGTGCGGGGTGAGGTCGCGGGCGATCGCCGACTCGACCGCACGGGCCAGCTCGGCGCCGGCGAGCACCGCGTCCGGGGTGGGTGCTCGGTCGGCGGCCAGGGCCACGGCGTCCGGCAGCGGAATCTCGCGGTGCCGCCACGCCTGCCTGCGCACGGCGACACCCGCGTGATGCACGCCGAACTTGTAGGCCCAGGTGGTGAAGCGGCTGCGGCCCTCGAACGTGGGCAGCTTGCGCAGGACGTCGAGCGCGGCGTCGTCGGCGCACTGCTGCGCCAGATCCTCCAGTTCGCCCGCACTCGCCCCGGGCAGCAGGTCACGCAACCGCCAGACCTGGTGCCGGGTCGCCCGCAGCAGCACCTCGCGCAGCCGGGCGAGCGCGTGCCGACCCGCCGGGCCGTCGTCGGTGAGGTCGGCCTGCCACTGTTCGTCGGCCTGGGGACGCGCCACGCCGGAGGTCGCGGGGTGCACAGTGCTCACCGTACCGGCTCCACCGTCGGCAGCGGCGCCACGATACGCACCGCCAGCTCCGGTGGGCAGCCGCGGTCGACCAGCTCGAGCAGGGCGTGCAGGTCGATGCCGGGATCGGCGACGACGGCCGCGGCCAGTGGTGGCGGAAATCCCGACACCACCAGCCAGCGGCTCCGCCATCGCCTGACCTCGGCAGACAGCGCGCCATCGGCGGC
Organism: Nocardia asteroides; assembly: GCF_900637185.1. Classification (NCBI taxonomy): domain Bacteria; kingdom Bacillati; phylum Actinomycetota; class Actinomycetes; order Mycobacteriales; family Nocardiaceae; genus Nocardia; species Nocardia asteroides. The sequence continues at coordinate 1,045,381 of NZ_LR134352.1, read as the reverse complement.
GGCCCGATGCATCAGCGAAGAGCTCATGCACCATTGGTGTCGGCGGGCGACCGGTTCTTACCCGGCGCGGCGGATGGCCGTCAGCGGGTCGGCGTAGAGGGCGCTCAGGGAGGTGACCACGGCGGCGAACTCCTGGACCTTGCCGCCGAAACCGCTGATGCGGATGTCGGTGGGCGGGAGCTGGGTGCTCTGGGTGAAGGCCCTGGCGACGTGCGGGAGCGCGGGGCGGTAGCCGGTGAAGGCCTGGCCGCCCAGGACCACCCGGTCGGGGTTGAGCATGTCGCGGACCAGCGCCACCGTCTGGCCGAGCATGGTCGCCCGCTCCGCCAGCAGTTCGCGCGCGCCGGCCGAACCCGACTCGGCCGCGCGGTAGAGGTCGGCGATGGTGGTGCCCGCGGTGCCGTTGTGCGCCGGGATGATGCCGCGGCCGACCGCCCTGGCCTGCAAGGCCCGGTCGCCGACGGTCACTTCCAAGCAGCCACGTCGGCCGCAGGTGCACTGCACGTCCGAGCCGGTCGGCAGGTGCGCGATGGAACCGGGGCCGTTGTTGGGCGTGTGCACCCGGCCGTCGAGGGTGACGGCGATGCCCGCGGTCTCACGGACGTAGAAGTACAGGCTGCTGCCGTTCTGGGTGGCGGGCAGTTCGGTGTCGGGCTCGGGCCTGCGCGCGTCGAAGGTCGGCAGCAGCAGCTCCGAGGCGGCCATCGCCTCGACGTGCGGCGCGACCGACACCGGCAGTTCCAGCACGTCGCCGAGCACCTGCCCGATCGGCGCGCCCTTCCATTCCAGCTTGGGGTGGTCGACCACGCCGGTCTGCGGGTCGACGCGGCCACCGATGGCGACACCGGCCCACAGCGGGGTGCGGCGGTGCCAGCGCTGCAGGAACGCCTTGGCACTGCGCGCGACGGTGGTGACGGCGAACTCCTGCCCGGTCTGCGGGGTGGCGATGGCCAGCCCGCCGAGGATGCGCCCGCGCAGGTCGGCGGCGACGATCTTGGTGGCGGCCGCGCCGATGTGGATGCCCAGGGTCAGGTAGGCGTCGTGGTCGATCTCGAACGGCACCCGGGGGCGCCCGACGGCGCCCGCCGCGGTCAGGTCGGGCCGCTCACGCAGCAGCCCGGCCGAAAGCAGCGACGCCACTTGGCGATTCACGGTGGCGATGCTCAGACCCGTTGCCCGCGCGGCATTGTCGCGTGAGACCGGACCGGAGGCGGCGGTGCGCAGCACGGCGGCGGCCGGGTTGTCGCTGCGGCGCAGCTCAGGGGCGACGACGGGGCGGGAGACCCGAGGACGACCGGCGCCCGCCCGGGTGACGGGGCGATCGATGATGGGAGTAGACATATGAAGTTCCTTGCTGAAATCCCGTTGTCCCAACGGAATTGCCGACACGTCTGGCGTGGCAGCTGGCGAGCCGGAGACGGCCCAGCTGCGGCATCAGGAACGACAAAGTTCACGCGTCAACGGCAACCGCAAGCCCAGAGCGGCGGTCACGTAGGTGACCCGCTGGGCGCAGAGGTGGTTGCCGGACATAACAATCAAGTTAACACCTAATCCGGACCCATCCAAGCCGAACCGGCGGATTGTGTCGCGCCGCACAGCGTTTGCCCAGGTCACGGGACTGCCCCGGTAGCGCGAAGCGCCCCACCCGGAAACCGGATGGGGCGCTGCGTCAGGGGTTGCTACTTCGCCGGAGGGGTGAAGGGAGCGTTGATGGTGGTGAAGTACTGGATGGCCGCACCGATCGCCACGGGCGCGGTGATGAAGATCTGACCGGCCAGGGTGCCCAGGGCACCGATCGCCAGGATGCCACCGATGCAACCCACCGCGGCGGCGGGCAGGAACGGGCCGAACAGGCCGATGATGGTGGCCGAGGCGACGGTCGCGCCGACGATGCCGCCCAGGACGCAACCGACGGCGCCGCCGGCCAGGCCACCGACGAGGGTGCCCACCGCGGCACCGGTGGAGATGGTGGAGGTCAGCCGGCTCCAGGCCGCGACCTCACGGTCGTATTCGGTCTTGAACGGCGCCTTGTCCTCGAACGGCAGGGCGACCGGCTTGTACACGGCCTTGGCCGGGTCCAGCTGCGGGGTGAGCACCGCCTTGTTGCCGGAGATGTCGGCCGCGATGGGCAGCTCGAAATCGTCGAGGCGGAACGAGAGCGGGGTGGCCGCGACGGTGGTGCCGTCGGCCGCCTTGACCTTGAAGGCGCCCTCTTCCACGACCAGCGAACCGGCGTCGGTGGTGATCACCGAGGTGCCGTTCACTTCCTGCGCGGAGAAGTTGATGGGCGCACCGGTCTCCTGGGCCGGAGCCGCGACGGAGGTGCCCGCGGCGACACCGGTCGCCAGGGTCAGGAGCGCCGCGACCACGGCGAGCTTCCTCATCTTCATAGAACTGCCAATCCCTCATCGTGTTTGTCGAGCTTGTTCGAGAAGCAAGCTTCGAGCAGACGCGGTTCGCTGACGAGGGAAAAACGCACGCAGATCGTAACTAGGAATTCACGGAGCGGACTTCGCGGCGGCTTTGGCCTGCTTCTTGAATTCCCGTACTTCGGCGAGGGTTTCGGCGTCGACGACGTCGGCGACCGAACGCCGCGAGCCCTCGTCGCCATAGTTTCCGGCCGCTTTTCGCCAGCCGGTGGGACGTACGTCACGTTGCTTGCCGAGCAGGGCGAGGAAGATCTTGGCCTTCTGCGCCCCGAAGCCGGGCAGGTCCTGCAACCTGCGCAGTACTTCCTTGCCGTCGGGGTCGCCCGCGGTCCAGATATTCGCTGGTACGCCGTCGTAATGCTCGATCACGTACTGGGCCAGCGCCTGGGCGCGGCGGGCCATCGACCGGCCGTAGCGGTGGATGGCGGGCGGGGTGGCGGCGAGTTCCTCGAATTCGGCCGGGTCGGCTTCGGCGATCCGGCGCAGGTCGAATCCACCCATTCGCTCGGCGAGTTTGCGCGGCCCGCGAAACGCGTGCTCCATCGGGTACTGCTGATCGAGCAGCATTCCCAGCAGCAATGCGAAATCATCGGTGCTGAGAAGTTCGTCGGCCTCGGCTTCCTGCGCCAGACACAGCGTACGAGTCATACATTCATCGTGACACATTTCACGTAGCCTCTGGATCCATGCTCCCGAGGACTACAGCTCCGACGATGGCGGTAGGTATGACCGACTACACCCCTCGCCCTGACCGCTTCGATCAAGCGGGCCAGGACCAACTGATCGACGCCCACGACCTGGAGGTCACCCAGCCCGGGATGCGCAGGCTACGCGCCTGGAGTCACGACGCGCTGGCTCTCCAGCCCGGGGAGAGCGCGCTCGACATCGGCTCCGGCACCGGATCGGAGGTGTTCGCCTTCGCCGACGCCGTCGGCCCCACCGGGACCGCCGTCGGCGTCGAACCCGATCCCCACCTGATCGCCTCGGCCCAGCGGCGCGCGAGCGAACGCGGCTCGACGGCGAGCTTCGCCACCGGGGACGCCTACGGCCTGCCCTTCGGCAACGACAGCTTCGACGCGGTGCTCTGCGAACGGGTGTTCCAGCACCTCACCGCGCCGGCCAGGGCGGCGACCGAACTCGCGCGCGTCCTGCGGCCGGGTGGCCGCGTCGTCGTGGTCGACAGCGACTGGGCGACCGCGATCGTGCACCCCGGCGACCCGCGGGTGGTGCGCGCGGTCATCGAGACGCTGATCTCCTCGACCACGAATCCACTGTCCGGGCGCAGGCTGCCCGGTCTGCTCAGCGGCGCCGGGCTGGTCGTCGACGAGATCGGCTCGCACGCGCTGGTCCAGGACCGCAGCGTGGGCGCGGGCGCCCTGGTCAGCCGGATCGCCGGGCTGGCGGTGCTGCGCGGGGTGATCACGCCGGCCGAACGCGATCAGCTGGTGGCCGACCTGCAGGCCGGCGCCGACCGCGGTGACGTGCACATCTCGGTGACCATGTTCGGCGTGCTGGCCCACAAACCCCGCTGACCGGGGGCCGGGCGCGCGGACCGCGCGCCCGGCCGTCGGCTCAGTGCTGCTCGAGCAGCTTCTCGGTGGCGGCCAGCAGCACGCAGGTGGCCAGCCCGTCCATCGCCTTCTCCAGCTCCGGCAGCTGCGGGAAGGAGGGGGCGATGCGGATGTTCTTGTCCTCGGGGTCATTGCGGTACGGGAACGCCGAGCCCGCCGCGGTGAGGGCGATGCCCGCGTCCTTGGCCAGCGCGATCACCCGGGACGCGGTGCCTTCGAGCACGTCGAGGCTGATGAAGTAACCGCCCTTGGGCTCGGTCCAGGACGCCACCTTGGAGGCGCCGAGGCGGTCCTCGAGGATCCGGCGCACCAGCGCGAACTTCGGCTCGAGCAGCCTGCGGTGCTTCTGCATGTGCTCGCGCACGCCCTCGGCGTCGGTGAAGAAGCGCAGGTGGCGCAGCTGGTTGAGCTTGTCGGGGCCGATGCTCTTCTTCGAGGCGTGGCTCAGGTACCAGTCCAGGTTCGCCTTGGACGCGCCGAAGAAGCTCACGCCCGCGCCGGCGAAGGTGATCTTGGAGGTGGAGGCGAAGACCAGCGGCCGGTTCGGGTTGCCCGCCGCCGCGGCCATGCCGAGTACGTCGAGCACCGGCGCCGCGGTGTCGGTGAGCGGGTGCACCGCGTACGCGTTGTCCCAGAACAGCCGGAAGTCGGGCGCGGCCGCCTTCATCGAAACGAGTTCGCGGACAACCTCTTCGGAGAACACCGCGCCGGTCGGGTTGGCGTAGTTGGGCACCGCCCACAGACCCTTGATCTGCGGATCGTTCGCCAGCAGCGTCGCGATGGCGCCGGTGTCGGGGCCGTCGTTGTTCATCGGGACGGTGATCATCTCGATGCCGAGGGCCTCGGTGATCGCGAAGTGGCGGTCGTAGCCGGGGGCCGGACACAGCCACTTGATCGTCTCCTCGGCGGCCCAGCGGCGCGGCGAGTCGGGCGTGCCGTAGAGCATCGCGAAGACGATGTTGTCGTGCATGAGCTCGAGGCTGGCGTTGTTGCCCGCGATCAGCTGCTCGACCGGGATGCCGAGCAGCTCGCCGAAGATGGCGCGCAGTTCCGGCAGGCCGTCGAGTCCGCCGTAGTTGCGGCAGTCGGTGCCCGCCGCGTCGCGGAAGTCGCCGTCGCCCGGCAGGGAGAGCAGGGACGCGGATAAATCGAGTTGCTCCGGCGAGGGCTTACCTCGGGTGAGGTCCAGCGTGAGCTTCTCGGTCTTGAGCGTCGCGTAATTCGCGGTCTGGGACTCGTGCTCGGACACGAGTTCCGCGTGGCTCATCAAACCGATCTGCGTTTGCCGGGGCATCCTGGGCAGCCTTTCGAAGCAGCAAGGTGGGGGTGCACGCTGTGCGTGCCGACACCCGCAACGTTACCCGGCGTTTGCTCGGAATCGGTGGGGTATCCGGAGCCGGATCGGGCTCGCACGCTGCGAAGGTGCGGTGGCGGACGATCCGGCGGGGGTCCCCGAAAAATAAGGGGACCCCGCGCACCCGGCAGAGCCCGTTGACCCTTGCTGCCTTCCGGCCCTGGGGGAGTTCACAGGATGCGCGCCGCGCGGGATCCGTCGGCCAGTGTAGCGGTTCCCGCGCGGTCTAGCGATCGGGGGGATCGAAGAGCACGTCGGCGGCTCGGGCGAGCACATCGAGTCTGCTGCGGCCCTCGTGGTCGGCGGCCAGGAAGTGCCCGCCGATCACCGCGCAGAAGGCGAGCAGACTGCGCGCCTCCACCTCGTCGGGATCGGAGAAGAACACGCCGATCGTCTCGCGCAGCAAGGCTATTCGCGCGTTGTCGACCCGGCGCAGCCGCTGTGCGACGGCGTCGTCGCGACGGGCCCAGGCGCGGATGGCGAGGTCGATCGGCAGCAGCCGGTCGCTGCTGAAGGTGAGCACGGCGGCCAGGCGCGCCTTGGCCTTCGGGTCCGCGCTCACGGGTTCGACCCGCTCGAGCACCTGGTCGACGGCCTCGCGTTCCCATTCGTCGAGCAGTTCGGTCAGCAGCGCGTCGCGATCGGCGAAGTACCCGTAGAACCCGCCCTTGGTGACGCCGATCCGCTTGGCCAGCACCTCCACCCGCACCGCGTCGACGCCGGATTCGGCCAGCACCGACAGGCCTTCCTCGACCCATCTCGACCGTGGCGTTCGCGCGGTGCCCACGACGTGTTCCACCTCATATCGTTCGACGACAACCGCGCCGGGGCGGCCCGATTGCTCAGTGTAGGCAGCGAAGCGCAGGTCAGTGGATGCCCGTGCGCGCGCGGGGCTGGCTACGATCGTGGCGAATACGACGAGGGGGGACTCCCCGCGACTCGGAAGTAGGGGTTTGTCGCGTGACCGGTCCGAACACACCACCTCCTGAGGGAGGCATACCGCCGTCCGATCCCACCGTGCACTGGTGGGAACGGCCGGGCACCGACGCTCCGCCACCGGCGCAGGCGGATCCGACGATCCTGCGCGGCGACATCGGCGGCGCCTACACCGCGCCGCCGCAGCCGTATCAGTCCGGCCCGTATCAGCAGGCCAACCCCTACGCGAACGCCGCGCCGCCGAATCAGCCGCCGCCGAACTACTACGCGCAGCCGCAGCCGTACGCGCCGATGCCGCCGCAGCAGCAGTGGGGCGCGCCGCCGCGGCCGCCGTCCTCGGGCAACAAGGCGGTGTGGTGGATCATCGGCGGAGCCGTCGCGGTGGTCGCGGTGCTGGTCGTCGGCCTGGTCGCCGTCGCCAACAGCGGTGACGACGACGGCCCGAGCAACCCGTTCGCCCCCGACTCCTCCGAGTGGGCGGGCGACTACCAGTTCCAGGACGGCAAGAACGCCTGCGACCTGGTCGATCTCACCGTGCTGAACCAGTGGTCCAGCACCCGCGAGACCACCACGCACACCGAGCGCGGTCCGTCGGAGTACATCGGCGGCGGCTCCTACGACTGCGATGCCAAGAACAAGGAGTCGGGCCGCACCGGCAACGAGGCGAGCCTGTCGCTGGAGGTGGAGTTCAAGACCAGCGGAGGGACCGAATCGGACTACTCCCGCTGGAAGGGCTACGACACCAGGACCACCGGCAAGGGCTACGAGAACGGCCCGGTCAGCGGCATCGGCGCGGAGGCGTACTACGCCACCAAGGAGCAGACCTACAGTTCCATCCCCAACGACTACAGCTACGTCGTCGGGGCGCACGACAGCAATATCTCGGTGAAGGTGGAGATCGAGGTCTCGACCATGCGCGGCTTCGACCGCGCCGCCATGCAGGCCGCCGCCGAATCACAGGTCCGCAAGGTCCTGGCGGCTCTGAAGAAATAGCAGGTAGGACGCCTGCCGAGGGGGCCGGTTTGGCATCGGCCCCCTGGCACCCGCTATGCTGCTCCACGGAGGATTCGCCTAGTGGCCTATGGCGCTCGCCTGGAACGCGGGTTGGGTTAACGCCCTCAGGGGTTCAAATCCCCTATCCTCCGCCACAGCAGGGCCCTGATCGGTTCGCCGGTCGGGGCCCTGTTCGTTTAATCGGTGGATCTGTCGGTGGGCTTCCGTAGAGTGAGGCCCGACAGCACGGGGGGACCGTTCCATCGCCACCACGCCCGCCGCCGGCGCCGCTCGAGACGAGTGTGCGTGCCGACGCGGCGGAGTGGGTATCCATCCTCATGCCTCGTCCGTAAACGGACGGCGCGCGCCGGTCGATATGTCATCGACGGGCGTTCCAGACCTCAGAAAGACATCATTCGTAGTGAACACAGCACCTGACACGAGCATCGGCCGCGACGCGGCCGGGCCGATCCGGCTGATGCTGCGAGATCGCCATGCCACCACCGGCGCGATCGACGGCGCCTGGTGGCCCCGCACCGACCAGCCGATGACCGAGCTGCACCAGCTGGTGCAGGCGGTGTCCCCGCGGATCGGCAAGCTCGCCCGGCTCGGATTCGACTGGAACGCGGTCGAATCCGGTTCCGCGGCCGCCAGTGCCCAGCCCTCGCGCATCATGCACCTGGTCGGCAGCAACGGCGCCGCGCTCGCACTGCTCGTCATCCCGGCCGCCACCGAGGCGCCCGCCGCGCGCAGCCAGATGCGCTGGGCGGCGGGCAAACCGCGCATCCAGGACCCGGCTCCCGCCGAGACGGCGGCCGACGGTCCGCGGCCGCTCGTCCAGACCTAGGTCAGCGGTCGCTGGTGTAGGTCGGATCGAAGTCGCGCGGGGCGCCGCGGCGGCTCAGCAATCGGTCGAACCATTCACCGAGGACGACACCGGCCGCCAGCGCGCAGCCGACGCCGAAGGCACCGAGGATCTGCCCGAATCCGAGCAGCGTCTCGTCCTCGAGCAGGGCGTACAGCCCGCGGTACACCTTCAGACCCGGCAGCAGCGGCGTGATGCCCGCGACCGCGACGACCAGCGGCGGCGTGAGCGCCTCGCGCGCCATCAGACCACCGGCCAGGCCGACCAGCGTGGCCGCCATGCCCGAGGCGACCACGGGGCCGAAGCCGATGTCCTGCACCACCAGGTAGGCCACGGTGCCCGCCGCGCCGCTGAGCCCGGCCGCGAACAGCGCCCGCCGCTCCGCGTAACAGGCCAGGGCGAACGCGATCGCGGCCACCGCACCGGCGCTCAGTTTGAGCGCGAGGAATTCGGTGTCGCGCCCCGCGCCCGCCGCGATCTCGGGCACCTTGATCCCGAGCAGGGTCGAGATCCGCAGTGCCAGACCGATACCGGCGACGATGCCGCCGGTCATCATCACCACTTCCAGCATTCGCGCCGCCGCCGTGATCGGCGCGCCGGTGATGGCGTCCTGCACCGAACCGACCAGCTGCTGCCCACTGAGCAGCACCGTGATTCCCGCGGCGACGATCAGCGCGGCGTCGGCGCGCCAGTGCTCGCTGACCGCCGAGAGCGCGATCGCGGGCGTGGCCGCGAGCACACCGCCGACGATGTGCTGGAAGAAGATCGGCAGACCCAGCTGGTGCAGCGCCCGGTTCACCACGTCGATCAGCGCGGTGGTGGCGAAACTGATGACGGCCAGCAGCGCCCCGCCCCCGAGCAGCACCGCGATCGCCGCGGCCAGCAGCGACCAGCCCGCCGTCGACACCCAGCGCGGATACGGGTGTGACCCGTGGACGATCTCGTCGAGCGCCGCGTGCGCCTGGTCGACGGGGACCACCTGGGTGCGGATCCGCCGCGTCAGCCGGTCGACGGCGGCCAGCCGGGTGAAGTCGAGCGAACGGTACTTCACCACCCGCATGTCGCTGGCGGGCGGCAGCAGCGCCCCCCGGTCGGCCCAGATGCGGATGGCGTCGAAGGTGACGTCGATGTCGCAGTTGTGCAGACCGTAGGTGGAGGCGATGAAGCGGACCTGCGCCGAGGTGTCGACGACACCGGTGCCCGCCGCCAGCACCACCTCCCCGACCCGGACCGCGAGATCGAGCACCTGCGCCACTTCCGCGTCGTCGGTCAGGTCGATCGGCTGCAGCGGCGTGGGGGCGATGGGAATGTTGTCCGCGGTGGCGCGCCGCAACGGCAGCACGAACGGCCTGCGCAGCCGCCAGCGCCCCCGCAGACCTCGGCGTTCGGTGATCGTGTCGCCGTCGCCTTCCGCTTCCGGGTCCACACTCATACTGTCGACGGTAATGGCGTCGGGAGTGGGTTCGCCGTCTCGCAACGAGTTCGTCAACGTGTCGAAGTGGACGCGGCGTGGCTCAGATGTCGTCGATCAGGCCGGTGCTGTAGGCGGTCGCGGCCAGGTGCTGCAGGCAGCGCGGACCGCACCCGTCGTGCTGAGTCAGCACGAAACGGGCCTGCTGGAGCGAAGAGATGGGAGAATCGGCCACGCAGTCGGCATGCGCGACGCGCCAACGGTCTTCGTGCCGACGGGTGGCGGCGCGCGACGACGGCGGGTCTGGTGCGGATGTTTCCAGCAGGGTGTGACGGTAGGGGCCGGCGATGGAGGCGATGACTGTATGAACACCGGGACGGGGAAGGTGATCCAGGAGCGGCGGCGGCTGCTCGGGCTGTCGCAGCCCGCGCTCGCCACCGCGATCGGGGTGAGCTCGCGACAGATCACCCGGTACGAATCGGAGGAACAGTCGCCGACGCTGCCGGTGGCGATCCGGTTGGCCGACGCGCTGCAGATCTCGCTGGCCGAGCTGGCCGGCATCGTGGACAACCGCATCGATCTGGCGGGCCGCTGGTGGGCAGCCTGGCAGAAAGCGGCGAATCACGGCGACGAGGTCGAGGTAACGCCGGTGACCATCCGGCACGAGGGCGACCATCTGCTGATCGATTCGGCCGCCGAAGCCGCTGCGGCGCAGGACGACCCGGCCGCCCAGATGCGGGGCGAGATGCGGGTCTGGGACGGCGACGCGCTCACCGGCTGGGTACGCGGCATGGACATCGCCCGCCCGATCGGCACGATCTACTACTCCCTGCACCCCCAGGGCGCTCATGCCGTGGGCTCGTGGACGACGAAATCCGGCGCCGACGGTGTCGTGCGCGGATGGAGCGCCCTGGCCAGGGAGAAGTCCGACGCGGAGAAACTCCTGTCGGAATTGGTCCGCACCGACGGCACGGTGGAGTCGTGGCCGGGGAGCGCACGCTCGGCCTGAAGCCGTCGCCGGATGTCGCTGACGCTCGGCCGCCCGCTGTCGGCGGGCGGTGCGAGCAACAGGTAGCGGGTCAGTGCCCCGAATACCAACAGGCCCACAGCAATCCACAGGTAGATGTCCATCTGTCCCCTCCGAACCGGTCGATGCAGCACGGGTGGCGCGGTATGGTGATGTCTAAGCCGCCGCAGCAAAGTATGGTCGCCGTCAAGACCTTTTGGACAGCGAAAAGCGTCTACAAACGTCTACAGTTCGCTACGGTGGGTCCATGTCCAGTCGGGGCGAGCAGGGGAACGGCGAAACCACCGTCGTCGGGGCACGTTTGCGACAACTCCGTGAGGAATCCGGGCTGTCCCTATCCGCGCTCGCCACGCGCGTCCCGTACAGCCGGGCGGCGCTGGGACACTACGAAACCGGCACGCGCGCAGCGCCGTCCGAGGTGATCGCGTGGTACGAACGGGTACACGCCGAATCGGTGCCGGTGCTGCCCGCCGCCCGCAGGCGTGATCCACGCGCGGCCGACACTGCCCTCGCCGCGGCGATCGCCGCCCGGCACGGCGCCGCCCGGCCGCTCATCGAGATCGACCACCCGCACCAGGCCGGGACCAGCTATTTCTGCCCCTTCCGCATCGACGGCGTGATCGAGGGCGCCGCGGCGGGCATCGACCCGGCCACGGCGGTGCACTCGGCGTTGCGGGCCGTCGGCATCGAGCTCGACCGCCCACGCCCTTGAACGCGCGCCGCTACCTCGTGCCGCGTTCGGACGGCGCTCAGCTCGACGCCGCCGGGTCGGCGCGACCGGTCTCCGGATGGTGCGCGGCGACGACGGCCGCGAGCGCTTCGGCGAGCAGCTCCAGATAGCGGTCCGGATCCGCCAGGACCGCGACATCGAAATGCACCGACAGCGCGATGGTTTCGCCGATCCCGTGCACGCCGTGGGTCAGGTGCATGACAGTGCCGAGCGCGGGAAAGCCACCGGTGAACAGGACCGGAGCGTCGGCGAAGGCGAGATCGGCCGCCCCCCGGTAGACGCTGGAGACCACGGTGTTGCCGTCCAGCGCGTCCGGGACACTGTCCAGCTCGGCCCGCGCTACGTCACGTGCGGCCAGCGCGGCGGGCACCATGTCACCGACCCGATTCTGGCTGTCGAGCAACGGATTCAGCGCGCGCTCGCGGCGGGACGCGAGGTCGTCTGCGATCAGGGCGGCCCGGCGGGCGAGGTCGGGTTCGTCGATGTGCAGGTCGATCGACAGGCCGCGGTAGTGGTTGTGCGCGGTACTCGCACCGGGCAGCGCCATCGGCAGGGCGGTGCCGAGCCGGGCGGGCCGCGCACCGCGTTCGCCCAGATAGCGCGACAGCGCCTGGGAGATCGCGGTCAGGGCGACGACGGTGACCGTGCGGCCGGGCACCCGCATACGCGCGGCGTCGACGACGAGCATCCGCACCCGATGGTCGAACACGCCCACCCGCTCGGCCGGGTTCAACGCGCTCGGCGCGAACCCCGTTGTCGCCGCGGGTACCTCGCCCCGCGCGGTGCGCTCGGCCAGTTCCCGCTGCGCCAGGTACGCGGCCCGGCCACGCCAGGCGGTGCGGACGACCCGCTGGGGAAAACTCAGCGCCCCAAGAACTCTCACGCCGCCTGTTCCTACTGACCGTACACAGATCCGCCCCCGGTAATCCACAGGTTGTGCCGGAGTTTTCACAGGCTTGACCGGGGGATTTGCCGAGTTGTCCACAACCACACCGGAACCCCTGGGGATAACTTCGGATGCTGTGAACAACTGTCGAGCGAGGGTCGCCGCCCGCGTGCCGTCGGCCAGCGCGTGTGACACCTGGAGCACTGCCACGAGCACCGGCCCCGTCGCCGCGGGCGCGTCGAGGACCTGACGGAAAACATGGACACGCCAAGCGCTTTCGGTGGCGTCCACCGCCGTACCGAGCAGATCACCGACCCGGTCCAGGAGCACCGGCCAGCGCAGCCCGGCAGGCCGGTGGTGCACGAATTGCTGGGACGTGAATTCGGCGGGCTCCCATCGCGGATAGTCGAGGTTGCCCGGAATCTCCCGGACCCGGATCCGCAGTTCCGGAATACCCGCGGAACGCGCGCCGAGGAAAGCGCGGAGTTCGGCTGTGGTGGTGACCGTTTCGGCGAAGCAGTAGAGCAGGAACACATCATTGGCGGAGCGGCGCGACAACCAGAACATCGTCGCGTCGCGCGGGGCCATCGTGGTCATGCGGCTCACCCTAGGTCACCATAGAGAAGGCCCCGAGTCCTACCGACTCGGGGCCCGTGCTGCCTTCTCGAGGCGCATGGCGCGGTTCAGCCGCGCGCGAACTCTCCCGCGGTGACGTCGTCTAGGAACGCCCGCCACTCTCCCGGTCCGAAGGCCAGCACGGGACCGCGACCGCGGTCCTTGGTGTCGCGGACCGCGACATTGCCGCCGGCGAGAAAGGCCACTTCCACGCAGTTCCCATCGGGTCCGCTGTAGGTGCTCTTCCGCCACACAGCGTCCGTCACATCAACCTCCACGGCACTTACTCCTTTGCATGATCGAGAACGGGATTACTCCAGGAATCGTTGCAATATTCCGATATCCGGCGCGATCGACGAGTTACTTCGTGGCACACAGAGCACTGCCACACGGCGCGCGCAACCGACCGGCACGAACCAGCGCATCGAGGCGTTTCCGCCTCCGGGGGCTGCCCCCGCGGATGAAACCCTAGCAGGTCTTCCGCAAGTTTGCGGATGAGAATTTGCTTTCTCATTTGAGTTTGCCAAGCTTGCGAAGCTTCACGTTTGCGGGAGCATTGCCGGAGGGTCTTACCCATTCCGGATCCGGCTGACACATCAGCTTTTACCTCCGTGTGATTAGTCCGTGATACGTCAATTTCCCCACCGTCCCAACCGTCACTCGAACACCATGGGCGCCCGGCGTGGATCATGGGGGAATGATCTCCCGTGACCGCGACGCCGCAGGTCGTGCCCGCAACGACCGCCCCAGGGACCGACTCGGCAGGCCGCTGCCGCCCGGCAGTGCCGGAGTCGCCCGAATTCCGGACGACCTCGAGCTGGGCCCCCAGCAAACTCTCACCTTCGCTCAGCAACTGCTGGACGATGGTTTGGCATTCAACGCCCACGAGGTTTTGGAGGCGGCGTGGAAGAACGGGCCGGTAGCCGAACGGATGCTCTGGCAGGGACTGGCGCAGTACGCGGTCGGCATCACCCACATCCAGCGGGGCAACGCCAAGGGCGCGGGTACTCTCCTGCGCCGCGCGAGCGAGCGGCTCGACACCTATCCGGCGAATGCCCAGCAGCACGGGGTGGACCGCGCCGGGCTCGTGGCGCACGCGCGCACCCTGCTGGCCGCGCTCGACGCGGGTGCCGACATCGCCGAGGACCAGCTGCGGCCCCGGCTGTGTGTCGCGCCCGCCTAGAATGGGCGCGGTGCCAACGAGCCCCTCCCCCGGCGCAGGCCGGTACGCCCCGAGCCCGTCGGGCGAACTGCACGTGGGCAATCTGCGGACCGCGATCCTGGCCTGGCTCTTCGCCCGTACCACCGGACGCCGCTTCGTCCTGCGCGTCGACGATCTCGACCGGGTCCGCCCCGGCGCCGCCGAACGCCAGCTCGACGACCTCGCCGCCATCGGCATCGACTGGGACGGCCCGGTAGTCTGTCAGTCCGAGCGGCTGCCGACCTACGCGGCGGCTGTCGCCGAACTCACCGCGGCCGGGCGCACCTATGAATGCTTCTGCACCAGACGCGAAATCCAGCAGGCCGCCACGGCACCGCACGGCCCGATGGGCGCCTACCCCGGCACCTGCCGCCACCTCACCGCGCGGCAGCGCGCCGCCAGACGGGCCGAAGGACGGCCCGCGGCAGTGCGATTGCGCGCCGACGTGGCCGACTACACCGTCACCGACCTGCTGCACGGCGAGTATCGCGGCGCCGTCGACGATCTGGTGCTGCGCCGCGGCGACGGCATCCCCGCCTACAACCTCACCGTCGTCGTGGACGACCACGCGCAGGGCGTCGACCAGGTGGTCCGCGGCGACGACCTGCTCCCGTCCACGCCCCGACAGGCCTACCTCGCCGATCTGCTCGGGCTGCCGGCGCCGATCTACGCCCATGTCCCGCTCGTCCTCAATCAGGAGGGCAAGCGCCTGGCCAAACGCGACGGGGCCGTGAGCCTTTCGGATCAGCGCGCGCTGGGCAACACGCCCGAGGACGTGGTGGCCGCGATCGCCGCCTCCCTCGGCTACACCGCGCGCACGACAGCCGAGCTCCGCGAAGTTTTCGACGCCACACATGTACCGGGAAAACCATGGATACTCGAGCCCATCGGGTTGTTCCGCACAGAGGGATGTCCGTAACGTACGCATTCGACCGATCTATCGATCACGACGAGGACGAATTATGACCAGCGGTGGTTACGACCCCAACCAGTACCCGCAGGGCGGTCAGCCCGGCGGCTACGGCCAGGACCCCTACGGCCAGCAGCAGCCGGGTTACGGGCAGCAGCAGCCGGGTTACGGCCAGCAGCCGGGATACGGGCAGCAGCAGCCGGGCTACGGCCAGCAGCCCGCCTACGGCCAGGACCCCTACGGCCAGCAGCAGCCGGCCTATGGCCAGGACCCGTACGGTCAGCAGCCGGGTGGGTACGGCCAGGACCCGTACGGTCAGCAGCAGCAGGGCTACGGCGGCGTGCAGCCGGCCGACCTGGGTGTCCGCATCGGTGCCCGCGTCATCGACAACCTGATCGTCAGCCTGCCGCTCGCGATCGTGCTGGCGCTGGTGTTCAGCGGCAACACCTACCAGATCATCAGCGGCGCCATCGTCTCGCTGGCGGTCTACGGCTACTTCATCGCCATGGAAGTCACCCAGGGCACCTCGCTCGGCAAGAAGATGCTGGGCCTGCGGGTCGTCGCCCCCGGCGGCGCGCCGAACCTGACCCCGGAGCAGTCGGCCAAGCGCAACGTGTTCCAGATCGTCGGCCTGATCCCGTGCGTGGGTGGCCTGATCAGCCTGGGTCTGGCGATCTACATCATGATCACCATCTCCCAGGACCCGAACAAGCAGGGCTGGCACGACAAGTTCGCCGGCGGCACGCAGGTCGTCAAGGGCTGACACCCGGCTGACCAAAACATCAGGGGCGCTTCCGGCTACGGAAGCGCCCCTGGTTCGTTTCGGCGGATGTCAGTACGACGAGGACGAATCCAATCCGCCCGCCACCCCGAGCACGATCACGAACACCACGTACAGCAGGCCGAGCACCAGGGTGATCGCACCGATCCAGATGCCTGCCAGCGCCATTCCGCGACCCTCACCACCGCGCTCCTTGAGCTGGTTGAGCGCCATCACGCCCAGCACGATGCCCACGATCGAGCCGACGCAGGTGCACAGGCCGACCAGCGACGCGACCAGCGAGCCGATCGCCAGGCCGTTGGTGCCCTGCGGCTGCGGGTACGCGCCGTACGGCTGATACCCACCGGCAGCCGGGTACGCGCCGTACGGCTGCGGCTGCGCGGGCGGCTGCTGGGGATACTGCGGCGCCGAGGGCTGCTGGTAGTTCGGGTACTGCGGCTGCGACGGCGGGGGCGCGGGCTGCTGCGGGTACTGCGGCGTCGACGGGTAGTTGGAGGGCTGCGACGGCTGCGCGGACGGGTACTGCGGCACCGAACCCGGCGCGCCGGACTCCGGCGACACGCCGGAGCCGCCGTACTGCTTCCACCATTCGTCGGAATCGCCGGGATTCGTCATTGGTACAGCGTATTCCACAACCGGCGCCCGTGAGGTACCCCGAGCTTGGTTGGATGGAACCCGTGACTGACGCAAACACTCTCGACCAACCTGCCGAATCTGGGCGCCCCGCGCCGGACCACGCGGCGTTCGCCCAGGTTGCGCGGGGGTTCTACCCGGTAATCGTCGCCATTTTCACGGCGACACTGATCATCTCCAACATCTGCGCCACCAAGGGCGTCGAGTTCTTCGCCGACAAATCGGTGATGCTGGGCCCGGTCCAGATCCTGCCGATCGCCACCGACGGCGCCTTCTTCCTCTTCCCCCTCGCCTACATCCTGGGTGACGTGCTCAGCGAGGTGTACGGCTTCCGCGCCACCCGCCACGCCATCTACACCGGTTTCGCCGCGCTGCTGCTGACCGTCGCCTGCTTCGCGATCGCGATCCGGCTGCCCGCCGCGGGCTTCTACGAGAACCAGGAAGCCTTCCGCACGGTCCTGGGCACCACGCCGCAGCTGGTGCTGGCCGGACTGGCCGGGTATTTCGTCGGTCAGCTGCTGAACTCGGCCACCCTGGTGCTGATCAAGGAGCGCACCAAGGAGAAGCACCTGTGGGCCCGCCTGCTCGGCTCCACCGTGGTCGGCGAGTTCGCCGACACCCTGATCTTCTGCTCGATCGCGGCCACCGCCATCGGCATCGACAGCTGGCAGTCGTTCGTGAACTACGTGATCGTCGGCTTCCTCTGGAAGACGCTGGTCGAGATCCTCGTCATGCCGATCACCTACCGCGTGATCGCGCTGCTCAAGAAGACCGAACCCTCCTACGCCCCGGCACAGCGCGACGCGCTGCACGACTGACGCCGCCGCGGCGGATCGCTCGGGCGGTCCGCCGCTAGGCGCCGGGCGCCTTCAGCCTGCCCTTCCAGTTGCCGAGGAACTCGGCCTTGAAATCGTCGAAGTAGCCGCCGTCGATGCTCGCGCGGATGCGGTCCACGAGCCGGACGGTGAACCGCTCGTTGTGGATCGTGCAGAGCGTGGCCGAGAGCATCTCCTTGGCCTTGAACAGGTGATGCAGGTACGCGCGGGTGTAGTGGGCGCAGGTGTAGCAGTCGCAGTTCTCGTCGATCGGGGTGAAATCGCGGCGGAAGCGGCTGGTGTTGATGTTGAACCGGCCCTCGTCGACGTAGATCGCCGCGTTGCGCGCCACCCGGGAGGGGTTCACGCAGTCGAAGGTGTCGGCGCCGTTCTCGATCGCGACGAACATGTCCTCGGGCTCGCTGATCCCCAGCATGTGCCGCGGCTTGTGCTCGGGCAGCTCGTCGCAGCACCAGCCGACGATGGTGCCCAGGTTGTGCTTCTCCAGCGCCCCGCCGATGCCGTAGCCGTCGAACTCGGTGCCGCCCGCGCCGCGCACCGCCTCGAGATCGCGGCAGGCCTTGCGGCGCAGGTCCTCGTACTGCGCGCCCTGGATCACCGCAAACAGCGCCTGATACGGCCGGTGGCCGCGTTCGCCGGTGAGCTTCTCGTGCTCGTCGATGCAGCGCTGCGCCCAGTCCTGCGTGCGCTGCAGCGATTTCTCCTGGTAGCCACGGGTGTTCAGCAGCGTGGTGAGCTCGTCGAAGGCGAACACGATGTCGGCGCCGAGCTGGTGCTGGATGCCCATCGACACCTCGGGCGTGAAGCGATGCTTGGAGCCGTCCAGATGGGAGCGGAAGGTGACGCCGTCGTCGTCGACGGTGGCCAGGCGCTCCTTGCCCTCGGCGATCACCTCGTCGGAGCGGATGTCGACGGCCTCCATCGCCAGCACCTTCTTGAACCCGACGCCCAGCGACATCACCTGGAAGCCGCCACTGTCGGTGAAGGTGGGACCGGACCAGTTCATGAACCTGCCGAGCCCGCCCGCCTCGTCGACGATGTCCGCGCCGGGCTGCAGGTAGAGGTGGTAGGCGTTGGCCAGCAGCGCCTGCGCGCCGAGTTCCTTCATGGTCTCCGGCAGCACCGCCTTCACCGAGGCCTTGGTGCCCACCGGGATGAAGGCGGGCGTGGCGATCTCGCCGTGCGGGGTACCGATCACGCCGGTACGGCCGTGCCGCCCGCCGTCGAGACGGGTGCCTACGGTGAAGGAGAACTCGCTGGGATCGGCCACCCGCCCATCGTGCCGCACCCCGCACCCGGCGGTTTCGCCGGGTGAGGGGCCGGTCCTACAGTTCCGCCGCCGCGAACTGGGCGTTGTAGAGGCGGAAGTACGCGCCGCGTTCCTCCAGCAGTCGCTCGTGCGTGCCGTGCTCGACGATGCGGCCCTTCTCCATCACCACGATCAGGTCGGCGTCGCGAATGGTCGAGAGCCGGTGCGCGATCACGAAGCTGGTGCGGTCGCGGCGCAGGGCCGCGGTGGCCTGCTGCACCAGCAGCTCGGTGCGGGTGTCGACCGAGCTGGTGGCCTCGTCCAGGATGAGGATCGACGGCTTGGCCAGGAACGCGCGCGCGATGGTGATGAGCTGTTTCTCGCCCGCGCTGACGCCGCCACCTTCCTCGTCGATCACGGTGTCGTAGCCGTTCGGCAGGGCGTGCACGAACCGGTCGACGTAGGCGGCCCTGGCCGCGGCGAGGATGTCGTGCTCGGAGGCGCTCGGGTTGCCGTAGGCGATGTTCTCCCGGATCGTGCCCTTGAACAGCCACGTGTCCTGCAGCACCATGCCGATCCGCGAGCGCAGATGGTCGCGGCTGATGGTGGTGATGTCGACGTCGTCGATGGCGATGGTGCCCGCGTCCAGCTCGTAGAACCGCATCAGCAGGTTGACCAGCGTGGTCTTGCCCGCGCCGGTGGGCCCGACGATCGCGACCACATGGCCCGGATCGGCGACCAGGGACAGCCGCTCGATGATCGGCACCTCCGGGTCGTACCCGAACGACACCGCCTCGAACTCGACCCGGCCGCGGTCGACCGGACGCGGGTTCTCCACCGCCGGATCCGGGCTCTGCTCCTCGGCGTCGAGGATCTCGAAGATCCGCTCGGCCGAGGCGACGCCGGACTGCAGCAGGTTGGCCATCGCACCGATCTGGGTGAGCGGCTGACTGAACTGGCGCGAGTACTGGATGAAGGCCTGCACGTCACCGAGCGAGAGATTGCCGGTGGCCACCCGCAGGCCGCCGACCAGCGCGATGAACACGAAGTTCACGTTCCCGAGGAACATGATCGCCGGCATGATCAGGCCGGAGATGAACTGCGCCTTGAAGCTGGCGTCGTAGAGCTTCTGATTGCGCTCGTCGAACTCCTTGCCGACCTCGCGGCTGCGGCCGAACGCGGTGATGATCTCGTGGCCGGTGTAGGCCTCCTCCACCGAGGCGTTCACCGCGCCGGTGTACTTCCACTGGTCCACGAAGTGCGGCTTGGACCGCTTGGCGATCTGCGCGGTGACCACGATCGCGGCCGGAACGGTGAGCAGCGCGATCAGCGCCAGCAGCGGCGAGATCCAGAACATCATGATCAGGATGCCGATCACGGTGAACAGCGAGGTCAGCAGCTGGCTCATGGTCTGCTGCAGGCTCTGCGAGACATTGTCGACGTCGTTGGTGACGCGGCTGAGCACGTCACCACGCGGGGCGGAGTCGAAGTAGCGCAGCGGCAGCTGGTGCAGTTTGGCCTCCACCTCGTCGCGCAGCCGCTTGACCGTCCGGTTGATGACGATGTTGAGCAGATAGCCCTGCAACCAGCCGAACAGCGCGGCCGCGACATAGAGCGCGAGCACGATCACCAACACCCGGGCGACGGCGTCGAAATCGATGCCGGTGCCCGGGATGACGTTCATCGCCGAGAGCATGTCCGCACGGGTGTTCTCGCCCCGGTCGCGCAGCAGCTGAATGGTCTCCTCTTTGGTGAACCGGGGATCGAGCTGCTTGCCGACGAAGCCGTCGAAGACCAGGTTGGTGGCCTGGCCGAGCAGGTAGGGACCCAGCGTGTTGAGCACCACCGAGGTGATCACCAGCGCCACGATCACGCCGACCGCGACCCGTTCCGGAACGAGCCTGCGCAGCAGCCGCTTCAGCGAGGGGCCGAACGATTTGGCCTTCGTCCCGGGCGCGCCGGGGACGGGAGCTCCTGGCCTCATCGAGCCTCCTCCACGCTCAGCTGGGACTCGACGATCTCGCGGTACTCGGGGCACCGCTGCATGAGCTGGTCGTGGGTGCCGATGCCTGCCATCGCGCCGTCCTCCAGGACGACGATCTGGTCGGCGTCGCGAATGGTCGCGATCCGCTGGGCGACGATGATCACCGCCGCGTCGGCGGTCTCCGGCTTCAGCGCCGCGCGCAGCCGGGCGTCGGTGGCGACGTCGAGCGCCGAGAAGGAGTCGTCGAACAGGTACACCCGCGGCTTGCGGACCAGCGCCCTGGCGATACACAGCCGCTGGCGCTGTCCGCCGGAGACCGTGGTGCCGCCCTGGGCCACCGGGGTCTCCAGTCCCTGCGGCATCTCGCGCACGAAGTCGGCCGCCTGGGCCACCTCGAGCGCCCGCCACAGCTCCTCGTCGGTGGCCTCGGGACGGCCGTAGCGCAGGTTGCTCGCGACGGTGCCGGAGAACAGGTACGCCTTCTGCGGCACCAGCCCGATCCCGCCGCGCAACTGTTCCAGGTCCAAGTGGCGCACGTCGGTGCCGCCGACGTAGACCGCGCCGTCGGTGACGTCGATCAGCCGCGGGATCAGGTTGATCAGGGTGGTCTTGCCCGAACCGGTGGAGCCGACGATCGCGGTGGTGGTGCCGGGCGCCACCTGGAAGCGGATGCCGCGCAGCACCGGCTTCTCCGCGCCGGGGAAGGCGAATTCGGCGAACCGCAGGTCGACCTCCGCCGGGTCGCCGGCGAAGGGCTGCGGCAGCTTCGGCGGGCGCACCGAGGACTCGGTGTCGAGCACCCCGCCGATCCGGTCGGCCGAGACGGCGGCGCGCGGCGCCATCATCGCCAGGAACGAGGCCATCATGACCGCCATCAGGATCTGCATGATGTAGGACAGCATCGCGGTGAGCGAGCCGATCTGCATGGTGCCGTTGTCCACGTGGTGACCGCCGAACCAGATCACCGCGACGGCGGTGAGGTTGCTGATCAGCATGACCGTCGGGAACATCAGCGCCATCAGCTTGCCCACGCGCAGCGAGGCGTCGGTGAGCGCGGTGTTCGCCATCCCGAAGCGCCAGATCTCCTGCCGCTCACGGACGAACGCGCGCACCACCCTGATGCCGGTGATCTGTTCGCGCAGCACCCGGTTGACGCTGTCGATACGCTCCTGCATCTGCCGGAAGCCGGGCACCATGCGGGCCACGATCGTGCCCATGGCCAGCGCCAGCGCCGGGACGGCGATGAGCAGCAGCCACGACAGGCCCAGATCTTCGCGCAGCGCCATGATGATGCCGCCGACGCACATGATGGGCGCCATCACCAGAATCGTCACCGACATGACGATGAGCAGCTGCACCTGCTGGATGTCGTTGGTCGAGCGGGTGATCAGCGACGGCGCGCCGAACATGCCGACCTCCCTGGCCGAGAACGTCTCGACCCGGTGCAGCACCCCGCCGCGCATGTCCCGGCCCGCGCCCATGGCCGCCTGCGCGCCCAGGTACACCGAGGCCGACGAGGCCACGATCTGCACACAGCTGACCGCGAGCATGAACAGGCCGGTGGACCAGATGTAGCCGATATCGCCCTTGGTCACGCCGTTGTCGATGAGGTCGGCGTTGAGGCTGGGCAGGTAGAGCATCGCGATGACCGAGATCAGCTGGAGTACGAGGACCCCCGCCAGCTGGGCGCGGTACGGGGCCAGGTAGGTCCGCAGCAGGGTGATCAACATGATGGTCGCAGGCTACCGCGTGCGGATGGCCCGCGCCCCGGACTTTTCCCACCCCTGTGGACAGCTTCCCAGCCTGTGGATGAATCAGGTTCCGGCCGGGGTCCGCGGCTCGCGGCGCGCCCAGGCGCCCGGGTCGGCGACGAGCTCGCCGATGAAGCCCGGCAGCTGGTCGGCGGCGATATCGGCGATCGAGACGTTCTCCAGCACCGCGCGGATATTGACCCGCAGCGCGATCCACACCTGCTGCAACGGCTCGGCCGCCCCCGGGTAGCGCACGTCCTCCGGCCGCTGCCCGCGCACGGAGGCCAGCGGCGACTCCACGGCCCGGATGACATCGGCGACGGAGATCTCCGGCGCGGGCCGGGCCAGCCGGTAGCCGCCGTCGGGCCCGCGTCTGCTGAGCACGAGCTCGGCCCGGCGTAGCTCGGACAGCACGGTCTCGAGCACCTTCGGTGGGATCTGCGCTGCGGCGGCGATGGCCTCGGCCTTGACGACTCCGTCGGCCGCGGCGAGCTCGAGCAACGTTCGCACCGCGTAATCGACCCTGGCGGTGATATGCACGATTCGAACTTACGCGGTCCCGCACGCGGTCAGAACGCAGGTGGCCGCGTCCAGCAGGGTCTTCTCGACCAGCGCGTCGGTCGCGCCCGGCGCGACTTCGGTGGACAGCAGCGCCACGCCGAGCACCTCGATGGCCGCCGACGCCCGCAACATCGCCTCCGGGTCCGGATCGGGGCCGGCCAGCCAGACCCGCAGGTCCATGGTCGGTTCCATCAGATCGGGGTAGCGATCGGTGATGGCGTTGACGACCGCGGCGGCGTCGCGCACGAACACCGCGCCCGCGTCGCGGTGCCGGATCATCCCGCGCAGGTAAGCCCGCAGGACCGCGCGGATGCCCTCGGCGTCGTACGGGACGGCGTCGATATCGGTGACGATCCCGCGCACGTGCCCGATGATCGGATCGACGATGGCGAGCAGCAGATCCAGCTTCGAGGCGTAGTGGTAGTACAGCGACGCCTTTGTGATCCCCACCATATCGGCGACCTCACGCAGGCTCGTCTGCTCGAAACCCTTGGTCGCGAAGAGCTGGACCGCGGCGTCACGAATGGCCTGCTTGGTGCCGCCACCTGCGATTACGGCGTCGACAGCGTCCCGGGGAGCCATGCGCTCAATCCTTCCATCCTTCGGTGCGATGTGATGTGCGCCCCCGAAATTGAGGTTGCCTCTCCACTTATCGAATCGGTAGTCTACCTACCGCACGGTAGGCAGAAAACGACGATGTGGAGGCGGGGTGCCGGGGAGACCCCGCGTGTGCTGTCTACGAGCCTGATCCCACCGAGTTCTTCGCGCTAGGAGCACCCTCGTGTCCGTATACCTGTACAGATGGGGAAAGTTCGCTTTCCGCCGCAAATGGATCGTGTTGCCGGTCTGGCTTCTGCTGTTCCTGCTGCTCGGCGGCGTCGGCGCCGCCCTCAGCAAGCCGATGACCAACGATTTCAGCATGCCCTCGCTGCCGTCGGCGCGGGCCAACGAGATTCTCGACAAGCACTTCCCCGGCATGTCCGAGCAGTTCAAGTTCGACGCCGTGTCGGGCACCTACGTGATCGGCGCGCCGGAGGGCCAGAAGCTCACCGACCCGGCCAATCGCGCCGCGATCGACGCGCTGATCACCAAGCTCGGTGAGCTGTCGATCGTCGATCACGAGAAGCCGCTGATGAGCCCGATCGAGCTCACCGACAAGATGGGCTGCCTCGCCAACCCGGACCCGTCGCAGTGCTCGGGCGCGCCGCTCAACGTCCTCAGCTCGACCGCGCCGCAGACCGTCGCCGTGCTGAACGTGCCGTTCAACATCGCCGGCGTCACCGACGTGACCGACAAGGAACGCGACGCCGCCTACGAGGTGGCCGCCGAAGCCCGCAACGCGGGTCTGACGGTCGAGCTCAGCGGTTCGATCGCGGTCAAGCAGGAGCAGCCGAGCGGCAAGTCCGAGCTGATCGGCATGGGCGTCGCGTTGATCGTGATGGTCGTGGCCTTCGGCGCGATCGTCGCCGCCGTCGTCCCGATCGTCACCGCGATCGTCGGCCTGGGCGCCGCGACCTCGCTGATCATGCTCGGTACCTCGGTGATCGAGGTGCCCAGCTTCACCACCTTCCTCGCCTCGATGATCGGCATCGCGCTGTCCATCGACTACGCGCTGTTCATCGTCTCGCGCTACAAGCACGAACTGGCCGTGCGTGATTCGGCCGAGGAAGCCGCGGGTACCGCGCTCGGCACCGCCGGTTCGGCCGTGGTGTTCGCGGGTCTGACCGTCATCATCGCGCTGGGCGCGCTGAGCATCGTCGGCGTGCAGTTCCTGACCTTCATGGGTCTGGGTGGCGCCATCGCCGCCGGCTTCGCGGTGCTCACCGCGATCACCCTGATGCCCGCGCTGATGGGCGCCTTCGGCAAGTACCTGTTCAAGCCGAAGCTGCCGCTGGTCGCCCAGAACGACCCCGAGGACGAGTCCACCGTCACCAACGGCCAGCGCTTCGCCCGCCTGATCGGCAAGGCCCCGTGGGTCGCGCTGATCCTGTCGGTGGTCGTGCTCGGCGCGCTCGCCGCCCCCGCCGCCGGCCTGAACCTGGGTCTGCCCGGCGAGGACTCGATGCCGAAGACCTCCACCGTCCGCAAGGCCTACGAGCTGCGCACCGAGGGCTTCGGTGAGGGCAGCAACGGCGTGCTGATGGTCGTCACCGACCTGAGCGCGGTCCCCGAGGACCAGCGGGAGGCCGCGGTCGGCGCACTGCGCGCCAAGCTCGACTCCTACGAGGGCATGGACTACGTCACCGAGCCGCAGTGGAGCGAGAACAAGCAGGGCGCCATGCTCAACGGCGTGCCGAAGTCTGGCCCGAACAACCAGGCCACCAAGGACCTGGTCGCCGAGGCGCGCGGCGCCGAAGCGGATCTGAAGGCCCAGTACGGCATGGAGTACGGCATCACCGGCACCACCGCCATCTACGCCGATGTCGACCACGTGCTGCTCAGCAAGATCGTGCCCTACCTGGCGATCGTCGCCGGTGCCGCGTTCATCCTGCTGATCCTGGTGTTCCGCTCGATCCTGGTTCCGCTGACCGCCGCGCTGGGCTTCCTGCTCTCGATGGCGGCCACCTTCGGCGCGACCGTGCTGATCTTCCAGGAGGGCAAGCTGGGCCTCATCGAGGACCCACAGCCGCTGGTCAGCTTCCTGCCGATCATGTTGATCGGCTTGGTGTTCGGCCTGGCGATGGACTACCAGGTGTTCCTGGTGACCCGCATGCGCGAGGAATTCGTGCACGGCAAGTCGCCCAAGGACGCGATGGTCTCCGGCTACCACCACGGCGCCCGCGTCGTCACCTCGGCGGCGATCATCATGATCTCGGTGTTCGGTTCGTTCATCCTCGAATCGGATGTCACCGCGAAGTCGTTCGGTTTCGCGCTGGCTGCCGGTGTGGCGATCGACGCCTTCATCGTCCGCATGATCGTCGTGCCCGCACTGCTGGTGATCATGGGCAAGTGGTCGTGGTGGATCCCGAAGTGGCTCGACCGCATCCTGCCCGACATCGACGTCGAGGGTTCGAAGCTCGAGCAGCTGCGTAACCAGAACGCCGAAACGGTGAAACAGCCGGTCACGGTCTCCTGACCGACCCCGCCACGCGGCCCCGCACTTCCTCCGGAGTGCGGGGCCGTCGGTGTTTCCGGCGGACCTTGCTTGATATCGCGGTGGCCTGGCAGCAGACTCAGGTCTGGTTAGACCCGGCGTTACCTCCCGATCCGCGCACCGCACCGATCACCGCGAGGAGAGAACCGTGTCCGTCTATCTGTACCGGTGGGGCAAGCTGGCCTTTCGCCGCAAATGGATCGTGCTGCCCGTCTGGTTGCTGTGTTTCATGGTGCTGGGCGGCCTCGGCGCCCAGCTGCAGAAACCGATGACCGACGACTTCAGCATGCCCAACCTGCCGTCGGAGCGGGCGACCGAGATCCTCGACAAACACTTCCCCGGCATGTCGGAGGCCTTCGCCTTCGACGCCGTCACCGGCACCTACGTCGTCGGCGCGCCGGCCGGGCAGAAGCTCACCGATCCGGCCAACCGGCAGGCGCTGGACGCGATGATCGGGCAGCTCGAACAGCTCGGCATCGTCGACCACAGCAAGCCGATCCCCGATCCGATCGCGCAGACCGAGGAGATGGGCTGCCTCGGCGACCGACGCGACCCCTCGACCTGTAGCGGCGCCCCGCTGAACGTCCTGAACAAGACCGACCCCGACACCGTCGCGTACTTCGCGGTGCCGTTCACCATCAAGGAATTCGCCGACATCACCGCCGAGGACCGCGACGCCGCGTACGCCGTGGGCGACGCCGCCCGCGCGGCCGGGCTGACCGTCGAGATCAGCGGCACCATCGCGATGGAACAGGAGATGCCGAGCGGCAAGTCCGAGATGATCGGTATGGCGGTGGCCCTGGTGGTCATGGTCGTCGCGTTCGGCGCGATCGTCGCCGCGTTCGTGCCGATCATCACCGCGATCGTGGGCCTCGGCGCGGCCACCTCGCTGATCTTCCTGTCCACCTCGGTGGTCTCGATCCCCAGCTTCACCACCTTCCTGGCCTCGATGATCGGCATCGCGCTCTCGATCGACTACGCGCTGTTCATCGTGTCCAGGTACAAACACGAACTGGCAGTGCAGGATTCGGCCGAGGAAGCGGCTGGCACAGCGCTGGGCACCGCGGGGTCGGCGGTGGTGTTCGCCGGTCTCACCGTCATCATCGCGCTGGTCGGGCTGAGCATCGTCGGCGTGCGGTTCCTGACCTTCATGGGTCTGGGTGGCGCGATCGCCGCGGCCTTCGCCGTGCTCACCGCGATCACCCTGATGCCCGCGCTGCTCGGCGCGTTCGGCAAGGCCCTGTTCAAACCGAAGCTGCCGCTGATCGCCCAGCACGATCCCGAGGACGACAGCATCGTCACCAACGGCACCCGGGTGGCCAGGGTCATCGCCAAGTGGCCCGCGATCACGATGGGCCTGGCCATCGTCGTGCTCGGCCTGCTGGCCGCGCCGGCGATCAACCTGAACCTGGGCCTGCCGGGCGAGGACAGCCTGCCCAAGTCGACCACCGTGCGCAAGGCCTACGACCTGCGCACCGAGGGCTTCGGCGAGGGCAGCAACGGTGTCCTGCAGATCGCGGTCGACCTCAGCGACACCCCGCCCGACCAGCGCGAAGCCGCGCTCCTGGCGCTGCGCGAGAAACTCCAGTCCTATCCCGACATGGAGCTGGTCACCGAGCCGCAGCTGAGCCAGGACGGCGCGGGCGCGCTGATCAACGGCATCCCCAACGCGGGGCCCAACGCCCAGTCGACCAAGGATCTGGTGCAGTCGGCCCGCGACGCCGAACCGGCGCTGCACGACCAGTACCAGATGTCCTACGGCATCACCGGTTCGACGGCCATCTACGCCGACATCGACCACGTGCTGCTCAGCAAGATCGTGCCGTACATGGCGATCGTGGCCGGCGCGGCGTTCATCCTGCTGATCCTGGTGTTCCGCTCGATCCTGGTCCCGCTGACCGCCGCGCTGGGCTTCCTGCTGTCCATGGCGGCCACCTTCGGCGCGACCGTGCTGATCTTCCAGGAGGGCGAGCTCGGCCTGATCAAGGATCCGCATCCGCTGGTCAGCTTCCTGCCGATCATGCTGATCGGCCTGGTCTTCGGCCTGGCCATGGACTACCAGGTGTTCCTGGTGACCCGCATGCGCGAGGAGTACGTGCACGGCGCCGATCCCACCGAGGCCGTGGTGAAGGGCTATCACCACGGCGCCCGCGTGGTCACCTCGGCGGCGATCATCATGATCTCGGTGTTCGGCTCGTTCCTGCTCGAATCCGACGTGACCGCCAAGTCCATGGGCTTCGCGCTCGCGGCCGGCGTCGCCCTCGACGCCTTCGTCGTCCGGATGATCCTCATCCCCGCGCTGCTGGTACTGCTCGGCAAGTGGGCGTGGTGGATGCCGGCCTGGCTGGACAAGATCGTCCCCGACATCGACGTCGAGGGCGCGCGCCTGCGCGAACTACAGGAACGGGAGAAGACCCCGGTGCCCGCTCGTACCTGAGCGGGCTACTGGCTCGGCTGTGGTACCTCGCACTCGCTGACCCGCGGGTTCAGGCCGACATAGTTGGCCGGACCCGCGGCAGCGGTGACCGCGATCGTCGCCCAGTCCGAACACTCCTTGGGCAGGTGGGCGAAGTAGTGTCGCTGGCCCGCGGCGAGCAGCCCGACGGCTACCCAGCCCAGCACGACCAGAACCATGAGCTTCCCCCCGAGCCCCATTCCGGACTTCGCGGGTGGCGGCTGTCGCCCGCGCATAAGACATCGTTCCTTCCCGGATTTCGGTACTACCAGTCTATTACGTCCAGCCCCCGCGAGCGGGGCGGTCTCGCATGAACAGCCGACGAAAAAGAGCCCCTCACCTGGCATATCAGGTGAGGGGCTCCGTGGCGGTGGCGGAGGGATTTGAACCCTCGGACGGGGGTTACCCGTCACACGCTTTCGAGGCGTGCTCCTTAGGCCGCTCGGACACGCCACCGCCGACTACGATACCGGAGGGGGTGCCGGATCGTTAAATCGGCTGGTCAGCGCTGAGTTCGGAAGAATTCGTCCAGCAGCGCGACGCACTCGGCCTCGAGCACTCCGCCGCGCACCTCGGGCCGATGGTTGAGCCTGCGGTCGCGCACCACGTCCCAGAGCGAGCCGACCGCGCCGGTCTTGGGCTCCCAGGCGCCGAACACCACCTTGCCCACCCGGGACAGCACCAGCGCGCCCGCGCACATCGTGCAGGGCTCCAGGGTGACGGCCAGCGTCGCGCCCTCGAGCCGCCACCCGTCGCCGTGCACGGCCGCGGCGGCGCGCAGCGCGATCACCTCCGCGTGCGCGGTGGGGTCGCCGAGCGCCTCCCTGGCATTCGCCGCGCGCGCGAGTTCACGCCCGTCGGCGTCGAAGACGACCGCGCCGACCGGCACATCGCGCGGGTCGGCAGCGGCGGCGGCCGCGATCGCGGCGCGCACCAGGTCCTCGTCGGAAGGGATCACCGAGGCAGTTTGTCCAGGACCGCCGCGAATTCGGAGGCGAAGCCGAGCCGCTGGGCGATCATGCCGAGCTGCTCGTCGGGGTAGAGGTCGGTCTCGGCGAGGATCACGCTGAACACCGGCTCGGGCAGGCCGAGGTCGGCGAGCACGCCGAGGTCGCCCTCTTCCCAGGGGTCCACGTCGTCGAGTTCGTCGGGGTCGATGTCGGGGATCTCGACGTTGAGCGCGTCGAGGACGTCGGCGGCGATGTCGTAGTCGATCGCGGCGGTCGCGTCCGAGAGGAGCAGCCGGGTGCCGCTCGGCGCCGGCCGCAATACGACGAAGAACTCGTCGTCGACGTCGAGCAGCCCGAACACCGCGCCGGAGCTGCGCAAAGCCTTCAATTCGGTCTCGGCGACGGACAGGTCCAGGAGTGCGTCGTGGCTGAGCGGGCTGCATCGCCACGTGCCTTCTTCACGGACCACCGCCACGGCGAACCCTTCGACGTCGTAGTCGTCGTCCGACGTCGCCCTGTTCGTGCCCGAGCGCTGTGCTGCCATGGACCAAACGGTAGTCTGTCCCGCCGGTAATGATGAACTCGTGTGCCAATCTGTTCCGATGACCCTCGACCAGCGTGCCGCTGTCTGCGTCCTCGGAACCGGTTTGATCGGCGGCTCACTGCTGCGCGCCGCGGTCGCGGCGGGGTACCCGGCGTTCGGATACAACCGTTCGGACTCGGGTGCCGAGGCGGCGCGTCGCGACGGGTTCGACGTGTCCACCGACCTGCCCGCGGTGCTGCGCCGGGCTGCCGCCGCGGACGCGCTGCTGGTGCTCGCGGTGCCCATGCCCGCGGTCGGGCGGATCCTGGCCGAGATCGCGGCGCTCGCGCCCACCTGCCCCATCACCGACGTGGTGAGCATCAAGCGCCCCGTCGCCGACGCGGTGCGCGAACACGGACTCGAGGCGAACTTCGTGGGCGGGCACCCGATGACCGGCACCGCCGAATCCGGCTGGACGGCAACCGATCCGGAGCTGTTCCGGGACGCCGTGTGGGCGGTCGGCGTCGACGAGGGCACGCGGGTCGAGCCGTGGACGCGGGTGACCCGGCTGGCCCTGGACTGCGGGTCGGTGGTGGTACCGGTGCGCGCCGACGAACACGACCGCGCGGTCGCGCGGATCTCGCACCTGCCGCATGTACTGGCCGAAGCGCTGGCCGCCGCGGGCGCCGAGGGCGGCGCGCTGGCGCTCGGTCTGGCCGCCGGTTCGTTCCGCGACGGCACCCGGGTAGCGGGGACGGCCCCCGACCTGGTCCGGGCCATCTGCGAGCCGAACGCGGCCGCGCTCGGCCAGGTGCTCGACGAGACCATCGCCGCGTTGCGCGCCGCGCGCGAGACCCTGCGCACCGACGGCAGCCTCGGCGAACTTGTCGAAGCGGGTTACCGCGGGCGCACCGCCTACGAGGAGCGCGTCCGCTGGGACATCACCGGCATCGAGCCCGGCGTCGGCGACTGGCTCGGCGAACTGCACCGGGCCGGGCAGCGCGGCGGGGTGCTGCGCGCGCTGTGAGCCACCGGGCGAATCGCGTTGCGCCCCCTGATCT
Source organism: Nocardia asteroides (assembly GCF_900637185.1). Lineage (NCBI taxonomy): Bacteria > Bacillati > Actinomycetota > Actinomycetes > Mycobacteriales > Nocardiaceae > Nocardia > Nocardia asteroides. Next base: position 1,014,575 of record NZ_LR134352.1, on the reverse strand, counting down.
CCGGCGTCAGACCCGTTCGGCCAGTCCCGGATAGTCGAGGACGAAACCCTCCGGATCGACCGTCAGCGTGGCACTGGAGACCGGCGACAGCACGTTGATGCCGTCGGCGGCGCTCGAGTAGGTGAGTTCGGCCTCCTGCACGAGCAGATCGGGCAGGCGCACGTACACCACGGGGACCTGCACGTCGCCGACCGCGTTCTGCAGCCCGAACCGGCGGATCGGCAGGGTGTTGAAGAACGGGCTCAGCACCACGTCCACATCCAGCGCGCCGGCGAACGTCGAGCGCACGTGACTGCCGCCCGCGTCGACCAGCCAGTAGTTCTCCTCGTCGCGCGAGATCGACGCGTGCCGCTCGCCCGCGGCGGTGGTGGTGCGCAGCGACAGCCGCCGGGTCGCGCCCGCCTCGTCGGTGACCAGGTCGTAGGACGCGCTGAAGGCCGGGTGTTCCCCGCAGGCGCCGCCGATCATCCGGCCCGCCGCCCTGATCCGATTGCCGTTGAGGGTCACCCGGACCGATTCCATCCGCGAGTTGTCGTGGGCCCGCCAGGTGAGTACCGCAGGCCACCGGGAAGCCGGTCTGTTCTCGATGGGTCCATCGGCCGGGCCCGGGGCTGGGGTCGTCACCTCTCTACGGTAAGCGACACCAGCCCCGCTGCTGTACAACACGGTGGCATCAGACCAGCGAATCCCGCCACGCGGCGTGCAGCCCCGCGAAGCGGCCCTGTCCGGCGATCAACTCGGCCGGTGCGCCGTCCTCGACGATCCGGCCCGCGTCGAGCACCAGCACCCGGTCGGCAATGGCCACGGTGGAGAGCCGGTGCGCGATGATCACCGCCGTGCGCTCGCGCAGCAGGGTCTCCAGCGCGTGCTGCACCAGCCGCTCGCCCGGGATGTCCAGGCTGGAGGTGGCCTCGTCCAGCACGATCACCGCCGGGTCGGCCAGGAACACCCTGGCGAACGCCACCAGCTGCCGCTGCCCCGCCGAGAGCCTGCCGCCGCGGGTGCGCACATCGGTCGCGTACCCGTCCGGCAGCGAGCGGACGAAGGCGTCCAGGCCCACCGCGCGCGCCGCCGCGGTGACCTCGTCGTCGGTCGCGTCGGGCCTGCCGAGCCGGATGTTGTCGGCGATGGTCCCGGAGAACAGGTACGCCTCCTGGGTGACCATCACGACGTGCCTGCGCAGTTCGGCGTCGGCCAGCTCGCGCAGGTCGACCCCGTCGAGGGTGATGGTGCCGCCGCTCGGGTCGTAGAACCGGGTGAGCAGCTTGGCCAGCGTCGACTTGCCCGCGCCGGTGGCGCCGACCAGCGCGACCACCTGACCGGCCGGGATGGTCAGGTCGAACTCCGGCAGCACCGCCGACTCGGCGTGGTAGCCGAACCACACCCCGTCCATCCGCACCGCGCCGCTCGCCCGGTCGAGGGCGACCGGATCCGCGGGTTCGGCGACCGCGGGCTCCTCCTCGAGCACGCCCGAGATCTTCTCCAGCGCCGCCGCGGCCGACTGGTAGGAGTTGAACACCTGGGCGAGTTCGTCGAGCGGGCCGTAGAACTGGTCGAGGTAGAGCAGGTACGCGGCGAGCACGCCGATCGCGAGGTTGCCCTCCATCACCTGCCACGCGCCGACCAGCAGCACGATCACCGTGGTGACCTTGCCGATGAAGTTCGACAGGCCCACGTAGTCGCCCATGCCGCGGATCGCCGTGGTGGTCGCCTGCTGGTACTCGCTGTCCTCGCCGCCGAGGACCTCCTGATTGCGGTCCTCGCGCCGGAACGCCTGCACCGCGCGCATGCCGCTCATCGACTCGACGAACTGCACCACCACCCGCGCGATCGCGCCGCGGGTGCGGCGGTACCCCGCGCGCTGCCGTCGCTGGGCCCAGCGGGTCACCAGCACCAGCGGCACGAATCCGAGCAGCACGATCGAAGCCAGCATCGGGTCCAGCCACACCAGCAGCACCGCGATGGTGACCACCGACAGGATCGCGCTGAACGCCTGGTTGAGCGCGCCTTCCAGCAGTTCCTGCAGGGTCTCGATATCGCTGGTGAGCCGGGTGACGACCTTGCCCGAGGTGTACTTCTCGTGGAACGACACGCTCAGCCGCTGGGTGTGCCGGAACGCGCGCACCCGCAGGTCGAACAGCACCCGCTGACTCAGCGAACCCGACATCCGCAGGAAGAAGTACGTGGTCAGGCCGGCCAGCAGGGTCACCGCGACGAACCCGGCGACCGTCGCGAGCAGCGGCGTCCAATTGCCCTGCCTACCTTGGCCGATGCCGTGGTCGAGGCCGTAGGCGATGAACAGCGGCAGCGAGATCTTGGCCGCGTTGTCGAGCAGGATCAGCGCGAAGGTGAGCGCCGCCTGCTTGCGGTAGGGCCGCACCAGGTCGAGCAGCAGGCGGCGGGATCGCCCGGCCAGCACCAGGTTTCCGGTGCCGGTGACGTCGTCGTCCTCCTTGGCGATGCCACGCCAGTCCCCCGCCCGGTCGGATTGTTCGGGTGGTGCCTGGATCTCGGTGTCGGTGCTCATGCCTCACCTCCCATCAGCTCGCGGTAGCGGCCGTTGGTCCGCAGCAGTTTCTCGTGGGTGCCCTCGGCGACGATGCGGCCCTCGGCCAGCAGCGCGACGCGGTCGGCCAGTGCCGCCGTGGACGGCCGGTGCGCGACCAGCAGCGTGGTGGCGCCGGCCAGCACGGTCCGCAGCCGATCCTGCACGCGCTCTTCGGTTTCCACGTCCAGCGCGGAGAGCGGATCGTCGAGCACCATGATCCGCCCGTGCTCGGCGGCGGTCTCGCCGATGAGCACGGCCCTGGCCAGGGCGAGCCGCTGCCGCTGTCCGCCCGACAGACTCATGCCCTGCTCACCGATCCTGGTGTCCAGACCCCACGGCAGCGCGTCGACGAACTCGCTCGCCTGCGCGATGTCGAGCGCCTGCCGCACATCGGCGTCGGTGGCGCGCGGATCGCCCAGCGCCACGTTCTCGCGCACGCTGGCCGAGAACAGCACCGGCTCCTCGAAGGCCACGGTCACCACCCGGCGCAGGTCGGCCAGGCGCAGGGTGGCGATGTCGACGCCGTCGATGGTGATGCTGCCGTCGTCCACGTCGTAGAGCCGCGGGATCAGTTCCAGCAGCGCCGTCTTGCCGCTCCCGGTGGCGCCGACCAGCGCGACCGTCTCCCCCGGCCGCACGCGCAGCGAGATGTCCTCCAGCACCGGCTTTTCCGTGCCGTCGTCACCGGTGGGGTAGGCGAAGCGGACATGGTCGACGACCAGTTCGCCGCGCAGTCCGGCGGGCAGCGACACCGGACGCTCCGGATCGGTGATGTCGAGCGGGGTGTCGATGATCTCCCAGAACCGGTCGGCGGCGGTGCGCGCCTCGAACAGTTCCGACAGCAGGAAACCCATCCAGATGATCGGCCACTGCAGGAAGGTCGCCAGCGCGATGCTCGCGACCAGGGTGCCCATCGTCATCGACCCCTGCACCACCGCGTAGCCGCCCACGCCGAGCGAGACCGCGATCGCCACCGTCGGCAGGGTCACCAGCGCGGCCCACAGGGTCGCGTCGAGACGGACCTTCTCCAGTTCGGTGCGCTGCAGTTCACGCGAGAGCGCGGTGAAGCGCGCACCGAAGAACCGGCCACGGCCGAGCGCCTTGAGTACCCGGACGCCCTGCGCGGATTCCTGCGCGATGGTCGCCAGGTCGCCGGACTGGTCCTGCGAGCGCCGCGAGGCCACCTCGAACCGGCGTACGAAACGCACGCACAGCAGCGTGAGCGGCAGCGACGTGATCGTGAAGATCAGTCCCACTTGCCAGTTCATCACGAACAGGGAGACCAGCCCGATCGGCAGGATCACCCCGTTGACGATCAGGAACGGCCCGGCGAACGCCACGAAGCGCCGCAGCACCGACAGGTCGTCGATGGCGCGCGAGAGCAGCTGGCCCGACTGCCAGCCGTCGTGTCGGCCGATCGACAGTGCCTGCAACTGCGCGAAGAGCTTGGCCCGCATCCGGATCTCGAACAGCGTCGACGGTTTGGACACCAGCCAGCGGCGACCCCACATGCCGACCGACTCGAGCGTGCCGAGGACGAAGATCACCGCCACCGGCAGCAACAACGCGGAGAAATCCCGGTGCGCGATCGGGCCGTCGATCACCCGCGCGATCACCAGGGGAATCACCACCGCGGAACTGGCCGAGAGGATCGCGAGCAGATTGGCCGCGATCAGCGGCACCCGGTAGGGCCGGAGGTAGGGCAGAAACCGCCGTAGCGAGCGCAATCTTCCGCTCGGCCGCGGCGTTGTCGACCCCGATCTGTCGGCCTCCGAATCGGTGGCCGCCAGCTCCAAAGTGACAGACAAGACTCCCCCTTGTGTCCGGTGGATGGATGGTTTCCGGAACGGACTCCCGGTGATGTTCGCACCGGGGTCCGACAAAGTCGGCCCATCAAGAGTGGCACCGTCGCACTGTGGTCGGCCACTGATTTTCCGGCGACGGACGTAGCCGGACCCAGCCGTACGGGTGCGCGGCTCCGAACCGAACCCGAAGCCGCACCCATACCGCCCGACCTGTTCGCGGCCGAACTCCCTGGACAGCGGACCGATAGAATGCCGCAGGCGGCGAACACGAGCGCGCCTGCGCTCCACGGACACAGGAGGGTCGTTGACACGGATGGTCGGGCTGTTCGCCGGAATCGGCGGACTCGAACTCGGCCTCGGCGCCAACGGCTGGTCGTCCGAACTGCTCTGCGAGATCGACCCGGGCGCCCAGGGCGTGCTCGCGGCCCGCTTCCCCGATGTTCCGCTGCACGGCGACATCACCCGGCTGCGGTCGCTGCCCGCGGGCACCGAACTCGTCGCCGCGGGCTTCCCCTGCCAGGACCTGTCCCAGGCCGGCCGCACCGCCGGGATCACCGGCCGCAGATCCGGGCTGGTCGACGAGGTGTTCCGGCTGGTCCGGCGCAGGCGCGGACCGCGCTGGCTGCTGATCGAGAACGTCCCGTTCATGCTGCAACTGGGTCGCGGGGCCGCTATGCGGCACATCACCGGCGCACTCGAGGAACTCGGGTACACCTGGGCCTATCGGGTCGTCGACGGCCGCGCCTTCGGGCTGCCGCAGCGGCGTCAGCGCGTGTTGATGCTGGCCTCACGCACCGAGGACCCGCGCGAAGTGCTGTTCGGCGACGACGCGGGCCCGCGCGAGTACGGCGATCCCGACCGCGATCCCTGCGGTTTCTACTGGACCGAAGGTGTGCGCGGACTGGGCTGGGCGGTGAACGCGGTGCCGACGCTCAAGGGTGGTTCCGGGCTCGGGATCGCCAGCCCACCCGCCGTCCGGCTGCCCGCGGGCGAGATCGTCACCCCCGGCATCGTCGACGGCGAGCGGCTGCAGGGCTTCGATGCCGAGTGGACGGCGCCCGCCCTCGACGTGCCCGGTGTCCGGCAGGGGCATCGCTGGAAGCTGGTCGGCAACGCGGTCAGTGTGCGGATGGCCAACTGGGTCGGCGAGCGGCTGGCCGCGCCGTCGGAGCCGCTGACCGTCGGTGAGCCGCTACGTCCGGGTTCCCCCTGGCCGACGGCGGCCTGGGGCCGGGCCGGTGTGGTGCATCGGGTGCCGCTGTCGACCTGGCCGGTGCACGAGCCGTACGAGGACCTGAAGAACTTCCTCACCGAGCCCCGGCTGCTCTCGCCCCGCGCCACCGCCGGGTTCCTGCGCCGCACCGAGATGGGCAATCTGCGATTCCCGCCCGGATTCCTCGACGACGTGCGCGACCACCTCGACCGCATGGGTGGCTGGGCGGCATGACCTCGCGGCGGGCGAAACCGGTCACCGATGCCGCGACCAGTGCCCGCATGTCCCGGCAGCGCCGCGTCGATACCACTCCTGAGCTGGCATTACGTCGCGAATTGCATCGGGCGGGACTGCGCTACTTCGTCGACCGGCCGCCGATCAAGGGCCTGCGGAGGCGGGCGGATGTGGTCTTTCCCCGGTTGCACATCGCCGTCTACGTGGACGGCTGCTTCTGGCATCGGTGCCCGGAGCACGCGACGGATCCGAAGAACAATGCCCAGTGGTGGGCGGAGAAGCTGGCAGGCAATGTCGCGCGGGACCGCGCTACCGATGCCGCCCTGGTCGAAGCGGGGTGGCAGGTGGTCCGGGTATGGGAACACGAGGACCCGCGGGTCGCGGCGGAACACATCCGCGCCCTGGTCCGTGGGCCACTACCCGAACAGCCGGGCTGACCCGGACGTCGTCAGCGGCGGTACGGCCGGTTGTGCACGCGCACCCGCACCAGCGATCGCGGTGCCGAAGCCGCGGCGAAGCCGGAGACCGCCATCGCCAGGACCATGGCAAAGCCTGCCAGCGCGATCACGTAGCTCATCCAAAACCTCCCGATCGGTTACATCCACCACCCTGCCCGGTGAACCTGACAACAACCTGTGGGTGCTGTGATGAAACCACGTTCCCGGGGTGCGACGCGCCACATCTCGCCGGTCGACCGTCCGATCTGCCCGGCCCAGCACAATGGTGAGGTGCCCGCACCAGGCCGGATACCCCGTGTCGTTCCGCTGCTGATCGCGCTGTCGATCGCCGTGGCGGCCCTCTGCTACTCGTCCTGGGTGCTGGAGTTCGTGCTGCCGATCGACTCCGATCCGGTCGACACCTTCCTCAGCGAACTCGACGCCGAGGGCAAGCCCTACCGTGCCGTGTTCGCCACCGCCGACAAACTGGTCGGCGTCCTGCTGATCCCGGCCGCACTGGGCGGACTGCTCGTCTTCCCCCGGCGCGCGCTGACCACTGTGGGCTGGGTAGCGCTGCTGTGCTTCGGCGCGGCCACGATCGCCGATGCGATGCTCCCGCTGCGCGACTGCGATCCGGCCCGCGAGGAATGCCCGGGCCGGGGCGCGCTGTTCCCGCAGCTCTATCAACCGCACGCGCTGACCAGCACCCTCGCGGTCACCTCGATCGCGGTGGCGGCGTTCGCGTTCAGCGTCGCCGCCTACCGCTATCACCACTGGCGGATCCTGCGCGAGTTCGGGGTCGCCGTGCTCGTGCTCGGGTCGGCGGCGACCGTCTGGATGCTGGTCGCCGACAACCTGTCCGGTTCCTATGCCCTCGGCATCGCCCAGCGCATCCAGGTCGGCTCGATGTCGGTGTGGCTGCTGGCGCTGGCGGCCGCGGTGGCGCTCGAGACCCGGGAGTGGACTACCCGACCGTGATCCGCACCGTGTAGCCGTCGAGCTTCGCCGGCAGCTTGGTGGTGTCGACCGCCAGCACCTCGCCGGTGTCCTGCAGGCCGTTGGGCAGGGTCTTCGGCTTCAGACCGAACGGCGGCTGCTCACCCTGGCTCGCGGCCAGACCGAAGTCGCTGTCGTTGGCGATATAGACCGTCTTGCCACCGTCGGTGGTGGCGATGCCCTCGATCTTGTCGTGCCCGAAGAACTGCCCTTTGTCGTCCAGCGCTACGACCAGCGCCGACAGATCGAGATTGCTCTTCTTGGCGACCGGGGTGACGCCCACCTTCGTCAGCGCGGCGACCGCGTCCGCGGTCGGGGTGACGCCGACGAACGTCTCCAGCGGCTTGCCGTCGACCAGCAAGCCGCCCTTCTCGGCGTCGTAGACCGCGCCCGGCACCGTGGACTGCGGGCCGACATCGGTGGCGCCCGCGATGTCGATGGTCCAGATCTTCTTGTCGGACTTGGGCGCCAGGTTCCCGTCGCGCTCGTCGACCAGGAAGGTGGTCGCGCTCAGCGCGGTGATCTCCGAGACCGCTACCTTGCTCTGCTTCGGGTTCTCCAGCGGGTACAGGAATTCCTTCTGCGCCTTGGTCTTCAGGTCGACGGTGACGATCCGCGCGAACGGCACCTCCTTGGCCGAACCGCTCAGACCCGGCGTGTTGAGCGCGCTCTGCACCACCCCGACCAGGGTGTTGCCGTCGGGCGTGACCGTCAGGCCTTCCATACCCTGGTTCGGCGTGCGCAGCGCGATCTCCTTCGGCAGGCCGTTGCCGGGCGAGAGCCGCTCGATCTCGGTGCCGTCGGCGGCGATATGCACCAGGAACGGGCCGTATTCGTCGGACACCCAGAAGGTGCCGTCGGCGAGCGCGACGAGGCCTTCCGGATCGAGACCGTGATCGGTGGGCGGCAGCACGGTGCCCTGCAGGTCCTTGATGGTCTCGCCGGTGCTCGCCGCGATGTCGACCTGGCCGTTGAACGGCACGCCCGACTTGGCGCGTAGCTCGATGCTCGACTGCAGCACCGCCCGGTTGCCGACCAGCTTGAACCGGCCGATTTTCGGCACGAATGCCGGGACGGGCGTGAGCTTTTCGTTCTTGGCCGGACCGTCGACATTGGGGCCGCGGTCGGTGAGGCCGTAGAACTCGTCGGCGCTGCCCGGCACCGGCGTCCACGCCGAACCGAAGCCGCTGCCCTGCACCGTGGTGCCGCCGTATTCACCGAGCACCGGGATATCGGTGGTGTAGAGGCGCACCGCGTCGGTGGTGGTGATCTTGAACTGATCGAGGCCGCGGTAGCCGGCCACCGGGGTGTACTCGTAGGAGCCGTCGCCGCGCCGGACGATATTGCCGTGTTCGGGTTCCAGGCTTACGCCGAGGACCGCGCTCTTGCCGGACTTGGCCACCAGCTCGTCGAGCGAGATCACCAGCGTCCGGTCCGTGCCGACGCTGAAGTCGGCGTTCGAGCCGGGCGTCGAGCAGCCCGCGGTGACGGCGGCGGCGCACAGCGCGGCGGTGAGCGGGAGGAGACGTAAACCTGGACGTGCGTTCATCTGCCATGCGTACCGCGCCGAGCCGACCGGCAGCCGACGGGCAAATGAATTGTCACGCACCACTCGATGCATCATTCTGGCTGCCATGACCACAACTCGGGTGAACATCTCTTCTGCCTCCGATTTCGAGGATGTCGTCGGATACTCGCGGGCGGTACGGGTGGGGAACCATGTCGTCGTCAGCGGGACCACCGCCGCGATTCCCGGCGGCGGCGCGGTGGGCGGTGACGACATCGGCGCGCAGACCACCGAGGTGCTCGCGCGCATCGCCGCCGCGTTGGAGCAGGCGGGGGCGAGCCTGCGGGATGTGGTGCGTACCCGCCTGTTCGTCACCGACATCACCCGGTGGCCCGAAGTCGCCGCCGCGCACTCCGCGGTGTTCGACGCCGTTCGGCCCGCCGCCTCGATGTACGAGGTGACGGGGTTGATCGCGCCCGAGCTGCTGATCGAGATCGAAGCCGACGCGATCGTCGTGGACTGAATCGTCACACATCGGCCCGAGCGGCGGACGCCGGAAATCCCCAGTTGTCCACAGGTTCAGGGTTATCCACAGACCCGGCGTGAACAGCGGTGCAGCGGGCTCGCGGCCACTAGGCTCGCTCCCGTGACCAGCGACACGGCTACCCCCACCGACCTGCTCGCCCAGGTCGCCGCCTCCACGGCACGCTTCGACGCGGCGATCGGCAAGCTCACCGACGCCGAGCTGGGCGAGCCTTCCCAGCTGCCCGGCTGGACGCGCGGACATGTCGTCGCGCACATGTCGCGCAATGCCGACAGCCTGCTGAACCTGCTGCTGTGGGCAAGCATCGGCATCGAGATCCCGCAGTACGCCAGCGTCGCGCTGCGCGATGCCGATATCGAGGCAGGCGCGCCCCGCCACCTCGACGTCCAGCACGCCGACTTCACCGGCTCCGCGCACCGCTGGCAGGCCGTGGCGTCGACGATGCCCGCCGACCGCTGGCAGGCCGTGGTCCGCAACCGCCAGGGCGGTGAGCTCACCGCGGACCAGATCCCGTGGATGCGGCTGCGCGAGACCGAGATCCATCACGTCGACCTCGGCGTCGGCTACACCCCCGCCGACTGGCCCGCCGCCTTCGTCACCCGCCTGCTCCCCGAGGCCGTCGCCGACCTGTCCGCCAAACTGGTCCCGGCAGCCACCCCCACCTTCGACATCCAGGCCTCCGACTCCGAGTTCATCGCCACCGTAGGCCCCGGCCGCCCCCACCACACCGTCCTCGGCCCCGCCGCCTCCCTCCTGGCCTGGCTCCTCGGCCGCTCCCCCGGCCAAGACCTCACCGGCCCCCTCCCACCCCTCCCCGCCTGGAAGTAGCCCAAGCGCGAAACACTTTGCCGCACTGAGGCTTCCGGCAAACGAAGAAAGACTCCCAGCGGATGCTGGGAGTCTTTCTGTTGTGCGCCCGAAGGGATTCGAACCCCTAACCTCTTGATCCGTAGTCAAGTGCTCTATCCGTTGAGCTACGGGCGCATGGTTCTTCAGTTGTCACCCAGCGAGCTGGGTGTGGCGGAGGCGAGAGGATTTGAACCTCCGGTCCCCGTGAAGGGACAACTCATTAGCAGTGAGTCCCATTCGGCCGCTCTGGCACGCCTCCTGGAGCCTTCTCTTTCGAGGGCACCGGTCCTTGTCGAACCGCCGGGAATGAAGATTACACGAGCAGTTCATGTAGTCCAAAACGCCTGGTCAACTACCGTAAATTGCTGTCGAACCAGTCGAAGATGCGGGTCTGGGAATCGATCCGGATGGCGTCGACCGCGTCGTCGTCGGAATCGGGGCGGTCGGCGCGGTGGCTGAGGCCGGGATAGGTGACCGTGAGACTGGCCACATTCGCTCGGGAGGTGGCGTCGCGCAGGCGGTCGACGTCCTCGGGCGGGGTGGCCGGGTCGTCGGCGCCGAAGAGTCCGAGCCAGGGCGCCTGCAGGCTGGGTCCCACCTCGACCAGGGCGACGCACTGATCCGCGAGCGGTTCGGCGATCCCGGGGGCCGCCACGCTCACCGCGGCGCCGATCGGGCGGTTGGTGGCGACGAGGAAGGCGGCGGTGCCCGCGGTGTCGAAGCCGAGGACGCCGATGGTGTCGGCGAAGACGCCGCGGCGGGTGAGCCAGTCGAAGCCGGCGTCGAAGTCGTCGAACAGATCGTCGCCGAACACCTCGTGCACCTGGTCGTCGGCGATCCGGTCGAACAGATGCGGGGCGACGACGATCCAGCCCTCGACGGCCAGCGACCGCATCAGGTCCAGCAGCTGAGGCGAGAACTCGCGGGATTCGTGCAGCACCACGATGCCGCCGCGGGCCACCCGCTCCGGCTCGACGACGGTGATGGGCACCGACGTGCGCGTCACCGTGGCGGCGCCACCGTTGTCGGCGGCAGGCTCGAGCTGCCGCAGGGGAGCGACATCGTCATAGATCCCCGACATAGACCAAGAGTAGGCCGAACGCGCCCGGTTGGGTAGGTTCCGGCCGGGGGCCGACGCGGGAAAATCCCCGGTCACCGTAGGGTGGAGGCGTGAGTGCGCACATCCGGCCCGACCTCTCCACCATCCCGGCCTACGTTCCCGGTCGTAACCACCCCGACGCGGTGAAGCTCGCGTCGAACGAGACGACCTTCGGCCCGCTGCCGAGCGCCGCCAAGGCGATCGCCGAGGCGGCCGAGCAGGCCAACCGGTACCCGGACAACCAGGTCACCGAGCTGCGCGCGGCACTCGCGAAGTTCCTCGACGTCACCGTCGCCAATGTCGCCGTTGGCTGCGGCAGCGTGGCGCTGTGCCAGGAGCTGGTGCAGATCACCTGCGACGCGCCCACCGACGAGGTGGTCTTCGCGTGGCGCTCGTTCGAGGCGTACCCGATCGTCACCCAGGTGGGCAACGCCACCGCGGTGCCGATCCCGCTCGCCGAGGGCCACCTGCACGATCTGGACGCGATGGCCGACGCGGTCACCGAGCGCACCAAGCTGATCTTCGTCTGCAACCCGAACAACCCCACCGGCACCGCGCACGGCCGCGCGGAGCTGGAACGGTTCCTGGACCGGGTGCCCGCGCACGTGCTGGTGGTGCTCGACGAGGCCTACTACGAGTACCTGCGACTCACCCCCGAATCCCGGCCCGACGGCGTCGAGATCGGCCGCACCCGGCCGAACGTGGTGGTGCTGCGCACCTTCTCGAAGGCCTACGGGCTGGCCGGGCTGCGCGTCGGCTACGCCGTCGGCGCCCCGGAGGTGATCACCGCGCTGCTGAAGGTGCACATCCCGTTCAGCGTGAACCGGGTGGCGCAGGCGGCGGCGATCGCGTCGCTGGAGGCGCGCGGCGAACTGCTCGACCGCACCGACGTGGTGGTCGAGCACCGTCGCCAGGTGAGCGCGGCGCTGGTGGCGGCCGGGTACGAGGTGCCGTCGAGCGAGGCCAACTTCGTCTGGCTGCCGCTGGGCGAGCGCAGCACCGAGTTCGCCGAGGCGAGCGCCGCCGCCGGCGTGCTGGTGCGGCCGTTCGCCGGGGACGGTGTCCGGGTGACGATCGGCGCGCCGCACGAGAACGAGCAATTTCTCGCCTTCGCCACGGACCCGGAGACCGCCGCCCGATTCCGTTAGGCCGACACACCGTCACCCTGTCTTGACGCCAGTCACGGTGGGATTACGGCGATTTCGAGCACACCGCCAGCACACCGGCCGTAGGCTGACGCACAGCGAATCTCGGCAACCGGCCAGTTTTCGAGGTCGGTGCGCGCCACCGGTCGAGCGCGGCGTTCTCGGCGGGCGAACTGCGAAGCATCCCGGGTACGCCTGCTCGGCCCTGCTCCCAGCCGCCCGACCGGAGATGTACCGTGAATCAACGCTCTCGCCCCGCTGTCCGCGAAAAGGCCTACACCACAGTCTCTTCGGCTACCGACCTGGACCGGCGGCTGCGGGAGTGCGACGAGTTCTTCCGCAGTCCGGAACTGGGGCACCTACCCGTCCAGCGGCGCCTCGGCGCACTCGCCGAACTGCGTGACACCGGCACCTACCGGCAGACCGCCGAGGAGATCCTGATCGGCGCCAAACTGGCCTGGCGCAATCACGCGCGCTGCGTCGGGCGCAAGCACTGGCGCTCACTCAAACTGCTCGACGCGCGCCGAGTTACTTCCGCGCGGGAGCTTTCCGAGGCGTGCTGGCAGCATCTGCGCCTGGCCACCAACGGCGGCGCGATCCAGTCGATGATCACCGTCGGCCCGCAGCGCGAGCCCGGCGGCGAGTACCGGATCGTGAGTTCCCAGCTGATCCGCTACGCCGGTTACCCCAACGGAGACGGCACCGTCACCGGCGATCCGGCCAATATCGCCGCCACCGAACAGGCCACCGCGCTGGGCTGGCGCGGCGCGCGCACCCCGTTCGACGTGCTGCCGGTGCTGATCAGCACGCCGCACGAGGGCCTGCGGTACTTCGACGTCCCGCGCGAACTGGTCCGCGAGGTGGACCTGATCCACCCTGACTACCCCTGGTTCGCCACACTCGGCCTGAAATGGCACGCGCTCCCCGCGGTGTCGAACATGGATCTGGAGATCGGCGGCATCGCGTACCCGTTCGCGCCGTTCAACGGCTGGTACGTCGGCACCGAGATCGGCGCCCGCAATCTCAGCGACACCGACCGCTACAACATGCTCCCGCTGATCGCCGACATGATGGGCCTGGACACCTCCTCGGTGCGCACACTCTGGCGCGACAAGGCCCTGATCGAACTGAATCACGCTGTGCTGCACAGCTTTCGAGCATCTGGTGTGCACCTGGTGGATCATCACACCGTCGCCAAACAGTTCTGCGATCACGTACAGCGCGAGGAAGCGGCGGGGCGGCGCTGCCCCACCGACTGGAGCTGGGTGAACCCGCCGATCTCGTCGGGCCTCACGCCCACCTTCCACCGGTACTACGACGCCCCCGACCTGGACATCCGCCCGAATTTCGTCAAACGCGCCGACACCTGACCGCCGGCGGCGGGCTGTGCCGCGACTTGGGCGCCCTGACCGGGCGGTGTTTGTCTCTCGCGGCCTCGGGTATTTGCTTCGAGGTAGCTGATTCGGGCTCGTCCCGGACACTGCGCACGACCGATCATCACAACCCCAGCGGAGCCGTCACCCGGACCCGATGCGGCCGGATCGGCGTCCTCCGCGCCAGGTAGGAGGATCATCATGAGCAGAGCGACACTGGACTCGTTGATCGGAGCCACCGCGTACGACGAGCGGGGCCAGAAGATCGGCAAGGTCAAGCAGATCTACCTCGAGAACAGCACCGGGTCACCGACGTGGGCCGCGGTCTCCACCGGCCTGTTCAGCAGCGACTCGCTGGTGCCGCTGGCCGGCGCCGAGCACCGCGCCGACGACGACACCCTGAGCCTGCACGTCGACAAGGAGCAGGTGAAGTCGGCGCCGCACCTCGACGACGGCGGCCGCATCAGCGCCGAGTCCGAGCAGGAGCTGTTCCGGCACTATCACGTCGACCCGCGCGCGGCGGGCTGGGACACCTACGGCCGTCAGCAGATTCGCCCCGGAGCGGACGAGCCGATGACCCACGGCAGCCCCACGGCCAGGGACGACTCGATGATCCGCTCGGAGGAACAGCTGCGGATCGACACCGAGAGCGAAGCGGTCGGCACGGCTCGGCTGCGCAAGTACGTCGTCACCGAGGAACAGAACGTCCGGGTGCCGGTCAGCCATGAGGAGGTGCGGGTCGAGCGCGAGCCGGTCACCGGCACCGACACCGGCCGCAGGCCCGAGATCGGCGAGGACGAACGCGAGGTGACCCTGCACGCCGATCGGGTGCATGTGGACAAGGAAGCCGTGCCGGTGGAACGGGTGCGCCTCGAGGTCGACGAGGTCGCCGACGAACAGACGGTCTCCGACACCGTGCGCAAGGAACGCGTGGACACGGAAGGAATCGACGAGGATCGGCGCCGCAACAGGCCCTGATCGCGTCCGCGGACAGCGCCCCAGCCGCCCGCTCCGGCGGGCGGCTGCCGGGCCGTTCCCCCGCACGTCCCGCGGGCGTAGTCTCCTGGATACGGGCCGAATCGCCCTGGTCCGGCTCGTTGGGCGACGAGCGAGGAGACTTCCGATGAGCACCGCTTCCAGTTCGGGATTCGATGCCGAAGCACTGCGCCGCGGTATCGAGGGCCGCGACGCGACAACACTGCTGGCACTGTACGGCGACGACGCCGAGATCCGCATGGTCGACCACAACGACCAGCCCAGCCATCCCCGTGTGCTGCACGGCCGCTCGGCGATCGGCGAGATGTTCGACGACGTCTGCGCGCGGGAGATGACCCACAAACTCGAGTCGATCCTGATGGACGGCGACCACATCGCCTTCGTCGAATCCTGCCGCTACCCGGACGGCACCCGGGTCCTGGTCCACTCGATGGCCGACGTCCGCGACGGCCGCATCGTCGACCAGTCCTCCATCCAAGCCTGGGACGAGGGGTAACCGACTGCCGAATCCTCAGACCACGGGCTGGGTGCGACGCCGGTGGGGGTCGGCGGCGTGCGCGGGATAGGTGACGATGCGCCGGGCGACCCGCGCGGCGCATGAGAGTCGAGACGCCTCACGCGTGCGAACGATCTGACCTGGCGCGTACGAGGCGAGGTCTTCCGGATCGTCGTACCGAACCTCCAGCGTCATTGCCACGAAGTGCCGAGAGCCTCCCGGTGCCTGGAACAAGGACATCGCCTGACACGGTGCGCAGTCTTCGGCACGATCCCAGGGGTGCATGCCGCCGTTAGTGCGTGTGCACAACCGGATCGCGCAGGCTTCAGCCCGCCCCGAGCGAGGTTGCCGGGCCGATGCTCAAACCGAGCACGCCGGCGGTTCGAACGCCGTTGAGACACAGCGTGACAGGACAGGGAACGGTCGGTCGGTTCCCTGCGAGCTGTCCGCAGTCCAACGTCGTCGCATGCCGATGTGCATGCAGTCGCAGCTGGTTGTGATCGAGTCTGTCGGGGTTCGGTAATACATTGCGACCGTGGCAGATATCTATGAGTTCGTGACCTCAATAGACCTTCGCTCCGACCTGTCCGGCGAGGACATCGCGGAGTTGCGATGGCAGGTGGGGCAGGGTGAAGCACCCACTGATGAGCGGCGGCTCTCGAGGGGGTACGTCGGTGTCGTAGAAAGTGAAGGTGAGGAACCTTTCGTCACCGACCCGCAACCGTCCCTGAGCCAGGTCGGGCCTGCGTGGAAGATCGGTGGAACTCTCAGCTCGAGTTTCCACAAGACCTCGACCGGCTGGCATCTCGAAGCCCGACAAGAGGTTCACCCCGAGGATTTCGAAACGTTGGAGCCACTGTTGATCTGGCTCTATCGGCACGTTGATTTCCGGGCGATCGCAGCAGATGGTTCGGTCGAACTCGGCCGACTACGCTGGCACGAAGACACAGATTCTCGACCTCTCGTCATCCGCGATAACCAAGTCGTCTGGCCGGTGGATGAACCCTGATGGACGGGCGCGGGCACTGTCCTCGTTGCGTGGTTTGGCGGTAGGGGATGCGTTCGGGGCATGTTTCGACGACGCGATCAATCATGGCGCGTTGCGGTCGCGAACCCTGTTGCCCGGGCCGTGGTTGTGGACCGACGATACGCAGATGGCGTGTTCGGTTTTCGCTGTACTCAGTGCCCACGGTCGAATCGATCAGGAGGTGCTGGCCCGTTCCTTCGCTGAGCATTACGACATCTATCGCCGGTACGGGCCAGGGACGAGCCGGATTCTGCGGCTCATGCGCCAAAAGGGCTATCACTGGCGTGAACTCGCTCAACAGGCACGTGAGGGACGGGGGTCCTGGGGTAATGGTGCCGCTATGCGGGTGGCGCCGCTGGGTGCGTGGTTCGCTGACGACCTGGACCGGGTCGTCGACGAGGCGACAGCTTCGGCGGTGGTCACCCATGCCCACCCCGATGCTGTAGCCGGCGCGGTCGCGGTGGCTGTCGCTGCTGCCTTGTTCTCGGCGCAACCGAAGCTTCGCAGTAGTCAGTTTCTCGGTACGGTGGCCGCCCGGACGCCGGCTGGCCCGGTCCGAGACAAGATCAGAGATGCCCAGGAAATCGGTGATCCTGTCACTGCAGCTGTGGAATTGGGAGTCGGACACGACACCTCCGCGCTCGATACCGTCCCGTTCTGCCTCTGGGTCGCGGCTCACCTGGGCCATGATTTCGCCGACTCGTGCTGGACAGCCGCCTCGGCAGGTGGTGATAGTGACACCACGTGCGCGATCATCGGCGGAATTATCGGTGCCAGCCACGTCCTCGAGGGCGTGCCGCCCGAATGGTTCGCGAGCTGCGAGCTGCTCCCTGAATGGGCAACTGCGGCTATACCTGGGTAGGGCGCCGCTACGTGCCGGTCGGGGCTGGGGTCGACGTCGTTGGCGGCTTGCCGCCCAGCGCCGTTGTTGGGTACCCGGAGAAGGGACCGAAGCCCGCCGGCTGGGTCAGAAGCCTCGGCGCTCAATGTCGTCGAGCTTGGCCAGGAACTCGGGCGCCGACGCTCCTGCAAATGTTCGATCGATCCGAACCAGGCCCCACCGCAAGTCGGCTGGCTGACCTGCGGTTTGTGGCGGAGACGGAGGGATTTGAACCCCCGGTCGCTCTCGCGACGCTCGCTTTCAAGGCGAGTGCATTCGGCCGCTCTGCCACGTCTCCCTGGGGTCAGATCGTAGCCGATCCGGCGGGGCGGGCCGTGCCCTGTGACTTTTCCAGGGGTGGAAGATGCAGGATTCGTCTATGCGAGCAATCGAGTTGAACGGGTTCGGCGGTCCCGAGGTGATGGAGTGGACCGTGACGGTCGATCCGGAGCCGGGGCCGGGTGAGGTGCTGGTCGAGGTGATCGCGGCGGGGGTGAACCGGGCCGATGTGATGCAGCGGCGCGGGTTCTATCCGCCACCCGCGGACGCGAGTTCGGTGCCGGGACTGGAGTGTTCGGGGACCGTCGTCGCGCTGGGCGACGGGGTGACCGAATGGGCGGTCGGGGACCGGGTGTGCGCGCTGCTCGCCGGCGGCGGGTACGCCGAGCTGGTGGCGGTGCCCGCGACCCAGTTGCTGCCGATCCCGGACGGGCTGGATCCGGTGGCTGCGGCCGGGCTGCCGGAGGTGGCGGCGACGGTGTGGTCGAACCTGGTGACCACCGCGGGGCTGCGGTCCGGGCAGCTGGTGCTGATCCACGGTGGCGGCGGCGGGATCGGTACCCACGCGATCCAGGTGGCGCGACAGCTGGGCGCGCGGGTGGCGGTGACCGCCGGTTCGGACGAGAAGCTGGCCAGGTGCGCCGAACTGGGCGCCGAACTGCTGATCAACTACAAGACGCAGGACTTCGTCGAAGTGCTCGCGGCCGAACCGTCGCAGGCGGGCGGCGCGGGCGCCGACGTGATCCTCGACAACATGGGCGCCAAGTACCTGGAACGCAATGTGGAAGCGCTGGCCTCGCACGGTCAGCTGGTGGTGATCGGCATGCAGGGCGGCGTCGCGGGCACCCTGAATCTGGGCACCCTGCTGGGCAAATGGGGCACGGTGCACGCCACCAACCTGCGCAGCAGGCCGCGCACCGGACCGGGCGGCAAGGCCGAGGTGATCGCCGCGGTGCGAGCGCAGCTGTGGCCGCTGGTCGCCGCGGGCGAGGTGGTGCCGGTGATCTCCGCCGAGCTGCCGATCACCGAGGCCGGGCGCGCGCACGAACTGCTCGACTCGCCGGAGACCTTCGGCAAGGTCGTGCTGCGCGTGCGCTGACTACTCGAGCGCGCTGAGGGCGCGGCCGAGCTGATCGATCTCGTAGCGGGTCGTGTACGGCGCCAGGCCGATGGTGACGGCGCCGCCCTCGTCGTTGACCCCGAGCGCGTCGAGCAGCCTGCTGCCGCCGTGCACCCCGCTGACCGTGCCGATCCGGTTGTCGGCCAGCTTGGCCGCCACCTTCTCCGCCTGCATGCCCGCCATCGTGAAGCTGACGGTGGGGATGCGGGTGGAGGCGCGGCCGATCACGGTGAGGTTGTCGACCTTCTCCAGCACCTGCATGAGGTGATCGAAGAGCTGGTCGTGGTAGTCCTGCAGCGAGGTGATCGACATCTCCAGCCGCTCGCGGCGCGTGCCCCTGGCCCGCTCGTCGAGCCCGGCCAGGAAGTCGATCGACTCGGTGAGCCCGGCCAGCAGCGCGTACTGGTGACCGCCGACTTCGAGGCGTTCAGCACCCTTGGCATAGGGGTTCAGCGACATCGACGGAATGCGGTCGAGGAACGCCGGATCGCGGAACACCAGGGCGCCGACCTGCGGGCCGCCCCACGACGGCGCGCTCAGCGCGACCACGTCGGCGTTGAGTTCGTCGATGTCGATCAGCGCGTACGGCGCGGCGCCGAAGGCGTCGGCGACCAGTAATCCGCCCACATCGTGGACCCGGTCGGCGGCGACCCGCACCGCGGGCGCGGAGCCGACGATCGGGGAGGCCGCGGTGAGCGCGACCAGGCGGGCGGTGGGGCCGATCAGCTCCTCGAACTGCCACGACGGCATCTCACAGGTCTCGATCTCGACCTCGGCCCAGCGCACGTGCGCGCCGTAGCGGTTGGCGATGCGCAGCCACGGGGCGACATTGGCTTCGTCGTCGAGCCGCGACAGCACGATGCCGGTCCCGAGACCGAGCCGGGAACTCAGCGATTCCGCCAGCCAGGCCAGCAGCACCGCGCGATCGGGTCCGAGCACGACGCCGGCCGGATCTCCACCGACCAGGTCGGCGACCGCCTCGCGCGCGGCGTCGAGGATCGCGCCACTGCGGGTCGCCGCACCGTGGCGGCCGATGTGGGAAAACGAGGAGGTGCGGAAACCCGTTGAGACGGCACGTGATACCGAATCGGGAACGAGCATCCCAGCCTGCGGGTCCAGATGAATCCAGCCGTCGCCCAGGGACGGTATCAGGCCCCGAACCCTCGCGACGTCATAAGTCATGCCCGCCACTTTAAGGGCAGCGGGCGTCCCGGTGTAACCGCGTCGGGGTTTTAGCGCGAACCCGGCGCACACGCAATGATGGGGATATGACGCACTCGGAGGATGTACCGGAATCCATCGTCGTGATCGGTCCCGACGGCCGTCCGCTCACCGTGCCCGCCGACCAGAACGGCGCTTCGGCGTTCACCGGACAGGTCGTCTCCGACGACGAGGACAAGCCCGGCGACGCCGACGCGGGCGAGTCGCTGGCCGACATGGTCGAGCAGCCCGCC
The DNA here is from genome assembly GCF_900637185.1 of Nocardia asteroides. Classification (NCBI taxonomy): domain Bacteria; kingdom Bacillati; phylum Actinomycetota; class Actinomycetes; order Mycobacteriales; family Nocardiaceae; genus Nocardia; species Nocardia asteroides. Next base: position 994,573 of record NZ_LR134352.1, on the reverse strand, counting down.
AAGGTGATGCGCATCGGCACCATGATCAAGCAGCTGCTCGAGGAGGTGCGGGCGGCTCCGCTCGACGACGCCAGCCGGTCGCGGCTCAAGGAGATCCACAAGTCCTCGGTCCGTGAGCTCGAGCAGGGCCTGGCCCCGGAGCTGCGCGAGGAGCTGGAGCGGCTGACCCTGCCGTTCACCGACGAGTCGGTGCCGTCGGACGCCGAACTGCGCATCGCCCAGGCCCAGCTGGTCGGCTGGCTCGAGGGCCTGTTCCACGGCATCCAGACCGCGCTGTTCGCCCAGCAGATGGCCGCGCGCGCCCAGCTGGAACAGATGCGTCAGGGCGCCTTGCCGCCGGGCATGCACGCGGCCGAGCAGAAGCCGGGTGGCCACGTCGGCGGCGGGCAGTACCTGTAGCCGCGGTGGTCCGCACACGCCGTACCGGCCACCGATCCACCCTGTAAGGTCGGGGACCGTGCCCGCAGCTGCCGCTCGCCCCGAATCGGTCTCCGACCGCGGTGACGTGCGTACCGAAGAGAGCCCCGTGCATTCCGACGACACTCCCCCGGTGACCGAGGCCGAGACGACCCAGGTCGCCGAGCCGATGGTGTCGGATTCGCAGACGTTCAAGCGCGCGTTCAAGGACATGCGCGACGGCCTCGGCCAGCGCGAGCTATGGCTGTCGCTGGGCTGGCAGGACATCAAGCAGCGGTACCGCCGCTCGGTGCTCGGCCCGTTCTGGATCACCATCGCGACCGGTTTGCAGGCGCTGGCGATGGGTCTGCTGTATTCGACCCTGCTCGCTCAGCCGATCAGCGAGTACCTGCCGTACGTCACGATCGGCCTGATCGTCTGGAACGTCATCAGCGCCTCGATCCTCGAGGGCTCCGATGTGTTCATCGCCAACGAGGGCCTGATCAAACAGCTGCCCTCGGCGTTGAGCGTGCACGTCTATCGCCTGGTCTGGCGGCAGTTCCTGTTCTTCATCCACAACGCGGCGATCTACGCGGTGCTGCTGGTGGCGTTCGCGCTCTGGCGTGATCTGAACTGGTCGGTGCTGCTGGCCGTCCCGGCGATCGTGCTGCTGTTCCTGAACGCGATGTGGGTCTCGATCGTGTTCGGCATCTTCTCCACCCGCTACCGCGACATCGCCCCCATCCTGGGCTCGATGACGCTGATGCTGTTCGTGCTGACCCCCGTCATGTGGTCGACGAAGGCGCTGGAGAACTCGGTCGGCGGGATGAGCGACCGGGCCAAGCTGATCGAGATCGTGCCCACCTTCCACTACCTGGAGATCGTGCGCGCGCCGCTGCTCGGCGAGCCGTCGGAGTGGCATCACTGGGCGATCGTCGGTGCGATCACGGTGGTCGGCTGGATCGTCGCGATCCTGGCGCTCAAGCAGTACCGTGCCCGCGTCCCGTACTGGGTTTAGGAGCAGTCCCCGATGAGCCGTGTGAGTATCGAAACCCATCAGGCCTGGGTCGAGTTCCCCATCTTCGACGCCAAGTCGCGGTCGCTGAAGAAGGCCTTCCTCGGCAAGGCGGGCGGCGCGATCGGGCGCAACAGCTCCGACGTGGTCGTGGTCGAGGCGCTGCGCGACATCAATCTCTCGCTCAAGGAAGGCGACCGGGTGGGCCTGGTCGGCCACAACGGCGCGGGCAAGTCGACGCTGCTGCGGCTGCTGTCGGGCATCTACGAACCCTCGCGCGGCAGCGCGCGCATCCGAGGCCGGGTGGCCCCGGTGTTCGACCTCGGCGTGGGCATGGACCCGGAGATCTCCGGCTACGAGAACATCATCATCCGCGGCCTGTTCCTCGGGCAGACCCGCAAGCAGATGCTGGCCAAGATCGACGAGATCGCCGATTTCACCGAGCTCGGCGAATACCTGTCGATGCCGCTGCGCACCTACTCCACCGGTATGCGGGTGCGGTTGGCGATGGGTGTGGTCACCTCCATCGACCCCGAGATCCTGCTGCTGGACGAGGGCATCGGCGCCGTCGACGCCGAGTTCATGAAGAAGGCGCGCACCCGGCTGCAGTCACTGGTCGCGCGCTCGGGCATCCTCGTCTTCGCCAGCCACTCCAACGAGTTCCTCGCCCAGCTGTGCGACACCGCGATGTGGGTCGACCACGGCCAGATCCGCCTGCAGGGCGGTATCGAGGAGGTCGTCACGGCGTACGAGGGTCCCGACGCGGGTAATCACGTGGCACAGGTGCTGCGGGAGCTGGAAACCGAGAGCGTGGACGGCGACAAGGAACTGGAGCAGAACCAGGCATGAGCGGTCAACGGCCGGAGGCGGCAGCGAAGCATAACCACGGAGGCCGTCCGAGCATGCCAGGAGTAGCAGCATGAGTGCGGACGACGACGGTAAGCCGGCGGTGCCCGGCGGGTTCAGCATGACCGATCGGCTGGAGGCCGACGCCACCGTGCTGCCCGACGACGCCGAGCTGCCGCCGGGGGCCGAACCGGCCGACCTGCACACCGAGACCGGCCCGCAGGCGCGGATCATCGGTGTGGTCGTCACGCACAAGCGCCGCGAGCTGCTCGCCGAGTCGCTGAAGGTGCTGGCCTCGCAGTCGCGTCCGCTCGATCACCTGATCGTGGTCGACAACGCCAACGAGGACGAGGTGGCCGAGCTGGTCGCCCAGCAGCCGATCGAGGCGACCTACCTGGGCTCGCGCCACAACCTCGGCGGCGCGGGCGGTTTCGCGCTCGGCATGCTGCACGCGCTCACCATGGGCGCGGACTGGGTGTGGCTGGCCGACGACGACGGCCGCCCCGACGGTCCCGAGGTGCTGGCCACGCTGCTCGACTGCGCGCGCAGGCACAACCTCGTCGAGGTGTCGCCGGTGGTGTGCGACATCGACGAACCCGACCGGCTCGCCTTCCCGCTGCGCCGCGGCGTGGTGTGGCGGCGGCTGCGCTCCGAACTCGGCGACGAGGACTTCCTGCCGGGCATCGCGTCGCTGTTCAACGGCGCGCTGATCTCGGCCAAGGCCGTCGACCTGATCGGCGTGCCCGACCTGCGCCTGTTCGTGCGCGGCGACGAGGTGGAGGTGCACCGCCGCCTGGTCCGCTCCGGGCTGCCGTTCGGCACCTGTCTGCAGACCGCGTACCTGCACCCCAACGGCGCCGAGGAGTTCAAGCCGATCCTCGGCGGCCGGATGCACACCCAGTACCCCGACGACCCGGTCAAGCGGTACTTCACCTACCGCAACCGCGGTTATCTGATGGCGCAGCCGGGCATGCGCAAGCTGCTGCCGCAGGAGTGGATCCGGTTCTCCTGGTTCTTCCTCGTGACCCGGCGCGACCCCGCCGGCCTGCGCGAATGGTTCCGGCTGCGCTCGCTCGGGCGCAACGAGCAGTTCGGCAAGCCCGAGCCGAAATAAATCGGTTGCCGCGGGTCGCGGTGATGTGACAGGGTCGAGGGACCAGCGAGAAGCAAGGAGGAGGTGGATGTCCGTGGTGAGGATTGCCGTGCCCAGGCGCGCCGTGCGCGCCGACGTGGACTCCCCCTCGAACACTTCTCGCTGAGCCCTGCTGTCGGGCTCGGCCCCGACGAAGGACTTCCTCCAATGGTCGATTACGACCGTCTCGTCCCTTACGGCTGGACCGAAGCCGTAGCTTCCGAATATCTTCCCGTGCTCGCCGAAGGGCTCTCGCCCGCGCGCATCGTCCGGATGGACCGCAGCGAATGCGACGTGGTGACCGCGCACGGGCCGACCCGCGCCGCCTGCCCGCGCGACATCACCGGGCTGTGCACCGGTGACTGGGTCGGCATCGACGCCGAACGCACGGTGCGGCAACTGCTGCCGCGGCGCTCGGTGATCATGCGGTCGTCGGTGTCCGGGCGTTCGGTCGCCCAGGTGCTGGCGACCAATGTCGACACCGTGCTGATCTGCACGGCCGCCGACGGCGACGTCGACCTGGGGCGCATCGAGCGGATGCTGGCACTGGCCTGGGAGAGCAACGCCCAGCCGGTGGTGGTGCTCACCAAAGCCGATGCGGCGGTGGATATCCCGCTCGACGAGGTGCGCGCCATCGCACCGGGAGCGACGGTGCTCGCGGTGAGCGCCGCCGCCGATGTCGGCCTGGATGTGCTGCGGGCCGTGCTCACCGGCACGGTCGCGCTGCTCGGGCCTTCCGGCGCGGGCAAGTCGACCCTGGCCAACGCGCTGCTCGGCGCGGACGTGTTCGCCACCAACGCCGTTCGCGCGGTGGACGGCAAGGGCCGGCACACCACGGTGCACCGGGAACTGCGGCCACTGCCCGGCGGTGGAACGCTGATCGACACCCCGGGTCTGCGCGGCATCGGGCTGTACGACGCCGCCGAGGGTATCGGCAAGACCTTCAGCGACATCGAATCCCTCGCCGCCGATTGCCGATTCGACGACTGCGCGCACGAGACCGAACCCGGCTGCGCGGTCCTGGCCGCCCTCGCCGACGGCACCCTCCCCGACCGCCGCCTCGCGAGCTATCGCAAGCTGGCCAAGGAGAACGAGTGGATGGCCGCCCGCACCGACAAGCGCCTCGCCGCCGAGCGCGCCCAGGTGTGGAAGACCATCCGCAAGGAGCAGCGCCGGCAGTACCGCGAACGCGGACGTCGCTGAGCTGGTCGGATCGATCACCACGCTCCGGGATCGTCGTCGCTCAGCGGCGGCGGACCGGGCGTGGTGATCGCCGTTCGCTCGCCCGGACGTCACCGCCGCACCGGGGTAGGGTTCGGGCGCACGGTTCGCTATCCGGGAGGAATCAATGAGCAGCCCCGGCGATTTCCCGCCACCACACCCTGTCGCGCCCGGCAGCCCCGTACCCGGCTTCAGCCCGCCCGCCCCGGGCGGTCCCGCACCAGGTTTCGGGCAGCCCGGCCCTGGCATCCCTCCGCCTGGACCAGCCGGATCTGGCGCGCACGGCCTCGGCCAGGCGCAGGATGGTTCGAGCGCGTTCGAGCGGTTGCCGGTCGAGCGTCTACCGCAGGGCTTTCCGACTCGGCAGCCGCCTCCGGTGGGCGAGAACACCTTCGACGGGTTTGCGAGCCCGGCGGTCGAGGCTGATGCGAATCCACTCGCGCCGCATGGCGCACCGGGGCGGCTCGGCGGGCCGCCGCACCATGATCCGAACGCCCTGAGCGGACCCCACTCGACGCCTGGGCATCCCATCCCACCGGGACCTGGCATGCCGGGTCAGTTCGCTGGGACAGGCGGCGCGCCCGGACAGTTCGGCGGCCTGCCGAGCCGGCCCGGCCAGTTCGGCGGACCACCAAGCGCGGCTGCACCATTCGGCGGACCACCAAGCGCGCCCGGGCTGTTCAGCGAACCGGCAAGCGCGCCTGCACCATTCGATGGACCGTCTAGCGCGCCCGGGCAGTTCGGTGGACCCCAGAGTGCACCCGGCCAGTTCGGTGGACCGCAGGGCGCGCCTGGGCAGTTCGGTGGACCGCCGAACGTACCCGGCCAGTTCGGCGGACCGCAGGGCGCGCCTGGGCAGTTCGGTCATCCGCAGGGTGGGGCGGGGCAGTTCGGGGTGCCGCAGGGTGGGGCAGGGCCGCAGGGGGCGGCGCCGGGTGTGCCGAATCCGCCTGGGCTGGTGGTGGATGCGTCCTATTTGTGGACCGCGTTCATGTTGGCGCTGGTGAAGCCGAAGATCTTCGTCAACGGGCAGCGGGTGCCGGATACGCGGTGGGGGCGCAATCATGTGCCGGTGGGGCCGGGGCAGTATCACGTACGCGTGGTGACGCCATGGCTGTTCGATATGGGGCCTGCGCAGACGGTGGTGCCGGTCGGGGCCGGGCCGGGGAGCACGGTGTACTACCGGTCGCCCGCGGTGTTCTTCCTCAACGGTGCGATCGGTGACGGGCCGCAGAAGACGCCCGGACTGGTCCTGGCATTGCTGCCCGGCGCGGTGGCCTTGGTCCTGTTCCTGTTGACGTTCCTGGCGATCCTGTTCGGCTGACCGACGAGAAACGACCTCAGCTGGGGTCGATGCCGTACAGCCTGGCCCAGTTCTCCCGGCTGGTGAGCTCGGGGACCGCGGCGCGGTACTGCGCCTGCAGCGCGGGCAGTTCCTTGCGGAGCTTGCGCAGCGTGCGGTAGGTGCGGATGAGCAGCGCGCGGGCGCGGGCCTTGTCGCGGCGGCGCACGCGGACACCGGACTGCGAGGCGTCGGTGACGACCACGTGGTCGAACAGGCCGACGTGCCACCAGTGCGCGTCCTCACGGGTGACGCCGATCAGGCCGTGCTGGGTGCGCCCGGTCCACTGGGCGATGGCGCGCTTGATCAGCACCAGGGTGACCCGGCTCGGCTCACCGCCGGCCCGGCGCACCTGGATGTCGGCGGAGTTCACCGGCGGGGTGGCGGCGGGGTGCTTGATGGTCTCGGGGTAGTCGCCCCTGGTGCCGCGGGCCGCGGCCAGCGCGTCGATGCCGCCGTCGCGCAGCACCTGCGGGCCCTTCATGAAGTCCTCGATGCCCTGCAGGGTGGTGTGCACCAGGCCGTACTGCATGCCGACCAGGTGCTCGGCGATGTAGCGGAAGAAGTCCCTGGTGATGGCCTTGCCGTCGAGATCGGTGTGCAGGGCGCCGACGATGAGCGAGTTGCGCGTGGAGAAGTAGCGCGCCCAGTCGTCGTAGTCCTTCCAGTAGAAGTCGGCGTGCCAGACGGCGGCGTTGGGCAGCGTGACGGTGACGAACCCGTGCTCGCGCGCGCGGATGCCGTACTCGACGTCGTCCCACTGGAAGAAGATCGGCACCGGCAGGCCGATCTTGGCGACCACCTCGGCCGGGATCAGGCAGGTCCACCAGGCGTTGTAGCCCGCGTCGACGCGGCGCTCCTGGTTCTTCTTCAGCATGGAGGTGTTGCGCAGCGCCTTGGGCACCTTCTGCCCGTGCTTGAGCTCGTGCAGGTGCACCTCCTCCGCACCGACATTGAGGTAGTCGGGGTTGAGCAGGAACAGCATCTGCGCGCCGACCAGGGTCGGTTCGACGGTGAGGTTGGCGAAGGCCTGCAACCGCAGCACGGTCTCGGGCTCGCAGAGGATGTCGTCGTCCATCAGGATGACGTCGGCGTGCTCGTTGGCCGCCGACACCTCGTAGAGGCCGCGGGTGAAGCCGCCTGCGCCGCCGAGGTTGGGCTGACGGAGGTAGCGCAGCTTGTCGCCGAAGTCGGGGCGCACCTGCTGGAACAGCGGGCGGTTCTCGACCAGGTCGGTGCCCTGGTCGACGACGTAGACGGCGTCGATGGCCGCCAGCACGGTGGCGTCGGAGGCCAGCGCGGCCACGGTGTGGGCGCAGTCCTCGGCGCGATTGAAGGTGCAGATCGCGATCGCGACCGGGCGGACCTTCTCCGGCGCCTGCGCGGTCCAGGCGAGCTCGGTGATGTCGACGGCGCCGCCGATGGCGTCGAACTCGAGCCACAGCGCGCCACCGTCGACGTACTGGTCCAGCGGAGCGCTCAGGCTGACGTACCCGCTGCTGGTGGCCACGAGCGAGGCGATGATGCGGCGGTGGCCCGCGATGTCGGAGGCCACCAGGCGCACATTGGCCTTGTCCCCGACCTCGAGGGTCGCGCTCACGGTCACCTCGGTGACGGTGGTCCAGCGCTGCCAGTAGCTGGCGGCGAAGCGGCCGAAGTAGGTGTTGGTGTGCGCGGTGGCGCCCTTGGGCAGGTGCAGCGAGTGGCGCTCACGGACCGCGGCGCCACCCTTGACGACGGCGTAGAGCTCGTCGCTCACCCGGGCGGACGGACCGGTGAAGATGCCCCTGGCCAGCACCAGCCGCTCCGGCGCCGCGTGTTCACCGCGCAGCGAGTCCGGCGCGGCCTCGCGCCGATCGTTCGATTCGGTCACGGCTCCCGTAGCCGACTGTTCCATGAAGTCCTCGAAATTCTCGGTATCGACTGCGCCGACGCAAGCAGTCACGTAAAGAAGGGGCGGCGCGGCAGGCGGGGGTGAGGATATCAATCGCCCGGCGTCGTCGCGCCGTCAGTGAGGGGTCGCCGCACCCCGCGCGTGTTGCTCCACAGTTGCCGTGGAGCCGGTGAAGACGAATTTGTCGTAGGCCCAGTAGCGGAATACGACGGCGACGATCTGGCCGATCAGCGTGCCGGAAATGTTGTCCGACAGCGGCGAGGACAGATCGAGGACATAGCGGGAAAAGCCGAGGCAGCCGAGTTGCAGCCCGATCGCGACGACATTGAAGACCGCGTACAAAAGGTATTCGCGACCCGGGTTGTCGGTCTTCTTGTGGGAGAAGGTCCACCACTTGTTGCCGAAGTAGGTGACCACCGTCGCCACCGCGATCGCGATGATCTTGGCGAGCAGCGGCGAGTGATACAGCACACCCTCGGTGAAGCTGACTCCGCCGCCCCAGAAGACCAGCAGGTTGTAGGTGCCCGCGTCGACGAGGAACCCGATCGCGCCGACGACGAGGAAGGCCGCGCCCTGCCGCAGCGCCGTCACCACCTTCGACATCAGCGACGCGGGGACCGGCTCGGACAACTCGGGGTGGGACACGGGCCGACCGTACACCGATGGCCCGTTCGGTCCCGCGTTAAGCTCGCTGAACCGGGTGAGCGGATCGGACGTGCGCTGTGTACCCTCCCGGTGTCCCACTGCTGCCTACATCGAGGATTGACCCGGGTGGACTCCACCGAGCTTCGCATTGCCGCCGTGGTCCCCTGCCACAACGAAGAGGCCGCGGTCGCCAAGGTCGTCGCCGACCTGAAGGCCGCCGTGCCGGGGATCGTCGTCTACGTCTACGACAACCTGAGCACCGACCGCACCGCCGAATGCGCCCGCGAGGCCGGGGCGATCGTGCGCTACGAGAACACCAAGGGCAAGGGCAACGTGGTCCGCCGCGCCTTCGCCGACATCGAAGCCGACGTCTACGTGATGATCGACGGCGACGACACCTACGAGGCGTCGGCGGCGCCGCTGATGATCAAGACGCTGCTCGACGGCCCCTACGACCACGTACTCGGCGTGCGCAAGCAGGACGACAGCGACACCAGCGCGTACCGCTCCGGCCACGAGACCGGCAACAAGGTGCTCAACGGCGTGGTCGGCAAGGTCTTCGGCGAGAACGTCGAGGACATGCTGAGCGGTTTCCGGGTGTTCTCGCGCCGGTTCGTCAAGAGCTTCCCCGCCGTCTCGCGCGAGTTCGAGATCGAGACCGAGCTGACCGTTCATTCGCTGCACCTGCGGGTGCCGCAGACCGCGGTGCACGTCGGGTTCCGGGACCGGCCCGCGGGCAGTGAGTCCAAGCTGCGCACCTACCGCGACGGCACCAAGATCCTCGCCCTGATCTTGGGCCTGGCCAGGCACGAGCGCCCGGTGGCGTTCTACGGCCTGTTCGGCACGCTGGCGTGGCTGGTCTCGATCGTGCTGACCATCCCGATCGTGGTGGAGTTCTACAACAGCCACACGGTGCCGCGTTTCCCGACGCTGTTCCTCGCGTTCACGCTGCTGCTGCTCGGCAGCCTGGCCTGGACCGCCGGCCTGATCCTCGACGGCATCCGCCGGTCCCGCCACGAGGCGGCGCGGCTGATCTACCTGCGCTATTCGGCTGTCGGGGCGCACGACGACGTGGCCGCCGGAGACCGTCGGTGACGACTTCGACCGAGCCGGACACCGTCGTCGAGCTCAGCAAGACCGAGTCGCCCGCACCGAGCACCAAGGACCGGATCCTGGCCCCGGTGCGCGCGCTGACCCACCGGCTGGGCGCGGCGACGGTGGCGTTCGCGGTGCTGACCACCGTGTTCGGCGCGCTGTTCGCCGTGCTGACCCCGCCGTTCTGGGGTCATGACGAGCTGACCCAGTTCGGCCGCGCCTACCAGGTGGCGCACGGCGGGGTGTTCCCGCAGCGCATCGTCGACGACCGCGGCGTCGCCTACGGCGGCCAGATCCCGGTCAGCGTCGACGCGCTGATGGGCTACGCCTTCCGCGACTACAACGACAACCCCGACGAGCCCGACGCGATGGTGGCCGATCCCGGCGCCTACGACCGGCTCGGCGCCGCCGAGATCAGCGCGGCCACCAAGCAGATGTGGTTCACCAACACCGCCGCCTACTCGCCGGTGCCGTACGTGCCCGCCGCCGTCGGCATCCGGCTCGGTGAGGCGCTGGGCCTCAACGTCGGCGGGATGTACCTGCTGACCAGGCTGGCCGGGCTGGTGGCCTACCTCGCGGTGGTCGGTTTCGCGCTGTACGCGCTGCGCGAGCGACGCAGTCAGTGGCTGGTGTTCACCGTCGCGGTGCTGCCGATCGCGCTGTTCCAGGCGGGCACCGTCACCGCGGACACGCTCACCAACGCGCTCGCGATCATGGTCTCGGCGCTGTTGCTGAAGGCGCTGTTCCTGGGCGACCCGCTGCGCCGGGTGGAGACCGGGGCGCTGCTGGCCGCGACCATCGCGCTGCCGCTGAGCAAACCGACCTATGTGCTGCTGGCGATGCTGGTGGTGGTCGTGCCCGCCGACCGGCTCGGATTCTCCGGCAAGGGCAAGTTCGTGCCGTGGGCGTTCGCCGCCACCGGCGCCGCGCTTTTCCTGGCCTGGACCAAGGTGGCCGCGCCGACCGGTGAGGGAATGGGCCTGATGCGCCCGCAGCACCAGTGGTACGAGGTGCGTCCCGGCGACCAGCTGAAGGGAATCCTCACCGACCCGGTGCAATTCGTGCACACCTTCGGCGAGAGCATCGCATTGCGCGATCACCGGTGGTTCAACCAGTTCTTCGGTGAACTCGGTTTCGCCTATGTCGACGTGCCCGCCGTGTCGATGCTGGCGTGCCTGATCGCGTTCGCGGTGAGTTTCGGTATCGCCGAGCGGATGAGCACCGTCACGGCCACGTTCCGGCGCACCCTGATCCTGGCGCTCACCGTGCTCGCCAGCGTGGCGATGATCTACGTGACGCTGTACATGTCGTTCACGCCGGTGGATTTCTACATCATCGACGGTGTGCAGGGCCGCTATTTCGTGCCGCTGGCCATCCTCGGCCTCGCGGTGCTGGCGCGCTGGGTTCCGTTGCGGCTCAGCGATTCCGATGGTTCGATTCCCACCAGGGGCACCGCGATCACGATCACCTGCGCTTCGGCTTTCGCGCTGATCGGCGCCGCGGCGACGTATTACACCGTCGTCTGGGGATAACTCCCCGGACGACGGTGGGGCTCACAGCGTCTTTTCGCCCGCGGCCGCGTAGGCGTTTTCGGTGGCGGCCTTCTTGGGCCGCCACCAGTCCTCGTTGTCCCGATACCAGGTGATGGTGTCGGCCAGGCCGGCCGCGAAGTCCGCGTAGCGCGGTGACCAGCCCAGTTCCGCGCGCAGCAGGCTCGCGTCGATGGCGTAGCGCTGGTCGTGGCCGGGGCGGTCGGTGACGTGGTCGAAATCGGTGGGCTCGCGGTCGAAGGCACGCAGGATGAGCTGGACGACACTGAGATTGTCGAGCTCGCCCTCGGCGCCGATGAGATAGGTCTGCCCGATGCGGCCGCGGTCGAGAATGTCCCAGACCGCGCGATTGTGGTCGTCGACGTGGATCCAGTCACGCACCTGGTGCCCGGCGCCGTAGAGACGCGGGCGAACCCCGTCGATCAGATTGGTGATCTGGCGCGGGATGAATTTCTCGACGTGCTGATACGGACCGTAATTGTTGGAGCAGTTCGACAGGGTCGCGCGGACACCGAAGGAACGGGTCCAGGCGCGCACGAGGAGATCGCTGCCCGCTTTGGTCGCCGAATACGGGCTGGACGGGTTGTAGGCCGTGGTTTCGGTGAAGGCCGGGTCGTCGGGGGTGAGGTCGCCGTACACCTCGTCGGTGGAGACGTGGTGATAGCGCACGTCGTGGCGGCGCACGGCCTGGAGCAGCGAGTAGGTGCCGACGATATTGGTCTGCACGAACGGCCACGGCTCGGCCAGCGAGTTGTCGTTGTGCGATTCGGCCGCGAAATGCACCACCGCGTCGACGCCGCTGACCAGATTGTCGACCAGATCGAGGTCGGCGATGTCGCCGTGCACGAATTCGATCCGGTCGGCGACCGAATCCAGCGAGGCGCGGTTTCCGGCGTAGGTGAGCGCGTCGAGGACGGTCACGTGCACATCCGGGCGCGTGGCCACGGTCTGCTGGACGAAATTCGCACCGATGAACCCGGCCCCGCCGGTTACGAGCACTCGCACCCGGCCAACGATACGGGGTTCGCCGATATCGTTCGGGACCGGAGGGCGACGGTAATCGCGTGCCGCAGCGGTTGCGCAGTTCGGCACTCCAGAGATTTACTCTGTGACGTCCGTCACGCTACACGCCGGTAGGTTACGACTCGGGGTTTGGTTTCCTGAGAAAAACCCCGGTCAACGCTCAGGTTTCCGGGACCGCACTGGTACTGGGGTATCAGCGGTGAACGGAATTTGAATAGACGGTCACGGGGGGTTCACCGCTCGTTAGCTGCGAGGGATTTTGATCAGTCAGTCCCCTCCGAACGCTCCAACATCGAGGTTCTACGAAATGCTGATGAGGAAATTCGCCGCCACCTCGGCGCTGCTGATCGCCGCCCTGGGCGTCACCGCCGGTGCCGTCAACGCCGCCCCGGCCGAGGCCCAGGCCCCGATCAACTTCTCCGCGCAGGAAGTGAACGGCACGTCCGTCATCACCACCGACGCGGGCTCGCTGGTCACCGAGGACGGTGCCTTCAAGGTCAAGGCCGCCGACGGCACCACCGTCGCCGCCACCCCGCTGTCGTTCCGCCTGGACGACTTCGAGTTCCCGATCGCCGCCGAGATCTCCGGCAACAAGGCCGTCCTGACCCCGGAGCTCGACCCGGCCAAGGCTGTCTACAAGCCCGTCGCCCTGCCGTTCGAGAACCAGGCGCCGTGGAAGACCGAGTACGACCGTGAGCTCGCGGCGTTCAACCGCATGAAGGACACCATCTCGGTGGGTGCCGCTGTCGGCGCGCTCGTCGGTGGCATCGGCGGCGCGGCCGTCGGTTGTGTCCTCGGCGGCATCGTCGGCGCGACCGTCGCCTCGGCGACCATCGTCGGCCTGTTCGGCCCGTTCCTGCCCGCCGCCGCCATCGGCTGCATCGGTGGCATCCTGGCCGTCGGTTCGCTCGGCGCGCTGGCCGGTCAGATCTTCATCACCGCCCCCGTGGCGATCGGTGCGGCGATCCAGTACTTCGCCACCACCACCGCTCCGTTCACCCCGCCGGCCAAGTAATCCCGGTTCCGAACGCGCAGAAAGCCCCGTCCGGCTCGTGCCGGGCGGGGCTTCTGGCATGTGCCGGCGGCTCGTCCGGCCGATCGTGATCAGGCCGTCCGAGCCGGATCGGCGGCTTACGCGGTCCTGGCCCGCTGGGCGGGTTCCAGGGCGACGCGGACGAACTTGGCCACCCGGCCGAGGACCGAACGGCTCTCCGGCATGCCGGGCAGGATGCTCATGAAGGCGTGCACCTGACCGCGCCACAGCTCCAGCGTGACCGGGACACCCGCCGCGGTGAGCCGGTGCGCCATCAGTTCACAGTCGTAGCGCAGCAGTTCGTCCTCGGCGGCGATGAGCAGGACCGGCGGCAGACCGGCGAGCTCGGCGTTGACCGGGGACATGGCCGGGTCGAGCGGTCCGTCGACCTCGGCGCCGAGCCGCACCACGGCCTCCAGCCCGGCCAGCGGGATGTAGGCGTCGCGGGCGACGTTGACGTAGTCCTTCTTGGCCCCGTAGTCGAGGTCGAGCAGTGGGCTCAGCCCCACCAGCGCCGCGGGCAGCGGCAGGCCGATCTCCCGGGAGCGCAGCGCGGTGGCGAAGGTGAGGTAGCCGCCCGCCGAGTCGCCGGCGAAGACGATGCGGGCCGGGTCGGCGCCGTGGCGCAGCAGCCAGCGGTAGGCCAGCACGCAGTCGTCGATCGCCAGGGTGATCGAGCGGCCGGGCAGCTGCCGGTATTCGACATTGAGCACGGGCAGTCCGGTCCGCCGGGCGATCCCGGCGACGACGGCGCGGTGCGACTGCAGCCCGCCGACGGCGAACCCGCCGCCGTGCATATACAGCACGGCACCGTGGCGCACGGCGCGCGAACCGCCCGCGGGCCGCACCATCTCCATCTTGAACCCGTCCATCTGGATCTGCTCGCGCTCGACGCCGTGCGGTTCCGGCCGCAGCCGCGAGAGCAGGTCCACGGCGACGGCGCCGACGGGGATGGTGGCCCGGTTGATCGGCACGGTCCGCAGCAGCGGGCCGATGATGCCGACGCAGGCGCCCATCAGCACGCGCGAGGAGGTACTCGTTCGCCCGGAGTTGACGATGATGCCCGCCGCGGGAGCGGCTGCTACCTTCTTCCCACCCACCGCGGGGCCGATGGCACCCACCACACCGGGTCCAGGGATCTTCGTCGCACCCATCGCGCACCTACCTCACAGCTGGCGCGTCGACGCCGGACCGGCACCCACTCCGGCTCCGATGTCGTCGCTGACATCTAACACAGTGATGTTTCACACATCCACGGCTCACCCAACCAGATGAACGCCATGTCTGTACCGGTTATCGCCCGACACACCCGGACGCCAAACGTTCGTGACCAATTCGTCGACGTGTCGGAACCTCCCCGACTCCGCGGGAGCGGGAGCTGGCAGACTTCCCCCATGCGCGGAATCATTCTGGCGGGCGGCACCGGTTCGCGGCTGCACCCCATCACGCGCGGGGTGAGCAAGCAGCTCGTCCCGGTCTACGACAAGCCCATGGTCTACTACCCGTTGTCCACCCTCATGTTGGCAGGGATCGACGACATTCTGGTGATCACCACGCCGGAGGACGCCGACGCGTTCACCCGGCTGCTCGGTGACGGCAGCCAGTTCGGCGTCTCGATCAGCTACGTGGTGCAGCCCGAGCCCGACGGCCTGGCCCGCGCGTTCGTGCTGGGTGCCGACCACATCGGCACCGAGCCCGCCGCCCTGGTGCTGGGTGACAACATCTTCCACGGCCCCGGCCTCGGCGCCAGCCTGGAACGCTTCCACGACGTCGACGGCGGCGCGGTGTTCGCCTACTGGGTCAAGGACCCGACCGCCTACGGCGTGGTGGAGTTCGAGCAGGGCCGCGCGGTCTCCATCGAGGAGAAGCCGAAGCGGCCGCGCTCCAACTACGCCATCCCCGGCCTCTACTTCTACGACAACGACGTGGTGCAGATCGCCCGCGAGCTGAAGCCGTCGGCGCGCGGGGAGTACGAGATCACCGACATCAACCGCGCGTATCTGGAGCAGGGCAAGCTCAGCGTCGACGTGCTGGCACGCGGCACCGCCTGGCTCGACACCGGCACCTTCGACTCGCTGCTCGACGCCGCCAACTACGTGCGCACCGTCGAGGAGCGCCAGGGCCTCAAGATCGGCGTGCCCGAGGAGGTGGCCTGGCGACGCGGCCTGATCGACGACGAACAGCTGTGCGAGCTGGCCGAACCGATGGTGCGCTCGGGCTACGGCCGGTACCTGCTGGATCTGATCGACCGCGGAAGAGACTGGTAGCGCATGCAGATCCGTGAACTGGCCATCCCCGGCGCGTGGGAGGTGACCCCGCGCCTGCTCGGCGACGACCGCGGCATGTTCTGCGAGTCGTTCAAGGCCTCGGAGTTCGAGAAGGCCACCGGCCGCCCGTTCGAGCTGCACCAGGTGAACACCTCGGTCTCGGCGGCGGGCGTGCTGCGCGGCATCCACTACACCGAGGACCCGCCGGGGCAGGCCAAGTACGTCACCTGCGTACGCGGCGCGTTCCTGGACGTGGTGGTGGACCTGCGGCCCGGCTCGCCGACCTACGGCCGCTGGGACAGCGTGCTGCTCGACGACGTACACCGCCGCTCGGTGTTCCTGTCCGAGGGCCTCGGCCACGCCATCCTCTCGCTGGAGGACGGCTCGACGGTCACCTACCTGTGCTCGCTCGAGTACACCCCCGAGTTCGACCGCGACATGGACGCCTTCGATTCCCGCCTCGGCATCGACTGGCCCGCCGCGGGCCGCGACGGCAGCCCGCTCACCTACATCCGCTCCGCCAAAGACGAAGCGGCCCCGCCTTTTTCCTGATTCACGTGAAACGACGCCCCGGGAGCAGTGCTCCCGGGGCGCCGATTGCGAACCGCCACGGTTTCGGCCGCCGATTACACAGCTTCGAGCACCTTCGCCTCGGTGGCGGGCACCTCGACAGCCTGCGACCGGCCGCGGCGCGGCAGGAAGACCGTCAGGGCGACCAGCGCGCCGACGATGGTGACGGCGGCGGCGAACTCCAGGCCGGGCCGGTAGGTGTCGAGCATCTGCTGCGGCGTCGCACTGGCGACGTGGCTGCCGGAGGTGACGATCGCGGTGGTCACCGCGAGCACGATGGCCGCGCCGACCTGCATGGAGGTCTGCAGCACGCCGGCGGCCAGACCCTGCTCCTCGTCGTCGATACCGCTGGTGGCCTGCACGTTGATCGCCGGGAAGCCGACCCAGCCGATGCCGATCAGCAGGATGGCGGGCAGCAGCACGGTCAGGTAGTCCGGCGCGGTGTCGATCCGCAGGAACAGCAGGTAGCCGACGGCCATCACGGACATGGTGACGGCGATGACCGGCCCGGTGCCGAAGCGGTCGATGAGCTTCTCGGAGAAGAACGCCGACCCCACCACCAGGATGCCGACCGGCAGCAGCGCCATGGCGAGCTTCAGCGCCGACCACTGCAGCGAGTCCTGCAGGTACAGGGTGACGATGAACTGCCAGCTGAAGTACGAACCGGCGACCGCGATGATGGCCAGGCTGGCCCGCACCAGCGACACCTTGCGCAGGATGCCCAGCCGCACCAGCGGGTGCTTCACCCGCTGCTCGGTGATCACGAACGCGGCGAACAGGGCGATCACGGCGAGGAACGAGCCCAGGGTGCGGACGGTGGCCCAGCCCACCTCCGGCGCGGTGACGACGGTGTAGACCAGCAGCAACATGCCCGCGGTCGACAGCAGCGCGCCGAGCAGATCGTGCCCGCCCTCCTCGGCCTTACCGTCCTTGGGCACCAGCACGAAGGCGGCGACCAGGGCGGCCAGCGCGATCGGGACCGGCAGCAGGAAGGTCCAGCGCCAGCCGACGCCGGTCATCAGGCCACCGAACAGCAGGCCCATGGAGTAACCGCCCGCGCCGAACACGGTGTAGATGGACAGCGCCTTGTTGCGCGCCTTTCCTTCGGCGAAGGTCGTGGTGATGATCGACAGGCCGGTGGGCGCGGTGAACGCGGCGGCCAGGCCCTTGATGAAGCGGGTGACGATCAGCAGCGTGGGGTCACTGACCAGGCCGCCGACCAGGGAGGCGATCGCGAAGACCGCCAGGGCGATGAGGAAGACCTTGCGGCGCCCGAGCAGGTCGGCCGTGCGGCCGCCGAGCAGCAGCAGACCGCCGTAACCGAGGACGTAGCCGCTGACGAGCCACTGCAGGGTGGAGGTGGACAGATCGAGCTCGGCGCCGATGGACGGCAGCGCCACGCCGATCATCGAAACGTCGAGACCGTCGAGGAACAGAACGATGCACAGGGTGATCAGCATGCCCCAGAGCCGGGCAGACCATTTGGTCGGATCGGTCGCCTGATCGGCGGCCGAAAGCGTTGCTGGCGAAGTCATGCGGGGAACATTACATGCGCATGCATTAAATGCCAACACATTTAATGCGGTTGCATGGGTGTGCCCCGACCACTAAGATGGGGCCATGTCGAACCCGGCCAGCACGACAGCTCGGCGCAACGAGGCGCCCACCGAGCTCGTCGGCCAGTGGCGCGAACTGCTCGATCGGCACGCCGCCGTGAGCTGCGCACTGGAGAAGGCGCTCCAGCACGACCATCAGATCGGTCTCAGCGAATTCGAGACCCTGGATCGACTGGTCGACGCGGATTGTCAGAAGTACCGGATGACCGAACTGGCGGGCGATATCTACCTGAGCCAGAGCGCGCTCTCGCGCGCCGTGGCCCGGCTGGAACGCGACGGCCTGGTCGAGCGCACCATGTGCGTCGAGGACCGCCGCGCCATCTTCGTCCAGCTCACCGACAAGGGCAGGGCGGTCTACGACCAGGCCCTGCCCACACACCGCTCGGTGCTCGCCGGCTCCTGGGACCGGCCTACAGCGTGTCCATAGCGGCCGCGGCGATATCGGTGAACGCGCGCCGGTAGCGGTCGAAATCGGCCGGCTTGTCCAGGTAGGCCGAGCCGGCGAAGGTCTCGGCGAAGACCACCGGCGGTTCCGGCCGGTCCAGCGAGCCGTCGACGCCGAAGTCCAGGATCACGAACCGGCCCGACTCCAGCCCCGCGTGGTAGCCGGTGTCGCCGGCGACCACCTGGATCCGGACCGTGTCCAGTTCGGCCAGCTCGCGCAGCCGCGCGCGCTGCCCCTTCGCCACCCGGTCGTCGCCGATGCGCCGGTTCAGCACCGCCTCGGCCAGCACCACGTGCAGGCGCAGCGGCGAGTCCGCGCGGGTGAGCAGCGCCTGCCTGGCCGCGTGGACCCGCAGCCTGCGCTCCAGCTCGGCCTCGGTCAGCCCGGGAACGGTCTGCTCGAGCAATGCCGTGGTGTAGTCCTCGGTCCGCAGCAGGGCCGGGACCAGGCCGTCCTCGTAGATCGACAGTCCGGTCGCGGCCTCCTCCAGGCCGATGTAGACCTCGAATCCCTCCGGGATGACGTCGCCGTAGCTGGTCCACCACCCCCTGGCCTTGGTCTCGCGCGCGAGCGCGGCCAGCGGCTCGATCAGCTCGGCCGGTGCGCCGTAGACCTTGCACATGGCCTCGACATCGAGGCTGCGCAGTGATGTCTGCCCCGTCTCGATCCGCCAGATCTTCGCTTCCGACCACTCGAGTTGCGCCGCCGCGGTCCGTGTCGTCATCCGCGCCTGATTGCGCAGATCACGTAAGTGTCTGCCCAGTTGCCTGCGCGGCATCGTCGAACCCGTGACGCCCTGTGGTGAAGCCATCCTGCCCCCCTGTATCCAAATCCGGTCTCCCCCATCTCTTTCGGAGACCGCCCTACGCGACCGGCTGCTCGCCGGATCAGCGTACGGATTGTTTCACAATGAATCGGACAACGCGCACCACGTAGTTCCGGGGGCAAGCCGCGAGCTACTTCTTCTTGCGGAACCGCCAGAACTGCACAGCGCGAACGTCTTCGGAGAGCTGGTTCACCGGCTCGGCCACATCCGACAGCGCCTGGAACAAGCCGTCGGCCAGATCGCTGATGTGCTCGACGCGGCCCGCGAGGCGGGCGGCGTTGTCGGCGAACTCCAGCATCAGGCGCACCGAGGCGGCGATCGTGAGCCCCAGTGGCACCGCGACCAGCGCGGCCAGGATGCCGAGCAGCACCGAGGCCTTCCACATCAGGACCGTGAGCGCGACCGGAACGCCGATGCCGAAGGAGACGACGCCGAGTATGTAGGCCAGCGGCAGCAAAGTCCTGGTTGCGGGCCTGCGGAACTGCACATCGAGCAGGGTGCGCAGCACCTCGGCGGCCCACTGCTTGGCCGATCCGGTGCTGCGGAAGGGATCGTCGAACCCCGCATCGCGAGGAATGTCCGTTTCATCCGGATTCGCGTCGTCGCGGCGCTGCGCGCGGGCGGCGGAGCGCTTCGCATCGGTCTCTTTCCAAGAGAGCCAGCGCGATTCGGCTTCGTACTCCTCGGGGTCCTCGTCGGGCGACGAGGAGGTGCCCGGCACGTCGGTCATGACCCGAATCCTGCCCGGTTTCAGCCCCTACGCCAACCCACGCCCGCTACCGATCGGCGATAGCGAAGGTGATCGAACTGAGACGAACCGAACAGTCCTGAATATTTTTCCGGAACGGCGTAACGAGATCGCCACCTCCGGGCGATACGCCCCATGAACGCAGGAACGAAGCATTCGGGGAATGGAGAACACAGTGCGCACGACGTTTCCGACCACCACAACGGCCGCCGACAAGGGTGCCGCCGCGCAGGAGTACGCCGCGCGTGGATGGACGGTCGCCGAAACGGCCAACGGCCTGTGCCTGATCACCGACGAGGACGTCTCGGCCATCGAGATCACCGGTGACATGGCCGGCGAGGTCCGCCGCTTCCTGCGCGCCAACAACCTGTCCGGCCCCGTGATCGAGATCCCGGGCCAGGAGCGTCGCGAGATCCACCTGGTCACCGGTGTCCGCAAGGCCGCCATGGCGATCGAGGCCATGCGCGAGGCCGGCGTCGTCGTCTACACCGACGGTGCCAGCATCCCGCTGCCCCCGACCCAGCTCGCCGCGGGTTCCGCGTCCTGGGGCGTCGCCCCGTCCGAGGCCCGCTGGGTTCCCCCGGTCGTCGCCCTCGGTGCCGCGGTGCGCGCCGCCGTCCGCAAGCGTGCCGCCGGCCGCAAGCCCGCCGCGCTGACCCTGGCCAGCTAGGCACAACAGCTCCGAACCCGCGACCGCGACGCCTCCCCGACGTCGCGGTCGCGGGTTTCGGCGTTTCCGGATCAGGGCGGGCCGGACCGCGCAAGGATGGGGTCATGGCTCCGCGAACACTGCTGCGCACCTGTCCGCTGTGTGAGGCCGTCTGCGGCCTGACGATCACCCTCGACGACGCCGACCGGGTGCTCTCGGTGCGCGGCGACCGCGACGATCCGTTCAGCAAGGGCTTCCTGTGCCCGAAGGGCGCCAGCTTCGGCAAGCTCGACGAGGACCCCGACCTGGTCACCACCCCGCTCATCCGCGAGGGCACCGAGTTCCGCGCCGCCAGCTGGGACGAGGCCTTCGACCTCATCGCCACCAGATTCGCCGAGGTCACCGCGACGCACGGCAGCGGCGCCACCGGCATCTACCTCGGCAATCCCAACGCGCACACCGTGGCGGGGGCGCTGTATCTGCCCGCGCTCATCCGCGCGCTGAGCACCCGGCACATCTATACCGCCAGCACCGCCGACCAGATGCCCAAGCAGGTCGCGGCCGGGCTCATGTTCGGCGATCCGCTGACCGTCCCGGTCCCCGACCTCGACCGCACCGACTTCCTGCTGATGCTCGGCGCGAACCCGCTCGAATCCAACGGCTCGCTGTGCACCGCGCCGGACTTCCCCGGCCGGTTGAAGGCGCTGCGGGCGCGCGGCGGCACCCTGGTGGTGGTCGACCCGCGCGAGACCAGGACCGCCGCGGTGGCCGACCGGCACCTCTACATCCGGCCCGGCGCCGACGCCTACCTGCTGTTCGCGATCATCCACACCCTGTTCGCCGAGAACCTGACCGAGGTCCGGCTCGACGTCGACGGCATCGACACCCTGCGCGCCACCGCCGCGGAGTTCACCCCGGACGCGGTGGCCGAGCGCACCGGGATCCCCGCCGACACCATCCGCGGCCTGGCCCGCGACCTGGCCGCCGCTCCCACCGCCGCGGTCTACGCCAGGATCGGCACCTGCACCGCGGAATTCGGCACGATCACCCAGTGGCTGGTCGACGCGATCAACGCACTCACCGGCAACCTCGACGCACCCGGCGGCGCCATGTTCGCCACCGCGGCGGCCGGCGGCATCCCCCGGTCCCGGCCGTTCCGGCCGGGCCGCTGGACCAGCCGGGTCCGCGGCCTGCCCGAGGCGATGGGCGAACTGCCCGTCGCCACCCTCGCCGACGAGATCGAAACCCCGGGCGACGGCCAGATCCGGGCACTGGTGACGGTCGCGGGCAACCCGGTGCTGTCGGCGCCGAGCGGCGCCCGGCTCGACCGCGGCCTGGCCGAGCTGGACTTCATGGTCAGCGTGGACCGGTATGTCAACGAGACCACCCGGCACGCCTCGGTCATCCTGCCGCCGCCGCGCTCGGTGCAGTCGCCGCACTACGACTTCGCGCTGTTGCAGTTCGCCGTGCGCAACTACGCGCGCTACTCGCCGCCGCTGGTGCCGCTCGACGGGCGCCCGTCGGAGTCGGCGGTGCTCGCCCGCCTCGCCGCCGCCGTCAGCGGGCAGCCGCACGACGGCGAGGGCGCGGCGAGCCCGATCGCGGTGGTCGACGAGCTGGTCATCGCCGGCATGCTGCACAAGGCCGGGATGAGCGAGCGCCGCGACGAGCTGGAGGGCGCCGACACCACCGAACAGCGCATCGACCTGATGCTCAAGCTCGGCCCGTACGGCGCGTGGAACGGCGGCGAACTCAGCCTGCGCACCCTGCTCGACAATCCGCACGGCCTGGATCTGGGCCCGTTGCGGCCGCGTCTGCCCGGTGCCCTGCGCACCGCGTCCGGCAAGGTCGACCTGGCGCCCGCGCAGCTGGTCGACGATGTGGCCAGGCTGCGCGCCGGGCTCACCGCGAGCGCGCCGGAGATGGTGCTGATCGGGCGCAGGCAGTTGCGCTCCAACAACAGCTGGATGCACAACATCGCCGGACTGGTCGGCGGGTCCAACCGCTGCACCCTGCAGATCCATCCCGACGACGCGACCCGGCTCGGGCTCGGCGAGCAGGCGAAGATCAGTTCGGCGGCCGGATCGCTGACCGTGCAGGTGGAGCAGACGCCGACGATCATGCCGGGCGTGGTGAGCCTGCCGCACGGCTGGGGCCACAGCGCGAGTACCAGCCAGTCGGTTGCCAGCGCGACGCCCGGCGTGAATGCCAATGTGCTGACCGATGATTCGGTGGTCGACGCGATCTCGGGCACCGCGGTCTTCAACGGCGTGCCGGTGACGGTAGGTCCGGCCTGATCGGTCTACCTGGGAAACCCTTGCGCAAACCGCACTTTCGTACCGTTCGCAACAATGGACACGCCCCACGAGTTGTGATGCTCCCCTACACTGGATGAGATTGCGGTCACAAGCGGGGGTTTCAGCGCGAAACCCGCATCACCCGGTTCGGCTAGCAGAGGGGGCCCCGATGCCCGGAAAACACGTCGGCAGCGACGGAGAGCACGAGCTTCAGGACACGTTGGGCACCACCGACCGGGCCGAACGTTTCTACGACGACCAGGTCATCGACTATCTCAATCCATCGATGGTCGAATTCGTCGGCCGGATGGACATGGCCTTCATCTCCACCGCCGACGCGCACGGCGAATGTGACGCCAGCTTCCGCGCGGGGACACCGGGGTTCCTGCACGTCATCGACGAACGCACGATTGCGTACCCCGAGTACCGGGGTAACGGGGTGATGGCCAGCCTCGGCAACATCCTCGAGAACCCGCACGTCGGGATTCTGATGATCGATTTCGTGCGCGACCTGATCGGCCTGCACATCAACGGCAAGGCGCGCATGGTTGCCGACAGTGAGCTACGCGAGACCGTCGACGATCTGCCCGCCGCGGAGCGAGGACGTGCCTCGCAGGTGTGGGTCGTCGTCGACGTGGAAGAGGCCTACATCCACTGCCGCAAGCACATTCCGCAGATGGTGCCCGTCGCACGGGACCGGCGCGAATGGGGCACCGACAACGTCCGGGCCAAGGGCGGCGACTACTTCGGCGTCAAGGCGGGCAAACAGCCCGCGCCCGCCGCCGCCAAGGCCAGCTGACTACTTGATCTTGAAGATCACCGCACGCTGCACGACGAAGTTGATGACGGTGGCGGTGCCCTGCGCGACGACGAACGCCAGCGGCTGCCGCCACCACTCTCCGGGCAGCGCGAAGTACAGCGCCGCGTTGATGCCGATCTGCACGGCGAAGGTCACCGCGTAGAGCACGACGACGGCGATGAACCTGGCCCGGCTCGGCTCGGCCTTGAACGTCCAGCGCCGGTTGATCAGGTACGCGGTGGTGGTGCCGCAGACGAACCCGACCGCCTTGGCCAGGCTCACCGGCAGGCCGATCAGGTTCAGCAGCAGGCTGTAGATGCCGTAGTCGACGATCGCCGAGAGGCCGCCGGTGAGCGTGAACCGCACGATCTGCGTCTTCAGGTCTACGTCGGTTCCACCGGGCTCGTCGACCAGCGGAATTTCGGCGGGAAGCGGCAGATGCGGTTGGGCTTGCACGTGAGGAAGACTACGAGACCGGTCGCGTGTCCCGCCATGCATGTAGCCTCTTAGCCGATGTCCGAGAACATTACGACCCCCGCTGAGCAGGGCGCGTTCGCTACGCGGACCCGCACGCTCACCGGATGGGGTCGCACCGCACCCACCTCCGCCGAAGTGCTCTCGACCAGCGATCCCGAGTTGATCGTCCAGGCCGTGCGCATGGTCGCCGAGGACAACGACAGCAAGCCGGCGCACCTGCGACGCGGCGTGATCCCGCGTGGGCTCGGCCGCTCCTACGGCGACAACTCGCAGAACGCGGGTGGCCTGGTCATCGACATGCCCGCGCTGAACAAGATCCACCGGATCGACTCGGCCAGCCGGCTCGTCGACGTCGACGGTGGCGTGAATCTCGACCAGCTGATGAAGGCCGCCCTGCCGTTCGGCCTATGGGTGCCGGTGCTGCCCGGCACCCGGCAGGTCACCGTCGGTGGCGCCATCGGCTCCGACATCCACGGCAAGAACCACCACAGCGCGGGCAGCTTCGGCAACCACGTGCGCTCGATGGACCTGCTGACCGCCGACGGTGAGGTGCGTCACATCACCGCCGGGTCGGACCCCGAGCTGTTCTGGGCGACCATCGGCGGCTGCGGCCTCACCGGCATCATCCTGCGGGCCACCATCGAGATGACCCCCACCGAGACGGCGTACTTCATCGCCGACGGTGACGTCACCACGACGCTGGACGAGACCATCGCCTTCCACAGCGACGGCTCCGAGGGCAAGTACGAGTACAGCTCGGCCTGGTTCGACGCCATCGCCCCGCTGCCCAAGCTGGGCCGCGCCGCCATCTCGCGCGGCAACCTGGCCAAGCTCGACCAGCTGCCCAAGAAGCTGCAGAAGGACCCGCTGCGGTTCAACGGCAAGACCTTCTTCACGCTGCCGGACGTGTTCCCCAACGGCCTGGCCAACAAGTACACCTTCGGGCCGATCGGCGAGGTCTGGTACCGCAAGTCGGGCACCTACCGCGGCAAGGTCCAGAACCTGACGCAGTTCTATCACCCGCTCGACATGCTGGGTGAGTGGAACCGCGGCTACGGTTCCAACGGCTTCCTGCAGTACCAGTTCGTGGTGCCGCCGGAGTCGGTGGAGGAGTTCAAGCGGATCATCATCGACATCCAGAGCTCGGGCTTCTACTCGTTCCTGAATGTGTTCAAGCTGTTCGGACCGGGTAATCAGGCACCGTTGAGCTTCCCGATGGAGGGCTGGAACATCTGCGTCGACTTCCCGATCTCGCGCGGACTCAACGAGTTCGTCACCGATCTGGACCGGCGTGTGCTCGAATTCGGCGGACGGCTCTACACCGCGAAGGACTCGCGCACCACCGCCGAGACCTTCCACAAGATGTACCCGCGGATCGACGAGTGGATCAAGGTCCGCCGCAGCGTCGACCCGACCGGCGTTTTCATGTCCGATATGGCCAGGAGGCTGGAGCTCCAGTGATCAACGCAGTTGGCAACCCGCAGACCATCCTGCTGTTCGGCGGCACCTCCGAGATCGGTCTGGCGATCTGCGCCGAGTACCTGAGCAAGAGCCCGGCCCGGATCGTGCTGGCCAACCTGCCCGGCGACCCGCTGCTCGAGGGCGCGGTGACCACGCTGAAGGCTGCGGGCGCGACCGAGGTCGACGTCATCGACTTCGACGCGCTCGACACCGAGTCGCACGCGAAGGTCGTCGACCAGGCGTTCGCCGCGGGCGACGTCGACGTGGCGATCGTGGCGTTCGGTGTGCTCGGCGACGCCGAGGAGCTGTGGCAGAACCAGCGCAAGGCGGTCATGACCGTCGGCATCAACTACACCGCGGGTGTGTCGGTGGGCGTGCTGGTCGGCGAGAAGTTCAAGGCGCAGGGCCACGGCCGGTTCATCGTGATGTCCTCGGTGGCCGGTGAGCGCGTGCGCCGCTCCAACTTCGTCTACGGCTCCACCAAGGCCGGTCTCGACGGTTTCTACCTGGGCCTGGGCGAGGCGCTGCGGCCGCACGGTCCGCGGGTCACCGTCGTGCGCCCGATGCAGGTGCGCACCTCGGCGACGAAGGCGCACTGGGAGGCCACCGGCTCAAAGGAGGCCCCGCTCACCGTCGACCCCGAGGACGTGGCCCGGCTCGCCGTCGCCGCCTCGGAGAAGGGCACCGAGATCGTCTGGGCACCCGGCGAGGCTCGCTTCCTGATGTCGGCCCTGCGCCACGTCCCCCGCCCCATCTTCCGCAAACTCCCCATCTGATCCCACGCTTCCCGCGAACTGCCGCACCGTCCCCGGACGCTGCGGCAGTTCGCGTTTTGCCGCCCGGCGCCGGTCCGGGGTGGCTCCACTAGGCTGGCCCGGACCGTGAAGGCCGACACCGATCCGGAGGGCAGCGCACCGATGACGACGAACGACGAGGTGCGTCCGGTCCGCCGGATCGGGGCCGGGATCGCCGAGGCGGCCGCGGCCGCGGTGGTGGCGCTGATCGTGGCGGTGGTCGGGCTCTACGCCTTTTCGGCGGTGCAGTGGCCCGCGTTCAACTCCTCCAATGTGACTCGTGCGCTGACCACCGTCGGGCAGGTCGTCGCGGTGGCGCTGCTGGTGGCCGCGGTGCTGCTGATCCGGCTGCGCAAGTGGCCGGTGGTGGCGAAA
This sequence comes from Nocardia asteroides, assembly GCF_900637185.1. Classification (NCBI taxonomy): domain Bacteria; kingdom Bacillati; phylum Actinomycetota; class Actinomycetes; order Mycobacteriales; family Nocardiaceae; genus Nocardia; species Nocardia asteroides. The sequence continues at coordinate 968,057 of NZ_LR134352.1, read as the reverse complement.
CTGGCTTCCTGGGTGGGTATTTCGGGGTTCGTCACCGTCACCCTGGGGATGCCGCTGGCCGCGACGAAGCTGTATCTGTTCGGTGTCTCGGTCGATCAGGAGTTCCGGACCGAGTACCTCACCCGGCTCACCGACAGCGCGGCACTGCGTGACATGACCTATGTCGACATCCCGCCGTTCTATCCGGCCGGCTGGTTCTGGATCGGCGGCCGGGTCGGCAATGTGCTCGGCATGGACGGCTGGGAAGTGTTCAAGCCGTACGCGATCGGGTTCCTCGCGGTGGCCGCGGTGGTCGCGCTGGTGCTGTGGACGCAGCTGGTGCGGGCCGATCTGGCGGTCGGCGCGGCCGCCGCGGTGACCGCCATGACGCTGGCCTACGCCTCCCCCGAGGCCTACGGCGCGGTGCTGGTCGTATTCATCCCGCCGGTGCTGATCCTGGCCTGGGGTGCGCTGCACCGGAGTTCGGGCGGGTGGGGCGCGGTGCTCGGCACCGGGCTGTTCCTCGGCGTCGCCGCGTGCTTCTACACGCTGTACCTGGCGATCGCGGCGTTCACCGTTGTCCTGATGGCGCTGGTGGCGGCGGGGATCGCGGTGTACGCGCGGCGCGGCGAACAGCGGCCGCGGGTCGGCGGCAAGCGCGCCGACGACGCGGGTCCGGCGCCTTGGCGGGCCGCGCTGCCGCCGCTGGTCAAGCTGGTGGTGATCGGTGCGATCGCCGGGGTGCTCGCGCTGGTGGTGTGGGCGCCGTATCTGCTGAAGATGCTGTCCGGGGCCACGCTGCCGTCCGGTAGCGCGTTCCACTATCTGCCCGAGTCGGGGGCCGAGCTGGCGTTCCCGATGCTGGAGTTCTCGCTGCGCGGCGCGCTGTGCCTGCTCGGGGTGCTGTGGCTGGTGCTGCGGGCGGGGTCGTCGCGGCGGGCGCAGGCGCTGGGGATCGGGGTCGTCGCGATCTATCTGTGGACGCTGCTGTCGATGACGGCGACCGCCGCCGGGACCACGCTGCTGTCGTTCCGGCTGGAGCCGGTGTTGCTCGCGGTGCTCGCCGCGGCGGGCGTCTTCGGATTCGTGGAGGGCGCGGGCGCGCTGTACCGGATCCTGAACGAGCCGGCGCCGCTGCGGATCGCCGCGGCGGTGGTGGCGGTGCTCGGCGCGCTGGCCTTCGCCCAGCACATCCCCACCGTGCTCACCCACGAGATCGACACCGCCTACACCGACACCGTCCCTACCGAGACACCCAATGCGGACGGCACCTTCGGCGAGCGGGCGGACAAGCGCAAGCCGTCGGCCGTGGCGTACTACCACGCGGTGGACGAAGCCCTGCTGGCCCAGACCGGCCGTCCCCGAGACGAATCCGTCGTCCTCACCGCCGACACCAGCTTCCTGGCCTTTTACCCGTACTTCGGATTCCAGGCGCTCACTTCGCATTACGCGAACCCGCTGGCCGACTTCAAGGGCCGCGCCGCCACCATCGCCGCCTGGAGCAAACTGGATTCCTCGCGCGCGCTCCTGGACGCGATGTCCACCGCCCCCTGGCGCGCCCCCGACGCCTTCCTCTTCCGCCGCGACGGCGACACCTACACCCTGCGCCTGGCCGAGGACGTCTACCCCAACGACCCGAATGTCAAGCGCTACACCGTCGCCTTCCCCGAATCCCTCTTCACCGACCCCGCCTTCACCGCCACCGACATCGGCCCCTTCACCCTCATCACCGTCCGCCGCTGAATCAGGAGGTCGGGCGGCCGAGGTGGTGGAGGAGGGCCTGGGTGGGGGTGGGGGCGGGGGCCTCGATGGCGGGGGCGTAGGCGCCCCACTGGCGGAGGGGCTCGAGGAGTTCGGCTTCGGTGCCGGAACCGGGGGCGGGGTGGATGTGGCGGGCCGCCGTGAGGAGGTGGGTGGCGAGGTCGTCGGTGAGGGGGGACGGCTGGCCGGTGGCGACGGCGATGTCCCAGGCGTGGACGGCGGCGTCGAGGGCGGCCATGGTGGCGGCGACCGCGGTGGGGAGCTCGCCGTGCGGCAGCGGGGTCGGGACGGTGGGGGTGGTGTCGGCGACGGTGGACCAGGCGGCGGCGGACTGTTCGACGGCGTCGCGGACCAGGGCCGACGGCTCGCCGTCGATGGCACCGGACGGGGCGAAGGGGTTCTCGGTGGGACCGGGACCGACGCCGAGCGCGGCGGCGTAGGCGAGCTGATCACCCGCGGCGTGCTGCACGACCTGGGTGACCGTCCACTCCGCGCACGGCGTCGGGAGATCCCACTGGTCGGCGCGCACGCCGGCGACCACGTCGGCCAGCGCCGCGTAGGAAGTGGCGACCACGTCGCGCCAGACGGTCTCGAGAGCTGCGGTGTTGTTCATGATGAAGCCTTCCTTCTCGGTGATGACTCCAGCCTAGAAACCCATTAGGCTCGTTTCGTTCCTAATTTCCGACCGAATTCCGGCGAGGTGGAATTGGCCGCGACCACACCCCGCGTCCTGCGGCTGCTGGCCCTGCTCCAGGACCGCGGCTACACCGGACGCGAGCTCGCCGAGCGCCTGGCGATCACCGAACGCACCGTCCGCAACGACATCGCGCGCCTGCGCGAACTCGGCTATCCGGTGCACGCCGACCGCGGCGCCGTGGGCGGCTACCGGCTCGGCCGCGGCGCCACCATGCCTCCACTGCTGCTCGACGACGACGAGGCGGTGGCCGTGGCGCTGTCGCTCGCGGTGGCCCACGACGGCTCCCTCGCCGTCTCCGACCTGGGCGAACAGCTGGTCAGGGCGCAACGCAAGATCGAGCAGATCCTCCCGAAACGCTTGCAGCGCAAGGTCTCCGCCCTGCGCGACGCCACCGAGATCGGCCCGGCGACCACGGGCTCGCGCGAGCCCGACGCCCCGGTCGCCGCGGGCATCCTCACCACCCTGGCCGACGCCGTGCGCCGCACCACCGCGGTGCTCGTGGACGACGACGTGGAGCTGGAACCGTACCGCCTGATCAACTGGCAGCGCCGCTGGTACCTGGTGGCCTACAACATGAATTCCCATGCCTGGGAAGCGATCCCGGCCGCCCGCCTTACCAGGGCCGCCACCACCCCGCGGGTGTTCGCGCCGCGCTCGCTGCCCGATGACGACCTGGTCGCCTTCGTCATGCGCCATATCGCGACCACCGGCTGGCGGGTGCAGGCCAGGGTCACGGTGCTGGCGCCCGCGGAGACCGTGATCGCCCGGATCAATCCCGCGGTCGGCGTTGTCGAACCCGTCGACGCGCGCACCTGCCTGCTGCACACCGGCGCCGACGCGATGGAGACGATCGCGATCTACCTGAGCATGCTGATGATGGATTTCCGGGTCGACGGCCCGCCGGAACTGGTCGCGCATCTGCGCACCCTGGCTCGCCGCTACACCGAGTCGGTCGCGCCGTGATCCCCGCGAAGACGGGTGTCCACACCGCTTGACGGCACTACACTGACTGGTGCGGCATGGTCGCCGCCGGCGGGCGAGGCCCCCGGCGGATGGCGTTGGAATCTTCGATCCTGCACGTCACGGGTCCCCGGCGGCCCGCTATCGGAGGAGGACTCATGTCCGATCCGTTGCACACGCGGGTGTGCCTCACCGGCATGAACCGCACCTGCCCCAGCATCAGCTTCTTCCTGGTGCCCGAGCCGCTGGTCCGCGGCGGGCAGGTACTGCACCTGCTCGAACAGGCACCGGTCGCGGGCCGGACACCGCGACCGAAACCCGATACCGACATGGTCGACCTGATCGAGGCCGCCCGTATGCCGCTGAACACCCGCGGCCTGGCCCGCGTCGAACGCGTGGCCTTCGCGGGCCGCAGGCACGATCCGCCCACCGCGCGCACGGTCCTGCACGATCACCTCATCGAGGAACCGATGCCATGGGGGCTGGACGTGGACGACCCGGCGGAGCTGATGCGCCTGGAGTTGCTGCCCGAGCATCCCATCGGCCCGCGTCGCATCGACGATTTCCAGTCGCATTCGGTCCGCCAGGCGATGGCGGCGGTCTATCGTTATTTCGCGATCGACCAGCGCATACCGCTGGTCTATCACGGCTTCGCCGACCCCGCCGACGGCTGGTTCGCGCTCCGCGCCTCGGCCGCCTGACCGGCCGCGCACCGAGTGTTGTGTCGATCGACACCCGGTAGCTACTGGTATGCGGAGACGCGATAGACCACAATATGTCCGGTCAGTGTCAACAAACCGCACGGTTCGTGTCGCGGGGCGGGTACGCTGCGAATTGTTGAATGTTCGGCCGACCGAAATCAGTTTTGGTAGTGCTGATCGGTACGGATGCAGAGGTATAGCTATGACGCTCAGCCGACCCGAGCGGATCGATCTCCTGCTGACCCGACCGCACCGGCAGGATCGTGAGCCGGCCCCGAGGCAGCAGCTGGAGTCGCTCGGCGCGATCGAACAGACCGTCGTCGACGCCGCGATCGCCATGCTCGCCCCGGGCCAGAAGTTCGCGCTGCTGTGGTCGCTGCAGGTCGGCTCGCACACCGTGGCCGGCGTGCAGGTCAAGGAGCGCGACGGATCGGTGACCAACATGGTGCCGCCGGACGAGGTCCTCGCCTACCTGACCGATCACAAGCGCATGTCCTACGACGCCGACACCGGCGCCTGGCTCAGCGCCGAGATCTTCATCGCCGGTCCCACCCGCTACAAGGCGACCTACTCCACCAGCGCGGTGGCGGAATGGATGCCCGAGGTGACGGTCGAGGATCTGCGCGCCGAATTCGACACCTTCCCCCGCCCCGAGGCCGAGATCCCCGACTGGGCCCGCACCCAGCTCGACTGGAGCAACCGCCGCACCGGCTAGACCCGGTTCTGCCGCGGCGCCGAGTCGCGCACAGGTTCGATGGCTAGCATCACCCCCGTGCTGCGATCCGAACGAGCGTTCACCCGATACCGATTGATCGCCTTGGTCTCCGGGCTCCTGGCTGTCGTCCTCGCGTTGCTGACGCCGCTGTTGCCGGTCCGCCAGGACCGCGCGAGCCTGGACTGGCCGCAGGCGGGCGCGACCAGTGTGGAAGCGCCGCTGGTGTCGTATGTGCCGCAGCAGTTGTCCGCGCAGCTGCCCTGCACCATGCTGCGGGATCTGCCCGAGACCGGCACGACCGTCCTGGCGGGCACCGTGCCCGCGGCCTCCGGGCAGACCTCGCGCGGCCTCACCGTCGCCGTGCGCGACGGCGTGCTCGGCGTGCAGGCGCGCGATGTGCCGATGCTGTCGGCTCCGGTCGCCGAGATCGCGAACTGCGACCGCATCACCATCGAGTCCACCATCGCGGCGACCACCGTCGAGTTCGCCGGCGCCAAGCGCCAGGACGGCAGCCCGTTCCGCAACACGGTCACCGTCGACAAGCGCCCGCAGATCGTGGGCGTCTACACCGACCTGGACGAAGCCGCGCTCGCCGGCGCCCGGCTGCACGCCGACATCGACTCGCGCTTCACCTCCACGCCGACGACGCTGAAGCTGGTGGCGATGATCGTCGCCGCGATCGCCACCCTCGTCGCGCTGATCGCGCTGCACCTGCTCGACACCTCCGACGGCCGCCGCGCGCGCCGCTTCCTGCCCCGGCACTGGTGGCGGATCACCCCCACCGACGTGGTCGTCGTGGCGACGCTGCTGGGCTGGCACCTCATCGGCGCCAACACCTCCGACGACGGTTACATTCTCAATATGGCCCGCGCGTCGGGGCCATCGGGCTACATGGCCAACTACTACCGCTGGTTCGGCGTCCCCGAGGCGCCCTTCGGCTGGTCCTACGAGCTGCTGGCCTGGATGACGAAGATCTCCGACGCCAGCCCGTGGATGCGCCTGCCCGCCCTCGCCGCGGGCCTGGTCTGCTGGGCGGTGATCAGCCGGGAGGTGCTGCCCCGCCTCGGTGCGCGCGTGCGCCGCGACAAGGTGGCGCTGTGGACCGCGGGCCTGGTGTTCCTGGCGTTCTGGCTGCCCTACGACAACGGTCTGCGCCCCGAACCGCTGATCGCCGCGGGCGCGCTGCTCACCTGGTGCCTGATCGAGCGCGCCATCGCCACCGCCCGGCTGCTGCCCGCGGCGCTGGCCATCCTGGTCGCCGCCTTCTCACTGGCCGCCGGACCGACCGGGCTGATCTGCATCGCCGCGCTGATCGCGGGCACCAGGCCGGTCATGCAGATCATCATCAAGCGGGCCCAAGGCGTGCTGCCGCGCCGGATCGCCGCCGATCGGCTTGCGACAGCGGACACGTCGGCCGACAACGCCCCCACGGAGCGACTGTCGCTGGGCGCCAAGATCTTCCGCTACGCCGCGCTGCTGGCCCCCGGCCTGGCCGCGGGCACGGTGGTGCTGATCGTCGTCTTCGCCGACCAGACCCTGGCCACCGTCATGGAGGCGACCCGGGTGCGCACCCTGGTGGGTCCGAATGTCGCGTGGTTCGACGAGCGCACCCGCTGGGATTCGCTGTTCATGCTCTCCCCCGACGGCTCGCTCGCGCGCCGCTTCGGCGTGCTGGTGATGCTGCTGTGCCTGCTCGTGTGCATCCTGCAGGTGCTGCGCAAGGGCCGCATTCCGGGCACCTCACGCGGACCGTCGGTGCGCATTCTGGGCATCGTCTTCGGCGCGCTGCTGCTGATGATGTGGACGCCGACCAAGTGGACCCATCACTTCGGCGTCTACGCGGGCCTGGCCGGGTCGCTGGCCGCGCTGGCGGCGGTCGCGGTGGGCACCAACGGCATCAAGGCCCCGCGTAATCGCGCGCTGTTCGCCGCGGCGGTGCTGTTCCTGCTGGCGTTGACCTTCACCGGGTCCAACGGGTGGTGGTATGTCTCCAGTTACGGCGTGCCGTTCTGGGACAAGGCGCCGCTGGTGGCGGGCAAGGGCATCTCCACCCTGTTCCTCGGCCTGGCCGTGCTGGCGCTGCTGGTGGCGCTCTACTTCCACCTGCGCGACCCGTACCGCGTCGCGCGGGAGTCGAACCGCTTCGACCGCTTCGCCACCATGCCGCTGACCATCGCGGCCGCGCTGCTTGTCCTGTTCGAGGTGGCGTCGATGGCCAAGGGCGCGATCACCCAGTACCCCGCGTACTCGATCGCCAAGTCGAACATCGAGTCCCTGCGCGGCAACACCTGCGGCATGGCCCAGGACGTGCTGGTGGAGACGAACACCGCCGATTCGCTGCTCACCCCCTACACCGGCGCACCGGCCGACGGGCTGAGCGCCGAATCCACCGGCTTCTCCCCCAACGGGGTGGCCGCCGACCTCACCGCCGACGCCGACGAGACCGTGGTGGGCGGCGCCAACTCGGTCGACAAGGACTCCGCCAACAAGACCACCAACACCACCGGCGCAGGCACCGGCGGCGGTACCAGCGCCGAGTCCGGCGTCAACGGCAGCACGGTGGCCCTGCCCTTCGGCCTCGACCCGGCCCGCACGCCGGTGCTCGGCTCCTACCAGGACGGCGTGCAGCAGCAGGCCAAGCTGACCTCGCAGTGGTACCGCCTCGACCTCGACAGCGTCCGCGACAACCCGGACTACCAGGCCCTGGTGGTCACCGCGGCCGGGCGCATCCGCTACGTCGACACCGACGGCGTCGTGCACTACGGCCAGGACCTGCGGCTCGAGTACGGCAGGCACACCGGCGACGGCGCCGTCGAGATGACCGGCTCGATCGCCCCGATGGACATCGGGCCCGCGCCGTCGTGGCGCAACCTGCGGGTGCCGCTGGATCAGCTGCCCGCCGATGTGAACGCGGTGCGCCTGGTCGCCGCCGACAACGACATCACCCAGAAGCAGTGGCTGGCGGTGACCCCGCCGCGCCTGCCCAAGCTGGCCACGCTGCAGTCGGTCGTCGGCGAGACCGATCCGGTGCTGCTGGACTGGCACGTCGGCCTGGCGTTCCCCTGCCAGCGCCCGTTCGACCACCACGACGGGGTCGCCGAGGCGCCCAAGTGGCGGATCCTGCCGGACCGGGTCGGCTCCGACGCCTCCAACGCCTGGCAGGACGACATCGGCGGCGGCCCGCTCGGGTGGACAGGACTGCTGCTGAAGGCCGAGACTGTGCCCACCTACCTCGATCACGATCTGGGCCGGGACTGGGGCGCGCTGGAGCGGTTCACGCCGTATCAGCCCGCGCCGCCCGCCGAGATCACGGTGACGGTGGTGGAGCAGTCGGGCCGGGCGAAGGAGCCCGCGATCCGGGCGCAGTAGGGACTCTGCCAGCGGAAGGGCAGTGACCGGGCGTATACGCACGCTCGGCGCGAAAATCCTAGCGGCCGTTAGCGTTTCGTGTACGTGAAACGACTGTAAATGCCTGCCGAATGCCCTTCACACGCGAGTTTGAGCACGTACGCTGTTGGGTATGACAGGAGCCTTCGATGACATGGATCTGGGAGATCTCGTCGAGCTGCTCAGCGACGACGAGAAAAAAGAACTACGACCGGCCGTGATGCGGGTGCTGGAAAGACTGCCTTCGCAAGAGGTGTTACGCCGCGACCTCAACCGTCGCATGCTCAACGTCTGACTCCTGCTACCCCCGTATACGACCGAAGGCGCGGACCACCGAAGTGGTCCGCGCCTTCTTACTGTCGCGGTGGGGTCAGAACACCCGCAGCGGGCCGGGGGTCCACAGCCCGGTCCTGGTCTCGGTGCCGGTGCTCAGCTGGGCGGGCTCGCCCTTGAGGTACTGGTTGTAGCGTTCCAGCGAACCCCAGTCCCTGGCCCAGTCGTCCTTCAGGTAGGTCGGGATGGTGACCCGGCTCGCCAGCATCTGCGAGAAGCCGAGCGGGCCGCCGAACTCCTCGGCCTGCCAGGTGTCGGTGGACGAGATGGCCAGCGGACGGTCCGGCAGGATGCGGTAGTTCGGCACCTCGGCGACGCCGTTCTTGTGCGCGAACGGCCGTTGGCAGGGGAACTGCAGGCCCACGGCCCAGTCCAGCAGCACCGGCTGGGTGCGGCCGATGTAGGCGTCCAGCGTCTGCAGCTTGGGCACCCGCGGCGGGGTGAACGCCAGCCACTGGTCACCGATCAGGATCGGGTCGTTGGCCATCAGCCGGACCGCGTTCGCCTCGGCGGGCAGGTCAGCCAGCGGGACGCGCAGGTTGCGCCAGGACGGGAACGGGCCGATGTCGCGGGGCAGGTAGGTGCCCAGCGGGGTGACGCTGCCGTCCGGGTTGCGGGTGCCGTACTCGACCAGCAGCGACTGGCCGTACTTGTCGGCGCCGGTGTCGTCCTTGGAGGCGATGCGCCCCGCCGCGGAGATCACCACCAGCGGCGCGTCCTCGGAGCGGGCGGGCAGCCCGTACCAGGCCGACTCCAGGTGCGCGGGCTGCTGCACGCCCTCCTGGTAGGAGCCCAGGATCGGGGTCTGCGCCGGATCCAGGCCGAACGGCAGCGCCACGGTCGACCCGTTGACGCCGCGCGCGCCCTCACCGCCGCCGGTGCCCGCGCTCTCGCCCTCGGCGAAGGCGGCGCCGACCGACTGGTTGCTGGTGTTGCCGGTACCCGGCTTCACCTCCACCGCGTCGGCGGACAGATCGCTGGGGACCCCGTTGGGCGTGAAGCCCACGGCGTCGGTGCCCGCGAGCGGGTCGTTCGGGTCGGTGAACGGGCGGGCCGGGTCGACGATCGGGTCGAGCCTGCCGCCGTTCGGGTCGGTCTCCACGAGCACGTCGTTGGCCAGGCCGCAGGCGTTGCCGCCGATCGCGTCGAAGTTGGAGCGCGCCAGCGAGTACGCCGGGTACTGCTGGGTGGCGCCCTTGACCAGCGACAACACCTCGAAGGCCACCATCAGCCCGACCACGACGGTGAGCGGGATGGCGGCGAACTTGCGAATCCGCCTGCCCCGCTTCGTCTTCGCCGACGGCTGCGGTTTCACGTAGTCCTCGCGCAGCGCGTACCAGCCCACCAGGGCCAGCGCCAGGCCGAACAGGATGAGCATCACCGTGTTGGAGTTGACCCCGCGCAGCGAGATGGTCTTGTCGAACCACGGCACGCCGTAGCTGGAGACGTACCAGTAGCCGTTGATGCCCGAGAACGACAGCGCGAGCACGAACAGCAGACCCGCCAGGAAGATGGCCCGGTTCTTGCGTGAGCGCAGCGCGCTCTGCGAGACGGCCACCGCCGTCACCGCGGCCAGCGAACCGGCGATGCCCGCGTACGCGCCGAAGTGGTGGGTCCACTTGGTCGGGTTGAACATCATGAAGAAGATCGTGCCGAAGACGATCCCCATCAGCCGCCAGGTCGGACCCGAGGCGATGCCGGGCACCTGGCGGCGGCGCAGCAGCACCAGCAGCGTGGTGAACAGGCACAGCAGCATCACCAGGAAGGCGAAGCGCCGGGCCAGCGAGCCGTCGACGGTCTCGACGAACATGTAGTAGTAGCGCAGGTAGTCCTCGTACCAGGCCAGGTTCGGGCCGGTGGCCTGGCGCACCCGGTTGGCCTCCTGGATACCGGCGAAGGTCTGGTCGCCGTAGACCACCACCAGCACCAGCAGCCCGGCCGAGGCGATCGGGGCCAGCAGCGCGGCGGTGCCGAACTGGCGGTGCCTGCGCACCACGATCCGCACCAGCGGCCGGATACCGGCCAGCAGCGCGGCCACGCACATCAGCCCGGTCGGGGCGGCGGCCAGGGTGAACGCGGCGATCAGCACCGCGATGCCTGCGGGCAGCAGCCGGCCGGTGGCGATGGCGCGCTCGATGGAGACCCAGGTGAGCAGCGCGCCGAGGGCGACGATCGGCTCGGACCGCAGGCCGTTGTCGAAGGGCAGCCAGAAGGCCAGGAACACCAGGCCGCCGGTCCACAGCGCCACCTGCGAACGCTTCACCGCGTTGCCGAGACGGGGCACCACCTCGCGGCTGATGACCATCCAGCACAGGATGCCGCACAGCAGCGCGGGCAGGCGCACCCACGGGCTGGCCGTGGAGATCTCGGCGAAGACCTGGATGACGTAGTAGTACCAGCCGAACGGCGCCTCGGGCACGCCGTACCAGCGGAAGTAGTTGGCCATGTAGCCCGCGTCGGGCGCCACCCGCACCATCGAGAGGATGTAGCCGTCGTCGGAGGTGTTGGCGCCGACGAAATGCCAGACCAGCAGCGTGCCGATGACGGCACCGTCGGCCCAGGTGGGCCGCAGCCAGTTGCGCGGCAGGAACCGGCGGTGCCCGCGCCCGTCGCTGCCGTCGAGCTGGGCCAGCGCGCCCAGCGCCAGCAGCGTGCACAGCACCGCGGCGACGATCGCGACCAGCTTGATCAGCGAGGGGCTGGAGGAGAACCGCGAGTCGATCGTGGAGGTCAGCGACAGCCCCTGCGGGACACCGCCCTTCAGATCGGAGAAGACACCGACGATCTGCGGGCGCAGGTCACCGGCGAGCTGACCCTGCACCGGCACCTGCACGGTCTCGACCGCGCCGGGCTGACCGGCGATCGGCCGCTCGATCTCCTTGGTCATGCCGCGGAACTCGGCCGTGGTGCGGTTCCGGTCCGAGCTGATGACGATGGCCGAGCACTGGTCCATCGCCGCGCGGTCGGCCGAGGCCACCACCGCGTTGCGATCGACCACGTCGACCGAGGTGTCGGAGACACGCACGAACAGCGCTTCCAGCGCGGCCCGGTCGCCCTGCGGCGGCGCGGTGGCCAGCAGCATGCCGCCCTGCTCGGGCAGGGTCGCGACGGCCGAGCAGGGGATGGTGGCGTTCAGGTCGATCGGCACCTGTGACATCAGCGGCGCCTGGATATTGCCGAGCTTGCCGTTCTGCGGCCAGTTCAGCTGCGCGGTCGTCTGGGTGACCGGCAGGAACGGCGTCGCCAGCGCGAACAGGGCGCCGAGGAGTCCGGCGACGAGTGCGATCCATTTGGCGGTCCGGAAATCCTTCGCGGACGCCACCGGCTCGGCGGGCGGCTTGGTGAGAACAGCTGTTGCGGCGTCTGGCACGGTTCGCCATGGTATCCGCACCCCGGTACTTGTGAGGGGTCGCACGCCACGCCGCCGGACATGCATCAGGCTATGGTGTGAAGTTCAAGCGTTTCATTAAGGGTGCCACGTGCGCCGACCGTGTCGCGCGGGGCGTCGGAGTGATCCGCTCCGCCGTTTCCGCTTCATGCTTCCCGGCTATCGATAGAGGTCCGGCCGGGAGTACGGGCGAATCGCCGGGCGCGGCACAGGAGTTTTTCGATGTTACCAGTGTGCACGGTGCATATAGATAAAAAGCGTAGTAACTGTTACGCGCGGTAACAGTCCGGCATTTTAATCAATTTCCGAGACCGCGTGGTCCGAACCGCGAAAGTTCCCGAATGAAATGGTAGGCGCGAATAACAGGGTGCGAAAACGAGCCTTTCGTACTCTTGAACACGACAACTTCACATTCGGTGAAGTTGTCGAATTCTCCAAAGGAGTACGCAATGTTCGACAGCAAACTCTTCGCACGAGCAGCAGTCGCGACCGCCGGGTGTGCCGTCGCCGCGGCGACGTTCGGGATCGGTCCCGCCGCGGCGCAGACCTCCACCACCGTCAGCCCGGCGGGCGCGGCGGTGCAGGCCACCAACCAGGGCGTGGTCAAGGCCGTGGCCGGCGGTGTCACCATCACCTGCAACACCTCGACCGCGACCGGCACCGTCCCGGCCGCGCCGAACAACACCAACCCCAGCGGGCCGGTCACCGTGCCGATCAGCGCGCCCACCTTCACCGGCTGCTCGACCAGCATGTGGGGCGTGAGCGCGACGGTGACCACCAGCGGCAGCTGGTCGATCACCGGCCAGAACGGCTCGCCGATCTCGGGTTCGATCAACGTCCCGACCGGCGGCATGGTCATCCAGACCAGCGGGCTGGCCTCCTGCAAGGTGGTGGTGGCACCCACCGCGCCCGCCTCGCTGGCAGGCACCTGGACCAACGGCAACCCCTCGACGGTCCAGGCGACCAACTCGCCCGCGCCCATCAAGGTGACCGGCGGCTTCGGCTGCCCGACCAGCGCCACCACCGGAACGGTGACCGGCGTGTACAAGGTCACCAACACCACCACCCCGTCGGTGCCGATCACGGTCGGCCCCTGACAATTACCGGGTGATCAATTCGGCTGACCACCTACCCGGCCGGTCGGTTCGAATTCGGTGAATTGCCTGCCCCGCGATAAAAGAACCCGCGTGCGTCTCGCACTCGCACGCGGGTTCCATCCACATAGTAGGCAATATTCGCGACGGGTGCCGCACACCCGATACCCGGCCGCGATTTCACCACCGGACCGGGGTCCGCGCGCGGCGCGCGCGGACCCCGGTCTCTTCCTGACCCCTCCCCTCCCTAGACTCGATCCCATGACCAAGGTGAATCTCGATACCAACCACGGACAGATCGTGCTCGAGTTGGACGACCAGGCCGCGCCGAACACGGTCGCCAACTTCGTCGATTACGTGAAGGCGGGCCACTACAACGGGACCGTGTTCCACCGCGTCATCCCCAACTTCATGATCCAGGGCGGCGGCTTCGAGCCCGGCCTGAAGCAGAAGCCCACCCAGGCCGCGATCCAGAACGAGGCCGCCAACGGCCTGAAGAACGACAAGTACACCGTCGCGATGGCCCGCACCAACGACCCGCACTCGGCCACCGCCCAGTTCTTCATCAACGTCTCCGACAACGCCTTCCTCAACCACACCGCCCCCCAGGGCCAGGGTTGGGGCTACGCCGTCTTCGGCAAGGTCGTCGAGGGCACCGAGGTCGTCGACAAGATCGCCGCCGTCCCCACCGGCAACGCGGGCCCCCACCAGGACGTCCCCAAAGCCGACGTCGTCATCGAATCCGCTTCGATCGCCTGATCTTTCGCCGCCACCGAGCCGCCACCGGCACCATCGGTGGCGGCTCGATGCGTCACCTGACCCATCACCACAGCCCCCGGCTCGGGCAAACTGACTTCGAGTGGGAACCGACCTGGACGTCGCCGCGTCCAAGTCTTGTAGAAGCGAGTGGTACCGGGCGAGAAACTGGGAGAGCTGTGCGAAGCGCTGGAATGATGAGGTTGGCGGTCGGCGCTGTTGCGGTATCGGCAGTGGTCGCCGGATGTGACGGGGGCGGGGAGACCGCGGCTCCACAGACGACTGTTCGCGATCCGGACAAGATCGTCGTTTTCAACGTGTGCAGTCAGTTGAGTGATGAGGTGCTGCGCGGAGCTGGGTTGGATCCGGCGACGAAGAATGTGGTGACCGATCCACCAAGCGGTCCGTCGACTTGGCGAGTCTGCAACTGGAAACCTCTCGACGACCGCTTCGGCAGTGGTAGCCGCCGTGTCGGCGTGTTTTCAACCAGCCACACACTGGCGGAAACCCGAGTCAAGGACAGTGTGAGCGATGTCCGCCCGACGACAGTTGGCGGCCGAGAGGGCATCACGTTCAAAGAGAGCGCCGATCCGGACAGCTGCTACGTTGCATTCGAGGCAGGTCAGGGCATGTTCGAAGTGCATGCAGGCTGGTTGAGCAGCACAGGCACGCGGACCGGGGATCTGTGCGACATGGCTGTTGGTTACGCGGCGAACCTCGAGCCGCATCTTCCGAAGTAGGGGGATTTCATGACGGATCAAGCCGCATACTGGCGCAATCTGAAGCAGCAAGCAGTCGCCGGAAGCTTCCGCATGGAGGAGGGGCTGGGTGAGGCCTTGCGCGCTGCCTGCGAGCAGTATGTGACCGCGTTGCAGGACCTGAAGTTCGGCACGAAAGAAGTCGCCCATCTCTCCGGTTGGGGCGGCCTCGAGACCGCGCTCATATTGAAGGCGAAGTACGAGGCGAAAGCCATCACCGGCAGCGGGGACGACCCGAACGACTCGGCCGACAAACGACTCGCAACGCACATCGAAATCGCTGAACTCATGCGCGACACCTTCGCCGCCGCGATCGGCAAACTCCAGTCCGTCGACGGACAGAACGCCGGCGACCTCACCGCGACCGGACAGGCGATCTGATGCCGCTTCCACTGATCGCGCTGGCCGTCGTCGCGGTCGCCGCTGTCGCCGCCGAGGGCGAGGCAATCTACGACAACTACAGCACCTCGCACGACGAAGCGAAGGCGCGCGGCGACCTCGGGACCGCCGCGAACGACGCGGTCAGCGGGGACCGCACGATCATCGAGTCCGAGCGGGCACGGCTCGAGTCGGGATTCGACGGCACCTACGCCAAAGCCGAGCTGACCGGCAAGCTCGAGAGCTTCTCGACGCTGTCGCATCAGGAGATCTGGGACGCGCTGAACGGCAGCGGCGACAAGCCGGGCGTCTCGGCGGGCGAGATCAACGCGGGCGCCGATGGCTGGCGGCGCCTGGTGACCGGGATGTCCACGGCGGTGACCGATTTCCGCACCAAGATCGACACCGCGATCAATCAGGGCTGGTCCGGCAACACCGCGAACGCGGCGATCGACGGTGTGCGCGCCTACGCGAGCGAAGCGGAGAAGCTGCCGACCACCTTCCAGATGGTCGCCAACGGCATCGACCTGATGGAAGGCGCGCTGCTGCAGGCGAAGATGGCGATCGACAAGCCCAAAGAGCTGTCCTGGGACGGGAAACTGACCGCCTGGATTCCGGACGGCGGACTCCTCAAGGACGAGCAGTACCGCATCGACGAGGCCGAACGCGCCGCGCAGGAGATCCTGGAGCGCGTGTACAAGCCGCAGGCGGTGGTCGCCGACGAGAAGACACCGGTGCTCGCGGTGCCCAAGAACACGATCGGCGAGATCGGGCAGCCCGCCGACGACGGCAACGGCGGCGCCACGAACAACAACAACGGCAACGGCGACAACGGGACGACGTCGAACGACGACCAGGCCGTGCCGCAGTCGACGCTTCCGCAGTCCACCGACGAGGAAACCACGTCGCCGTCGACCGAGGACACCGGCGACGACGCCGGTGACGACAGCTCCGGCGAGGACGACACCACCGCGTCGTCGACCACCCCCGGCACCGAGACCACTCCCACCGGAACCACACCGGGCACCACCACACCGGGGACCACGCCCGGCGGACCGGGCTCCGGCGGCGGACCCGGGGGCGGCGGCTCGCCCGGCCTCGGCACCACGTCGCAGAACCCGACCGCGGGCCGTCCCGTGGCCGGTACGCCCGCGGGGAACCAGGCCGCCGCGGCCGCGGCGGGCAGAGGTGGCGCCGCCGGTGGTCGCGGCATGTCCGGTATGCCGGGCATGATGGGCGGCGGCGGGCGTGGCGCCGGGAACAACAACGACGACGACGAGCACACCTCGCCCGACTACCTGATCCAGGATCGCGAATCCGAACTCATCGGCGAGCTGCCGCCCACGCTGCCCCCGGGCGGGGTGATCGGCGGGTGAGCGGCCCGCGCTGGCGCCTGGACGGGCTCGCCGTCACCATCGCGCTGGAGGCGAACGGGCGCGACCGCCTCCCCTACCCGCTGCGGTACAAGCCCGAAATCCGGGAGACCGCCCAGGAATTCGCCGCTCGCCGGGCGCGCAGTGCCCAGCGGCTCCAGCGGGTCTACGACGAATCGTTCCACCGCGCGCTGGAGATCCTGCTGGAACCGCGCACGCGGGTCGAGGTGCACGGTTTCCACGGGCCCGAGCAGAAGCAGAGCGTCGGCATCCACGCGGGCATCGTCGGGTCCGAAGCTGTTGTGGCGGTGCAGTTCTCGGAGCGCGACCGGCGCGACGGCGGCGACATCGAACTGAGTTGCCATCCCGCGCACCAGGTCGCGGCGGAGATCGTCGCCCTCCTGCCGCGGTGCGCGGGCGGCACCCACCCGCGGTTCGAGGGCAGGCGCGGCGATCTCGAAGCGCCGGTCTACTCCCGGCATCCGACGCAACTCTCCGACACCGAACGCCTGCAGAAGTTCCTGAAACGCCACCGCTGCGGCACCGGCGAGATCGCCGTATACCCCGGCTTCGAGATCGACGCCCGCCCCACCACCGACGGCAGCGCCTTCCTCTGGCTGGACTACCCCGGCGACGGCCGCTACCTCATGCAGCACCACGACGCCGAGAACTTCACCGTCATCCCGGGCCCACCCGACGAGATCACCCGCCGCCTCCAAACCCGCATCACCACGGTGAGCGGACGCCTTTCGCACCGGTGACCGGGCACGGGCCACGCAGGCCCGTGCCGGTCACAGCGGCAGGACGTGGTGCTTACGCGGGTTGCGCTGGATCTTCTTGTCCTGGAGGAGTTTCAGGGCGCGGCGGATCTCGAGGCGGGTGGTCGAGGGTTCGATCACCGCGTCGATGAAGCCGCGTTCGGCGGCGACCCACGGGGTGGCGATATTGGCGTTGTAGAAGTCGATCAGGTTCTGGCGGATGGCGGCGCGCTGGTCCTCCGGCGCCGCGGCGATCTGGGCGGCGCCCAGCAGACTGACCGCGCCCTCGGCACCCATCACCGCGAGGCGGGCGGTGGGCCAGGCCAGGTTGATGTCGGCGCCGAGCTGCTTGGAACCCATCACCGCGTAGCCGCCGCCGTAGGACTTGCGGACCACCAGGGTGATCTTGGGGACCGAGGCCTCCACGTAGGAGAACAGGAAGCGGCCACCGCGCTTGATCACGCCGACCTTCTCCTGCTCCACACCGGGCAGGAAGCCCGGGGTGTCGACGACGAAGATCAGCGGGATCTCGAACGCGTCGCACAGGCGCACGAAGTGCGAGGCCTTGTCCGAGGCACGGGCATCGAGCGCGCCGGCCGAGGCCAGCGGCTGATTGGCGACCACGCCGACGGTCTGCCCATCGACCCGGGAGAACCCGGTGATGATGTTCGGGCCGGTCTCGGCGCTGATCTCCTTGAACTCACCGTCGTCGAAGATGCGCAGCAGCACCTCGTGCATGTCGTAGCCCGCGTTGTCCGAGTCCGGCATGAGCGTGTTCAGCTCGCGGTCGGAATCGGTGATCTCGGGCTCCATGCCGGGGTTCACCACCGGTGGCAGTTCCTGGCAGCTGCTCGGCATGTACCCCAGGTACTCGCGCACCCACTGGAACGCGGCCGCCTCGTCCTTGGCGACGTGGTGGATGTTGCCGTACTCGGCCTGCGTGCGCGCGCCGCCGAGCTCCTCGAGGCTCACGTCCTCGCCGGTGACCTCTTTGATGATCTTCGGGCCGGTGACGAACATGTGCGCCGACTCGGTCGCCACCACCACATCGGTGCAGATGGGCTCGTACACCGCGCCGCCGGCGCAGTTGCCCAGGATCAGCGAGACCAGCGGGACCATGCCCGACAGCGGTTCCAGATTGGTCGCCATCCAGGCGTACCAGGCCAGCGAACTGATCGCCTCCTGCACGCGCGCGCCACCGGAATCGTTGATACCGACCAGCGGGATGCCGACCTTGGACGCGTACTGCATGATGCCGCACAGCTTGCGGCCGAACGCCTCACCGACCGAACCGCCGTAGACGGTCTGGTCGTGCGAGAACACCGCCACCGGCCTGCCCTCGACCAGCCCGTGCCCCACGACGACGCCGTCACCGTAGAGCGCGGTCGGGTCGCCGGGCTTGCGGACCAGGGCACCGATCTCGACGAAGGTGCCCGGGTCCATCAGCATGTCGATGCGATCCCGTGCGCTGGGAATGCCCTTCCGCGCCCGCTTTTCGATCCCCTTCGCACCTGCGGGCTCCTTGGCGAGCTCGAGACGCTGATTCAGATCGGCCAGCTTTTCAGCGGTAGTGCTCACTTCTCTCCCTCGGCGATCGCCGCGAGCTTGGCGGCGAGGTCGGCACCGATCTGGCCGATTCGCGGTTCGTCGACGATCTGCAGGTGGTCGCCCGGGATGTGGACGATCTCCAGGTTCTTCACGTACTCGTCCCAGCCGCCGTTGGGCTTGCGGTCGGCGAAGCGGGGCTCCAGCTCGATCGCGCCGTCGTGGTAGCGGTCGGCCAGGTAGAGCACCACGTCGCCGTCGTAGCGGCGGGGACGCACCTGCTGCAGCGCGCGGTTCTCGATCCAGGAGGTGCGCTGGTGTTCGAGCACACCGCCCGGGATCTTCGCGCCCGACAGCTTGATCAGGTCGCTGATCATCGAGAACTGCTCGGCGTCGGAGGCGGCGGCCAGCTCTTCGATCTGCTCGCGGTCGAGTTCGGCGGGGACGTTGTAGGTCTTCTTGGCGAAGGCCTGGTAGCGCTCGAGGCGGCGCACGCGCTCCTCGGGGCTGTTGTCCTCGTCCTCGACGGTCATCGCGAGGTCGATCAGACCGACGTAGCGGACGTCGGCGCCCTCCTCGCGCAGCAGCTGGCCGACCTGCATGGCCAGCACGGCGCCCAGCGACCAGCCGTACAGCACGTACGGGCCGTCGGCCTGGATCTTGCGCAGCTCGGGCAGGTACTGCTTGGCCCGTTCCTCGATGGAGCCGTCGACGCGCTCGATGCCGTACATCGGGGTGTCTTCCGGCAGCCGCTTGAGCAGCGGCTCGTAGACGAGGGTGTTGCCGCCGGCCGGGTGGAACACGAACACCGGTGTGGCGGTGGAACCTTCGGTCCTGGCGCGCAGCGGACGGACGAAGCCGTCCACGTCGGCACCGCTGTCCTGCAGGTTGCGCACGACCTCGGAGAGCTGCTCGATGGTCTCGCAGTCGAGCACGTCGTCGACGGTCACCTCGGCGCCCACCCGCTCGGTGAGGCGGGCCGCCATCTTCTCGGCAACCTCCTCTTCCAGGATCGGCAGGGTGTTGAAGATGCCGCCCGGCGAGGTGCCGGTGACGACAGCCCAGGTGGCGTACGCGAGCCGCTCGGCCGCATCACGCGGCGGCACGTTGTCCTCGTCCCCGGCGGGCGCCGAGTAATCCACATCGGGAACCACAGCCGCGGCGACCTCGGCGACAGCGGCGGTAGCGACCTCGACCGGCTCCGAAACCGGTTCGGCGGCAGCGGCTTCCGACGGCAGTTCGGCACCGGCGGCCTTCGCGGCGGCCAGCGGATCGTCGCCGGCGGCGATCGCCGCGCGCGCCGCTTCGACGAAGTTGGCGTCGACGCCGATCTCCACGTCTTCACCGGCGGCCTTGGCGGCGGCCTGCTTCTCGGCCATCGCGGCGACCTCGTCACGGTGCTCGATGGCGTAGCGCAGCACCTTGGCGACCTCGTTGAGGCTGGCGTCGCGCACGGCCGAGACCTGCAGCTGCGGGATGTCGAACTCGTACTCGACGCGGTTCTTGATGCGCATCGCCATCAGCGAGTCCAGGCCCAGCTCCATCAGCGGGATCTCCATCGGGAGGTCCTCGACGGCGTAGCCCATGGACTCGGCGACGATCACGCACAGCCGCTGCTCGACGGACTCGCCGCTGTCGGGGCTCCAGCGGTCGCTGGTGGCCACTGCCACCTCGGCGGCGGTGGGCTCGGCGACGGCGGCCGGAACCACCTCGGCGACAACGGGTTCGGGCAGCGGGGCGCCGGAGGTGACGACCGCGTCGAACAGCAGGGTGAAGCCCGTCGCGCCCTTGGCGTGCACCTGCACCGACGCGCCACCGAGGTGCGGGGTGAGGGTGGTGGTCAGCGTGCCCGAGGCGGGCAGCGCGGCGTGCGGATGCGACACCGTCACCGCGACATCGGAGAGCACCTGCGCGGCGGCGGCGCGCACCAGCGCGGTCAGATCGGTGACCGAGGCGGCCTGCACCTCCCAGGCGTGGCGGCCGTCGGGCATCGCGACGTGCGCGCCGGGCACCCGGGTGTTGCCGGTGCCCGAGGACATCGCGACCGCGGGCCAGTACTCCTTGCGCACGAACGCGGTACGCGGCACGTCGGCGTAATCGCCTTCGGGCAGCAGCGAACTCAGGTTCACCGCGTGCCCGTGCACGTACAGCTGGGCGAGCGCGCCGATGACACCGGCGGACTCGTCCTCCTTGCGCTTGAGCGTGGGGATGAGCTGCGCGTCGTGCACGCCCGCGGCGAAGGTGGTGCCCAGGACCTGCATCAGCGCCACCGAGTTGGGCGCCAGCTCCAGGAACGTGGTGTGCCCGGAGTCGACGGCGGCCTTGATCGCGTTGGTGAAGTACACCGAATGGCGCATGTTCTTCACCCAGTAGGGCTCGTCGTGGATCGGCTCGGAACCGGGCTTGAAGTACAGGCCCTCGTGCACGGTCGAGAACAGGCCGGTCTTCAGCGCGGTCGGCTCGATGCCGGCCAGTTCGGCGGCCAGCTCGCCAAGCAGCGGGTCCATCTGCGAGGTGTGGCCGGCGCCGCGGGTGGGCAGGATGCGGGCGAACTTGCCCATGCCCTCCACCTCGGCGACGATCTGCTCCACCTGCTCGCGCGGTCCGCCGATGACGGTGTTGGTGGGCGCGGCGTACACCGCGCACTCCACGTCGGGGAAGCGCGGCAGCAGCTCGGCCACGTCGTGGGCGCTGAGTTCGACCAGCGCCATGTTGCGCACGTCGTCCTCGGTGATCATCTGCTCGCCCTCGCCCATCAGGCGCGAACGGGCGCAGATCACGCGCACCGCGTCTTCCAGGCTCAGTCCGCCCGCGATGTAGGCGCCCGCGACCTCACCCATCGAATGACCCACCACGGCAGCGGGTTCGGCGCCGTGTGCGCGCAGCACCGCGGCCAGGCCCAGCTGGGTGGTGAAGATGCCGACCTGGCAGGTGCCGACGTCGTAGTCCTGCTCGTCGTCGAGGAACATCTCGCGGATCGAGTAACCCGCCTCGTCCTGGACCAGCTCGTCGACCTCGTCGACCGCCTTGCGGAAGATCGAGTTCTCGTTGTAGAGCTGCTTGGACATCTTGCGGTGCTGCGCGCCGAAGCCGCACATCACCCAGACCGGCGGGGCCGCGGCCGGGGAGTCGGCGGTGAACACACCGGCACCGGGCTTGCCCTCGGCGATGGCGCGCAGGCCGGCGACGGCCTCGTCGTGCGTCTTGGCCAGCACCACACCGCGCGAACGCTGGTGGCTGCGCTTGGCCAGCGCGCGGGCCACGTCGACCAGCGGCACGTCCTTGCCCGCGCCCTCCAGCCAGTCGGCCAGCTCGGCGGCGGCGCGCTTGCGGCGCGAGGGCAGGTAGGCCGACACGGCCAGGATCACCGGCAGCGGCTCGGCGCGCTCGCCGTCCCACTCCAGTTCCACCGGCTGCTCCGGCTCGGCGGCGGCCTCGGTGATGGCGGTGGCCTCGGCGAGCACGTCGGTGCTCTCCTCGCCCTCGATCTCCTCGGCGGCGACCTGCGCCGGCGTCACGTCCTCGACGACGGGCTTCGACGGCACGTATTCCTGCAGCACCACGTGCGCGTTGGTGCCACCGAAACCGAAGCCGGAGATGCCGACGGTCGCGACGCCGCTGTAGCGCGGGTACTCGGTGGGCTCGTCGACCACCTTGAGGTTGGCCTGCTCGAACGGGATGTACGGGCTCGGGCCCGCGTAGTTGATGTTCGGCGGAATCACGTTGTGCCGGAACGACATCAGCACCTTGGCGAGGCTGGCCGCGCCCGCGCCGGATTCCAGGTGGCCGAAGTTGGTCTTGGCCGAGCCCAGCAAGGCGGGCTTGTCGGCGTCGCGGCCGCGACCCACGATGCGGGCCAGCGCCTCGGCCTCGATCGGGTCACCGATCGGGGTGCCGGTGCCGTGCGCCTCGATGTAGTCGACCGAGGAGGGGGCGATGCCCGCGTCGCGGTAGGCGGCGCGCAGGACGTCGGCCTGGGCCTCCGGGTTCGGGGCGAACAGGCCGTTGGAGCGGCCGTCGGAGTTCACCGCGGAACCCTTGATCACGCCGAGGATGGAGTCGCCGTCACGCTCGGCGTCGACCAGGCGCTTGAGCACCACCAGGCCCGCGCCCTCGGAGCGGACCATGCCGTCGGCGTCGTTGGAGAAGGCCTTGATGTGGCCGTCCTTGGCGACGGCGCCGTTCTTCTCGAAGCCCAGGGTGATGACCGGGGCCAGGATCATGTTCACGCCACCGGCCAGCGCCACGTCGGCCTCGCCGTCGCGCAGCGCGCGCACGGCCTGGTGGACCGCGACGATGGTCGAGGAGCAGGCGGTGTCGACGGTGACCGACGGGCCACGGAAGTCGAAGAAGTAGGAGACGCGGTTGGCGATGATGCCGGTCGACGCGCCGAGCAGGGCGTACGCCTCCGCCGAGATCGGCAGGTTCGGGTCGCGATCACCCAGGCCGAGCGAGGCGATGAGCTGGAAATCGCTGCTGGACGAGCCGACGAACACGCCGACCTTGCCGCCCTTGAGCTCACTGGCCGGGATGCGCGCGTGCTCGAGCGCCTCCCAGGTGAGCTCCATCATCAGGCGCTGCTGCGGGTCGACCCGCTCGACCTCCACCGGCGACATGGCGAAGAACTCCGCGTCGAAGCCCTTGACCACGTCCTGGTCCAGGTAACCACCGAGGGTGTTGGACTCCGCGACGGTCTGCGCGACACCGGGATCGCCGAGGAACTCCGACCAGCGGCCCTCCGGCAGCTCCCGGATCGCGTCGCCGCGGCCGATGATGAAATCCCAGGTCGACTCCGGGGTGCTGCCCGCGCCGGGCAGGCGGGTCGACAGGCCGACCACCGCGATGTCGTGCGCCTCGCCGGGCCGGTAGGCCGCGGCGTAGTCCTCGAGCTCCTCGGCGGGCAGTTCCGGCTCGCCGTTGACGATGACCTCGGCCAGCGAGGCGATCGTCGGATGCTGGTAGACCACCGTGGGGGTGAGGGTGACACCGGTCAGGTCCTCGATGTCGCCACCGAGGGCGAGGGCATCACGTGATGCCAGCCCGAACTCCTCCATCGGCCGGTCGACGGTGATCGCGTCGATCGACTGCCCGGTCGCGTCGGCCACCCATTTGCGCAGCCATTCGCGCAGCTCGGCGACCGAGAGATCACCCTCGGGGGTGGTCGTCGCGGGAACATCGGGGTTCTGGGTGGGCGTGCCCTCGTTGTCAGCCATCAATTCCTCAAGCTACCTGTCTGCGTACAGGGCGCGCCGTGGAATGACGCCCGACGTGCGCTCACGCCGGGCGTCGATCCGATCCGGTCGGCCGATTACTCTTCCGGTGCATCGGGGAAAGCCTGCTGGGTGTAACCACCGCGCAGCGTTCCCTCGAGGTAGGCGGCCTTGCAGGCCCGCCGGGCGATCTTTCCGCTGGAGGTACGCGGGATGGAACCCGCGGGGACGAGCAGGATGTCCCGGGCGGTCACACCGTGGCGCAGCGAGACCGCCGCGCGCACCGCGTCGGCGATCGGAGCCGGGTCGGCCTTGCCCGCGCCGGGCCCACGCTCGGCCACGATGACCAGCTGCTCGGACGCGTCGTCGGCGTCGAACTTCAGGCCGGAGTGGCTGTCGGCCGTGAAGACCTCGGCGGGCAGCTGGTTGGCGGGCACCGCGAACGCGGCGACGAAACCGGGGCGCAGCGCCTTGGACGCCTCCTGCGCGGAGAACTCCAGGTCCTGCGGGTAGTGGTTGCGGCCGTCGACGATCACCAGGTCCTTGACGCGGCCGGTGATGTAGAGCTCGCCGTCGAAGTACACGCCGAAGTCGCCGGTCCGCATCCAGTCCGCGTCGGCGGCGGTGCCCTCGGTGTGCCCGCCCGGCTGACGGTCGGTGACCCGGTTGCGGAAGGTCTTGGTGGACTCGTCGGGGCGACCCCAGTAGCCGATGCCCATGTTGTTGCCGTGCAGCCAGATCTCGCCGACCTGGCCGTCGGGCAGCTCGCGGCCGCCGTCGGGGCCCTCCACCGACTCGGGGTCGATGATCGCGGCCCACTGCGACAGGCCCACGTAACCGCAGGAGACCTGCGCGATGGCGTTCTCGGCGGACTGCTCCACGCGGACCATCCGGCCCTTGTTGAGCTCGTCGCGGTCGACGTAGATGTACTTGGCCTCGTCCTCGGCCTTGGTCGCCGAGACGAACAGCGTCGCCTCCGCCATGCCGTAGCAGGGCTTGATCGCGGTCTTGGGCAGGCCGAACGGGGCGAACGCCTCGTTGAACTTCTTCATCGACGACACGGTCACCGGCTCGGAGCCGTTGATCAGGCCGATGACGTTGGACAGGTCGAGCGACTCGCCCGCCTTCGGCACACCACGCGCGGCGGCGTGCTCGAACGCGAAGTTCGGCGCCGCGGCGAAGGTGCCCGCGCCGTCGGACACCGCGGCCAGCTCGTTGATCCAGCGCGACGGACGGCGCACGAACGCGCTCGGCGACATGATGGTGATGAACTTGCCGCCGACCGCGGGCAGGATCACCGTCAGCAGGCCCATGTCGTGGAACAGCGGGAGCCAGGTGACACCGCGCGAGTTCTCGTTCATGTTCAGCGAGTTGATCATCTGCAGCAGGTTTGTGCCGACCGCGCGGTGCGTGATCTCCACACCGGCGGGCACCCGGGTCGAGCCCGAGGTGTACTGCAGGTAGGCGATGTCGTCGATCGCGGTGTCGGGGCGGACCCAGGAATCACCGAGGGTGTCCGGGATCGCGTCGACGGCGATGATGCGCGGGCGCTGCGCGGCGGGCAGCGAGCGGAAGAACTGACGGACACCGGCGGCCGAGGAGGTCGCGGTGAGGATCGCCGAGGGCTCACAGTCGCCGAGCACGGCGTGCAGCCGGTCGGTGTGGCCCGGCTCGTCCGGATCGAACAGCGGCACCGAGATGGTGCCTGCGTAGATCGCGGCGAAGAAGGAGATCACGTAGTCCAGGCCCTGCGGGGCGAGGATCGCGACCCGGTCGCCCGGGTTGGTCACCTGCTGCAGGCGAGCGGCCACCGCGCGCAGCCGAACTCCGAACTCCTGCCAGGTCAGCTCGTGCACCTCGCCATCGCGTTCCCGCGAGTAGTCGATGTAGCGGTACGCGAGCGTGTTCGCGTCGTTACGGGTGTGCTTCTCGACGTGATCGACCAGGGTCCGACCCTCGGGAATCACAATGTTCCCGGTCGCGTCCAGGTAGTCGTCGAAAGTCTCTTCCATTCCTTCTTCTCCTCCGAAGCCCGGACACCGGTGAATTCGTCCAGCGCATTACGGCGCTGGCACCTGTGAGGCCCCGACTCGCTATCGCCACCGGTCGCTCGGACGACGCAGTGCGTACGTCCTGTGCAACCTGCGGATTTTCGAGCGGTCTGCGCGGTGACCGCTATCGGCTAGATGTTCTCAAACCAGAGTCATGTTACAGAGAACCCCCGCTCAGTCCTCCCGCAGCAGCGGAATGACTGGCGCGAATGCGTCCATCTGGGTGGGGAAGATGCCGACATACGACATCGACGTGAGTTCGCGCACACGCTTGATCTGTTCGGCGATCTCCTCGAAGGTGCCGATCGCGACGTACGGCGAATTCAGGATGTCTTCCACCGACAGTTCCACGTCGACCTCGAGATCGGGGTGCAGGCCGCGTTCGATCGCGCGCAGCGCCATCTCCGCGGTCTTCTCCCGGTCGTCGGTGATGACGATGGCGGTGATGGCCCAGTTCAGCTCGATGTCGGCGAAACGGTCACCGGCAGCGGCCTTGACGATGTTGACCTTCTCGATGGTCTTCTCGAGCGTGATGCCCGACAGCAGACCCTTGCCGTTCTTGGTGGTCTGCGGCACCACCGAGACGATGTCGGCGTGCTTGGCGGCCAGCGCCAGCATCTTCGGGCCGCCGCCACCGGTGCACAGCGGCGGACGCGGACCCTGCCGCGGCCGCGGCGTGCCCTTGATGCCGCGCACCTGGTAGTGCTTGCCCTCGAAGTTGCACTCCTGGCCACGCAGCAGCGTGTCCAGGATGGTCAGCGACTCGTCGAGCTTCTCCAGCCGGACACCGGGGCGCTCGTACGGCAGACCCGCGTTCTCGAACTCTTCCTTGATCCAGCCCGCGCCGACGCCGACCTCGAGCCTGCCCTTGGACAGCACGTCGATCGTGGCCAGGTCCTTGGCCAGCACCACCGGGTGCCGGAAGCCGTTGGCCAGCACCGACGTGCCGAGCCGGATCTTCTCGGTGGCCTGGGTCAGGGCGCCCAGCGCGGCGATCGGCCCGATCTGGTCACCCAGGTGATCGGGCACGAAGAAGGTGTCGTACCCGTATTCCTCGGCCTGCTGCGCGGTCTGGACGAACTTGCGAGCCCCGCCCTCCTGCTTGTTGCCCTCGCCCGCCGCGCCGAAGCGGAACGGACGCGGCGGCGTACCCAGCGCGGTCAACTCACCGACGGGTGCGGCAGCTTCGGTCATGAACTCTTCGCTCCTGGCTGTTGCACGCCTGCGCGTGCTAGGCGGTGTACTCGGGCCCACCGGCTACCCCGCGGTAGCGAGGCAGACGGCGCGATCATCAGCGCACTTTACAGCGTGCGGGCGAATGGGAGTGCGGATGTCACAGCGAGGCATGATCCATGGCAATCACACACCCGCTGTGACTGTGACAACTCCGCCCGTATGACCTCAGGAATGCGGTGGATGCGGTGCGTTCTCGATGAGCCCGGCGGCCCAGTTCACCGTCCACTGGGTGGCGGTGGTGCCCTGCCCGTCCACGGTGTTCGTCGCGTAGAGCGCGTGTACCGGGTTGCCCGCGGAACGGATCAGCGCGCCCAGGCTGCCCAGCGCGTTGGCCGGGTTGAGCGCCTCGCGCGGCGCGTCGCAGATCATGTCGCCGGGGGCGCAGATGGAGTTCACCTTCGGCGCGAGCGAGCCGAAGCCGCCGGGACGCGGACCGGTCATGCTGATCCCCGGCACGTTGATCCCCTTGAGCGCCACCTCGGCGCCCTGCCCGGTCGGCGGCGGATCGCCGATCTCGGTGGGCTGACCCGGGCCGGTGTCGGCGGTGCGGCGGCCGTCGGCGATCACCGTGACGCCGAGGACCTTGTCGGCCGGGACCGGCCCGTTGCCCTTGCCGATCTGCGCGGCCACGTCACCGGCGATGACGGCGCCCTGCGAGAAGCCGGCGATGACGTAGGTGGTCAGCGGGCATTCCTTGTGCCGCTGGGCCAGGATGTCGGTGGCCCGCGCCGTGCCCTCGGTGCGGCTGTTGTTGTAGGAGGCCTGGCCGTCGGGCGGGAAGGCGATCGGGTTCGAGAACTGGGCCACGTAGGGCACCGTGTACACCTCGAGCCGGTCCTCCGGGAACTGCGCCCGCAGCGGCCCCGACACGCTCAGCATCAGCGAGATCGGGTTGGCGGTGGGGTTGTACGGATCGTCGTTGCTCGCCGACTCCCAGGTGCCGGGGATCGAGAGCAGCATCACATCGGGACACTCCGCCGACTGCGACGTCGGTGGCGGTTCGCCGGGCGGGGTGGGCCCCGGCTCACGCAACCGGCCTGCGAGCAGGTACCAGAGCAGCACGATGACGATGATCGCCAGGACGATCAGCGCCAGCACGGTCAGGCACCCCGCAGGCCAGAGCCTGCGGGTACGTCGCGTCGGTCGGGGGTTCACTAGCAGTAGGTGGTGGTCGCGGCGGCGATGTAGATCTGAGCTGCCTTGTTGACGTCCATCTTGGACTGGTCGAACGCGGTGTCGGTGCCCGCGATCGCCGCCACGTAGGGGGCGATGTCGGCATCGGAGGCACCGGTGGCGCGGCTGGAGCAGATGTAGCCCGCCGCGGTCAGCGCGATGTCAGGGCTGGCCGGGGTGATGCCGTTCTTGCTCAGCTCGGCCAGGAACGCCTTGTCCTTGTCGGAGGCGGGCGCGGACTGCGGAGTGGTCTCCGGCGCGGCCTGCGGCTGCTCGGGCGCCGTCGCGGAGGTCTCCGGCGCTTCGCTGGGCGTCGAGGTGTGGTCGCCGTGGCCCTCGGGCGCGGGCGC
Source organism: Nocardia asteroides (assembly GCF_900637185.1). Classification (NCBI taxonomy): domain Bacteria; kingdom Bacillati; phylum Actinomycetota; class Actinomycetes; order Mycobacteriales; family Nocardiaceae; genus Nocardia; species Nocardia asteroides. Next base: position 939,454 of record NZ_LR134352.1, on the reverse strand, counting down.
CTGGGTGGTGGCCGATGCGGCGGCGCTCGCGCTCGACGAGAGGGTGGGCGTCTGCGACGCGGTCGAGTCGTTGCCACCACAGGCGGACAACAGGGCGACGGCAGCCAGGGCCGCGACCGATCCGGCAACCTTGCCAGGGATCCGATGCATGAAGATGTCTTTCCTCGATCGTTCGTCAGGGAAGCGGTCGCAGACCAGGCTAGCCGGACATGGGCCGCCGCCGGGTACCGCGCGGCGATGTTCAGAGAGTTCTCAGCCCGGGCTCACACCCCGTGGACTTCGGATTTGCCGTCTCGCACCACGATGAACCCGGTCTGGAAGTTCTGCTGGGTCCCGCCGGGGACGGTGAACTCGTCGCTGACCGGATAGCCGAGCCTGCCGTTCTCGTACCCCTGCGCGCCCCAGGCCTCGGCGAGCGGGCCGTTGCGCACCGACCACGCGCCCGAGAGCGGACTCCAGTAGATGTTGCCGCCCTCGAACCGGCTGTACCGGCCGAGATCCTTCAGCGGCGCCTCCTCGGCCACCGGGAACCCCAGCGGGCTGTTCTCGAACCCGAGCGCGGCGTACTTGTCCAGGACGAAGCCCTGCACCCGGTGCGCGCCGGTGGCCGGGCTGTAGAACATCGGGCCGTGCTCGAAGGCCTGCACCGAGCCGTCGCGGCTGGGCGTGCGCGCCTCGGCCGCGATCGGATAGCCGGCCGGGCCGCGCTCGAAGCCCTGCCTGCCCCACTCCTCCAGGAACGCGCCGCGCATCACCTGCGCGCCGGTCTGCGGGGTCCAGTAGATCGAGCCGCCCTCGAAGGTCTGCATGCGGCCACGGCCGTCGGGCAGGCCCTGTTCCGCGCCGGTGGGCAGGCCCAGCGGCGAATTCGGCCCGCCGACACCGGCATACGTGCCACCGATCCGCCCGCCGACGGCGTGCGCGCCGGTCGCGGCGGAGTGGAAGACCTTCCCGTTCTGGAAGTCCTGCACCACGCCCGCGGCCACCGGATATTCGGCGGTGAGACAGTTGCCCAGCCACCCGGCGGCCTGCGCGGCCGGGCCGATCGCGCCGCCGAGCCCGCACGAGGTGCCACCCTGATCGGTGCCCAGCGCCGACGCGGCCTGCGACCACGACTGCCGCATCTCGAAATCCCAGTACGGCCACGTATGCGTGCCCGCCGGACGGTAGTTCGCCTGCACCGGGATGGCCAGCTTCTCCAGCTTGGTGACGAAGTTCTCGGTCGACAACCGCGACAGGATCTCCAGGCCGGTGCCCGCCCAGTTCTCGCTCAGCAGCGGCACCTCGCCGAGCTGATCGTGGTTGCCCGCCAGGCCGCTGCCGCTGGAGACGTACATGCTCACGCCTTTGAGCTTGTCGGCCAGCAGATACGGATCGTGGGCGGCCCACTCCGGCCCGCCGGGCGGCCCCCACATCGCGCCCGCGTCGAAGCCGCCCGCGTCCTTGTTGGCGAAGGTGATCGCCTGCGGCATACCGAGCGTCGTCGTGGTCAGCAGGCCCGAATACGAGGCCACGTACTTCATCAGGCCGGGATTGCGACCGGCCAGGTTCATCGCGGCCGTGCCGCCCATCGAAAGGCCCTGGACGCCACGCACATCCGTGGTGCGCCAGTCGCGTTCCAGGATCGGCGGGAGCTCCTTGGTCAGGAAGGTCTCCCACTTGTAGGTGTGGCCGTTGTCGGGGGCGAGCCAGTCGGAGTACCAGCTGGACTGGCCGCCCACCGGCAGCACCACGTTGACGTTCTTGTCCGCGTAGAAGCCCTCGGCGTCGGCGTCCTTGGTCCAGCCGTTCTCGTCGTCCTGGGCGCGCAGCCCGTCGAGCATCAGCAGCATCGGGAACTTCGCGTCGGGCTTGATGTTCCAGTCCCGCGCCAGCAGCATCTGCACCTGGATCGGGGTGTTCATCGCGGGCGAGTACACCCACAGCGCCACCCGGCGATCCGAGAGCCACTCCACCCGCTGCACGCCGGCCACGCCGGTCTGGGCCTGCGCCTGGGCGGGCACGGCCACCGCGGGCGCGAGCAGGGCGGCGGTCAGGACCGCCATTCCGAGGATCCGCCGCATCGGCGCTCGGACACGATGTTTCAACACACGCGACCCTCCTCATCCCCGCCCTGGGACTGCCTCATCGTTCGTTGTACCGCAGTACCGACCGATAACCGGGGAGGACACGCGAGAGCCGCGCACAGCAAAAAGACCGGCTCACCCTGCGGGTGAACCGGTCTTCTCAGCGTTGCTGGGCGGAAACTGTCAGGCGCCCAGCGCGCCCAGGATCTGCGGACGCGCCTTCCACAGCTGGTCCTCCCAGTACTTCCAGGAGTGGGTGCCGTTGGCCGGGAAGTCGAAGGTCGCGGCGATGCCGAGCGACTTCAGGCGGCTCTGGAACGCCAGGGTGCTGACGAACGAGATGGCCTCGATGCCCATCGCGTTGGCGGTGTTGTACATGCCGCCCAGGCCGGCCGGACGGTCGTGCTGACCGGGCAGGCCGTTGGCCGAGGAGATGAACATCGGCAGGCCGCGCAGCTCGGGCGCGAAGACCATCGGGTCCATCCGCAGCCACGCCGGGCTCCACGGAGCGGCCATGGAGTCGACGTTGAAGCGGCCCGCGTCGAGCATCATCACGCGGATGGCCTCACGCATGCCGGGGGCGCCCCAGTTCAGCGGGCCCGAGAGCGAGGAGGCGTGCTTGAACTGGTTGCGGTGCAGCGCGGCCAGACGCAGGGCGGCCGGGCCACTCATCGACAGGCCGAGCACCGCGTTGTTGGTGCGGGAGACGCCGTAGCCCTCGAGGAAGGCGGGCAGCTCCTCGGTCAGGAAGGACTCCCACTTGTAGGTGGTCTTCTGTCCGTTGGTGTTGGACGCCGAGGTCCAGTCCGCGTACCAGCTGGACTGACCGCCGACCGGCATCACCAGGGTGACGTTGTCGTTGGAGAACTGCTGCATCGCGTTGGTCTCGAAGGACCAGGCGTTGCGGTCGTCGCGGGCGCGCAGGCCGTCGAGCAGGTAGAGCGCGGCGTTGCCACCGTTGCGCGCCCACTGCACCTGCACCTTGACCGGGCCCATCTTCGACGGGACCATCAGCTCTTCGTAGCCGCCGGCCGGGGCGCGCAGCACCGGCGCCGGGGCGGGGGCGGCGAACGCCATCGGGGCCGCCCCTGCGGCGATCGGCAGCACCAGGGCCGCGGCGCCGACAGCTAGAATTCGATTACGCCAACCACGAGGTGCAACGCCCCGGGACGTGCCCGGCTGCTCACCCTTCGGCGCGGTGGCCTTGCCGAAACGCATGTGAATTCCGCTCTCTTTCTGCTGTTGTGGCATGCCAGAACCGTCTCCGACATCGACGCGGATCCCGACAGTCCGGCCGATCAGACAGGTGAAACAACGATCTGGTCACACTTTCGCTCGCTGGAGGATATTCGACCCGCGAATTACTTGCAAGGGCAACAGAACTCGAAACGCCCGGCGCACGAATGCACCGGGCGTTTCTTGTCATCGGGGCTAGCCGATGTTGTTCGACATATCCGGGATCATGCGCAGCGCCTCGTCGTTCCAGTTGTTCCAGGCGTGGATGCCGAAGGCCGGGTACGAATAGGTGACGTTGCGTGCGCCCAGGGTCGCCATCCTGACCTCGAAGGCGCGGGTGTTGGCCAGGGCGAGCGCCTCCAGCGCCATGCCGTTGACGGTGTTCATGTTCGGGCCGTCGGTGCCCGTCGGCAGGCCCGACGCGGCGGCCACCCACAGCCGGGTGTTGTTGCCGACCAGGTTGGGCGCGAACACGAACGGGTCCATCCGCAGCCACTGCGGGCCCCACGGCGGCGCCATCGAGTCGACGTTGTAGCCGCCCGCGTCCAGCATGGCCAGGCGGATCGCCTCGCGCATGCCCGGCGCGGAGATGTTGAGGTAGCCGGAGAACGCGCCCGCGAAGGAGAACTGGTCGGGGTGGTAGGCGGCCAGGGTCAGCGCGGCCGAGCCACCCATCGACAGGCCGAACACGCCGTTGCGGTAGCGGTTGAAGCCGAGGCGGTCGGCCAGCGCGTTGCGCAGGTCGTTGGTGAGGAAGGATTCCCACTGGTAGCGGTAGCTCTTGCCGGGGCCGCCGGAGAGCGCGTTGCCCGCGCCGGAGCCGGAGGCGGGCGCGCCGCTACCGGGAATGCCGAAGAATTCGCTGGGCGAGTTCCAGTCGGCATAGAAGCTCGACATACCGCCGACCGGCATCACCACGTTGATATTCGCGGCGGCGAGCGCGTTCGGGATATCCGTTTCGATCTCCCAGCCGTTGAGATGCTCCGGCGCGCGCATGCCGTCGAGGACATAGGCCACTCGATTGGTGTTGCCGTCGGCCGCGCGCAGCACCCTGGACTTGATGGGGCCCATACCGGAATCGACCCAGAAGTCGAATGCGGCGGCGTTGAATCCGGCGGATGCCGGGGCCGTACCGCCCACGATGACAGTGGAGATCGGGACGAGCAGGGCCATGGATACGCCGGCGGCCCAGCGCCGTGCCCACGATCCCGGGGCAGCGGTCTTCACGGGCCTACGCTTCCAGCGCAGTGTTCGCATTCGACTAGACCTTTCTCGGCTGACCCGACGGCGCAAACCCCGAGCTACACGGTCGGATCCCTCATCGGGCGACGAAAGCGATCAATCCAGGGCAAAACGGACGAATCAACCTCGACGCATGCTCACTGTGTATCAATCAATGACGAATGCTTACATGTTGCTGGAAAGTGACCCGGAGCACAACTCGCGGTGACCTGTCGCACGTGATTCGTCACCGGCTATCAGTCGGATCGTGACCGAAATGCGAAACCGCCCGGTGCGAATACGCACCGGGCGGCTTTCGTCTAGCGGGCTGACACTCAGCCGATATTGGCCGACAGATCCGGGATCATCCGATTGACCTCGGTCTCCCAGTTACGCCAGTTGTGCACACCGGTGATCGGGAAATCGAAGTGCGCGTTGCCGCCACCGAGCGTCGCCATCCGGACCTGGAAGGCCCGGCTGTTGACCATCGCGAGCAGCTCCAGCGGCACGCCCTGGACGATTTCCATCGGGTTGGACACATCGCCCGGGCCCGGGATACCGCTGGCCGCCGAGACCCACACGCGGGTGCCGTTGCCGACCAGGCGCGGCGCGAACACGAACGGGTCCATCCGCAGCCACTGCGGGCCCCACGGCGGCGCCATCGCGTCGATGTTGAAGCCACCGGCCGAGACCATCGCGACACGCATGGCCTCACGCATACCCGGCGCCGAGATGTTCAGGTAGCCGGAGAACGAACCGGCGAAGCTGAACTGGTCCGGGTGGTAGGCGGCCAGCGTCAGCGCGGCCGAGCCACCCATCGACAGACCGAAGACACCGTTGTTGTTCGGGTTGAAGCCCAGTCGGCTCGACAGCGCGTTGCGCAGGTTGCCGGTGAGGAAGCTCTCCCACTTGTAGGTGTTCTTCTTGCCCGCCACCTGGGCCGGGGCGATCGACGAACCGGTCATCGCGGAGCCGGTGGCGGCCGAACCGGTCGAGCTGCCGCCCGAGCCGGTGTCGAGGCCGAAGAAGTTGCTCGGCGCGTTCCAGTCGGCGTAGAAGCTGGACTGGCCACCGACCGGCATGACGACGTTGATGTTGGCCGCGGTCAGGGCACGGGCGACGTTGGTGTCGATCTCCCAGCCGCTCAGGTCGTCACGCGCGCGCATACCGTCGAGCGCGTACACCACGCGGCCGGTGTTGCCGTCGGCGGCACGGAAGATCCTGGACTTGATCGGGCCCATCTCGGAGTCGACCCAGAAGTCGAAGCCACTGGGGTCGAAGGCAGCCGTCGCCGTGCCGGCGGGACCGGCCACCGAGGCGCCGAGCGGCAGCACGACAGCCAACGAAACCAGCACCGACCGCTTGAGCCAGCCGGCTCCCCTGGTTCTCAGACGTCCGACACGCATTCTGTTTTGGGCCTTTCCTCATGCGGCTCGCGCGGAACCGCGGTTGCAAATGACCGCCGACTTGATACCGGCACACCAGTTGGCGCCGACGGGCCGTTCCTCTCGATGACCATATCGTGACATCGATAGCCTGGCGTTACCGAAAAGTGATTTAGCGGCGAATGCCACTGGATAGTGCCTGGCCAGGGTGTTACCACTGGGCCCACGGGTGGCCGTGGGCCCAGTGTGACGCAGGAGAGATCAGCGCGGCGGTTCGGGGTACGGGTCGACCAATCCGCACCGCTGGATCTCGTACTTCGGCACCCGATCGATCCGGTATTTCGCGAAGGTCAGCGCATTGCGCAGATTGTGCTTGAACCGGTCGAAGGTGAGCGGGTCACGCGTGGAGATGAGCAGCGCCTGCGTTTCCGGGCACGACATCGCGGTCCGCGCCTGGGTGACCCACTTCTCGTCCATGTACCAGGGCATCCACGGATGCAGATCGACCATGCCCGAGTCCACGACCACCCAGTCCGGGTACAGGCTCTTGTCGTGCCCGATGCGGCCGTCGGCGAGCCGGTCCGAATGCGCGGCCAGCGGGTAGGACAGGCCCATCGGGTCGATCACGCGCACGCTCAGCGGCACGTTCATGCTCGTCATGCCCAGGTTCAGGAAGTACACCGTGTGCCCGGCGCCGCCCTCGGGGATCGGCTGCGGCGGCGGGTCGAGGTACCAGAACGTGAACGACGGCGAGTTCAGCAGCAGGCCGCCGTTGGGGTTGGCTGCGATGTCGTTGACCATCGCCCGCATGCGCGGGTAGTCCAGGTAGTCCTCGGCCAGGATCGGATGGTCCTTGCCGGTGTTGAGCACGTAGTACACCCGCTCGTCGACGATGCCCGACGAGCTGATCTTGGTGCCGGTCTTGATCGCGGTGGTGCTCGCCGCGAACAGCGACCAGCCCGCGGTGCCGAGCAGCGCGGCCAGCACGACCGCGGTCGACCAGTCCCGCGGCGTGAACGCCCGCAGCCGGATCGGCACGACCGCCACCGGCAACAGCAGCAGGAACAGCTGGGTGAGCAGCATGCGACCGTGCATGAAGTCGCCGCCGACGCGGACCGCGTACACCGTGAGCAGCAGACCGCTGCCGAGCGCGAGCACGACGACCGCGCTGGGCGAGCGCAGCCAGGACCGGATCGCGGCGATCGACCACCGCGGCCGCACCGAGATCCCGCGCGTCACCGCGGTCACCACACCGGCGATCAGCAGCACGAGCAGCGGGATCCACAGGTAGTACGGGCCGACCAGGTCCCAGAGGTACTTCATGCCCTGGCCCCACTTGGCGCCGCCCGCGTCCTTGGCGACGGCGGTGTTCGGGTAGGGCAGGCCGTAGTAGCCCATCCGCCAGATCTGGTAGACCACCGGCACGATGCCGGCGACGAACACGATCAGCGCGCGCAGCGCGGTCGGGCCGAACCGGAACTCCGGCATCGGAGCCAGGAAGATCATGCCGAGGGCGAGCACCCCGATCAGCGTGGCCTCGGGCCGGATCAGCGGCGCCAGCCCGGCCAGGAACACCAGCCCGAGCAGGCTCGGCACCCGGACCACGGCCGCCTGGCTCCAGCGGATCAGCAGCCACCACAGCAGCCCGACCCAGCAGATGACCAGACCGCTCTCCAGCCCGGAGGTGGCGTAGTCACGCGCGGGCGGCAGCGCGACGTAGACGAGCACGCCCGCCGGGATCAGCAGCTGACCCGAGGTGCCGCCCCACAGCCGGGCGGTGCCGAGCATGGCGAACACGATCGCCAGCAGCGAGACCGTCAGCGAGACCCCGAGCACCACGTACTCGAGCCGCGCCTGGGTGAGCCAGCTGAAGAACCAGACCAGATAGGTCCACGCGGTACTGGTGTTGGCTTCGACCCGCTCGTCCATGTTGAACACCGGGCCGTTGCCCGCGAGCAGGTTGCGCACCGTCCGCAACACGATGAGGCCGTCGTCGGCGATCCAGCGCCGCTGCCAGGCGCCCACCGCGAACACGACGACGGTGAACACCACCCCACCGACGAAGGTGGCGCGGGACAGGTTCGCGAAACGGGCGGCCGGACGCGCCGACTGCTCGTCGTCGCGTAGCCGCTCGTATTCGGTTGTCTCCTGCTCCGCTACCACGATCTCGTCAGGTGAGATAGACAGCGACACCTACCGCTCCGATCCAGGCAATAGCGAGGAACTGCAGGATGCGGTCCCCCAGCGCGATCTCTTCGGGTTCACCGGCCTCGCCACCGTCGACGTCGACCGCGTAACGCAGGATTGCGATGGTAAACGGGATCATCGAGATCGAGTACCACTGGGTGTCCCGAGCCGAGTCCTGCTGGAACGCCCAGAGGCCGTAGAACACCACGACGGCGGTGGCCGCCAGCGTCCAGATGAAGCGCAGGTAGGTCGGCGTGTAGTACTGCAGCGACTTGCGGATCTTGGCGCCGGTCTCCAGCGCGATCTGCAGTTCCGCGTAGCGCTTGCCCGCCGCCATGAACAGCGAACCGAACGCCATGATCAGCAGGAACCACTGCGACAGCGCGATGCCCGCAGCCGCGCCACCGGCGACGGCACGCAGCAGGAAGCCCGAGGACACGATGCAGATGTCGAGCACGGCCTGGTGCTTGAGGCCGAGGCAGTAGGCGAGCTGGATGGCGATGTAGATCGCCATCACCACGGCCAGATGCCAGGACGCCAGGAACGAACCGGCGATCGAGCCCACCAGCAGCACCGCGGCCAGCGCGTAAGCCAGGTTGACCGGGACGACGCCCGCGGCGATCGGGCGGAACCGCTTGGTCGGGTGCGCCCGGTCGGCCTCGACGTCGAGCGAGTCGTTGACCAGGTAGATGCCCGAGGCCGCCATGCAGAACACCACGAAGGCGATCGCCACGTGCACGAGCACGCCCGCGTCGCTGATCGCCTCGGGCCCGACGGCCAGTGGCGCGGCGAGCACGAGCACGTTCTTCACCCACTGACGCGGGCGAACGGCCTTGACGACACCGCCGATCAGAGTCTTCGGCGGGCCCTTCACAACAGCCTCGTCCAGGACGGCGGCGGACGGTTCTTCGCTCATCTCAGCCAAGGTTCTTTCGGTTGCGGTCACTGTCGGAGTCTCTTTTCGGCGGCTAGCACTGCGGCTGCCGACGCGGCCCCCAATGCGGAACCGGCGAGCACGTCGGAAGGGTAATGCACGCCGAGCACGACCCGCGAAAGGAGCATCGGCGGCACGAGCACCGCAGGCAAGGGTAGCCCGGTCAACCTGCCGAGCAACACTGCCGCCGCCGTGGTGGACGTGGCGTGTGACGACGGGAAGCTCAATTTGCTCGGCGTCGACACGTTGACCTGCACCGCGGGGCTGTTCGGGCGCGGGCGCCGCACGATCCGCTTGATCACGATCGACGCGGCGTGCGCGCCGACCGCGCCGACCGCGACACCGGCCCACTGCCTGCGGCGCGGCTTGTCGACCAGCCAGCCCGCCGCGGCGATACCGACCCAGCCCAGCGCGTGCTCACCGAAGTGCGACATGCCGCGCGCGGCCGACACGACGGCCGGGTTGGTGCCGATGGTCGACTGCACGGTGTTGATGATGCCGACCTCGAGCGGCACCTCGATGTATTCGCCCTCGCCGCACGCGCAGGCGCACTCGCCGCCGCAGCCTTCCTCGGCCAGTTCCAGCTCGGGCAGTTCCGGGTTGATCGCGTTCACTTCTCGGTTCCTGTCTGGCTGAAGACCTTCTCCCACGCGGCCGGGCTGGTGAGCTCGGCGTGCGCGGCACGGTAGCGCTGCTGCATCTCCGGGAAGCGCGCGGTGAGCTCCTTGCGCAGGCGCATCGCCTCCTTGAGCAGCTCGGCCGCCTTGCGCGGGTCGCGCTTGCGGTAGACCACGCCGCGGCCGTCGGCGGTCGTCACGGTGACGCCGTCGACCTGGGACAGCAGGAACCACCGCGCGTCCAGCGTCGGCACGTTCAGCTGCGGTGTCTCGTGCGCGGCCGGATCGGCCTTGCGGAAGTTGTGCACCACGCCCTTGGCCAGGCGCGCGACCTTGGCGATCGGGTTGCCCGGCTCGCCGACCGCGCCGACGCCGTGCCGGTTGGCCAGCGGCAGCTCGGTCGAGGACGGCAGCACCACCGCGTCCGGGAACTGCTTGCGCATCCCGTGGATCTTGCCCAGCGCGCTCGGCAGCAGGTCGAACAGGCCCTCCGGCCCGGCCAGGAAGTCGCGGATCGCCTCGTTCTGGATGGCGACGGTCGAGTACTCCAGGCACAGCAGGTGCTTGAGGGTGGCCTTGACCGTGTTCACGATCATCGGCTTGCCGTCACCCGGCAGGTGCAGCGAGGCCACCACCAGGCGGTTGCGCAGGTGGAAGTAGGCCTGCCAGTCGATCGCGTCGTCCTTGTCCGACCACGCCATGTGCCACACCGCCGCACCCGGCAGGGTGACGGTCGGGTAGCCGGCGTCGCGGGCGCGCAGGCCGTACTCGACGTCGTCCCACTTCAGGAACAGCGGCAGCGGCTGACCGAGCTGCTCGGCCACCTGCCGCGGGATCACGCAGGTCCACCAGCCGTTGAAGTCGACGTCGATGCGCCGGTGCAGCAGCTTGGAGTTGTCGCGGTCCTTGAGCGGGTACTTCGAGAAGTCGTGGTCGTACTCGACGTTGGGCGCCGAGGACCACATGAAGATCCCGCGGTCGACGACCTCGCCCATGCTGTGCAGGTGCGAGCGCTCCTGCAGGTTCAGCATCTGCCCGCCCACCAGCAGCGGCGACTTGGCGAAGCGGGAGAACGCGAGCGCGCGCAGGATCGAGTCGGGCTCGATCTCGATGTCGTCGTCCATGTAGACGATGTACTCGGCGTCGGTCTTCAGCGCCTCGAACATGACCCGGCTGTAGCCGCCCGACCCGCCCAGGTTGGGCTGGTCGCAGATGGTGAGCCGCTCGCCCAGGGTGGCCGCGGCCTCGGTGAAGCCCGGCTCGTCGACGACCTTGCGGTTGCCCTGGTCGGCCACGATCACCGCGGCGACATTGCCGAGCACCAGCGGGTCCGAGCCGAGCGCGGCCAGCGTCTTGACCAGGTCGGTGGGCCGGTTGAAGGTGGGCATGCCGACCGCGATGCTGCCGGTGCCCGGCGCCTCCTGCGGGGCGTACCAGCCGCCGGCCAGCAGCGTCACCGCCGTGTCGGTGGTGATGTCGAACCAGAGCCAGCCGCCGTCTTCGAACGGGCCGAGGTCGGCCTCGAACTCCACGAACACCGAATCGGCACCGGTGTCCACGGCGAATTCCTTGCCCTGCACGTGGATTCGCGAACCGTCGGCCTTGGAGCGGTAGACGTCGACGCGGCCGTGCCCGGCCAGTTCCAGCCGCAGCACCACCGAGTTCAGCACGCTCCAGCGCCGCCAGTAGCTGGCCGGGAGCGCGTTGAAGTAGGTGCAGAACGACACCTCGGACTCGGCGCCGATGGAGAGCGCGGTCCGGCTGGTGGCGTGCGCACGGCGCGCGTTGGTGGTGGATTCCTCCAGGTAGAGGGTCCGCACATCGAGCGGTTCACCCGGTCGCGGCAGGATGATCCGCTGCAGCAGCGCCTTGGCTCGCGTCTCGGTCTTCACCTCGTCCAGCACCGGCTGCGCGCTCACGCTGCGTCCTTTCTGGCGTGCTCGGGCGCCCTGCGTGGTCCGCCCGCTTCCTCCGGCCGCCTTCACCGGGCGCTTCTCGGCCGGCTGAGCCGGTCCGGGAGCGGCCTCCTCCGGGCGCTGATCGGTCACGCCTGGTCCACCAGTGCCGCGCCGGACTCCAGGTGCGGGCGCAGCACGTTCTCGAACATGCTCAGCGCCGAACCGATCGCCATGTGCATGTCCAGGTACTGGTAGGTGCCGAGACGACCGCCGAAGAGCACCTTCTTCTCGGCGGTCTCCTTCTTGGCGAGCTCGCGGTAGGCCAGCAGCTTGGCCCGGTCCTCGGGGGTGTTGATCGGGTAGTACGGCTCGTCGCCGGTCTGCGCGAAGCGGGAGAACTCGCGCATGATGACCGTCTTGTCGGTCGGGTAGTCGCGCTCCGGGTGGAAGTGGCGCGGCTCGATGATGCGGGTGTACGGCGCGTCGGCGTCGTTGTAGTTCATCACCGAGGTGCCCTGGAAGTCGCCGATCTCGAGGACCTCGGTCTCGAAATCGATGGTGCGCCAGCCCAGCTCGCCCTCGGCGTAGTCGAAGTAGTGGTCCAGCGGGCCGGTGTAGACGACCGGCGCGTCCGGGCTGGCCGCGACGATCTCGTCACGCACGTCGAACCAGTCGGTGTTCAGGCGCACGTCGATGAGCTCGGAGGCGGCCATGTTCTCCAGCCACTTCGTGTACCCCTCCTTGGGCAGGCCCTCGTAGGTGTCGTTGAAGTAGCGGTTGTCGAAGGTGTAGCGCACCGGCAGGCGGGTGATGTTGCCCGCGGGCAGTTCCTTCGGGTCGGTCTGCCACTGCTTGGCGGTGTAGTCGCGCACGAACGCCTCGTAGAGCGGGCGGCCGATCAGCGAGATCGCCTTCTCCTCGAGGTTCTGCGCGTCGGCGGTGTCGACCTCGGCGGCCTGCTCGGCGATCAGCGCCTTGGCCTCCTCCGGGGTGAAGTAGCGGCCGAAGAACTGCGAGATCAGCCCCAGACCCATCGGGAACTGGTACGCCTGGCCCTTGTGCAGGGCGAAGACCCGGTGCTGGTAGCCGGTGAACTCGGTGAACTGGGTGACGTAGTCCCACACCTTCTTGTTCGAGGTGTGGAACAGATGCGCGCCGTACTTGTGGATCTCGATGCCGGTTTCCGGTTCCGGCTCGGAGTAGGCGTTGCCACCGAGGTGGTAGCGGCGATCGATCACCAGCACCCGCTTGCCCAGCAGGTTCGCGGCGCGTTCCGCGACGGTCAGGCCGAAGAAGCCGGAGCCGACCACGATCAGGTCGTAAGCAGAATTATCGGAGTTACCCGGGGACGATGCGACGGTCACGGGTGCCCAGCGTATCGGAAGACGCCGAATTGTCCCGGCGGAGTCACCAACCAGCCCCTGAGCAGGGCCGATACGTTCGACTCAGCGCTACTGCTATCCCGGCCCGTGTCCGAGCCCCGGCTGCCCACCGGATCGGGGCCCACTGTGACCGGCACCACCCGCACGCCGCGTCGCGACCGCGGACGCACAGAGCAACACGAGCATGAGGAACGCGAGCAAAGCTCCTGCCCCCACCAATCGCAGCCCTGCATCAGTCCCGTCGGGCGGGCAGATCGCCCAGCCCGTATCGGCGCAGACGTAATCCACCATCCCGGTGTATACCGACAACGTCCAATCCGAATCCCGCAACCTGCTGCCCACTGCGACCGTGTTCATCCCGAGATACCCGACCGTGAGGATGCCCACCAGCAGTCGGCCCCGCCGCACCCGCCGCCCCAGCATCACCACGGCGGCTATCCACAACACCGCCGCGACCGAATGCAGCGCTGTCGCGGTGAGAATCCGCTGGCTCATCCACTCGTTGCCGGGAAACCGAGTGTTCGCCTTCAAGCCGACCACCACGGCCATGACCGCATACCCGGCCAGCAGGATGGCGAATGCGACGGTAATCCGATCCAGCAGAATGCCCAGCTGAGTCGCCTGGCTCCCCGGAGGCCGGACATCCGTCTGGTCGCCATCCAGATCTGGTTGGCCGTGTCCACTCGCCGACGGTGCGTGCATACGGCCCGTACCCGGCGTGTTCCACCACTCCCCGTTCGCCTGGCCCTGCCCGCCGTGCGACGGCACGGGGGTGTAACCGAGGGGCTGGCCGGTCGGCGCACTGGTGTCGTAGTGGGCGGTCGCCGGAGCCGGGGCACCCGGGGCCCGCACGGAAGCGGGGTGGTGTGGATCGGGGCTGAGGGGTTGGCTCATCGACGTCGCCCATCCGGCAACGCGCGACCCGGGCGCATCCAGCTCGTCGCCACCGAAGTGAGCAGAAGGGCGAGCACGAGCAGCCCGAGCGCCAACCCGGTGCGGGCGAGCCATGCTCCCGCCAGGCTCGAACCGGCGGCCAGCGTGTCGATCGCCTCCATGTTCAGCGATGTGGATGCCACCGCCAAGACGGCGACGAGCGCGCGGCTGTATCCGACTTGCTGGGCAACCAGCAGTCCACCGGCTCCCCAGAACATCACGAACAGCACGTAGCTACCGGCGATTCCCGACATCTGTTCGTTCGTCTCCGACCCACTGTCGGCTTCCGAGAACACGAACCCGTTGATGGCGGCGATCGCCGAGACGCCGGCCAGAATCAGCGAGAGCAATCCGGCCGCCCGATGCAGAGGCACCACTGAACCGACGGTCGCCGGAGGACGACGTGGGCTCACCTTCCGCTGGTTCGACGGCCGGGGTGGCCGGTTACTCGGCGCCGCCCGCGGTGGCCGGGTGGCAGATGGTCGGCGGGTGGCCGACGGCGGCTCGGGCCGGGTGGCCGACGGCGGCTCGGGCGACTGGTAGTCGGCGCGGGGCGTGAGCCACCACTCCCCGTTTCCGGCGCCCGCCGGTTCCGGAGCTGGGTCGTAGCGCACGGTCGGTGGTGCCGGTGGCATGGAAACCGGTTGGCCCGCAGCGGCATCCGGAGTGTTGCTGCTCATGCGACGATCCCCCCTGCGAACTGTCAGTAGTACGGGTAGGGAGCGTACGCGGGCTGACGACCTGCGCGGATCCAGCGGCCGGTGGAGGGGGCGGCGGCGAGGGTCAGGATGAGGAGGGGGATGGCGGCGGCCACCAAGCCGGCGATCAGGGCAGGGCCACCACCGGAGTCCGCGGCGACGGCGACCGAGATCGCGCCGACCAGCAGGCCCAGCGAGGACAGGATGATCAGCAGGACGCGGCCCGCGGTCTTGCGGCGGAACAGCAGGATCGAGCCGAGCAACCACAGCAGGCACGGAACGCTCGCGATCGCGAAGCCGGCGATGGTGCCGGAGCGGGCGCTACCGTCCCGATAACCTGCGGTGTCCATCTCGCTCGCGATGGCGATTCCCATGCCGCCCAGCGCGATCAACGACAACAGCAGCGACAGCACGGCGGCCGTGATCGCGGTGCCGCCGCCGGCACGGGGCTGGGGGTAGCCGTATCCGGGGGCGTAAGCCGGTGCGGCGTAACCGTATTCGGGACCGTATGGCTGGGGCGCGTAGCCCTGCTGGGCGTACGGGTCGATGCCGTACGCGGGTTGCTGCGGGTAACCCTGTGCCGCGTACGGGTCGTGGCCCTGCTGTGGGCCATACGGATATCCCATTCCAGTCCCCCCTCGTGGAGCCGTGTCGATCGCCGACTATACGGTCGATCCGGCGCCGGGCTCGGTGGCGGCGAGCGTGTAGTCCGCCGTCGGGCGCACCGCGGCGGCGGCCAGGGCCAGCCCGCTGAGCAGCACGACGATCAGCGCCGCCTGCCAGTTGTGGATGACGATCGCCGTCACCGCACCGGGTACCCCGCCGAGCCCGATCGGAAGCCACTCGCTCACCGGCTTGTCGGCGAACCAGTGGATCCCGTACTCCGGGTCGTAGTTCACAGCGGTGGCGAGCAGCCCGAGCAGGCCGAGCGCGACCTGCGTGCCCGCGGCGACGATCACGATCCACCGGCCGGTCTCGTCGCGGCGCGCGAGGAGCACCCCGCCGTAGCCGAACGCGGCCGCGGCGAGCAGCGCGCCGAGTGTGGTGAACAGGGTGAGCGAATCGTCGAGCCGGTCGGGATCGTCGAAGAAGGCCCGCACCAGCAGCACCGCCCCCAGCAGATTCGTCACGGCGAGCACTCCGGCGACGCAGACGGCGGCGATCGCCGTCACGTCACCGATCTTCGTCTTCGTATCCTGCACGACCATTGGTCGAATTTATCCCGTGTCGGGTCGGCGTGTGGTGGTCCAGCGGCGCGTCGGTTCGATCACGCTGAGCGCCAAGATGACCGCGTTGAGCGCCAGCCACCAGTCCAGCGGTCCGAGCCGCCACCCGTGGCCTGCCCCGTTGAGCACTACCACCAGCAGCGTCGCCCCGGCCATCACCGCCGACATGGTGACCAGGATCCGCCTGCCTAGCAACCGCCGCCGCAACAGCAGCACCGCCCCGAGCAGGTACACGACGCCGAGCCCGCCGACGATCCCCGCCGCCGCGTAGTCCAGCTCGATCACCCGCCCGAACGCCCGCGCCACCGCCGTCCCGGTCGCCACCACGATCCCGGCCACCCCGACCAGTACGCCGAGCCACCCCGCCACCAGCGCGGTCACCCGAGATGGCCGTACCTCATCCACCGCATTCCCCGCTACCACTCGTCATCGCCGTCAGTTATACGGCGGAACGCGTCCGGCATCCATCCACCGCCTGGTACCCGGCAGCAACGCCGCCACGAGCACGCCGCCCGCGCCGAGCGCGAGCCCGACCTCCACGAGCACCAGACCCATGCTTCCCCCTCGCGACCGCGCGCTCGTGCGCCGGTGTCGGGCAGCCTACCTTCGCCGACAGCCGCGCCGGACGACGTTGTCCGGACGCGGCTGTTCTCTATTTCCCGGTCGCACGCGGGGTAAACCGGGGTCAGGCGGGGTGAGCGGCGACGTAGGCGCGGAAGGCTTCGAGGATGTACTCGGCGGTGCGGTCGCCGTGCACGTCGTAGTTCTTCCGGAAGCGCGGGTCGGCGACGTACATCTCGCCCAGGTTGAGCAGGTACTCGTTGGTCACCGGGCGTCCCTGGGTGCCGTCGCCGAGCCAGGCGCGGTGCCTGGCGACGATCGCCTGGACGGTCTCGCCCTCGACAGGCAGCCCGGCGGCATGCGCCTTGCCGAAGTCGGCGGCGATGTCGAGCTGGGTCTGCAGGAACTCCTGCTTGTCGGCGTCGGAGAGCGAACGCCACCAGCGGTCGCCGCTCTCGTAGGCCTGCTTGCCCCAGCGTTCGGTGACCTCGTCCTTGTACTGAGTGTGGTCGAAGCCGTCGAAAACCTCTGCGGCCATGAGTGGTTCACCTCTTTCGGTCTTGTGCAACGTGGTCGACACCGATTCGATCTGCCGTGCGATCCGGTCCTGTTGCTGCCGCAGCAGATCCAGGTGGGTGCGCAGGGCGTCGGCGGTGTCCTGTTCACCGGCGAGTACCTCGGCGATCACGGGGAGGCCGAGGCCGAGTTCGCGCAGCAGCAGGATGCGCTGCAGGCGAACGAGGGAGTGCTGGTCGTAGTAGCGGTAGCCGTTGGCGCCGATCCGGCTCGGCGCCAGCAGCCCCAGCTGCCCGTAGTGGCGCAGCGTGCGGCTGGTGGTGCCCGCGGCCTTCGCGAGCTCCTGGATGGCCCATTCACCCGCCATGACCAGCTCCTTTCGTCGGTGATACCAGTCTGCAAGTTGACGCTACGTCAAGGTCAACCCCGATATTCAGAACCCGATCTCGACCTCGACGATGTCGCGTTCGGTGTACATCCGCCAGTACTCGGCACCGAGTTCGGCATTGCCGATCCGGGGCAGCACCAGCCCGTCCGGAATCAGCTCCGGCTGGGCGTCGATCTGCGCCTGCACGGCGCTGTCCTGGATGAGCGCGCCGATCGCGAGCAGCCCCGCGTAGACCCCGGTGCCGTCGAGTTCGGCGGCCAGCTGCCGCACATAGGCGCGCTGGGCGCCGAGGGCGACACCCATATTCGCCAGGTAGGGCTGCAGATTCGTCTCCGAGGCGCCGGAGGAGAACAGCAGCGTGCCGTGTCCGCGCGCGAGCATGCCGGGCAGCAGCGCCCGGGTGAGCTCGATCGACGAGTACACCTTGAGGGCGAACGGGAGTTCCAGCGAGGCGGCGTCGACGGCGCGGGTCGACTCGGCCCGGATCGACATCCCCGCGGCGGCTGCGTGCACGGCCACCTCGATCGGCCCGAGCTTGCCCTCCACCCTGGTGACGACCTCGCTCAGCTGCGCCGGATCGGTGATGTCGGCCGCGAACGGCTCGGCCTCGATGCCGTCGGCCCGCAGGGCGGCCACTCGTTCGGCCGCCCGTTCGAGGTCGCGCCCGATCGCGGCGATCCGAAAACCGTTGCGGCCGAACTCCCGTGCCGTGCCGGCGCCGAGGCCGGGTCCGTATCCGAAGATCGCGAGCGTGCTCATTCGATGACCTCACTAAGTTGAGGGACGGTTCAAGTTTCCCGCAACCTAGCACTAAGTTGAACCATGGCTCAAGATATCCGCGCAGGCCGGATTTGTAGGATCGGCGAATGCCAGAGGACAAGCCGTTGCGCAGCGACGCCCAGCGCAACCGCGACGCGCTGGTCACCGCGGCCAGGGAACTGTTCACCGAACGCGGCCTCGACGCGCCGCTCAAGGACATCGCCGCCAGGGCGGGCGTCGCGATCGGCACCCTCTACAACCGCTTCCCCACCCGCGACGAACTCATCGCCGCCGCCGTCGCCGACCGCGTCGAGGCGGGCACCCGCATCGCCGAACAGGCGCTCGAGCTCACCGACCCGTGGGAATCATTCGTCCACCTGGTCGAAAAGATCTGCGAACTCCAAGCGAGCGACCGCATCCTCGGCGAACTCGCCCTGCGCAACGCCCCGAGCGCCGCACTCGAACGAGCCCGCGAGCACGGGCACGGCCTGATGCGCCGCATCATCACGCGCGCACAGGAATCCGGTGCGCTACGCGACGACTGGACGCTCGAGGACATCGCCTTCATCACCTGGTCCCACACCAGCGTCGTCACCGCCACCGCGTCCGTCGCCCCCGACCTCTGGCGCCGCAACCTCGCCCTCATCCTGGACGGCCTCCGCGCGAAAGCCGCCCACCCCCTCCCGGTCCCAGCCCTCACCGAGGACCAGCTGATGCGCGCGATGCGCGGCCGAGACGCATAACCGGCGCGTCCGTTCTCGGAGACGAGATCCACGGTCCTTCGCGTCAGGTGTTTTCAGACGCATCGGCGAGGGCGCGAGCAACGGCCGGCGTTTGCATCATCTCGCGAATCGCGTCGGCGAACTTCGGGGCCTGCGCGGCTTCGAGACGCGCGGCGAGGTTGAACGGCTTGCTCAGTCGACGGTAGTACGCGATCTGGGCGAGTAGCGCTTCGCGAACCGTGGCGATCGAGTCCCGGTGGACGAGCATCAGAAAGTCGTCCGAGGTGAACGCCTCATAGCCGAGGTGATCGTCGTTGGCGACGGCGAAGTCGTGAAATCCGCGATCATCGGTGACGACATACTCGACCCCGCCGCGCTCGGCGGCGGCGTGCAGGTGCGCGTCGCACTCGTCGGTGTATTCGAGGTCGGGGTCGATCTCATATCCACGAATCCGGCCGTGTTCGGCAACTGCGATGATGCGGTCCCGCACTCCTCCGATCTGAGGATCGGAGAAGTGCGGGTGCTTCTTGCGCAGGTGGTAGACGAGCTCCGCCAGGATGTCCTCGGTCCAGCGCAGATGGAACAGCGGTGGACCGGGCCTGGTGGCCAGCAGGCAGATCCAGTCTCTCAGCGTTCGCGAATACAGCACGTTCGCGTCCGGCAGCACGTGGGGAGCTCGTGAACTCACCTGAGCGACAATAGGTGCCGGTGCCGACCGCTGGTCTCGGACTGTCAGTAGTCGAGACCCTCCGCCTCTTCGAAGTCACGAAGTTCCTGCAATGCCGCGCGTTGACGCTGGCGCAACCGATCCCGGTAGGCGAGAACGTCAGCCGTGTCGAGTCGGGTGTGGGTTCCGACCTTGTGCGCGGCGATCCGACCTTCCCGGACCAGTTTCATCAGCGTCGGCCGGGAGATCCCGAGCAGACCCGCTGCCGAGGATGTGGTCAGCTCGTCGGGCATCGACCCGACCGTCACCGTCCCGCCCGCGGCGACGATTCGCACCACCTTGGCGAGAATCTCCGCCAGTTCATCTGGCACCACCGACCGCAGGGCCTTCGTGTCGAAAGCACCGGCCTGCGACACCTGGTCGGGTGTCACCGTCAGCGTCGTCCTCCCGACACCGCTATCGACCACCGCGTTCATCGTCTCGGACCTCCTGCTTGTATTGCACCAACCGTAACCCCCTTTCACTTACAAGTGCAACACCAATCGAAGTGCGGTTGATCAGGTCGACCCCACAGGCCGCTCACGGCCGGGAGGTGAACTCCCGGCCCTGACCTCTACTGTCGACGCGGACTCAGCGGGGTGCGGGTTCCGGAACCTGGTGGGGGGCGGGGAGGATCGCCATCTTGGTGAGGGCGGTGGGGGTTGGGTCGGGGGTGGTGGCGGTGGGTTCTTTCGGGGGGATCTGGCCGAGTACGGTGCCGGCGAGGGCGATGAGCAGGCCGAGGATCTGCCAGGTTGTGAGGGCCTGGTTCAGGGCGATCCAGCCGATGACGGCTGCCGAGACGGGGCTCAGCAGGCCGAGGAAGGCTACCGAGGTGGCGGGGACTCGGGAGATGCCGCGGAACCAGAGCCAGTAGGCCAGGGCCGTGCCGATGACGCCGAGGTAGAGGTAGCCGCCGACCGCCTGCGCGTCCATGGCGGGTGGGGCGCCCTCGATCAGCAGGGCCAGGGGCAGGATGAGCAGGCCGCCGGCGGTGAGCTGCCAGCCGGTCATCGCCAGCGGGCCGACGCCGTCGGGGCGGCCCCACTTCTTGGTCAGCACGGTGCCCGCCGCCATCGACGCGGCGCCGGCGAGTCCCGCGACCACGCCGATGAGGTCCAGCTCGGCGCTACCGCGCAGCACCACCAGGGATACGCCGAACACGCCGATCACGCCGGCCAGCACCTTGCGCCGGGTCGGCGCCTCCGACAGCAGGACCGCCGCGAAGCCGAGGGCGAACATGGGCGCGACCGCGCCGAGTACGCCCGCGACGCCGCCGGGCAGCCGGTAGGCGGCGAGGAACAGCAGGGGGAAGAACGCGCCGATGTTGAGCACGCCGAGCACCGCGGCCCGGCCGAGCCAGGCGCCGTGCGGGAGCACCCGGGTGAGCGCGAGCAGCGCCAGACCGGCGGGCAGGGCGCGCAGGAGGGCGGTGAACAGCGGGCGGTCCGGCGGGAGGAACTCGGTGGTGACGGCGTAGGTGGAGCCCCACACGATGGGGGTGAGTGCGGTGAGCGCGAGGGTGCCCGCGTAGCCGGACGGGCGGGTTGCGGTCGTCATGTTCACTCCTGATTGATAATCTCAACATTGAAATATCTACCCGCCGGGATGCCTCAGCGTCAAGTAGATGAATGTTGAGATTTTTAACCGAGAGGAATGCGCATGCGGGACGCCGTGGACCTGATCACCGAGCACTGGGGAATCCAGCGGCCCGATGTCGACGTCTCACCGATGGAGATCGTCGGCCGCATCACCCGGCTCTCGCGCATCCTGGAACAGGACCTCAAGCGCTTCTTCGCAGGTCACGGCATGGAATTCTGGGAGTTCGACGTCCTCGCCACGCTGCGCCGCTCCGGCGGCGACACCGGCCTCACGGCGGGCGCGCTGAACCGGGCGGCCATGGTCACCTCCGGCGCGATCACCAACCGGATCGACCGGCTCGAAGCCAAGAACCTGGTCCGCCGGGTGCCGTCGCCCGACGACCGCCGATCGGTCTTCGTCCAGCTCACCGCCGAGGGCAGAGAGCTGGTGGACCATGTCCTGCCGCTGCACGTGGAGAACGAACAGCGCCTGCTCGCCTCCCTCGGCGCGGACGACCGCGCACAGCTCGCGAACCTGCTGCGCACCCTCGCCGTCGGCTTGGACGACGTCACCCTCGACTGAGCGGGACGCCGGAGCCCGATGGCGCAGGCGAATCCACGACCCTCGACCACCGCAGCACGCTGCCACTTTCGGGCACTGCGCGTGATCGGCACCGGGTCGTCGCCGGCTGGCGTCGTCGAGCCCGACTCGGTCGCCCCGGCCTAGCACCATCGGCGCGCCCACAGCACGAGGGTGCCTGGCGCGGCAGTGGCCGCGAGACGCGTCGGGACAGCCCGGCCGCTACTCGCCGCCGTAGAAGCCGGGCGCGGCGGGATCCGCCTGACCCTGCGACGCGACAGCCGGATTCTGCGGCACTGCAACGGGATTCGCCGGTCCCTGCGGCACGGCCGGGCCGTGGACCGGGCCGGGCGCGAGGCCCACCGGCGCGTTGCCCACGGCGGCCTGCGACGGTGCGCCAGGCTGTGCGGGCGCGCCCGGAGCGACGCCGACGGGCGCCGAGCCCTCCGGCGCGGTCACCTTCGGCTGACCCGAGGCCGAGGGCGGCAGCTGGTCGCCCGCGTCCGGGACCAGCTGCAACAGGGTCGAGAAGTCGACCACCTGGGCGCCGAGCGTCTTCGTCGCGACGATGACGCCGTTGGTGTACAGCCGGTACGTGCCCGCCCGCTGCGGCAGCAGCATCTCCGGTCCGATCGGGGCGCCGATGGCGCTGTCGGGACCGCCGATCCGCCGGTACTCGGTGTCGATCGCGCTCTCCCCGGCCAGCGCCTCGATGGTGAGGTCGGGTTCGGCGGGCGCGGCGGGGGCGGGCGCGGTGACGATGACGTCGTCGGGCGCGGGCCCCACCTCGAAGGTCTGGATGTCGGCCGGGCGGCCGCCGTCGGGCGCCGCCGAGTACTCCGAGCGCAGGATCAGCCCGTCCCGCAGCAGCACGGTGCCCGCGGTGGCGGCGACGGCCTCGGTGGTGCGCGCGTCCTCCTTCACCGTGCCGGGATACACCTGGCAGTCGGTGGTGTCGCAGGTCTGCGCGTAGTCGTAGCGGTTCTCCGCGAGGGCGTAGGAGCGGGCGGCGATGGCCTGGGCGCGTAGCGCCTCGAACGCGCCCTGATCGGCCCAGTTCGCCTGCATCTCGGCGGGCAGCAGGCCGGCCAGGTAGTCGTCGAGGTCGACCTGGTTGACGGTCCGGTACCGGTCGCCCTCCAGCGCGACGCCGAGCGCGCCGCGATAGGCGGTGCCGCCGCAGAGCGTGAGGTGTTCGTCGGCAGGCCTGCCGGGCCCGGCGTCGACCGGGTAGACGAACGGATCGTCGGTGGCGGCCTGCCACAGGACCTCGCCGTCGCAGCCGGTGGTCACCACGACATTGGCGCCGCCGTCGGGCAGCGGGGTGAGGTGGGCGGCTTCGCCGGGACCGATCATCCGGCCCGCGACCAGCGCGCCCGCGGCGGCGAAGGTGTCGAGGGTGGCGTCGTCCTGGGCCTGCAGCCGGACCCCGATGGTGGTGGGCCCGACCTGGCCCAGCTCGGCCCCCGGGTAGTAGTGGCCGAGGATCTCCTCAGCGGTCCAGCCTTCGCGCGCGTTGTCGAACGCGCCGACCTGGCTCATCCCGCGTCCGTGACCCGCGCCCACGGTCGGGGTGATCTGGCCCGGCAGGATCTGCCAGAGGCCGAACGCGCCGGTCAGCGCCAGTGCGGTACCACCGACGAGCACCGGCAGCGGTGCGGTCCTGAGCAGCGGCACGACGCGGCGCCTGGTGCCCCTGCGGGTCCTGCGGTTGATCTTGGTGTCCGCTCTCATACTGCGCTCCCACGGTGTCGCGGTTCGACCGGCGGAGCTCGCGTCGGCATGTCGTCGCGGCCGAGCGGGTTCCGAAGGCTACATTCGAGCAATCACATAATCCTCAAGTTGAGGTTTAGATGTGTGACGTATGTTAACTAGTGTGGTGTGTGAGGCAAGAGGAAGCAAGCATCACTTGCCGGTGAAGCCACCAAGGTCTACGAGCTCGACCCTGATTGGAGAAGGCACGTGCGATATCGAAAGCCGAAACGTTCCTACGTGCTCCCGGTGGTCACCACGCTCGCCGTCGCGGCTCCCGTCGGCGCCTTCGCGCTGAGCGACTCGACCGATTACCGCAGCACCAACGAATCCCAGCTCGCGGCGGTGCCGACCCAGCTGGCCGAGGTCGCGCTGACCTCCGTCCCCGACATCACGGTCCCGCTGCGCGAGCTGACCGGTCTGGACCTGCCCGATCTACGGCTGTCGGACCTGCAGATGCTGCCGCTACCCGACTCGATCCCGGTGCCGCCGGGATTGCCCGTTCCGCCGGGCGTGGCGCTACCCACCGAGATCCCCCTGCCGCCGCTGCCGACCAAGGCGCAGCCGACGACGACCACGCCCGCACCCGCACCGCAGGGCAACGCGCCGGCCGCCCGGCCCCCGGTCCCGAGCACCTCGGTCCAGACCGCGCCGCCCGCCGCGCCGACCACGACGACTTCAGCCGCGCCGGCGCCCATCGCTCCGGCACCGGCAGCTCCCGCGGCTCCGGCACCGGACGCCCCGGCACCCGCCGCACCCACGACGACAGCGGCCCCCGCCGCACCGGCGACCACCCAGCCGCCCGGTGCCCCGGTCGCCCAGCACCGCCCGACCGGCATCAAGTTCGTCGCCGATCCGGCCAACCTGGAACCGGGCACCACCCCGGACACGCCCGCCCTCGCCCCCGGCGCGGTCGGCTCCGACCTGGTCGACCAGGTGGGCGCGCAGGTCAAGGAACTCACCCAGGACACCCCGTTCAGCATGGTCGCCGTCACCGCGCGCGACCTGGTGAACACCACGACCAAGCTGCGGGCCCGCCAGCAGGACGGCAACTGGGGCCCCTGGTACGACGCCGATCCGGTCGACACCAGGGCCACCGACCACACCCCCGCCGACGCGCCGACCGGCACCGAGCCGATCTACGTCGGCGAGACCACCGCGGTGCAGATGCTGGTGACCCGCAAACCCACCGCGGGCCCCGACCACAGCGACCCGGCGCACCTCACCGAGGCCGCCCTCAAGGCCGTGCTGATCAACCCCGGCCGCGCCGCCATCGACGCGGGCCTCGCCGATGTCGCGGCCGCGCTGCCCGGCGGCGGACCCAAGGTCATCACCCGCGCGCAGTGGGGTGCCGACGAGTCGATCCGCTGCGAGGAACCCACCTACGACGACGGCGTCGGCGGCATCACCGTGCACCACACCGCTGGCCGCAACGACTACAGCCGGGCCGAGTCGGCAGGCATCGTCCGCGCGATCTACGCCTACCACGCCGAAACTCTCGGCTGGTGCGACATCGGCTACAACGCCCTGGTCGACCAGTACGGCCAGATCTTCGAGGGCCGCTACGGCGGGCTGGATCGCGCCGTGCAGGGCGCGCACGCGGGTGGTTTCAACGAGAACACCGCCGGTGTCGCGCTGATGGGCAACTACGAGAACGAGGACCCGAGCGCCGAGTCGATCAACGCGATCGGCCGCTTCATCGGCTGGCGGTCCAAGATCGCGGGGATCGATCCCGAGGGGCACACCACGATGTACTCCGAGGGCACCGAGTTCACCCCGTACGCCCTGGACGAGGCGGTCGACCTGCCGGTGGTGTTCGCCCACCGCGACGTCGGCAACACCGACTGCCCCGGCGACGCCGCCTACGCGCTGATGGACCGCATCCGCAGCATCGCCGCGGGCAACGGCAACTACAGCTCCCCCGCGACGCCGAACAACCGGCCGCCGAGCCAGCAGCAGGCCCGCGCCCCGCAGGGCAACATGGCCGAACTGGGCGCCCTGGTCGACAAGCTGCTCGGCCTGTCCGGCTCCAACGACATCGCCCGGCACTGGGTGAGTCGCGGCGGCGTGGACGGTCCGCTCGGCGCGCCGCAGTCGGATCTGCTGGCCGGCGCGCAGGGCCGCCAGTACGCGAAGTTCGCCAACGGCTACGTGTTCTCGGGCGAGAACGGCGCGGTCTTCGAGGTGGTGGGGGCGATCCTGGATCGCTACCTGAGCCTGGGCGCCGACACCGGAGTCCTCGGCCTGCCGACCGGCAGCGCGTACCTGGTGCCCGACGGTCTGCGCACGGACTTCCAGCACGGATCGCTGGTGCTCAACGAGCTCACCGGCATCGTCACCACGTTCTGGAAGACCTACAACGAGACCTACAAGGCCGAGATGGAAGGCATGAACGGCACCAAGACCCCGCAGGCGCCGGCCACCACCGCCCCCACCTCGTCGGCGCCCGCCGCCCCGGCGGCCCCGGCACCGGCCGAGCCGGTGACCCCCGCGCAACCGCAGGAGGTTCCCGCCGAACCGGCACCGGCCCCGCCGGTCGCCGTCGAGCCCGCCCCGGCCGGCTGATCCCCGGTCACGGCGAAGAACAGCCGGTGCGCCTCCTCGCGAGGGCACCGGCTGTTCACGTTTCGGGTCAGCTCCACCAGCGCTCGAGCACCATGGCGACACCGTGGTCGATATTGCTGCCGGTGACCTCGTCGGCCGCGGCCCGCGCCTCCGGATGCGCGTTGCCCATGGCCACCCCGTGCCCGGCCATGCTCAGCATCGGCACGTCGTTGGGCATGTCGCCGAACGCGACGATCGAGCCCTCGTCGATGCCGACCCGCCGCGCGACCTCCACCAGCCCCGACGCCTTGGTCACCCGCGGCACCGCGATCTCGATCAGCCCGTGCTCGGTGGAGTAGGTGATCTCGGCGCGGTCCCCGACCAGCGGCGCCAGCGCGGCGCGCATCTCGGAACTGCGGGCCGAGCTGAGCCGGATCAGCATCTTGATCGCGGGTGAGTCGATCACCTCGGCGTGCGAGACGACGGTGTCGTCGGGGTTGAGCCAGGCGTGCTCGTAGGTCGGCGAGCTGACGAACTGCGGCGTCGCCGCGTCGTGCGCGCTCGCGCCGACCCGCTCGGTGGCCAGCCCGCAGCCGGGTAGCGCGTGTTCGGCGAGCTCGGCCAGCCAGGCGAGAGTGTCGACGTCGAGGGTGTGGCTCGACAGCACCCGATCGGTGGCGCTGTCATAGATGACCGCGCCGTTGCCGCACACCGCGAGCGGCGCGTAACCGAGTTCGGTGACCACCGGTTCGATCCAGCGCGGAGGACGCCCGGTGGCCAGCACGAAGTGGGCGCCGTCGGCGACGACCGCCGCGACGGCGTCCTTGGTACGGGCCGAGACCTTGTCCGCGTCGTCGATCAGGGTGCCGTCGACATCGGTGGCGACCAGCTTCGGTTTCGGGTGCACGGGCCTCATCCGTTCCATCCTGCCGCACGTCGCCACGCGGCGACGGCGCAGTGTCCTTATGATCAGGGCCTGAATACCCGATCCAGAGGGGACTGATGACCGGCTTCTTGTTGCGGCGCACGCTCAACTACATCGTGCTCCTGTTGCTGGCATCGTTCATGACGTTCAGCCTGGCCTCGCTCACGTTCAACCCGCTCGACAGTCTCGAGCAGCGCAATCCGCGCCCGCCGCAGTCGGTGATCGACGCCAAGGCGGAGCAACTGCACCTCGACGAACCGATCCCCCAGCGCTATCTCACCTGGCTCGGAGGTGCGGTGCAAGGGGATTTCGGGACCACGCTGTCCGGCCAGCCGGTAAGCGAGGAGCTGGGCAGGCGGGTCGCGGTGAGTCTGCGGCTGCTGATCCTGGGATCGGTCATCGGCACCGTGCTCGGTGTGCTGATCGGCGCGGCGGGGGCGATCCGGCAATACAAGTTCAGCGACTATTTCACGACGATCCTCTCGCTGCTGATCATCTCGACGCCGGTCTTCCTGCTCGCGACTCTGCTGAAATACGGTGCGCTGCAGATCAATACGGCAACCGGAACGCAGATCTTCCTCTACACCGGCGAGACCTCGGCCAATCAGGTCGTCGGCGTGTGGAACCAGATCGTCGACCGCGCACAGCATCTGGTGCTGCCGACGCTGGTGCTGGTGCTCGGCGCCGCCGCCGGTTACAGCCGCTACCAGCGCAACGCGATGCTCGACGTGCTGCAATCCGACTTCATCCGCACCGCCCGCTCGAAGGGCCTGAGCCACCGCCGCGCGCTGTACAAGCACGGCCTGCGCACCGCCCTGATCCCGATGGCGACGATGTTCGCCTACAGCCTCGGCGCGCTGATCACCGGCGCCACCTTCGTCGAGAAGATCTTCGGCTGGCACGGCGTCGGCGAGTGGTTCGTCGACGCGATCAACGCCCAGGACCTCTACATCGTGGTCACCGTCGCCACCTTCTCGGGCCTGGTGGTGCTGGTCTCCGGCCTGCTCTCCGACATCGTCCTGGCGTTTCTCGATCCGAGGGTGCGTGTGTCATGACCGAAACCGAACTCATCGCCGTCGGCGCGCCCGAGTCGGCCGCGGCGGGCCGCAGCAAGCTGGTCTGGCGCCGGTTCCTGCGCAACAAGCCCGCCGTCGTCGGCGCGGTGGTGTTGCTCCTGCTGCTGATCGCGAGTTTCGCGCTGCCGCCGCTGCTGCCGTGGGACTACCAGCAGATGGACTACAAGGCGCTGCTGAAACCGCCGAGCCTCGAGCATCCGTTCGGCACCACCCAGATCGGTCAGGACGTGCTCGCCCAGACCATGCGCGGCCTGCAGAAATCGCTGATCATCGGGTTCTGCGTCGCGTTGTTCTCCAGCGTCATCGCCTCCACGGCGGGCGCGCTGGCCGGCCTGCTCGGCGGCTGGACCGACCGGGCCATCATGTGGCTGGTCGACCTGCTGCTGGTGGTGCCCGCGTTCATCATCATCGCGCTGTTCGCGCCGCGCACCAAGGGCTCTGGCTCGATCGTCATCCTGATCGTCCTGCTCAGCGTGTTCGGCTGGATGATCGCCGCGCGCATCATCCGCGGTCTCACACTGAGCCTGCGTGATCGCGAATTCGTCCGCGCCGCACGGTATATGGGCGCGCCGACGCACAAGGTGATCATCAGTCACATCATCCCGAACATCGCCTCCATCCTGATCATCGACACCACGCTGGCCGTCGGCGCCGCGATCAGCGCCGAAACCGGGCTGAGCTTCCTCGGTTTCGGTGTGCAGCCGCCCGACGTGTCGCTGGGTTCGCTGATCGCGGCGGGCACCAAGTCGGCGCTGACCTACCCGTGGCTGTTCCTGTTCGCCGGTGGCCTGCTGATCACGATCGTGTTGTGCGCCAACCTCGTCGGCGACGGCCTGCGCGACGCCTTCGACCCGAGCGCGCGCGGTGCGCGGGTGGCGCGCAAGGAGATCGCCGAGCGCAAGGACCAGGCGCAGGTGAAGCTGAAGAAAGCCGAGAAGCGATGACCGCGACCACGTCCACCGCACCGCTGCTCGAAGTGAGCGACCTGCGGGTCTCGTTCCCCGGCGAGGAGGGCCGCGTCGACGCGGTGCGCGGGGTGAACTACACCGTCGCCGACGGCGAGGTGCTCGCCATCGTCGGCGAGTCGGGCTCCGGCAAGTCCGTGTCGTCGCTGGCGGTGATCGGTCTGCTGCCCGAGCAGGCGCGGGTGCAGGGTTCGATCCGGCTGCGCGGGCGCGAGCTGCTCGGCCTGGGCGACAAGCCGATGTCGCAACTGCGCGGCTCCTCGATCAGCATGGTCTTCCAGGACCCGCTCTCGGCGCTGACGCCGGTCTACCGGGTGGGTGACCAGGTGGCCGAGGCACTGCTCGCGCACGGCTCGATGGGCCGCAAGGAAGCGGGCGAGCGCGCGATCGAGCTGCTCGAACTGGTCGGCATCCCCGATGCCAGGACGCGCGCGAAGGCCTTCCCGCACGAGTTCTCCGGCGGCATGCGCCAGCGCGTGGTGATCGCGATGGCCATCGCCAACGATCCCGCCCTGATCATCTGCGACGAGCCGACCACCGCGCTCGACGTGACCGTGCAGAAACAGATCCTCGACCTGCTGCGCAAGGCCCGCGACATCACCGGCGCCGGCGTCATCATGATCACCCACGACATGGGCATCGCGGCGACGATCGCCGACCGGGTCGCGGTCATGTACGCGGGCAAGGTCGTGGAGACCGCGCCGGTCGCCGAGCTGTTCACCGCGCCGCGGATGCCGTACACGGTGGGCCTGCTCGGCTCCATCCCGCGCATGGACGGCCCGCCGCGCTCCCCGCTGATCCCCATCGTCGGCACGCCGCCCGCCATGCACGCGCTGCCGCAGGGGTGTTCGTTCGCGCCGCGCTGCCCGGTCGCGATCGACGACTGCACCGCCGCCGAACCGCCGCTGGAGAAGGTCGCGCCCCGGCATTCGGTGGCCTGCATCCGCACCGCGGAAATCGGTTCGGCCCAGCTGTTCGAGGCCTACCGCAAGGAGATCCCGGCGCCGCCGACGCCGGAGTCCGTCGACTCCGACGTGGTCCTGCGCGTCACCGACCTGGTGAAGACCTTCCCGCTCACCTCCGGTGTGGTGTTGCGCCGCAAGACCGGCGAGGTGCGCGCGGTCGACGGCATCAGCTTCGACGTGCGCGCGGGCCGGACGCTGGCGCTGGTCGGCGAGTCCGGGTCGGGCAAGTCGACGACCCTGTCGCAGATCATGGATCTGGTGCGGCCGCAGTCGGGCAGCATCGAGGTGCTCGGCAACGATGTCGCGACGCTCACCAAGGCCCGCACCCGCGAGATCCGCCGCAAGATGCAGATCGTGTTCCAGGATCCCAGCGCCTCGCTCGACCCGCGCCTGCCGATCTTCGACGCGCTGGCCGAGCCGCTGCGCATCGACGGCCGCTCGCGCGAGGAGGTCAACCGCCGGGTGCCCGAGCTGCTGCGCCAGGTGGGCCTGCGGCCCGAGCACGCCGAGCGCTACCCCGCCGACTTCTCCGGGGGCCAGAAGCAGCGCGTCAGCATCGCCCGCGCGCTGGCGCTGGATCCGCAGCTGCTGGTGCTGGACGAACCGGTGTCGTCGCTGGATGTGTCGATCCAGGCCGGCGTGCTGAATCTACTGCGTGACCTGCAGGCCGAGCGCGGGCTGTCGTACCTGTTCGTCTCGCACGACCTGTCGGTGGTGCGCAATCTCGCCCACGACATCGCGGTGATGCTGCGCGGCAAGATCGTCGAATCCGGCCCGGCGGAACAGATCTTCGCCGATCCTCGGCACGAGTACACCCGCGCGCTGATCGCGGCGGTCCCGGAACCCGTCGTCAGCGGCTGATCGCCAGGAGGCACGCCATGAGATCCCGAGCAATGCAGGCCCGCCGTGGCGCGCGGCTGCGGTGCGCCGCCGTGGTGGTGGCCGCGGGGATGATCGTGGCGGGCTGTGGGTCCGGCGACGAATCGGCCGCCGGGCTCACCGACGCGCTCGGCACCACCAGCGACATCAACCCGGTGGAGCGCTCGCAGCTGCGCGAAGGCGGGAATCTGCGACTCGCCACCACCAGCTATCCGGCGAACTGGAACACGCTGTCCAACGACGGCAACGACGGCGAGATCGCCGACATCCTGCGCCCGATGATGCCGCGCTCGTTCGAGATCGACGCCGCGGGCAAGCTCAGCGTCGACACCGACTACTTCACCGACGTGGCCCTCACCGGCACCGATCCCATGAAGGTGACGTACACGATCAACCCGAAAGCGGTGTGGTCGGACGGTTCCCCCATCACCTGGGAGGACATCGCCGCCCAGGCCAACGCGCTCAGCGGCCGCGACAAGCGCTACCTGATCGCCATCACCAACGGCTTCGAGTTCGTCGAGAAGGTCGAACGCGGCGTCGACGACCGCCAGGCCGTGCTCACCTTCCACACCCCGTTCGCCGACTGGCGCGGCCAGTTCGCCGGCAACAGCTCGCTGTACCCGAAGTCGGTGACCAGCACGCCCGAAGCGTTCAACACCAGCCTCGTCGACGCCATCGCGCTCACCGCGGGCCCGTTCCTGGTCACCGGCACCGACCGCGGCCAAGGCCGGATCACGTTGGGCCACAACCCGAAATGGTGGGGCGAGAAGCCGGTCCTCGACACCATCACCTACAGCGTCCTCGACCACTCCGCCTGGGTGCAGGCCCTGCAGAACAACGAGCTCGACCTGGTCCGCCTGACCACCATCGACGACGTGAAGACCGTGCGCGGCACCGAGGGCCTCGTGGTGCGCCGCGCCCCCGGCAACCGCTGGCGCCACATCACCTTCAACGGCGCCCCCGGTTCGATCCTGGCCGACCCGGCGGTGCGCGTCGCCATCTCGAAGGCCATCGACCGGCAGGGCATCGTCACCGCGATCCAGAACGGCCTGGTCGAGAACCCGGCGCCGCTGAACAACCACGTCTTCCTGCAGGGCCAGCAGGGCTACCAGGACAACAGCCTCGGCTTCGACCCCGAGGCCGCCGCCCGCGAACTCGACGCGCTGGGCTGGGTCCGCACCGGCGACGTGCGCGAGAAGGACGGCCGCAAGCTGGTGATCCGCGACGTCATGTACAACGACCCCACCTGGGTCCAGATCGCGCAGATCGTCCAGCAGAACCTGGCCGCCATCGGCGTGGGCCTGACCATCGACACGAAACCGTCGGCGGGCTATTTCACCGACGTCATCCAGCCCGGAGATTTCGACGCCGCCCAGTTCATCTTCCAGGGCGACCCGTTCCCGCTGTCCAGCATCCGCCAGATCTACTACTACGACCCCGCCGACCTACAGGGCAATTTCGGCCGCATCGGCTCCCCCGAACTCAACGCCCTCATCGAACGCACCCTCACCGAACTCGACCCCCAGAAGTCCGTCGACCTGGCCAACCAGGTGGACCGCATGGTGTTCGAGGAAGGCCATTCCCTGCCGCTCATGCAGTCCGACGGCAGTTTCGGCGCCCGCGCCACCCTCGCCAATATCGGTTCGCCGGGATTGGCGTCGTACGACTACACGAAGATCGGATTCACGAAATGACCACTGCTACCTATGTCTCCCGGCTACGCCGGGTCGGCTTCCGCGTCGCGGCGCCCGCCGTCGCGTTGAGTTTGGTGTTGGGTGGTTGTGGATCCAACTCCACGGTGGAGTCGCAATCGAGCGCGATCGGCGCGATCAACGACATCAATCCGCAGGAGCGGGACGCGCTGCGGGAGGGCGGGAATCTGCGCCTGTCGCTGACCAGCTTCCCCGAGACCTTCAACAGCCTGCACGTCGACTCCGACGGTGAGGTCAGTGATGTCACCGGCTGGACGCTGCCCGGCTCGATCAACTCCGACGCCGCGGGCAATCTCACGATCGACCACAACTACTACACCGACGTCCAGCTGACGAACACCAACCCGCAGCAGATCGTCTACACGATCAACCCGAAGGCCGTGTGGTCCGACGGCTCCCCCATCACCTGGGAGGACCTGCGCGCGCAGGCCGCCGTGATGAGCGGTCGCGACCCGGCGTTCAAGATCAGCCACGACCAGGGTTACAGCAGTGTCGAGAAGGTCGAGCGCGGCGTCGACGACCGGCAGGCGATCGTGACGTTCGCCGAGCACTACGCGGAGTGGAAGGGCCTGTTCAATCCGCTGTATCCGCGTCAGCTGTCCGCGTCGACCCAGTCGTTCGACGACCTGTACCGCAGCGAGATGCCGCTGTCGTCGGGCCCGTTCATCATCACCTCGATCGACCGCGCCCAGCAGCGCATCGTGCTCAGCCGCAACCCGAAGTGGTGGGGTGACGCCACGAAGCTGGACACGGTCACCTACAGCGTCCTGGCCGACGAGGCCCGCCTGACCGCCCTGCAGAACAACGAACTCGACGCGGCAGGACTCAGCGGAATCGACGAGGTCACGACCGCGACCGGGACGCCGGGAATCAAGGTTCGCCGCGCTCCGGCGAACAGGTTCTCGCACTTCACCTTCAACGGCGCACCCGGCTCGCTCCTGTCCGATCCGAAGCTGCGCATCGCCATCTCCAAGGGCATCGACCGCCAGGCCATCGCCACCGCGACCCAGCAGGGCATCGTCACCGATCCCAAACCGCTGAACAACCATCTGTTCCTCGTCGGCCAGAAGGGTTACCAGGACAACGCCGAGTCGGTGTCCTACGACCCGGCCGAGGCCGCCCGCATGCTCGACGAGCTCGGCTGGAAGCTCAACGGTGACGTCCGGGAGAAGGACGGCCGCAAGCTCGAGATCCGCGACGTGATGTACCAGGCCGACACCTGGACCCAGATGGCCCAGATCGCCCAGCAGAATCTGGCGGCCATCGGCGTGAAGCTGAAAATCGAGACCTACCCGGGCAGTGGCCTTTTCACCGACGTGATCGACCCGGGCAATTTCGATATCGCCCAATTCGTCTGGTCCAAGAGCATTTTCCCGCTCGGCGCGCTGCCCCAGATCTACGCCTACGATCCGGCGAATCCGCTGAGCAACAAGGGCCGGATCGGTTCGCCGGAATTGAACGCCCTGATCGAAGAGGTGATCGCCGAGCTCGATCCGGAGAAGGCGATCGAATTGGCGAACAAGGCCGACCGGATGATCTTCGAGGAAGGTTTCTCCCTGCCCATCGTCCAGTCCGCGGGTACGGTCGCGGTGCGGGACACCCTGGCCAACTACGGTGCGCCTGGTTTGGCGTCGTACGACTACACGAAGGTGGGTTTCGTCAAGTAGCCGAACCCTGCCGCACCCGTGTAGCGAACCTCCCGAAAGGAGCGGACATTGCGAATGCGTTCGATGACCACACGGCTGGCGATACCACTGGTAAT
Source organism: Nocardia asteroides (assembly GCF_900637185.1). Taxonomy (NCBI): domain Bacteria; kingdom Bacillati; phylum Actinomycetota; class Actinomycetes; order Mycobacteriales; family Nocardiaceae; genus Nocardia; species Nocardia asteroides. Next base: position 905,279 of record NZ_LR134352.1, on the reverse strand, counting down.
CGTCGGACTGATCGCTACCGGGTGCGGCTCGGGCGGGGACACCTCGTCGACCGGTGAGGCGGCCTTGGGCACGACCAACGACATCAATCCGAAGGATGTCAGCGAGCTCAGGGACGGCGGAAACCTGCGCCTGGCCATCCCGTCACTGCCGGAGAACTGGAACGCCCTGCACACCGACGGGAACGACGCGCAGATCGCGGCGGTCCTGCGGCCCACCATGCCGCGCGCGTTCACCACCGACGCGGCGGCCGAGCTGACGGTCAATTCCGATTACTTCACGAGTATCGAGATGACCTCGACGGAGCCGCAGCAGATCACCTACACGATCAATCCGAAGGCGGTGTGGTCGGACGGTTCGCCCATCACCTGGGAGGACATCAGTTCGCAGGCCAACGCGCTCAGCGGCAAGGACAAGAACTACCTGATCGCCATTTCCAACGGTTTCGATCGGGTGGCGAAGGTCGAGCGCGGCGTGGACGACCGCCAGGCGATCATCACCTTCGACAAGCACTATGCCGATTGGCGCGGCCAGTTCGCCGGAAACAGTTTCCTGTACCCGAAGTCGATCACCAGCAGCCCCGAGGCGTTCAGCAGCTTGGCCGACGGGCCCGGTCTGTCGGCCGGACCCTTCAAGGTGCAGTCCATCGATCGCGGACAGGGCCGTATCGTCCTGGACCGTAATCCGCTGTGGTGGGGCGAGACGCCCAAGCTCGACACCATCACCTACAGCGTGCTCGACGACGCGGCGACGCTGCCCGCTCTGCAGAACAACGAGATCGACGCGGTCGGGCTCGCCGATATCAACGACATGCAGACCGCCCGCAGCACGCCGGGCATCGTCATCCGCCGCGCGCCCGGTAATCAATGGTCCCATCTGACTTTCAACGGGGCGCCGGGTTCCATTCTGGCGGAGCCGGGTGTGCGCGTCGCGATCTCGAAGGCGATCGACCGGCAGGGGATCGCCAACGCGATTCAGAACGGCCTGGTCCAGGATCCGAAACCGCTCAACAATCACATTTTCCTCGCCGGGCAGAAGGGCTACCAGGACAACAGTCTCGGTTTCGATCCCACCGCGGCGGCCGCCGAGCTCGACGCGCTGGGCTGGAAACTCAACGGCGAAGTGCGAGAGAAGGACGGGCGCAAACTCGAGATCCGCGACGTGATGTACAACGCCGACACCTGGGTCAGCATCGCGCAGATCATTCAGCAGAATCTCGCGCAGATCGGCGTCAAGCTGAACATCGAGACCAAACCGGGTGCGGGTTTCTTCACCGAGAACATCCATCCGGGCAATTTCGATGTGGGGCAGTGGAGTTGGGTCGGCGATCCGTTCCCGCTGGGCAGCCTTCCGCAGATCTACGGCCTCTACCCCGGCGACGTCCAGGGCAATTACGGCCGGATCGGTTCGCCCGAACTCAACGACCTCATCGAACAGACCATTTCCGAACTCGATCCGGCCAAGGCCGTCGAGCTGGCCAACCAGGTCGACCGGAAGGTCTTCGAAGAGGGGCATTCGCTGCCGCTGATGCAGTCGCCCGGCAACGTGGCGGTGCGCGACAACCTCGCCAATTACGGCGCCGCCGGACTGGCCTCCTACGACTACACCAAGATCGGTTTCGTGAAGTAGCACCGTGACGAATTCCCCGGCGCGCGCACTCACCTATCCGTTGGTCGTCACGTCCGGCGCTCTCGCGGTCATCGCCGTGTTGGTGCCGTTCGCCGATCTGGATCAGGTGAGCGCGCTCGCCGTGGTGACGGTGGCGATTCTGGGTGGGACGGCCTATCAGCTCGGGCTGGCGTTCGGGTTGCTGCCGAGTGGGCTGGTGGCTACCGGGGTGGTGGGTGGCAGGCGGGTCAGGCAGCAGCATCGGCTGGTGAGCCGGTCGTGGCTGGAGATCACGAGCGGGGACCGGATGGTGTGGCAGCCGGTGTTCTTCGATCCGAGCCTGTCGGGGCTGCCGCCCACCGAGCTGGAGCTGACCGGCCGCTCGATACGCGCGGGCGAGCTGCGATTCTTCCCGTCCGGCCGGGTCCGCACCACCGAGCCCGCGGGCAAACTGATCGACAACCCGTCCCGCCCCACCGAGCCGCGCGCGTTCGGCACGGCCCGCCGCCTGGTCCTGGACGCCCAGCCCGCCGTCGGCGCCCCACTGCTCGGCCTGCTCTGGGTCTACGTCATGAACGGCGGCATCCCCGCCTTCGCCGGCGCCACCCTCGTCGCCGCCACCACCTTCACCTGGCTCTCCGCCATCCGCGGCTCCGACCCCAGCTGATCCGACTCCGTTCGTCTCTGGAGCCTTTGCTGGAAACACAACTGGTCTGACCACTTGACCTCTTGACCTGTGGGGTGGAGGATCGAGGCATGGCATGGACTCCCGTGGTGAAGCGCTCGGTTTCCGGTGATGTGTTCGAACAGATCGCCAACGAGGTGCTGGGCGGGGAGCTGGCCGCCGGGAGCACGTTGCCGAGTGAGCGGCAGCTGGCGGAGGCACTGGGGGTTTCGCGGCCCGCGGTGCGCGAGGCTCTGCAGCGGCTGGCCGCGGCGGGGCTGGTGTCGGTGCGGCAGGGCGAGGCCACCACGGTCCTCGACTATCGCCGCAGCGCCGGGCTCGAGGTGCTGCCCCGGCTACTGCTGCGCGGGGACACCATCGATCCGGCTGTCGCCCGGAGCATCCTCGAGGCGCGGCTGCACAACGGGCCGAAGATCGCCGAACTGGCGGCGGCCCGGGTGCGCCGGAGCTCGACGGAGGTCGACGACGTACTGCACCTCCTGCACGAATCCGTGGATTCCCTTGTCGCCGAGTCCGACCCGCTCACCCAGCAGCGGATCGCGCTCGAATTCTGGGACCACGTGCTCGATCTCGCCGATTCCATCGCGTTCCGGCTGATGTTTTCCATGCTTCGCGCCGCCTACGAACCAGCGCTGGCGGCGCTCGCGCCGATCATGTCCGCCGAGGTGGGCAATGGTGACGCGTATCGAGACCTGGCCGCCGCGATCGCCGCGGGCGAGCCGGACCGGGCCGCCGAGTCCGCGCGAGCACTGCTCGGGCCGGCGACCACCGCTCTCATCCACGCCCTCGACGGGGCGTGATCCACCCGAGGAATCGCCATGCAGAAAGACCGTCCGACAACGACGTCGCACGACACCACCGCGGCCCGCCCGCAGTCTCGCGCCCTCCGCCGTGCCGCGACACTCCCCGACATGGCGCGCGAGTTCGTCCGGCATCCCTCGCCGTGGATGATCGCCACCGTGTTCGTCGCCGCCCTGGCGGGACGGATCGCGGTCGGCGACTGGCAGCTCACCGACGCCCTGATCCCGCTGATCGTGATCGCGACCTTCCCGCTGACCGAGTGGATCATCCACGTCACGGTGCTGCACTGGCGCCCACGCCACCTCGGCCCGCTCACCATCGACAGCGAACTGGCACGCAAACACCGTGCGCACCACACGGATCCGCGCGCCACCCCCCTCGTGTTCATCCCCCCGAAGTCGCTCACGCTCACCATCGTCGCCCTGGTCGCCATCGCCCTGCTGGCCTTCCCCCGCCTGAGCCTCGGCCTCACCTTCCTGCTGACGATCACCACCCTCGGCCTCCTGTACGAGTGGACCCACTACCTCATCCACACCGACTACAAGCCCAAGCACGCCCCGTACCGCGCGGTCTGGCGCAACCACCGCCACCACCACTACAAGAACGAGCACTACTGGTTCACCGTCACCACCTCCGGCACCGCCGACCGCCTCCTCGGCACCGCCCCCGACCCGGCAACCACCCCCACCTCCCCCACCGCCCGCCACCTCCACGCGGGGTGACACCGCGACAATGAGAATGGGACCCCGCAAGCGAGGTCCCATTCTCATTTCGTCTGTCCGCGGGGGGAGGCCGAAGCCCGCGAGTCCCGCGACTAATGCGTTCGAGTGTGCCATGGAGGAGGTCAGTGCGGTCTTGCCCCAGCGTCCCTGACCGGACGGAGCCCGGCTCAGGTCAATAGGCGGGTGGCGATGGTGGCGGCTCGGGTGGCTGCGGCTGGGGAGTTTTCGCGGACGGCGGTGACTATGGCGCCGTCGATGAGGAGGGCCAGGTCGGGGGCGAGGAGTTCGGGGGTGGGGTGGTTCGCGGCGGTGAGGAGTTCGGTGAGGTAGGTGATGACGCGGCGTTTGTGGCGGTCGGCCACCTGGTGGGCCGGTGAGGTGGGGTCGGCTACCTCGATCATGGTGTTGATGAAGGCGCAGCCGCGGAAGTCGTTGCGGGCGAAGCGTTCCGCCAGGGCGGTGAAGACGGCCAGGGGGCGATCGGCGGGGTCTTCGACGGATTCGACGCACGTGCGCAGCCAGTCGAGCCAGCGGCGGTCGCGGTCTTCGAGGACCGCGACGACGAGGTCGTCCTTGCTCGCGAAATGCCGGTAGAAGGAGGCGCGGCCGACGCCGGACTCCTGGAGTAACCGGTCTACGCCGACCGCGCGGACGCCCTCGGCGTAGAACAGCGCTTCCGCGGTGGTGAGCAACCGTTGCTTGGCCTGTGTCGCCATGCCGTCACCGTACCAGAACGGAAACGGTCGGTACCGAGTTGCTTGACCACAACGGAACCGATCAGTACCGTTCGGGTTCGGTACCGATCGGTGCCGTTGTCGAAAAACCCTGGAGCGCACGATGTCCCGACTCCCCCTCATCGCCGCCGACACCGCCGATGGTGAGCAGGCCGAGCTGCTCACCGAGGTCGAGCGCCAGCTCGGCCGGGTACCGAATCTGTACGCCGCCATGGCCAACAGTCCGGCCACCCTACGGGGGTATCTGCGCCTGCGGGACTCACTCTCGCGGGGCAAGCTCGGCGCGCGCACCCGCGAGCAACTGGCCCTGCTGATCGCCGCCGACAACGGCTGCGAATACTGCGTATCGGCGCACACGACGCGCGCCACGAAAATGGGCTTCACCCCCGAGGCGATCGCCGCGACCAAGGCGGCGCGGGCCGAGGATCCACACGCGGCGGCGGTGCTGCGCTTCGCCCGTGCCGTCCTGCGCACCGGCGGCCGGGTGGGCGACGAGCAGCTGGCCGAGGCGAGGGCGAGCGGTGTCGGCGACACCGAACTGACCGAGGCCGTCGGCCATGTGGCGCTGAACGTGCTGTCGAACTATTTCAACCATGTCGCCCGCCCTGAGCTGGACTTTCCGCTCGCTCCGAGCACACACCACGAGGCATCGATGACGCCGAGATGGCGGGCCGCCGACAGCGTCACCCTGGTCGAGGGGTACCTGCTCACCGGCGCCGACGGACAGCGGGTCTCGACCGTGCGCGACGTGCGCGTCGCCTTCGAGGGCGGGTTCGCGCACATCCGCGTCGACGGAACCGACCAGGTGCAGGTGGTGTCGGCGCCGGCGGTCGCGCTGATCACCTATCGCTCGGCGGCCTGATTCCGCGCAGCACCGAATGCCCGGCTCACCCTTCGCGTGAGCCGGGCTTTCGTGTGTGCGCCGCGGGAAATTCGATCCCGCCGAACGCTTGACACGTTTATACCGTAGGGGGGTATGGTACCGACCACGAGACGCACTCCGCTCGAAAGGACGAAAGTCGTGACTACGCAATCGCAATCCACCAGGAAGTGGTGGGCGCTGGCGGTGATCGCCGCCGCGCAATTCATGGTCATCATGGACACCTCGATCATCGGGATCGCCCTGCCCAAGATGCAGGCCGAGCTCGGCTTCACGCCCGGCAACCTGACCTGGGTGTTCAACGCCTACGTCGTCGCCTTCGGCGGCTTGCTGCTGCTCGGCGGCCGGCTCTCCGACCTGCTCGGCGCGCGCCGGGTGTTCGGCGCGGGCTGGCTGGTTCTGGCCGTGGGCTCGGTGTCCGCCGGCGCCGCGGGCACCGTCGGTATCGAACTGGCGGGCCGGGCGATCCAGGGCGCGGGCGCGGCGCTGATCGCACCCTCGGCACTGACCCTGCTGATGATGCTGTTCGGCGGCTCGCCCCAGGAACTCACCAAGGCGCTGGCCGTCTACGGCGCCGCGGCGCCCGCGGGCGGCACCGCGGGCGTGTTCCTCGGCGGTGTGATAACCGAATACATCAGCTGGCCTTGGGTTTTCTACATAAACATCCCGATCGCCGTCCTCGCGCTGATCGCCATCCCGCTGCTGATGCCCGCCGCCCCGGCACGCAAGGGTTCCATCGATATCGCCGGATCCGTCACGGTGACAGCCGGTTTGGCGGCGGCGGTCTACGCGATCGTGCAGGCGCCCGAAGTGGGCTGGGCCTCGGGTCAGACCTGGGGCGTGCTGGCGGTGGCCGCCGCGCTGCTGGCCGGTTTCGTCGCCATCCAGTCCCGGCGCAGCGAACCACTGATGCGGCTGAGCATCTTCCGCGCGCCGAACCTGGCCGCCGCCAACTTCGCCCAGTTCGCACTGGCCGCCGCCTGGGTGCCGATGTGGTTCTTCCTGAACCTCTACCTGCAGCAGGTGCTCGGCTACAGCGCGTTCCCGTCGGGCGCGGCGCTGCTGCCGATGACCACGCTGATCATGCTCGGCATGGTGGTGCTGGCCCCGAAGGCGATGGCCCGCTTCGGCGCCAAGCCGATGATCGTCACCGGCCTGATCGTGCTGGGCCTCGGCCTGGGCATCATGTCGCTGGTGCGGCCGACCGGCAATTTCTGGGTCGACGTGCTGCCGGCCTCGCTGGTGGCGGCGGGCGGTATGTCGCTGGCCTTCATCCCCTCACTCGGCACCGCCATCTCGGCGGCGCGACCGGAGGAGGGCGGACTGGCCTCGGGCATCGTCAACGTCAGCTACCAGGTGGGTTCCGCGCTGGGCCTGGCCGCGATGACCGCCGTGGCCGCCGCGTTCGGCGCGGGCGAGCTGGGCGACGCGCAGGCACTCACCGACGGCTACTCGGCCGCCTTCCTGGGCGCGGGCCTGCTGGCCCTGGCCGGTGCGGGCATCACCGCGGCGGTCATGCGCTCCCCGGCCCCGGCCACGGCCGACGCGACCGTTTGACAAAGTACCCTAGGGGGGTATGGTAATGATCACGATGTAGAACGAGGAGACCACCATGAGCACCACCACCGTCACCGTGACCGGTATGACCTGCGGCTGCTGCACCAACAAGGTGCGCGACAAGGTCGGCGCCCTGCCGGGCGTGACCGGCGTCGAGGTCGACCTGGCCACCGGCACGGTGGCGATCGACGGCACCACCCCCGACCGCACCGCTCTCGCCGACGCCGTCACCGCGGCCGGCTTCCAGCTCGCCGACTGACACCCGAAACGGAGCATCCCGATGAACGCAACAGGCAAGTTCGCCGGATTCACCCTCGGCCTCGCGGCGGTCTTCGGGATCGCTCTGGCCGCAGGCGCCCTGGTCGGTCCGGAGCCTTCCGAACCGGCCGGGCACGGCGAGCACGAGACCGCGGCGGCGCCGTCCGCCGACCTCCCCGGTGGCCTGCTGGTCACCGACCAGGGCTACACGCTGGCCCTGGACAAGCCGAACACCACGACCGCCGCGTCGGCGCCGGTGAGCTTCCGCATCCTCGGCGCCGACGGCGAGCCGGTCACGAAGTACACCACCAGCCACGACAAGGACCTGCACCTGATCGTGGTCCGCCGGGACATGGCCGGTTTCCAGCACGTCCATCCGGTGCTCGATCCGGCCGGGACCTGGTCGGTGCCGCTCGACCTGAGCAGGGCGGGCGACTACCGGGTCTTCGCCGACTTCACCCCGGCGGGCGGGTCGAACCTGACCCTCGGCGCCGATCTGCGGGTCGCGGGCAACTACGACGCGCAGGCGCTGCCCGCCCCGGCGGCGACCGCACGGGTCGGCGAGTACACGGTCGCGCTGAACGGCACGGTCGCCCCCGGCGTCGCGTCGAAGGTGACGCTGTCGGTGAGCCGCGACGGCACGCCGGTCACCGACCTGCAGCCCTACCTGGGCGCCTACGGCCACCTGGTGGCGCTGCGGGCCGCCGACCTCGCCTACCTGCACGTCCACCCCGAGGGCGCGCCGGGCGACGGGGTCACCCCCGCCGGACCCGGTATCGACTTCGTGGTGAACGCGCCGAGCGCCGGCGACTACCGGCTGTTCCTGGACTTCCAGCACCAGGGCGTCGTCCGGACCGCCGAGTTCACCGTGCACGTCGCCCAGTCCGCGGTCGCCCCGACCAGCGCCCCCGCCGAGGGTGCGCCGGGTCACGGGCACTGACCTACCCCCGCAGCAACCCCTCAGCAAGAATCGATCCAAGGAACGAAACGGAGCACCCCATGACCACCGTGACACAACCACCGGGCACCGGCCAGGTAGAACTGGTGATCGGTGGCATGACCTGCGCGTCCTGCGCGAACCGGATCGAGAAGAAGCTCAACAAGCTCGACGGGGTCACCGCCACGGTCAACTACGCGACCGAGAAGGCCAGGGTCGACTTCACCGGCGACGTCTCCCCCGAGGAACTGATCGCCACCGTCGAGCAGGCCGGCTACACCGCGGCACTGCCCGCCCCGAAGCAGACCGAGCCCACCGAGGACGCGGCCGAGCCGGACCCCACCGCCTCGCTGCGCACCCGGCTGCTGGTCTCGCTGGTGCTCACCGTCCCGGTCATCGCGATGGCGATGATCCCGGCGCTGCAGTTCACCAACTGGCAGTGGCTCTCGCTCACGCTGGCCGCGCCGGTCGTCGTGTGGGGCGCGCTGCCCTTCCACCAGGCGGCGTGGACCAACCTGAAGCACGGCACGGCCACCATGGACACGCTGGTGTCGATGGGCACGCTGGCCGCCTTCGGCTGGTCGCTGTACGCGCTGTTCTGGGGTACCGCGGGCACGCCCGGCATGACCCACCCGTTCGAGTTCACCATCGCGCGGATGGACGGCACCGGTTCCATCTACCTGGAGGCCGCGGCGGGCGTCACCACGTTCATCCTGGCCGGACGCTACTTCGAGGCCCGCTCCAAGCGGCGGGCGGGCGCGGCGCTCAAGGCGCTGCTGGAGCTGGGCGCCAAGGATGTCGCGGTGCTGCGCGACGGCGTGGAGACCCGCATTCCGGTGGAGCAGCTGGCCGTCGGTGACGTGTTCATCGTGCGGCCCGGCGAGAAGATCGCCACCGACGGCGTGGTGACCGAGGGCAGCTCGGCGGTCGACGCGTCCATGCTGACCGGCGAATCGGTCCCGGTGGAGGTCGGCGCGGGCGACACCGTCACCGGCGCGACCGTGAACGTGGGCGGCCGGCTCCTGGTGCGCGCCACCAGGATCGGCGCCGACACCCAGCTGGCCCAGATGGCACAGCTGGTGGAGGACGCGCAGACCGGCAAGGCCCAGGCCCAGCGCCTGGCCGACAAGATCTCCGGCATCTTCGTCCCGATCGTCATCGCGCTGGCCGTGGCCACGCTCGGCTTCTGGCTCGGCACCGGCGGCGCCGTCGCGGCGGCCTTCACCGCGGGCGTGGCGGTGCTGATCATCGCCTGCCCGTGCGCCCTCGGCCTGGCCACCCCGACCGCGCTGATGGTCGGTACCGGGCGCGGCGCCCAGCTGGGCATCCTGATCAAGGGCCCCGAAGTGCTGGAGTCGACCCGCAAGGTCGACACCATCGTGCTGGACAAGACCGGCACCGTCACCACCGGCAAGATGACCCTGCTCGACGTGCTGCCCGCCGAGGGTGAGATCGGCAGCCGGGTACTGGAACTGGCGGGCGCGCTGGAGGATTCGTCGGAGCACCCGATCGCGCAGGCGATCGCCAAGGGCGCCCGCGACGAGTTGGGCACACTGCTGCCGGTCGAAGGGTTCGCCAATGTCGAGGGCCTCGGCGTGCAGGGTGTCGTCGACGGGCACGCGGTGATCGTCGGCCGGGCCCGGCTGCTGGCCGACTGGTCGCAGCCGCTGCCCGAGGCGCTGGAAACCGCCATGGCGGAAGCGGAGTCGGCCGGGCAGACCGCGGTGGCGGTCGGCTGGGACGGCAAGGCGCGCGGCGTGCTCGTGGTCGCCGACGCGGTGAAGCCCACCTCGGCACAGGCCATCGCGCAGTTCCGCGAGCTGGGACTGACCCCGATCCTGCTCACCGGCGACAATGCCCGCGCGGCCCGCACCATCGGCGACGAGGTCGGCATCGATGAGGTGATCGCCGAAGTGCTGCCGCAGGACAAGGTCGACACGGTCAAGCGGTTGCAGGCCGAGGGCAAGGTCGTCGCCATGGTCGGTGACGGCGTCAACGACGCGGCCGCCCTGGCCCAGGCCGATCTGGGCCTGTCGATGGGCACCGGCACCGATGTCGCCATCGAGGCAAGCGACCTGACCCTGGTCCGCGGCGACCTGCGCGCCGCCGCCGACGCCATCCGCCTGTCGCGCCGCACCCTGGCCACGATCAAGGGCAACCTGTTCTGGGCCTTCGCCTACAACGTGGCCGCGATCCCGCTGGCCATGGCGGGCCTGCTCAACCCGATGCTGGCCGGCGCCGCGATGGCGTTCAGCTCGGTGTTCGTGGTGAGCAACAGCCTGCGGCTGCGCCGGTTCAAGTCCACGGCGCGGTAGCTCGACAGCAGCGGGCGGGGCGGCAGATTCCACTGCCGCCCCGCCCTTTTCGTTGTCAGAAGATCGTCTGGCTGTCGGCCGAGATGGTGAAGCCGCGGCCCGCCGCGTCGCAGCGGATGCCCTGTTCGGTGGAGGTGCAGGCGACGCCGCGCACGACCAGGGTGTCGCCATAGTTCAGGGTGGCGCCGCCGCCCTTGTTGGTGCCGTCGACCGGCGAACCGACGAAGATGCCCTGACTGGTGCACAGGAACTCCGACTTGCCGCCGACGGTGTGTACGGCGACCTTGCGGTTGGGGGCGTCGCTGCAGTTGGGCAGTTGCGGCGGAATGACATTCGCGTGCGCGAGCTGACAGCCCACGCCGAACGGGGCGTCGGCGAGGATGCCGCACATGATGTTGCCGGTGGGCGACTGGAAGTAGTAGTTGTCGCGCTGCTGGTAGTCGCGGGCGTCGACGGTGGCGTCGTCGCGCGAGGGCAGTGCGGAAGGCACCGGGACCGAATCGCCCGAGCCGGATGCCTTCGGCGGCACTGTCGGAGTTGTCCCGTTCGGCAAGATGACCGGAGGCTCACCCGGCTGGGTGCCAGTGGGCCGGGGAACGGACGTCTCCGACGCGCTCGGCCCGCTGACAGTGGTCTGCGCGGAATCCCCGTCACCGCAGGCGGCCAGACCCCCGGCCAGTACCACCAGCGCGGCCATCACGATGGCTGATCTCATGAATCTCTCCCCTCGATGTCCTCCCGACCCGTCGCAGGAAGAATCGACGGTAGGAACCGATTCGTTTCCTTCGCTCAGGGAACCGTGACCCACTCGAGGTGAGCCCGTGACGACCGACCGCCGCGTCTGGTACGCCGCCTACGGCTCCAACATGCTCGCCGCCCGCTTCGCCTACTACCGCCACGGCGGCACCCCGCCGGACACCACCCACACCTATCCGGGTTTCGGCGATCGGGCGGAGCCGGCGGCCGTCGCCCCGCTGACGTTGCCCGGCAGCCTGTATTTCGCCTGGCAGAGCCAGGTGTGGACCGGTGGGGTCGCGTTCTATGCCGAGCGTCCGGCGCCGGGCTGGGTGACCGGGGTGGCGGCGCGTGGCTACCTGCTGACCGTCGACCAGTTCGGTGACCTGCTCGCGCAGGAGATGTATCGCACGCCCGGCGGTGGCTTCGACCTGGACCGGGTGCTCGCCGAGGGCACGGTGCGGCTCGGGCCCGGTCGCTACGAGACCGTCCTGTGGGCGGGGACCGAGGCGGGCGTACCGGTCCTCACCTTCACCGCGCCCTGGCTGCCCGAGTCCGTGGAACTGCGACGGCCGGCGACCCGCTATCTGGCCATGATCGGCGCCGGGCTGCGCGAGGCGCACGGCTGGGACACCGAGCGGATCGTGCACTATCTGCGGGTGCGGCCGGGGATCGCGGGACACTGGGACCTGGCCGGGCTGCGGCGCGCTGTCACCGGCGAAACCGGTCTCGACCGGCATCGATAGCGCTCGGGTGTTCCGCGAGCGGATCGGCGGGTACACAATCGAGACGAGACGCCGAGTCCAGGAGCGGGTGCATGGAGTGGTTCCCGGCACCGGAGTACTGGCAGGGCAGGCTGGTCTTCCAGCGTGGCCTGGCGGTGATCTACGCGCTCGCGTTCCTGACCGCGGCGCTGCAGTTCCGCGCGCTGCTGGGCGAACGCGGCATGCTGCCGATCCCGCGGTTCCTGGACCGGGTTCCGTTCCGCCGGTCGCCGAGCCTGTTCTACCTGCGCTACTCGGATCGGGTGTACGCCGTCGTCGCCTGGTCGGGGGCGGCGCTGGCGGTGGCCGTCGCGCTCGGGGCGGCCGATCTGGTGCCGCTGTGGGGGTCGATGGCGCTGTGGTTCGCGCTGTGGGTGCTGTATCTGTCGATCGTCAACGTGGGGCAGACCTGGTACTCGTTCGGCTGGGAATCACTGCTGCTCGAGGCCGGTTTCCTGGCGATCTTCCTCGGCAACGACACGGTGGCGCCGCCGCTGCTCGTGCTGCTGGCCGCGCGCTGGCTGCTGTTCCGGGTGGAGTTCGGCGCCGGACTGATCAAGATGCGCGGCGACCGCTGCTGGCGCGACCTGACCTGCCTGTACTACCACCACGAGACCCAGCCGATGCCGGGCCCGCTGAGCTGGTTCTTCCACCATCTGCCTCGCCCACTGCACCGGGTGGAGGTGGCGGCCAATCATGTCGCGCAGCTGGTCGTGCCGTTCGCCCTGTTCACTCCGCAGCCGGTGGCGAGCGTGGCCGCGGGCATCGTGGTGGTCACCCAGTTGTGGCTGGTGATCTCCGGCAATTTCGCCTGGCTGAACTGGGTGACCCTGCTGCTGGCGACCACCGCCGTCGACGGCCGGTTCCTGCCGATGCTGCCCGACGCCGCACCGGTCGGGCCGACCCCGCTCTGGTTCGAGATCGCGGTATTCGCGTTCGTGGCGCTGGTAGCGGTGCTCAGCTTCTGGCCGGTCCGCAATCTGCTCTCCTCGGGCCAGGCCATGAACGCCTCGTTCGAGCCGTTGCACCTGGTCAACACCTACGGCGCGTTCGGCAGCATCACCCGGGTGCGTCAGGAGATCGTGTTGGAGGGGACCGACGCGACCGAGCTCACCGACGACACCGTGTGGCGGGAGTACGAGTTCAAGGGCAAACCGGGTGATCCGCGGCATCGCCCCGGACAGTGGGCGCCCTATCACCTGCGCCTGGACTGGCTGATGTGGTTCGCGGCGCTGTCACCGTCCTACGCCAGGGAATGGGCGCTACCGCTGGCCGCGCGCCTGCTGCGCAACGACCCCGACACCCTGCGGCTGCTGCGCCGCTGCCCGTTCCCGGACGCGCCGCCGCGCTACCTGCGCGCTCGGCTCTACGAGTACCACTTCAGCACGCCGCGCGAACTGTTCCGGGAGCGGATCTGGTGGCGCCGCACGTTGATCGGCGAGTTCCTGCCACCGCTGACCCACGAGCGCCTGAATCGGCGCTGACAACGCGAAAAGCCCGGCCGAAGCCGGGCTTTTCGCGGAGCGGATGACGAGATTCGAACTCGCGACCCTCACCTTGGCAAGGTGATGCGCTACCAGCTGCGCTACATCCGCACGCACGTCTCGGCCCGTTCCGGGATCGCCGGGGGCTTCGTCGTGCGAGAAGGAACATTAGCGCGTGTCGTCGGAAAAACGAAATCCGTGCGCACAGCCGGCGAACGCCCGCGGTGAGGACAGCCCGGACCTGGACGTCGTTAAGCGGGCGGCAAGGAAATGGAATCCCTTGCGCGGAAAGCTCTTTCCCAGCCCGGCGGCCACCGCCGGCACTACGGGAGGGATGAGATGAGGACTCTGGGGCTGATCGCGGCCTGCGTGGCCGTGACCACAGCGAGCCTGGTGGGCGCGGGCCCGGCACGCGCCGACTTCACCGACCCGGTGGAGTACACCGACAGCGGCGAGAACACCGAGGAGGGCGAGTTCGGCGAGTACGCCGTCGAACGCAATGCCCCCGGGTCCTGCCTGGTGGTGCAGAACCACACCGGCGGCCGGGTGACCCTGCGGTTGAACTACCCCACCAGCAAGGGCAAGTGGACCTTCGGCCACGACGAGGTGGGCGTGCTGGTGCGCGACGGCCGGGTGGTGACCTCGCCGTCGGGCCGCTGGAGCGTGCGGACCAACCCGCCGATCCGATTCCACTGGGTCTACGACAACGCCTTGAACAACCGAAAGGGGTGCAACGGGTCGTGGGTGCTGACCATGAACTGAGTGGTCAGGCGAACGCGGCGCGATGGTCGGCCGCCCAGTCGGCGTAGCCGCGCGGCGGACGGCCGAGCACCGCGGCCACATCGCCGGAGAGCTGGGCGTTGTGGCCGTCGCGGATGAAGCGCTGGCCGATCAGGGCGCCTTCGACGAAGGCGGGCGACAGTCCGGCGGCGGTCAGGAAGGCGCGGGCGTCGGGCTCGGCGATATCGATGACCTCGATCGGGCGATCGAGGACGACGGCGAGGTCGGCGGCCTGCTCACGGCCGGTCTGGAGGGTGGGGCCGGTGAGGGTGTAGGTCCGGCCGTGGTGGGCGGGGTCGCGCAGCGCGGCCACGGCCACCGCGGCGACGTCGCGCGGGTCGACCACGGCCTGCCTGCCGTCGCCGGTGAGGTTGGGCACCGGTGCGCCGTCGGCGAGCGGCTGGATCCAGCTGAACGTGTTGGAGGCGAAGGTGTTCGGGCGCAGGATGGTCCATTCCAGGCCGGACGCGCGCACGGCGTCCTCGCCAGGGACGTGCCAGGAACCGGGGATACCGAGTCGGGGGTCCCCGGTTCCGACGGCGGACAGCTTCACCACCCGGCGGGCACCGGCGGCACGGGCCGCCGCGACCAGGGCGGCGTCGGCGCCGGTGTCGCCGGGACCGGGCAGGCCGTTGAGGAAGGCCGCCTCGATGCCCGTCAGCGCGGCCGTGATGGTCCCGGGTTCGCGGTAGTCCACCCGGACGACCTCGACGCCCGCCGGGAACGCGGCGTTCTCCGGGTCGCGGGTGGCCGCCCGGACGGGAACGCCGTCGGCCACGAGCTGGGTGACGATACTGCTGCCGATGGTGCCCGTGGCACCGGTGATCAGGATCATGCGACGAGCATCGCAACCCGCCTGCCTGCGCCGATAGGAAAAATCGGCACGGACAACGGGGCCCGGGTCGCCTACTGTCGACCTGGTGCGCACGCAGTACCTGACCTCGGCACAGCTCGAGACCGCCCTGCCGACGCCGCAAGCGCTGCGGCCCTGGCTCACCGAACTCACCAGCACGGCGGCCCCCGCGGACCCGTCCCGGCCGTTCGCCCATCCGCCCGTGACCTCGACGACGGTGGTGCTGCGCACCGAACAATCCGGCAGGCGAACAGCTTTCGTGGTGGGCGCGCAGTCGCGGGCCGCCTATTCGCGCGCCGAGGCGCCCGCGGGTTGCGTGCGGCTGCGCCTGGCGCCGGGAGTGACGCGGCCGCTGCTCGGTGTCGCCGCGAGTGAGCTCACCGACCGGGTGGTGCGGCTCGACGAACTACCCGGACCGCTGAGCGCCTTCGCGCGCGAACTCACCGGCGTACCCGCCGAGGAGGCGTCACCCAGCTGGCCGACCTGCTGCCGGAACGGGTCGCCGAGAGCGCGACCGAGCGCGCGCACCGGATCGTGCTGCGCGAGGCCATCACGGCGCTCAGCGCCGACAGCGCGCCCGCCATTCCCGACCTGGCCGCTCGCCTCGCCGTCAGCGAACGGCAGCTGCGCAGCGTGTTCGCCGGTGGAATCGGGCTCTCGCCCAAGCATTTCGCCCGCATCGATCGGGTGCGGCGGGTGCTCGCCTACGCGGGCGACACCCCGTGGTCACATCTCGCCGCCGACACCGGCTATTACGACCAGTCCCACCTCACCGCGGACTTCCGCGCGCTCATGGGGGTGCCGCCCGCCGCGTATCTGCACGGGAGGTTGCCCGCGCCGACCTCGTGCCGCGTCCCGCGCTGAGCGCGTCACCGGCGACACGCGGCACGGCGGTCTCCCGAACCGCCGCGCCGCGTATCGCGGGAACGGGTCAGGCGTCGGGGTTGTCCTGCTTGGCGGCCTTGCGGGCGACGCGTTCGGCGGCCTCGGCGTCGTCGAGGGCCGTCGCCTCCTCGAGGGTGGGGGCGCTGCCGCCGAGGCGGCGCGGGACCCAGTAGGCGCCGGGTTCGTGCTCGTAGGACTCCTGGAGTCCGGCCAGCAGGCTCTGCATGGTGGAGCGCAGTTCGGCGGTCAGGTCGGCGGCGGGCTCGTACGGTTGGATCGGCTTGCCGACGGCGATCGAGATGGGGGTGTTGGTGCGGCCCAGGCGCTTGGGGAAGCCCTTGGTCCAGACCCGCTGGGCGCCCCAGATGACGATCGGGATGATCGGGACCTCGGCCTCGAGCGCCATCCGGGCGGCGCCGGACTTGAATTCCTTGATCTCGAAGCTGCGGCTGATGGTGGCCTCGGGGTAGACGCCGACCAGCTCGCCTGCCCGCAGGTATTTCACCGCCGACTTGTAGGAGTCGGCGCCCGCGGTGCGGTCCACCGGGATGTGCTTGAGGGCGCGCATGATCGGGCCGGAGATGTTGTTGTCGAACACCTCCTGCTTGGCCATGAACCTGATGTAGCGACCAGGGGTGCGCGCGGGCAGTCCTGCGTAGGTGAAGTCCATGTAGCCGGTGTGGTTGATCGCCACCACGGCACCGCCGGACGCGGGGATGTTCTCCGCGCCCGTGACGGTGAACTTCAGGCCTTCGAGGAAGAAGACGGTTCGGGCCAGGCCGATGATCGACCGGTAGACGGGTTCCACAAGTCAGCTAGCGTAGTCGCAGATCTCCGCTCGCGGCAGGGTCGGCGCCACCGCGCACCGCACCGCGGGCTCGCGGCGGGTATCTTCGCGGGCGAATTCGGTTCGCGCGCAGTGGTCTGTCCCGGCGAGTCCGCTCGGCGGGAACCGACACCGCCCGCGCCGAACCCGCGGGTGCCAGGCCGAGGAATGAGGAACGTCGTAGTGGAACGCGCGCAACCGACCCCGCTTGCCCTGCCCCGCCCCCGCCCGTCTCGCGCCGTCGCGCTGGCCGTGGGACTCACCGTCACCGCCGCGCTGATCACCGGCTGCGACTCCGTGGCAGGTATTCCCGGCGACGACCCGGTGGGCGCGGACACCACCGCCGCGACCACCTCGGCAGCGCCGCCGACCACCGCCACCCAGGCGATCGCGCCCGGCGAACCGGCGCCGACCGGGGCGACCACCCCGCTGCCCGCCGACGCGCCGCAGGTCGGTGCGGTGCCGGGCGCGGCCGACGCCGTCACCGCGGTCCGCCGCTGGGCCGCCGATCTGCAGACCGCCACCATCGCCGACCTGCAGGACCGGTGCTGGACCATCCCGCCGCGCACGGTGGCCGACATGTACGCCGATCCGCAGGCGATCCTCGCCGCGCTCGGCCAGCCGGGCACCGCCACCGCCGACACCATCACCTGGCGCAACCGCGCCACCACCGTCACGGTGGAGCGCGAGGCGGTGGCCGACGGCTACGCCTGCGGGCGGGTGTTCGCGGCCGGCGTCGAGCCCGGTTACGACGAGGCCGACGCCCGTCACACCGTGCGCCGCTACCTCGCGCGCGCCACCGGCAAACCGCTGGATCCGGCCGACGTCGAAGCCACCCACCCGCTGACCTGCAAGGCGACCCTCACCACCTGGGATCCACAGGGCACCGGCAATCCCACAGCACCCCCGCTCAGCGGCGACTCGGGCAAAGTAGGCAATGTCACCTCCTTCACCGAGGAGGAGCTACGATCCGACCAGGTTCGCGGCGACTACCTGGCAGTTCAGGTCCCGGTGACCACCTCGCCGGGGGGCACGCGAACCCGCACTTTCACGGTGGCCCCCACCGCCGAGGGCTATTGCATCGGTGATGTAACCGCCTAACCACTACCCTGGTTGGCTGGTACTGGTCAGGAGGACAAGCTCGTGCAGATCACCAGCGTCGGACACGCCGGCTTCCATATCCGAACCGAAGCCGGGACGATCCTGTGCGATCCCTGGGTCAACCCCGCCTATTTCGCGTCGTGGTTCCCGTTCCCGGACAACTCCCAGCTGGACTGGGAGTCGCTCGGCGATGTCGACTACCTGTACGTCTCGCACCTGCACCGCGACCACTTCGACGCCGCGCACCTGCGCAAGTACGTCAACAAGGACGCGACCATCCTGCTGCCCGACTACCCGGTGCCGGATCTGCGCCGCGAACTCGAGGCGCTGGGCTTCACCAAGTTCTTCGAGACCGAGGACTCGGTCAAGCACACCGTCACCGGGCCCAAGGGCTCGCTCGACATCATGATCGTGGCACTGCGCGCGCCCGCCGACGGTCCGATCGGTGACTCGGGCATTCTCATCTCCGACGGTGAGACCACCTGTTTCAACATGAACGACGCGCGCCCGGTGGACATGGACGTCATCCACGACGCGTTCGGCGACATCGACATCCACCTGCTCCAGTACTCCGGCGCCATCTGGTACCCGGCCGTCTACGACATCCCCGCCCGGACCAAGGCCAACTTCGGCAAGCAGAAGCGCCAGCGCGGCATGGACCGGGCGCGCTCCTACATCGAGCAGGTCGGCGCGACCTGGGTGGTGCCCTCGGCGGGCCCGCCGGTGTTCCTCGACGAGGAACTGCGCTACCTCAACGACGACCGCGGCGAGGAAGGCAACATCTTCCCCGACCAGATCGTCTTCCTCGAGCAGATGGAGATCCACGGCAACGCCGGCGGCATCCTGATGATCCCGGGTTCGGTCGCCGACGTGCGCGGCAAGGAACTCGACCTGGCGCACCCGTTCGATCCGGACCGGATCTACGGCGACAAGGCCGCCTATATCGAGGAGATGGCCCAGCGGTTCGCGCCGGTGCTGGCCGCCGAGAAGGCGTCCTGGGAGACCGGCGAGGGTTCGCTGCTGGAGCCGCTGCGCGAGCTGTTCGAGCCGATCATGAAGCAGTCGGCGCTGATCAGCGACGGTATCGGGTACCCGGTGGGCCTGGTCATCGGTGACGAGACCGTGGTGCTGGACTTCCCGCAGCGCACCGTGCGCGAGCCCATCGAGGGCGAGGGCCGCTACCGCTACGGCTTCCGCATCGCTCCCGAGCTGGTCCGCACCGTGCTGCGTGACGACGAGCCGGACTGGGTGAACACGATCTTCCTGTCGACCCGCTTCCAGGCGTGGCGGATCGGCGGCTACAACGAGTTCCTCTACACCTTCTTCAAGTGCCTGACCGACGAGCGCATCGCCTACGCCGACGGCTGGTTCTCCGAGGCGCACGACGACTCCGCCGTCACCGAGCTCGACGGCTGGGAAGTGCAGCGCCGCTGCCCCCACCTCAAGGCCGACCTCTCCAAATTCGGTGTGGTGGAGGGCAACAACCTCACCTGCAACCTCCATGGCTGGCAGTGGGACCTGGAGTCGGGCCGCTGCAAGACCTCCAAGGGCCACGAACTGCGCGCGCGCAAGCTCTGAGTTTCGGATTTTGAACGGGCGGGACGGCTTTCGTCCCGCCCGTTTCGTCTGTTCATGCGCGTGTCCACTGTTTGCATAACTTGCAAACTGCCAATCTTCGGACAATTCCGGGTCGATTCGGCCGACGGAACGGCGTCGAGCGCCTAGCGTCACCATCGACGATCAACCGATCCGATTCGGAAGGAAATCCCTTGGCGGACATGGACATCGCACTCAAGGAAATGATGCTGCTCGACGGCGCGCTCGGCGCCTGCATCGTCGACTACACCAGCGGCATGACCCTCGGCGCGATCGGCGGATCCAAGACCCTGGACCTACAGGTCGCCGCCGCGGGCAACACCGAGGTGCTGCGCGCCAAGGTCCGCACCATGGAGCAGCTCGGCATCGACGAGGGCATCGAGGACGTGCTCATCACCCTCAGCGGGCAGTACCACCTGATCCGGCCGTCCAAGGCGCGCCGGGCCAAGGGCCTGTTCCTCTACCTCGCCATGGACCGCACCCGCGGCAATCTCGCGCTCGCTCGCCGTCGCCTCGCCGACATCGACGCCGAGCTCGAGATCTAGCCGTTCGTGCCGGGGACACAGCGGCCGCTCTATCAGATGAAGGCCGACTTCTTCAAAACCCTCGGGCACCCCGTGCGGATCCGCGTGCTGGAGCTGCTGAGCATCCGGCCGCACGTCGTCGCGGAGCTCCTGCCCGAGGTCGGCGTCGAGGCGGCGACCCTGTCCCAGCAGCTGTCGGTGCTGCGGCGGGCCGGGTTGGTCACCGCGCGCCGGGACGGGCAGTCGGTCACCTACGCGCTCACCTCACCGGAGGTCGCCGAGCTGCTCGCGGTGGCCCGCGGCATTCTCACCGGGGTGGTCGCGGTGCAGGTGGAAGCGCTCGCCCCTGCCGTCCGGTGACCGCCGCGTCCTGAGCGGGCCCGGATCGCGCCCGCTCAGGGCTCGGCCGGGCCCGCCACGTGGCGGGCGTACTCCAGGATGCGCAGGGTCTCCACGGCGTCGCGAGGGTCGACGGGGACCGGGGCGTCGTCCAGGAGGGCGGCGGCCATGCCGGCGTAGAAGGCCGGGTAGTCGCCGGGGGCGGTGGGGACGGCGCGCAGGTCGTCGCCCGCGCCGAAGGTGCCCCAGTTGTCGGGTGGGACAGTGCCCCAGTGCGGTTCGCCGTCGCCGGGGCGGCGGCCCGCGCGCAGGGCGTCTTCCTGGGGGTCCAGGCCGTGCACGGTGTAGCCGTTGGTGGAGCCGAGCACGCGCAGCCGGGGGCCCAATTGTGGTGCGACGGCGCTCATCCAGAGCTGGGAGCGGGTGCCGGAGGCGTGGGTGAGGGCGATGAACGCGTCGTCGTCGGCCTGGACGCCGGGGCGGCGCCGGTCGAGTTCGGCGTAGACCTCGGTGACCGGGCCGAACAGGGTCAGCGCCTGGTCCACGAGGTGACTGCCCAGGTCGAACAGGATGCCCGCGCCGTCCTCGGCGGTCCCCAGCTCACGCCAGCCGCCCTTGGTGACCGGACGCCAGCGTTCGAACCGGGACTCGAAGCGCCGCACCTCGCCGAATTCCCCCGCGTCCAGCAGCGCGCGCACGGTCAGGAAGTCGTTGTCCCAGCGACGATTCTGGAACACGCTCAATGGCAGACCCGCCCGCTCGGCGGCCGCGACGACCTCCTCGGCCTCGGCCGACGTCACCGCGAACGGTTTGTCCACCACCACCGGCAGCCCGGCCGCCAGCGCCCGTAGCGCCAAGGGCGCGTGCGTGCGGTTCGGCGTGGCGATCACCGCCAGGTCGACGTCGTCGGCCGCGGCGAACACCTCGTCGGCGCTGTCCCACACGCGAACTCCGGGATGTTCTGCCCGCGCCCGCTCGGCCCGCTCCGCCGACGAGGTGACCACCGCGGCCACCCGCAAGCGCGGATCGGCGGCGATCAGCGGCGCGTGGAACACCGCCCCGGCCAGGCCGTACCCGATCACCGCTACCCCGAGCTGGTCCATCGCTGTCCCTTTCGTGGTGGGTCCCCGGGATCGAGTATGCCCCGGGGCCGACGGGGGACGGGGACCTCAGCGGTGCGGCAGCTTCGCCGCGACGGAGCGCAGGACCTCGGCGGCGATCGCGCAGTAGTCCTCGCGCATGCCCTCGGCGCCGTGCACCGAGACCTCGACCGTCTCCTTCTCGGACTGGGGGACGAGGTAGGCCCTGGTGCACTGCGCCTTCGAACTGGTGGCCTGGTCGACGTAGAGCCGGAACCCGTCGACGGAGACCGTCACCTGCTCGCTGCCCGAGGTGTACCTGCTGCTGCTGACGAGTTTCAGGCTGAGCTGCGTGCCGCCGTTCAGCTGGCAGGTGTGCGCGTCGGCGACCGTCGGCGCGGGCGGCAGCTCGCCGATCTTGGCGGCGACGAGGTCACGGTCGAGCAGGGCACACGGCTCGACCAGCGCCAAGGACGACTCCTGGTGCTCGGCGCGCGGCGCGGACGTCAGCGACCGGGCGATATTGGCCGCGACGTAGTCGATGCCGTCGCACCCTTTGACTCCACTCGGTTGATAGAGGGTGATGACGATGCCCGACGGACCCTCCGCGCCGGGACTGGCGATGGCCCTGGTGCAGCCGGCCGCACTGCCGTCGATGACCGGCACACCGTCGACCATGGTCTGGTTCGGTGTCAGGAACATGTCCTCGGTGCCCAGTTCCAGGCTCAGCGAGGTCTTGTTCGAGGTGGCATAGCAGCCCCAGGTCGTGGACAGGTCCAGCTTCCAGGTGTCGGCGGCGAGCGGGGCGGGCGCGACCGGGACGGCGTCGCCGATGGCCGTGCGGAGCCAGGCGCACGCGTCGGTCTGGCGCAGCTGGGCGAGGGTCAAGCCGGTCACCGGCGCCGGTTCGCTCGCCGGTCTGGTGGCCCAATAGGCGAGACCGCCGACTACGAGCAGCAGCGCCGCCAGCCCGCCTGCCAGCGCGCTCCGGATCCGCGGGGTGGCCGCGTGCCAGCGCCGCAGGCCGGATCGCATCGCCCGTTCGCCGGTGTCGAGGGCGCTCTGCCCGAAACCGGCGAGGACTTCGGGCAACGGCCGGGCCGGTGGCTCCACCGGCGCGACGACCGGCGGCAACGCGGCGAGCAGGGCGGACACCTGGTCCTGCTGACGGCCGATGTCGTCGAGCACCGGCGCAGGCCACGGCGGCGGCGCGGCGGGCGGGCCACCGAGGTACTCCAGCATCTGGCCCGGTGTCGGCCGGGCCGCCGGATCCTTGCGCAGGCACGCGGCGATCAGCTCGTGCAGCGGTTCGGGCACCCGGCTCAGATCGGGCTCGCGCTGGGCGATGTTGAACAGGATGTAGGGCACCGACGGCGCGGTGAACGGCGCGCTGCCGGAGGCCGCGAAGGCGAGCACCGAGCCGAGGGCGAACATGTCGGCGGCCGGGGTGATCGCCAGGCCGAGCGCCTGCTCGGGGGCGAGGAAGTCCGGGGTGCCGAGGGCGGTCATGCTGCCGGTCGTCGGCGGGCCCGAGATCGGCGTGATGCCGATCTCGCCGAGCCGTCCGCTGTCACGCGCCAGCAACACCGAGTCGGCCCGGAGCCGTTGATGCACCAGGCCGGCGGCGTGCACGGTCCGCAGTGCCGAGGCCAGCGCCGCGGCGAGCGCGCGGACGGCGGGCACCGGCAGCGGGCCGTGCTCGGCGACCGCGCGGTCGAGCCGCACGCCCGGCACGAATACCGAGGCGAGCCAGGGCTTGTCGGCGTCGGCGTCGACATCGATCACCGTGGTGTTGGTGGCGCCCGAGACCCGCATCGCCGCGACCGCGCTGTGCCGCATCCTGATCCGGAACTCGGGCTCGTCGAGCAGTTCGGCCTCGGCCTGCCGCACGACGACGAGGGAATCGTCGGGGCCCGCCGCGAGCAGCGAACGGAATCCCGCTTCGGAGTCGAGGGCGCCGATGACGCGATAGCGGCCGATGGTGTCCGGTTCGCCGGGACCGCGGGGATGAATCGTCATGAGGTGGGCAACTTCGTGAGAACGGGTGCGAACAGGGTGGCCGCGGCATCGCACGGGCTCAACGGTCCCGGCTTGTACGCCGAGTACATGATGCGCACTTGCTCCGCCTGGTCGTCCCGGCTGGGCCTGACCAGGTAGGCCAGCTCGCAGTAGTTGACGGTCTCCGTCTGGACGCTCACCGTGCGCCCCGCGATCGTCCTGGTGGGCTTGACCTTGCCGCCGACCACGTGGTCGGGCCGCAGGCGATCGTCGAGGTCGAGCGCGACATACCCGTCCCGCCCGTCCGCCACGCAGCCGTGCACCGTCCGGCTGCGGGCCGGGTCACCGGTCACCGAGCCGATGTCGGCGGAATCCAGCAGCACGCAGGGATCGAGCCGCAGCACCGAGTCCTCGGGAAGCTCACGCAGCGGCGGGTTGACCGTGAGCCGGCGCACCACCGCGACGAGTCCGCGTTCGACCGCCGGACAGGTGTCACCGCTCTCCAAGCTCGACGAGCTGAAGGTCAGCGCCATCGGCAGCCCACTCTGCGCCACGACCGAGCGGTCACAACTGCGGGCTTCCTTGTTCCGGCCCAGCACCGGCATCCAGCTGATGGTGCTGCCCATCGGGGTCCTGCCCTTGATCTGGTCGACCGGAGAGCCGTTCTCGAGGGTGAACTGAATCTTGCGCCCGGACTGATCGCGGTAGGTGAGGCTGCACGAGTGCACGCCGTTGGGCACGATTTCGCCTGTCGCCGTGCCGAGTTCACCGAGCACCGCGGGCTTCATCAGCTCGCAGAGATCGAGCCTGCGGCTCTCGTCGACGGTCAGCGCGAGCGGCGGGTCGTCCATCGCCACCGCGTTGCCCTCCACGCCGATGCCCCAGAGGGCGGTGGCGCCGAGCACCAGCGCCGAGACCACGGCGGCTGCCGCGGCGATGCGCGACCAGGCTCGCTTCGGCTGTTCGACGGGCGCCGGCTCGACCCTGGCCGTGCCGTCGGCCCAGCTCGCCGCCTCGGCCTGGTACTCCCCGATCCGTCTGCGGATCCGGACCGGCCAGACGGGCTCGGCCTCGATCCGGCTCGCCGCGTCGAGCAGCTGCTCCGGCGTGGGGCGCTGCGCCGGGTCCTTCGACAGACACGCGTCGACCAGCGCGCGCACCGGCTGCGGAATGGCGGCGGTGTCCGGCGAGGTGTAGAGCACGTTGTAGAGCACCTGCGGCGTCGACGCGGCGTCGAACGGGCTGGCGCCGGTGGCGGCCATCGCCAGCACGGCACCCACGGCGAACACATCGGAAGCCGCGGTGAGCGTGCGGCATTCGGCCTGCTCCGGCGACATGTAGGCGGGCGAGCCGAGCACCGCGCCGGTGGCGGTGAGGGTGACGTCGTCCTCGAGTGCCCTGGCGATGCCGAAGTCGATCACCCGGGGGCCGTCGTTGGTCAGCAGGATGTTGCTCGGCTTGAGGTCGCGGTGCACCAGGCCGGTGCGGTGGATCTCGAGCAGCGCCATCGCCAGCCCGGTCGCCAGCAGCTTCAGCCCGCTCACCGTCAGGCGGCCGTATTCGCCGACCATCTCCTGCAACGAGGGACCCGGGATGTATTCCGAGGCCAACCAGGGTGTTTCGGCCTCGGCGTCGTGGTCGACGACCCCGGCCGTGTAGGCGCCGGTGACCTGCTGGGAAGCGAGCACCTCCCGGCGGAACCTCGCCCGGAACTCGGGACTACCGGTGAACTGCCTGCCGATCTGCTTCACGGCGACCAGCCGGCCGTCGGGGCCCTGCCCCAGCAGCACCTGGCCCATGCCGCCGTTGCCGATCACCGCCAGCAGCCGGTTGCGGCCCAGTTGGCCGGGATCGTGTGGACCCAGCGGTTTCATCGCCTCGCCTCCCGTCTCACCGGGATCCGCTCAGCAACGCGTACTGCGCGACCGCGAGTTGCCGGACATCGGTTTCCTGATTGCTGTACACGCGCACCACGAACTGGTCGTGCCGCACCAGACACGCGAACCGGCGCGCCGCGCTCACCTCGGTATTCGGCCGCGACGCGCGATAACACGACACACCGGCGGGCTCCGACACCGCGGTCATCGGCGTGAAATCCTGCGACAGCAGCAGCCTTTCCTCGGCCTCGGCGTAGGTCCGCCCGGCCTGCTCGTCGCCCGCGCGGTGCAGGAACTTGTTGTACGACACCGCGACCGCGTCGACCTTGCTCTGTTCGAATTCCCGCAGCCGAGCCGACGGCTTGTCCAGCAGCAACGCGTAGGTGCGCGGACCGTAGACGAGGAAATCCCAGCGGTCCGGCCAGTATTCACCGGTCTTCACGACCCGGGTGAGCAGGTGCTCGCTGTCGAGTTTCAGCGACGCCAGCTCGGCGGCCGGGGTGGGGACGAAGGTGTCGAGCTCGGCCAGCTGGGCCCGGTAGGTGCGGGTGAGCAGATCGGCCAGCACTTCCGGACGCGGGTCGACAACCTTCGCGTACAGGCGGATCACCAGGTTCTTCCACACCAGCCAGCTACCAGCCGTCGGCACACCGGGACGCCAATGACTGAGCGCGGCGGGGTAGTCGGGCAGTGGCAGCGGCGCGTTCTCGGTGTTGGCGCCGAAGTCGGCGGCCGCCATCGCCTGCGCCGCCGCACCGGCCTGCTCGGCGTCGGGCAGCGACAGGATCGTGATCGAGAGCAGCTTGTGCTGCTGTTCGTCGTCGGGTCGGCCGTTGCTGCCGATCGCCCCGAAACCGGCCAGGACGTCGAAGGGCTGCAGTGCCGTCTTCTGCACGCCCGAGAGCAGCTCGTCGACGCCGCGGGCTCCGACGACCACACCGCCGCCGTCACCCTCCACCAGGTCCGGATCGATCTTGTCGGCGAACACCAGCCGCTCCCCGATGCGCACCGATTCCACCAGCGACCCGCGCACGCGGCTCGGCGCGTCGTCGAAGTCGCCGGGGACCGGTTCCAGGGCATAGCCACCGTGATCGAGCTCGGACGGTTCGTCACCGCACGCCGCGGTGAGCAGCGTGAGCGACAGCAACGCCGCGAGACAACGCGACCGGTAACGCACGAATATTCCCCTCCGACCGGCGAACTACCCGCCGGCCCCTCCCGAACTCTGCCGTGAAACTATCACCCGGGTAATCGCGCCGCTACAGCGCGGGCAACCGGCTGACCGCCTGCTTCACCAGCGGGTCGGCGATCTCACACAGTTGCGCGGTGCGCTGGCGCTGGTCACCGACCACTACCTCGACGACCTCGACGAAGGTCTGCCCCACCTTGCGGTAGCGGTAGGTGCGGCGGCATTCGGACGCGGTGGTGGAGAACTCGTCGGTCTTGTCGACCTGGACGCCGTCGCCGATGTCGACGGTCTCCTGCACGGCCGAGGTCTGGCGCTGCCGCTGCTGGGACAGGGTGATCCGCACGCTGGTCGCGCCGGGCCATTCGCAGGTGTGCGCCGATTTCGCGACACCGGTGCCGAGGCTCGCGAACGCCGAACTGTCCACCAGCGCACAGGGATCGACCGAGGTCAGCGAGGTCTGGGCGGCGGGGTCGGCGGGTCGTTCGGCCAGTGTGGTGGTCAGTCGGTCGACGACGTGGTCGGCGAGGCCGCAGTCGTCCCGGGTGAAGGCGTCGACCGTGATTCCCCAGCGCTGCCCCTGCGCGCCGCCTTCGACCGCGTACGCGCAGTCCTCGCCGCGGCGGGCCAGCGCGTAACCGTTCACCACGCGCGCGCCAGGCTCGAATCCGTCTGTCGCGGCGCCGATCTCCACCGCGACGCGGGCCGCTCCGGACGTACCGTCGCAGCCCCAGCTCGGCGTCGCCTGCCAGCGCCAGGACGACACCTCCGTCGACGCCTTGACGGCGGCCGCAGCCGGCAGAGTCGGACCGAGGGCTTGCCGCAGCCACGCGCAGGTGTCGACGCCGCGGAGCTGGTCGATGCTCGGCAGCGTCGCCGTCGGCGCGGCGGCCGGAGCGGGCGATCCGCCGTCGCGCAGCGCGACCGCGGTGAGCCCGGCGACGAGCACCGCCGCGCCCGCCGCGGCGAGGCCCAGTCGTAGCGCGGTCCGGCGCTTCCGTGGCGGCGGCGCGGGGGCGGGCGCCTGCGGGATCGCCAGGTGCGCCGGAAGCATCTGTGTCGCTTCGGGATCGGAAGTCAGGGCGACCAGATCGCGAGTCTGTTCGGCGATCTCGGTGTGGATCGGCGCGGGCCACGGTCGCGCCTGCACCGGCAGGGCCCCGAGGTAGTCCAGGATCTGCGCGGGGGTCGGCCTGGCGTGCGGGTCCTTGCGCAGGCAACCGGCGATCAGTTCGCGCAGCGGCGCGGGGACCTGGTCGAGCTGGGGCTCGCTGTGGACGATGTTGAACAGGGTGTACGGGGCGGAGGTCGCGGCGAAGGGGCTCTGGCCGGTGGCGGCCATGCACAGCAGCGAACCGAGCGAGAACACGTCGCTGGCCGAGGTGATCGGCTCGCTCATGGCCTGCTCCGGCGACATGTACGCGGGCGAGCCGACCACAGCGCCGACCTCGGTGAGCTGGCCGGCCCCCACCGCCTGGGCGATGCCGAAGTCGATCACCCGTGGCCCGTCGGCGGCGAGGATCACGTTGGCGGGCTTGAGATCACGGTGGACGAGGCCGGTGGCGTGGATGGAGTGCAGGGCCGAGGCCAGGCCGGAGGCGAGGGTGCGCAACGCCGGGACGGGCAGCGGGCCGTTGTCGCGGACCGCGCGGTCCAGCGGGACTCCGGCGATGAAGACCGAGGCCAGCCACGGGGATTCGGCGCTGATGTCGAAGTCGACGACCGCCGCGGTGAAGGCGCCGGAGACGCGAGCGGAGATGGCGACCTCGCGTTCGAAGCGAGCGCGGAACTCACGGTCGTCGAGCAGGTGGGCGTGAATCTGCTTGACCGCCAGGAATCGACCGTCCGGGCCCGTGGCCAGCAGTACCCGCCCCATGCCGCCCGCTCCGAGCACAGCGCGGATCCGGTACCGGCCGATCATCGACTGTTCGCTCGGCGCCAACGGCTCGATCACTTCGGCACTCCCCCACTTCGCTCCCGCCGCGGCGGGCGGGCCCCCACCTCGATCAGGCGGCCCGGTTCGTTCGCGAGCAACCTAACACCCGGGCCGCTCGGGACGGCGGGCCCGCGGGCGTCAGCGGTCGGCGGGGGCCGAGGCGCGGCCTGCCACGACTACGGCGACGAGGACGACGACGCAGCTGAGAACGGCCGCGGTGGAGAGTCTTCCGTCGATGGCGTCGAGGATCAGCGAGGCGACGAGCTGGCCCGCGACGGAGGTCAGGCCGAGCAGGAGGACGCCGATCAGGCCGACGGTGTAGGCGGCCAGGGCGATGAAGGCCACCCCGATCAGGCCGCCGAGATACAGCCAGGGCGCGGTGGGGAACCGCTCCGGCAGACCGGATGTGAGCAGGGTGACCAGATCGAACAGGCACAGCGCCGCCAGGCCGACGGCGAAGTTCACCAGGGTCGCCGAGAACGGGCCGCCCACCTCGCCGACCCGGCCGTTCACGGCCTGCTGCCAGGCCAGTCCGATGCCCGCGAGCGCGGGTATGGCGATGAGCAGCAACGGGATGTCGGGGACGCCGGTCACCGCGGTCGCTGGGGCGGAATGGCCGCCCGCCCCGAGCAGGACACCGCCGATGCCGAGGATCGCGCCGACCACCCGCCACGGGGTGATCGGGGTGCGCCCGGCGGGGGCGAGGCCGAGCCGGTCGACGACCAGACTGCTGAGCAGCTGGCCCGCGACCACCGCGACGGTGAACGCGGTGACACCGATGGCGGCGATCGTGAGTCCCTGACTCGCGACGAAGAACGCACCGCACAGGCCGCCGAGCAGCTGCCACGGCCGTAACTCCCCGGCGGACACGGCGGTCCGCACCTGCGCCAGACCCGCGCGCAGGCCGGGACTGAGCACCACGGCGATCAGCAGGGCGAGCAGACCGGTCCCGAAGCTGATGGTGGCGGCCGCGACGCCGTCGCCCAGCTCGGCGCCCAGTGCGCCGTTGATCCGGCCCTGCACGGCGACACCAGCGCCGATGCAGAATCCGAAGAACAATCCGAGTCCGTTGCGCCCGACCACCGTGCCCTTTCGTCAGCTCCGCCGTAGCCTTCGACAGTAGACCCGGCCCGGTGCCGTCGTCCGGAATCGTCAGGGGGTGGCAACGATGACAGCGGTCGCGGTGACGTCGCATCCGGTGATCGAAGTGGTGCTGAGCAGGCATCGTGCGGCGCTCGGCGCGGACGAGACGACCTATCGCCATCACGTCTACCGGTGCGCCAACTATCAATCCGCGTTGCTCGGTGCCGATCTGCCCGACGCGGCGGCCCTCGCCTGGGCGGTGCACGATCTCGGGATCTGGACGGCGGGCACGTTCGACTACCTCGCGCCGTCGGCCGCGCTCGTCGACGGTTTCGCGGCCGAGCTCGGGATCGCCGAGCCGGATCTGGCGCGCACCATGGTGTTCGACCATCACGGGGTGCGGCCGCGGGCCGACCGGCTGGTGGAGACGTTCCGGATCGCCGATCGGGTCGATGTCAGCCACGGGTTGCTCCGGAGCGGGCTCGACGCGGCCTTCGTCCGCGCGGTGGTCGAGCGGTTCCCCTATCGCGGGTTCCATCGGTTCCTGGTGCGCAGCGCGGTGCGGCACGGCGTGCGGCATCCGGTCCGGCCGCTGCCCATGCTGCGGTGGTGACTAGTCCTCGACGCGCGGCGGCAGCCAGCTCGGCGTGAGCAGGGCGGTCACCAGCAGCACCGTGCCGAGCAGCGCGATCGTCGCCGACATCGTCAGCCACTGGGTGGCCGCGGCGACGAAGCCGAACACCAGCAGCGCCACGATCTCGGAGAGCAGCCCGGAGAACGACAGCACCGTGGCGCGCGCCGGGCCCGCGATGGCCGCCTGCAACCGCGCCCCGGCCACCACCTCGATGGCGAAATCCACACCGTAGGCGATACCGATCCCGATGAACCCCGCCCACAGCAGCACCGGCCCCACCGTGAGCGCGGCGCCCACCGCCAGCGACCCCGTGATGAAGAGCAGCCCGGCGGCGAACAGCGCGACGGCCAGCCGGCGCGCGGACACCATCTCGGTGCGGCCGGCCAGCAATGAACCGGCGAGCGACCCCACCACCGTCACCCCGACCAGCAGCGCGGACATGCTGGTCGACGAGCCGCCGGAGACGGCGAGCAGACCGAAGTACTCGTCGAACGCGGTCACGCCGTACAGCAGAGCACCGAGCAGCACGCCGCGCCGCACCTGCCGGACGCGGAACGCCTCGGCGGTACCGGTACGCAGCATCGCGAGATAGCGCGCCGGACCGGTGGGCGCCGCCGACCGGACCCCGGTCTTCGGGACGGAGCTGACCGACGCGACCCCGTTGTCGACGAGTCCGCCCGCCTGGGCGCTATCCGCGCTGGTCACCACGCCATCCGGACGCGGATCCGCGCCATCGGGCCGGTCCGGCTCGGTGGGAACCGGCGGGCGGGGGTAACCGGGCGTAGCAGCGGGAACGCGGTGCGGGCCCGGCGGTGGGGGTTCGTCGTCGAGGTCGTCGACGGCGGTGGCGGAGATGGCGACCGGCGGGCTCGGGAGCGCCACCGCGGTCAGGGTGTGCAGCAGGGCGATGGCCACGCTGACCCAGCCGACGAGGGGATAGCCGCCGAGGGCGAAGAGGGGCGCGGCCACCAGAATCGCCACCAGCACCGTGGTTTCGGCGGCGCCGCGCGCCCAGCCCATGATCGAGGCATAGGCCGAGGGTTCGCCGCGGGCCACCAGGTCGTCGTAGATCAGCGCCTCGAAGGTGCCCGATTCCAGCGACGACGCGACACCCCAGATCACGAATCCCAGCGCGAACCCGAGAAACGAGGGGACCAGCATCCACAGCGCGAAGCAGGTCGCCTGCAGCAGGCAGCTCAGCACCAGCAGCGCGCGGCGCGACACCGTGTCGGCCCAGGCGCCCGACGGCACCTCGAGGACGAACGCGGTCACCGACCACAGGGCGAGCAGCAGCGAGATCTGCGCGGTGCTCAGGCCGTAGTCGGCGAAGAGCACGCCGTAGAGGGCGTAGATCGGCAGCAGGTCACGCGTGCCCCGGAACAGGACCGCGCGAATCGCGACACCGCGCACCCCGACCGGCTCACGGGTCAAGAAGGCCACCACCGTGGCGAGGAGTCGACGGAGCTCGGAAGATCAACAACCGTAGACGAGCAGGCGCATGCTCCTCATGGTTCGCCGGCGCCCGGCCTCACGTCAAGCGATTATCCGAGCGGAATCCAGCCGCTCTCGGACAGCGAATCGTCGTCGGACGTGCCGATCTTGGGCTGACCGTCGTTGAGGTCGTTGATCAGCTCCGAGACCGGGTGCGAGTCGCTGTAGTGGTAGCCCTGGGCCAGCGCGAAACCGAGCTCGGTGAGCACCGCGGCCTGGTATTCGGTCTCCACGCCCTCGGCGATGACCTGCAGATCCAGCGACTTGCTCAGCGCCGCGATCACGCCGAGCAGCGGCGGAGCGGGGGAATCGGAACGGATCGCGGCGACGAAGGACTGGTCGACCTTGAGGATGTCGCTGGGGATGGTGGCCAGGCGACTCAGCGAGGAGTAGCCGGTGCCGAAGTCGTCGATGGCGATGCGGACGCCACGGTCGCGCAGGGTGTGCAGGTTGGTGATCGCGGTCTGCGACTCGGCGGCCAGCTCGCTCTCGGTGACCTCGAGGACCAGCTGCTCGGCGGGCCAGCCGGTGTCGGACAGGATGGTCGCGACCCGCTCGGCGTAGTCGGGCTCGGCCAGTTCCAGACCGGAGACGTTCACGTTGAGAGTCAGGTCCAGCGAGGCGAAGCTCTCCTGGAGGCGGGCCGCGTCGGCACAGGCGCGCCGCAGCACCAGCTCGTCCAGGTCGGAGATGAGGTCGTATTCCTCGGCGACCCGGATCAGGCCCTCGGTGGTGACCTCGGGCTGGGCGTTCGACGACCAGCGCAGCAGCGCCTCCACCCCGACCGCCTGGCCGCCGTCCTCGGTGAGGCTGACGATCGGCTGGTAGTGCACGTCGAGGGCGCCGCGGTCGATCGCCTCGCGCAGTTCCACCGCCAGCGGCAGCTGCCGCGACGACTCGAGCACGGTGCGGTTGCGGCCCGCCTGCTTGGCCCGGTACAGCCCCACGTCGGCACGGCTGATCAGCAGCGAGCCGGATTCCCCCGGCTGCCACGAGGTGACACCGGCCGAGCAGCCCATGGTCACCGCCGCGCGCAGCTTCTCGGTGAGCAGGATCGCGGCCTGCTCGGTGGTGCCGGGCAGCAGCAGGGCGAAGACGTCGCCGCCGAAGCGGGCCAGCATCTGATCGGGGGCGAGCAGGTCGAGCCAGGTGTCGGCGACCCGCTGCAGCACCGCGTCGCCGGCCCGGTGGCCGAGATGGTCGTTGATCTTCTGGAAGCGGTCCAGGTCGACCAGCACCAGCGCCAGGCCCTGACCGCCGCGCCCGGCCGCGTCGATCGCCGGGTTGAGCTGCTTCTCGAAGCCGCGCCGGTTCAGCAGGCCGGTGAGCACGTCGATGTCGGCGTCGGAGGCCATCCGGGTGAGGATGCCGACGACCACGCCCGCGCCGAAGGTGACGCCGGCCGGGATCATGCCCGACCACCAGGGCAGGCCACGATCGGGCAGCACCCACAGACACAGCGCCATGGCGAAGCCGATATGGGCCGCGGCCTGCGGCCAGGCGAAGAACAGCGCCGCGTCGCAGGCGACGAAGACATAGAACGAGGCCAGCGTGATGCCGCCGACCAGGTTGGGGAAGTCGTGCACCGCGATCGTCACCAGGACGGTGGC
Organism: Nocardia asteroides; assembly: GCF_900637185.1. Classification (NCBI taxonomy): domain Bacteria; kingdom Bacillati; phylum Actinomycetota; class Actinomycetes; order Mycobacteriales; family Nocardiaceae; genus Nocardia; species Nocardia asteroides. The sequence continues at coordinate 872,003 of NZ_LR134352.1, read as the reverse complement.
GGTGGCCAGGTAGAGGTGGTGCAGGGCATGCGGCATGCGCGGGCCCCAGGCCAGCAGCGTGAGCCCGAGCACCAGCGCGACCGCCGCCGCGGTGCCCACCAGCAGCCGATTCCCGTCGTCGCCCGGTGCGATGGCAGTGATGGTCAGGCCGAGGACCCCGCCGAGGACGTAGAACGCCCCCGTTGTCCTGGCCATGACCTTTGCCGTCGCCAACGCCGATGCCGCCCGCACCCGGGTTCGGGTATCGCCGCGCGCCCCGATTCCTCGCACGAGCACCAGCCTAGATGTTGTTCGGTCAGGGCGTTTGCCACATCCACAATTCGGATTCCGGCAAACAGTGAAGAGCTCTACGGTTTGAGTACCTCGGTGCCGACGAACGGCACCAGAGCGGCCGGTACGCGCACCGAACCGTCGGCCTGCTGATGGTTCTCCAGAATCGCCACGATCCAGCGCGTGGTTGCCAGCGTCCCGTTCAGGGTCGCCGCGATCTGCGCCTTGCCGTTCTCGTCGCGGTAGCGGACCGCGAGCCTGCGCGCCTGGAAGGTGGTGCAGTTCGAGGTGGAGGTGAGCTCGCGGTAGGTCTGCTGGGTGGGCACCCAGGCCTCGCAGTCGAACTTGCGCGCCGCCGAGCTGCCGAGATCGCCCGCGGCCACGTCGATGACCCGGTAGGGCACCTCGATCGCGGCCAGCATCTCGCGCTCCCACGCCAGCAGCCGCTGATGCTCGGCATCGGCCTGCTCAGGGGTGGTGTAGACGAACATCTCCACCTTGTCGAACTGGTGCACCCGGATGATGCCGCGGGTGTCCTTGCCGTAGCTGCCCGCCTCGCGCCGGAAACACGACGACCAGCCCGCGTAGCGCTTGGCGCCCTCGCTCAGGTCGAGGATCTCCTCGGCGTGGTAGCCGGCCAGCGGCACCTCCGAGGTGCCGACGAGGTACAGATCGTCGTCGGCCAGGTGGTAGACCTCGGCCGAGTGCTGGCCGAGGAAGCCGGTGCCCGCCATGATCTCCGGGCGCACCAGCACCGGCGGGATCATCATGGTGAAGCCGTTGGCCACCGCCTTCTGCGCGGCCAGCTGCAGCAGGCCCAGCTGCAGCAGCGCGCCGTGGCCGGTGAGGAAGTAGAACCGCGAGCCCGACACCTTGGCGCCGCGCTCCATGTCGATCAGCCCGAGCGATTCGCCCAGCTCGAGGTGGTCCTTGGGCTCGAAGTCGAATTCCGGCGGGGTGCCGACGGTTTCGAGCACGATGTAGTCGTCCTCGCCGCCCGCGGGCGCGCCCTCCTGCACCACGTTCGAGATGGCGCGGTGGGCGGCGTCGAGATCGGCGTCGGCCGCGTTCTGGGCGACCTCGGCCTCCTTGACCTTGGCCGACATGTCGGTCGCCGCGGCCAGCAGGGCCGGGCGCTCCTCCTTGCTCGCCTTGCCGATGACCTTGCCCATCGCCTTGTGCTCGGCACGCAGGGTGTCGGCGGTGGCGACGGCGGCCCGGCGCGCGGCATCGGCTTCGAGCAGCGCGTCGACGAGTGCGGGGTCCTCACCGCGGGCCCGCTGCGAGGCTCGGACGGCTTCCGGGTTCTCGCGCAGGAATCGGAGGTCGATCATGAGAAAACAGCCTAGTAGTTTACGCAACTCTTAATTCGGCGGCCTATGCCTTCCGGGCCGAACAGGAGCATAGTTGCGGTGTGAGTACTACTTTCGACACCGCCGTCATCGACACCGCGCTCGCTGATCTCACACAGGGGGAAAAGACCTGGGCCGCGACCGACCTGCGCCGTCGCCGCGAACTGCTCGAGGAACTCCATACGCGCACCGCCGCGAACGCCGAGGCCTGGGTGGCCGCGGCCCGCACGATCAAGAAACTCGACGCCGACAGCCCGCTGCTCGGTGAGGAGTGGATGTCGGGCCCGATGACGATGCTGGCCGGCGCGCAGGCGCTGGCCGAGTCGCTGGGCGCGCTCGAACGCGGCGTCAGCCCGCTCGACGGCGTCGAACTGGGGACCGCGCCGGGTGGGCGGGTGTCGGTGCCCGCGCTGCCGCACGGTGTCTACGACAAGCTGCTGCTCAGCGGCTTCAGCGCCGACGTCTGGCTACGTCCGGGCGTCGACGCGGCGACCGCGCGTCGCAAGGCCGGGCTGGCCCAGCTCGAACCCGCCGCGACCGGCGGCGTCGGCGCGGTGCTCGGCGCGGGCAACATCATGTCGATCGCGCCGCTGGACACCCTCTACGAGCTCTACGCCAACAACCGGGTCGTCGCGCTCAAGCTCAACCCCATCACCGACCCGCTGCTGCCGGTGTTCCAGGCGATCTTCGCGCCGTTCATCGAGCTCGGCGTGGTGCGCATCCTCACCGGCGGCGCCGCCGAGGGCGGCTACCTGGTGAACCACGATCTGGTCGCGCACGTGCACATGACCGGCGGCGCGCCCACCCACGACGCCATCGTCTGGGGTTCCGGCGCGGAGGGCGCCGAGCGCAAGCAGACCGGCGAACCCAAGCTGGCCAAGCCGATCACCAGCGAACTGGGCGGCGTCGCACCGTGCATCGTGATCCCGGGTGACTGGTCGGCGGCCGACCTGAAGTTCCAGGCCGAGCACGTGGCCACCCAGCGCCTGCACAACGGCGGCTACAACTGCGTGGCCGCGCAGACCGTGGTGCTCAGCGCGGACTGGCCGCTCAAGGAGCAGTTCCTCACCGAGCTGCGCGCCGCGATCGACAACGCGCCCGCCCGCACCGCCTACTACCCCGGCAGCGACGGCCGGGTCGCGGGCGCGGTGGCGGCCTACCCCGGATCCGAGCGCGCCAACGGCCGGGTCCTGGTCGAGCACCTGCCCACCGCCGACACCCCGCTGCTGCGCACGGAGTACTTCTCCCCCGTGCTCGGCGTCGTCGAGCTGCCGGGCACCGGCGCGAGCTTCCTCAGCGGCGCCGTCGATTTCGCCAACGACGAGCTGATGGGCACGCTCGGCGCCAACATCATCGCCGACCCCGCGACCATCAAGGAGCTCGGTGGCGCGCTGGACACCGCGATCGAGAACCTGCGCTACGGCACCGTCGCGCTCAACGCCTGGACCGGCCTGGCCTTCCTGACCCCGCGGGCCAGCTGGGGCGCCTTCCCCGGCCACACCCTCGACGACATCCAGAGCGGCATCGGCGTCGTCCACAACGCCTTCCTGCTCGACGACGTGGAGCGCACCGTGGTCCGCGGCCCGTTCCGGCCCGCTCCGCGCGCGCTGCTGAAGGGTGAGTTCACGCTGAGCCCGAAGCCGCCGTGGTTCGTCTCCAACAAGACCGGCACCGCCACCGGCCGCAAGCTCACCGATTTCTACGGCGACGGCAAGCCGACCCGGCTGCCCGGCATCTTCGCCTCCGCCCTGCGCGGCTGACCCGACCCGGCCCCGGGCCGCCCGTCATGGGCGTTCCGGGGCGGAGTTCGTGGCACAGCCGCGACCACGCTGCCATGATGGACCGCGATGTCTGAACAGCAGAGCGAACCAGCCAAGGGATCCGCGCCGGGCGACGGCGGCGGCCCGCTGCACCTGTCGGCGAAGAAACTGCGGTGGGGGCTGCTGATCGGCGCCCTGGGCGCGGTGATCGCGGCCACGGTGACCATGACGATCACCGGCTTCGAGAACGAGAAGGGACTGGAGGCGCATCAGCCCGGTTCCGAGCCCGTGGTCCGCGACAAGGAGTTCAGCAGCGCGGGCGTCGGCGACTGCCTGAGCTGGACCAGGTCCGACCGTAGCGACCTGGTGAAGGTGAGCTGCGAGGACAAGCACCTGTTCGAGGTCGCCGGGGTGATCGACCTGTCGGCCTACCCGGGTCGCGAGTTCAGCGGCGGCACCAGGCATCCCGATTCGCTGCGGATGACCGAGCTCAGGGACGAGCACTGCGTCCCGGCCGTGCAGCAGTACCTGGGCGGCCGCTTCGATCCGCGCGGCCGGTACATGGTGAACGTGATGTCGCCGAGCCCGGCGGGCTGGCAGCACGGCGACCGGACGCTGCGCTGCGGCCTCCAGGTGGCGGCGACCGCGACCAGCCCGGCCGCGACCGGCAGCGTCACCAAGGTGGACCAGTCCAAGGTGCACGCCGTCGGCACCTGCCTCGGCATCAACCAGAACCTGCCCACCGATCCGGTCGACTGCGCCCAGCCGCACGCGGTGGAGATCGTCGGCACCGTGGACCTGGCCGCCAACTTCACCGGCGGACCGCCCTCGGAGGCCGACCAGGACAAGTACGTGGAGTCCGAATGCAACCGGCTCTCCTCCGACTATCTGGGCAGCCCCGACGCCATTCGGAACAAGACGCTGACGCTGTTCTTCGACTATCTGGAACCGACCAGTTGGCTCGCCGGCAGCAAGAAATTGGATTGCTGGCTCGGAAAGGGCGCCGACCGTGAGGGTTTCGCCGCGATCGTCGGCTCGGCGCGCGGTGACATCCTGATCGACGGCCAGGCCCCGGTGCCGCCGCCGAACACCGGCCGGTCCACCCCGGCACCGCTGCCCGGCGCGGCTCCGCTGCCCCCGCAGCCGCAACCGCGGTGACCGTGCCCGCGCGGATGTCCGAGGAGCGGTTCGAGGAGCTGGTCGGCGACGCGCTCGACCTGATCCCACCGGAGCTGACCGAAGCCATCGACAACGTGGTCGTGCTGGTAGAGGCCCGAAACGACGAGGAGCCCTCGCTGCTCGGGCTCTATCACGGGATCGCGCTGACCGAGCGCGACAGCTACTACGCGGGTTCGCTGCCCGATACCGTAACCATCTATCGAGAGGCTATTCTCGATATCTGCGACACGGACGACGAGGTGGTCGAGGAAGTAGCGATCACCGTGATCCATGAAATAGCACACTATTTCGGGATTGACGACGACCGGTTGCATGAGCTGGGATGGGGCTAGCGAAACTGGGTGGGGAATCGATGGAACCGAACGACCCGCTCTCGCGTCCTATCACTCGTAGGGGGAATTCTCGTGGTTCCCGATAGTCGCCACCAGAAGGAGTCGGGTCATGGTCGGACACGTTCTCATCACGCCTGAAATCGTCCTCGCCGCAGCCGCGGAGCTGGACCTGCTCGCCGAGCGGCTCGCCGTCGCCGCCGGTCTGGCCGGGCCGACAACCCACGTGCTCCCCTCGGGAGCCGAAGAGGTGTCGCTGCTCGCCGCAGGCCATTTCAACAAGGCCGCGTCCACGCACGACAGCTCGGTCGCCCAGGGCATCCTCGAGCTGCACCACGCGGCGGCCACACTGCGCACGCAGCTGGCGACCAACATCGTCGAAGACGTGGCTCAGGGGGCGGCCATCACCGCCATCCAGGTGTAGTCGTACCCGATCCGTCGACGATCATTCATTCAGGGGAGAAACAAGCATGACCGCAGGGATCACCGGGGTCTTCTGGCTGCCGCGCATGGCCGAAGTCAACTCGACCACACTGAACACGGGCGCGCACGCCGTCCCGATCTCCGCCGCCGCCACGTCGTGGGGCACGCTGGCCGCCGCGTGGGGTGACGCCGCGTTCACCGTCACGCGCGTGATCGCCGAGGTCGGCGTCGGCCTCCAGGGCGTCAACGGTATGGCCGTGCTCGCCAAGCTGGCGCCGTTCGGCGCCTGGGCGGGTCAGCAGGGCATCATGGCCGCGGCCATGAGCGCCAAGGCCACCGCCAACGCCACCGCCTACACCGTGGCCTCCATCGCGATGCCGAGCCTGCCCGAGATCGCCGCCACCAACACCGCGGTCGCCGCCTCGGCCAACCCGCCCGGCGTCGTGTCCGGCGCGTTCGAGGCGGCCGAGGTCGCCCGGCACGCCATGGACATCCGCGCCGCGCTGGTGATGGAGACCTACGAGGCCGCCACCACGGCCACCGTCACCACGCCCGGCGAGTTCTCGATGCCGCCGACGATCGCCAGCGGCGCGGGCACCGCGCAGCAGGGCGATTTCGGCAGCGACCCGCTGGCCACCGCGGCCGCCGCCGCGCAGGCCTTCGTCACCAACCCGGGTGTCGTCAGCGCCGCCACCCAGGCGGCGAACGTCGCCGGTGGCGTCCTGACCAGCGGTGTCAGCACGGTGGGCAACATCGGCGCCTCCGCGATCTCGGCCGCCACCGCGGCGACCGTGCCCGCGACCACCGCCGCCGCGCCCGCGATGGCGAGCCTCGGCGCGGCCGGTGCCGCCGCCGGTGGCATGGCCACCATGTCGGCCGGCCTCGGCAACGTCACCCTCAACGCCGGTCAGCTCAAGCTGCCCGAGGGTTGGGGCGCGCCCGCCGCCAACGCGGCCGCCGCCGCACCGGTGTCGGTCGTCTCGCGCGTCGACAACGCCCCGGTCCGCAACGCGAACACCGCGGGCAACCCGCTGCTCGGCAGCCGCGCCAACGACGAAGAAGACGACGAGCACAAGGCCAACGACTACGGCCGCTCCGACGAGGCCTTCACCGACGGCCGCTTCACCGCCGACGGCGTGATCGGCTCCGACCTCGCCGGCACGGCCAAGTGACGATTCTCGGCGGGGGCGGCGGGGGGTCGCTGCTCGAGGCCGTCGTGCTCTCGCTCGACGACATGCAGTTCCTCCTGGAGAAGCTGCAGTTCGACGAGATGCCCGTGGTGCTCGACGCCATGGGCCGCTATGACAACGTCACAGCGCACGACGCCGCCATGAAGGTGGCCGAGGCCGCGCTCACCGAACGCGAACTGCTGTTCGGTGACGTGGTGCAGCCGGAGCTGGCCGAGCGCCTGCGGGTGCTCTACCGGCCGCAATGGATCATCGCGCTGCGGTGGGTGGTCCAGGGCCACGTGAACCGATTCTGTCTGGCGCAGGGCGACGACCGCGCGGTCGTCGCCCTGCGCGGGCCGGAGTCGTTCGTCATCGACGACGCCGGGCTCGATCTGCCCGGCGCGGTACTGCACGCGCTCGGTCAGTCCGAGGCGCTCGAGCTGTACGGCATGAACGCGCCCACCGAGGCGCTCGCGCCGATCTTCGGCGACACGGGCGACGTCGCCACCACCGTGGAGCGGCTGAGCAAGATCGGCAAGCCCGCCACCGACGCCCAGGCGCTGGCCTCGGCACTGGTGGAGATCCACTCCTACGCCGAGATCGTCGGCGTCGCCTACGGTGACGGCACCCGCGAGATCCAGGACAACCACATCGCCGTGTTCAACACGCGCGCAGGCCGTTTCATCATCACGGCCAGCGTCGCCGACGACGGGGTGAAGTGGTCGTCCATCGCCACCGGCACCAACGCGCGCCTGCGCACGGCGGTGGCCGACCTCATCGAGTCGCTGCCGATCCGCACCGAGTTCCCGGCCGCGAAGGCCGAGAACCTGGGGTAGTCACCCCATCGGATCGTCGGCCGACGGCGCGGCCTTGACCGTGAACGGCGGCAGGAACCTGCCCCAGCGCAGGCACTCCCAGCCGCCGTTCTCGGTGGGCACCAGTTCGATCGTCTCGGTGTTGTCGAGGTGGTTGTTCGTCGTGAACGGCGGCGCCACCCCGGCCAGTGTCATCGCGACCAGGCGCATGGCGGCGCCGTGGTTGACGACCACCACGTCGCCGTCGGCGTCGCCGGTGAGGAATTCCTCGCGCAGTCCGTCGAGCACCGGCACGATCCGTTCGAGCACCTCATGGCCGGACTCGCCGCCGGGCGCCCTGGTGTCGAGCTCGCCGTGATGCCAACCCCGGTAGATCTTCTGGAAGAACTCGTGTGCTTCCCGGTCCGAGCGGCCGTGCAGTTCGCCGACCTGGACTTCGTACAGGCCGTCGAGGACGTGTGCCTGGGTGCCGGTGGCGGCTTCGATGTAGCTCGCGGTCTGCCTGGCGCGCAAGGCTTCCGACGAGACGAGGACCTGCGGGGCGCGTACGAGCGCGGCGCCGAACGCCTTCGCCTGTGCCACACCACGTTCGGTCAGCGGCAGGCCGGGAACCTGGGTGTCGAGGATCTTGGCGATGTTGCCCTCGGTCTCCCCGTGGCGGACCAGGACCAGCTTGGCGGGTGTTCTCATAGGTCGGCGACCCCCTTTCGCAACTGCGTCAACCATTCTGCGGCAGGCTCGTCCGACGGGGGCGGCGTGCCGACTGCCGCGGACGCGGGCCAGGATCCGAGGTAGCGGACCCGCGCCGTGCGGTGCAATGCCTTCAGTGTCTCCGCGACCGCCGGATCGTCGAGGTGGCCGACGCAGTCCAGGTAGAAGCGGTAGGTGCCCATCGCGGTCCGGGTGGGCCTGGACTCGATGCGGGTCAGATCCACACCGCGCGTGGCGAATTCGGCGAACGCGCGCATCAGCGAGCCCGGCTCGTTCGGCAGTTCGAGCACCACGGAGGTGCGGTCGGCGCCGGTGGCGGCGGGCGCGACGCCGGGCTTGGTGACCAGGACGAACCGGGTGATCGCCTGCTCGTGGTCGGCCACGCCGGAGGCCAGCGCCACCAGCCCGAGCCGCTCGCCGGCCAGCGCGGTCGACACCGCGGCGTCGGCGGTGCCCGCGGCCACGTCCTCGGCGGCCGCGGCGTTGGACGCCGAGGTGAACGGCTGCGCCTGCGGCATCGTGCGCGCGACCCACTGCCGGACCTGGGCAGCGGCCACCGGGTAGGCGGCCAGCGTGCGCACCTGGTCGAGGGCGGTGCCGGGCCGCGCGACGATCGTGAAAGTCACCTCGAGCTCGGTCTCGGCCATGATCTGCAAGCGGGGGCCGATGGCGAGGGAGTCCAGGGTCGCGGGGATGGATCCTTCGACGGAACTCTCGATCGGCACCACGGCGCCGTCGACGTCGCCGGAGCGGATCAGGTCCAGTGCCGCGCCCTGGCTCGGCGCGGCGACACGTTCGACCGGGGCGTCGAAGACTCCCGAGGTCTCGAACTTCGCCAGAGCCATCTCGGTGAACGTTCCGGACGGTCCGAAATACGCAATACGCGGCACACAGAAAGATTAGCTGGAACGTTGTCCGAAGTCGGCCCAGCTCATGAATCGAGCACTCGGAGAGCGGCGGTGACGGCCTGCTCATCGTCGGTTTCGACCGCCAGCAGCACAGTTCTGGTCGCCTCGATCGCAGGTGGCTTGAGCGCGCGCAGGAAATCGAGGTCGGGAGCGGTGAGGGCGGTCGGGATGTCCTCGCCGCACAGGGCGGCGACGGTAGCCGCGACGACGGCGACGGCACGCGGGCCGTGCGCGGTGCGGGCGACGAAGCCGTGGTCGGCGTGGGCGAGGCGGACCAGGTGCGCGGCGAGCTCGGCGTCGGGAATGTCGACGTCGACGACTTCCGCGCCGGCGGTGGCGCCGGGGGCGCGCACCAGCCCGGCCACCAGGCTGCGGCGGGCGGGGGCCGACAGGCTCACCAGCACCGGTTCGGCGGTGGGCGGGTGGTCGTCGCCGTGGTCGTCGTGCGTCATCAGACCACCGTAGATCCGCCGGATTCGCCGATTCACCGGGGCGTCCTCTTGCGCGAACCGGCGTCGTAACTTAGCTTAGGTTTACCTAATCATCAGTTCGCGGAGGTTGTCATGTCGAGCCCAACCACGATCCTCGCGCCGACGACCGCGGAGCGGGTTCGCAGCGCGTGCGCCCACGCGGAGACGGCGATGCTCGCGCTGCCCGGCATCGATCCGGTACCGACCACGCTGCATCACCTGCGCCGCTGCGGCGACGCGGTGATCGCGGTACCCGCCGACTCGATCGCGGCGGCGCTGGCCGCCACGGCGAACGAGACCTCGGCGGTGCTCGAGCTCACCGACCACGCCCCGCTGCCGCTGCGCGAGCCGGTCCGGGCCCTGGTGTGGCTGCGCGGCTGGGTGCGCCAGGTGCCGGTGCAGGCCCAGCGCGCGCTCGCGATCGAAATCGCCAAGGAGTTCCCGCATCCGGGGCTGCTGGACGTGGGCCACGGAGTCACCCTGATGCGCGTGATGGTGAACTCGGCGGTGCTGGCCGACGCTTCCGGCGCCGAATCGGTCGACCACAGCGACCTGCGCGCCGCCGCCCTCGACCCGTTCTGCGAGATGGAAAGCGCCTGGCTGCAGCACATGGCCGAGGACCACGCCGACATCGTGGCCCAGCTGTCGCGGCATCTGCCCGCTCGCCTGCGCGGCGGCCTGGTGCATCCGCTGGCCATCGACCGCTACGGCCTGACCCTGCGGGTCGAGAGCGCCGAGGGCGACCACGACGTGCGGCTGGCCTTCGGCGCGCCCGCCGACGACGTCGCCGCGCTGAGCAAGGCGGTGCGCATCCTGGCTGGGTGCCCCTTTCTGAACGGCCTGCGCCGCATCTGAATCCGGTGCCCGCCGGAGCGGGCCCCTACACTGCGCGACATGCGCGTCGAGCCCCCTGACACCCCGCTGAGCGAGCGCGAGCGCTTCGGTCTCCGCGTCGAGATCGTCATCGTCCTGCTCGTCACCTTCGGGTTGAGCGGGATCAGCGCCGCGCTGTCGCTGCTGGATTCGGCGTTGTCGCCGGGCGGCGTCGGCGGGCGCACGGTGGCGCTGAACGCCTCGCGCTCGGACAATTCGTTGCTCGACATGCTGTTCCAGCTGGTCGGCATCACCCGGCTGCTGGCCTGGGCCGCGCTGGGCCTGTACCTGCTGTGGCGCAGCGGGATCGGGCCGCGGCTGATCGGCCTGGCCCGGATCGGGCGCACCGACGTGCTGGCCGGGCTGGTGCTGGCCGCGGTGATCGGGCTGCCCGGCCTGGCGCTGTATCTGGCCGCGCACGCGTTCGGGGTGAGCGTCACCATCGTGCCCAGTTCGCTGACCGAGCACTGGTGGCGGCTGCCGGTGCTGATCCTGTCGGCGTGTGCCAACTCGGTGGCCGAGGAAGTGCTGGTGGTGGGCTATCTGATCACCCGGCTGCGCAGGCTCGGCTGGTCGGAGAACGGTTCGCTGGCCGCCTCGGCGCTGCTGCGCGGCAGCTACCACCTGTATCAGGGGCTCGGCGGTGGCCTGGGCAACATCGTGATGGGTGTGATCTTCGCCCGGTACTGGCAGCGCACGAATCGGCTGTGGCCGCTGATCCTGGCCCACGCCACCATCGACGCGGTCGCCTACCTGGGCTACACAGTGTTGCGCGGACGCGTCGGCTGGCTGCCGTGAGCGGGGTTTTCCCGGCGAGTCTCGCCACATCCGCGCGTTTCGCGCTAACGGAGACCGCCGCGCGGGGTATCCAGTAGAGACCGTGCGCGCAGACCCTGCCCGCGCACCCGACGATCAGTAGAGTTCGACAGTGATGAACGGCGACGATCCGCGCGACGACCCGCGCAGGCGCCGGGTGCCGCCGCACGCAGGCCGCCCCGGCGGTCCGGCCATGCCACCGCCCGGCCGGGGTGTCCCGCCACGCAGGCCGGTGCCGCCCGGCGAGGACCCGACGGTCCGCCACGGCAACCGCGGTCCGGCCCCCGACGAGGGCCCCACGGTGCGCTACAACCCGGCACCGCGCCGGGAACGACCCGCCTCGCATATCGAGCCCACCCAGGTCATGCACCGCGACGGGCGCGGTGATCAGCCGCTCGCGTACTCGCAGATGCCGCGCGAGCAGGAGAAGCCGCGCCAGCACGCGCCCACCCAGCGCCCGATGCCGCACCGCGAGCCGCCGCGGCACGCGCCGACCCAGCGCCCGGTCCCGCACCACGATCCGATCCCGCCCCGGCGCACCCCGCCGCCGCCCGACGCGGGCAGGCAGGCGCAGCCGCCGCGCCGGCGGCGCAAGCGTCATCCGTTCCGGTGGATGACGGTGCTCATCGTGCTGCTGATCGCCGGTCTGATCGCGGCGGTCGTCCACCTGGACAACTCGCTCACCCGCATCCCGGCCTTGACCTCCTACAGCGGCCGGGTGGCGGACACACCGGGGACGAACTGGTTGCTGGTCGGCTCCGACGGCCGCGGTGACCTCTCCACCGATCAGGAGCAGGAACTCTCGACCGGCGGCGACACCGGTCCCGAGCGCACCGACACGATCATGCTGGTGCACATCCCGGCGTCCGGGCCGACCACGATGGTCAGCCTGCCGCGCGACTCCTACGTCAGCATTCCCGGCTACGGCAAGGACAAGCTGAACGCGTCGTTCGCCTTCGGTGGCGCGCCGCTGCTGGTGCAGACGGTCGAGGAGGCCACCGGGGTGCGCATCGACCACTACGCGCAGATCGGTTTCGGCGGTTTCGCCGGCGTCGTCGACGCGCTCGGCGGCATCGATGTGTGCCTGGACGAGCCGATCGTCGACCCGCTGGCCGGGCTCGACCTGCCCGCGGGCTGCCAGCGGCTGACCGGTCCGGAGGCGCTCGGTTTCGTGCGCACCAGGGCCACGCCGCGCGCCGACGTGGACCGGATGAACCACCAGCGGATGTTCATGTCGGCGCTGCTGAAGAAGGCGACCAGCACCGGCACCCTGCTCAATCCGTTCTCGCTGTGGCCGATGGCCACCGGCGTCGCGGGTTCGCTGAAAGTCGACGACAGCGACCACATCTGGAACCTGGCCGCGCTCGGCTGGGCCATGCGCGGCGACACCGTCACCACCAGCGTGCCGATCGGCGGATTCGACGACACCGACGTGGGCAACGTGCTGCTCTGGGACAAGGCCAAGGCGAGCGGATTCTTCGAGGCGCTGGCCAACGATCAACAGATTCCCGAGGACCTGCTGACGCGGTAACGTCGATGGCATGTCCGAGGACCGATCGTTCATCGAGCTGCTGCGCGAGCAGATCCGGCACGGACTCACCGCGTCGCAGCAGTACCTGGCCGCCGCCGTGTATTTCGACGCGCAGCGCCTGCCACAGCTGGCCGGGCAGACCTATGCCCGCTCGGCGGAGAATCGGGGCCATGCCATGCGGATGGTCCAGTATCTGCTCGATCGCGATGTCGCGGTGACGATCGGCGGGCTCGACGAGGTGCGCGAGGAGTTCGACTCGCCGCGCGCCGCGATCGCGTATCTGCTCGATCGGGAGCGCGTCACCACCGGCCAGATCAGCGCGCTGGCCGCCGCGGCCAGATCCGCCGAGGATTACCTGGGCGAACAATTCATGCAGTGGTTCCTCCAGGAACAGGTGGCCGACGTCGCCGAGATCAGCACGCTGCTCACCGTGCTCGACCGGCAGGAGAATCTCTTCGACGTGGAGGAATTCATCCGGCGCGAGCTGGCGGGCGCGGTCGCGGTGGACAACACGGGACCGAAAATGGCTGGCACAGGGCACCTTCAGTAAGGGAATACTTGGTTAGGAAATACTTCCCTCAATAAGGTTGCACTTGGATGACAACCCCCTTTTACCAGGTCTAATGTGGCGGCCATGTCGATTCATCCGGAACCCCCGCGCAGCAAATTCCACAGCCTGCTTCAAGACCAGATCCGGCATGAGTTCAACGCCGAACATCAGTACATCGCCATTGCGGTGTGGTTCGACAACAACGACCTGCCGCAGCTGGCCAAGCGCTTCTACGCCCAGTCTGTCGAAGAGCGCAATCACGCGCTGATGATCGTGCAGTACTTCCTCGATCGCGACATCAGCATCGAGATCGCCGGCATCGATGCGGCGAAGTCGAACTTCGAGTCCGCCCGCGAGCCGATCGAGCTGGCCCTGGCCCAGGAGAAGACGGTCACCGACCAGATCATCCGGCTGGCGAGCACCGCCCGCGAAGAGGGCGACTACCTCGGCGAGCAGTTCATGCAGTGGTTCCTGAAGGAACAGGTCGAGGAAGTCGCGCACATGACCACACTGCTCAACATCGCCGATCGCGCCGGGTCGAACCTGTTCGATCTGGAGGCGTTCATGTGGCGCGAGCTCAGCACCCCGAAGGACGCGTCGGGCGCACCGTCCGTCGCCGGTGGCAGCGTCTGATATTTCGGCCCGATCGGATTCGGCTCGCGCGTACGCGAGCCGAATCCGTCTGTTTCACCGGCCGGAGCCTTTACCAGCCCGAGCCGGAACCACCCGAGCCGGTATTGGCGAGAATGGTGCCGATCACCATCTGGGCGATACCGGCGACAGAACCGAGAAATTCCATGATGCCTCTTTCCTCTTCGCCGATCGGTCGGCGTAGGCGTGAACCTAGCCGACCCGGCGTCTGAAAGAGGCTTATTTCATTTATTTCAGGACGGAAAGATTCAGCGCAGGGTGACCTGACGCGACCGCAGCCCGTCGCGCGAACGCCGCTCCTCGCCCGTCATCGGCGCGTCCGAAGAAAGCGCCTCGGCCAGCCGAGCCCCGAATTCCCGTGCGGGAGTTTCCCATTCGGTGGGGTGCCGCTCGGGATCGAGGTCGAACACCGGCACCAGCAGGCCGTGCGTGCGGAACGAACCGGCGAAGCGCGAGCCCTCGCCCATGTGCAGTCCGCCGCTCGCGTGCACGCGCGCCAGCGCGAGCATCAGCTTGTCCTCGTCCTCGGGACGCACCCAGCGCACGTGCGCCTTCTCGCCCGCGTCGACCCACCAGGCCGCACCGATGCCGTCGGCACCGAGATCGATCCGCGCCGACGGCATGATCGCCTGCTTGGCCTGCTCGATCGTGGCCGCCACCTGCGGATCTGGGGTCACGCCCGCGGGCACCCACCAGTCGAAGTCCTGATGCACGGTGAGCTCGAGGTCGGCGCCGGGATCGATCACGTCGGCCAGGCGCGGGCCGCCCTCGACCGCGTCGGCCGAGTTCAGCGACTCGCCCGGCTCGGCGGACTGGGTCCACAGGATCGCCGCCGCGATGTCGGCGTTCGGGTCGGTGCCCTGGTACTGCATCTGCGTGCCGACGAAGCCCACCGGCTCGTCGCCCGCGCGCACCAGCGCGGCCACCGCGCCGGGCAGCACGGTCGCCAGCGTCACCTCGCGCTGCGCCGCGACACCGGGCGCCAGCTTCAAGGTCGCGGTCGCCGACGGCACGAACTCCCGCAGCGCCACCAGATCACATTCGGCAGCAAGCCCCTCGAACGGCCGCGTCGGGGCCGCCGATGCCTGCTCCTGCGCCGCACGCCGCTCGGCGAGACGCTGAGCCCGATTACTGTCGGGCTTCGGACTGTTCCGCTTGCTTTTACCCACGCCAGGAGTTTATGGCCGGGCGGCCCGGTCGCCACACGCGACCCTGCGGAAGTTCAGACCCCGGCGAGCAGGGCTTTGGTGCGGCCGGGGTGGTTGGTGGCGACCCAGCTGACGCCCAGGTCGGCGCACAATTTCACGTCGTCGGGATCGTCGACGGTCCAGCAGTAGGTGGCCCGGCCCGCCGCGGCCGCCTTGTCGACCAGTTCGGGATGCTCGCGCAGCGTCTTCACCGACGGGCCGACCGCGGTGGCGCCCACCGTGGTCGCGGCCCCGCCGCCGAGGAATCGCGAGGACTCGCCGAGCAGCACGGTGGGCAGCAGCGGCGCCGCGCGGCGGATCCGCCACACCGCGGTGGCGGCGAACGACATCACCACGGCCCGCGAGTGGTCGGCGGACGCCGGGGTGGCGATGCCGAAGCGCTGGAGTTCGGCGAGCACCTTGTTCTCCACCAGGGCGCCGTAGCGCACCGGGTGCTTGGTCTCGATGAACAGCTTGGTCGGCCTGCTGCGCCAGTCCAGGACCAGGCCGATCAGGTCGCTGAGTGCCAGCACGCCCGACGGCGCGTCCTCGGTGCCGAAGTTCATGTCGCGCAGCTCGGCCAGGGTCAGCTCGCTGACCAGGCCGGTGGCGTCGGCGGTGCGGTCGACGGTGCGGTCGTGCACGCAGACCAGGTGCCCGTCGCGGGTCAGCCGGACGTCGCACTCGACGCCGTCGGCGCCTTCCTCGAGCGCCAGCTCGTAGGCGGCGAGGGTGTGCTCGGGACGCGCCGCGGACGCGCCGCGGTGCGCGACGACGAACGGCGCGCGATTGCCCTGGCTCACTTGGCGACAACCTCCTCCTGCTGCCGCGTATTCTCGCCGGTCTCGGCGGAATCCGCGCGTTCGGACTCATCGTGCCCGGTCACGGGCACACCGGGCTGGACCGGCGCGATGACGATCTGCGCCGGATCGGCGGCCATCACCCAGCGATGCGCCGTGCGCGGCAGACCACGCAGGTCGCGTCCCTCGAGCAGGCGCACCGTCCACAGGGTGAGCACCGCGAAACCGGCCGCGCACAGGTCGCTGAACGCGGTGAACGAGACACCGTCGGCCTCGGCCTGCAGCGTCGAGGCGTCGCGCCAGAGCGTGGCGCCGATCAGGATCAGGCCGCTGACCACCCAGGCGGCCCACCAGATCCGCACGGCCTTGAGCGCGCGCGGATCGGGCCGCGCGCCGAGCAGTTCGGTGAGGAAGACGCCGGGCCAGATCAGATTCACTCCCGGCACCAGGCAGCCGAGGATCAGCGTCCAGCGCCTGCGCGGATCGCGGCGGCCGACGGCGGCGAAGGCCGCCTTGCGCGCCTCGATCAGCCAGGCGACCAGCGCCAGCGCGGCGCCGAGCGCGCACAGCGGCGCCATGATGCCGAACACCCACACCGACAGATCCGAGATCGACAGCAGCCAGCCGGGAATGAGCGTGGTGCGGTTGCGCAGCAGGATCAGGTATCGGCCGTATTCGGCGCAGGCGGCGGCCAGGAAGGCCAGCGCGGTGAGCACCAGGGCGACGTCCCGGGAGGCGGCCATTCCGCGCAGCGGCCGCTCCGGCGTGCGCGCGGGGGCCTGCGGCGGGTCGAGCAGACCCCAGCGCGGGATCTCGGTGTAGCGCGGGGTGGGGCCGGGCGGCGCGATCGTGGTGGCGGCCGCGGCCTTGCGGGCGCGGTGATCGGGCCTGCGGGCGACCCAGCGGTAGTTGCGCTGCGACGCGGGCGCGTCGACCTTGCCGGGCGACAGCAGCACGCCCCGGCAGCGCGGGCACCAGTGCATCGGCGCGCCCTGCACGGCCCACCGCGCGCCACAGCGCGCACATGGTTGCACCACCGAACTCACCCGCGCACCCCGTTCCGGACTAGTAGATCTTCGCTTCGTGCTCGCCGTCGGCGACCACCGGGCGGCCCGTCTGCTGCCAGGCCACCATGCCGCCCGCGACGTTCACCGCCTCGTACCCGATGTGGGCCAGGTACCGCACGACCTCGATGGAACGCCCGCCCTGCCTGCACACGACGTACACCTCGGCGTCGATATCGATCTCGTCGATCCTGGCCGGTACGTCGACCATCGGAATGTGGATCGCGCCCGGCGCGTGGCCGAGCTCCCATTCGTCGGGTTCGCGCACGTCGAGCAGCTGGATGCCGGCCACCGGTTCGACGCCGTCGAACGCGGCCGGTACCGCACCCACCGGCACCGTGGGGACATCGGAGCTCGTCACGCCTCGATCCTGCCATGTCGACAGCGACGCCGGGCGAGCCTGGGCGCGGTCTGTGGATGGATCACGGTTATCCACAGAATCCACAACTTGATCCACAGGTCTCAGCTATCGGTCAGCACACAATCGTGAGGTGGTTGCTATCAACCGAGGTGGAACCCGGGAAGTCAGCGGGGAGGACGACCGATCCGGGACTCCCCTCCTTGTCATCCCGGAGCGGCCGTCCGCCGCTGACGTCGGGATTCGATGGCTGCACCGATCCCGACATCTACTTGGACGCGAGCCGGGCCGTTTCGGTTCCATAAAAACGACATAACTAGAGAAAATCCTAAATCCTGGGATCTGGGCGGGCTGATCGGTAGCCTGAGCGCATGAACGTGAGCAGGGGGCTACTCGACAGTTTCGACATCAACGGCCTGAATACCGCTTTGTCCGAATCCACCTGTCTCGGAGTGGAGGTGGACGCCGCGGCGGGGCGGCTGCAGCTCGCTCTCGAGGTGCTGACGCTACCGGCCGACGGACCCGCACCGACCGACACGAAAGTCCTGCTCACCTTCACCGGCGTCACCCGCGTCGCCGCGTCGCTGCGCATCCAGCGCTGGGACGACATCGACGCGAAGGTACTGCCGCTGTCGCTCGACCAGCTCGACGAGGCGATCGAGAGCTTCGGCGGCGGCGGCCTGCACGGGTGGGAATTCATCGACCTCGACGACAGCGGCTGGGCGCTGTGGAGCGAACTGCTCAGCTTCGACACCGTGCTCGACCAGCGGATCGCCGCGCACGTCATCGAGTTCTCCCAGGAGGAGGGCATCGACCCGCGGGAGCTCGACGTCCGCGTCTGGTTCGACCGGATCACCGTCACCGACCTGAGCGGCCGGGAGATCCCGATGGCCGAGTTCGTCGCCGGTGGGCGGCGCTGGTGGGCCGCGCACGACGCCGGTGACGCCAGGGCCAGCAAGGCCGACGTCGCCCCTCCGCTGTAGCCGGAACCGGAATTCGGCACCGCCCGCTCGCTCGCGGGAATGTGGGACCGCACGACTGAGGTTGCAGCGAGCGGGTGTACGAATGATGGTTGGTGTGCTCGACCGAATGGGCGCACACAGCCCGACACACGGAAAGGGACATCGTGGCCGTCTACACACTGCCTGAACTCGATTGGGACTTCAGCGCGCTGGAGCCGCACATCTCCGGACAGATCAACGAGATCCACTTCACCAAGCACCACGCCGCCTACGTGGCCGGCGCGAACGCCGCGCTGGAGAAGCTGGAAGCCGCCCGCGAGGCCGGTGACCACGCCGCCATCTTCCTGAACGAGAAGAACCTGGCGTTCCACCTCGGTGGCCACACCAACCACTCCATCTGGTGGAAGAACCTCTCCCCCAACGGTGGCGACAAGCCGGTCGGCGACCTCGCCGCCGCGATCGACGACCAGTTCGGTTCGTTCGACAAGTTCCGCGCGCAGTTCACCGCGGCCGCCAACGGCCTGCAGGGCTCCGGCTGGGCCGTCCTGGGTTACGACACCCTGGGCCAGAAGCTGCTGACCTTCCAGCTGTACGACCAGCAGGCCAACGTGCCGATCGGCATCATCCCGCTGCTGCAGGTCGACATGTGGGAGCACGCCTTCTACCTGCAGTACAAGAACGTCAAGGCCGACTACGTGACCGCGTTCTGGAACGTCGTCAACTGGGCCGACGTGCAGGACCGCTTCGCCCGCGCGGTGACGCAGGGCAAGGGCCTCATCTTCGGCTGATCCGCCTCTCCGCGTATTTTGCCGGTCGTGAGTAGGGCCGCGAGTCCCTGACCGGGCTCGCGGGCCGGCGGGTGTCGCCTTCTGGGCGTGCCCGGCGAGTTACCCATGTTCGCGCGAGATCACGTGTTTCGTGAAGGACCTCCCCGCTTTGCCGTGGGGAGGTCTTTGCGTGTTATGCCGCGTTCCTAGCACTCAGTGGTACTTGTGTGCCAGATGGGTTTCGGGCTATTCCTGAGGTATACGGGCACCAGCCCCCGGGCGCATCGGGAGGCCATCATGACGACGCAGGGTCCGATCGGGATCACGCCGTTCCAGGCGCGCGGTCATCTGCAGGGATTCGTGGTGTCGGGCCGGTGGCCGGATACCACCAAGGAGTGGGCGCAGGTGCTGGTGCTGGCCGTGCGGGTGGCTTCCATGCCCGGCCTGCTGACCACCTCGACCGTGTTCGGGGTGCGCGAGGAACTGCCCGACGACCCGGAACCGGGCACTGTCGGACTGGTGCTCGCCGAGGGGCCGGTGCTGGGTGCGGAAGCGATCGAGCCCGGCCGGTTCGCCGCGCACGTGCCGCCCGCGCTGCTGATGCTGCATCCGCCGTCGGAGACCCGGCCCTCGCTGCCGGAGTGTGTCGGCGCCGCGTCGGGCTGCGTGCTGCTGCCCGGCGTGCCGCATCTGGGGCTCGAGCATCGCGCGGCGTGGGCCGAGGCCGAGCTCGACGGCACGGTGACCTCGCTGGTGAGCCGGGTCGGCATGGATCTGATCAGCGATCCCGACACCGCCGTGCTGGCGATGTTGCTGGCGGCCTGAGACTTTCGGCGAACCCGGTCCGGCGAACGCGTGGCAACGGGCTTCCGTGACGCCGGAATCAGGTTCACCGAACTATCTCGGCCGCTCAGCCAAACTTATTGCGCCCTTTGCGATTTCGCTTACACAGAGTTGGCATCCCGGCAGCTATCGGGCTAGGGTGGACAGCAGCGAAGGGGAGTAGCCCGCAATCGCCCAGTCGACATACTGATCGGCGCCGCATTCGGCGCGGTCCGGCTGCGCGAACCGGTCACCACCGGTGGGCGAGACCTTCGGCCACGAACCGATCCGTCGACCGGTGTGGCTGAGGGCGCACCCGACTCTTCAGCCGCAGGCCGGAGTTACATCCTGGGAGCTGAATTCATGATCGCGACGATCTTGCTGAGCTTCGGCGTGCTCTTCCTCGCCGAACTGGGCGACAAATCGCAGCTGATGGCGCTGACGTTCTCGCTGCGCTACCGCTGGTGGGTGGTGCTGGCCGGGATCAGCGTCGCGAGTGTCGCCGTCAACCTGATCGCCGCAGGCGTCGGCCATTTCCTCGGTACCGCGCTGCCCGCGAACGCCATCGCCGTCGTCACCGCGCTGACACTGCTGGCCGTCGGCCTGTGGACGCTGCGCGACGCGCTCGGCTCGGCCGACGACGCCGCGGACACGCCACCGCCGAGCACCCGCAACGCCTTCTTCGTGGTGATCTCGGCCTTCATGCTCGCCGAACTCGGTGACCGCACCATGTTCGCCGCCGCCGCGCTGGCCTCGAAGAACGGCTGGCTGGCCGTCTGGATCGGCTCCACGGCGGGCATGGTCGCCGCGGGCGGCCTGGCGATCCTGGTCGGCAAGCTCGCGGGCAAGCACCTGCCCGAGCGCGGCATCGCGTTCGCCTCCGGCCTGCTGTTCCTGTTCTTCGCGACCAAGACGGTGCTGGACGCGTTCGTGCCCGGCCTCGGCGGCTGGGGCGCGACGGGCCTGGCGTTGCTCGTCCCGCTGGTCACCGGCCTCGGTATCGGCGCATGGCGGTTCACCCGCCGGGATACCGCGGACACGGCACCCGTTGACGATCAGCCGGCGAAGGCGTTGCCGTAGACGACTCCCGAGCGCCGCGCCAGATCGATCAGTGGTTCCTTGAGCGCGCGCAGGCCCTCCAGATCGTCACCGGCGATCTTGCCGGTCACCATGGCGCCGATCGCGGCGGCCAGGGTCGCGCAGGCGAACTGCTGCTCGTCGGTCTGGGCGCCGAGCATGGCGGCCACCACCGCCACGAAGCGGCTCTGCAGCTCCATCCGGGCCTGCACCGCCGACGGGCCGACGGCGTACACCTCCATCAGGAACAGCCGGGCGGAGGCGGGGTCGTCGATCATGTGGTCGAAGTAGGCGGTGAGGATGCGGTCCATCCTGGTGAACGCGTCGGCGTCGGCGGTCTCGGCGATCACGCCCTGTAGTCGGTCGGCCAGCAGCTCGGACACCCGGTCGAAGGCCGCGGCGAAGCAGTCCTCCTTGGAGCGGAACAGCTCGTAGAACGTCTCGCGCGAGACCCCGGCCCGTTTGAGCACGGCGGCGACCGGCGTACCCACGTAGCCGCCCTCGGTCATCGCCTCGCCCATCGCGACGAGGATCCGTTCCCGCTGCGAGGCGACCACTTCCTCCCGGGAGAGGTGATGCCGTCCGCGCGGGAGCTGGCGCAGGGTGGATGCCGAATCGCTCATCGTCGAACTCCGTGCTCGAGGTCAGGCTTGCCGTTCCATTCTCCGTGGTCGGGCAGGCTGGTCGGTGGTGAAGGGGGCCTCCTCGGTGCGCGCGATCTCGATCGCGCGGGCCACCTGGTTGCCGAGCAACCGCTGCACCAGTAGCTGTGCCAAGGGTCGCACCGGCAGTACGAGAGATACCCACCAGGGTGAGACCACACTCTTGCGCCTGCGCGCGATGGCCCGGACCAGCGCGTCGACGGCGGGACCGATCGGCGAGGTACCGGTCAGGCTGATCTCGCGCAGCCCGGTGTGCGCGGCGTCGGTGCCGAAGCCGCGCCTGGTCATGTCGGTGTCGATCTCGGCGAAGTAGCTCACGCCCACCTTGGCGCCGGTCTGGCGCAGTTCGCAGCGCAGGGTGCCCGCCAGCGATTCGACCGCCGCGGCCGAGGCGCTGTAAGCCCCCGCCAGCGGCAGCTGCACCGCGGTGGAGATCGACGACATCATCAGCACGTACCCGCCCGGCCTGGCCAGGTGCGGTCCGGCGGCCTGCACCGCGTAGGCCACGCCGAGCACGTTGACCGCGAGCGTCTCCTCCAGCACGCTCGGGTCGCCGCCGATCATCGGCATCTGCTTGGCGATGCCCGCGTTGGCGACTAGGACGTCGAGCCCGCCCAGCTCGGTGACCAGGGCCGCGACCACCCGGTCGACCTGGGCGCGGTCGGCGACGTCGCAGTAGCGCCATGGCGCGTCGCCGCATTCGGCGGCGACCTCGGCCAGCAGTTCGGGTTCCAGCCCGAGCAGCGCCACCTGGGCGCCGCGCGCGGCCAGTTTCCGGGCCAGCGCGGCCCCGATGCCACGCGCCGCGCCGGTGATCAGGACCTTCTGCCCGGCCACCGACGGCGCGGTGAACGTTCTCATGAAGGCACGCTACCACCGGAAAACAGGGCTGTTCGCTGGTATTTTCGCAGGGAATCGGGTGCCCGCGAGAGGGGTGATGCGCGCCTCACCGCCGAACCGCTAGGGTGCCAATTGACAGCGTGCCAACTGGCCGTCACGAACGAGAGGACCATCGTGGAGATTTCGGGTTCCGCCGCCATCGTCACCGGAGGCGCATCCGGCCTCGGTGCCGCCACCGCCAAGCGTCTGGCCGACGCGGGCGCCACCGTCTTCGGCCTTGACGTCCCGGCGTCCATCGAGCGCGCGGGCGACAACGTCCCCGCCGGCGTCACCCTGATCGCGGCCGACGTGACCAGCGGCGACGAGGTCGCCGCCGCGATCGCGCAGATCACCGAGGGCCCCGCCCCGATGCGCATCGTGGTCAACTGCGCCGGTGTCGGCTGGGCCGGGCGCATCCTGTCCAAGAACGGCCCGCACGACCTGGAGCTGTTCCGCACCGTCATCACCGTGAACCTGCTCGGCACGTTCAACGTGATGCGCCTGGCCGCCGACGCCATCGCCAAGACCGAGGCGGTCGACGAGTACGGCCAGCGCGGCGTGGTCATCAACACCGCGTCGGTGGCCGCGTTCGAGGGCCAGATCGGCCAGATCGCCTACTCCGCCTCCAAGGGCGGCGTGCACGGCATGACCGTTCCGGCCGCGCGTGACCTGGCCCAGTTCGGCATCCGCGTGAACACCATCGCCCCCGGCATCATCGACACCCCGATGCTCGCCGGCGTCACCGAGGAGTACCGCAAGGGCCTCGAGGCCGGCGTGCCGTTCCCGTCGCGTCTGGGCCGTCCGGACGAGTACGCCGAGCTGGTCGACTACATCGTGAGCCACGACTACCTCAACGGCGAGACCATCCGCATGGACGGCGCGCTGCGCATGGCCCCGCGCTAGCGAGAGCATCCTTCGACGGCGCCCGTGTCCACCAGGACCGGGCGCCGTCGTCGTCTCAGGGCGCCGTTCCCGTCCCGACGAGCGCCGTCGTGCGCAGCGGGGTGTCGGCCCGGTAGGTGGCGGTGAGCCGCTCGACGGCCGCGTCGGTGCGCCGCTGCCACTCCGCCTCCCCCACCTCGTGCCGGAGCACGGTCAGCGGGGCGCTGCTGCGGGTCATGGTGTCCCACAGGGCCGCGGCGCTGGGAAAGCAGATCTCGACGGTGTGCGGACGGATCGTCACCGCCTCGAACCCGGCCTCGCTCATCTCCGACCGGAACAGCGCCGGGTTCTCCAGGCTGCTCGCGTTCGGTTGCGGGAGCGAGGAATTCGGGTCGCCCGCGGTGAGCGCGCCGAACAGCGCGCGCATGAGCGAGGAGTCGACCGCGGGCGCCCACGAGGTGACCACCGCGGTGGCGCCGGGGCGCAGCACGCGCCGCAGCTCGGCGAAACCGCGTGGGCGGTCGGGGAAGAACATGAGGCCGAACAGCGAGAATCCGGCGTCGAACGCGTCGTCCGGGTAGGGCAGCCGCTGCCCGTCGCCCACCTGTGCGGTGATCGAGGTGTGGCCCGCGCGTTCGGCGGCGGCGGTGAGCTGGTCGATCATCGCCGGTGACAGGTCCAGCGCCTGCACCCGCGCGCCCCGCTCGGCGGCGGCGAGGCTGAGCAGCCCGCTGCCCGCGGCGACGTCGACGATCTCGGAATCCGCTGCCAGTTCCACGTATTCGAGGGCGTGCGCCGCGAACGGACCGAGCACCGCCGCCCCCGCTTCGGCGTAGCCCTCGGCCACCAGATCCCATGGCCCTACCGCGACCGACGTGTCCTCCGACATTCCCGACGTTCCTCTCGCAACCCGCTATCTCGTTGCCCAGACTACGTTTTCGGGTCGCGAGCCGTCACAGCGTTCGGGCGAAAGTGATGAGGGAACGGCCGGGGCCGTTGTAGTCGGGGACCGGTCCCTCGACCGTGAAGCCCAGGCTGCGATGGAAATCGATCGAGGTGAAATTGGCCGGTGAGGTGATGGCGGTGACCACCTTCCGGCCGTCGCACCTGGCGATCTCGAAGAACTGGTCGTACAGGGTGCGGCCCAGTCCCACCTTGCGGGCGTCGGGCCGCACCGCGACGAAGTGGATATAGGCCACGTCGGGATCCGAGGGCGAGCCGAAACCCACCAGGAAACCCGAGATTCCGTCCTCGTCGGTGGCGATCAGGCTGGTGCGATGGAAGTGATCGAGGAACAGCCGCGGCAGGTTGTGCACCACCGTGCGCCCCCACCAGTTGTCGACCACGCCGATCAGCTCGTCGTAGTCCCCGGGCCGTGCTCGCCGTATCTCGTGCCCCGCCATACCTCCATGGTGAACCGGATCGGCCCGGTCAGCACCACATTCGCGCGAGAAGTATCCGCGGCGGTGGCGCCCGGCGAACCAGGCGCCACCGCGCGGATCAGACCGTGCGGGTCAGTCGCTCGGTGAGCAGCTGGGCGAAGCGGGCGGGATCCTTCAGCTCGCCGCCCTCGGCGAGAACCGCGGTGCCGTAGAGCAGTTCGGCGGTCTCGGCGAGCTCGGGGACCTTGCCCTCGTCGGCATCGGACTTGCGCGCGTCGTAGGCGTCGCGCAGGCCGGTGACCAGCGGATGGGTGGGGTTGAGCTCGAGGATGCGCTTGGACTCCGGCAGCGCCTGGCCCGAGGCGCGGTACATGCGCTCGAGCATCGGGGTGAAGTCGTAGACGTCACCCACCAGGCAGGCCGGGGAGGTGGTGAGCCGGTTGGTGAGGCGCACCTCCTTGGCGACCTCGTCGAGGGTCTTGCCGAGCCAGCCGAGCAGGTCCGCGAAGTCCTTGTCCTGCTGCTCGCGCAGGGCCTCGGTCTCCTTCTTCTCGTCCTCGGTCTCCAGGTCCACCTCGCCCTTGGCGATGGACTGGAACGGCTTGCCGTCGAACTCCGGCACCGAACCGACCCACATCTCGTCGACCGGGTCGGTCAGCACCAGCACCTCGCGGCCCTTGGCCTTGAACGCCTCCAGGTGCGGCGAGTTCTCCACCTGCGCACGGCTTTCGCCGGTCATGTAGTAGATCGCGTCCTGGCCCTCGGGCATCCGCTCGACGTACTGCTTCAGCGTGGTCAGCTCCGACTCCGAGGCGGTGGAGGCGAAAGACGAGACGGTGAGCAGGGTTTCGCGGTTGTCGGTGTCGGAGAGCAGACCCTCCTTGAGCACCCGGCCGAACTGCGACCAGAAGGTCTGGTACCTGCTCTGGTCCTCGGCGCCCTGCATGTCCTTGACCGTCGAGAGCACCTTCTTCACCAGGCGCTTGCGGATCATCTGGATCTGGCGGTCCTGCTGCAGGATCTCGCGGGACACATTGAGCGAGAGGTCCTGCGCGTCCACCACACCCTTGACGAAGCGCAGGTACTCCGGCATCAGCTCTTCGCAGTTGTCCATGATGAACACCCGGCGCACGTAGAGCTGCACACCCCGCTTGTGCTCGCGGGTGAACAGGTCGAACGGCGCGGTCGAGGGCAGGAACAGCAGCGCCTGGTACTCGAAGGTGCCCTCGGCCTTCATCGGGATGATCTCGAGCGGCTCGTCCCAGGCGTGCGAGACGTGGTGGTAGAACTCCTTGTACTCCTCGTCGGAGACCTCGGAGCGCGGGCGCGTCCACAGCGCCTTCTGCGAATTGAGGGTCTGGTCCTCGACGATGGTCTTCTCGACCTTGTCCTCGCCCTCGCCCTCCATCACGGTCCGCTCGACCTGCATGCGGATCGGCCAGGCGATGAAGTCGGAGTACTTGCGGACGATCTCCCGCAGCTTCCATTCCTGCGTGTAGTCGAAGAGGTGGTCGTCCTCGTCGGCCGGCTTGAGCTCGAGGGTGACCGCGGTGCCCTGCGGTGCGTCGGCGACGGTGTCGATCTCGTAGGTCGAGCTGCCCGCGGCGGCGCTCCAGCGGGTGCCCTCGGTCTCGCCCGCCTTGCGGGTGGTGAGGGTGACCCGGTCGGCGACCATGAAGGTCGAGTAGAAGCCGATGCCGAACTGGCCGATCAGCTCCTCGGCGGCGGCGTCGGACTTGGCCTCGGTGAGCTTGCGGCGAAGTTCGGCGGTGCCGGATTTGGCCAGGGTGCCGATCAGGTCGACCACCTCGGCGCGGGACATGCCGATGCCGTTGTCGCGAACGGTCAGGACTCGCGCGTCCCCGTCGACCTCCAGCTCGATGTGCAGGTCGGAGGTGTCGGCGACGAGGTCCTTGTCCTGGAACGCGGCCAGCTTGAGCTTGTCCAGTGCGTCGGAAGCGTTCGAGATCAGCTCCCGCAGGAACGTGTCTTTGTTGGAGTAGACCGAGTGGATCATCAGCTCCAGGAGCTGGTGGGTCTCGGCCTGGAACTCGAGGGTTTCGACGTGCTCTGTCACGCCCCCGATGTTATTACCGGCCGAAGTCGGTGAGTGAGGGAACCTCGTCCACGGCCCGTTCGGTCATCCACTCGCGCAGCACCTGGGTGGCGCGCACGTCGTCCTCGTTGTAGACGAACAGCCGGGTGCGCTGGGACAGGTCCGGTTCGGCGTCGTAACCGACCGCCCTGCGGTACCAGCCCATCGACGCCTCGCCCCCGGCCTCCGGATCACGCCAGCCGAAGCCGGCCACCGGGGCGATCTTCTTCAGACCCTTGCCGTTGGGGCAGATGAACTGGTCGGTGACGGCCTGGAACATGTCGACCCACTCGGGCGAGTCGACGAAGGCGCGGACCTGCTCGTGCGTGGGGACGCCCGGCTTGCCGGCGAACCGGCGCGCCGACTCGTAGAGCCACTTGTCCTCGGCGGTGCGCGAGTAGCAGTAGGCGGCAAAGGTTTTTCCCGCCGCGTGCGCCTCGGCGCGCCGCTCCATCAGCCAGGTCCAGAATTCGCCGAACGAGCGGCCCTCGTCCTCGGTGGGCAGCGGATCCCAGGTGACGAACGGGCGGTAGACGCCGTCGAGCAGGGTGCCCCACAGGTAGGCGCCGTCCTCCTGGTAGCTCTCCAGGTCGACGTCGATCTCCACGTCGGCGCGGCGCACGCTCACCGTGTCGTAGCGGCGCACCAGCGGAGCGCCCGCGATCCAGGCGCGGGCGGTGACCACGGTCTCGGAGAACGGTCCGTGCTGCCAGTCGTCGGGGTCGTCGCCGGACCAGGCGGCCAGCTCGTCGACGGTCTGCACGCCGTGCGTGCGCAGCACGTCGGCGCGCGAGCCCGGGGCGACCAGGCTGACATCGCGCATGATCGCCAACTGCCCCTCACAGCTGGCCGAGCCGTCGGCCCCCCGCACCCACCACGGGCACTGCCTGCACTCGGGCACCTTGGACGGCTGGGTCGGCAGTTCGCCGCGGACCACCGCGATGCGGTCGGCGTAGCGCTGGTCGTAGTCGGCCAGGACATTGGTCAGGTCGTGGATGAGGATGCGGTCGAAGGCCAGGCCGATCGCGCCGCCGACCAGGGCCGGGCTGGCCATGCCGTGGCGTTGCAGCATCCGGTACAGGTGGGCAAGGCGCTGCTGGTCGCGCGGCTGCGGGCGCAGCTTCACGTGCTTGTCGCGGCGCGGCTGCCAGCGGAACAGGTCCGAGGTGAGCGGGTGGAAATCGGCCGGGTCGGGCCTGCGCGGATCGGTGACCTTGTGGTTGACGACGATGATCGGGATGTAGCCGCCGCGGTCGTCGTCGCGCAGCAGGAACTCGGCGCCGCCGCGGCGGCCGGTATCGGCCTCCTGCGGCAGCAGGCCACCCCAGATGCGGGACGCGCCCGCCTCGACGGCGGCCATCGTGGCGGCGGCCTTCTCGCCGGCGCGCAGCCGCGAGTCGATCACCACCCAGTCGGCGGGCGCGGCCGCGACCAGTTCGTCGCGCACCTTGGCGCGGTGCGCCGAGGCGGCCTCCCTGCGCTGCTGGACGCCCGGGTCCTCCCTGATCTCGGCGATGACACCGGGATGCTCGGCATCGAGCCGCAGGCGGTGCCTGCAGCCGATCAGCGAGCGCGCGTCCAGGAAGGCGATCCGTGACTCGGCGAGCCCGGCGTCGGTACCTCGATCGAGCGCAGCGGAAGCGGGGGCCGGGCGATGCACCGGCCCGCCGTCGAAGTCGTCCTCGGCTGCACGCACGCAAGCAGTATGGTCCCTCCCCCCGACACAATGCCCAATCGCTACCCTGATCCCACTACGCTACGAAGTACGGCAGGCCGCTATCGACGGCACTGCCTCATGACTTGGCGAGCACGACGGAGGGCCTGGATCTCATGGGGTTGTTCAAGCGTAAGCGTCGGCCCAGCCGACGCGCTGAGGCGAAGGCGCTCAAGCACAAAGCCGCGATGGAGGCCAAGCTGAGCGCCAAGAACGAGCGCAAGGCAGCCAAGGCGGGCGAGCGCACCACCCGGCGCGCGGCCAAGGCTCAGGCCAAGACCGAGGCGAAGGTGGCCAAGGCCCAGATCGCGACCCTGCACGCCGAGGAGAAGGCCGCCGAGAAGCTCGCGGCCAAGGCCGATCGCGAACTGTTCAGCGCGAGCCAGGTCCGCAAGTACATCGGCGTCGCCCGGGTCCTCGTCCCGGTCCTCACTCCCCTGGCCTACCGCGGCGCCACCTACGTGCGCGGCCAGCTCGACGCGCGCAAGGCGCAGCAGCTGGGCATCGGGCTCGATCAGCTCGGCGAGTTCAGCGGCCACGGCGCGCGGCTGCAGGCCCGCATCACCAACACCCAGACCGCGGTGGACAAGGTCGTCGCCGACGCCCCCGGCGACGCCGACACCAAGAAGTTCGCCGAGGCCGCCCGGTCCCGGCTGGCCGACCTGACCGTCGCCGTCAACACCGCCGAGCAGATGCCCGGCGCGCGCCGCAAGGCCGTGCACGCCTCCATCTCGGCCGAGCTGTCGGTCCTGGAGAACGACGTGCTCGCCCGCCTCGGCGTGCGCTGATCCCACCGTGACCACGCCGCAGCTCACCGCCCGCCTGCGCGGTGGTGGCTGCGGCGTCCTCGTCGGTGCGCTGGCCGTCGCCGCGCACGGACTCGGTGGTGGCGCGGTACCCAGGTCCGCGGAAGTCGCGCTGCTGCTGCTCGTTTCGCTGGTCGCCGGGCTGTTCGCCGGTGGTTCCACCCGGGCGCTGCCCACCCCGGCCCGATCGGCGGCCGCGCTGCTGGCCGGCCAGTGGGCCGGTCATTTCGCGCTGACCGGCACCCTCGATCACCACGGCGGTGGCCTCGCCGTCCTGCATCTGCCGAGCGCGCCGATGGTCACGGCCCATCTGCTCGCCGCCTTCGCCTGCGCCGCACTGATTCTCGGCGCCGAGCGGCTCTATCTCGTCGCCTCGGGCACGCTGCGTGCCCTGCTCCGTCGCGGCTCCGCCCAGGTCCGCCGCACGGTGCGTGCGCGCACCGAGGTCGCCGGCCACGGTGGCCGTCGTCCGAAGGGTGTGCGCCGTCCGCGCGCGCCGCCGCTGTTCGCCTGAGCCAGACGACAACAGAACTCTTCGGACAGAAGGCATTCCATGCACAACCTCATCACCCGTGGTGCGGGCACCGCCGCCGTCGCGGTCGGCCTGGTGCTCGCCACCTGCGGCACGGCCGCCGCGCACGTGACCGTCGACGCGCCCGGCGCCGCCCAAGGCAAGTACACCGTCGCCACCTTCAAGGTGCCGACCGAATCCGACACCGCCGCCACCACGGCGCTGCGGATCACCGTGCCGAACCTGAAAAGCGTTCGGACCGAGCCCATGCCAGGCTGGACCTCGAAGGTCGAGCGCAACGACAAGGGCGAGACCGTCGCGGTCAGCTGGACCGCCGACCCGGGCAACCCGGGGGTGGGCCCCGGCCAGTTCCAGCGCTTCGTGCTCTCGCTGGGCCCGCTGCCCGCGCAGGACACGGTGAACTTCCCCGCGCAGCAGACCTACAGCGACGGCAAGGTCGTCGCCTGGGACCAGCCGAGCACCGACGGGGCCGAGCCCGAACACCCGGCCCCCTCGATCTCGCTCGCCGCGAGCGGCGGCGCCGAGGGCGGTGACCACCAGGTCGCCGCCGGCGCGACCGCCGAGGCCGGACAGGACGACACGGCCCGCTGGCTGGGCGGAATCGGCCTGGCGCTGGGCCTGTTCGCCGCGGCGCTCGGGCTGGGGCTGGTCGTCCGATCGCGGCGGTCGTGATGCGCGCGCAGCGGCGCCGCGCGGCGTCGTCGGGCAAGCTGCTCGTCGGCCTGCTGGCCGTGCTGTTCGCCTGCGCGTTCGCCGCGGCGGGCAGCGCGGGCGCGCACTCCGGCGCGGTGAGCAGCGTGCCCGAGGACGGCTCGACCGTTGAGGTCGGACCGGCCAGGGCCAGCATCACCTTCAACGAGGAACTGCAGCAGAACTTCCCGTCGCTGACCGTGGTCGGCCCGGACGGGCGGCTGTGGTCCAAGGGCAAGGCCGTCGTCGACGGTCGCTCGGTGAGCGTGGAACTGGGCGAGCTGGGGCCGGTCGGCGAGTACACCCTGGCCTTCCGGGTCACCTCGGCCGACGGTCATCCCGTGAGCGGGACCAGGCACTTCACCCTGAGCAAGGCGGGCAACGGCACGCCGGGCGCCAAGCCGGGCGAGGACAAGGCCGACGCCGACGGCGAGTCCGGCGGCATGCCGGTGTGGGTGTTCATCGCCGGTGGTGTGGTGCTGTTCGGCGCCGGTCTGGCGGTCGCGCTGCTGGCCGGCCGGTCCGGTCGCAAGAAGTAGCCGTCGATGGTGACCGGTCGCCGGGCGCCCGGTACGACGCCACGGCAGTGGCGGGTCCTGGTGCCGGTCGTCGTCGCGGCGGTGGCGGGCGTGGCGCTGGCCTGGGCGCTGCGCGGCGACGGCGGATTTCCCGGCGCGGCGTGCGCCAGGGTGATCGCCGACGCGGCGGGCGCCACCGTGCTCGGGCTGGCCGCGCTGCCCCGGCTCAACGACCGGCTGACGGTCGCCTGGCGGCCGGTGACGGTGCTGGCCGGAGTCTGGTTCGCGGCCGAGTTCACCGTGCTGGTCTGCGACGCGGCGAGCATCGTCGGCGTGCCGGTGACCGAGCTCGGCGCCGGTGCGTTCGCCACCTTCCTCGGCAAGCTCAGCGGCGGGCAGATCGGCATCGCCATCCTGTTCTGCACCGGCGCCGTCGCCTGCTACGCGGCCTTCGCCTTCCGCCGGGGCGAGGCCGCCTCGGCCGATCTGGTGGTGGTGTTCGCGGCGGTGGCGCTGGCCCTGCGCCCGATCACCGGGCACATGTCCCAGCAGATGCTCGGTTCGGTGCTGGCTGCGGTGCACGCGCTGGCCGCGGCGGGCTGGTTCGGCCTGCTGCTCGCGATGGCCGTCGCGCTGCGGACCCGCGGCGAGTGGGCGGCGACGCTGCCGCGCTATTCGGCGTTCGCGGCGCCGCTGGTGCTCGCGGTCGCGCTCACCGGCCTGATCGACGGGCTGGTCCGGCTCGGCGGGCTCACGCCGCTGTGGTCCACCGGGTACGGGCGGATCCTGCTGGCCAAGTTCACGGTGCTGTGCGTGCTGGTCGGGCTGGGCTGGTGGTGGCGGCGGTCCTGGGTCGGGCGCGCCGCCGATCACCGGGTCACCGCCGAGGTGTCGCTGCGCAACGCAGTGGTCGACGTGTCGGTGATGGCGGTGGCGCTGGGCCTGGCGGCCACCCTCGCCGGCACCGCGTAGTGGCGTCGCTCACCGTCGCGTCCGTCCTCGTTGGACGATGTACGAACCCACTACAGTGACAGCCATGACCGAAGTGAGGATCGTCGAAGACTGCGCCGCGTCCGCCGAGACGGCGTTCGAGTACGTCAACGACTACCGCAACCTGCCGAATTTCCTGTACGGCATCGAATCCTTCGTCCCGGTCACCGAGCAGACCGACGGGCTCGGCGCGACCTTCGACGGCCACATGAAGCTCGGCCCCGCCTCGCTCAAGTCGCGGGTCGAGGTCGTGAAATGGGAGAAGGGCCGCGTGATCGGCATCAAGTCGATCAAGGGCTTCGAGATCATCTCGACGTTCCACTTCTATCCCAAGGGCGAGGCGCTGTGCACCGTCGACGCGACCATCGAGTACTTCGTGCCCGGCGGCATCGCGGGCAAGATGCTCGGTAAGACGATCGAACCGTTCGTCAAGATCGCCGTGAAGCACACCACCGACAGCCTGGTCGCCGAGATAGCCAAGGCGCATCAGGCCGGTGCCTGAAACCCCGATCCGGCCGTTCGCCTGACAGAATGCAGGCCATGACCGAATCAGCGAATGTTGTGGCCACCGCCGATCTGGCCGATGAGATCGGCCCCGAGATCCGCAGCTGCGACACCCAGTTCATCCAGTTCGGTGGCCGGGCCGCGTTCGCGGGGCGGATCACCACCATCCGGTGCTTCCAGGACAACCTGCTGGTCAAGCAGACCCTGGGCGAGCCGGGCGAGGGCAAGGTGCTCGTCGTCGACGGCGGCGCCAGCGTGCACACCGCGCTCGTCGGCGACATCATCGCCGGCCGCGGCGTCGACAACGGCTGGGCCGGCGTCATCGTCAACGGCGCCGTGCGCGACTCCGCGATCCTGCGCACCCTCGACATCGGGGTCAAGGCGCTGGGCACCAACCCGCGCAAGAGCACGCAGACCGGCAGCGGCGAGAAGGACGTCACCGTGGAGTTCGGTGGCATCACCTTCGTCCCCGGCGAGATGCTCTACAGCGACCACGACGGCGTCGTGGTCCGCGCCGAGGACTGAGTTTTCGGAGCGCTGGCGCGCTCGAGGTCACGGCCCCTCGAGTCCCGTCGGTCAGGCACCGTTGCTTGCTCCTACGTCGCCTACGCAACGGCACCTGACCGACGGGACGGCCGTGACGGCCGCTACGCGGCCTGCCCTCCTCGGGGTCGGGCGTGCGGGGCTGGGTTGGTCAGTTCCCCGACACCCGCACCTTGTGCCCGGCCAGCACGACGACGTCGCCCACCTGCAGTTGCCTGCCGCGGCGCAGCTCCACCTCGTCGTTGACGCGCACCAGACCCTGGGCGATCACCGTCTTGGCCTCGGAGCCCGAATCGATCAGGTTGGCCAGTTTCAGGAATTGCCCGAGTTTGATGACATCGTCATCGATCGGCACATCGACTGGTTCCGACATGCGCTAATACTTACTCCCCCACGAAAACCCGCGCGCACCCGCCCCCACCGGCCGCCGGGGTGACGAACACGCCGCGGCGAGCGCGATACCCAACCGGTCGGGATGCGCGCACACTGGATCGGTGACCCTCACGCAGGCCGAGCAGCAACCCACCGTCGTGGCCCCGCCGGACCGCGCTGCCGTTCCGCATCGCGGGCGGGGCAGGTTGGCCGAGGTACCGCACATCACCGGGTCGGTGCTCGGTGTCTTCGCGGTCCTGTGCGTCCTGTGGAGCCTCTCACCAGCGCTGCGGCATCTCACCCAGACCCCGCGCCACTATGTGGACACCTATTACTTCGACGCACCCGACACCAGCCTGGTGTGGGCGCTGGTCGTCGGGCTGCTGGCCGGGGCGATCGCCGCCCGCAAACGCGTGGCGTGGTGGCTGCTCCTCGTCTACCTGGTGCTCTGGACGGTGACCAACATCGTCGACTTCTTCACCGAGGACGATGTGGACGCGCTCGTCGCCTGCGTCGTGCACCTGGTCGTCATCGGGATCCTGATCGCGGCGCGGTCGGAGTTCTACACCAGGGTCAGGCCGGGCGCGCTGTGGAAGGCGCTGGGCGTGCTGATCGCGGGGCTCACGCTGGGCTGCCTGATCGGCTGGGGGCTGGTCGAGCTCGCGCCGGGCACGCTGCCCGCGGGCCCGCAACGCCCGCTGTGGGCGGTGTACCGGGTGACCGCGGCCGTGCTGGTCGACAACGAGCATTTCGACGGCCATCCGCGGCCGTGGGTGAATTTCCTGCTCGGTCTGTTCGGCGCGCTCGCGCTGCTGGCCGCGGTGGTGGTGCTGCTGCGTTCCCAGCGCGCCGCCAACGCGATGACCGGGCTGGACGAGTCGGCGCTGCGCGGCCTGCTCGCCGACAGCGACGTGGCCGACTCGCTCGGCTACTTCGCCACCCGCAGGGACAAGGCGGTGGTGTTCGCCCCCAACGGCAAGGCCGCGGTCACCTATCGGGTGGAGGTGGGCGTCTGCCTGGCCAGCGGTGACCCGATCGGGCCGAGACAGGGCTGGCCGCAAGCGATCCAGGCCTGGCTGGAGCTGGCCGACCGGTTCGGCTGGGCGCCGGCGGTGATGGGCGCCAGCGAGATCGGGGCGACCGCCTACCGCAACGCCGGGCTCTCGGCCCTGCGCCTCGGCGACGAGGCGATCCTCGACACCCGCACCTTCTCACTGGCCGGACCCGAGATGAAGCAGGTGCGCCAAGCCGCCAACCGGCTGCGCAAGAACGGCTTCAGCGTCCGGGTGCGCAGGCACCGCGACATCCCCGCCGCCGAATTCGCCGACATCGTCGCCCGCGCCGACGCCTGGCGCGACACCGAGACCGAACGCGGCTTCTCGATGGCGCTGGGCCGGCTCGGCGACCCGCTCGACGGCGACTGCCTGCTGGTCGAGGCCGTCGACCACGACGAGCGGGTGCACGCCATGCTGTCGCTCGTGCCGTGGGGCCGCACCGGCGTCTCGCTGGAACTCATGCGCCGCGACCCGCACAGCCCCAACGGCGTGATGGAACTGATGATCTCGCAGCTGGCGCTCAACTCCGACCAGTACGGCATCACCAAGGTGTCGCTGAACTTCGCGGTGTTCCGCTCGGTGTTCGAGGAGGGCGGCCGCATCGGCGCCGGCCCGATCCTGCGGGCCTGGCGCGGTGTGCTGCTGTTCTTCTCGCGCTGGTGGCAGCTCGAGGCGCTGTACCGGTCGAACGTGAAGTACCACCCGCGCTGGGTGCCGCGCTTCATCCTGTTCGAGGAGCGCAGGCAGTTGCCGCGGGTGGCGACCGCCAGCGGGCTGGCCGAGGGCTTCCTGCCGCGGCTCGGCCCGGAACCCGACGCCGCCGTGCACACCGGCACCACCCCGGCCGTCCCCGCGGGCCTGGCCGGGCTGCACGCCGACGGTTCCCCGCCCGACACCGCCGACGGCGACGAAGCCGAGCAGGGTCCGCGCAGGCCCGAGCAGGTCCGGGTGCGCATGACCAAACTCGACCGGCTCACCGCCACCGGCGTCGACGCCTACCCGGTGGCCTACCCGCCCACGCACACCATCGCCGCGGCCCGGAAGTGCCCGAAGGGCACCACCGTCCGGGTGGCGGGCAGGCTGCTGCGCATCCGCGACTACGGCGGGGTGATCTTCGCGGTGGTGCGCGACTGGACCGACGAGATCCAGCTGCTCATCGACGCCGAACGCGTCGGCGCCGACCGCAGCGCCGAATTCACCGAGCAGTTCGACCTGGGCGACCTGATCGAGGTCAGCGGCCAGCTCGGCACCAGTCGCAGCGGCGAACTGTCGCTGCTGGCCCAGGACTGGCGGATGAACGGCAAGTGCCTGCACCCGCTGCCCGACAAGTGGCGCGGCCTGGCCGATTCCGAGGCCAAGGTCCGGCAGCGCTACGTCGACATGGCGATCAACCCGGAGACCCGCGAGGTGATGGCCAAGCGCAGCGCGGTGCTGCATTCGCTGCGGAACTCCCTGTTCAGCTGGGGCTTCCTCGAGGTCGAGACGCCGATCCTGCAGCAGGTGCACGGCGGCGCCAACGCCACCCCGTTCCGCACCCACATCAACGCCTACGACCTCGATCTCTACCTGCGCATCGCCCCCGAGCTGTACCTCAAGCGGCTGTGCGTCGGCGGGATGGAGAAGGTGTTCGAACTCGGCCGGACCTTCCGCAACGAAGGCGTGGACTTCAGCCACAATCCCGAGTTCACGATCCTGGAAGCCTATGAGGCACACAGCGACTACCTGCGAATGATGCAGCTGTGCCGCCGGCTCATCCAGGACGCGGCCGTGGCGGCCAACGGGGCCGAGGTGGCGTTGCGCCCCAACGGGGAGGGCGGTTTCGACGAGATCGACATCTCCGGCGAATGGCGGGTCAAGACCGTGCACGGCGCCGTCTCCGAGGCGATCGGCACCGAGATCACCACCCGCACCGACCTGGACCGCCTGCGCGAACTGTGCGACGAGGCCGACATCGCCTACCAGCACGGCTGGGACGCGGGCCAGGTGGTGCTCGAGATGTACGAGCACCTGGTGGAGTCCCAGACCACCGAACCCACCTTCTACCTGGACTTCCCCACCTCGGTCTCGCCGCTGACCCGCTCGCACCGCAGCATCGACGGGGTGACCGAACGCTGGGACCTGGTGGCCTGGGGCGTCGAACTCGGCACCGCCTACAGCGAACTCACCGACCCGGTCGAGCAGCGGCGCAGGCTCACCGAACAGTCCATGCTGGCCGCGGGCGGCGACCCCGAGGCCATGGAGCTCGACGAGGATTTCCTGCAGGCGCTCGAGCACGCGATGCCGCCCACCGGCGGCCTCGGCATGGGGGTGGACCGGGTGGTCATGCTGATCACCGGCCGCAGCATCAGGGAGACTCTGCCGTTCCCGTTGGTTAAACCGCGCTGAATGGGTACCCGGACCCTGGTGTAAACGAAAAGCGGCTTCGCCGCGATCAACAACCACTGGCGCGCTCTCGCGAGGCTTTCTTCCCGAAAGTCACACCGGCACCGCTAGTCTCGAAGGTTCCGGCACCGGGAGGATGCCGGACCATACAACACACGGGATGGGATTACATGTATCTGGACCTGCTGACCACAGCCGCACTGGTCGACCCGCACATGCTGTCGAGCAGCTTCGACACCCTGGCAAGTTCGGACACGGTGAACACCGCGATGGAACTCGCGGCGAAGAAGAAAAAGAAGGGCGGCTCCGGCTTCCTGATCATCGGCGGCATCTGCTGCCTGGTGGTGGTCGTCCTCATCGTCGGCGGCATCCTGCTGATGAAGAAAAAGAAGAACGACGGCGGCGGCCAGCCCCCGGCCCAGCCGCCCTACGGCGGCCCGCAGGGTGGTCAGCCGCCTTACGGTCAGCAGCCGCCCTACGGCCAGCAGCCGCCGTACGGCCAGCCCTGACCTGATCGAGGGACTCGCGGCGATATCCTCGCGCGATGACGAGGCACCCCCGCGAGTCCTCGAACGACCACCTGGTCGCCAAGGGCCTGTCCGCGACCGGCCTGGCCGCGCTGTTCCTGCTCCTGCGGCTGTTCGCGATCACCGACTACGACTGGAACGCCGCGTTCTCCGTGGTCGGCACGATCGGCATCGACGACGTGGCGGCGATGGTCATCGGCACACTGATGGCCGCGCCGGACGTCGGCGGATTCGCCCTGGCCGTCCTGCTGCCGACCGCCCTGGTCCATCAGATCCGGCTGGGCAGGCCCAGCTGGGACAACGCGGGCAATCTGGCCTGGCTGATCACCCTCACCCTGTTCACCGCGGCCCTGCTGTGGACCTACCGGATGTGGTGGGTACCGGTGGTGGCCGGCGTGCTCGCCCTGGTCCTGGTGCTGCTCTACCGCAAAGGCCGGAAGGGTCGGGAAGGCTACCGGGTGGTGCACTGGGTGCTGCGCAGTTCCGTGCTGATCGTGACGCTGGCGGCCTTGATCCTGGCCGCCGTGGTGCAGAACCCGTGGGTCTCGCTCGAACGGATCACCACCAGGGACGGGGTGATCGAGGGCTATGTGATGGAGAATCCGCCCGGTTTCCTGAAGGTCCTGCTGGACGAGGGCCGCGAGATGATCATCGTCGACACCGCCGACGTCACCCATCGGGAGGAGATCGACCCGGCGCCGTGAGGTGCCCGGGCGGCACATACGGCAGAGTGGGCGGCGTGCAGTTGATTCTCGTGCGTCACGCCCAGCCCGAACGCGTCGTCGGGGACACCACCGCCGCCGACCCCGGTCTCACCGGGATCGGCGGGCAGCAGGCCGAGCGGGTACCCGCCGCCCTGGCCGCCCACGACATCGCCCGCATCGTCAGCAGCCCGCAGCGGCGGGCCAGGGAAACCGCCGCCCCCACCGCCGCCGCGCGGGGCCTGCCGGTCGAGGTGTTCGACGATCTCGCCGAATACGACCGCGACCTGCCCGCCTACATCCCCATCGAAGACGCCAAGACCGACTTCGCCGAGGCCTACGCCCGGATCAAGGCCGGTTTCCTGCCCGAGCAGATCGACGGCGCCGCCTTCACCGCGCGCGTGCTCACCGCGATCGACGGCCTGGTCGCCGCGGCCGCCCCGACCGACACGGTGGTGGCCTTCGCGCACGGCGGCGTCGTCAACGTGCTGCTGGCCGACATCCTCGGCCTGACCCGCCCGCTGACCTTCCCGATCGACTACTGCTCGGTGACCCGGATCCTGTACTCACGCACCGGCTCCCGCACGGCCGCCACCATCAACGAGAACGGCCACGTGTGGGACCTGCTGCCGCGCAACATGTCCCGCGCCACCCCGTGACGCGGCAGGGCCCGGTGCCGATCGACGACACCGGGCCCTGACCGAGGGGAACTCAGGCCTGCTGGGCGATCCAGTTGTGCATCCAGCTGATGGCGGTCTGGCCGCCGCCCACCGGGTAGCTGCCGTACAGCGTGTGCGCCTGCGAGCGGTAGAAGCGCTCCAGGTCCTTGGCGCGCTGCTGGTTGGCCGCCTCCGAGAGCTGGGCCTGCAGCGTGGGGACACCGCCGTGGGCCATCAGGTCGTTGACGATGGCGCCTGCCTCGATCTGGTAGCGCCACATGTTGGCCGGGTTGGCGTCCGAGCTCTGCGCCAGGAAGCCGGCGAAGCGGGTGACGAAGTCGTCGGTGGCCGTCGCGCAGTACAGGTCGTCGACCGCGCAGATGGTGCGCACCCGGTCGCTGATCCAGCCGAAGCCGCCGGGACGGGCACCGCCGGCGCCCGCGCCGGCGGCGATCGGGCCGACCTGAATGTCGGTGGGCGAGCGGCGCGGATCGGAGATGAGGCCGACGGCCTTGACCTTGGTGGGCGAGATCGGGCTCACGGCGGTGCCGATCTCGGCGGCGAGATCGCCCGCCGCGTCGGCACCCTGGCTGTAGCCGACCAGCGCGATGTCGGTGTCGCCGCAGGCGGCGAGCTTGGCGGTGATCAGTCCGCGCGCGGTGTCGACCGCCTGCTTCTTGGACTGGCCGTACACGTCGCCTTCCCACGGGAACGCGGTGGCGGCGTAGGTGACGTAGTCGACCTCGGTGTTGCGGGGTAGGCCGTTGGTGACCCCGGCCAGCATGCCGGGTCCAGGTGCCTTGTCGTGGCCGGTCTCCCAGGTGCCGGGGATCGCCACCACGTACAGACTCGGGCAGCCGGGCGCCGCGGTGGCGCTCGTGCTGCCGATCATGATTCCGGTAGTCATCGCCGCGGCAGCACCCAGCGCCGCGACAGCTTTCCTCAACTGCATGCCGCTCCAGTCCAACCTTGCTCGTGATCGCAGAGCAAACCCCGATAAGCCCGACGTGACCTGCAGCTCCGCCGCCAGACCTCGCCGCGAATCACAATAGAGGTACGAGCGTCGCACCGCCACATGACCACTCGTCCATGTCCGATTTCCGACAGTCGCGTGACGGTGGGATGTCGGCGGCCACGCGGAGTCGCCGACATTCTCATCCGAGGTGCCGTGCGGCGCTCACACCTCCAGGTCTTCCTCGATGCCCTTGAGGCGATGCCGGGCCAGTGCCAGGTTGGAGCGGCCACGATCGAGCGCGAGGTAGAGGAACAGGCCCTTGGACTTGCGGCCGGTCATCGGGCGGATCACGTGGTACTGCGTGCCGAGGGTGATGAGGATGTCCTCGATCTCCTCGTTGAGGCCCAGCTGCTCCATGGTGCGCAGCTTGGACCGCACCACCTCGGTGTTGCCCGCCGCGGCGACCTGCAGATCCAGGGCCTTGCTGCTGCTGAGCATGCCCAGCGCCATTCCGCTGCTGTAGTCGACGACCGCGGCGCCTATCGCACCGTCGATCACCATCATGTCCTTCAGTGCCAGATCCATGTTCGACATGTATTGCCTTTCAATCGGTTTCTTCCTTCGGGAGCGCCGCCGCGAGATGTTCGGCGATGGCGCGCGCCACCGGTCGCGACTCCAGATGGAGCCGGCCGACGTTCACTTCCGGGCCCGCGAGCACCGTGAGCGAGGTGTAGCCCGCGGCGTAGATCACCACCTGCCCCTCGGTCCCGAGCACGACGACCTCGTTGAACCCGCCGCCGTGCGCGGTGGTCGCCAGCCGGTACGACAGCGACAGCTGCGCGGCCGCCATCGCGGCCATGCCCGCGGGTTCGATGTGCGGGGGTAGGTCGTGTTCGATGAGCAGTCCGTCGCTGGAGGCCACCACCGAACCGGTGAGGCGGGGGACGCGCTCCCGCAACGACTTCAGTTCGGCCAGCACGGCCGTGTTCCGTTCGGGCACAGGCATCGCCACCTTCGTCAACCTTCCCCTCCAATCACCGAGCAGTTTCTTCCGCACGGTCACGCAAGCTCCTCCAACGCCGCCCTGAGCCGGATGAGTACTTCACGGTCGACCTGTCGCCAGCGCTCCGGTTCGTACGGTGCGGCGCCGGGCTGGTTGCCGCGTCGCCGGGCGGGTGCGGTCGCTTCCTCGTCGACCGCGTGCCGCCCGGCTCGCTCGCCCGTCCCCGACTGCGACGGACGAGCCGTCGTCGCGCCGCCGAGCGCGGACGGAATCCGCCTCGGTAACGCGGGCACGCCGGTGGCAGGCGCGATCGGCTGCCGGTGGCGACCGGTGTCCTCGGCCGGTGCCGGTGCGAGCGAGAGGTGGCGGCCGGGCGGGCGCACGTCGTCGGGGGCGGGTTGCGCTGCCGCCCGGTCGGGTT
Source organism: Nocardia asteroides (assembly GCF_900637185.1). Lineage (NCBI taxonomy): Bacteria > Bacillati > Actinomycetota > Actinomycetes > Mycobacteriales > Nocardiaceae > Nocardia > Nocardia asteroides. The sequence goes on along the minus strand of NZ_LR134352.1, from coordinate 830,887 downwards.
CGGTGATCAGGCCCGCGCTGGTGAGTTCGCGCACCGCGACCAGGCAGCCGTAGGTGGTGCGGCCCAGGTCGCGGGCGATGTCGGCGACGCTGCGGCGTTCGTCGGCGGCGGCGAGCACCTCGGCCTGTCCGCCGGTGAGCACCACGCGATTACGGCGCACCCGGCGGGCCGGGACCACCGGCACCGCCGCGACGAGGTCGGCGGGCCACGGCCCCCACTCCGGGTCGCCGCGCCGGGCGCATTCCTGGAGCAGCGTGTGCGGCGCCACCCGGCAGACCGGGGCGAGCCAATGTTCGGGCGCGGGCCGGAATTCGGTTTCCCCCGGCGAGGCCAGCAGGAAGTAGGCGGCGTCGAAGACCGACAGCAGCGCGAAGCTCTCCAGGCGCGGACGGTCGAGCAACGGGCCGGGATCGCCCGCGCCCGCGCGCCGCCAGTCCTCGGCGGTCGCGACACCGGCCTCGACGACGAGCCGGTCGAGCCCGATCGTGCGCCGGCAGCCCGCCGAGGCGATCGCGCCGCGCGCCAGATGGAATTCCCCGTCGCCGGCCCGCAGGATGCCGGTCGAGCCCTCTTCCTCGAGCCGGTGCAGTTCCTCGGCCAGCGCCAGGCTCATCGACCGCCGCCCGTCAGTTCGTCGAGGGCGCCGCGCAGCTGGTAGCGGGCCATGCCGAGATTGGCGGTGTCGCCGTCGAAGACGACGTGCACGAACAGCCTGCCGTCGAAATCACCGTCGACCAGGTGCAACAGGTGGAATCCCCCGGTCCGGCAGACGACCATCTCGGTGATGTCGTCGCCGTCGCGGCCGTTCGCCAGCGCCGAACAGCCGAGCACCGCGCGCACCACGTCGGTGGTCCCCGCCGCGTCCTCGTGTTCGTCGACGATCTCGTGCACCCCCGCGGCGGCGATCGCCAACCCACTGGCCCCGTCCACCAGTGTCACGCTGCACGCACCCGGGATATCCATGATCCGCTTGAGGCAACCGTCGAGAGAATTCACACGCCCCGGCCTGTCGTCGAGAGGTTTATCGAACCGAGACGTTATACCGCCCCGCAAATTCCCGCACCTCGAACGCCGGAAAATTGCTGCGCCCCAAAATATTTGCTGAGGTTTGCTGGAAAACCGCTCGGTATCAATACTTTTGAGTAACCAGAACCCGATTCGCTACAAGACGGCATAATCCGTGCTCAGCAACCATTTTCATGATCGGCGACCATCTCGCGAACATTACGAACCGGCAACCCGTCTTCGCGCCGCCGCCAGACCCATGGCATCGACCCCACCAACCCCTCTAGACTAATAGTATCGTCGGCGATACTATTGACCGATGGGGAAGGCCGAGAAGATTCTCGCCAAGATGCGCGAGGCACCAACCAACGTGCGGTACGCCGATCTCGAGTTGGTGTGCCGCGAGCACTTCGGCCGACCCCGGCGGCACGGGACAAGTCATGCGGTGTTCAAGACACCGTGGCCCGGCGATCCCCGTGTCAATATTCAGGAAGGCAGCAACGGAGCTGCCAAGATCTACCAGGTGAGACAAGTGCTCGATGCGATCGACAGACTGGTCGAGTGGCAAGGAAGGGAGGAGGACGTCTCGTGACCGAGCGCTACGATCCGCGGCACTACGCCTACCGCGTCCTCTGGTCGCCGGAAGACGACGAATTCGTTGGCCTGTGTGCGGAGTTTCCGTCCCTCTCGTGGCTCGCGACCGATCAGACGGAGGCCTTGGTCGGCATCCGGGCGCTGGTCACCGACACGATCGACGACCTGGCAGCCAACGAGGAACCGGTACCGCCACCGTTGGCGGAACGCAGCTACAGCGGTAAGTTCCTCGTCCGCACCTCGGCTGAACTGCACGCCAGGCTTGTTCGCGAGGCAGCAGAGATGAACGTCTCGCTCAATCAGCTCGCCAACCAGCGCCTGGCGGCGAGCTGACGTCACCGGTCAGCCGGCGGCGCGGCGGTACCAGGATTCGGCTTCGCGGTGGGCGCCCTGGGAGTCGAGGAGGGCGGCGAGGTTGGCCATGGCTCGGGGGTGGCCGTGGTCGGCGGCGCGGCGGAAGCAGCGGCGGGCCTCGGTGAGGGCGCCGCGGCGGCGCAGCAGCATGCCGAGGTTGTTGATGGCGTCGATGTCGCCGTTGTCGGCGGCGTCGCGGTACCAGGACTCGGCCTCGTCGAGCTGGTCGTGATCCTCGTAGAGGCGGGCCAGGTTGTACATCGCGTCGACATTGCCCGCGAAAGCGGCGTGGTGGTACCAGGTTTCGGCGTCGCGCCGGTCACCGCACTGGTAGAGCAGGGTGGCCAGGTTGTACATGGCGTTGGCGTTGCCCGCCGCGGCGGCGCGCCGGTACCAGGACTCGGCCTCGTCGAACTCACCAAGCTTGTCCAGCAGCACCGCGAGATTGTTCATCGCCCTGGTGTGACCCGCGGCGGCCGCCCGGCGGAACCAGTGCTCGGCGGCGTCGAAATCGCTGTGATCGAAGTAGATGTTGGCGAGGTTGTGCATGGCGGTGCCATCTCCGCGCTCGGCGGCGCGATGCAGACTCGCCATCGTTCCCGGCGGTAACGGCACTTCTCCCCCTCGGGTCATCACCGGTTACACATCGATAACGGAAAGTCTATGTGCTGCACCGGAGATCAGCCACGTCGTTTGCTTCGGCACCGAAAACACTGTGCGCGTGCCGTGTTCAGACCCCTACGCACGCCTCTCGACGGCCCCGCCCCGGGCCGGTGCAGAACCGGAAGACGCTACCAGAGCCACCTCGAAACCGAAACAGACTGTGACGCAACGACAAAGCGCCCGTGGACCGGTGAGTCCACGGGCGCTTCGAAGAGCGGATCAGCGCTGGGCGACAGCCGTCGGCGGGATCGGCGCGGGCAGCGCGGTCTCGCCTTCCAGGAACTTGTCGACCGAGGCGGCCGCGGCGCGGCCCTCGGCGATGGCCCACACGATCAGCGACTGACCACGGCCCATGTCGCCGGCGACGAAGACGCCGGGGATGTTGGTGGCCCAGTTCTTGTCGCGCTGCACGTTGCCGCGTCCGTCGTAACCGACACCCAGGTCGGTCAGCAGGCCGGGCTTCTGCGGGCCGACGAAGCCCATGGCCAGCAGCACCAGGTCGGCCTCGAGGGTGAAGTCGGTGCCTTCGACCTTCTCGAACCGGCCGTTGGCCATCTTGACCTCGTGCGCCTCGAGCCCGGTGACCTTGCCGTCCTTGCCGACGAAACGCTCGGTGTTCACGGAGAACACCCGCTCGCCACCCTCCTCGTGCGCCGAGGACACCCGGTACATCAGCGGGTAGGTCGGCCACGGGGTGGAACCGGCGCGCTCCTCCGGCGGACGCGGCATGATCTCGAACTGGTGGACGCTCTCGGCACCGTGGCGGTGCGAGGTGCCCAGGCAGTCGGCGCCGGTGTCGCCACCACCGATGATGACGACCTTCTTGCCCTTCGCGTGGATGGGCGGCAGGCCGTTCTCGTCGGTGATGTCGTCGCCGAGCTGCACGCGGTTGGCCAGCGGCAGGAACTCCATCGCCTGGTGGATGCCGTCGAGCTCGCGGCCCGGGATCGGCAGGTCACGGGCGATGGTGGCGCCACCGGCCAGCACGACCGCGTCGAAACGCTCGCGCAGTTGCTCGGCGGTGATGTCGACACCCACGTTGACGCCCGTCTTGAAGATGGTGCCCTCGGCCTCCATCTGCGCGAGGCGACGGTCGATGACCGACTTCTCCATCTTGAATTCCGGGATGCCGTAGCGCATCAGGCCGCCGATGCGGTCGTCGCGCTCGAACACGGTCACGGTGTGACCGGCCCGGGTCAGCTGCTGGGCGGCGGCCAGACCGGCCGGGCCGGAGCCCACGACGGCGACCTTCTTGCCGGTGAGGCGGGTCGGGTACACCGGGGTGACCCAGCCCTCGTCGAAGGCGTTCTCGATGAGCTCGACCTCGACCTGCTTGATGGTGACCGGCTGCTGGTTGATGCCGAGCACGCAGGACGCCTCACACGGAGCCGGGCACAGGCGGCCGGTGAACTCCGGGAAGTTGTTGGTGGCGTGCAGGCGGTCGATGCCCTCGCGCCAGGCACCCTTGTACACCAGGTCGTTCCACTCGGGGATCAGGTTCCCCAGCGGACAGCCGTTGTGACAGAAGGGGATACCGCAGTCCATGCAGCGGCTGGCCTGCTTCTGCAGGGTGTCGTGCGAGAACTTGTCCTCGTAGACCTCTTTCCAGTCGAGCAGTCGCAGCTCGACCGGTCGGCGGGTCGGGAGTTCCCGAGAGGTGTGCTTCAAAAATCCCTGAGGATCAGCCACGAGCGGCCTCCATGATCGCTTCGTCCACGTCCTTGCCGCTCTTCTCAGCTTCGGAGATGGCGAGCAAAACCTTCTTGTATTCGCGGGGCATGACCTTCACGAAGTGGTTCACCTGCTGGGACCAGTCGCTCAGGATGCGTTCGGCCACAGCCGAACCCGTTTCGTCGCGGTGGGTGGTGATGATGTCGCGCAGCCAGGTGAAGTCGTCACCCGAGAGCTGCTCGATCGCCTCCGCCTGATCCGGGCTCACGCGCGCGGGCAGCGTGCCCTCCGGGTCGTAGACGAACGCGACACCACCGGACATACCGGCGCCGAGGTTGCGGCCGGTGCCACCGAGGATGACCACGCGGCCACCGGTCATGTACTCGAGCGCGTGGTCGCCCACGCCCTCGACGACCGCGGTCGCACCGGAGTTACGGACGGCGAACCGCTCACCGGCGACACCGTTGATCAGGATCCGGCCGCTGGTGGCGCCGAACATGATCACGTTGCCCGCGATGATGTTGTCCTCGGCGACGAAGCCCTCCGGCGCGGTGAGCGACGGGCGGACCACGATGTGGCCACCGGACAGGCCCTTGCCGACGTAGTCGTTGGCGTCACCCTGCACGCGCAGCGTGATGCCAGCCGGGACGAACGCGCCGAAGCTGTTGCCTGCCGAACCGTTGAAGGTGATGTCGATGGTGTTGTCGGGCAGGCCCGCGCCACCGTAGAGCTTGGTCACCTCGTGGCCGAGCATGGTGCCGACCGTGCGGTTCACGTTGGTGATCTTGGTTTCGATCTTGACCGCCTGGCCCCGCTCGAGCGCGTCGGCGCTCTGCGCGATCAGCTCGTTGTCCAGCGCCTTGTCCAGACCGTGGTCCTGGGTGCCGGTGCAGCGGGTGTCCTGGTTCATGAACGCCGTCTCCGGCATGTCCAGGATCGGCGACAGGTCCAGCTTGGCGGCCTTGAAGTGCTGCTTGGCCTTGCTGGTGTCGAGCAGGTCGACCCGGCCGATGGCCTCGTCGAGCGTGCGGAAGCCCAGCTCGGCGAGCAGCTCACGCACCTCCTCGGCGATGAACAGCATGAAGTTCTCGACGAACTCCGGCTTGCCGGAGAAACGCTCGCGCAGCACCGGGTTCTGGGTGGCGATACCCACCGGGCAGGTGTCGAGGTGGCACACGCGCATCATGATGCAGCCCGAGACGACCAGCGGAGCGGTCGCGAAACCGAACTCCTCGGCGCCGAGCAGGGCGGCGATCATCACGTCGCGGCCGGTCTTCATCTGACCGTCGACCTGGACCACGATGCGGTCGCGCAGGCCGTTGAGCAGCAGGGTCTGCTGGGTCTCGGCCAGGCCGAGCTCCCAGGGGCCGCCCGCGTGCTTGAGCGAGGTCAGCGGCGAGGCGCCGGTGCCGCCGTCGTGGCCCGAGATGAGCACGACGTCGGCGTGCGCCTTGGACACACCGGTGGCGACGGTGCCGACACCCGGCTCCGCGACCAGTTTCACGTGAATCCGCGCCTGCGGGTTCGCGTTCTTGAGGTCGTGGATCAGCTGCGCCAGGTCCTCGATCGAGTAGATGTCGTGGTGCGGCGGCGGGGAGATCAGGCCGACGCCCGGCGTGGAGTGCCGCACCTCGGCGACCCACGGGTACACCTTGTGCGCGGGCAGCTGGCCGCCCTCGCCCGGCTTGGCGCCCTGGGCCATCTTGATCTGGATGTCGGTGGCGTTGGTCAGGTAGTGCGCGGTGACGCCGAAGCGACCCGACGCGACCTGCTTGATCGCCGAACGACGCCAGTCGCCGTTCTCCTCGACCTCGAAGCGGGCCGGGCTCTCGCCGCCCTCGCCGGAGTTCGAGCGCGCGCCCAGACGGTTCATCGCGATCGCCAGGGTCTCGTGCGACTCGGCCGAGATGGAGCCGTAGCTCATCGCGCCGGTCGAGAACCGCTTGACGATCTCGGCGGCCGACTCGACCTCGTCGATCGAGATGGACTCGCGCTGACCGGTCTTGAACTTGAACAGGCCACGCAGGGCGGCCAGCCGCTCGGACTGGTCGTCGACGGCCTTGGTGTACTCCTTGAAGATCGAGTACTGGCCGGTGCGGGTGGCGTGCTGGAGCTTGAACACCGTGTCCGGGTTGAACAGGTGGTACTCGCCCTCACGACGCCACTGGTACTCGCCGCCGACCTCGAGCTCGCGGTGCGCGCGCTCGTTGCGGTTCTCCAGGAACGCGGTGCGGTGGCGGATGGCCACCTCTTCGGCGATCTCGTCGAGGCCGATGCCGCCCAGCGGCGAGCGCAGGCCGGTGAAGTACTCGTCGACCAGGTCCTGCGCCAGGCCGATGACCTGGTACAGCTGGGCGCCGTTGTAGGAGGCGAGGGTGGAGATGCCCATCTTGGACATCACCTTGAGCACGCCGTTGCTGGCCGCGGTGCAGTAGTTCGCGACGGCCTTGCGGTAGTCGGCGGCCAGGTCACCGGTCGAGCCGGGGATCGCCAGCGAGCCGCGCTCGAGCATGTCCTCGATGGTCTCGAAGGCCATGTACGGGTTGATCGCGGCCGCGCCGAAGCCGACCAGCATCGCCATGTGGTGCACCTCGCGGGCGTCACCGGCCTCGACGACCAGGCCGACCATGGTGCGGGTGCGCTCGCGCACCAGGTGGTGGTGCACCGAGGAGGTGAGCAGCAGCGACGGGATCGGCGCCAGCTTCTCGTTGGACTCGCGGTCGGACAGCACGATGATCCGCGCGCCACCGTCGATGGCCGCCGACACCTGGGTGTTGATCGCGACCAGCGCCTTGCGCAGGCCTTCGCCGCCCTCGGCGACCGGGTACAGACCGCGCACGACCACCGAGCGCAGGCCGGGGTGGCTGCCGTCGTCGTTGATGTGGACGAGCTTGGACAGCTCGTCGTTGTCCAGGATCGGCTGCTCCAGCGCGATCTGCTTGCACGACTCCGGACCGGGGTGCAGCAGGTCGGCCTCGGGGCCGATGTTGCGCTTGAGGCTGGTGACGACCTTCTCCCGGATGGCGTCCAGCGGCGGGTTGGTGACCTGCGCGAACAGCTGGGAGAAGTAGTCGAACAGCAGGCGCGACCGGTTCGACAGCACCGCGATCGGGGTGTCGGTGCCCATCGAGCCCAGCGCCTCGCCGCCGGTCTTGGCCATCGGCGTGATCAGCAGGTTCAGGTCCTCGGTGGTGTATCCGAAGATCTGCTGACGGATCAGCACGCGGTCGTGCGACATGTGCACGTGCGGGCGGTCGGGCAGGTCGGCCAGGCGGCTCACGCCGGCGTCCAGCCACTCCTGGTACGGCTGCGCCGCGGCCAGTTCGCCCTTGATCTCGGCGTCGGTGAGGATGCGGCCCTGCTCGGTGTCGACCAGGAACATCTTGCCCGGCTGCAGGCGGATCTTCTGGATCACCGTCGACGGGTCGATGTCGAGCACGCCGACCTCGGAGGCGAGCACGACCAGGCCGTCCTCGGTCACCCAGATGCGACCGGGGCGCAGGCCGTTGCGGTCGAGCACGGCGCCGATCTTCTTGCCGTCGGAGAAGCAGACGGCGGCGGGGCCGTCCCACGGCTCCATCAGCATCGAGTGGTACTCGTAGAACGCCCGCAGCTGCGGGTCCATGTTCTCGTTGCGTTCCCAGGCCTCGGGAATCATCATCATCACGGCGTGGTGCAAGTCGCGGCCGCCGAGGTGCAGCAGTTCCAGCACCTCGTCGAAGCGCGCGGTGTCACTCGCACCCGGCGTACAGACGGGGAAGATCTTCTGTAGTCGGTTCTTGCCGGCCTCGTCCTTGCCGAACACGTCCGAACGCAGCAGCGCCTCACGCGCGCGCATCCAGTTCTCGTTACCGGTGACGGTGTTGATCTCACCGTTGTGGGCGACCCGGCGGAACGGGTGCGCCAGCGGCCACGAGGGGAAGGTGTTGGTGGAGAAGCGCGAGTGCACGATGCCGATGGCCGACTCGACACGCTCGTCCTGCAGGTCCAGGTAGAACGCGCGCAGTTGCGGCGTGGTGAACATGCCCTTGTAGATGAAGGTCTCGCCGGACAGGCTCGGGAAGTACACCGACTCCTTGCCGACCGAGCCCTCGCCCGAGCCGGACTTGCCCAGCTCGTGCTCGATCCGCTTGCGGATCACGTAGGCACGACGCTCCAGGTCCAGGCCGGAGAGCTGCTCGGCGGAGTTCTTGGGCGAGCCGATGAACAGCTGCCGGAAGGTGGGCATCGCGTCGCGGGCCAGCGCGCCCAGCGAGGACTCCTCGATCGGCACCTCACGCCAGCCGAGCACGGCCAGGCCCTCTTCGACGACGATCTTCTCGACACCGTAGGCGGCCCGCGAGGCCTCGCGGCGGGACTGCGGCAGGAAGGCGATACCGGAGGCGTAGGAGCCGACCGGGGGCAGCTCGAAGTCGACCACAGCGCGGAAGAACTTGTCCGGAAGCTGGATCAGGATGCCCGCGCCGTCGCCGGAGTTCGGCTCGGCACCCGCGGCACCACGGTGCTCCAGGTTCAGAAGGGCGGTGATGGCCTTGTCGACGATGTCTCGACTGCGTCGTCCGTGCATGTCTGCGACGAACGCGACGCCGCAGGCGTCGTGCTCGAATGCCGGATCGTAGAGCCCGGTGGCACCGGGTGACCTGTGGCCAGGAAGTTGCGTCATGCCTCTGCCTTCAAGAAAGTCGGCTGTCGATGAGATCGGCCGCCCAGCTAGCTGAGCGTGTGGCCCTTCGTCGTTTCGCCTCCGTCAAGACTGCGTCCGTACGATCCGAAACCAGCGGCGGTGATGGTTTGCGGCGTGCAGTCACGTCTCCAGTTGTCCACCCGCTTCGTTGACGTAGTGGGTGCTCAGAGGTAACGGAACGCTTACACATCCCTTACCTCCGCGCGGGGTTTCACCCGCTGGTCTTGGTCCGGTTTCACGGACCCCGAAACAGGTGGTTGTGCCGAACATGGGTGCGTTCGGCGTAAGAGCAAACGATAAGTCAGACCGCAGACCCAACCAACTAAGGTCGTGCTAAGAAACCTGTCTAGCTGGGGTTTGTAACGGCGGCATGCTTCGTCGCGCGCGTCGTCCAGTGTAAAGCAGACCGGGCACGGGATCGATCCCGGACAACCCGCGCCGACCTGCGGGAACACTGCTGTGCGGCAGGCCGGGAACAGCCGCCGGGACGGGCCCGAAAGCTGAACTCACCTGCACCGCAGCAGAATTCCCAGACAATGCGCAGGTCAAACCTGTGTGCTCCGCTAACCGGGACGGAACCGGTGAGATATTTCCGACAGCGGCTCCGACGTGGCCTCGCAGTGATCCGACCGTACGGTCTGTATCAACTTCCTGTGGCGCAGCACACTGCTGGCTAATTCTGGAACAGTGGCGTTCGCCACAACCGGGCCTCTACCAACCGGTAGGTACGGATCGCCGGGGTCGACACGCCGAGGTCCGCCGGTGCGCGAGGTTCGCCGGCCGATGTCCCGGTGATCGGACTGTGAGGCTGACCACATGGGGGTCACGGTGTCTCGGTGTGTCGGCGCAACGCCTGTCACGCTGACACAACGAATCCATGTCAGTTTCGCCATGCCCAGTGGAGCGCAGAACCCGGGGAGAACCTATGACCGGCACACTCACCTGGCTCGGCGGAGGCCTCGCCGGGCCTCGGCGCCGGGACCCCGAAACGGGCGCCGACCTGGCCTATCACCACGAGCAGGGCGGCTATGCCGTCACCGGCGCCGCCGTGCTGCTGTTCGCCGCGGTCGCCGGGATCGTCACCACCACCGCGCTCGCCGCCGCCGACGGGATCGGGCCGGTGGCCGTCGTCGGGCTCGGCCTGGTGGCCGCGGTGGCCGCGGGCGCGCTCGGCCGGGCGCTGGCCACCACCCGGCCCGGCGGCGCCGCGGACGACCGGTTCGGCATCGCCGCGCGCGTCGGCATCGGCGTGCTGGCCGGTGTCCTCGTCGCCGAGCTCGCCTCGACCGTGCTGCTCGGCGGCACCGTCGACCGGGAGCTGGACGTCCGGGCGCAGGCGAGCGCCGAGAACGCGCCCGCCGTGGTCGCCGCACGCGCCGAGTACGACCGGGCCGTCGCCGACCGGGCCGCCCTCGACGTGAGCATCGCCAAGGCGCAGGCCGACATCGACCGCGCGCTGGTCACCGCCCGTTGCGAGTACAACCCCACCCCCGAGTGCCCGCAGACCAGGATCACCGGCGTCCCCGGCCACGGTCCCGAATCGCGGACCGCCAACGACATGCTCGACGACGCGCGCAAGCAGCTCGCCGCCGCGCAGTCGCGCACCGACGGCCTCGATCAGCGGGTCGCCGCCGAGACCACCGAACTCACCGCCGCGCGCGACACCGCGTTCGCCGCGGCCGACCGCGGACTCGGCGCGCGCTGGCTGGCCATGAACGGCTACACCGCCGACCACGCGGGCGCCGCCGCGCTGCGCCTGCTCATCCTGCTGGCCGGCGTGCTGCTCGCGCTGCTGCCGCTGCTGCTGCGCTGGTGGCGCGGCGAGACCTCGCTCGACCGCAGGGTCGACGCCGCGGAGGTCGCCGACCGGGCCCACCGCGAGGCCGACGCGGCCATCGCGGTGAAGCGCGCCGAGGTGCGCACCGAGGCGGCCGCCCTGCGGGCCGAACACGAACTCGCCACCGCGCGCCTGGCGATCGAGGCCGACACCGTCATCGATCGAGAACGTCAGCGCACCAGGATCATCGCCGCGATCGGCGGTTTCGAGCTCGGGATCACCGAGCCGCATCGAAAGGACGACTCCGTGGCTCTGGAGCCGAACGTCTCCCAGCAGCAGCTGCCCGCCGGGTACTTCCCGAACGCGCTGCCCGCCGCGACGCCGCAGGGCGGCGCGCTGGTGCCCGCGCAGCCGGTGACCGCCGCCGCGCCCGCGCAGGCGCCCACCGGGGGCGGCGGGCTGGAACTGCCGATCATCGGCACGGTGCCGTTCACCGACACCGCCGCCCGCTGGATCCGGCCGCTGGTCCCCTCCTTCGTCGCCAACGCGATCGACTCGGCCACGCACCCGCTGCGGACCGCGCGCCAGGCCTTCGAGGAGGTGGAGGAGGTCACCTTCACGCTGCGCCGCAGCCGCAAGGTCACCGTCGACAGCCAGGATTCGCAGGCGCCGCAGCAGCAGATGATGGCGCAGGCCGGGTATCTGCCGGGGCAGCCGGTGCAGGGATATCTGCCCGCCGGGTACCCGCAGCAGCAGGGTGCGCCGCAGTATCACCAGCCCTACGCGCAGCAGATCGCCTCGACGGTCGTCGACGCGCCGGGCGCCAGGTACCACCCGGACCCGCGGCAGTACCCGGCCGCACCGAGCTACACCGCGCTGCCCGCGGGCCAGGGCACCGGGCTGCCCGCGGCGGACGGTTACGGCGAGCTGTCCGGCAACGATGTCACCGAGTTGCCCGGCGGATCGCAGCGTCAACTGCCACCGGGCCGCTAATTCAGTGAACAGTTGTGCACCGGAACCGGCCGGAGCTCAATTTTCGGGATCCGGCCGGTAGCGCGTCACAAATACGGCCGCTACCAGTTTCTATAGCGGAACAAACACCGCAGTGACCTGCGCAACACAGTGGTCGATGCGGCGGAACCGGGTTTACAGTGCGTGAGTGAACCACCGCGACGCACACCCGGGTGCGACCAGCTCGGCACCATGGGGCTCGCCGCTGCTCGGTCCGGTCGACGAGAAGTCGACCATCCGCCGGGTGCGCGTGCAGTTGCTGCTGACAGTGCCGCTGCTCATCGCCAATCTGATCGGCATCGCGATGGTCGTGGTGCTCGCCGGCTTCGTCCTGCCCGGCCCCACCGTGTTCACCCGCGACCTGCTGCTGATCAACGCCGTCTTCACGCCGCTGTGCGCGGTGATCGCGCTCGCGGTCGGCACGGTGTGGGGCACGGTCGCCGGACTGCGGACGATGCGCTGGGCCACCGACCCCGAGCATGTGCCGGACGCGGCCGAGCAGCGGGTCACCGTGTCGGCGCCGCGCTGGATGGTGCTGCAACAGGCCGCGCTGTGGACGTTGGCGCTGGTCGTGCTCACCATCGTCTACGGCGTGGTCGAGCCGGCGCTGATCCCCAAGGTCTTCCTGGCGATCGGCGCCGCCGCGATCGTGGTGTGCACCAACAGCTACCTGATCATCGAATTCGCGCTGCGGCCGGTGACCGCGCGCGTGCTGCAGGCGGCGCCACACCACCGGCGCGGCATCGGCGTGTTCGGGCGCACCATGCTGTCCTGGCTGGTCGGCGTCGGCGTCCCGGTGGCGCTGGCGATGACGGTGGCGGTGTGGGCGCTGGCCGATCCGGCGGTGAGCAAGGCCAGGCTGGCGGTCTGCATGCTCAGCCTCGGCGGCTCGGCGCTGCTGTTCGGGATGCTGTTGATGGCGCAGGTCAGCGCCGCGACGGTGGCGCCCATCAAGGGGGTGCGCCAAGCGCTGCGCCGGGTCGAGCAGGGCGACCTGTCCGCGGAGATCACCCTCTACGACGGCACCGAACTCGGCGAACTGCAGAGCGGGTTCAACGGGATGGTGCACGGGCTGCGTGAGCGCGCCATGATCGAGGACCTGTTCGGCAAGCACGTCGGCCACGATGTGGCGATGGCGGCCATCGCCTCCCAGCCGGTGCTCGGCGGCACCGAGACCGAGGCGGCGGCGCTGTTCATCGACATCATCGGTTCCACCACGATGGCCGCCACGCTGCCCGCTCCCGAGATCGTCGGCATTCTCAACCGCTTCTTCGACATCGTGGTCGACGAGGTGGAACGGCACGGCGGCCTGCTCAACAAGTTCGAGGGCGACGCCGCCCTCGCCGTCTTCGGCACCCCGGCCCCGCTGCCCGACCTGGCCGGCTCGGCCCTGTCCTGCGGGCGCGCCATCCAGCGGCGCCTGCGCGCGGCCTCCGACCTCGACGCGGGCATCGGCGTCGCCGCGGGCCGGGTCGTCGCGGGCAATGTCGGCACCCACAACCGCTATGAGTTCACCGTCATCGGCGACGCCGTCAACGAAGCCGCCCGCCTGTGCGAGCTGTCCAAGTCCTACGACGAACGCCTGCTCAGCTCCGCCACCACCCTCGCCGCCGCGGCCGACTCCGAAGCCGCCCACTGGAACCTCGCCGACACGGTCACCTTGCGCGGCCGCCTGAAGCCGACCCAGCTCGCCCTGCCGAAACTGTCGACCCCGAGTACCCCACTCACCCCGCAACCCGAAACCTCGGACGCCCACTGACAACCCGCCGTCACCCTGGAACTCCCGAACTCGCCCCGCACCGTCACCCAGCCACGAACTCCCGAGCTCGCCCACACCCGCGACCCCGAGGAGCGGCGGCCACGCAGTGGCCGGTTCGCGGCCGTCCCGCCGGTCAGGTGCCGGTGCGCACGCGACGCAGGAGCAAGCACCGGCGCCTGACCGGCGGGACACAAGGGGCCGCGAACAACGCGGCGCCCGCGCCGCCATAAGCACAGCTAAACTCGGCCGCGTGCGTCCCGTCGAAGCGGTCGGCGCCGTCGGGGCGGGAACCGAACCGGCACGAGCGCCTGCGCCGACGCCGCACCCGCCGCCGACGGTTCCGATCCGGCCCCTGCGTTTCCGCGAACTGCTCGATGAGCCGTTCGCCCTGATCCAGGCCCATATCCGGGCGCTCGCGGCGCTCGGCGGCGGCGCGCTCGCGCTGGCGCTGCTCGGGGTCCTCGGCGTGACGGGACTGGTGTCGCACCTGACCGACGGCTCCGACGCGGGCACCGCGTGGGCGGCCGTACTCGGGACCGCCGCGGGCATCTGGCTGCTGCGGCTGGCATTGCGCGGTCCCACGGTCGCCATCGCGCTGGCCGACTTCGGCGGGGTGCGGCACGGCGCGGCCGACGGGTTGCGAACCGCGGCGCGGCACGCGGGCCCCCTGGTGCTCGCGCAGGTCATGTTCTCGCTCATCGGAATCGGCGTGCTGACGATCGGCAGCCTCCTGATCGTCACCTATCCCCTCGCTCTGCTGTGGTTGTCGAATCTGCGGGCGCGCCGGTTCGCGATCGAGCCCGTGATCCTCGCCGAGCGCACGAAATTCGGTGTCGCCGTGGCCCGGTCGAAGGAGCTCGTGCAGGGGGCCGACTGGACGGTCGCGGGGTTGTGGCTCACCCAGCGGGTGATCTTCGCGGTACTCGCGGTGCCCGCCTTCGGTATTCCGTTCTTCCTGTCGGATTTCTCCGGCACCCACCGCTGGGCCTTCCTCGCGCTGCTGATCGGCGGTGTTCTCCTGGTGGTGACGATCGGCGAGATCGTCGAGGCCACCAGCCGGGTCCTGGTCTACGTCGACCGCCGCTGCCAACGCGAGGGCATGGACATCCGGATCCCGGGTGACACCCGATGAGCGACAACCGATTCCCGCCACCCCGCGACGGCGCGCCACCGGAACCCCGGCTCGGCGCCGCCGCCGACCATCGCGCCGCCGCCGAGCAGGCCGCGAACCGCCGCGAATACGACCTGGCCCTGCGCGAACGCTTCCGCGCCGTGCTGCGCGCGCTCGAACAGGGCGGCACCCTGCCGGTCCGCCGTTCGCGCACCGCGCAGGAGACCGCCGACGACGCCACCACCGCGCTGCCGCTGGAACAGTCCACCGAACTGCACCCGGCGGCACGCAGTTTCGACGAGGTCGTCTACGGCGGGCGCGCCGCGACCGAGGACGAGTACCGCAGACTCGAATACGCCGACCGGTATTCGCAGTCGGCCCCGCCGCCGGCGCTGGAGCCGGTCGAGCTGGAGATCGTCGAGCAGCAGCCCCGGCAGCGCCGGAAACTCCCGCCGCTGCCCGACCTGCTCCGCAATCCGCGATTCTGGGCCACCGTGGCCGCCGTACTCGCCATCGCCCTGCTGCTCTACGCCACCATGCAGTCGTGCGGTGCGCCCGACGCGCCGGATCCGCCGCCACCGCCGCCGGACTTTCCCGACCTGCCCGACCGGGACGACGACTTCGACCCCGATTTCGGCGCGGGCGAAGATTCGATCTTCACCCGGCTGCCCGGCTGGCTGGCCTTCGGCGGCCTGCAGTTCCTCATCGCCTTCGTGGTGCTGATGTGGTGGCGGGGGCGCAGGCGCGGCGCGCTGGTCGGTGAGCCGCGACCGGTGGAGGTCGCCGCGAACGAACTGCTCGCCGGGCAGGCGGGGCTGTACCGTCGCTCCGGCGACGTCGCCCATGTGGCGCGGACCCTGCGGGCGGCGACGCTGCGCCGGATCCGCCCGCGCCTGGGCGCGCGCGACCTCACCGACGACCAGCTCGTCGAGACGGCCGCGGCCAGGCTCGGCGTGCCCGTCCAGCAGATCGCCACCGTCCTGTTCGGCCCTGTCCCGGACGAGAACACCCTGTACTACGTTGCCGCACACCTCGAATGGATCGAGACGGAGCTCGGATGACCGACAACACTGTCCTGCAGAAGACGCCGAGCGCGGCGGAAGCCGGTGCGGCGCTGGCCGCCCTGCGCACCGAGATCGGCAAGGCCGTGGTCGGCAACGACCAGGCCGTGCTGTACCTGGTGCTGGCGCTGCTGTGCCGCGGCCATGTGCTGCTGGAAGGCGTGCCCGGCGTGGCGAAGACGCTGCTGGTGCGGGCCCTGGCCACCTCGCTGGCGCTCGATCACGCCAGGGTGCAGTTCACCCCCGATCTGATGCCGGGCGATGTCACCGGTTCCCAGATCTACGACCCGCATTCGGCCGAGTTCACCTTCCGGCAGGGTCCGGTGTTCACCAATCTGCTGCTGGCCGACGAGATCAACCGCACCCCGCCCAAGACCCAGTCCTCGCTGCTGGAGTCGATGGAGGAGCGGCAGGTCTCGGTCGACGGCAGGCCGCGGCCGCTGCCCGACCCGTTCGTGGTGGTGGCCACCCAGAACCCGATCGAGCAGGAGGGCACCTACCCGCTGCCCGAGGCCCAGCTCGACCGGTTCCTGTTCAAGGTCGACATCCGGCTGCCCGACCGCGACGACGAGTTCCGCATCCTGCAACGGCACGCGAGCGGATTCGATCCGCGCGATCTGGGCGCGGCCGGGCTGCGTCCGGTGGCCGGGCCCGCGCACATCGCCGCGGCCCGCACCGCGATCGCGCAGGTGACGGTGAGTCCGGAGGTGCTGGCCTACATCGTCGACCTGTGCCGCGCGACCCGCAGTTCACCCGCCGTCGCGCACGGCGCGTCCACCCGTGGCGCGACCGCGCTGCTGGCGGCGGCGCGGGCCTTCGCCTGGCTGAACGGGCGCGGCTACGTCACCCCCGACGACGTGAAGACCGTGGCCGTCGCCGTGCTGCGGCACCGGCTGATGCTGCGGCCCGAGGCCGAGCTGGACGGGGTGAGCACCGAGGGCGTGCTCTCGTCGTTGCTGGTCTCGGTGCCGGTTCCGGTGTAGCGGCGTGGTCGTCACAGGCCGGTTCGCGCTGCTCGCCACGATCGCGGGCGCGCTGGTGATGGTCCTCGTGCCGTCGTGGATCGGGGTGGTCGGCGCGAGCGCCGCGCTGCTCGCGCTCGGGGTGTTCGACGTGGCGCTCACCGCGCGCGCCGACACGCTCACCCTCACCCGTGATCCGCTGACCATCGTGCGGCTGGGCCGCTCGACCGTGGTGGAGCTGGCGGTGACCAATTCCGGCACGGCCACCGTGCGCGGCGTGCTGTGGGACGCCTGGCCCGACAGTGCCCGCGCCGACCGCCGCGCGCACCGGCTGGAGCTGGCGCCGCGCACCCGGATGCGGGTGCGTACCGAACTCACCCCGACCTATCGCGGTGACCGGGTGGCCGGCGCGGTGACGCTGCGGCTGCTCGGTCCGCTCGGCCTGGCCGGGCGCCAGTCCCGCGTCGAGGTGCCCGCCCGGGTGCGCGCGCTGCCCCCGTTCCGCAGCGAGCGGCTGCTGCGGTCGAAGGTGAAGCGGCTGCACCACCTCGAGGGCCGCAATGTCGCCGATATTCGCGGTCAGGGCACCGAATTCGACTCGTTCCGCGAGTACGTGGCCGGCGACGACGTCCGCAGCATCGACTGGCGCGCCACCGCCCGCGCGGCCGACGTGCTGGTGCGCACCTGGCGGCCCGAACGCAACCGGCACGTGCTGATGGTGCTCGACACGGGCCGGGCGAGCGCGGGCCGCGTGGGCGAGGGCACCCGGCTGGACACCTCGATCGAGGCGGCGCTGCTGCTCGGTGGGCTCGCGGCGGCCGCGGGCGACACCGTGGACCTGCTGGCCTACGACCGCGAAGTGCGGGCCGAGGTCACCGGCGTCGGCGGCAATCAGCTGCCGTTGAAACTCATGCACACCCTCGCCGGGGTGACGCCGCGGCTGGTGGACACCGACGCCGACGGCCTGGTGCGCACGGTGGTGTCCCGGGTGCGCAGGCGGGCGCTGGTCGTCTGGTTCACCAGTCTGGACGGACCCACCGTCTCCGAACATCTGCTGCCCGCCCTGCCGACGCTGCTGCGCAGGCACCGGGTGCTCATCGTGTCGGTGACCGATCCGGAGATCGCCGCGGCGGCGCGGGACCGGTCGTCCGCGGCGGCCGTCTACACCGCGGCCGCGGCCGAGACGGTGCTCGCCGAACGGGCGCTCGTGCGGGAGACCCTGCGCAGGCGCGGGGTCGACGTGGTGACCGCCGCGCCGGATCAGCTGCCCGAGGCGCTGGCCGACGAATATCTGGAGCTGAAGCAGTCCGGCTCGCTGTGAGTTGTGGACAACCGAGTTGTCCACCGGTACTCACAGCTCATCCACTGCCCGCCAACAGGTTTGTGCACAGGGCGGCGTATTCCACAGGAGTCAGCCGCGCGCCAGCTGCTGTCGCCGTGCCAGCACCGCGCCGAGGACGTGGTACGGCGGATATCCCGTCGGCGCCTGCCGCTGCACCGCGACGCAGACGGCCTCGACGAGCTGGGTGCCGAGGTGATGCTGCGCGGCCGGGGTGAGGGTGCGCAACCTGGTCAAATACTGGCGGATCGCGGCTGCCAGCTCGTCGGACACCGAGCCCGGATCGAGCTGGGCGGCCCAGCCGGTCAGCCACGGCGGCGCGACGGCCAGCGCGGGCCGCGGCAGGTTCTGCCGGGTGTGCACAACAACCGTGCCGGCGAGTACGTCGCCGACGCGGCGCCCGTCGCGCGAGCACACCGAGCTGATCACCGCGACCGCACCGAACGCGCCGAGCAGCCAGAAATCCACAATCGCGCCGGCCAGTCCGCGGGTGAGCGCGTGCCGGAAATCGATCGGGCCCGCGTCGGCCCGCACCACCCGCAGCCCGAAGGCCAGCTTGCCCAGTGAGCGCCCGCGCGAGAAGGTCTCGACGCACACCGGATAGCCGATCAGCACGGTGACCAGCGCG
Organism: Nocardia asteroides; assembly: GCF_900637185.1. Lineage (NCBI taxonomy): Bacteria > Bacillati > Actinomycetota > Actinomycetes > Mycobacteriales > Nocardiaceae > Nocardia > Nocardia asteroides. Next base: position 812,268 of record NZ_LR134352.1, on the reverse strand, counting down.
ACCACGCCGACCACGTCGTACCAGGCCGAATCGGCGTCGGCCGCGAGCAGCAGCATCATCCCGACATAGAAGAACACGGCCGCGAGCGCGAGCTGGATGCACAGATCGAGCAGGAAGGCGCCGGCCCGGCTGGGGATACGCGCGATCGGGAGTTCGAGCGCCACCGCTTCGCCGGTGGTGAATTCGGCCATGTGGCTAGCATTCCCGATATGGACACCGATGCCTACAGCTGGGCGCGTCAACGGTCGTGGTATCGGCTGGATCAGCTGGTCCGCCAGCGGAAACTGTCGGGCGCCGAGGCCGACGAGCTCGTCGGCCTGTACCGGTCGGCGTCGCAGCAGCTGGCCCGGATCCAGGGTCATCAGGCCGATCCGGATGTCGTCGCCGGTCTCAGCGCGCTGCTCGCGCGGGCGCGCGGGCGGGTGCTGGCGGCCCGGACCCAGCCGTGGCGCGAGGTGGGCCGATTCTTCACCCGGCACTTTCCCGCAGCTGTGTATCGCGCGTGGCCGTGGTGGGTGGGGACAACCGCGTTGTTCCTCACCGTCGCCGCGGTGATCGCGGTGCTTGTGGATACTTCGGCCGCGGCCAGGAGGGCCCTGGGGATACCCGAGGGCGACACCTCGATCATCACCGGACCTGGGGGAAAGTTCGAGACCTACTACTCCGAGCACCCGAACGACGCCTTCGCCGCCCAGGTGTGGACACACAATTCGCTGGTCTCGGCGGTCGCGTTGTTCACCGGTGTGCTGATCCTGCCCGCTGTGTACGCACTGTTCATGAATGCGCTGAATCTGGGGATAACCGGTGGATTGATGGCCGACGCCGGGCGGCTGGAATCGTTCTTCGGTTTCATCCTGCCGCACGGCACCTTGGAGTTGACCGCGCTGTTCGTCGCGGGCGGGGTGGGACTGAAGCTGGGCTGGACGCTGGTCGACCCCGGCCACCGCAGCCGGGCCGCGGCGATGGCGCGGCAGGGCCGGATCACCGCGACGGTGGCGCTGGGCCTGGTGGTGGTGCTGCTGGTGTGTGGTCTGCTGGAGGGCTTCGTGACGCCGAGCCCGCTGCCCGCGCCGGTGCGGATCGCGTTCGGTTTCGCGGCCGAGGCGGCCTTCCTGTTCTACGTCTTCGGAATCGGCCGCCGGGTGGCCGAGGAACAGGACGCGGCGGCGGCCCTGCCCGCGGCGCTGCCCGATCCCGTGGACCGGTGGCTGACACCCGCGGCGAAACCGCTGGACCGGGTCTGAACTCGCAGATGCACGTGCATTTGAACAGCAGGCAACTCTGAGCACACCTCGCCGGAACGGCGCCGGACAATCGGCAGCTACGCGAGGTAACGAGAAGGTTTCGAACTCCCCCATTTGAGTTCCGCTGGCCGCAGCGAGTCGGGCTCGAGCTGCGGCCAGCGTTACCGTCAACTGTACACAATCGTTATGCCCACGCAACCCCCAACGCGCTGGTCCGGCGTACAAACTGCGAACCAGCAAACATCGGACGTCGCACCGATTTCGACCGCCGCAGCTAACTTCCGGCGGCGCGGGCAACCACCCCTCGGCGGCACCGAAAATTCACCTGCGGCAAACCTTCGAAATCCTGCGGGCAGCTTCCACGCGGTCGCGGGCGCGAATGTTCTCCCCGGTTGCCGACTCCCCCGCCGGACCCTTCGCATAGCCCATCACCTGCGGATTCGGCAACGGAATTTCGGTTTGCCGGACCCGAGACGCGATAAAAGAGACCTCAAGTTTGTTTACAGGGCTGCAAACAAGATCAGCACCTAGCAATCAGGTGACAGCACCTGACATGAGCCCTTGAATCTGTCATGCGACCGGTTGCGAACCGTCCGCCGAACCGGACGAAATCGGCAGCAGAACACCCCGAATACGCCCCAGCAGAGGCGATGTGATCTTCGCCTCACCAGGGTTTGATCGCGACCTTCGCGCGGCCGGTTCAGCCGATCCGGACGACCCCGGTGACCGTCCCCTGTAGCAGCGCGCCACCGTGCGTGATGAGCGCCGCCATCTGCAACGGATCCTGCGCGACGGTCCCCGGCAGCGGTCGCGCGGCGCGGACGGCGCCGGTCGCCGGGTCGATCACCACGTACTCGTAGCCGTCCAGCGGGGTGGTCGCGTCGGGACCCACCCGGCGCAGGGTGTGGATGCCGCCGTCGGCGAGCGAGAGCCGGGGTACCGCGGCGCTGCGCACCGGGCTGTCCCACACCACGGCACAGCCGTCGCCGGTGAGGTCGACCCTGGTCAGCCCGCCGGCGAAGGGCGCGCTCGCGGGCACGGCCGGACCGGCGCCCTCGGGCACCGCGGGATAGGGATAGCCGTAGGTGCTCGCCACGAAGATCGAACCGCCCACCGCGATCGGGGAATTCTCGCTGCCCGCTCCCGCCGTGGAGAGCACCGGCACCGAGCAGACCAGCTCGCCCGACCCGGATCGCAGCACCAGCAGGTTCACCCGGCCGTCGGCGTTGTCGACGATGGTCACGTATTCGTCGCCGGTCACCGGGCCGAAGTAGGTGGGCGTCGACCCCGTCCCCCAGCTGAGCTGGCCCGGCTTGCGCGCGGCGCCCCGATCGTAGGGCGCCCGCCAGCGCAGTTCGGCCTCGCCGTCCCGGGCCGCCAGCTCGTAGAGCGCGTGCGTACTCGCCACGGCCACACCGCCGTTCGGCGCCGAGGAGATGCTGTTGGCGACCTGCTCGCCCGCGGGCAGCGCGCGCGTCGACGGCACACCGGCCGCGTCGACGAACCCGACCGTGCCGTTGCCCGTCGCGAACCACACGTTGCCCGACCAGTCCGGGACGAGCCCGGTCACGTTGTCGCCCTGCGGAATCGACGCCGACAGATCGGCCTGCTCCGTGGCTGTCAGCGTCCACCGGCCGTCGGCGTCGCGGTGGTGCCCGACGCGCAGCAGGCGGCGATCGCCGTCGACGACCACCAGCTGGTCCGCGTTGTCGAGATAGGCGTACACGCCGCCGAGCAGGCTGCCCTTGGCCAGCGGCAGCGAGGCCAGCGCGCCGGTCAGCGGGCCCGGCGCGGCCGGATCGAGCAGGTAGACGGTCGGCGTCCGCCCGGCGATGGCGGTGCACAGCCCCACCACCAGCCCGTCGGAGCCCTCGAGCAGGGTCGGGCAGGCGGCGCCGAGCGGATAGACGGTCACCGCGGCGTTCGCGGCCGGTCCGGCGAGCGGGGTGACGTCGGAGGAGCCCGCGTCGCCGTGCATGGTCGCCGTCCCGAGCGGGCCCAGATGCGGATTGGCCGCGAGCGGTCCGGTCACCGGCGCCGCGGCCGCCGGACCTGTGCCGCAGGCGATCGCGAGGGCGACGGCGGCGAAGTGGGTGGCGGTGCGACGGTGGATAGGGCTCACGGGCTGTATCGAACCGCACCCGGCGCCGGTGCGGAAGATTTCGGCGCAGTGTCACCGCCGACCCCTACGATGACGACCATGCCCGGGGTCAAGGATCGACTGCTCACGACCATCGCCACTCAGCTCGGCAATCCGCACGGAACGCTCGGCAAGGGTGTGGCCTTCTTTCTCAATCGGGGCAACAGGCGCGCCATCGCCGCCGCGGTCGACGCCACCGGGGTCGCCGCAGGTGCCACGGTGGCCGATATCGGGTTCGGCGGCGGCGTCGGGCTCGGCCTGTTCCTCGACCGCGTCGGCGCCGACGGCGTGGTGCACGGCGTCGAACCGTCGCCGGACATGCTGGCGCGGGCGCGGTCCGGTTTCGCGGGCCAGGTGGCGGCGGGCAGGCTCGTCCTCGACGCGGGCTCGCTCACCGCGCTGCCGTCGGCCGACGCGAGCCTGGACGCGGCGATCACCGTCAACACCATCTACTTCCTGGACGATCTGCCCGCCGCCTGCGCCGAACTCGCGCGGGTACTGCGGCCGGGCGGCACCGCCGTGGTCGGGATCGGCGATCCCGACGCGATGGCCAAGATGCCCTTCACCCCTTATGGATTCACGCTGCGCCCGGTGGCCGAGGTGATCGCGGCGCTGGCCTCCGCCGGGTTCACGGTCGAGCAGCGGACGCTGCCGAATCCGCCGCTTCCGCATCACCTGCTGATCGCCCGCAAGTCCTGATCCCCGTCACCGGTTCCCTCCTTGACCGACCGGTCGGTCATGGCTACCGTCGATACATGGAGACACTGCGCGTTTCGACCAGGTACGGCGAGATCGCCGTCCATCTCGGCGGCCGCTCACCGCAGGACGCGCCGGGACTGCTCCTGCTGCACGCGAATCCGGGCGACCACCGCGACTACGACGAGATCGTGCCCGCGCTGGCGGGCGACTGGGCGATCGCCGCAGTCGACTGGCCCGGATACGGCGCGTCGACCGTCGCCGATCCGGAGCTCATCACGATCGACGCGCTCGCCGACGTGGCGGTACTGGTCGCGCAGGAGTTGTCGCACCGGGGTTTCGGCGCGCTGACCGTGCTCGGCAACAGCGCGGGCGGCTATGCCGCGGTGCGGCTGGCACAGCGGGCACCGGACCTGGTGCACGGTCTGGTGCTGGTGCAGCCGGCGGGCTTCGCGCCCCGAAACCCGTTCACCAGGGCTTACTTTCGCTTCGTCGCGAGTGCGGCGGTCGCACGGCGCTCTGTGGTGCCGAACGCGCGGCTGTATCTGGGACCACTGCACCGCGGCGGGGTGCGCGCCATCTTCGAGCGGACGCGGGCGGTGCCCGGCGATCCGGTGCGCCTCGCCGTCTACCGGAGCCTGTGGCGCAGCTTCGACAGTCCCCGCTTCGACCTCACCGCCGACGGGAAGCTGATTCCCGGTGTCCCGGTTCAGGTGGTGTGGGGGCGCCGCGATCCGACCAACCCGTGGTTCGCCAACCGCGCGGCCGTCGCCCGGTCGCTGCCGCAGGCCGAGGTGGCCGTGCTGTCCACCCGGCACGAACCGTTCGCCGAGGCACCCGAACTGTTCCTCGACGCGGTGCGCGAATTCCTCGGCGCCTGTGCTGGAATGCGACCATGAGATCCGCCGAGCCAGGTCGGCGTGCCCTGCTGGCGGCGGGCCGCGCGCTGCTGTCCACCGAGGACCTGACCAAACTGTCGGTCAACGCCATCGCCGCCGAGGCGAAGATGGCCAAAGGCAGTTTCTATCAGCACTGGCCGAGCCGCGAGGCCTACTTCGTCGCCCTGCATCGCGCCTTCCACGACGACCTCGACGCCAAGGTCACCGCCGCGATCGCCGGCCTCGACCCGGGCCCCGACCGCCTCGCCGCCGGCATCACCGCCTACCTCGACGGCTGCCTCGCCGACCCCGCCACCAAGGGCCTGCTCGTCCAGGCCCGCACCGACGCGGGCCTCGGCCCCGAGGTCGCCGCCCGCAACGCCACCGCCGCCGCCCTCATCACCGCCGACCTCACCGCCATCGGCTGGCAGGACCCCACCCCCATCGCCACCCTCCTGGTGGCCGCCATCGCCGAAACAGCCCTCCACGAACTCACCACCACGAGCCCCCACCCACCCCTCCGCGAAGCCCTCCTGCGCCTCGCCACCCGCTGACCAGCCCCATGCGTTCCCTGAGCGGAGGAAGGGGCGGACAACCCCGAAAACGACTAGAGGCCCGATCCCGGGGGATCGAGCCTCTAGTCTTGGTGGGCGAAGGGGGACTTGAACCCCCACGTCCTTACGGACACTGGCACCTGAAGCCAGCGCGTCTGCCATTCCGCCACTCGCCCGAGCGACGGGAAAAATCTAACATGCTCGGGCAGCGAAAATAAAATCGGCCCTCTGACCTGCGGCGATGGGAGGGGATTCGGCTCGGGAACCGAGGCGGTTCGCCGGGAGTTACAGGGTTGGAGGATCGTGGATATCATGCAAGGAACGTGGTCGGGTCCGGACACGCCGTGAGCAACGTGTCGGCCTACGAGGACACGCGCACCGAAGGGAGGGCTGTGATGGGCATCGTGTCGAGATTCGAGCGACGCTTACAGGGCGCTGTCGGTGACGTGTTCGCGCGAGTGTTCGGCGGCAGTGTCGTCCCCCAGGAGGTCGAGGCCGCTCTGCAGCGCGAAGCCGCTGATCAGGTGCAAGATCTGGGTAGTGGGCACAAGCTCGCGCCGAACAGTTACGTGATCACGATCAACGAATCCGATCACGGAAAACTCGACGCCGATCACGACCTCACGACCAAGGCGTTCGCCAAACATCTGCAGGATTACATCCGCGAGCAGGGCTGGCAGACCTACGGCGAAGTACACGTGGCGTTCGAGGCATCACCTACGCTGCACACCGGAATGTTCAGAGCGAGCGGCCGCGTCGACCCCGACGCCGGTCGCGGGACCGCCCCACCTCGCCCAGGACCGCCACAACGACCCGCACACCCGCAACCAGGAGCTGGCCCCATGACGCACAACTCAGGCTACGAGCCGAGCCGAGAGCCCGCGGAGTCCGATCCACGCAACCGCGGGTACGCTCCGCCGCCCGCCGGCCGTGGTGCGGCCCCCGGCGGTGCCTACCCGGACGAGTACGGCCAGCAGGGTGGCTACGGCCAGCAAGGCTATGGCGACCAGGCGTACGGCCAGCAGGGCGGCGAGTACCAGAACGGGTACGACCAGCAGGGCGGATACGGCCAGCAGGGTGGTTACGGCCAGCAGGGCTACGCCGATCAGGCCGGTTACGACCAGCAGGGTGGCTACGGTCAGCAGGCGTACAGCCAGCAGGGCGGCGGCTACGGCGGTCAGCAGGGCTACGCCGACCCCGGTTACGACCAGCAGGGCGGTTACGGCCAGCAGGGTGGCTACGGCGACCAGCAGGGCTACGGCCAGCAGGGTGGCTACGGCCAGCAGGGCTACGCCGAACCCGGCTATGACCAGCAGGGCGGTTACGGCCAGCAGGGTGGCTACGGCGACCAGCAGGGCTACGGCCAGCAGGGCGGTGGCTACGGCCAGCAGGGCTACGCCGATCCGGGCTACGGCCAGGAGGAGCAGGGCGGCTACGGCCAGCAGGGCGGCTACGGCGCTCAGCAGCCGGGTTACGGCCAGCCCGCGGGCGGCGGTTACGGCGCGGCGCAGCAGTCGAGCTACTCGGCCACGCTGCAGCTCGACGACGGCAGCGGCCGCACCTACCAGCTCCGCGAGGGCAGCAACATCATCGGCCGCGGCCAGGACGCGCACTTCCGGCTGCCCGACACCGGTGTGTCGCGCCGCCACATCGAGGTGCGCTGGGACGGCCAGACCGCGATGCTCTCCGACCTGGGCTCCACCAACGGAACCCTGGTCAACGGCTCGCCGGTGCAGGATTGGCAGCTCGCCGACGGCGACGTCATCCGGGCCGGACATTCCGAGATCCTGATCCGGATCGTCTGATCCCGTAAGCTGCGCGGTGCAGGTCACGAGTCGACGCTGTCGGCCCTATGATGCTGCCATCACACGCACGGCCCCGACCTCGGGGCCCGCAAGCCAGCACGCTGGTGGGGGTAGTTCGCCCCGCACCTGCCGTACCGACGTACCCGGGCGAACAGGAGGTGGAACGCCGTGCAGGGATTGATCCTGCAATTGACCCGCGCGGGGTTCCTGCTGCTGCTCTGGTTGTTCGTCTGGGCCGTTCTGCGGACCTTGCGCAGCGATATCTACGCGGCATCCGGCATCCGGATACAGCCGAGGGCCACCCGCGGATCGCGCGGCTCCCTCGGTCTGCCTTCCTTCAGCCGAGGCCAGAAGGGCGCCAAGTATCTAGTGGTGACTCATGGTTCACTCGCCGGCACTCGAATCACCCTCGGCACGCAGCCGGTCCTCATCGGCCGCGCCGACGATTCGACGCTGGTACTCACCGACGACTACGCCTCGACCAGGCACGCGCGACTGTCTCAGCGTGGTGACGACTGGTACGTGGAAGACCTCGGTTCCACCAACGGCACATATCTCGACCGCGCGAAAGTCACCACCGCTGTCCGTGTTCCGCTCGGCACTCCGGTCCGGGTCGGCAAAACTGTGATCGAGCTGCGATCGTGACACTTGTTCTGCGCTATACGGCGCGAAGCGACCGCGGACTCGTCCGGGGCAACAACGAGGATTCGGTCTACGCGGGCGCACGCCTGCTGGCCCTCGCCGACGGTATGGGCGGCCACGCCGCCGGAGAAGTCGCCTCCCAGTTGATGATCGCCGCGCTGGCGCATCTGGACGACGACGAGCCGGGCCAGGACATCCTCGGCAAGCTCGACCGGGCGACCCGCTCCGGCAACGCCGCGATCGCCGATCACGTCGAGGCCGAACCCGAACTCGACGGCATGGGCACCACTCTCACCGCCATCCTGTTCGCCGGCGGCAAGCTCGGCATGGTGCACATCGGCGACTCTCGCGCCTATCTGCTGCGCGACGGCGAGCTCGCCCAGATCACCCGCGACGACACGTTCGTGCAGTCGCTGGTCGACGAGGGCCGGATCACGCCGGAGCAGGCGCACACCCATCCGCAGCGTTCGCTGATCATGCGTGCCCTCACCGGCAACGAGATCGAGCCGACGCTGATCATGCGCGAGGCCCGCGCCGGTGACCGCTATCTGCTGTGCTCCGACGGTCTTTCGGACGTGGTGAGCGACGAGACCATCGGCAACACCATGCGCGAGGGCAACACCGACGAGTGCGCCGACCGGCTCATCGAGCTGGCGCTGCGCAGCGGTGGACCCGACAACGTCACCGTGGTCGTCGCCGACGTCATCGATCTCGACTACGGCCAGAGCCATCCCATCGTCGCCGGCGCCGCCTCCACCGAGGAGGAGGAAGACACCCCGCCGCCGAACACCGCGGCGGGCCGCGCCGCCGCGATGCGCCCGCCGCGCGCGCAGCCGCGTCGGGCCGCCGCCGCGCCGCCGCCGCCGGAACCCAAGTCGCACCGGCTGCGCTGGCTGCTGCTCTCGGTGGCGCTGATCGCGGCCGTCGCGGTGGGACTCGTGGTCGGCTACAAGATGATTCGCAGCAACTACTACGTGGGCGCCGACAACGATCAGGTGGTCGTGATGCGCGGCCTGCCCGGGTCGATCCTCGGCTACTCCATCCACGATGTGGAGCTCACCGGCTGCGTCAACAGCAAGGGCGAGCTGACCCTCGTCGAGGCGGGCAAGTCCGCGCCGAGCGGCTGCAAGAAGCTGATGGTCAGCGATCTCAAGCAGACCGGCCGTGATCAGGTCCAGAAGGGCCTGCCGCCGGACTCGCTGGACAAGGCGCGCGACAGCATGAAGGTGCTGGCGCAGAAGGAACTGCTGCCGCCCTGCCCGAAGAAGGAATCGGTGCCGCAGCCCGGCGTGCTGCCCACCGAGCAGCCGCCGGTCATCCCCGGTGGCGCGCCGACGCCCGGTCCGGATCAGCCCGCCACGCCGACCACCACCCCGACACCCGCTCCGCCGACCACGACCACGACGACAACTCCGCAGATCTCAGGGGAGAACTGCCGGGTGACGGACTGATGTCCGCACCGGCACCGCCGTCGGCTGGGGCTTTCCCCAGCCCCCCTGGCGGATTCGCGCCAGCACCACCCCCGTCGACACGGCGCAACCAGGAGTTGCTGCTGCTGGCGGGGGCGGCGGGAATCACGACGGTGTCGTTGTTCATCGTCGAGGCGAGCCAGGAACAGTCGATCACCTGGGACATCGCCAAGTACGGTCTGGCCTTTCTCGCGCTGTTCGGGATCGCGCATCTGGCGGTGCGCCGGTTCGCGCCGTTCGCCGATCCGCTGCTGCTGCCGATCATCGCGCTGCTCAACGGGCTCGGCCTGGTGTTGATCCACCGCCTCGACCTGGCCGACGCGCAGAAGGCGGCCTACGACTCGAGCCCGATCCCCTCCCCCGACGCCAACCAGCAGATCATGTGGACCGGCCTGGGGATCGTCGTGTTCATCACCCTGCTCATCGTGCTGCGCGACTACCGCACGCTCGCGCGCTACACCTACACCCTCGGCCTGGTCGGCCTGGTCGCGCTGGCGATCCCCGCGCTGCTGCCGAGCCGGTTCTCCGAGGTCAACGGCGCCAAGATCTGGATCAAGCTGCCCGGATTCAGTGTGCAGCCGGGCGAATTCGCGAAGATCCTGCTGATCGTCTTCTTCGCCGGAGTGCTGGTGGCCAAGCGTGATCTGTTCACCGCGGCGGGCAAGCACTTCCTCGGCATGGAGTTCCCGCGCCCGCGCGACATGGGCCCGGTGCTGATCGTCTGGATCGTCTGCATCGGCGTGCTGGTGCTGGAGAAGGACCTCGGCACCTCGCTGCTGATCTTCGGCACGGTGCTGGTGATGATCTATATCGCCACCGAGCGGGTGGGCTGGCTGATCATCGGCGGCGGCCTGCTCGCACTGGGCTTCGTGTTCGCCTACCAGCTGTTCGGGCACGTGCGGGTGCGCGTGGACACCTGGCTGCACCCGTTCGACGACTACCACAACACCGGCTACCAGATCTCGCAGTCGCTGTTCGGTTTCGCGACCGGCGGGCTGGCGGGCACCGGTCTCGGCAGCGGCCGCCCCAACCAGGTGCCCTTCGCCAAGACCGACTTCGTCGTCACCACCATCGGCGAGGAGCTCGGCCTGATCGGGCTCACCGCGGTGCTGATGCTGTTCCTGATCTTCATCGTGCGTGGGCTGCGGACCGCGCTGGCCGTGCGCGACAGCTTCGGCAAGCTGCTCGCGGCCGGGCTGTCGTTCACCATCGCCATCCAGGTGTTCGTGGTCGTCGGCGGCGTCACCAAGCTGATCCCGCTCACCGGTCTGACCACGCCGTTCATCTCCTACGGCGGTTCGTCGCTGCTGGCGAACTACGCGCTGCTCGGACTGCTGATCAAGATCTCCGATGCCGCCCGCGCGCCCGCTCCGGTGCGCAAGCGCGGCCCGGCGCCCATCGCCGAGGCGCCGACCGAGATGTTCCGCAGGTCGGAAGGCAGGGCGAGCGAATGAACACTCCACTACGTCGCGTCGCCGTCGCCGTCATGGTGATGGTGGTCGCGCTGCTGGTGAACGCGACCTACCTGCAGGTGGTCAAGGCCGACGATCTGCGCAGCGACCCGCGCAACTCCCGGGTGCTGCTCGACGAGTACTCGCGCCAGCGCGGCCAGATCTCCGCGGGCGGCACCGTGCTCGCGAGCTCGGTCGCCACCGACGACCGGTACAAGTACCTGCGCCAGTACCCGAGCACCCCGCCCGCGTTCGCGCCGGTCACCGGTTTCTACTCGATGCAGTACGGCAAGACCGGCCTCGAGCTGGCCGAGGACCCGCTGCTGTCGGGCAACGACTCGAGCCTGTTCGGCCGTCGGCTCATCGACATGTTCTCCGGCCGCGACCCGCGCGGTGCCAACGTGCTGACCACGCTGAACCCGATGATGCAGCAGGTCGCCTACGAGCAGATGACCTCCAAGGGCTACACCGGCGCCGTGGTCGCGATCGAGCCGAGCACCGGCAAGATCCTGACGATGGTCTCGACGCCCAGCTACGACCCGAACGAGCTGTCGGGCCACGACGGCGCGGCGGGCCGGGCGGCCTGGGAGCGGCTCAGCACCGATCCCGCCCAGCCGATGCTCAATCGCGCCGTCTCGCAGACCTATCCGCCCGGCTCCACGTTCAAGACGATCGTCACCGCCGCCGCGCTCTCCAACGGCGTCGCCGGTCCCGACGACCAGTTCACCGCCGCGCCCAACATCACCCTGCCCGGAACCAGCACCACGCTGGAGAACTACAACGGCAGCACCTGCGGCGACGGGCCGACGGCCAGCCTGTACGAGGCGTTCCGCCGCTCCTGCAACACCGCGTTCGTCGAGCTCGGGGTGAAGGTGGGCGCGAGCGCGCTCAAGGACGAGGCCGCCGCGTTCGGCATCGGTCCGCACCGCGGTGTGCCGATCCCGGTCGCCGAGTCGACCGTGGGTCCGATCTCCGACAACGCCGCGCTCGGCCAGTCGAGCATCGGTCAGCGCGATGTGGCGGTCACCCCGCTCGACATCGCGGTGGTCGCGGCGACCATCGCCAACGGCGGTACCCGGATGCAGCCGTACCTGGTGGACCAGACCCAGGCGCCCGACCTGTCCGAGTTGAGCAAGACCAAGCCGGTCTCGGTCGGACAAGCCGTGAGCCCCCAGGTAGCGTCGACCCTGACGAATCTGATGGTCGCCTCGGAGAGCAACACCGCGGGTGGCGGGCGGACGCCGTACCAGATCGCGTCCAAGACCGGCACGGCCGAACACGGCAGCAATCCCCGTAACACCCCGCCGCATGCGTGGTATATGGCGTTCGCGCCCGCGCAGAAGCCGGAGATCGCCATCGCGGTGATCGTGGAGAACGGTGGAGACCGGGCATTGGCGGCAACCGGTGGGTCGGTGGCCGCTCCGATCGCCAGGTCGGTATTGGACGCCGGCCTGGCAGGGGGCTGAACGAAATGAGTGTGCGAGTGACAACACGGGGGCCCCGATGCTGAACAACGGCGCCATGATCGCCGACCGCTATCGCCTACAGCGGCTCATCGCCACCGGCGGTATGGGTCAGGTGTGGGAAGCGATGGACACCCGGCTCGACCGCCGGGTCGCGGTCAAGGTCCTCAAGACCGAGTTCTCCGCCGACCCGACCTTCCGTCAGCGGTTCCGGACCGAGGCGCGCACCACCGCGCAGCTCAACCACTCCGGGATCGCGGGCATCTACGACTACGGCGAGACCACCGACCCGCAGGGCGGCGAGACCGCCTACCTGGTGATGGAGCTCGTCCAAGGCGAGCCGCTCAACGCCGTGCTGAACCGGATGGGCAGGCTCTCGGTCGTCCAGGGTCTGGACATGCTCGAGCAGACCGGCCGCGCACTCGAGGTCGCCCATGCCGCCGGCGTGGTGCACCGCGACGTGAAGCCGGGAAACATCCTGGTCACGCCTACCGGCCAGGTGAAGATCACCGACTTCGGCATCGCCAAGGCGGTCGACGCCTCGCCGGTGACCAAGACCGGCATGGTGATGGGCACCGCCCAGTACATCGCGCCCGAACAGGCCGTCGGCGAGGACGCCACCGCGGCCAGCGACGTGTACTCGCTCGGCATCGTCGGCTACGAGGCGCTGGCAGGCGTGCGCCCGTTCACCGGCGACGGCGCCATCACCGTCGCGATGAAGCACGTCCGCGACGCACCGCCGCCGATGCCCGCCGATCTGCCGCCGAACGTGCACGAGCTGATCGCGATCACGATGGCCAAGGACCCGTCGCAGCGCTACAGCAGCGGCGGCGAGTTCGCCGACGCGGTCGCCGCGGTGCGCGCCGGGCACATGCCGCCCCCGCCCGCGGGCGCGGCGCCCTCGCTCACCGGCGCGACCCGGGTGCTGCCGCCCGGCCCGACGATGGTCATCCCGGCCGCCGCCGGCGCCGACTACGACGGCGCGACCATGCGTTTCGGCAACCAGGCACCGCAGCCGATCACCCCCGGCGGCGGCTATTCCGGTCCGGCCACCCAGGCCGCCGCCCCCGCGGCCGTCGCGGCGGGCAGCAATGCCAGGAACAACCAGAAGTGGCTGATCGCCCTGGGTATCGGCGCGCTGCTGCTCGGCGGCGGCGTGCTGTGGCTGCTGTTCGGCGGTGAGCCCAATCGTGGTTCCACCACCACGACCACCACGGTGCAGACCACCAATCCGCTGCCCCCGCCGGTGACGAGCAAGACGTTCCCGCCGCCGATCGTGCCGCCCACCGAGGAACCGACGACGACCCCGCCGCCGCGTCCGACGACGACCACCGAGGCGCCGACGACCACGACGGAACCGCCGACCACGACGACCGTCCCGCCGACGACCACCACGAAGCCGCCGTCGACGACCAAGACCACCAAGCCGCCGGCCTCCACCACGGCGGGCGGCACCACCACGGTCAACGGACGTCCCCGGCTGCCCACGCTCGACCTGCCGTTCCCGGACGCCCCGAACGCGCTCGGCCCGAACATCACCGTCGACGACACCGCGCCACAAGGACAACCATGACGACCCCGAAGAATCTCTCCTCTCGGTACGAGCTGGGCGAGATCATCGGGTTCGGCGGCATGTCGGAGGTGCACAAGGCCCGCGACGTGCGCCTCTCACGCGACGTCGCGATCAAGGTGCTGCGGGCCGACCTGGCTCGCGATCCCACGTTCTACCTGCGGTTCAAGCGTGAGGCGCAGAACGCGGCCGCGCTGAACCACCCGGCCATCGTCGCCGTGTACGACACCGGCGAGGCCACCGTCGACGGCGGCCCGCTGCCCTACATCGTCATGGAGTACGTCGAGGGCGACACCCTGCGCGACATCGTGCGCGGCAAGGGCCCGCTGGCGCCGCGCAAGGCGATGGAAGTCGTGGCCGACGTGTGCGCCGCGCTCGATTTCAGCCACAAGGCCGGCATCGTGCACCGCGACATGAAGCCGGCCAACATCATGATCAACCGCGCCGGTGCGGTGAAGGTGATGGACTTCGGTATCGCCCGCGCGATCGCCGACAGCTCCAACCCGATGACCCAGACCGCCGCGGTGATCGGCACCGCCCAGTACCTCTCGCCGGAGCAGGCGCGCGGCGAGACCGTCGACGCCCGCTCCGATGTGTACTCGGTGGGCTGTGTGCTGTTCGAGATCCTCACCGGTCAGCCGCCGTTCACCGGCGACTCGCCGGTCGCGGTCGCGTACCAGCACGTCAAAGAGGATCCGCCGCTGCCGTCGTCGATCAATCCCGGCGTGCCGCGCGAACTCGACTCGGTGATCCTCAAGGCGATGGCCAAGAACCCGGCCAACCGGTACCAGACGGCCGCGGAGATGCGCGCCGACCTGATCCGGGTACTGGGCGGGCAGAAGCCGAGCGCGCCGATGGTGATGAGCGACGAAGACCGCACCACCATCATGGATTACGACGACGAGCCCGCCCCGCGCACGTTCCGTGACCGCCGCGACGACACCTCCGAGCAGGCCGCCATCGCGCCACCCGACGAGGGCCGCAACCGCACCGGACTCATCGCCCTCGGCGTGGCCGCCGCGCTGGCAGTCGCCTTCGGCCTGTTCTGGGTGCTGGTCGGCCCGGGCAGCCAGCCCGACCAGGTCGCCGTGCCGGACGTCTCCGGCCAGCCCTCCCAGCAGGCCCAGACCGCCTTGCAGCAGGCCGGTTTCAGCGTGGCCGTGCAGCAGAAACCCGACGGCAAGGTGACCCCCGGCAACGTCATCGCGACCCAGCCGCTCGGCGGTTCGCGCATCGACGAGGGCAGCACCGTCACGCTTCAGGTGTCGACCGGTCCGTCGCAGGTGCAGCTGCCACGCCTGGTCGGATTGACCCAGAGCGAGGCCGAGCAGAAGCTGAACTCGATGGGACTACGGCTCGACCCGAACGTCCAGCGCAAGGAGTCGAGTACCGCCGAGGTCGACAAAGTGATCGGGCAAGAGCCATCGGCCGGTTCGCGGGTCGATGTGGATCAGACCGTGGTCGTCACCATCGGCAAGGGCCCCGAGCAGGTTCCGGTGCCCTTCGTCGTCGGCCAGGACATCTCCGTCGCGCAGCCCAATCTCGCGGCGAGCGCGGGGTTCAACGTGGTCGTCCAGGAGGTCAAGTCCAGCAAGCCCAAGGGCGAAGTGCTGTCCACGAGCCCGGCCGGTGGCAGTACCGCGGACAAGGGGTCGATCGTCACTGTGCAGGTCTCCGCGGGTGACAAGATCAACGTCCCCGATCTGTCCGGACTCACCCCGGTGCAGGCTCAGGAACAGTTGCGCGCGGCAGGGTGGACCGGTCAGCTCAGCCAGACGACAGTCATCACCCTGGACGGCAGCGCCTCGGGCAAGATCCTCGGACAAAGTCCCAGCGCCGGCGCCAGCGTCACGATGAACTCCAACATCCTGGTCCAGGTCGGAGCGTCCCCCTTGCCACGCTGATGCAGTGCCCCCCGAAATCAGTCACGGAAAATCCTTGTTGCTCAACGCTATTGGAGACAGTAGGCTGGCACTGTTCGATTTTCCGAACTGAATTCTGGGGGGAATGAATGATCAAGAAATTTGTCGTGGGCACCGTACTCACAGCGGCCACCGTTCTCGGTGGCGCCGGGATGGCGCTCGCTGAAACGACGCCCTACGACAGCCTCGCGGGTCCCTGGCCGTCGTCGTCCGCATGTCAGCGCGCCGCCGAGCAGTTGAACTCCAATGGCAAGAACCCGACGACGAGCTGCTTCCAGATGGAAGGCCGCGACGGCTGGTGGTTCTATTACGCGGTTGTGATCGACTGAGTCGATATCTCTACGCGAACGGCGGCGGCGACCATCTCGAATGGTCGCCGCCGCTGTTCGCGTTGTCGGTATGCGGGGGTGCGGAGGTCTCGATCGGATGGAGAAAACTCGTATCGCGGCGCGGCGGGCGCAGAATGGGGCTGCTCCATCCCACCCAGCACCGCTGAACGAGGAGGTAGCCCCTATGACCACGGCCAGGGACATCATGAAGCCCGGCGCGCAGTGGATCACCCGCGGTGACACCGTGGCGACCGCCGCGACCGCGATGGCCGATCTCGGTGTCGGATCGCTGGTCGTCGCCGACGACGACGAGCGCATGTGCGGCATCATCACCGACCGCGACATCGTGGTGAAGTGCATCGCGCTCGGTCTGTCCCCGGAGACCACGACCGCGGCCGAACTGTGCGAAGCCACCCCGCGCTGGGTCGACGCCGACGCCGACGTGGAGGACGTGCTCGACCAGATGGAAGGTCACCGGGTCAAGCGGATGCCGGTGATCGAGAACAAGCGGCTGGTCGGCATGATCAGCGAGGCCGATCTGGCCCGGCACCTCGACGACAATCAGCTCGGCGAGTTCGTGACCGCCATCTACGGGCGGCCCTGACCCTCAGCTCAGATCGAGGTGGGTGTTCATCGACATGGCCTCGGCGGCCAGGTCGGTCAGCTCCACCACCCGCACGCCGTGCCTGCGCAGTTTGTCCACACCCTCGCAGGCGGCGACGAACAGGCTCGGCTCACGCCAGGCGATGACGACGGTCGGGATACCGGCGGCCAGGATGCGGTCGGTACACGGCAGCCGGCTCGCGGTGGCGCGGGTCGAGCACGGTTCGAGCGTGCTGTAGATCGTCGCCCTGGTCAGCCGCGGGTCGTCGGGGTCGAGCTTGTTCAGCGCCGACTCCTCGGCGTGCACCTTCTCGTCGGTCTCCCTGGACCAGCCCGTCGAGATCTCCACACCGTCGGCGACGATGACCGCCCCCACCGAATAGGCCGTCGCGCTGGGCGGGCAATTGCGCGCGAGCTCGATCGCCCTGTGCATGAATCGATGGTCGGTGTTCTCGGCATTGCCTGCGCTCATCGCGTTCCCCTGCTGGTCGGGAGTTATCCACAACTGTCGCACGATGTGGATTCGGTCATGTTCAGGTGTGCAGCGTTTCGCCGGACAAGCTGTGGACAGTGACATTTTCCCAGGTCGGCGCCATGATTTCGACCACAGGACCGGTTAGCGAACGGGGTCGTCACCTGCGCCGACCAGGTACTTCAGCACAGCGACATCCCCAAGTTGTTCCACACCCGCCAGCCGCATCCGGCGTTGCGCGCCGCCGGGGAACCGGGCCGGGCCGACGAAACGCGGCGCGCCCGGGTCGCCGACCAGGATCGGGGCGATCGCCAGCCGGATCTCGTCGACCAGATCGGCGGCGAGGAACCCGGTATGGATCCCCATGCCGCCTTCGACCATGAGCCGGTGGATTCCGCGCGCGCCGAGATCGTCGAGCAGGGCGGGCAGCGCGAGTTCGGCGCCCAGCGCCACCACGTCGGCCAGGCCGGCCAGGCGCTCACCCAGCCGGGTGGCGCCCGCGTGGGTCGTGTAGACCACCTTGTCCCCACCGGTGTGCCAGAACCGCAGCTCCGGATCGAGGTCGCCGGATCCGCTGACGGCGACCTTGAGCGGATACTCCGGTTTGCCCGCGGTCACCCGGTCGGCCCGACGCATCGCGCTGTTGACCAGCAACCGCGGATTGTCGGCCCGCAGGGTCCGCGCGCCGATCAGGATCGCGTCGGATTCGGCGCGGACCTGGTCGACCCGGTCGAAGTCGGCGCTGTTGGACAGCAGCAGGCGCTCGGCGCTCGCGTCGTCGATGTAGCCGTCCAGGCTCGTCGCCACCGACAGCAGGACATACGGCCTCACTGGGTCACCAGCGCGGCGACCTCCGCTTCGAGCGCGGACACCAGGGCCTCGGCCGGGCGTTGTCCACAGACCTCGAGCCAGTTGGCCAGCATCCGGTGCCCACCCTGGGTGAGGACCGACTCGGGATGGAACTGCACGCCGTGGATCGGCAGGGTGCGGTGGCGCATCGCCATCACGATGCCGCTCTCGGTGTGGCCGACGACCTCCAGCTCCGCGGGCATGGTCTCGGGGAGCACCGTGAGCGAGTGATACCGCGTCGCGGTGAAGGGGTCGGGCAGGCCGGCCAGCACGCCCGCGCCGATGTGGTAGACCTCGCTGGTCTTGCCGTGCAGCAGCTCCGGCGCGCGGTCGACGGTGCCGCCGAACGCCTCGCCGATGGCCTGGTGGCCGAGGCACACGCCGAGCAGCGGTGTCGCGTGCCGCGCGGCCGCGTGCACCAGCGGGATACTCGCGCCCGCGCGGTCGGGGCTGCCGGGGCCGGGACTCACCAGCACGCCGTCGAAGGTCCCGCCCGCGTCGCCGCGGGTGAGCAGGGTGTCCAGGTCGGTCAGGCGCTGGTCGTCGTTGCGCCACACCACGGCCTCGGCACCAAGCTGGCCGAGGTACTGCACCAGGTTGAACACGAAGCTGTCGTAGTTGTCGACGACCAATACACGCATGCGTCGAGAGTACGTGCCGACCCTGTAGGTCGTCGCATTCATTACCTGGTGGGATAGCCTAGGGACTACCAGTACTGTCGAATTCGAGGACGTCATGCCCAAGTCCAAGGTCCGTAAGAAGGCCGACTACACCCCGAGCCCTGCCAGCCGCACCCCGGTGAAGGTGAAGGCGGGCCCGTCGCCGGCTTGGTACGTCGCGATCATGCTGGGTTTCATGCTGGCAGGCCTGGTCTGGCTGCTGGTCTACTACCTGGCCGCCGAGCACATCGGCTGGATGAACGATCTCAACGCCTGGAACTTCCTGATCGGATTCGGCCTGATGGTCGTGGGTCTGATCATGACCATGCGATGGCGCTGAGCAGGCATCGCGCACCGGATTACACCGGTGTTATTCATGCACACCTGTGGATGAAGCTGTGGACAACTCGAGGAGCAATGGGGGACGACGCCGCGTGAACGCTGTGGAATCCGCCGACGGCACCTCGTGGACAACTCCCACGTCGGGACTGCTCGCCGTCTCGGGCGGCGGCCTGATCCTCGTCGTGGCCGCCATCCTGGCCCAGGACGGGCCGAGCAGGCTGCTCGTCGGCCTGGCCGCGCTCGCGGTCATCGGCATGGCCGTCCTCGGATTCCGCCAGCGCCCCCGGCTGACGATGGTCCCCGGCCCGGCGCCGCGTCTGGTGGTGGGCACACTGACCGGCCCGAAGACCTACCCGCTCGACCGCATCGACCGCATCCGGATGGTCGACTACCGCCGCCTCGGGCGGAAGTCGGCGATGCTCGAGATCGACGTCCGGCACGGCGACGCCGAGCGCCTGCTGATCTTCGGCCGCTGGGATCTGGGCACCAATCCCCACGACGTGTACGACGCGCTGGTCGTCAACGGCTTCGCCGCGGTGGCCGACTGAGGCGCACGGTTTCACGTGAAGCAGAGAACTCCCCGTCGCGCATCGGCGCGGCGGGGAGTTCTGCTGTGTACCGCTCGATCAGCCGATGCTCACCGACGTGATCACGACCGGCTCGTCCGGGCGATCGTTGCGATCGGTCTTCACCGAGGCGATCGCGTCGACCACCTTGCGCGAGTCCGGATCGACCACCTCACCGAAGATCGTGTGCTTGCGGTTCAGGTGCGGCTGCGGGCCGACGGTGATGAAGAACTGCGAGCCGTTGGTGCCCGGCCCGGCGTTGGCCATCGCGAGCAGGTAGCCGCGATCGAAGCGCAGTTCCGGGTGGAACTCGTCACCGAACTCGAAACCGGGCCCGCCGCGGCCGGTCCCGGTCGGGTCGCCGCCCTGGATCATGAAGCCAGGGATCACCCGGTGGAAGACGGCGCCGTCGTAGAACGGACCGGCTTCCGTGCCACCGGCGTTCACGGTGGTGTAGGGCGCGCTGCCGTCGGCGAGACCGACGAAGTTGCGCACCGTCTTCGGCGCGTGATTACCGAAAAGCGCGATCTTGATGTCGCCGTGATTGGTGTGCAGTGTCGCCACGGCGGTCTGGTGGGGTGAGGTCACGCGATCATGGTGCCACGGGGGCGGCGGGAACCCGGGCAGCTGTGCCACAGTGGTCGCATGAAGCTTCGTAACCCGCTCATCGCGTCCCTCGCGATCGCCGGGGCAGGCGCCCTGGCATTCCTGGCCCGCAGCAAGCGTCCGCAACTCCCCGAGCCCGCGGCCGAACCGCCGCGCCTGGGCTACTCGCGCAACGGTTCGGCGCCGACCTCCTGACCGGAGGCCGGCGCGAACCGAGCCGTCAGCGGCTCACCGACTTCTTGTATTGCACCTGAGCCAGCGGCACGAACACGACCAGGATCACCACGATCCAGATCAGTGTCGTGGCCACCGGGTACTGCATCGGCAGCGCGTCGGAGGGCGGAGCCAGCGGGTTCGTATTGCCGAACAGGTTGCGCACGGCCTGGGTGAGCGCCGAGACCGGATTCCACTCGGCGAACACTTGCAGCGGACCCGGCATACCCTCCAGCGGCACGAACGCGTTCGACAGGAACGTCAGCGGGAAGATCACCATGAAGCTGGCGTTGTTGAACACCTCCGGCGCGCGCACGAGCAGCCCCACCACCGCCATCATCCAGGACAGCGCGTAGGCGAACAGCAGCATCAGCGCGTAGGCCAGCACCGCGTCCAGGAACGACCCGCGAATCCGCCAGCCGACGACCAGACCGGTCAGCGACATGACGACCAGACTCACGACATTGATCACCACGTCGCTGATCGTGCGGCCGACCAGCACCGCCGACGGTGCCATCGGCAGCGAGCGGAACCGGTCGATGATGCCCTTCTGCATGTCCTCGGCCAGGCCCGCGCCGGTGAACGTGGCGCCGAAGACCACGGTCTGCGCGAAGATGCCGGCGATCAGGAATTCGCGATAGCCGCCCGTCACGCCCTCGACCGTGATCGCCGAACCGAACACGTAGGCGAACAGCAGCACGAACATGATCGGCGACAGCGTCGTGAAGATCAGCACGTCGGGGACGCGCTTGATCTTGATGACATTGCGCTTGGCGATGGTGATGCTGTCGGTGACCACCATCGACAGCCGTTCGCCGAGGCTGGGAGCCTGCACTTTGACCAGCGTGCTCATCGGTTCTGCCCTTCCTTGGCGACCTGGGCGTCGCCCGCGACCAGTTCCTCGGCCTCGTGCCCGGTGAGTGTCAGGAACACGTCGTCGAGCGAGGGCCTGCGTAGCGCGACGTCGTTGATCTGCACCTTGTGCTCGGTGAGCCGGCCGATCGCGGTGACCAGGTCCTGGGAGCCGTCTGCCACGGGGACGGTGATCCGGCGCAGCCCCGGCTCGAGGTGGATCTCGCCGTCGGCCAGTCCGGTCAGCACCTGCTGGGCGGGGGCGAGCTGATCGGGGGTGGCGACGGTGAGTTCGATGCGGTCGCCACCGACCATGGCCTTGAGTTCGTCGGCGGTGCCGCGGGCGATCACCTTGCCGTGGTCGATCACGGCGATCGCGTCGGCGAGCCGGTCGGCCTCGTCCATGTACTGGGTGGTGAGCAGCAGGGTGGTGCCACCCGCGACGAGTTCCTCGATGACGTCCCACAGGTCGAGCCGGGCGCGCGGGTCCAGGCCCGTGGTCGGCTCGTCGAGGAACAGCACCGGCGGATTGGCGACCAGCGCGCCTGCCAGGTCGAGGCGCCTGCGCATACCGCCGGAGTAGCCCTTCACCGGCCGGTCGGCGGCGTCGGTGAGCCGGAAGCGCTCGAGCAGCTCGCGCGCGCGTTCCTTACTGCGCTGCACGCCGAGGTGGTAGAGCCTGCCGACCATCTCCAGGTTCTCGAACCCGGTGAGGTACTCGTCGACGGCCGCGTACTGCCCGGACGTGCCGATCCGGGAACGCAGCGCCTGGGGATTGTTCAGTACGTCGATCCCGGCGACGGTGGCCCGCCCCTCGTCGGGGATCAACAGAGTGGTGAGAACGCGGACAGTCGTGGTCTTTCCCGCGCCATTGGGGCCGAGAAGTGCGGTGACGGTGCCTTCGGGCACGGACAGGTCGAGCCCGTCCAGAGCGGTGAGCTGCCCATACCGTTTGACCAGACCCTCGGCGACGATTGCGTCGGGCATGATGCTCCTGATGTCGAAGTTCGAACGCTTCCTTCGGCCCAGTATTGCGGGACCCACCGACAAGTCGCATCCCCTTTTGCCACGTTTCGCGTCCCGATGTACACGTTTGTTCGACATGCCGATTTCCTGCGACACGCGGCGAATCGGACCGATTTTCCGGTGACCGGTCCGGCCACAAGCCCGCAATCTCCGGGGCAACACCCGGCGACCGGTCACCACACGATCGTCACAACTTCTTCGTAAATCGTTGCGTACCAGTGATTTACGCTCGAATTTCCGCGTCGATCACGCGTGCGACCTGCGGATCTGCGATCTTCGGAACCCACGCTGACAACCGGTTCCGGGCAGGCTCGCCGAAAAATCTTGGAAACTGGGTCGTTGCGCGTACACGAATCCGGCTCGTATCGCGTAGGATCGTTCACGTCGGCCCCTCCCCCCCCGGGCCGACCCTACGCGGGCCTCGGCTAACTCCCCCCCTTCGCCGAGGCCCGCTCCCCATTTTCCGGCAAGGTCGCTGTTCGCGCCGCCGGGTGCGTATGCCCCGGCGGTCCGTCCGTCACAGTCCAGCCACGTTCCCGCGATCGGCCCGCAACCGGGACTATCGTCTGCCCATGGTGCATCGCAAAGGCGCGATCGCGGCGCTGGTCGTCTCCATGGCAGTTGTCGTCGGCTGTGGCGGATCCGCCGACGACGACGAGAATTCCGCCGCGACCAGCACCCCCGCGCTCCCCCCGAATCAGGTAGCCGCGATCCCCATCGCCGACGACGCCGTCGACAAGGCCGTGGGCAAGCTCGACGAGCTGGCGCAGTCGCTGATGGACAGCACACACATCCCCGGCATGGCCGTGGCCGTGGTGCACGGGGGAAAGACCGTCTACGCGAAGGGCTTCGGTGTCCGGCAGGCGGGCGGCCAGGACAAGATCGACGCCGATACCGTCTTCCAGCTGGCCTCGGTCTCGAAGTCGGTGGCGGCGACGGTGGTCGCGAGCCAGGTCGGCAAGGGCACCGTCGACTGGGAGACACCGGTCGTCTCGAAGCTCCCCTCGTTCGCCCTCGCGGATCCGGCCACCACGGCCCAGCTGACCGTCGGCGACCTGTTCGCGCACCGCAGCGGCCTGCCCGACCACGCGGGCGACCGGCTCGAAGACCTCGGCTACAACCGGGAGGAGATTCTCGGCAAACTCCGCCTCGAGCCCCTCGATCCGTTCCGGATCACCTACGCCTACACCAACTTCGGCCTGACCGCGGGCGCGGAGGCGGTGGCGGCCGCGGCGGGCACCCCGTGGGACCGGCTCAGCGCCGACAGCCTGTACGGCCCGCTGGGGATGACGTCGACCAGCTCGCGCTTCGCCGATTTCGAGGCCAGGCCGAACCGGGCGCTCGGGCACGTGAACGTCGACGGCAACTGGGTCGCGCGGTACGTTCGCGACCCCGATCCGCAGTCCCCCGCGGGCGGGGTGAGCTCGTCGGTGAACGACATGGCGCGCTGGCTGGCGATGGTGCTCGGCGGCGGTACCGCCTACGGAACGACCATCGCACCGCCCGAGGCGCTGCTGCCCGCGATCACCCCGCAGGTGATCTCCGGGCCCGCTTCCACCCCCGAGTCACGAGCGGGCTTCTACGGCTTCGGCTTCAACTCGTCGACCTCGTCCACCGGCCGCACCTCGTTCAGTCATTCGGGCGCGTTCGCACTCGGCGCCGCCACGAACTTCCTGGCCATCCCGTCGGCCGACGTCGCCATCGTCGCGCTCACCAACGCCTCCCCCATCGGCGCGCCGGAAGCGCTGACCGCCGAGTTCGCCGATCTGGTCCAGTACGGCGAGATCAAGGAGGACTGGCGCAGCCTGTACGAGGCCGTCATCGCCCCGATCATGGACCCGGAGGGCGATCTCGCGGGCAAGCAGCCGCCGGCGAATCCCGCACCCGCCAAGCCCCTGCGGGACTACACCGGCAGCTACGCCAACGAGTACTGGGGCGCCGCCGACATCTCCGAGGCGGAGGGCGGCCTGGTGCTCACCCTCGGACCCGCACAGCGCCGATACCCGCTGCGGCACTGGGACGGCGACACCTTCGCCTTCGACCTCAGCGGCGAGAACGCCCCGCCGGGCACCGTGTCCTCGGCGATCTTCGACAACGGGACGCTCACCCTCGACTATTTCAACGAGAACGGGCTGGGCAAGTTCACCCGGTGACGTCCTCGGCCACCGCGCGCCAGGCCGTCGCCAGCCGCAGTGCCCTGACCTTGCCCGCCACACCGAGCAGCGGTTCGTCGCGCTCCCACCGCTGTCTGGTCCCGGGTTCGACGCTCGCCCACAGCGGGGCGAGTTCGGCGCGCAGGCGGGTGAGCCGCTCGAAGACGCCGCCCAGCGCGATGTGCACGCCCGGCGAGCCCGGATCCTCCGCGCCGAGTCCACGCACGCCCGCAAACAGGGCCAGCAGCTGTTCTACGGCCTCCGCGGGCCAGGAAGCTTGGCGGGCCACCCGCAGGAGCTGTCCGAGCACAGCGGCGACCACGTGCAGATCCTCGACGGTGCGGAACGGCTTGAGGTAGTCGGCGTAGCCGTCGCCGGGCAGCAGGTCACCGGGCGCCGCGTCGAAGGTGACGGTGGCGTGCGGTACTTCGGGGGCGAACGGCAGCGACGGCAGCGGCGTCACCACGGTGCCCGCGCCGGCGGGCACCAGGACCGCGCGCAGGTCGGCGCGACCATCGGCCTGTTCGCCCGCGCGCGCGATCACCAGGAAACGGGTCGCGAATTCGCCGAGCGTCGCGAAAGACTTGGTGCCGCTGACGAAACCCTCGGCTGAGACGGTGGTGGTCATCGCCGAGGGGCGTGCGCCGTTCGCCTCGGTCGCGCACATGGAGGTGAGTTCGGTGTCGCCGAGCGTCGGCAGCAGCGCGCGCAATGCCTCTTGATATCCACCGAGAAACGCCGGACCTGTTCCGGCACTGTCGAATCCGGCGACGGCGGCGCGATCGACCGAATTCGGGAAAGTGGCGCTGCGGGCGCGCTGTACTGCCGCGAGCGCGGCGATATCGGTCGAGTCCGACTCGACGGGAGCTGCGGTGAGCAGAAAATCGAATACCGAGGAATTCACAGAAGTGGAGCCTAGGGGAATCGAACCCCTAACCCCTGCCTTGCAAAGGCAGTGCTCTGCCAATTGAGCTAAGGCCCCTTGCTGGCTCGCGGAACCAGTTGGCAACCCGAATCAGCGGGTGGTGACCTCACGCCAGAGGTCAGCGTCGTCGCGCTTGCGGAATTTGGTGATACCGATGAGAACCGCGATCACAACACCGACCGTGAGGACAATCTTCATGATTCCCACCCTACTGTGATGTTCGGGAGTGGGCCTAGGAGGACTTGAACCTCCGACCTCTTCGTTATCAGCGAAGCGCTCTAACCGCCTGAGCTATAGGCCCGTACTCGTTCCGATCGCCCCGCTTCAGCAGTGCACCGCAACGAAAAAAGAGGTTACCCTACCGGCCTGCCGATAACCAAAACGGCCGGTCAAGCCCCTTTTCCCGGGGCTGACCGGCCGTCGTGGCAGAACCGATTCCTAGTCCGGATCGGCCAGGGTCACCTGGATGCCACCGACCAGATCGCAGCACTGGTTGTAGATGAACACGCCGACCGTGGCCAGCGCGGTGAACAGCACCACATTGATGAGACCGATCACACCGGCATAGCCGAAGACCGTGCCCGCATCGATCAGGCTCGACGAGCTGCCCTCCTGGTTCAGCATCTCGCCCAGCGAGTTGTCCAGGTTGTCCCACACGCCCATACCGGCCAGCACGATGTAGAGCAGGCCGACCGCCAGCATCCACACGAAGAACAGCGCGACGCTGATCACCAGGGTGATCTTGAGGGTCGACCACGGATCGATCCGGCGGATCTGCACCGTCGCGCGTAGCGGCTCGCCCGACGCGGCGGCCGCGATGGCCACCGGCACCGCGGGCGAGACCGCCCCGGTGGACGCGGCGGCGGCCCGAGCGCTCGGCCCCGGCTGCGGCGGGATGTGCGCCATCGGCAGACCGGGCGGCGCCACCGGCGCGGCCTGGCCGTCCGGTGTCGGGTGCCGCACCTCGGACAGGTCCGGCATGTCCTTGACCAGCTCGGGGCGGGCGATGCTGCGGGTCGGGCCGTCGATACCGACGGACTTCACCATCGCCGCTTCCTTGCGGGCCGCCTTGGCCGCCAGGTCGGCGGTGGTGCGGGCGTTGGACGCGCCGCTGCCCTTCAGCCCGCCGGACGAGGCCGGCGCGGCGGGCGCGGCACCCGAGGACGGACGACCCTGGCTCGGCGACTCACCGGGCCGGTACAGGTTCGACTGCGGCTCGCGCTGCGGCAGCTGCGCCCAACCGTCCTGGTAGGGCGACTTGCCCTTCCCGTTGCCTGCGGGCGGGGTGGGCTCGTTGCTCATCCGCACGGTCGACTGGTCGAACGACTCGCCGCCGGCGGCACCGGATTCCGGCGCTGCCGCACCTTCGGCCGGACCGCCCTGACGTGGGATGGGCCGCGGCTGGATCGGAGACGAGGCAATCCGCTCGGTGACGCCGTTGGTCTGGTTCCGATCGTCGTTCGACTGATTCGGTGTGGTCAATGGAATCCTCAGATCCGTTCGTTGCCGCCGCTGTTTGGGTTATTGCTCCGAAGCCGCGTCGCCGGTGAGCTGATCGGGATCGGGCTCGTCGGCGTTGCGCGCGATCGCTAGCAAGGTATCGCCATCCGCGAGGTTCATCAATCGCACGCCCTTGGTCTGGCGTCCAGCTTTCCGAACTTGCTTTGCTGCGGTGCGGATGACGCCACCACTGGAAGTGATCGCGTACAACTCGTCCTCGTCGTCGACGATGAGCGCACCGACCAGGCTGCCACGTTTCGGGTCGTACTGAATTGTCAATACGCCTTTTCCGCCACGACCCTGCGCGGTGTACTCCTCGATCGCCGTACGTTTGGCGTACCCACCGGCGGTCGCCACCAAAAGGTAGGTCTCCTCGCGGACCACATTGAGCGAGAGCAATTCGTCGTCGGCGTTGAAACGCATGCCCTGCACACCGGAGGTGGCGCGGCCCATCGGACGCAGCGCCTCGTCGGTGGCGGAGAACCGGATCGACTGGCCGTGCGCCGAGACCAGCAGCAGATCGTCGTCGGCCGAGCAGAGCACCGCGCCGACCAGCTCGTCGTCGTCACGCAGATTCACCGCGACGATGCCGCCGGAGCGGTTGGAGTCGAAATCGGTGAGCTTGGACTTCTTCACCAGGCCCGCGCGGGTCGCCAGCACCAGGTACGGCGCGTCCTCGTAGGTCTTGAGCTGGATGATCTGGGCGATCTTCTCGTCCGGCTGGAACGCCAGCAGGTTCGCCACGTGCTGACCGCGCGCGGTCCGGTTGGCCTCGGGCAGCTCGTAGGCCTTGGCCCGGTAGACGCGGCCCTTGTTGGTGAAGAACAGCAGCCAGTCGTGGGTGGAGGACACGAAGAAGTGCTTGACGATGTCGTCCTGCTTGAGGCCCGCGCCCTGCACACCCTTGCCGCCGCGCTTCTGCGAGCGGTACAGGTCGGTCTTGGTGCGCTTGGCGTAGCCGGTCTCGGTGATCGTGACGACCACGTCCTCGCGGGCGATCAGATCCTCGTCGGCGACGTCACCGTCGTTGGCGATGATCCTGGTCCTGCGGTCGTCGCCGTACTTCTCGACGATCTCGGCCAGCTCGTCGCGCACGATCGCGCGCTGGCGCTCCGGCTTCTCCAGGATGTCCTTGTAGTCGGCGATCTCGAGCTCGATCTTGGCCAGATCGTCGATGATGCGCTGGCGCTCCAGGGCCGACAGGCGGCGCAGCTGCATGTCCAGGATCGCGGTGGCCTGGATGTCGTCGATCTCGAGCAGCTGCATCAGGCCGGTGCGCGCGGTGTCGGTGTTGGCCGAGCGGCGGATCAGCGCGATGACCTCGTCGAGCAGGTCGAGCGCCTTGACCAGGCCGCGCAGGATGTGGGCCCGTTCCTCGGCCTTGCGCAGCAGGTAGCGGGTGCGCCGGACGATGACTTCCAACTGGTGGTCGACGTAGAGCCGGATCATCTGATCCAGGCGCAGCGTGCGCGGCACACCGTCGACGATCGAGAGCATGTTCGCGCCGAAGCTGGTCTGCAGCTGGGTGTGCTTGTACAGGTTGTTCAGCACGACCTTGGCGACCGCGTCGCGCTTGACCGTCACCACGATGCGCATGCCGACACGGTCGGAGGACTCGTCGTGGATATCGGAGATACCCGCGATCTTGCCGTCCTTGACCTGCTCGGCGATCGAGTTGATGAAGTTGTCGGTGTTGACCTGGTAGGGCAGCTCGGTGATGACGATCTGCGTCTGACCGCGGTTGCCCTCTTCGATCTCCACCACACCGCGCATGCGGATCGAGCCGCGGCCGGTGGTGTAGGCGTCCTGGATGCCCTGGCCGCCGACGATCAGGCCGGAGGTCGGGAAGTCCGGGCCCTTGACCCGTTCCATGCACGCGGCGAGGGTGGTCTCCTCGTCGGCGTCGTAGTTCTCCAGCGCCCAGTAGATGGCCTCGGCCAGCTCGTTGAGGTTGTGCGGCGGGATGTTGGTCGCCATGCCGACCGCGATGCCGTTGCTGCCGTTCATCAGCAGCGCGGGCACGCGCGCGGGCAGCACGGTGGGCTCCTGCGAGCGGCCGTCGTAGTTCGGCACGAAATCGACGGTCTCGCTGTCGATGTCGCGCAGCATCTCCATCGCCAGCGGCGTGAGACGGCACTCGGTGTATCGCATGGCGGCCGCGCCGTCGTTGCCGCGGGAACCGAAGTTGCCCTGGCCGTCGACCAGCGGGTAGCGCAGCGACCAGGGCTGCGCCATGCGCACGAGGGTGTCGTAGATCGAGGCGTCGCCGTGCGGGTGGTAGTTACCCATGGTCTCGGCGACCGGGCGGGCAGACTTCACGTAACCGCGGTCGGGGCGGTAGCCGTTGTCGTACATCGCGTAGAGCACGCGGCGGTGCACCGGCTTGAGGCCGTCGCGCACATCGGGCAGCGCGCGGCCCACGATCACGCTCATCGCGTAATCGATGTAGCTGCTCTGCATCTCGTTCTGGATGTCGACCGGTTCGATCCGGTCGCCCGCACCACCGGAGGGCGGCAGCGTGGTCTCAGTCATCAAATCTCCTTCGAGGGCATGACATGGTGCGCGGGCGCGCTCGGCAGAGCGCAGCGCCGGCTACACGTCGAGGAAGCGGACGTCCTTGGCATTGCGGGTGATGAAGCTGCGACGTGCCTCCACGTCTTCGCCCATGAGCACGGAGAACAGCTCGTCCGCCGCGGCGGCGTCGTCGAGCGTCACCTGACGAAGCACCCGCACCGACGGATCCATGGTGGTTTCCCACAGCTCCTTGGCGTTCATCTCGCCCAGACCCTTGTAGCGCTGGACGCCGTCGTCCTTGTTGATCTTCTTGCCCGCGGCCAGACCGGCCTCGAGCAGCGCGTCGCGCTCCCGGTCGGAGTAGGCGAACTCCGGATCCGACCGCATCCACTTGAGCTTGTACAGCGGCGGCTGGGCCAGGAACACGTGACCGTGCTCGACCAGCGGTCGCATGAACCGGAACAGCAGCGTGAGCAGCAGCGTCGCGATGTGCTGGCCGTCGACGTCGGCGTCGGCCATCAGGATGATCTTGTTGTAGCGCAGCTTCGCGATGTCGAACTCGTCGTGGATGCCGGTGCCGAACGCGGTGATGATCGACTGGACCTCGTTGTTCTTGAGGACGCGGTCGATGCGGGCCTTCTCGACGTTGATGATCTTGCCGCGCAGCGGCAGGATCGCCTGGTACATCGAGTCGCGGCCGGACTTGGCCGAGCCGCCGGCGGAGTCACCCTCGACGATGTAGATCTCGCACTTGCTCGGATCCTTGGACCGGCAGTCGGCCAGCTTGCCGGGCAGGCCGCCCAGGTCGGTGGCGGACTTGCGGCGCACCAGCTCCCGCGCCTTGCGCGCGGCCACGCGGGCCTGCGCCGAGGACACCGCCTTCTGCACGATGGTCTTCGCGTCGGCCGGGTTGGCCTCGAACCAGTGCGTCAGGTGCTCGTTGCAGGCACGCTGCACGAACGACTTGACCTCGGTGTTGCCCAGCTTGGTCTTGGTCTGGCCCTCGAACTGCGGCTCGCCGACCTTGACGCTCACGATGGCGGCCAGGCCCTCGCGGATATCGTCACCGGTGAGGTTGCCGTCCTTCTCCTTGAGGAGCTTCTTCTCCTTGGCGTACTTGTTGACCACCGTGGTCAGCGCCGCGCGGAAGCCCTCTTCGTGGGTGCCGCCCTCGTGGGTGTTGATCGTGTTGGCGAAGGTGTGGACCGACTCGGAGTAGCCCGAGTTCCACTGCATCGCGACCTCGAGCTCGTGGCCGGTGCCCTTGCCGGTGAAGCCGACGACCGAGTTGTGGATCGCCTGCTTGGTGCGGTTGATGTGGCGGACGAAGTCCACCAGACCGCCCGGGTAGTGGTAGGTCCTGGTCTTGACCTTGTGCTCGACCGGCTTCTCGACGCCTTCCTCGGCGTGCTTGGGCGCCTCGGCGGTATCGCTGACCACCTCGTCGATGACGTCGGACTCGCTGACCCGCTGGTCGGTCAGGGTGATGGTCAGTCCCTTGTTCAGGAACGCCATCTCCTGCAGGCGGCGCGAGACCGTCTCGAAGTTGTAGGTGGTGGTCTCGAAGATCTCCGGGTCGGCCCAGAACCGGATCGTGGTGCCGGTGCGCTGGGTCGCCTCGCCCTGGACCAGCTTGCCCGGCTTCGCGTCCTTGTAGACCTGGGTCCAGTGGTAGCCGTCGTTGTCGATCTCGGCTTCCAGCTTGCTCGACAGCGCGTTGACCACCGAGATACCGACGCCGTGCAGACCACCGGAGACGGCGTACGCGTCGGAGTCGAACTTGCCACCCGCGTGCAGCTGCGTCATGACGACCTCGACGGTCGGGATGCCCTGCGCGTGCATGGCGGTGGGGATACCGCGGCCGTCGTCGACGACCTCGACGCCACCGTCGGCCAGCAGGGTCACGTCGACCCGGGTCGCGTGGCCGGCCATCGCCTCGTCGACCGAGTTGTCCACAACCTCCCAGATGAGGTGGTGGAGGCCGCGTTCACCGGTGGAACCGATGTACATGCCAGGGCGCTTGCGCACCGCTTCGAGGCCTTCGAGGACCGTGATGGAGGAGGCACCGTAGCCCTGCTTGTTGCCCGATGCGTTGGAGTCGTTGGCAGCCACTTCTCGGTAGCTCTCCTTACTTGCTGATCCCTGTCGCAGCGATCGGGCAGCACGCGGACTGCACAGCACGCGTCGAGGGTTCGCCGCTGGTTACGTCACCATCCTACTGGTAAGCCCAACTTACAGTGCACCTACGACACCCCTGACGCCGCCGTGAATGCGAGAAATCGATCCACTGCGATAAGCGTCGGCCTCCCGGAGATTTCCGCCCGGCAGAACTGGCGTGAGACTTGCGTTCGGCGGTTCCACGTGAAACGGGATCGAGCACCGCGGGCACCGCGACCGAGTTATCCACAGGTTTTGTCCACATGTACAAAACTCCGGGGCCGGGAGCGACGTCGCCCCAAGGCAACTCGGCCCGGTCACCGCCCGGCTATCCGTAGGTGTCGCGCGGCCCACGGCCCTTGATGTGCCGTTCGCCCTTGCGCCAGCTCGGCGCGGCCGGGCCGGTGATCCGCAGCGAGGTGACCACGCCCTGACCGACCGCGGCGTTGATCTTGGCCAGGATCTGCGGCTGCAGCATGCGCAGCTGGGTGGCCCACGCGGTGGACTCGGCGGCGATCTTGAGGACTCCGCCCTCCAGCGTCACCGGAGTGGCGTGCGCCGCGATGTCCTCGCCGACCACCCCGGACCAGCGGCCGAACACCATGCCCTCGGCCACCTTGCCCGACCAGCCACGACTCTTCGCGATCGAGCCGGTGAGCGCGGACAACAGCTGGGGATCGCGCGGATCGGGACCGGCGCCGGACCAGCCGGTGCGCCTGCGTCCGCCCGCGCGCAGCTTGCGCACCGGCGACGCCCGGCCCTGGCCGACCGACTTGCCGCTGGCCTTGGCCGCGGCCCTCGCCTCCTCCAGCGCGCGGCGGGCCAGGTCGATCCCGCGCAGCTCCGGTTCCGGCTGTTCGCTCACCTCGGTTCCGCCTTCCGGTGTCGATGCTGGCCGAGTGCGCAGTGAGTCTACGCCGGGTGCCCGACAACGCCGAGCGAGCCGATCCGGCATATGTCCAGCATGTTGCCGGTTTTCCACAGGTTGCTGTTGATAACTATCGCTATCTGTGCATATCTTCGGATTGTTCGGCGACGATCCGCGAGGTACGCCGGTCGGCCTCCCCGGTGGTCTGCACCCGCAGCGGCTCGGCGGCCAGCTCGGCGGGCACGTCCTCGGCAACCGCCGCCGTGATGAGCACCTGCTCCGCGCCCGCGGCGACCTCCGCCAGCGCGGTCCGCCTGCGCCGGTCCAGCTCGGCGAACACGTCGTCGAGCAAC
The DNA here is from genome assembly GCF_900637185.1 of Nocardia asteroides. Classification (NCBI taxonomy): domain Bacteria; kingdom Bacillati; phylum Actinomycetota; class Actinomycetes; order Mycobacteriales; family Nocardiaceae; genus Nocardia; species Nocardia asteroides. The sequence goes on along the minus strand of NZ_LR134352.1, from coordinate 779,447 downwards.
AGCACCGGCTCGGTGCCCGCACTGCGCAGCAGCTCGAACGAGGCCAGCCGCAGCGCCAGCGCGAACGACCAGGACTCACCGTGACTGGCGAACCCCTTCGCGGGCGCGCTGCCGAGCAGCAGCTCGAGATCGTCGCGGTGCGGGCCGACCAGGCACACGCCCCGTTCCAGTTCCCTCGGTCTGGCTGTGGACAACTCGCGCAGCACGATCTCGTGCAGCAGCGCCACATCGTCGGCGCCGGGCTCCCTGGCCGGGTCGAGCAACTCGGGCGGCAGATAGCTCGACCGGTAAGCGATTGCGGCGGGACGTGATTCGGGCGCGATCGATCGATACGCCTGCGCCAGATACGGATACAGGTCGTGGACCAGGCGCAATCGCTGCGCCAGCAGCACCGACGCGTGCTCGGCCAGATGCCCGTCCCACACGTCCAGGGTGCTCAGATCGGCACGGGAACGCACATGGCGCCCAGCGGTTTTCAACAGTGCCGAACGCTGCCGCAGTACCTTGTCGTAATCGGCGCGGACGCCGGCCAGCCTGGGCAGCCGGGCTGTGCACAACTCGTCGAGGAAGCGGCGCCGCTCCCCCGGATCGCCGCGCACCAGCGACAGATCCTCCGGCGCGAACAGCACCGTCTGCAGGATCCCGAGGATCTCCCTGGACCGGCGCACCGGCGACCGGTTGATCTGGGCCCGGTTGGCACTGCCCTGCTTGAGTTCCACGTCGACGCGCAGTTCGCGGCCCGTGTTGACCACGGTCGCCCCGATCCTGGCCTGCGTCGCGCCCATCCGGATCAGCGGAGCGTCGGCGGAGACGCGGTGTGAACCGAGCGTCGCCAGATACCCGATCGCCTCGAGCAGGTTGGTCTTGCCGTTGCCGTTCGCCCCCAACAGCACCGTGCGCCCTGGGGACAACTCCAGTTCGGCATGTTCCCACGACCGGAAATCACGGACCGACAGCGCACGAATGAACATGCCGGGTTACGCGGGCCGGCTCAGCCGGGCAGCCGGACCGGCATCAGCAGGTAGATGTACTGGCTCTCCAGCGCGGCGAACGCACCGGACTCCAGCACCTTGGGCTCCTCGTCGGAGGCGGGCAGCAGCACGGCCGGACGGCTGGGGGTGGTGAACCCGAAGGTCACCCGGTCCGCGTGCAGCGCCGACAGGCCCTCGGTGAGGTAGCCGGGGTTGAACGCGATGGTCAGCGGCTCACCGCGGAAATCGGCTTCCAGCCATTCCTCGGCGCGGCCCGCGTCGTCCCCACCCGCCGACAGCAGCACACCGTCTGTGGAGAACTCGAGCCGCACCTGTGCGCCGCGCTCGGCCACCAGGGCGACACGCTTGATCGCCTCGGACAGCGCCGCGACGGGCAGCGTGGCGATGGAGGTGTGCTCCTTGGGGAGCAACTGGCGGAACTTGGGGAATTCGGCGTCGAGCAGGCGCGTGGTGGTGCGGCGACCGGCGTTGACGATGCCGAGCAGGCCGTCGGCGCCGCCACCGGTGCCCAGCGACAGCTGCACGGGCGCGTCGGTGGCGCCGAGGGTCTTGGCGGCCTCGGACAGCGTGCGCGCCGGGATGAGCACGGCGGTCTCGATGTCGGGGCGGGTGGGCTGCCACTGCAGATGACGCACGGCGAGCCGGAAGCGGTCGGTGGCGGCCAGCACCACGTCGTTGCCCTCGATCTCCACCCGGATACCGGTGAGCATCGGGAGCGTGTCGTCGCGGCCCGCGGCGACGGCGACCTGGCCCACGGCCTCACCGAACACGTCGACACCGAGCTCGCCGGTCTGCTGCGGCACCTCGGGCAGCTGGGGATAGTCCTCGACCGGCATGGTCGGCAGGGAGAACTTGGCGCTGCCACAGGCGATGAGTACGCGGGTGCCGTCGACGGAGACATCGACCGGCTTGTTCGACAGCGCCTTGGTGATGTCGGCGAGCAGCCGGCCCGAGACCAGCACCTGGCCGGGACCGGCGACCTCGGCGGCCACCCGCATCTGCGCGGAGACCTCGTAGTCGAAGCCGGAGACCGTCAGGCCGTTCTCGTCGGCCACCAGCAGCACACCGCCCAGAACAGGCACAGGAGGACGGGAGGGCAGGCTGCGCGCCACCCAGGCCACCGACTCGGCGAAATCCTCTCGGGCGACCCGAAACTTCATGCTCGCAAGCTCCATCGCCCGATTGTCCTCTCCGAGTTTCGAATCCGTGTGCGGGGTGTTCAGCGGAGTCAGATGCTGCGTCGGCCGCGCACTGAGTCTCGCACAACCAGCCGACAACCAAACGGTACCCGGGCATCGCGGGAAGTCCGCATCGACCCTCCCGGCCGAGCGAAGGCTCTCTGCCCTGTCCCCTCTCCTCCTTGCCGCTTGTGAGTGGAGCACCGACCGAGCCGAGCCTGTCCGACCGACTTTCCACACACCCTGTTTTGAAGAGATCTCTCTAGAAGAAAGAACTGAAGTAGTAGTAGGCACTGTGGAATCTGTGGACTTCGCCCGAATCCGCAGGTCAGCGGGCACGTCGGCATGGGGATGGCCGTGGGGTGTCTCGAGGATGAACCGGGCGCGACTGTGGACGCGCGAAGTTGTCCCATTTTCATCCTCGAGTAGTCCTCGAGTTGTTCCACCGGATTCACCCGGTTGTTCACACGTCGGGGCAGGGTGGTGGCAACCAGGTGGATTCCTCGAGGACTCCACACGGATTCCTCGAGGAATCCACAGGACGGATCCAGCGTCGCCGCAGGTCCGCCCGGCCGTGGAGGTGTGCATGGATCGAGCTGTGGACGATGTGGACAACTCCCTGTGAGTGAACACTCCCAGATCGGTCCCCAGGCCCTGTGCGCCAACCGGTGCACAAGCGGTGGATTCCTCGAGGACTCCACAGGGATTCCTCGAGGAATCCACAGGGCAAAAAAGAACACCGCCCCAGGTCAGGGCGGTGTTCGGGGTTGGGGATGAAATCAGCGGGAGCGTTGTTTGATCCGGGCTGTGAGTTCTTGCACCTGGTCGTAGACGCGGCGCCGCTCGGTCATCTCCTTGCGCACTTTCTTCTCCGCGTACATCACCGTGGTGTGGTCGCGACCGAACGCCTGGCCGATCTTGGGCAGCGAGAGATCGGTGAGCTCCCGGCACAGATACATGGCGATCTGGCGGGCCTGGGCGAGCGGGCGCGCCTTGCCCGGCCCGGTCAGTTCCTCCAGCGTGGTGTTGAAGTACTCGGCGGTGACGGCCATGATCGTCGCCGCGTTGATCTCCAGCGCCGCGGTGTCGGGCATGAGATCGCGCAGCACCACCTCGGCCAGCGACAGGTCCAGCGGCTGGCCGTTGAGCGAAGCGAAGGCCGTCACCCGGATCAGCGCGCCCTCCAGCTCGCGGATATTGCGCTCCACCCGGCTGGCGATGAGCTCGAGCACGTCGTGCGGCACATCGAGCCGGTCCATCCGCGCCTTCTTGCGCAGGATCGCGATGCGGGTCTCCAGCTCGGGCGGCTGCACGTCGGTGATCAGGCCCCACTCGAAGCGGGTCCGCAGCCGCTCCTCCAGGGTGGCCAGCTGCTTGGGCGGGCGATCCGAGGAGACCACGATCTGCTTGTTCGCGTTGTGCAGGGTGTTGAAGGTGTGGAAGAACTCCTCCTGGATGCCTTCCTTGCCCTCGATGAACTGGATGTCGTCGACCAGCAGGATGTCGGTCTCGCGGTAGCGCCGCTTGAACGCGACCTTGCGGTCGTCGCGCAGGCTGTTGATGAAGTCGTTGGTGAACTCCTCGGTGGAGACGTACTTCACCCGCATGCCGGGGAACAGCCGCTGCGCGTAGTGGCCTGCCGCGTGCAGCAGGTGCGTCTTGCCCAAACCCGAAGCGCCCCAGACGAACAGCGGGTTGTAGGCCCGGGCGGGCGCTTCCGCGATGGCGACCGCGGCCGCGTGCGCGAACCGGTTCGACGCGCCGATGACGAACGTCTCGAAGGTGTACTTCGCGTTCAGGCTCGCCGAGGACGAAGCCTGCGGCGGCGCCTCCGGCGACTTGTTGAAGTAGGTCGGCCAGTTGTTGCGGGCGTCGACCACCGGCTCGTCCTCGGCCGGCTCGGCACCGGGCGTGCCCGGCCGCAGCGGCTCGGGCGCCGCCTCGACGACGGGTTCTTCGACGCGCGCGGCGAGCGGCTCCTCCGGCTGCGGAGCCCGGCCGCGGCTCGGCGCGCGCTGCGGCGGCGGGTCGGGAGTGAACAGCGATTCCTGGCCGGGCGGGATGTGCTCGCGGCGCGGCGAACCGCTCGGCTCGCGCCGGGCCTGCTGGGCGGGCTCGGCCGGGCGCGGCTCGGGGCGGCCGCCACGGAACTCGCCGCGGCCGCCGAACTCACCGCCGGCGTAGTCAGGCACCGGGTACACCGCGGTCGGTTCGAAATCGGTACCGGGGAACTCGGGGCGTTCGGCACCGAACTCCGGGTTCTGCGAATAGTCCGGAGTCTGCGCGTACTCGGCCTGCTGCGGGAAGTCTGGCTGCTGCTGATACTCGGGCTCGGGCTGGCGGTACTCCGGCTCGGGCTGACGGTAGTCGGTGTCGGGCTGGCGGTACTCGGTGTCGGCCGGGTACTCGCGGTGGCTCTGATAGTCGGGGCGCTCGCCGTACTCGCCCGGCTGCCCGGGGTAGTCGCGGCCGCCGTAACCCGAGCCGTAGTCGCCGGTGGCGGGGTACTCCGCGCCGGCCGGGTAGTCGTTGCCGTACTCGCCGGCACCGCCGGGGTACTCGCCCGCGCCGTAGCGCGGCCTGCCGTACTCACCGCGCGCGGCGTAGTCGGGGACGCCGAAATCGGGGCCGGGGTAGCCCGAGGGCGGACGCGCCTGCTCCCGCGGCCGCTCCGGCCTGCTGGTCATCCTGGCGTGCCGGGGCGAACTACCCGCCCGCTCCCCCGCGGCCGGGCTCGGCGCGGCGATGCGAACACCGAGTCCTTCCACCTGCGGCCCGAGCCTGCGGCCCAGCGAACGCAGGATGGGCTCACGCAGATCGCGCTCGATCGCCTCCTGTGCCAGCGACGAAGGAACCGACAGCAACGCGAAGCCCTGGGCGACGGTGAGCGGTTTGACCAGCTTCAGCCAGGCCTGCTGGGCGCGGCTGACCGCGGGAATGGCGCCGTCGGCGGAGCCGGTGGTGAGCTCGGCAACCACCTCCGGCCAAACAGTGGCCAGCACATTCTGCTCGTCGTCCATGCAGCGTCCTCCCCGGAACCGGTTCGTTGGGGCCCACGGCCGGGAGCACGCCGGCAACCACCTGTGAACAGGTGGAATCCAGTAATCCTGCGTACAACCGAAGCCGGTTCGAACGCCGTGCGGTCCCAGAATCTCCGAGTGCGGCGCGGGCACCGTCGGCCCTACGAATATGCCACTCGGGCCGTCTTTCCACACAATTATCCACAGATGTGGACAAACCTGGGGATAAGGGGAATCTGCCAGCGTGTGGCAGTGAATGGGGCTGGACCTGCGGTTCTTCAGCAATCCCCCGGCTACAGAGGTTAGCCGTCGCCGCCGCAGAAGGCCAGAGGTGTGGACGAACTCACGAAAACTCCCCCGCTGCGTCAGTGCGTCCCGGGCGTGTCGTCCCAGGTCGGCCCAGCTCGGGGCCGTCCGATGGCGTCCGGTAACCTGGAGATCGTGCCCGGCACCCGTGTCCGGGGGCCGAGTTTGACCCTGCCTGGCGGTATCAGTACCCTCGTACAGTCACCCCTTGGCGCGGTGGCGGCTCTGTGCTGCACGTCGATCGCCAAGGCTTTCTGCGTGTAGACCGCGGTCCGCTGCGCAGACATCCGAATCATTGAACAGACTTCGGGCGCCGTACGGTGCCCACCAACTCGAGGAGTGTTGACCGTGGCCAAGGGCAAGCGGACGTTCCAGCCGAACAACCGTCGTCGGGCGCGCGTGCACGGCTTCCGCCTCCGGATGCGCACCCGTGCGGGTCGCGCCATCGTTTCGGCGCGTCGCCGTAAGGGCCGTGCCGAACTGACTGCCTGATAGCGCCAGTCGGACGCTCGGGGTGTTGCCTGAGCCGTATCGGTTGCACCACCGTGCCGAATTCTCCCGCACGGTGCGCCGCGGTCAGCGAATCGGGAGGCGAGATCTCGTCGTACATGCGTTCACGCATACGTACGACGATGTCGCCGACGTCGATTCCCTGATCCGGATCGGTGGGCCGCGGTTCGGGTTGATTGTGAGCAAGGCGGTGGGTAACGCGGTGGTTCGCCACCGGGTGGCCCGCCGCCTGCGTCATATGTGCGCCCAGGTCGTCGACGAACTGCCCGCGGGTACCGATGTGGTGATCCGGGCGCTGCCCGGGGCGGCCACCGCCGACTCCGCCGAGTTGCTGCGCCAGCTGCGCACCGGACTACGCAAGCTCGGCTTGCGCAGTGCACCGGAGCCCGCGCTCGGTCGCACCCCGGTCGGTGAGCGGCGATGAGGACGCTGCTCCGGCTCCCCGCGAACACGCTGATCTTCCTGATCGAGCTGTACCGGACCTATGTCTCCCCCACCCGGATGCCGATCTGCCGGTTCACCCCCACCTGCAGTGAGTACGCGGTGACCGCCCTGCGCACCCGCGGCCTGCTCGTCGGGTCGGTGCTGACGGTCGTGCGCCTCGCGAAATGCGCGCCCTGGCACCCTGGAGGGTGGGATCCCGTGCCAGAGCGCGGGTCGAATGCCTGCACAAAGTCATCGCCCGCGCTGATCGGCGATACGAACGACGGGAGTACCTAGAGCCGTGCTCGACATCATCTATTGGCCGGTATCCGCGATTCTGTGGTTCTGGCACAAAGCCTTCGGCTTCGTGTTCGGCGCCGACAGCGGGCTCGCCTGGAGCCTTGCCATCGTCTTCCTGGTCTTCACGTTGCGGCTCGTGCTCTACAAGCCGTTCGTCAAGCAGGTACGTACCACCAAGCAGATGCAGGAGCTGCAGCCCCAGATCAAGGAGCTGCAGAAGAAGTACAAGAACGACCGCGAGACCATGGCGCGGGAGATGCAGAAGCTGCAGAAGGAACACGGCTTCAACCCGCTGATGGGCTGTCTGCCGGTCCTCGTGCAGGTGCCGGTGTTCCTCGGTCTCTTCCACGTGCTGCGCTCGTTCAACCGCACCGGCCACGGCTTCGGCCAGCTCGGTATGTCCGCGTACGACAACGCGCACACCCCGAACTACATCTTCTCCGCGACCGACGTCCAGTCGTTCCTGAGCGCCCGCATCTTCGGTGCGCCGATCGCGTCGTTCATCACGATGCCGCAGAGCGAACTGGAAGCCTTCGCCGAGTGGGGCGGCACCCCGACCAAGCTCACCATCGCGCTCGTCGCGATCCCGCTGATGGTGATCGCCGGTCTGGCGACGCACTTCAACGCTCGCGCCTCCGTCGACCGGCAGACGCCGGAAGCCGCCGCGAACCCGCAGGCCGCCATCATGAACAAGCTGTCGCTGTGGGTCTTCCCGCTCGGCGTGCTCGTCGGTGGCCCCTTCCTGATGATCGGCATCCTGATCTACTGGGTGGCCAACAACATCTGGACCTACGGTCAGCAGCACCTGGTGTTCGGCCGCATGGAGAAGGAAGAGGAAGAGAAGAAGGCGAAGAAGCTGGAGCAGCGGGCGCAGAACGCGCCGAAGCCCGGCGCCAAACCGGTCGACGTCCGCAAGCGTCCACAGGACGCCGCGACCGACGACTCGTCGACCAACGGCACCGCCGCGACCAACGGCACCGCCAAGCAGACCGCCAAGCAGGGTGGCGGTCAGCGCAGGCCGGGAGGCCAGAAGCGGCCGGGTAACCGCGGCCGTGCGAACCAGAAGCGTAAGCGCTGAGTGGCGATCGGATAGAGGAATCCAATGACTGTTGAGACCGAGACCGACGGAGGGGACGCCACTGTGGCGACGACTGTTGACGTCGTGAACGACGCTGAGGAAGCGCTGATCGAAGAGGGCGAGATCGCCGGCGACTACCTCGAGCAGCTGCTGGACGTGCTCGACTTCGACGGCGACATCGACCTCGATGTCGAGGGCGACCGTGCCGTCGTGAGCATCGACGGCGGTCGTGATCTGACCAAGCTCGTCGGACGCAACGGTGAAGTTCTCGACGCACTGCAGGAGCTCACCCGGCTCGCGGTGCAGCAGGCGACCGGCGTGCGCAGCCGCTTGATGCTGGATGTGGCCGGCTGGCGCGCGCAGCGGCGCAGCGATCTGAGCGAGCTCGGCGTCGCCGCGGCCAAGCGGGTGCTGGAGTCGGGCAAGCCCGAGGCGCTGTCCGCGATGACCCCGTTCGAGCGCAAGATCGTGCACGACGCCGTCGCCGACATCGATGGCGTGGCCAGCGAGAGCGAAGGTGTCGAGCCGAATCGTCATGTGGTGGTCGTGCCCGAGTAGGCTGACACCGCCCACGAAGAGTGTGAGTAGGGCCTCCGGTCTCGGACCGGGGGCCTTATTCATGCCCTGCTGAGAATCGATCACCACTCGGAAGGATGTTTCACGTGGAACGAGAACTGGGTGCGCAGACCGCCGACCTGGAACCCCCGGCCGTTGCCGCGCGGGTATTCGGCGACCGCCTGGACCTCGCCCGCCGCTACTGTGCGGCGCTGGCCACCGCCGGCGTGGAACGCGGACTCATCGGCCCCCGCGAGGTCCCCCGCCTCTGGGAGCGGCACATCCTCAACTGCGCGGTGGTCGGCGAACTGATCGAAGAGGGCGCGTCCGTCGTCGACGTCGGCAGCGGCGCGGGCCTCCCGGGAATCCCGCTGGCGATCGCGCGGCCGGACCTCCGCATCACCCTCGTGGAACCGCTGCTGCGCCGGACCATCTTCCTGAGCGAGTTCGTCGACGAGGTCGGGCTGAAGAACGTCACCGTGGTGCGCGGCCGGGCCGAGCAGTCCGGCGTCATCAAGGAAGCAGGCGGCGCCGACGTGGTCACCTCCCGCGCTGTCGCCCCCCTCGCCAAACTCGCCCACTGGTCCCTCCCCCTCCTCCGCGACCACGGACGGATGCTCGCCCTCAAGGGCACGAGCGCCGCCGAGGAACTCGAACGCGACGGCGCCGAACTGATCCGCGACGGAGCGACCGACCTCCGCGTCGTCGGTTGCGGCGCGGGCATCGTCGAGGTGCCGACACTCGTCATCAATGCCGAACTCCTCCCCCGCGCCGAGCGACCGACCCGTCGGGGTGCGCGAAAGATTGCGGGTGCGGAGAAGAAGGCGCGAAAGCGGTAATTCACGTTTCGTAACGTGACAAAACTGGTTGGGTGTAGCTGCCTACCGCCAGATCGGCTGAAATTTCGATGTTCCCGATGGGTCGCCGCAACCTTGCGCTGCAGACGTGTTTCACGTGGAACATGACCGTGTGCGGCCGACGCCACCACCGAAAGTTCGACAAGCGGAACGGCTCACTGTCACGCGAGCTGGGCGACCGGGCCAGCCGAGGGTGTCGCGGCGTGCCCACTGACCCGCCTCCTGGCCCGGTCGTCCAGCCTGTCCCGCCCCGGTCCTGCGCTATCCCGCTCGGCCCGGTCCAGCGGCCCGGCCCAGCTTGGCACTCCGCCAGCCTGATGCGGTCCCGCTTGGCCCCGCCCTGTCCCGCCTGGCCCGCCTAGCCTGGCCTGCCCAACTCAGCCTGACCCGGTATAACGCTACCCAGGCCGCCCAGCTCGGCTCGGCCTGGCGTAGCGCCACCAGGCCGCCCAGCTCGGTTCGACCTGGCATAGCGCCACCAGGCTGCCCAGCTCGGTTCGACCTGGCATAGCGCCACCAGGCCGCCCAGCTCGGTTCGACCTGGCGTAGCGCCACCAGGCCGCCCAGTTCGGCTCGACCTGGCACGGCGTCACCCAGCGCGGCCTCGGTTGGCTCAACCCGGCCCCTCCCGACTAGGTCCGGTATGACCCGGTCCGGTATGGCACAGCCCGGCCTTGCTTGGCTCAGCCCGGCCTCTCCTAGCCGGGTCCGGCGGTCCGGTCTGGCATGGCCCGGACGCCACCGATGCCGAGCTCGCCCGGTCCTGCATGGCCCGGCATGGCATGGCGCCGCCCAGTCCAATCCCGCTAGGCCCGGATCGGCATGTCCCGACCTGCATGTCCCGACCCGGCTGGGCGTGGACCGATCCGGCCTGACCCGGTTCAAACCTGCTGGGCCTGGCTGAGCATGGCCCGACCCAGGTATTTGCCCGGCGCTGCACCGCCGGTTCTGTGCGACCCGTCGAGGCCCGGTACTGCTCCCGCCCAGCCCTGCCAGTCCGGTCCGGCTCGGCTCGGCCTGGCCCTGCGTGCGGCCGAAGCTGCGCGCCCAGCCCAGCGGGACACAACCCCCGGCCGCCCGGTCCTGACCCGCCCAGCCTGTGCGGCCTAGCCGAGTGCGCACAGGCGGCATCCGGTCCGCGGCGTGGCGCCGTGCGGTGTGGTTCAGTCCGATGTGTCCATGTCCTGCCGACCCAGCCCGGCGCGGCTGGTCGGCCAAGCCCGGCGGTCCACCCCGGCACGGCTGGGTCCAGCGGACCTGCCCTGGTGGATCGGCCCGGCACGGCCTGATGCACTGCCGTGCGGCCAGAAGCGGTTCCGTCCGGGCGGCTTGGGCCAATGCGGCGCTCGGCCTGCCCGGTGCGGCCTGCCCGGCTCGGTACGCCCCTGCTCGGCTCGGCTCGGTACGCCCCCCTGCTCCGCTCGTCACGGCACGTGCGGTCGAGTGCGGTTCTGACTTGCTCGGCTCGGCGCGGTCGGGCGCGGTTCTGACCGGCTCGGCTCGGCGCGGTCGGGCGCGGTGGGGTTCTGACCGGCTCGGCGCAGCGCGGGCACAGCCAGCCCGACCCAGCGAAGCCCGGTCTCGATCCGGACCTGGTTCTGCCCGCCGGGCGCCACGCCACCCGGCGTCGCCCGGCTGCTTGGCGCGGTGGCTGGACCAGGCGGAGCAGGACCAGGCAGAGCCGGGGCAGGCAGAGCCGGGCCGGACCGGTGGGCAAAGCTGAATCGAGCCGGGCCGAACTGAGTCGGGCTGAACTGTGCAGCGCCGGACCGCGCCGTGCTGTCCGGCTTGGCGCGGTGCTGTTGGCGCGGTGGTGTCCGGCGCCGCCTGGCCTGGCGCGGTGCTGTCCGGCTTGGCGCGGTGCTGCCTGCCTTGACGCGGTGCTGCCCGGCGGAGCCTGGCTAAGCGCAGCCCGGACCTGCCTGCCTTCGTCAAACCAACCCGACCTGTCCGCCGCTGCTTGTCCAGACTTGCTGCGGCCCAGCCTGCCGCAGCGCGGCCCGGCGCCAACACCATTCGGTCCGGTCCGGCCCACTCCCCTGCCCTGTTCGGTCAGGCCCAGGAGTCCTGGGCCTGACCGTTCCGCTAAACCTGATCCAGCCACCTTTAGATCGGCACTACTCCGTTCTGCTCAGCTCGGCAGAACGTAACCCCGCCGGGCTGGCGCGACTCCGCCAAGCCCGGCCCAGGCCCAACAACCCAAGCCCGGCCCGTCCCGTCCAATTCGGCCAAACCGGCCCGGCGCTGATGTTCGGCTCACCCCGACCCGGTCTGGACGCGGTGCTACCCGACCTCGCGGGTGCTGCGCGGTGCGGTGCCGCACGCGTCCCGGATGAACGCAGTCCAGACCTGCCCTGGCATGCCGCCGCACCGCCCGGTGCTGCACCGGGCTGTTGGGTCCTTCTGACCGGCTCGGCCCAGGCCGGTTCGGTTCGGCTCAGCCCGGCTGACTCGGCCTGCTCGGCCCTCGGCCAGCTCGGCCTGGCTGGCCCGGATCTGTGCAGTGCGTAACGGGGACTGGTGGTCCGGACTTACCCCACCCCGGTCTGCCGCGGCGCGGTCCGGCGCTGCGCCGTTCGGCCCGGCTCAGCTCGGCCCCGCTCGATTCAGTTCTGCTCACCCGGTCCGGCTCTGCGGCGCTCAGCGCGGTGGGGTCGTTTCGACCCATCCCGGCGCGTGCAGTGCAGTCCAGTTGGTACGGCCCAGCACGGTTTGGTCCGCCGTGGCCTGGCCTGGCTCGGCTTGGCTCTGCTCGGTCCGGACCGGCGGCGTTCGGCCGAATGCATGTTGGTTCGGTGCGGCTCGGTCCGCTCTCGCCGGAGGTATAAGCGAGGCAGCCCCCGGTCGGCGGCAGACAGTCGACTCACCCGCGTCGGCCTCAGCATCGGCGCCGTGCTTGTACGGTCTAGCCCGGCTCTGCTCGCGGCCCGCCCGGCTCGGCGCTATTCGGCCTGGCGCGGTTCGGCGCGGCCCGGCGCGGTAGGTGTTGTCCTGTGATGTGGCCCGTCGCGGTGCGCGGCCCAGCACGGCCCGGTGCGCGCGGCCCGGTGCGCGCGGCCCCGTCCGGCCCGAGCCTGCTCCGAATACGTCCTGCCGGGCAGAGCGCGGCGCTGCCGGCGAGTCTTGTCCAGCTCGGTTCTGGCTCGGCCTCTGCGGTTGGGCGCTTCGATGTGATGCCGTGCCGTGGGGTGGGGCGCGGTGCGGGCCTCGCCCTGCCCTACATGGTGCGACTGCCCATCGGTGTGGTTCGACGCGGCCAGGCTCGGTGCGGCCCCAGCGGTCGGCCAGATGCGGCGTGGCTCAGGGCAGCTCGGTGTGGGTGCGGCATGACTCGCCCGGCCCAGCGCGTGCGCGTGTGAACCGGCCCGGGCACGGTGCGGTGCGTGACTCGGCCCCGGCGCGGTGCGGTGCGGCCCAGAGCGGTGCGGCGCGGACCAGAGCGGTGCGGCGCGGACCAGCTCGGCCCAGAGCGCTGTGGCGCCGCCCGCACCAGAGCGGCCCGGACCGGACTAGAGCGGCCCGGCCAAGCGGCTCGGCCCTGAGCGCCCCGGCTTCAGCCCAGGCGGCCCACCCGGTCCGGTGGCCCGGCCCAGCGTGGCGTGGCTCAGTGCGGTGAGGTGTGGAGTAGTGCGGCGCGGCCCAACCCATCGTGCTCCGTCCAGCACGGCGAACTCGTAGTGGGTCGGCTCCGGATACGGTTCAGCCGGTCGGCCGGTCGCGGCGTCGTTGACCCCCGCCCCGGCCCAGCTCAGCTCAGCCTGGCTCGATGCTGCTCAGCTCAGCTCAGCTCAGCCTGACCCGGCCCGGCCCAGCTTGGCTTGACGTGGTGCGGCCCGGCCCAGCTCGGCCTGACTCGATGCGACCTAGCCCAGCTCGGCCCAGCTCAGTCTGTCCCTAGTCTCGTCGAGTTCAGCTGTGCATGTGATCCCATGACGTCTCGTTGCTGAGTTGTCCTTGGGCGGTGATCGCGTGTGGGCTGCTCGGATGGGGCCGGGCCGGTTGAGTGGGGCGCGGAAAGGTCTATCGGCCGCTGGGATTTGGGGGTCGTTTTGTTCGTGTTTCCCGTGAAACATTGATCCGGCAAGTGCATTGGGTGAACTTGGGTGTGTCCTGCTCGGCGTGCCGCGATTCAGCTTTCTTATCCGTCGTAGTGCTGGCAAGCTATTCACAGTCGGGCGTGCGCGCCGGGAGCCACCGTCAGAATGGCCGGACGCCGCCGATCTTGTTTGTGACGACACGGCGCCGACGCTCGGTCGGGAGTACGTGATCTGAAGTTTCTCGGGTTAGGAGCTGTCTATGTCGAGCGGTCCGGCGAATGTTTCACGGGAAACAGCGTCGCGGGTCCCGGGGATGCTGGACTCCAGCAGCTTCGACCAGGAGACGTTCGGGAACACTCCTTTCGGGCACATCTCCCCGGCCGAGACCCCGATCGCGGCGGAAGCGCAACGCGCCAGCCAGATTCTGCATCCAGGAAAGGTCACTGTGCCGAAACCCCGCGAGCAACGGATCATCACCATCGCGAACCAGAAGGGCGGCGTCGGAAAGACGACGACCACGGTCAATCTCGCTGCGGCGCTAGCGCACCAGGGCATGACGGTTCTCGTTGTCGATCTCGACCCGCAGGGCAACGCGAGTACGGCGTTGGGCGTCGCGCATCACTCCGGGGTTCCGTCGAGCTACGAACTGCTCATCGGTGAGGTCGCCGTCAAGGACGCGATTCAGCAGAGTCCGCACGGCGAACGGCTGCTGTGCATTCCGGCCACCATCGACCTCGCCGGTGCCGAGATCGAACTGGTCTCGATGGTCGCGCGCGAAGGCCGGCTGAAGACGGCCATCCACGAGGCGGCGCTCGCCGGGTACGACATCGACTATGTCCTGATCGACTGCCCGCCCTCCCTCGGCCTGCTCACCGTCAACGCGCTCGTGGCGGCCAAGGAGGTGTTGATCCCGATCCAGTGTGAGTACTACGCGTTGGAGGGCGTGGGTCAGCTGCTCCGCAATATCGGGCTGGTGCAGGCGCACCTCAACCCCGAACTCCACGTCTCGACCGTGCTGCTGACGATGTACGACGGCCGCACCAAACTGGCCGACCAGGTCGCCGAGGAAGTGCGCAACCACTTCGGCGATGTCGTCCTCAAGTCGATGATCCCGCGCAGCGTGAAGGTCTCGGAGGCACCGGGCTACGGCATGACCGTGCTCGATTATGATCCAGGCTCCCGCGGTGCGATGAGCTACCTGGACGCGGGGCGCGAGCTCGCCGCCCGCGCTCAGCTGCGCCAGGACGCGTCGTAGTGGTGTGTTGGAACGAGGAAGGGATCGGTAGCCGATGAGTCAGGCGAAAAAGGGCGGTCTCGGGCGCGGCTTGGCCGCACTGATCCCGACGGGTCCGGCGGCGACGGCGCCGGGTCTCAGCAGTGCCGCGGCGAGCGTGATCGGGATCAACCCGATCGGCCCGCAGCCGGCCGAGGCATTCCTGCACCGCGTTCCGGACGCCGAGCCGGAGCCTGAGGAGGAACTCGTCTCCCCCGGCGACGCGGTCTACCGCGAGGTGCCCGCCGACCAGATCGTCCCGAACCCGAAGCAGCCACGACAGGTCTTCGAGGAAGAGGCGCTGTCGGAACTGGTGCACTCGATCCGCGAGTTCGGCCTCATGCAGCCGATCGTGGTGCGCCGGGTGGAGCCGGGGGTCGACAAGTTCCAGTTGGTCATGGGCGAGCGCCGGTGGCGCGCGTGCCAGGAGGCCGGGCTCGCGACGATCCCCGCGATCATTCGCGACACCGCCGACGGCTCGATGCTGCGCGACGCCCTGCTGGAGAACATCCACCGCGTGCAGCTGAACCCGCTCGAAGAGGCGGCCGCGTATCAGCAGCTGCTCGAGGAATTCGACGTCACCCACGAGGAATTGGCCACGCGAATCGGTCGATCCCGCCCGGTGGTGACGAACATGATCCGGTTGCTGAAGCTGCCGATCCCCGTGCAGCGTCGGGTGGCCGCCGGCGTGCTCTCGGCCGGGCACGCCAGGGCGCTGCTCGGACTGGATGCCGGAGCCGACGCGCAGGAAGTGCTGGCGGCGCGGATCGTCGCCGAAGGACTGTCGGTCCGGGCCACCGAGGAAGCGGTGACGCTGGCCAACCGCAATCCGACGGAGGTCGCTCCCCCGGCGCCGAAGCGCAAGCCGATCCACATGCCGGGTCTGCAGGAAGTGGCCGAGCGGCTGTCGGGTTCCTACGACACCCGGGTCACGGTGAGTCTCGGTAAGCGTAAGGGCAAGATCGTTGTCGAGTTCGGTTCCGTCGAAGACCTCGAGCGCATTGTGGCGCTGATGGAGCAATCCGGCCCCGAAACGTCACTGTGACGGGGCACTCCCATTCTTTCTACATAATTGAAAGAGGCGGCATTACTGTGGATAGTGATGTGGCGTGAGCGTGGATGAATCGGACAGCTGGAGGCTGAGCAGAGCAGTGTCGACCAGCGTCACGGCATTGACCCTCGACAGACTCGATCAGCTCCCGGCGCACACCCGGCGGTGTGTGTTCTGGGAGCTCGATCCAGCCGTCGCTGCCGACTCCCACGCCTTCAGCGATCCGGTCTTCGAGAAGGAAGCCTGGCTCTCGACCGTGATGCTCGAATGGGGCTCGTGCGGTCAGCTGGCCCAGGTCGACAACAACATCGCCGGCTGCGCGCTCTACTCGCCGCCTAGTGCGGTGCCGCGGTCGACCCTGTTCCCCACCTCCCCCGTGAGCCCGGATGCGGTCCTGCTGACCACGCTGCAGGCCGAATTCCCCTACGAGGAGGCCGATGTAGCCGATCGGCTGATCCAGGGCGTGGTGGCCGATCTGGTGCGTCGCGGTGTGCGGGCGATCGAGGCCTTCGGCATTCGCAACAACCCGGCGTCGAGCTCGGTGGCCGATCGTGGCCTCGGCTCGTCGATGCGGTTGATGGAACGGATCGCGGCGCCATTGCGCGACCCCGCCGCCGCGACCCAGTGCACACCCGAAACGTGCATGATCGACGCCGATTTCCTCAGCGACGTCGGGTTCGAAGTGGTGGCCCAGCATCACCGCTTCCCCCGGCTGCGGCTGGAACTGAACTCCGACCACGGCTGGAAGGAAGACGTGGAGCGCGCGCTCGACCAGCTGCTCGCGGCCGCGTCGATGGCACCGCCCGCGCGCGTCGGCGTGTTCTGAACCGGACAGACGGCAACGGCCCTGCGGAGAACCGCAGGGCCGTTGGTCGTTTCGGGGGCTAGACGCGCGGGGCCGGGACGTTGCCCGCGTCGGCGGCGGCCAGCTCTTCGGCGAGCAGCTCGGCGAAGGTGTAGGTGCCGGTGGGCTGGTCGTCCTGGCCGAGCAGGTACAGCCGCTTCACCGAGATGAGGATGGCTTCGGCGATCACATCGCGCATGCGCGGGTTGGTGAGCACCGAGGCGTCGTACTCGTTGGTGAGGTAGCCGAGGTCCACCTGCACGGTCGGCATCTTGGTGAGCCGCAGCAGGTCCCAGGTGCGCTGATGGGTCCGGCAGTCCTGCACCGAGGTGCGGGCGACGACCTCGCGCTGGATGAAGCCGGCCAGCACCTGGCCGATCATCGACACCGAGCCGTGCGAGTTGCCGAAGTAGAAACCGGCCACACCCTGCGCGGACGGGTTGTCGCTGGTGGCGCAGCGCAGCGAGATCATCAGGTCTGCGTCGAAGGCGTTGGAGGTCTCCGCGCGTTCGACATCGGTGGGGTTGGCGCCCCACGGCCGGGACAGGAAGGTCTCCATGCCGGTGGCGGCCATCCGGCCCTCGAGCCGCGAGGCCAGATCCCAGAGGATCTCCGACTCGTAGACGTCACCGAACTCGGTGGGCACGGCGAAACCCTTGTCGGCGCCGCCGAATCCGGGATCGATGACGATCCGCTTGCCGGTGAGCTGCGGGCCCGCGCGGTGCACCACCTCTTCCTCGGCGATGCGGTGCGGATTGCCACCGGTGACCCGCGCGCCGAGCAGATCCAGCGACCGCAACGTGTCCGGGCCGCAGATGCCGTCGGCGGACAGGCCGATCTCGCGCTGGAACGCGCTGAGCCCGTCGTGGGTGTGCGGGCCGAAGTGGCCGTCCACCCGGTGGACGTAGAAGCCCAGGTCCTGCAGCTTGCGCTGCAGGGTGGCCACGTCGTCACCGTAGAGCGGTGCGGACAGCTGGTAGATCAGCGTGCGGGCACCCAGGCGGTAGGAGGCTTCCTTCAGCGCGCGGTAGGTGGCCGGACCGACCACACCGTCGACGAGCAGTCCGCGCTGCTGCTGGAACGCGCGCACCGCCGAGTCCAGCGAGCGGTCGAATTCCGCGTCGGTGTCTTTCCAGTAGTCGCCGTGCTGGGGATGCAGGAAGCCGAGGCTTGCGAGGGTGCTCCGAACCTCTGCTACGGCTGGTCCTGAATCGCCGTGACGAAGTCGGTGCATGCGGGATAGCCCTTTCCTTCGGCCGGAGCGTCGCCTCGATTGTCTCAGACCCGGGCCGTATTGGCGGAATCCCGGGTCCAGGCATCCTACGGCGCGTCGGCCGGTAGGAGGTGCTTTATCAGACTGCGGTCAGATGAGACCGTCGAGTTCGCGGAGCAGCGCGGCCTTGCCCTTGGCGCCGACGATCTGCTTCACGGGCTTGCCGCCCTGGAACAGGATCATCGTCGGCAGGGACAGGATCTGGTAGTCCCGGGCGGCACCCGGGTTGGCCTCGGTGTCGAGCTTGGCGATCGTCAGCTTGTCGGCGTGGGTACCGGCGATCTCCTCCAGCACGGGCGCGACCATCTTGCACGGACCGCACCAGTCGGCCCAGAAGTCGACCAGCACCGGCTTTTCGCTGAGCAGGACGTCGTCGGCGAAGGACTGGTCGGTGACGGTGATGGTGTTGGCGCTCTCGGCCATGGGTCTCTCCTTGCTGGGGGTGGAACTCGACGAGCTCGAAATCAGTTGGCGGGCACCGCGGCCGAGCCGTCGGCGTTCTCGAGCGTGTTGGCGGTGATGTCGCCCTGCTCGGCGAGCCAGCGCTCGGCGTCGATCGCGGCGCGGCAGCCGGTGCCCGCGGCCGTGATCGCCTGCCGGTAGGTGTGGTCGACCAGGTCGCCCGCGGCGAACACGCCGGCCACATCGGTGGCGGTGCCCGGATCGGTCACCTGCACATAGCCTTCGCCGTCGAGCGCGACCTGGCCCTTGACCAGTTCGCTGCGCGGGTCGTGGCCGATGGCGACGAACAGGCCGGTCGCGGCGAGCTCGGACTCCTCGCCGGTGCGGGTGTCGCGCAGGGTGAGGCTGGTGACGCTCGTCTCGCCGTTGACCTTCACCACTTCGGCGTTGAGCCGGAACTTGATCTTCTCGTTGGCCTTGGCGCGCTCGAGCATGATGCGCGAGGCGCGGAACTCCTCGCGGCGGTGCACCACGGTGACGCTGGCCGCGAACTTGGTGAGGAAGGTCGCTTCCTCCATGGCCGAGTCGCCGCCGCCGACGACCACGATGTCCTGGCCCTTGAAGAAGAAGCCGTCGCAGGTGGCGCAGGCGCTCACGCCGCGGCCGAGCAGTTCCTGCTCGCCCGGCACGTTCAGGTAGCGGGCGGCCGAGCCCATGGCGAGGATCACGGCGTAGGCCTCGAAGGTCTCGTCGCCGACGGTGACCTTCTTGATGGTGCCGGACAGGTCGATCGCGTCGACGTCCTCGGTGCGCAGGTCGGCGCCGAAACGCTTGGCCTGCTCGCGCATCTGCTCCATGAGATCGGGGCCCATGATGCCCTCGCGGAAGCCGGGGAAGTTCTCCACCTCGGTGGTGGTCATCAGGGCGCCGCCGAACTGGGTGCCCTCGAAGACCAGCGGCTGCAGCTCGGCGCGGGCGGCGTAGACGGCTGCCGTGTAGCCGGCGGGTCCTGAGCCGACGATGATCAGGTCGCGAACTGGCGTGCTCATGGGGCCCTTCCGAAAAGACAAGCTGGGGACGTGTCGGTCAACAACAGCCTAAACGGTGTTGTTCCCGGGGTTACGGCGCTTCCCTGGAAGCGCGGGGTCAGCCGATGTCGCGTAGCGCGAGTTGCTCGGGCGCGCCGGTGGTGCAGCCCGCGCCCACGACCAGCGCGGTGATGGTGGGCGGCTTCGGTCCGATGACGAGCACGAGGACCGCGTCGGCGCCACGGTAGGTGATGTTCGACGCACCGAGGACGGCGCGGTCCACGCCGTTGGCCTGGACGCAGCGGGCGAGCGCTCCCTCGTCGCCCAGCGGGCCGCTCACTTCGCGTTTGCCCAGTGCGCTGAGCGCGGCGGCGGT
Source organism: Nocardia asteroides (assembly GCF_900637185.1). NCBI lineage: Bacteria > Bacillati > Actinomycetota > Actinomycetes > Mycobacteriales > Nocardiaceae > Nocardia > Nocardia asteroides. The sequence continues at coordinate 759,944 of NZ_LR134352.1, read as the reverse complement.
GGTGAGTTCGTCGCCCCCGGGGTCGGGCTCGATGATCGGGGCGGCGGTGGGGGTGCCGTCGGTGGTGTCGAGGGTGGAGACCACGGCGCCCGCGCTGGCGAGGACGGCGACGGTGGCGGCCGCCGCGGCGAGCCAGCCCATCCGGCGGCGAGATCGGTACTGCGCCAGCGAGACCGGTGCGGCGACAGGTGGCTGCGCCGGGACGGACGACGCGGTGAGCCGCTCGGTGGGGCCGTCCTCCTGGGCCGGGAGCAGGGTGCCGAGGCGGTCTGTCGGGCCGTCCTCGGTAGCCGCGAGCGGCGTGCTCAGGCGTTCGGTAGGACCGTCCTCCTGGGCGGCGAGCAACGTGGACAGACGTTCGGTGGGGCCGTCCTCCGGGGAAGAAGGCACGTCGGTCGTTTCATCGCCGGTGTCGAGGTCGAGATCGGCGATGAAGCGGAACATCCGGTCGGCGACGTCGTCGGGCATGGGGTGCATGACCGGGTCGTCGGTGGCCAGGGCGCGTAGGTGCAGGTTCACCTCGTCGAGCTGGCTCAGGTAGTGCAGCGCGTCTGGGTCGGTGCTGACCTTCGGCCACAGTTGCTCGCGCAGTTCGGGCGCGAGGTTGTCGGCATGCAGATCGGCCAGCAGTTCCGACGGGAACGGAGGCTGCGGCACGGATCGAGCCACCTCGCACCTCCCCTGTTCTGTCGATATCGGATCGCAGGATTTACATCGCTGACTTGTTCGTCACTGTTATTGACGCATCCGGCCTAGGTCCGGTTCCCCGGATCCCGGAAAAATTCCAAACGTTCTTGCAAACGTACGCGCGCTCGGGAGCATCTGCTCTTGATAGTGCCCTCCGCCACGCCGAGCGCGGCGGCCGTTTCGGCCACGCTGCGCCCCTCCATCTCGACCATGACCAGCGCGAGCCGCTGATCCTCCGGCAGCGTGAACAGTGCCTCGCCGACGACGGTCGACAACTCGTACTCGGCGAACTCGTCGCGCGGCTCGACCGCCTCCGGCATGGTGTCCGGTGTGATCGATATCGCGCGGCGGGTCTTGTTGCGGCGGATCCGGTCCAGGCAGGCGTTCACCACGATCGCGTGCAGCCAGCTGCGGACTTCGGCCTCGGCCCGGAACGAGCCCGCGGTGCGATGGGCGGACAGCAGCGCGTCCTGCAGCGAGTCGGCGGCGTCCTCCCGGCTGTAAGAGGTGCGCAGCGCGGTCTGCCACAGATGATCCTTGTGCCTGCGCAACAGCTCGGCGAAGGCGTGCGGTTCGCCGCGGACGTGGGCGGCCAGCAACTCCTTGTCACTGCCGTTCTCCAGGACGAACGAGCGGTCGCGGTATGCGGCGACCTGCCGCGTTCTCCCCCCGCGGACTTGCTCGTTCACTTCCGGCGACAACACCTGACCCCTTGGACAGCGCTCATTACGGCGACTTCACGTCGGCGAGCGAGGCCGATCCATCACCTGACTACAACGCAGCGTCCAGGATCGACGTGGACAGACCCTGGGTAGCTCCCTGCCGGAAGCGCGGGTGCGATCATATCGTCGATAACAATTGCGCACCAACCGGACCGCAGTTCGGCGAATATCCGATTTCGGGGCGGAATCAGGCGGCGACCTGCGCAGATGGGCGCGTGGGAAAGGTCGGCGCGGGGGTTTACGGCGCGGCGTCGAAGCGGACGTCGGCGATCGCGGTCTGGAACTGACCGCCGGAATTCGCCAGTCCGGTGATCCAGACGAGCACGAAACGAGCGGCCTGATCGGTCTGCACGGCGATGTCGGTGACCCCGTCACCGAGCTTGGCCGAGCCGATCAGCTGGGTCTGGTCGAGCGTGGGCGCCTCGGTCGGCGAGGTGCGGATCTCCACCGTGCTGCCCGCACTGGGCGAGGTGATCGAGACATTGGTCAGCTTGGCCGGGGTCGGCAGCGTGGCCAGCAGCCCCACGCCCTTCTTGAGGGCGGGGAACTGCTGGAAGTACTGATCGGTGCGCCACAGCGTGGCCGGGTTCTGGTCGAGCACGGCGCCCGAGGTGGCCGCGCCGTCCGGGGTGCCCTCAGGGGAGAACACCGCGGCACCGGTGACCGGCACGGGCACGCTGGTCGGCGGTGCCGCAGGCGTCTGCCCGGCCGGGGTCTCCGCGGCCGCGCTCGGCGGCGCGACACTCGAGGTGAGCCCGATGTTGATCTGCTCGTCCAGCGGCTTGTCCGAGGCGCCGGGCGCGAAGATGCTGACCATCCACCAGATGAGAATGCCCACGACCAGCGCGGCGAGCACGCCCAGGCCGACCATGATCCACATCATCCGCTTGCCGCGTTCCCGCTCGGCGGCGAGCAGTTCCGGATCGGCGAGCGAGTCGGGACCGCTGGCGACGGCACGCTGACCGAGCCGCAGCACCGGGATGAAATCGGTCTTCTGGTCGACCACCGACGCCTGTTCCAGCACGTGCTGGACGGTGGCGGCGGTGCGTACGCCCTTGTTCGACTCCAGCGAACGGACCGCGACGGCCGAGATCTCGAACGGCACCTCGGGCCGGATCTGCCGCGGCTCCACCGGCGTGCCGTCCGGGCCGAAGTCGGCCAGGCGCAGGCCACCGATGGTGGCGGCGGTACCGGTGACGCCACCGACCCGGATCGGCCAGCGCGCGGTGATCAGGGCGTAGAGCATCGCGCCGAGGCCGCGCACGTCGGCCTGGGCGTCGGAGTCGCCGAGGGTGCCGGGGAACGCCAGCACGGCGTCGCCGGAGGCGCTGATGCGGATGCGGTCGGGATGATCGATCGACAGCGAACCGCCGCCGCGATGCGCGAGCTCGGCCGCCGAGGCCAGCGCGCGGATGGCCCTGGCCGCGCCGATCGGCGACGGCACGGTCTCGGCCATCTCCCGCAGCGATCGTCCGGGGGTCCATTCGGCGACGACGATGCCGCCGGAGCTACCGCGAACCACGTCCAGGACCCTTGCCAGGCCGGGCGAATTGATCCGGCCGAGGCGCAGTGTGCGCGACAGGATGGCCTGCGGGCCGTCGTGCCCTGAGTTCTCCCCCGACTTCTGATCGGCGTCGACGAAGGTGAGCGCGACCTCGCGGTCGAGCTTGATGTCGAGCGCCTGCCAGAACTTCAGCCCGCGCGCGCCACCGTGACTGGCCAGCAGGCGGTACCTGCCGCCCGCCACGGACGCGCCGGGGATCAGCTTCGGGCCACGCTGGGCGCGGCTCGCCGCCGCGGGCGGGACCTGCGGCGGGATCGGCAGCATGCCGGTGTCGTGGGTCGGATCGTGCGGCGGCATGGCCTGGCGCGCGTCGTCGTGCTGGTCCGCCGCCGAGCTGTTATGCGGCGATTCGGCCTCGTCGGGCGTGTCGGCCTGCTCTGATCCTGTCGCATCGGACGCGGCAGGATCGACATCGGTGGACATTCCTCCTGCTGCGCGCGCCGCCGAATCAGCGGCCGGGACGCCGCCCACCGCGTCATCGCTCACCCTCGGTCCTCCTTCGGCCTGATCTCGCGGATTCATCCGCGTGCTGGCGCCATCGCCACCCATGTCGGTCTGCCGAACAGCGTACGGGAACTGTGCCTGACCGGTGATGTCAACAGCACCGGGCCGGATGACCGGCAGCACCATGGTCTGGGTGTCCATCGACGGCCCATATGACGGGAAAGCGTAGGTGTCGGGCCGGCGCAGCACCGTGGTCGCGTAGATGTCGTCCGCGGGGGCGTCCTCGTCGAGACCGAGGTCCGGTGCGGGCGGGGTGATCCCCAGCTTGCGGGAGATCGCGACGGTGATCGCCACGACCTCGGGGATGCCCGCCAGGCGCATCAGGCCGAACGCCACCGAGAACATCACCAGCGCGCCGACGGTGACCCGCAGCAGCGACGCGGGACCGCCGGAGAGCTGGTCCATCCGGGTGACCGTGTCGACGATGAGCATCACCGCGCCACCGGCCACCGAGGCCAGCAGCACCCGGGTGACCGTGCGGCCCACATTGGCCATCCGCAGATCACCGAGACTGCGGTGCAGCAGCATGCCGCCGATCACCGCGCCCGCGGTGAAACCGAGGCCGGTCGCGACGCCGAGGATGATCACCACGTCGTCGCTGTCGCGCGCCAGCACCGGGGCCAGCGCCGAGAACACGATCTTGACCGCGGTGATGCCGAGGATGATCCAGGTGGGCGTCCAGGCCTGTTCCCTGGCGTAGAAGACGCGCAGATGGATCAGCACCAGCGAATACGGGATCAGCGAGAACGCCGACCAGCTCACCGCGTGGCCCAGGCGCTCGGCGTCGCCGGCGAACCGGGCGTAGCCGTAGAGCGCCTCGCCGACCTGCGGTCCGGCCAGGGTCAGGAAGATGACCACCGGGATCAGCGCGATCATGGTGAGCCGGGTCGCCACCGACAGGTCGTCGACCACGGCGGGGGTGTCGTCGGCGGCGGCGTTGCGGCTCAGGCGCGGCATGATCGCGGTCAGCAGGGTCACGCCGAGCACGCCGTAGGGCAGCTGCAGCAGCAGCCAGGCGTTCTGGAAGATGGCCGGGCCCGCCTCGTCGGCGGCGGAGGCGATGTGGTTGGCGACCACCAGGCCGACCTGGCTGATCAGCACGTACAGGATGATCGCCGCGCCCATCCGGCCGAACTGCTTGAGGCGCGTGTCCACACCCCACAGCGGCCGCAGGTCGATGCCGTGGCGGCGGATGGCGGGCAGCAGGCTCAGCGCCTGCGTCGCCACACCGGCCGTGATGCCGATGCCGAGGACCAGCAGTTTCGGGTCGCCCATGCGTACCGGGTCGAGACTGATCTCGCCCGGCGTGAGCGCGTACACGGCCAGCACCACCAGCACCACGATGTTGTTCAGCACCGGCGCCCAGGCACCCGGTTTGAACGCCTGCCTGGTGTTCAGGATGGCCGTGAACAGCGCGGACATGCCGTAGAACAGGATCGCGGGCACCAGCAGGTAGGTGAGCGCCGTGGTGAGCGCGGTGTTCACCTTGCCGTCGGCGGCGACGAAGACATGGGTGGCCAGGATCGGGGTCGCGGCCATGGTGAGGACGGTGGCGGCGAACAACACGGTGAACGCGGCCGTCACCAGTCTGCGCACGAACGCGGCGCCGTTGTCGGCGTCCTCCTGTTCGGCGCGGATCAGCGTGGGCACCACGATCGCGGTGAGCACGGCGCCCAGCACCAGCTCGGCGATCATGTTCGGGATCAGGTTCGCCGAGGTGAATGCACTGGCGATCGCCGGACCCAGCACGGTCAGCAGCAGCAGCTGCTTGGCGAAGCCGGTGATGCGGCTGATCAGCGTCGCGATGGCGATGGAGCCGGAGTCCTTCAGCAGTTTCGCGTTGGCGCTCTGCGGCGTGTCCTTCTCAGCGACCTTCGCTGGCCGCGCGATCTTCTGGGTCTTCGCGGCGGCATTGTCGTCGACGGCGACGGGGCGACGTCGCGCCTCGGCGTCGACCGGCGTCCCCGGCATCCCGGGATACCGCTGCGGCGCGCTGCGCCGCTCCGGCTGCCGTCCCGGCGCGTCGTAGCCGCCGGGCTGCGCACCGGTCCGCTGCCGAGGGATGGCACCGGACTGCGGTCCCTGCGGCGGCCTCGCGCGCCCCGACGCCGCGTCGTCCCGGCGAACACCGTCGGCCGGTGCCTGACGCGGAATCGCGCCCGACTGCGGCCCGCGCTGCTCCGAGCCCGGTGCTTGGCCGGGGCGTTGCGTGCGGAAGTCCGCGTCACCGGCGGGCGGATGGCTGGGCCGCGGCGTGCGGAAGTCCGCGTCACCGGCGGGCGGATGGCTGGGCCGCGGCGTGCGGAAGTCCGCGTCACCGGCGGGCGGTTGGCTGGGGCGCGGCGTGCGGAAGTCCGCGTCACCGGCGGGCGGTTGGCTGGGGCGCGGCGTGCGGAAGTCCGCGTCACCGGCGGGCGGTTGGCTGGGGCGCGGCGTGCGGAAGTCCGCGTCGCTGGCGGGCGGTTGGCCGGGGCGTTGCGTGCGGAAGTCCGCGTCGCCGGCTGGCGGTTGGCTGGGGCGCTGTGTGCGGAAGTCCGCGTCGCTGGCGGGCGGATGGCCGGGGCGCTGTGTACGGAAGTCCGCTTCGGCGCCTCGTGTCTGTGCCGAGTGCGGACGAAGGCCCGGGTCGGCGTCCGAGGGCAGCATTGGCCGTTGTGGTCTGGCGTCGGCGCCCGGTGCGTGGCTGGGCGGCCGGAATTCGCCCTGGCCGGGTGCGATCGGCTGACCGGGGCGCTGCTGCGGGAACTCACCGGAGCGCGCGTCGAAGCCGGAAGCGGGCCGCGGGGGCTGCCCGGGACGCTGCGGGAACTCGCCGCCGCGTGGGCCGGACCCCTGGGCGGGTGCGCCCGGGCGTTGCTGCCGGGGGAACTCACCCGACTGCGCGCCGGGTCCGGGCAGCGGCTGACCAGGACGTCGTTGCAGCGGGAACTCGCCGGACTGCGCGGCGGAACCCGGCTCATGCAGCGGCCGTTGCAGCGGGAACTCACCCGACCGCGCCGAACCGGGCTGATCCGAGCGCTGCTGCGGGAACTCACCTGAGCGTGGACCCGCGGATGCGGGACGAGGCTGTTGGCCGGGGCGATGCGGCGGCAACTCGCCCGGCAACGGGCGTGGGGCCTGGCCGGGATGCTGGTCCGGCGGGAATCCGCTGGGACGCGCACCGGCCTGGCCTGGATGCTGCGGTGGAGCACCGGGACCGCCCGGAGCGCTCGAACCATGGGGACCGCCGAGGCCACCGGCGACACCGGGTCCACCATGCGGGCCGGGTCCACCCTGCGGGCCGGGGCGACCGAGCCCACCGGGAGCATTCATCCCGCCGCGGCCATTCGGTCCGCCGAGACCACTGGCGACGCCAGGCCCGCCGGGACCACCGGCCGCGCCGGGCCCGCCGGAACCACTAGCTGCGCCGGGCCCGCCGGAGCCACTAGCTGCGCCGGGCCCGCCGGAACCACTAGCTGCGCCGGGCCCGCCGGGACCACCAGCTGCGCCCGGACCGCCCGGCCCAGGACGCGGAGCGAACTCGCCGGGCAGCTGGACGCGCGGCAGCTCTCCCGAGCGGCCGGGCGGTGGCTGCGGACGACCGTCGGGACGTTCGCCGTACGGAGGACGGGCCTGTTCGGGGAACCCCCCGGCACCGCGCGGATCCACACCCCGCTGACCCGCCGGTCCCCCGGCACGCGGATCGCCCCCCGGACGACGCGGCGGCAGCGGCCGCCCCTCGGGCAGGCCGGAGCCCGGTGCGGCGACGTGTCCTTCGTGTTCCCCGCCCGTCATCCCACGCTCCCACGGTGCGGCCGGCGCCGGACGCTGTGGCGGTCCGTCGCGACGGTCGTCGTGGTCGTGCCGATGAGCGGAATCATCGTCGCCCATCATGCCTCCTGTACCCGGCGCAACCCGCGAATCCCGCCGGTCCGATGAGCGTTTCGCTCACCGTGCCACTCTCGTCCTCGTCTGCCATGTTCCCCCGCCCGCGTCCGTGGCGCGGGTGTTCACTGCCGTTCGAATTCCTCGTCCGCCGGATCGGGTTGACCGCGGAACCGGCGCAGCAATCGGCGCCCGGCCAACAGGAACAGCAATATTCCGGCACATGCCGTAATTATGGCCAAGGCCTGTCCGTAGGCGTTCGAGCGCACCGAGACCGAGGTCGGCTCGCCTAGCGCCACGCCGTCCGGCGTGGTAAGGGAGATCGGAATCACCAGCTTACGGCTGTCGCTCACCTCGGTCGGAATCTGGAACGACCTGGTGCCCGACGGCGGAAGCAGCTGTTCGCCGATATCGGTGATGTTCGTCTCGGCGGGCGCCTCGATCCGGAACTGCACCCGAATGGCGACCGGCAGCTCGTTGCGCGCCACCAGCAGCAACGGGCTCTCCTCCGAGGCCAGCGTGTACACCCCGCCCGGCGGCAGCACCGACACCGAGTTGAACAGGGTGTCGAGCTCCCGGGTGACCTGATCGATGCGGCGCTGCGCGTGCAGATCGGCGAGCGTGTCGTCGTCGGCCCTGCGGTCGGACAGGCTCAGCGCGCGCAGCAGGTCCTCACGGGCGGGCGTGAGGAAGGCGAGCGGGGTGAGCTCGGATTCGGGCAGCTCCACCAGCGCGCGCATCAGTTCGGTGATCCGGGCGCCCTGCTCGCGCACCGGTGGCACGAACCGTTCCGGCGCCGCGTCCTGGGCGGCGCGCGGCAGGTATTCGAGGGCGAACGGGCGCGGATCGGGCCCCTGGGCGACCAGGTCGGTGAAGCTGCGCGGGCTGGCCAGGTTGTTGCGAGTCAGCAGTTCGACCTGCTTGAGCAGCGCGATCCCCTCTTCGCGGTTGGCGCCCCACTGCTGCGGCGGCATGAGCAGCTGTGAGCGCGGCCGGTCCGGCGCCGGGTTGAGCGCGGTCCAGGCGATCGCGCCGAGCGCGTCCTGCAGCCGGGCCGCGCGCGAGTCGTTGGTGACGTCGAACCGCACCTTCGACGGGGTGAACGACGGGGTCGGCGGGTTGGAGCCGACCGCGGCCAGCGCGGTCGCCGACCAGATGTCGAAGGTGGTGACATGCAGCGCCGGATCGGCCGACGGCGGCGCCCCGGCGGCCGGTTCGACGCTCACGTTCGGCACCCGCACGACGTCGGGCGCCGCCTGCTCGCCCCCGACGACGACGCCGGGTTCCAGCGTCACCGGCGCCGAGGTGAGCGCGTTCTCCGGCTCGGCGACCGCGCCGTCGGCCGTCACCGCCGTGCTGGCCAGCACCGCCGTCCCGTACCCGTGACCGCGCAGCAACTGCCCGGCCGGATCGTCGATGCTGCCGGAATCGGGCAGGCTCACTCCGCGCAGCGACCTGGTGCCCAGGATCGCGTCGACCACGTCGGCGGGTGCCAGCAGCGCCCGTGCCGACAGGCCCTGATCGTTCACCGCGGCCAGCGCCGACACGTCGACCTGCGCGAACGGCAGCGCCACCGTGCACATCGAGCTCGCCAGCGCGCGCAAGCGGTCGAGCCAGGCCTGCGCGCTCGCGGCCCCGGTCCCCTCCCTGGTGGCGCCCTCGGGGTCGGACGGGCTGGCCAGCACCCGGTAGCCCCTGGTCATGGTCTGCACGGTGGAGACCAGGTCGGGGTCGATGGCGATGCAGACCGAACTCGCCACGCTGCGCTCGCGCCCCGGCCCCGGGACCACCGACTCGAGCGCGGCGACCAGCTGTTCGAGCCGCCCGCCCTTGCCCACCGAGACGGCCAGCTCGTCGTCGATCAGTTCCGGCTGCGCGTTCACCGAGCCCGGGTTCCCCGCGACCATGCGCGGCCGGTCGGCCAGCGGCCAGACCAGCGTGGTCGCCACCGGCGAGGCCTCCGGCGGCGCGGGTACCGGCTGGGAGGCCGGGTCGCCGCCGACCGGCGGCAGGCCGAGGACCGGCAGCAGGAAGCGGGCGTCGTCGAGCCTGGCCTGGGTGCCGTAGGCCGGCTCCCCGTTGACATTGAGCAGCAGCGGATACACGCCGGGATCGGTGAGCCCGAGCGAGGCGCCGTCACCGCCGGCCCGCAGCGCGATGCGCACCGAGAACTGTTTGCGCTGACCGGGACTCAACCGCTCGGCGATGTCCTGGAACGGGCCGGTGACCTCGTAGTTCACCTGATCGAGCCGCAGCGAGCTGCGCAGTCCGCTCGGCGAGTCCACCGCGGCGGCGCGCTGGATCCGCACGCTCACGTCGTCGACCACCCGGTCGCCGATATTGGTGACGGTGCCCGAGACGGTCAGCATGGAATCGCTGCTCGTGGTCACCGTCCCCGGTGCGACGGCGTCCAGGGTCAGCTTGAGGAACTTGGGCGTCGTCGGTCCCGACCCGTTCGGCTGCGCGTGCGCGATCGCGGGAAGCAGCGACACCGAACCCAAGATGGTCAGGACCGCCGTGATCAGCCGGAACAGTCCACCCGTCATCGCTTGCCGGTCTCCATCCGGTCGATCATCCGATTCGCCACTTCGGCCAGCCGGCGTTCGTCGGCGTAGGCCAATCGGGAATCCAACTCGCTCAACGGAACCCACGCAACCTGGGTGACTTCCACGTCGGCGTCGGACAGTTCACCGCCGAGCGAGCGCAGCAGGAAATGGTGCACAGTCTTGTGTACCCGTCTGCCCTCGGTCACGAACCAGTAATCGATACTGCCCAGTTCGGCGACCACCTCGCCGTTGATTCCGGTCTCCTCGGCGACCTCCCGGATGGCGGTCTGCTCGGAGGTCTCACCAGCCTCGATGTGCCCTTTGGGCAGCGACCACAGCAGCCTGCCGCGGCGATCGGTGCGGCCGATGAGCGCAGCCGAACGCTGCTCGGCCGGGCCGTCGAGCCCGTCGACGACGAGTCCGCCCGCCGAGGTCTCGCGCACGGTCCGCATCCGCGGTTTGCCGGCAGTGCTCGCCGAACCGCGCCGCCGCGGCTGGCGGCGTCGACTGTTCGCGCGATCGGCCGGAGGAGACACCCAGCCAGCTTAGCTGGCCCGCCTCCCCGCGAATCCTGCGTCTCTTCCGGTAGCTCGGCTACTGGTAGTCGGTCTCGCGTTGGGGCGCCCGATGGCTTGGAGTTGGTTGGGGAGTTACCCATGTTCTTGCTTCGGTCCGGCGATACCTGCTGGATAGCGGCTGCTGTCGACCAGTAGGGTGGCTGGTCGTGGTGTCTCCGAACGTTGTCCCTGAAGCTGTGGCGGATCGTCGGGCTCGGCTGCTGGCCGGGGCGGCGGTGACGCTGGGGCAGCTGTCGGATGTGCTGACGCCGCTGGGTGAGATGTTCGCCGAGCGTGGGCATTCCCTCTATCTCGTCGGCGGCAGTGTGCGTGACGCCGTGCTCGGGCGGCTCGGCAACGATCTGGACTTCACCACCGACGCCCGGCCCGAGGTCGTGCAGGAGCTGATGCGTGGCTGGGCCGACAACCTGTGGGACACCGGCGGCCTGGCCTTCGGCACGGTGAGCGCGGCCAAGTCGGGCCAGCAGCTCGAGATCACCACCTTCCGCGCCGACACCTACGACCGGGTCTCGCGCAATCCCGAGGTCACCTTCGGCGACAGCCTCGACGGCGACCTGGTCCGCCGCGACTTCACGGTCAACGCGATGGCGGTGAAGATCGCCGCGGACGGTTCGCTCGAATTCGTCGATCCGCTCGGCGGTCTGGACGCCCTGCTGGACGGTGTCCTCGATACCCCTGCCGCGCCGCAGGATTCGTTCGACGACGACCCGCTGCGGATGCTGCGCGCCGTGCGCTTCGTGTCCCAGCTCGGTTTCGACGTGGCGCCGCGGGTGCGGACCGCGATCGTGGAGATGGCCGAGCAGATCGACCGGATCACCGCCGAGCGGGTGCGCACCGAGCTGGACAAGCTCATCGGCGCGGCGCATCCGATCGACGGCATCAATCTCATGTGCGACACCGGTCTGGCCCAGCGCGTGCTGCCCGAAGTGCCCGCGATGAAGCTCGAGATCGACGAGCACCACCAGCACAAGGACGTCTACCAGCACTCGCTGACCGTGCTGTCGCAGGCGATCGACCAGGAGGAGGGCGACCCCGACCTGGTGCTGCGCTGGGCCGCGCTGCTGCACGACATCGGCAAGCCCGACACCAAGCGCAACGAGCCGGGCGGCGGCGTGAGCTTCCACCACCACGAGGTGGTCGGCGCGAAGATGGTGCGCAAGCGCATGCGGGCGCTGAAGTATCCGAAGGCCTTCACCGAGGAGGTCGCGCGCCTGGTGTTCCTGCACCTGCGCTTCCACGGCTACGGCAAGGGCCAGTGGACCGATTCGGCGGTGCGCCGCTATGTCACCGACGCCGACGACCTGCTCGAGCGCCTGCACAAGCTGGTCCGCGCCGACTGCACCACCCGCAACAAGCGCCGCGCCGCCGCCCTGCGCTCCACCTACGACGAGCTCGAGCAGCGCATCGCCGCGTTGCGCGCGCAGGAGGACCTGGCGCGGGTGCGCCCGGACCTGGACGGCAACTCGATCATGGAGCTGCTCGACCTGCCGCCGGGCCCGCAGGTCGGCAAGGCCTGGAAGTACCTCAAGGACCTGCGCCTGGACCGCGGCCCGATGACGCGCGAGGAGGCCGAAGCCGCGCTGCTCGCCTGGTGGGCCGCCGAGAACGCCTGATCAGAACACGATCAGCGTGGTACCGGCCACGATGGCCGAGCGGATCTGGGCCAGGTCGAACGAGCCGGTGGTCTCGGGCAGCTCGATCCGGAAGCGGACCTTGTCGCCGCGCCGGTGCGCGTAGGTGATGCTCGCCCGGTTGGGCAGGTCGTCGAGCAGCAGCGCGGGCGCCTGCACCGCGCGCCGTGGCAGCCGGATGCCGTGCCAGCTGGCCTTGCGGATGTCGATGGTGAGCAGGTTGTCGTAGACCTGCGCGTCGACCAGGGCACGCATCCTGCGGGTGCGGTGGGTGGCGACGATGCGGTGGCGCTCGTCCAGGTGCACCCGCCAGTCCAGGTTCTGGGCGTCGACCCAGTCGACCAGCGCGCCGATGCCGATGGTGCCCTCGATGTCGAGCTGCTGGACCCGGATCTTGGTCGGCACGCCGGGGATCAGGCGCACGCCGTGCGCGATGACGGTCACCGTGTCGAACGGATGCGAGTCCCAGACCAGGTCCGACAGCACGGTCTTGCTCTGGAAGTGGGCGCCGCGCCTGCGCACCTTGAACACGTCGAGGGTGGCGGTGAGGTCGTGCCCGAGCAGGGTGGCGCTGACTTCCTGGCCGCCGAAGCGGCTGAGGATGCCCTCGCTGAGCACGGTCATCAGCACGTCGGGCATGAGCGCGGTGACGGTGCCGGAGCCCAGGTCGGCGACGGGGTCGGCCCAGGACGTGGTGAAGCCGAGCCACTGGTCGATCCATGACGGGTCGAGCAGGCGTCTGCCCAGATCGACAGCGCCCGACAGTGACCAGGACTTCGGATCGAAATACGTGGCCATGATGGACATGAGCGTACTTGGCCGCGACGTCGGCGGCCATGGTCCGCGGCGTGTTGGCACGGCATCACGGCCGGATCGTTCCGCATGTGCGGAGATGTTTTCTTGTTCTGCCCGAATCTGCGGAACTATCCTGAGTCGGTGGCGACACTGCGAATCAGGGAAGCGGCCGATCTGCTCGGCGTCAGCGACGACACCGTGCGGCGCTGGATCGACGCGGGCACCCTGGCCGCGGCCAAGGACTCGGCCGGACGGCTGGTGATCGAGGGCCGCGAGCTCGCGGCACTGGCCGTCGAGCAGGCGCGTCCGCCACACACCCAGGTGGGTAGTGCCAGTTCGGCACGGAATCGGTTTCCCGGTCTGGTCACCCGCGTGGTGGCCGACACGGTGATGGCACAGGTGGAGATGCAATGCGGTCCGTTCACGGTGGTCTCGCTGATGAGCAGCGAATCGGTGCGCGAGCTGGGGCTCGAGCCGGGCAGCGTGGCGCTGGCCAGTGTCAAGGCGACGACGGTCGTGGTCGAGAAGGCGGCCGAATGATCGGCCGGGTCGCGGTGGGCGCCGCGCTGGTACTGCTCGCGGTGAGCGGATGCGCCGGCGCGGACGAGTCGTCGGAGCAGACGCTGACGGTGTTCGCCGCCGCCTCGTTGAAGTCGGTCTTCACCGGGTTGGAGCAGGAGTTCGAGTCCGCCAATCCCGGTGTGGACGTGCAGTTCTCGTTCGCCGGCTCGTCCGACCTGGCCGCGCAGCTGCTGGCGGGCGCCCCGGCCGACGTGTTCGCCGCGGCCGATCAGCCGACCATGGACAAGGTGGTGCAGGGCGGCCGGATCACGGCGCGGCCCACCACCTTCGCCACCAATGTCCTCACCCTGGTGACCGCACCGGGAAACCCCAAGGGCATCACCGGGATCGACGATCTCGGCGACGCGTCGCTGGTGGTGTGCGCGCCGCAGGTGCCGTGCGGGCGGGCGACGAAGAAGGTCGCCGACGCGGCGGGTGCCGCGTTGCGGCCGGTGAGCGAGGAATCCTCGGTGGCCGACGTGCTCACCAAGGTCACCTCGGGTCAGGCCGACGCCGGGCTGGTCTACGTCACCGACGCGGCGAGCGCGGGCGCGAAGGTGACCGCGGTGCCGGTGCCGCAGGCCACGGCCGCGGTGAACACGTATCCGATTGCGGTGGTCGCTGATTCGAAGCAGGCCGCGGCGGCGGCGAAGTTCGCCGAACTGGTGACCGGGCCGACCGGCCGGGCGGCGCTGACGGCGGCGGGGTTCGGCGCACCGTGACCCTGCCGGGCGACAGCCGGACCGTCCCGGCCGGGGGCGTGCCGTGGTGAGCGCGGGGCTGCCACGGTGGCTGGCCGTGCCGGCGGCGATCGGCTTCGCGCTGGTCGTCCTGCCGTTGGCGGCACTGGCCCTCGGTGTGGAGTGGAGCCGGTTCGCCGAACTCATCGGCACCGAGGCCTCCCGCGACGCCCTGTGGTTGAGCCTGCGCACGGCCACGGCGAGCACGGTGCTGTGCCTGATCTTCGGTGTCCCGATGGCCGTGGTGCTGGCCAGGATGCGCTGGCGCGGGCTGCCGGTGCTGCGGGCACTGGTCCTGCTGCCCCTGGTCCTACCGCCGGTGGTCGGCGGTATCGCCCTGCTGTACACCTTCGGCAGGCGCGGCCTGCTCGGCGAGCAGCTGGCGGCGGCGGGCATCCACATCGCGTTCAGCACGACCGCGGTGGTGCTGGCACAAACCTTTGTGGCCCTGCCGTTTCTGGTCCTCACCCTGGAGGGGGCCTTGCGCACGGCGGGCAGCCGCTACGAGCAGATCGCGGCGACGCTCGGCGCGGGGCCGAGCACGGTCTGGTGGCGGATCACGCTGCCGCTGCTACGGCCCGCGCTGATCTCGGGCGCGGTGCTCGCCTTCGCCCGCGCGCTCGGCGAATTCGGCGCCACCCTCACCTTCGCGGGCAGCCTGCAGGGCCGCACCCGCACGCTGCCCCTGGAGATCTACCTGCAACGGGAGGCCGATCCGGATGCCGCCGTCGCACTCTCGGTGGTGCTGATCATCGTCGCGGTGCTGATCGTCCTGCTCGCCTACCGGCGCACGAGCCCGATCCCGGGCACCCAGCTCCGCGGTGTGAGCGGTCCGCCGCGAAACGGTGCCGAGCGTCCGGCGATCGGTGACCGACGGCGAAGGGCCGCGGTTGCCGGCGCACCGGGCGATTCGCGCGCGCGTGGCGCCGACGCGGTCGGCGGATCCGCCTCGGGCGGAACGAAACCCGACGGCGAGTGGCCGCGGTCCGACGGTACGCGGGAGCCACGATGAGCGCGTCGCGGACGTCGGGGGTATCCGTCGCCGCCCGGATCGCCGAGCGTGACCTGGACCTGCGAATCGAGGTCGCGCCGGGCGAGGTACTCGCGGTGCTGGGACCGAACGGTGCGGGAAAATCGAGTCTGCTGGACGTGATCGCGGGGCTGATCGAGCCGGACGAGGGCTGGGTGCGGCTCGGCGGCCGGACGCTGACCGACTCGGCGAAAGGCGTTGCCGTACCGCCGTATCGGCGAGGAATCTCGCTGCTCGCGCAGGACCCGCTGCTGTTCCCGCACCTCGATGTGCGAGACAACGTGGCCTTCGGCCCGCGCAGCCGGGGCGCGAGAAATCGTGCGGCCCAGCGGATCGCGATGGACTGGCTGGCCGCCGTCGACGCCACCGAACTCGCCGCCCGGCCCCCCGGCGCCCTCTCGGGCGGCCAGGCGCAGCGGGTCGCGCTGGCCAGGGCGCTGGCCGTCGACCCCGACCTGCTGCTGCTCGACGAACCGATGTCAGCCCTCGACGTGGACGCCGCCCCGGCCATGCGCACCCTGCTGCGCCGCGTCCTGCGCGACGAGCCCAGCCGAGCCCATCCGCGCTGCGCGGTCCTGGTGACGCACGACATCATCGACGCCATCACCCTCGCCGATCGCATCGTCGTCCTGGAAGCGGGCCGGATCGTCGAATCGGGCCCGGTCACCGATGTCATGTCGCACCCCCGGAGTACCTTCGCGGCCCGCATCGCCGGCCTGAACCTCGTGCACGGCCAGGCGATCGTTGCGGACCACCGGCCACCTTCGGAAGGCGGGGCGGTCGACACTCCGGCTCTGGGGGCCGTGCAAGTCGGCGAGTCGCGCATCGACGGGTGCGTCGTCGGTGACTTCGTCCCTGGCTCGGCCACGGCGGCGGTCTTCTCCCCCGCCGCGGTGGCAGTATTCGCCGAGCGACCCGGCGGGAGCCCGCGCAATGTATTCGCCGTCGAGGTCGTCGAGATCGCCGATCACGGCGGCATCGTCCGGATCAGGGGCGACGCGCCGCAGGTCAGAGGCCTGAGCGCCGACCTGACCCCGGCGGCCGTCGCCCAGCTCGGGCTCACCGTCGGCGCCCGGGTCCACTTCGCGGTCAAAGCCACCGAGGTGCGGGTCTACGCCTGTTGAAACCTGCCCCGGTGGCGCGCGGCGGAACTGGGTCGTTCATGCTCGAATCAACCGGGGTACCCACCTGGGAGTGTCGCGCGAAGACCGGAGGGCATCGCATGCCGCTGGACCTGAACAGTGATCTGGGCGAGGGCTTCGGGCCGTGGCGCATGGGTGACGACGCCGCGATGCTCGACATCGTGACCAGCGCCAACATCGCTTGCGGCTTCCACGCGGGCGACCCCTCGATCATGCGGCGGACCTGTGAACTCGCCGTCGCCAAGGGGGTGCGGATCGGCGCCCACGTGGGCTATCGCGATCTGGTCGGCTTCGGCAGGCGCGATATCGCCATCGCCCCGGCCGACCTGCGCGACGAGGTGCTGTACCAGATCGGCGCGCTGGCGGCCTTCGCCCGCGCGGCGGGTGACCGGGTGCGCTACGTCAAGCCGCATGGCGCGCTCTATCACGCGGCGGCCCGCGATCAGTTGCTCGCCGACGCCGTGCTGGCCGCGGTGGCCGAGTCCGACACCGGTCTGGCCCTGCTCGGTCCGGCGGGCACCGAACTCGAGCGGGCCGCGGGCCGGGTCGGCGTGCGGTTCGTCGGGGAGGGCTTCGCCGATCGCGCCTACACCGCGACGGGCTCGCTGGCGCCGCGCGGGGTTGCCGGCGCGGTGCTGCCGCCCGACGACGCCGTGGCGCAGGCGGTTTCTCTTGCGCTGTCGGGGACCGCGCGTACCGTAGACGGTCCCGGTACGGTCGCCGTGACCGTGGCGAGTGTGTGCGTGCACGGCGATTCCCCTGCTGCCGTGGAGATGGCCCGCCGGATTCGGCAGGCGCTCGACGACGCCGGAATACCGGTGGAGCCGTTCGGCTGAGGGTGGGAGGGCAGAATGGACGAGGTAACGAGGGACGCGGCGATCGACTGGAACTCCCGGATCCGTCCGGCGGGTGACCGCGCGATGCTGATCACCCTCGACGATCCGCGGCCGGTCCAGCGGCTGGCCTCGGCGCTGCGCGTGCACGCCATCGCGGGGGTACAGGATGTGCTGCCCGCCGCGGAAACCGTACTGGTGACCATGCATTCGGTGAGCTACGCCGTACAGGTCCGGCGCGAGCTGGTCGCCCTGCTGGACCGGCTGGATCACGAGCCGCCGCAACCCGATTCGCCCGATGTTTCCCGTGGAACAGTGCCCGACAGCGAGATTCCCGAGGACGTGGTGGAGATTCCGGTCCGCTACGACGGCGCCGATCTGCCCGAGGTGGCCCGGCTGCTGGAGCTGTCCGTCCCCGAGGTGATCGCGGCGCACACCGGCACCCTCTGGCGCTGCGCCTTCGTCGGCTTCGCACCCGGTTTCGGGTACCTGACCTCGCCCGACGGCCGGTTGTCCGTGCCGCGCCGGGCCCAGGCCCGCACCGCCATCCCACCGGGCGCGGTGGCGCTGGCGGGCGGATACTCGGCCGTGTATCCGCGGGGCACGCCGGGCGGCTGGCAGCTGATCGGGCGTACCGATCTGCGGATGTGGGTGGTCGACCGCGATCCCCCCGCGCTGGTCAGGGCGGGGACGGCGGTCCGGTTCGTCGACACGGCGACCGGTCCGGCACAGGTATAACACCAGGGCTGCTCAACGATGCGCCGCCTCGACAGCGAATCGGGGAGTGCACACATGCAGATCTTCATCGAGCGGGTGGGGCCGCTCGCGACGATCCAGGACCTGGGCCGGCCGGGGTGGTTCGATTCCGGGGTGGGCCAGGCGGGCGCGGCCGACCGCGCGTCGCTGCGGCTGGCCAACCGGCTGGTCGGCAATCCGGAGGAACTGGCCGCCGTCGAGGTGCTGCTCGGCGGGCTGACCCTGCGCGCCGACGCCCATCTCACGGTCGCGGTGACCGGTGCCGCCGCGCCGGCCACCGTCGACGGCACCCCCGTCGGCCACGCCAGCGTGCTCGAGCTCGCCGAGGGGCAGGTGCTGCGGCTGGGCTTCGCGCAATCGGGGCTACGCAGCTACGTGGCCGTGCGCGGCGGCATCGACGTGCCCAAGGTGCTCGGTTCGCGCAGTCGCGACACCATGTCCGGGATCGGTCCCGAGCCGCTGCGCGCGGGCACCCAGCTGCCGGTCGGGCCGCCGCCGCGCACCCTGCCCACCGTCGAGTTCGCCCCGCTGCCCGTACCGCCGGAGCTGCTGGCGGTACGCGCGGTGCCGGGTCCGCGCGCCGACTGGTTCACCGACCCCGACGAGCTGTTCCACGGTTCCTGGCTGGTCTCCACCGACACCGACCGCATCGGCGCCAGGCTGGACCGGGCCGAGGGCGCGCCGCTGGTGCGCTCGATTACCAGGGAGCTGCCCGCCGAGGGCGTCGCGCTGGGCTCGGTGCAGGTGCCGCCGAGCGGGCAGCCGGTGGTGTTCCTCGCCGATCACCCGATCACCGGCGGCTATCCGGTGATCGCGGTGGTGCTCGACGCCGATGTCGACCGGGTGGCGCAGGCCAGACCCGGTGAGCGATTACGGTTCGTGCCCGCGCGCTGAGTCAGCCGGGCGGCGTCAGCCGGGCGTGCATCAGGTACACGTTGTAGCTGTCCCACGCCGACATCGTGAAATACAGGTCACGCGCGGTCGACCAGGGATGGATGAAGCCGCCGTAGGCCTTCGGATAGTCCGTGGTCGACACCAGCGGCACCGACCCGGTCCAGCTCCCCTGCGGCTGCGAAGCGGTGCGCAGCACGATCTGGCCGGCCGCCGCGTCGAGGTAGACCATCTGCCACTGCTCGCTCTCCGCGTCGAAGCGCACCGACAGCTCGCTGGCCGTGCCGAGCACCAGCGGCGTCGCCGAATTCTCCGCCGCGGGCGCCCAATTGCCGTCCACCCAGTACTGGTACGCGGACTTGTTGAGGACGTCGTCCTTGCGCACCCGGGCCAGGCCGATCACGCCGACCCGTCCGTTGGGCGTACCGAACATGTAGACGTGGTCGCCCTGCGGCACCATCGCCGCCACCTGGAACCGGCCGAGGCCGAACATGTTCTCCCAGCGGGCGTGCTGATCCTTGGTCCAGGTCTGCCCGCCGTCGTCGGAGTAGGCCAGTCCGCCGTAGTTGGTCAGCCACATGCCCGGCACCCGGGACCAGTGGTTGACCGACATGTAGCTCAGGAACTGCCTGTTCCCCAGGGCGAATCCCGAGGTGGGGATGGTGGTGGTCTCCCAGTTCTTGATCTTGCGGCTGCCGAGCAGTTCGGCGGCGTGGCACGGGCTGTCCTGCACCATCGAGTCGATGACCAGGCCGTCGTCCAGATTCCGGTCGGTGCTGTAGGCGAGCACATTCGACCGCCAGTCGGCGGAATCGACGCCCGCGCCGCCGTAGGTCCACCCGTCGCCGAAGGTATCCCCGAAGACCATGGCGACCTTGCCCGGTTCGGTCTCCCAGAACAGGCCGAGGTCGGTGCCGTCGACCTGCCAGCGCATGTCGGTGCGATTGCTCGAGCCGCGCCCGGTCAGCTGTTCGACCAGGCGCACCGACTCCACCCGTGGCGTCGCGACGACCGGCCTGCGCGGCCCCGGTTCGGCCGGTCGCACAACGGGTTCGGGCGCGGGCTGCGCGGGTTCGGTCGCGACCCCGGGCACCGGGACGGGGATGGGTTCGATCTCGGGCTTGATCCGCACGCGGGGCAGCGCGACGGCCGAACCGGCTGACACATCGCCGGATTCGGCGGCGCCGTCGTCGGGTTCGGGAGTGTCGCGTACCTCGGGGCAGGGATTGCGGCAGGGGTCCGACGGCAGCGGTATCTGGGCCACCCGGGTGGTGTCCTGCGGCGGATCGGGCACCGGCACCGGGGTCAGTTGCGGTACCGGGACGGGGATGTCGATGGTCGACGGCAGCACCGGCGCCGCGGGGGCGGCCGGGTCGGGCTGCCGGTTGAGCGGGTCGAAACCCGTCTCCCCGCAGATGTTCACGGGCGGCGGCGCCCAGGGGAAGGGGGTGGCCGAGGCGGGCGCGGCCAGCGTCATCGCCAGCAGGGCGCCCAGTGCGGTCGATCCGTGCGGTACCAGCCGTGCGCGCATGAGCTCCCTCGAATGACCAACCGAACGAACAAACAAATACCACCCGGCCGCACCGAATTCACCGGAACCGAATGTGCTCGCCGCGCGTCCAACCAGGATGTGAACGAATTCGAGTACGTTCTCGGCACCGGTGACCCGCTCGCGCACCCCTGGTCCGGGGACGCCGAATCCGCGCTGGCCGACACCGGTTCCGCCGCGCTGTGGCTCGACGTCACCCTCGACGCGGGCATCGACGACGCCCTGTGGGACGCCGAACGCGCGGCCGCCGCCGATCTGGCCGCGCTGCCCGACATTCCGCTGGTCGCGGTCGATCACCGCGCGGTGCTCGCCCAGGACCCGCCGGGCGCGGTCAGCCGGCCACCCTGGCTCGACGGGCATTGAGCGCGATCGCCACGATGCCCAGCGCGTAGATCGCGGCGCCTGCCAGCACCACGCCGATCGAGCGTCCGTCGGCCGGGATCACCAGCGCGGTGGCCGCGATGGCCAGTACGAAGGTCATGTTGAAGACGGTGTCCTGCAGCGCGAAGACCTGTCCGCGCTGATCGTCGTCGATGTCGATCTGCATGCTCGCGTCGCCGGTGAGCTTGATCGTCTGGCCCGCCAGTCCGAGGCCGAAGGCGCCCGCCAGCAGCAGCCGGTGCGCGTTGTCGACGGCGGCGCCGGTCGCCAGTGCGATCGGGGTGACCAGCGTCAGCTGCACGACCACGGCGGTGCTCAGGCCGAGCAGCACGGTGCGCGGCCTGCCCAGCCGCGGGATCAGCACCGGCGCGAGGATGGCGGCCAGCAGCATGCCCGCCGCCGCGAAGCCGATGGCGACGCCGAAGCCCACCAGGCCGCCGCTGAGCTGGTCGGCATCGCTGGGCTGGCGCAGCACCAGCACCATGATCAGGGTGTTCATGCCGAACACGACGCGGTGCGCGCCGATGCCGATCATCGCCGTCGTCACCTGCGCGGAGCGCCACACCGCCGCCGCGCCGGTGCGCAGCCCGGTGGCGATGGCGTGCACCGTGCTCTCCGACGTGGCCGAACCGCTTTCGGGCCCGAGCACACCGTGCCGGAAGCCGGCGGCGAGGACCACGCCGACCAGTGAGCCGATGCCGCTGAGCCCCACCGCCACCGCCGACGCGGCGTCACCGGCGCCGATCAGCGCGATCACCGCCACCGACGCGGCCGCGCCGACGCCGGCGCACACCGAGGCGATGGTCGCCAGCACCGAGTTCATCGGCACCAGCCAGCGTTGTTCGAGCACCCGCGGCAGCGCCGCCGACACCCCGGCCAGCACGAACCTGCTGATCCCGACGGTGGCCAGCGCCAGCAGCAACAGCGGCGTCTCGCCGATCCCCGCGTACAACCCGAGCGCGGCCAGCGCGATCAACGCGGCCCGCGCCACGCTGGCGATCAGCAGGACATTGCGCCGATCCCACCGGTCCAGCAGGGCCCCGGCGTACGGGCCGAGGATCGAATAGGGCAGCAGCAGGACCGCGAAGCCCGCGGCGATGGCCAGCGGATCGGTCTCGCGTTCGGGGTTGAACAGGATGGCGCCCGACAGCGCCGCCTGGAACATGCCGTCACCGAACTGGGCGGCCAGCCGCAGCAGCGCCAGCCGCGGCATCTGCGGATTCCGCCGGATCACCCCGCGGCTCTCGCCGAGCAGACCGCGCATCGAGTTCGGCCGCTCATCGGCCGGATTCGAGCCGTCAGGGCGATGAGTCGACACCCGGTGAGAATAGTGGTGCCAGAATTGAGGCGGCGGTACGGGTGCGAGCAGGAGGAACGTCATGTCCACATCGACGACACCGCGGATCGAACTGCACCGCGGTGGTGACCGGATGAAGACCCGGATCTCCTGGCTGGATTCCAAACATTCGTTCTCCTTCGGCGAGCACTACGACCCCGACAACACCCACCACGGCCTGCTGCTGGTGAACAACGAGGACGTGGTGCTGCCCGGCGAGGGCTTCGACACCCACCCGCACCGGGACATGGAGATCGTCACCTGGGTGCTCGGCGGCAGCCTGGTGCACCAGGACTCACTGGGTCACAACGGGATCATCTACCCGGGTCTGGCGCAGCGGATGAGCGCGGGCACCGGCATCCTGCACTCGGAGAAGAACGACTCGTGGCGGCTCGACGGCACCGCGCCCGAGCACGACGAACCGGTGCACTTCGTGCAGATGTGGGTGGTGCCCGACGAGCCCGGCGTGGACCCCGGCTATCAGCAGCTCGAGATCGACGACGAGCTGGCCGGCGGCGGACTGGTGACGGTGGCGTCGGGCTTACCGCGCTATCGCGACCGCACGGCCATCGCGATCAACTCCTCGCACGCGGCGATGCATGTCGCCCGGATGCCCGCCGACAGTCCCGGCGTCACCCTGCCCGACGCGCCCTACCTGCATGTCTTCGTGGCGCGCGGCGAGGTCGACATCGAGGGCATCGGCACCCTGGCCCAGGGCGACGCGGTCCGGCTGACCCGTTCCGGCGGCCAGCTGGTCCGTCCACACGGCGATGCCGAGGTGCTCGTGTGGGAGATGCACGCGCGCCTCGGCGGTCAGTTGTAGCTGGTCAGGCGGTACCGGGTTCGCGCAGCAGCACCGCCGACCTGGCGTTGGTGCGGGTGGCGGCCACGATCTGGGCGAAGTCGGGCCGGTAGTCGCCGTCGGGCTCGTGCATCCAGGTGCGGTAGCCGCTGCGTTCGTCGGCGGGCGAGGGCAGCACGATCTCGCTGCCGGGTAAGGCCACCGAGGCGCACACCCGGAACAGGTCGGCGAACAGCACCGTATCCAGGTAGGAGTTGTCGGTGGGGCCGGTGAGGAAGGTCCAGCGGCCGGAGCGGGGGTGGGCGATGATCGGCCCGCAGCGCTGGCCGCGGCTGCCGAGCAGCCCGCGTACCCGCTCCCCCAGTGTCGACGGCATCACCACGGCGCCCACCGCGCCGATCTCGAGCATGATCCGGCCCAGCGCGGAGTCGACGACACCGTAGAGGCCGTTGTGCTTGCGGTAGTGACGGCAGCGCGCCAGCGCGTCCTGGGTGGCCGAGTATTCCTCGGCCGCGGTATACCCGCCTTTGTCATCAGTGCGCGACGTGCTCATCACGACCTCGTCTCTGTCGACGCTGACTCGATGTAGCTGTGCATTCGCTCGATCGGGAAGGAGCGTTTCATCACGAACGGGTGGAGCGGGAAACTTTTTGATAACGGCAGGACACAAGGGAAATTTGCCGTTCTACACAGCGTAATACCGCACAACCGAGCTGACAATAGTCAGTAGCTGGCGTGTCGATCGGCGTAATATCGGCACCTATGCCCCCCGTCTCGCCGACCGCAGCGCGCTGGGAACTGGTGCTGCGCCTGCGTGAACTGCGTGAGCAGCGCGGGTACGACTCGGCCGGTTTCGCCCGTCGCGTCGGCTTCACCCCGGCCAACTGGTCGCACGTGGAGAAGGGCAGGCGGGTGCTCACCCGCACCACCATCGAACCGGTGCTCGACGTGCTCGATGTCAACGCCGAGGAGCGCGCGGAACTGCTCGCCCTGCTCGAGGCCAGTAAACAGCGTGGCTGGTGGTCCACGGCGGCGGCGCTGATCGGCCCCGAACTGCAACGGCTGTACGGCATGGAGGCCGGCGCGCAGAGCATCCGCAGTTACGACAGCCTGATCGTGCCGGGCCTGCTCCAGACCGAGTCCTACGCGCGCGCCCTGATCAGCGCCGACGTGATGATCCGGCCGGTACAGGTCGACCAGCTCGTCGCGATCCGGCTGCGCCGCCAGCAGCGCCTGCGCGGACCGGAACCGCTCGAACTCACCGCGGTACTCGGCGAGGCCACCCTGCGCCAGCAGACCGGCGGCCCCGACGTCCTGCGCGAACAGTTACGGCACCTGGCCGAATTGATGCGCGAACTCGACACCGTCGATGTCCGGGTGATTCCGTTCAGTGCGCCCGAGGGTGCGGTGCTCGGCGGGTCCAGCTTCCACCTGCTCGACTTCGCAAGCTCCCAGCTACCTACTTTCGCGTGGGCCGAGAGCGCGGTCTTCGGTGGTCCCGTCGACGACGCCGAGCAGGTCCGCGATCTCGGCTTCGCCTACCTGCGCGCACGGGAGCAATCCCTTTCTCGCTCCGATTCTCTCGCCCTGATCAGGGACTATTCCAGCGTGTAAGATTCGTGGTATGTCCACCACCGCTCGTCGCCGCCCGGCCGATCACGGCTGGTTCACCTCGTCGCGCTCCAACAACGGCAACCAGTGTGTCGAGGTCCGGTTCGCCGGCGACGTGGTTCAGATACGCGACAGCAAATTTCGGCGCAACCCGCTCAACGCCGGACTCGACGAGCCCGTCATCACCGTCGGTGCCGACCTGTGGACCGCTTTCCTGCACTGCCTGCTGAGCGCGCGCCGCCATCCCGACCTGGTCGCCCACGTCGCCGTCGACGGCTCGGCCACCCTGCGCCACGACGACGTCGTGCTCCGTTTCACCGCGGGCGAGTGGGAGGCGTTCGTCGCCGGTGTTCGCGACGACGAGTTCGTCTGCGTCTAGTTCGGCATACTGGAACGCGTGACTTCCGATCTGAGCAGTCCCTCCGGTATCGACCTGTCCTTCCGTGATCAGGATGTGCGCGTGCAGGACGACCTGTTCGCCCACGTCAACGGTCAGTGGCTGGCGGAATACGAGATTCCGGCCGACCGCGCGGTGGACGGCGCCTTCCGCACCCTGTACGACCAGGCCGAACTCGATGTGCAGGCCATCATCCAGGACAGCGCGGCCGGCGCCTCCGACGACGCGGACGCGCGCAAGATCGGTGACCTGTACTCCAGTTTCATGAACACCGAGGCCGTCGCCGCGGCCGGCTTGAGCCCCGTCGCCGCCGAACTGCGTGAGATCGCCGAGGTCGCCGACCCGAGCGCGTTCGCCGCGCTGCTCGGCCGGTTGCAGCGCACCGGCGTGCGCGGCGCGCTCGGCTACTACGTCGACACCGACGACAAGGACTCCACCCGCTACCTGGTGCACGCCACCCAATCCGGCCTCGGCCTGCCCGACGAGTCGTACTACCGCAACGCGGAGTTCGCCGATATCCGTACCGCCTACCAGGCGCACATCGCGAAGATGTTCACCCTCGCCGCGTCCGATCCGGCGCTGGCGGGCCTGGCCCCCGCGGATCCGGCCGACGCCGCCCGCCGGGTCGTCGAGCTGGAACGCACCCTCGCCGCGGGACATTGGGACGTGGTGCGCAGGCGCGACGCCGAGAAGAGCTACAACCTCACCACTTTCACCGAGCTGACCGCCGCCAACCCCGAATTCGACTGGGCCGCCTGGGTGGACGCTATCGCCGGTGGTCTGGACCGCGCGGGCACCGATCTGTTCGCCGAGCTCGTGGTGCGTCAGCCGGAGTACGTGCGCGCCTTCGCGCAGGCGTGGGCCGCTGTGCCGCAGGCCGATTGGCGGGACTGGGCGGTCTGGCAGGTGTTGCACGCCAGGGCGCCGTACCTCACCGACGAGATCGTCGCCGCGAACTTCGACTTCTACGGCCGCACCCTCACCGGCGCCCAGGAGAACCGCGAACGCTGGAAGCGCGGTGTGTCCCTGGTGCAGGAACTGCTCGGCGAGGCCGTCGGCAAACTGTATGTGGCCCGGCACTTCCCGCCGCAGGCCAAGGCACGGATGGTCGAGCTGGTGGCGAACCTGCAGGAGGCCTACCGCCGCAATATCGCCGAGCTCGACTGGATGGGGCCCGACACCCGCGCGGCCGCGCTGGCCAAGCTGGAGAAGTTCACCCCCAAGATCGGCTACCCCGACACCTGGCGCGACTACTCCGCCGTCGAGGTCGACCCGGCCGACCTGGTGGGCAACTACCGCAGCGGGTACGCCGCCGACCATGACCGCGACCTGGGCAAACTCGGTGGCGAGGTGGACCGCGGCGAATGGTTCATGACCCCGCAGACGGTGAACGCCTACTACAACCCGGGCATGAACGAGATCGTCTTCCCCGCCGCGATCCTGCAGCCGCCGTTCTTCGACATGAACGCCGACGACGCCGCCAACTACGGCGGCATCGGCGCGGTGATCGGTCACGAGATCGGCCACGGCTTCGACGACCAGGGCGCCAAGTACGACGGCGACGGCAACATGAAGGACTGGTGGACCGACGCCGACCGCGCCGAATTCGGCAAGCGCACCAAGGCCCTGATCGACCAGTACGACGTGCTCTCCCCCGCCGATCTCGACGACGAGCACACCGTCAACGGCGAGTTCACCATCGGCGAGAACATCGGCGACCTGGGCGGCCTGTCGATCGCCCTGGCCGCCTACAAGATCTCCCTCGACGGTGCCGAGCCGCCGGTGATCGACGGCCTCACCGGCCTGCAGCGCGTCTTCTACGGCTGGGCCCAGGTGTGGCGCACCAAGGCCCGCCAGGAGGAGGCGATCCGCCGCCTCGCCGTCGACCCGCACTCCCCGCCGGAATTCCGCTGCAACGCGGTCGTCCGCAATATCGACAGCTTCTACGAAGCCTTCGACGTCACTCCCGACGACCGCCTGTTCCTCGCCCCCGAGGAGCGTGTCACCATCTGGTGAGCCGATCGGCCCTACCGGTCGCCGAGGCTGCCGGTAGGGTCGAAAGCCGCTGCTCCCGGGAGGATTTCACGCCATGCGTGCACAGCAAGTCGCCGACGACGTCTTCATGATCCGTGGTACCGACGTCAACATGTTTCTGCTCCGGGACGGGACCGATCTCACCCTGATCGACGCGGGCTGGCACGGCGACGCGCGCGTCATCGAACAGGCCCTGCGCGAACTCGGTCACCGCCCACCGGACATCGTCGCCATCCTGCTGACCCATGCGCACCTCGACCACGTCGGCGCGCTCAATCACCTGCACCGGCAGTACGAGATCCCCGTCTACACCAGCGCCGTAGAAGTGAGGCACGCGCGCGGGGAGTGCCACGAGTCGGCGACGCCGCTGGATGTGATCAAGCGGCTCACCGATCGCCGCACGATCGCGTGGGCCGCGCGGATCACCGCCGCCGGCGGCTTACGCAAGAACACCGTCGCCCACATCCAGCCCTTTCCCACCGAGGGCGCCCTGGACTTCCCCGGCCACCCCGTCCCGATCGCCTGCCCCGGCCACACTTCGGGCCACTCGGCCTTCCACCTCCCCGCAGCGGGCGCCGTCGCCACCGGCGACGCCCTCGTCACGGCCCACCCGACCTCGAAACTGGAAGGACCCCAGCTACTTCCGGGCTTCTTCCATCACTCCGTCCCCGCGGCGCTGGCCGCGCTCACCGCTCTCGAGACCGTCCCGGCCGACCTGGTCCTCCCGGGCCACGGCCTCCCCTACCGCGGCGACATCGCCGAAGCTGTGGCCCGCGCCCGCGCGACGCCGGTCCAACCCTGAGATGCCAACAGCGAGTAGCCGCCTCACTGGTGACGTTTGTTCCGAAAAACGCGAATAGTCGCAGACATACTCGCGTTTTCGATAGTGAAAGTACAGTAAGAGCTGATGAATTGGCCTGCTCATCAGGGCGAGCAGCGTTCCTGGACGGCGCGCGCCGGATCGCGCGCCGGGTCGGTGCCCGAGTGGGTGGCGGTGTCGATCCCGCCGCGGATCGCCGATCTCGACTTCGATTCCAGGCGAACGACATCGGCCAGCGAGGCCGCGCTGATCGCGGTGACTCACCTGGAAGCCGGACAGGGCCAATACTCGGCGTCACTGCGCGAGTTCCTGCTGCGTGGTGAGGCGGTCGCGTCGTCGCGCATCGAGCACGTCGACGCCGGCTGGCGAGCGTTCGGCAAAGCCTTCGGCGGCGCGACGACGCGGGCCGAGGCGGCGGCGCAGGTGAGCGCGGTACGCAGCCTGGCCGGCCTGGTCGACGCGGCGGCGACCGGACGGATCACCGAGGCGAACCTGCTCGACGCGCACCGGGTGCTGATCGCCCCGGAGTGGGAGAAGGCGGGCCGCTTCCGCACGGTGCAGACGTGGATCGGTGGCAGCGACTACTCCCCGCTCAACGCGCTGTATGTTCCGCCGCCACCGGAACTCGTTCCCGAACTGGTGGCCGACCTGCTGGCCTTCGTCGCGCGGGGCGACCTCCCGATCCTCGTGCAGGCCGCGATCGCGCACGCGCAGTTCGTCTCGATCCACCCGTTCGTCAGCGGCAACGGCCGGATCGGCCGCGCCTTGGTGAGCGCGATCCTGCGCAGACGGGGGCTCACCGACCGGGTCACGGTTCCCCTCTCCTCGGTCATGCTCGCCGACACGTCGCGCTACTTCGCGCAGTTGGACGCCTACCGGGGTGGTGCCGCCGACGAGTTCGTCGTCTACCTCGCGCTCGCGGCGGTCTACGCCAGCGAGGCCGCCATCGACTCCGCGCGCGCCCTGGCGGCGCTCCCCCAGCGCTGGCGCGACCACGCCCGCCCACGCGGCGGCTCCGCCGACGAGGCCCTGCTCGCGAACCTGCTCGAGCACCCGATCCTCACGATCGCGGTGGCGAACCGCCTCACGGCGACGACGGACTCGGCCACCTACCGTGCCATCGAAAGACTCGTCGACGCCGGCATTCTCGAGGTCGTCTCCGACTCCAAAAGAAACCGAATCTGGGCCGCCACCGACGTTTTCGCCGAACTCGGCGCGCTCGACGCGGCGATCGGCCGCCGCACGATGGCGGGTCTGTCCTAGCCCGGCCCGGTGGCGCGGCCGACCGGAGCGAGGTCAGCGGACGCGGGTTTCGGTGTCCGCGTCGAAGAAGAAGATCTCGTCGAGTTTCGGCCGCAGGTGCAGGGTTTCGCCGAGGGTGGTGTGGAAGCGGCGGTCCACGCGGACGACGATCTTGCCGGAGCGGGTGGACCAGTCGGTGCCCGCGCCGTGGGTGTAGACGAAGGATTCGGCCCCGAGTTCCTCCAGGAGTTCGGCGACCACGGTGATGCCGGCGGGGTCGGCGGTGACCTCCCAGGACTCGGGCCGGATGCCGAGGATCGCGCGGGTACCGGACACACCGCGCGGCACCGGGATTCGCAGACCGTCCACCACGGCTTCCCCGTCTACGATGGGCGCCTCGAGCAGGTTCATCCCGGGTGAGCCGATGAACCCGGCGACGAAGGTGTTCACCGGGTCGTCGTACAGCTCACGCGGCGAGGCGATCTGCTGGAGCGTGCCTTCGCGCAGCACCGCGACCCGATGGCCCATGGTCATGGCCTCCACCTGGTCGTGGGTGACGTAGACGGTGGTGGTGCCGAGTCGCTGTTGCAGCGCGGCGATCTGGGAGCGGGTGCTCACGCGGAGTTTGGCGTCGAGGTTGGACAGCGGCTCGTCCATGCAGAACACCTGTGGGCGCCGCACGATGGCCCGGCCCATGGCGACACGCTGGCGCTGGCCGCCCGACAGCTTGGCCGGCTTGCGGTCGAGCAGCGCTTCCAGTTCGAGCATGGCGGCGGCCTCCCGCACCCGAACCAGGGTGTCGGCCTTGCTCATTCCCGCGTTGCGCAGGGCGAAGCCCATGTTCTCGGCGACCGTCATGTTCGGGTACAGCGCGTAGCTCTGGAACACCATCGCCACGTCGCGGGCGCGCGGCGGCAGCCCGGTGACATCGCGCTCGCCGATCCGGATCGTGCCCGCCGCGACCGATTCCAGTCCGGCCAGCATCCGCAGGCTGGTCGACTTGCCGCAGCCCGACGGTCCGACCAGCACCAGGAACTCGCCGTCGGCGATATCGAGATCGAGCGCGTCGACAGCGGGGGTGTCGGCGCCGGGATAGCGGTGCGTGACACCGTCGAACTGCACTGTCGCCATGGCGAATTCTCCTGCGAACGGGGCGGGCCGGTGATCAGCTCGACCACCGGCCCACGGGGTGACTACTTCGGCAGCTTGGGCGTGATCTGCCGGTCGATGATCGCCTGCACATCGGCGGCGACCTTGGCGAGCACCGTGGCCGGATCGGCGTTCTGCAGCCCGATCTGCTCGTAGCCGGTGCCGATGATCTGGTCGGCGCCGGGCACGAACACCCGCGCGTAGTCCTGCGACTTCGTCACCGCCAGCTGGTCGATGGCCACCTTCGAGTTCGGGTTCTTCGCCAGGAAGTCCACCTCGGAGGGATCGGTGACCGCCGACTTGCGCACCGGCATGTACCCGGTGTTCTGCGAGAAGTACGCGGTGTTGGCCGCGTTGGTGACGAACTCGATGAACTTGAGCGCGTTGTCCTTGCGCGCGTCGGAGATCCGCGACGGCACCGCCAGACCCGCGCCGCCGGTGGTGACGCCGGGTCCGTTCGGGTGCGGCAGGAACGCGGTGCCCACCTCGAACTTGCCGTCGGCGTTCTTCTTGATGCCTTTGAGATCACCGGTGGAGGCGATCGTGGAGGCCGCGACGCCGGTGCCGAAGTCGACCGCGATCTGCGGCCGGATCGCCGCGTACTTCTTCACATTGATCGACTCACGCAGGTAGGTGGCGGCCGCGAGGGAACCGGGATCGGTGAACCGCAGCTTCCACTGGTCGGAGTACGCGCCACCGAAGGTCCAGTTCGGGCCCTGGAAGGTCCAGCCCAGGTAGTTCTTGGCATCGCCCCAGGCGTGCGCGAACTTGTCGCCGCCGAGCACCGACTGCAGTTTCGGGCCCCACTCGTCGAATTCCTGCCAGGAGTTCGGGCCGCGATCGGGCAGACCGGCTTTCGCCCACACGTCCTTGTTGTAGTAGAACAGCGGCGTCGAGCGGGCGTAGGGCAGCGCGTAGTGCTTGCCGTCGAACAGGTAGTCGGCGGCCAGCGAGTCGACGTAGTCGCTCAGTTGCACCCCCGCGGCGGCGAAGCGGTCGTCGAGCGGTTCGATCGCCTTGGTGAGCGCGTAGTTGAACCACCAGACATCCGACAGCACCACCACGTCGGGCAGGTCACCGCCGGTGAGCGCGGCGTTGAACTTCTGCGCCACCTCCTCGTAGTTCTTGCCCGCGTCGACCAGGTTCACCTTCAGTTCCGGGTATTTCGCCTGGAACCGGTTGATCAGTTCCAGCTCCAGGTCCTTGGAGGTGCCGGGGTGGTTGGACCAGAAGGTGATGGTGTTCGCGTCGCCGCCGTCACCGGATCCGCCGCCGGTGCCCGCGCAGGCGGTCAGCGCCAGGCCCGCGGCGGCGGCGCCGGTGAGGCCGAGGAATCCGCGCCGGCTCAGCTCGGGGAATCGTGGAGTGGACACGTGGATCTCCTGTTCGGGAATCAGCCCTTGACCGCACCGGAGGTGAGGCCCTTGATCATGTGGCGTTGCAGGGCGAGGAACACGACGAGGATCGGCAGCATCGTCAGCACGGTGCCCGCCATCACCGGCCCCCAGTTGGTGACCGAGGGATTCTCGGTGTTCTGCAGCAGGGTCAGGCCCACCGGCAGCGTGGCGACCTCGGCGGAGTCGGCCATCAGGAACGGCCACAGGTATTCGTTCCACTCGTTGACCAGCGTGACCACCGCGAACGCCACCATCGTCGGACCCGACATCGGCAGCACCACCCTGGTCAGCAGCCGCCACCAGTTGGCGCCGTCCATCCGGGCCGCCTCGATGACCTCACCGGGCAGCGACAGGAAGTGGTTGCGCATCAGGAAGGTGCCGAAGGCCACCCCGCACAGCGGGATGATGATGCCCTGGAAGGTGTTGCGCCAGCCCAGCTGCGCGACGAGCGCGTAGTTGGAGATGACGGTGATCTGGTTGGGCACCATCAGCGCGGCGATGATCA
Source organism: Nocardia asteroides (assembly GCF_900637185.1). Classification (NCBI taxonomy): domain Bacteria; kingdom Bacillati; phylum Actinomycetota; class Actinomycetes; order Mycobacteriales; family Nocardiaceae; genus Nocardia; species Nocardia asteroides. Next base: position 727,877 of record NZ_LR134352.1, on the reverse strand, counting down.
CCAGGAACACGATGTTCTTGCCGGGGAACCGCAGGAACACCAGCCCGTAGGCGCTGAACACACCGAGCGCGAACTTCACCGCCGACACCACCCCGGTGACGATCAGCGAGTTGCGCAGGAAGGTCCAGAACGGCACCGTGGTGGTGGCCTGGCCGTAGTTCTCCGGATGCCAGCTGCGCGGCCAGTACACCGCGGGCTGGGTGTAGATGTCGGGGCGGTCCTTGACCGAGGTGATCAGGATCCAGAACAGCGGGACGCCGATCAGGATCAGCACGCACACCATCGCGGCGTAGCCGAGGGCGGTGACCGCGCGTTCCCGGCGCCGGTACGAGAGCGTGGCCGGGCCTATGTGTCTCATCGTTCGCCCCGATCCATCACGCGGACCTGGATCAGGGTCACCACCAGCAGCACCGCGAACATGATGGTGGCGACGGTGGCGCCGTAGCCCGCCCGGAAATTGCGGAACGACTCCTCGTACACCTGGAAGACCATGGTGGTCGTGCCGTTGCCGAGCGGCCCGCCGCGGGTCATCACATTGATGATGTCGAAGACTTGCAGCGAGTTGAGCAGTACCGTGATCGAGAGAAAGAATGTCGTCGGGCGCAATTGCGGCAGAAGCACTTTCGTGAAAGTGGTCCAGCGGCTCGCGCCGTCCATTTCGGCGGCTTCCATCAACTCGGCGTGTACGCCCTGCAGCGCGGCCAGATAGATGACGAAGGTATATCCGAGGTTCTTCCAGATGTAAGTGATCGTCACCATGAACAGCGCCCAGTGCGGGTCCTGGTAGAAATCCGGAACGCGCTCGACGCCGACGCGGTGCAGTACATCCTGGACCAAGCCGAAACTCGGATCGAAGATGAATTGGAACGCCACGCCGATCGCCGCGCCGGAGATCACGAACGGCGCGAATATGGCGGACCGAACCACATTGCGCCCGAAGAGTTTTCGGTCGAGCAGCAGGGCCAGCGCGAGGCCGAGCGCCATGCTCACCACCACGGCCGCGACGGTGAAGATCACCGTGTTGCCGACGACCTTCCAGGAATCGTCGCGCTGCCACCACTCGACGTAGTTGTCGAAACCGATTCCGGTGGCGACGGGATCGGCGATGTTCCAGTCGGTGAACGACAGCCGGATGTTGTCGGCCAGCGGCCGGTAGACGAACAGCGCCAGCAGCGCCAGATTCGGCACGACCAGGACGAGGAACAGCGCATAGTCCTGCCACGGGCGGTTTTTCAGCCCGCGGCCGCGTGGTGCGGGGAGGACCCGCTCTGGACTGCTTCGCACCGCGGCAGCTTTACGGCGCACGGCGAACTGTCGGTTAACCTCGGCCGCCGATCTTCTGAACATCGGGCGCACAAGGCCGAGTACAGCAAAAAGCCGAACAACACGACCGCGATTGATCGTATTGTTCGGCTTTTGTTCAGTGGATCAGTTCCAGTCGCCCAGTCCGTCACCGGCACTCAGGGTGCCGCCCTGGGTGTTGGAGATGATCACGGCGTCGCCGCGGCGCGAGTTCTCCAGGAACCACTTGGCGTTCTCGGTGCTCACGTTCAGGCAGCCGTGGCTGGCGTTGGAGTAGCCCTGCTGGCCCACCGACCACGGCGCGGCGTGCACGAAGATGCCGCTGTTGGAGATGCGGGTCGCGTACTCGACCTCGAGCTTGTAGCCCTCGGGGTCGGTGACCGGCACGCCGTAGGTGGAGGAGTCCATGGTCATCTTCTCGAACCGCTCGCCCACGATGTAGGTGCCGTTCGGGGTCTCGTGGCCCGGCTTGCCCAGCGAGGTGGGCATCTCCTTGACGACCTCACCGTTGACGGTGACGGTGATCATCTTGGTGTTGTCGTCGACGGTGGCGACGAAGGCGTCGCCGATGCGGAACGCGCTGGTGGTGCCGCCTGCCACGACGGTCACGTCGGTGTTGGCGGGCCAGAACTCGTTCGGCTTCCAGCGCACCTGCTTCTCGCCGGTCCAGTAGAAGTGGCCGGGCGCGGCCTGGCTCGAGGTGACCTTGATGGCCTTCTCGGCGGCGGCGCGGTCGGCGACCGGCTCCTTGAACGTGATGATGATCGGCTGCGCGACGCCGACGGTCTCGCCGTCGGCGATGTTGATGTTCGGCGGCGCGAAGGGAGCCTGCGGGGCGGGCTCGTTCACCGCGGGCTGGCTGGAACCGGAGCCCGGGAGGGCCGGCTGGGCCTGCGCGGGCACGACGACCAGTGCGCCTGCCGCCGCGAACGCTGCCGACAGCAGCAGGCCCCGGCGAAGCCAGCGCGATTGCTGCATATTTGCCTCGTAGTGCATAGGTTTCTCGTCCATTCCATCTCTCGTTCCGCGTGCGCGGCCCGAGATCTTCGTGATTGACGCGGAGTCCGCAACGGGTCTCCACGGGGTAACGACGCCCCGACCCTGACCGTCCATTCCTACCCGCCCGAGGTGACACCGTGCCAGCCGCGCCGAACGCTGATAACGGCCCGGCAACTCTGTGCGCTGGGTCACATAACGCGCTGTTATACACGGGCTTTCGTCAAACGCCGCGCTCACAGCGGCGAGTCGCCGACGGTGACATCGCACGCGGTCGAAACACCACGGTGTAAGCCTCAAACCTGGGGTGACCGAAATCACGCCGTCCGTGTGAAGTGGATCGCCCGATCCGGGGCCGTGGCCAGGTTGCTCGGGACGCTGCGAGGGCGGGCGCCCAGGGCGAGCGCGGGATCCAAAGACAGGCGGACCTCGGTCAATACGGTTGCCAGCACGATGCGGAGTTCGTACTCGGCCAGGGTCGCTCCGATGCAGCGGCGGTGCCCGCCGCCGAACGGGGCGTAGTCGAACGGGGAGACCTTGCGGTCCAGGAAGCGGTCGGGGTGGAACAGCTGGGGCGCGGGCCAGGTCTCGGGGCGGCTGTGCAGCACGCCGACGGCGAGGCCGATCGTCTGGCCCGCGGTCAGGTCGAGCCCGCGCCAGTGCCACGGGCCGGTGAGGGTGCGCAGCACGATCGGGACGGCGGGGTGCAGCCGCAGGGTCTCCTGGCAGACCGCGCCGAGCAGGGGCAGCGCGGCCTGGTCGGCGGGGTCGGCGCGCGCGGCCGACAGTTCGGTGGTGAGCCGGTCGAGCAGGCCGGGTTCGCGGTGCACGTGATACAGCGCCCAGGTGAGGGTGGTCGCGGTGGTCTCGTGGCCTGCCACGAGCAGGGTGCGCAGCTGTTCGCAGAGTTCGGTGTCGGTGAGGGCGGTGCCGTCGTCGTAGCGGAGGTCGAGCAGCAGATCGAGCAGGTCGGCGGACGCCGTGCGCGGCTCGGCGCGTCTGCGGGCGACCTCGGTCAGCAGCATCCGGTCCAGCCGGTTTCTGGCCGCGGCGAATCGTGCCCACGGACCGAAACCGCCCATGTTCCTGCGTAAGACGGGCGCAGCGAGAAGCGGGGTGGTGAAGGTGGCGAGGAAATCGGTGACGGCCCCGGCGTATTCGGGCGCGCGATCGGTGTCGGCGCCGAACATCGCGGCCAGGATGACGCGCAGGGTGATGGCGTGCGCCGCCGCGAGCGCATCGAACGGGCGCCCGAGCTGCCAGGAAGACGTTGGGCCGCTGCCGTTTTCGATCTCGCGCAGAGTGGCGTTGCGGATCACCGGTGCCAGTGCGCGCACCCGCTGCGCGTGCAGGGCGGGGGCGAGCACCGCGCGGTCGGTGCGATGGCGCGTACCAGCGGAGAGGATGAGCGAGGCCGCGCCGACCATCGGCTCGATCGGGTTCGGCCGCGGTGGCTCGACCAGGGGCACCGGCGCGCGGAACAGTTCCCGCGCGCCCTCGGGCGTCCCGGTGAACAGCACGGGCGGGAAGCCGGGGAAGCCCACCGCGAACGGATCACCACCACCGGCGCGTCGACGCAGGTAGCCGTCGAAATCGCGGGCCGCGGCCAGGCCGTGCAGCAGCGACAGGCGGGGCGGGTTGGGCGCTGTCATGTCCGTTGGTACGGCGCGCGCCGGTGGCCGGTTCGAATCGGCTAGCTCTGCTCGGCCGCCCGTAGCCGGCGCACCGTGCCCTGCGCGATGGCCGAGAGTTTGGCCAGTCGCGCGTCGCCGAGCGCGGTCACCGCGTTGCCGAGCCGGTTGGTGACGAACGCGATCGACATCCGCAGGCCCGGGTCGGCGTAGGCGCCGGAACCACCGATGCCGTAGTGGCCGAACGCGTGCCGGGGCTGCTGCTTGGTCATCAGCACCGGCCGGTGATAGCCGAGGGTGAAACGCAGGGGCAGGCCGAGGACGTAGTCGCGGCTGTCGCTCTGCTGGGTCCGGTTGGCGGCCTCGATCGTCTCCGGCCGCAGGAACCGCACGGTGGGATCACCCTGCGCGGGGCGATGTTCGGCATCGGCGGCGTAGACGACGCCGTCGTTGGCCAGCGCGCCGTACATCCTGGCCAGGGCGCGCGCGGAGAAGACGCCGTTCCAGCCGGGCATCACCGCGTCGTGCACGCGCGGGTCGCGGACGAGTTCGTCGAAGCTCTCCGGCATGCCCGCCTCGGCCAGCCCGCGCGCCGGCCGCACCCACGACAGCACCGAGGACGCGGTGTTCCACCGGATCCCCGGCGGCGCCAGATGCGGGAAGATCTTCGCGATCCGGTGTCGTTGCGCGGCGGGCACCTGGAACCAGAACTCGTCGGTGCCCAAGGGCTCGGCCACTTCTCGCCGCAACACCGTGGTGAACGGTTCGCCGGTGACCCGCTGCACGATCTCGGCGACCAGCCACCCGAAGGTGATCGCGTGATAGCCCGAGGACCGGATGCGGCGCGGGTCGGCGGGGCTCTCGGCCAGCGCGGTCACCACCGCGCCGTAGTCGAGGATGCCCTCGCGGCCCGGCACCAGCCCGCGGACCCGGTGCAACCCGGCCCGATGCGAGAGCACGTCGCGGACGGTGATGTCGTGCTTGCCGTGCGCGGCGAACTCCGGCCAGTACCGCGCCACCGGCGCCTCGTAATCGATCAGCCCGCGCTCGGCCAGCCGGTGCACGACCGTGGCCGCGACACCCTTGCCGGTGGAGAAGGTGAGGGCGACGTTCTCGCCGTTCCAGCGCTGATCCTTGGCGGCCCAGCCGGCCCAGATGTCGACGACCGGCCTGCCGTCCAGATAGATGGCCAGCGCGCCGCCGCCCCGGCTCGGCTGCGGGAACAGACCGAAGAAATGGTCGGCGAGCCGGATGAATCGGGGGTCGACCAGCATTTGGCGCGGCGCCGCGAGCGGCGTGCCGCCGGGACGGGTCAGGGGGCCGAAATCTCCCGCCGTTGCTGCCACCATCGGGTTCACCTCCTGATGCAGGTTCGGCCGGGGGGCCGGAATCCCAAGGGTAACCCAGCTACCCGGCTACCGGGATCGAGTCGACGCCGGTGGCTCCGGTGGTGTATTCACAGTAGGTGTTTGCAGACCTGTCCATCGGCCGGCTCGTCGGCGCGGCCGCCATCGCCGTGACGGCATTCGTCGCGTCCGGATGCGGTGGCACCATCGATGGCCACGCTCAGCCCGCGATCGAGGTCGTCCCGGCGACCGGTAACCCCGGGCCCACCACCAAGCCGGGCAAACCGACCTCGGGCAAGCCGACGCCGAGCAAACCGGCGCAGACCTCGACCCGCGGCGGCAACACCGACTTCCAGGCCAACGTCGGCGACTGCGTCGCGCTGGGCGGCACCGTCAACGACGCCACCATCGACAAGGCGTCCTGCGGCAGCCGCTCGTCGAACTACAAGGTCATCGGCAAGGCCAAGAACAGCTCCGGCTGCGTCAGCGACCGCGACAACTTCTACGCCGAGACCCTCAACGGCATCGAGACCGGCGCGCTCTGCCTGGACATCGACTGGGTGGTCGGCGGCTGCATGGACGTCGGCGGCGACGAGCCCAAACGCATCGAATGCGGTGAGGGCGGCTCGGAGCCGGTCAAGGTCGTCACGATCAAGAACGGCACCGACAGCGTCGACGACTGCCCCGACGCGGCCGACTCCGGGTTCAAGTATCCCGAGCGCAAGGTCGTCGTCTGCGTGCAGAGCCTGTAGTTCCGCGAACCGGCGCCGCGGGGCGCTAGTTTGGGGAGGTGCCCCCGAATCGGACGGTCCGGCTCCACTCGGCCACTGGCCGGTGGATTCTGCTGGCCACCATTCTCGGCTCGTCGATGGCGTCGCTGGACGCCACCGTCGTCTCGGTCGCGTTGCCGCGCATCGGCGAGTCGCTGCACACCGACGTCGCCGGGCTGCAGTGGACCGTCAACGGCTACACGCTGACCCTGGCCTCGTTCATCCTGCTCGGCGGCTCGCTCGGTGACCGGCTGGGCCGCAGGCGCGTGTTCGTCTGGGGGATCGTCGGATTCGCGATCACCTCGCTGCTGTGCGCGGTCGCGGTGAACATCGAGATGCTGGTCGTGGCGCGGCTGCTGCAGGGGGTGGCGGGCGCGCTGCTCACCCCGGGCAGCCTGGCGCTGATCTCGGCGTCCATCGACGAGCGCGACCAGGGCAGCGCGATCGGCCTGTGGTCGGGTCTGGGCGGGGTGGCGGGCGCGTTCGGGCCGCTGCTCGGCGGCGGCCTGATCGACCTGGTCGGCTGGCGGGCGATCTTCCTGCTCAACGTGCCGCTGGCGCTGCTCGTCGCGGTGGTGGCGACGAAGTGGGTGCCGGAGAGCCGCGATCCCGACGCGCCGTCGCGTATCGATGTGCCGGGTGCGGTGATCGTCGCCGTCGCGCTCGGCGCGCTCACGCTGGGGCTGATCGAGGGGCAGGTGGCCCTGATCGGCGTCGGTCTGGTGGCGCTGGCGGTGTTCGTCGTGGTGGAACTGCGCAGCGCGAATCCGCTGGTGCCGCCCACGCTGTTCGGCTCGCGCGTGTTCACCGCCGCGAACCTGGTGACCTTCTTCGTCTACGCCGCGCTGGGCGGCGTGTTCTTCCTGCTGGTGCTGCAGTTGCAGCTGGTCTCGGGGTATTCGCCGATGGCCTCGGGCGCGGCGAGTCTGCCGGTGACGCTGCTGATGCTGGTGCTGTCCGCGCCGGCCGGGCGCTGGGCGCAGCGGCACGGACCGCGGATCCCGATGACCGTGGGCCCGCTGCTCGCCGCGGGCGGCGTCTTCGCGCTGCACCGGATCGGGCCCGACGCGAACTACCTCACCGAGGTGCTGCCGGGCGTGCTGATCTTCGGGCTCGGATTGTCGGTGATGGTGGCTCCGCTGACCGGCGCGGTGCTGGCGGCGGTGCCGGTGGCCGACGCGGGCATCGCGTCCGGGGTGAACAACGCCGTCGCCAGGACGGCCCAGCTGCTGGCCGTCGCGGCACTGCCCGGACTGGCCGGCCTGTCCGGCGCCTTCGACGACCCGGTCGCCTTCGCCGCAGGCTTCGACACCGCGATGCGCTGGTGTGCGGGATTGCTGCTGGTCGGCGCGGTGATCGCGGGTGTGCTGCTGCGGGTGCCGCGCCGGAAGCCGGAACCCGAGCGGGTCGACTGCCTGCCGCATTGCGCCGGCTCCGACGGTCCCGCGCTCGCCCCGGTCGTATCGAAATGAACGGGCCGGGTGGCTGCCCACCCGGCCCGTTCGGTATCCGGTGTCCTACACCGGGTGGAAGCCCGCGCCCACGCCGCCGCGGCCGTTGACGTCGTTCATGATCGCGCTCATGTTGGTGCCGACCTCGGGGCCGAAGCAGGCGACGGCCAGGTAGGCGTTCACCATGCCGACCAGGGTCGAGCCGACGACGACCGGTGCGCCGGAATCGCCTTCGACCACGCACATCTGCGACCAGGTCTCGGTATTGGTCTGGAAGACGTCGCCCCAGGTGATGCCGCAGGTGTTGCCGGTGGTCCGGCCTTCCTTGCAGACGATCGTCGGGAACTGGGCGGGCCCGCCGACGCCGGTGATGGTGACGTTGCCGATCCGGTTGACCGGGGTGATCCGGCCCGGGGTGAATTCGATGACCGCGTAGTCGAGTTCGTTGTTGCTGTAGGCGAACCGGCCGATCTCGCCGTAGCCGCGGTCCACCTCGGCGGTGACCGAGGCGCCCGCGTCGCCGCAGTGGCCCGCGGTCAGGCCGACGAGTCTGCCCGCGCCGTCGTGGCCGACCGTGGTGACGGTGCACTCGAACATGTTGTCGATGACGATCCCGGAGCCGCCGCCGATCACCGGCGGCCCTGGCTGTGCCTGCGAAGCGCCGGCGCCGGTGCCGAGAAGAGCTGCACCGAACGCGACGGCGAAGGCAGCGTTGGCCACCTTGGCGAGTGTGGTGAACATGTCCCTCCAGACGGTCGGAAGTCCGCACGATATCAATTCGGTCTGCCTATCGTCCCTGTATTCCGTCCCGGGCGCGCCTCGCCCGCGCCGCCTGGACTCGTGATAGCGGTTATCTATCAATGGAGTGATCAATTGTCCAGTTACGAGTTCGGTCTGTGATCTGATCGGATATTCGGAAGGGGGGTTCGTTATGAATGACAGTTTTCCGCAATATTTATTCGCCGCGACCGCCGGTACTGGGAATCCCTGTCGAAAACGACATCCCGCGCAATCGTCGATGCCGCCACAATTACGGGCTGTATGGTCCGTCGTGGCAGGACTCATTGCAGTTTCCGACCGTGACCTCTGTCTATGACGCCGCTCACATGTCGGTGGTGTGTTCTGCGCTACTCCGTAGTAAGGTGCGTCAAGCAAACAAGTCGTCGGGGTGTTGATGACCTGGCGTCGAGAGGGGTATTAGCAGTGCAGTCGACCGAGAGTCCGCCCGCCCGTTCACGCGTCAGTGAAGCTGTCGACCGGACCAAGGGCCTTTGGGACGACCATCCGAAGAAGTCCCTCGAGACGTTCGGCCGACAGATCACGATGGGTGTCGAGGCGATCACGGAGCTGATCGTCGCGATCTTCCGCAGGCGCTTCCCCTTCGACGAGTTCGTCCGCCAGTGCGCGTTCATGGCCAATGTCGCCGCCGCGCCCACCCTGCTCGTCGCCATCCCGATCGCGGTGATCGTGTCCATCCAGGTCGGCGCCGTCGCCGGTCAGGTCGGCGCGACCTCGTTCATCGGCGCGGCCAACGGCCTGGGCATCATCCAGCAGGGCGCGCCCCTGGTCACCTCGATCATGATCGCCGGCGCGGTCGGTTCGGCCGTGTGCGCCGACCTCGGCTCCCGCACGATCCGCGAGGAGATCGACGCGATGAAGGTGATGGGCGTCGATCCGTTGCGCAGGCTGGTCGCCCCCCGGCTCGGCGCCGCGATGATCGTCAGCTTCCTGCTGTGCGGCTTCGTCGTCTTCGTCGGTTTCATCACCGGCTACATGTTCAACATCTTCGCCCAGGCGGGCACGCCCGGTTCGTACATGAGCACCTTCGCCTCGTTCGCGGTCACCCGCGACCTCGCGGTGGCGCTGCTCAAGTCGGTGATCTTCGGCATCATCGCGGCGGTCATCGCCTGCGACTCGGGCCTGAACGCCCGCGGCGGCCCCGGCGGCGTCGCGAACGCGGTGAACTCGGCGGTGGTGAGCTCCATGGTCATGTTGCTCGGCGTCAACGTCGCGATCACCCAGATCTACGCCGCGGTCTTCCCCCCACAGGTGGTCTGAGCCAATGTCATCAACGTACGTACCTCCGCTGCTGCGGCCGCTGCGCCAGCTCCAGGCGGTGGGCAGGGCGCCCATCGACATGCTCGCCCGGCTCGGCCACCAGGTCTTCTTCTTCCTGCGCTCCGTCGGCTCGATCCCGCTGGCGTTCAAGCAGTACCCCAAGGAGATCTGGCGCCTGCTCTCCGACGTCACGTGGGGTAACGGCAACATCGTCGTCGGTGGCGGCACCATCGGCGTCATCCTGATCATCAGCGCCTTCGGCGGCATGACGGTGGCCATCCAGGGCCACACCTCGCTGAACCTGCTCGGCCTCAGCCCGATCACCGGCGCCATCTCGGCCTTCGCCACCACCCGTGAGCTCGGCCCGCTGCTGGCGGCACTGGCCTTCGCGGCACAGGCGGGCTGTCGATTCACCGCCCAGCTCGGCGCCATGCGCATCTCCGAGGAGATCGACGCGCTCGACTCGATCGCCATCCGCCCGCTGCCGTACCTGGTCAGCACCCGGATGATGGCCGCGGTCATCGCGATCGTGCCGCTGTACTGCATCGGCCTGGTGATGGCCTACATCTCCTGCTCGGTCACGGTGCAATTGATCGGCGGTACCGCGGCGGGTACCTACTCGCACTACTTCTATCAATTCCTGGTGCCGACCGACGTGCTGTACTCGCTGCTCAAAGCGGTCGTGTTCGTCATGATCACCACGTTCATCCAGTGCTACTACGGCTTCTTCGCCTCGGGTGGTCCCGAAGGCGTCGGCGTCGCGGCCGGCCGGGCGATCAAGATGTGCATCATCCTGGTCGTATTCGCCGACCTGTTCATGACATTGGCGATCTGGGGCGTCGACCCCGGTATCCGGATCTCGGGGTAGACGCGATGATCATCGATCCCAGTGGGCGCGGACCCACGATGAAGCAGCTGTACGTCGCCGGCGCCTGTGGCCTGGTGGTGTTCGCGCTGATCCTCGGCTTCCTGATGGCCAGGTACCAGGGCTACTTCGTGCCCAAGGTCAATGTGGCCGCGAACCTGTCGACCACCGGTGACGGTCTGCCCTCGGACGCCGACGTGAAGTTCCGCGGCGTGCTCGTCGGCGTCGTCAAGGACGTCGAGATCGTCGACAAGGGCACCGTCCAGAAGGTGAACATCGAGCTCAAGCCCGAGTTCGCCGGCGACATCCCGGCCAATGTCACCGCCCGCGTCGTGCCGAGCAACCTGTTCGCCGTCACCTCGGTGGAGCTGGTCTTCAACGGCGCGTCCAACCAGTACCTGCACGAGGGTTCGCAGATCCCGGAGGACACCAGCCAGGGCACGGTCGCGCTGCAGGACACGCTCACCACGGTGCGCGACATCCTCAACGAGGTCGACCCGGTGCAGCTGGGCCGCGTGCTCGGCACCCTCACCCAGGCGCTCGACGGTTCCGGCCGGGTGCCCGGTTCCACCATCCAGCGCCTGGACCACTGGCTGACCACGGTCGCCGACGCCGGTCCCAACCTGGGCGGCATGCTCGACAACTTCTCGGCCTCGGCCCGCGCGCTCAACGAGTCCGCGCCGGAGCTGCTCGACGTGCTCGGCTCCTCGGTGCAGACCGCGAACACCATCGCCACCAAGCGCGATCAGCTGATCGCGCTGCTGGCCGGTGCGAGCGCCACCACCGACCGGGTCAACGACCTGTTCGCGGCCAACCCGGACGTCGGCAAGGAGGTCACCGTCGGGATGAACGCGACCCTGGGCGCGCTGGCCGCCGACCCGGGCTCGATCACCAAGACCTTCGACGTGTTCGGCCCGTCGCTGGCGGCGCTGAACAGCACCATGCACGGTGGTCCGGCCAAGCAGATGGTCTGGAACGCGGGTCTGACCTTCACCCCGTACAAGCCCAACACCGTCGCGGACTGCCCGCGCTACGGCGACCTGCTCGGCCCGAGCTGCTTCACCGCGCCGTCCGAGGTGAGCCTGCCGCCGATGCCGGAGAGCGTGCGCCCGAAGGCACTCGCCTCGGCCGCCGGTCTGCCGCCGCTGGTCGCCATCCCGGGCATGCCCGCCATCCCGGGCCTGACCACGCCGGGCATCGCGCCGATGCAGACCGCCAACGGCACCGAGGTGAAGCCGTTCGCCGGCACGCCGCTCGAGGGCCTGGTCCCGCCGATCCAGCTGCCGGGCCTGCCCGGTCTGCTCGGTGGCGGCGCGCCCGCGCCCGCCGCGGGCCCCGCCGCCGCTCCGGCCGACGCGCCGCAGCCCGCGGTGGCACCGGCCGCCAAGCCGATCTCCTACCAGGGCGAAGCGGCGATGACTCAACTGCTGGGGCGTAAGCCGACGGCATCCGAATTCCTGCTGCTCGGTCCGATCATGAAGGGCGGAACCCTGCAAGTGTCCGAAAACGGGGGTGGCGCATGAGCATCCGCAAGCCACTGATCGGGTTCAGTATCTTCGCACTCGTTTCATTGCTGGTCATCGTGGTCGTCTGGAACACGCTGGCTCGCACGGTCGACGGAGACACCCGCAAGTACACCGCGATCTTCACCGATGTCCTGGGCCTGCGGCCCGGTGACGACGTCCGCATGGCCGGCGTGCGCGTCGGCAAGGTCGAGAAGATCGAGCTCGACGGCAAGAACGACGCCAAGGTCTCGTTCATCGTGCAGAGCGACCAGACGGTCTTCGACGACACCAAAGCCCTTGTCCGGTACCAGAACCTGATCGGTCAGCGCTATGTCGCGCTGACCCCGGGCGACGCGGCGAGCCCGCAGGCGCTGAAGAGCGGTTCGGTCATCCCGATCGACCGCACCGAGCCCTCGTTCGACATCTCCGCGCTGCTCAACGGTTTCCAGCCGCTGTTCCAGGCGCTGGAGCCGGCCGAGGTCAACGCCATGTCGGAGACGCTGATCCAGGCGCTGCAGGGTGACGGAGTCTCCCTCTCGTCCTTCATCGTCCAGGCCGCGCAGCTGGCCTCGGACTTCCAGCGTCGCGACGCGATCCTGTCCGACGTGATCACCAACCTGTCCGGCGTGATGGCCGGGTTGGCCAAGCGAGGGGACGAATTGGAGACCCTGATTACCCAGACCAGGGCGCTGATCGGCGGGCTCTACGACCAGGGACAGTCGCTGCAGGCATCAACGGCCACCCTGGCCGACGCCACGACCTCGCTGGTCAGCATGGTCGGCAAGATCCAGCCGCAGCTCTCGGCGGCGCAGAATTCCACCACCGCCGCGCTGAACCTGTTGCTCGCCAACGGCGCCAAGCTCGACCAGGCCGCCATCGACATGCCGTCGATGCTCGCCGACCTGGGCCGGATGACCTCCGAGGGCACCCACGCCAACGCCTACCTGTGTGGCCTGGACATCTCGCTCTACGGTGTGCTCTTCCCGCGCGGCCTGTTCAGCCAGATCGGTGGCACTTCGCACTCGGAGGTCTGCCGATGAGCAAGCTCAAGCGGACCTTCCTCGGCAACCGCAACTTCTGGCTCGGTGTGATCGGCTCGCTGGTCATCGTGCTGCTGCTGGTCGGGTCGACGGTCTATCAGTTCATCGGGATCGGCAGGCAGTCGATCGACGCGGAGTTCGTGCAGGCCGCGGGCATCAAGACCGGCGACAAGGTCGCGGTCTCGGGCGTGCAGGTCGGCACGGTGACCGGCGCCAAGATCGAGGGCGATCACGTGGTGGTCACCCTGGACGTGGACAAGTCGCTGAAGTTCGGCCCCGACGCGCACGCCGCGATCAAGATGGCCACGCTGCTCGGCGCGCGCTACGTGGACCTGCAGCCCGGCGACGGTTCGGGTCTGAAGGACAAGACCATCCCGCGCAGCAACACCGACGTGCCCTACAACATCGCCGACGTGGTGCAGGTGGGTACGCCGAAGTTCGAGGAACTCGACACCAAGAAGCTGGCCGCCTCGCTCAACACGATCAACAGCCAGCTCGGCGATTCGCCGGAGCTCGTCGCGCAGGCGCTCGACAGCGTCGGCGCGCTGGCCAAGGTCGTCGACCGGCGCAAGACCGAGGTCGACACCCTGCTCAAGGACCTCAACCGGGTCACCCAGCTGCTGGCCGACAACCGCAACAGCATCCTGCTGGTCATCACCCAGGGCGAGGCCATCGCCAACCGGGTGATGGAACGGCAGAACCTGCTGCGGCAGCTGCTCGACAACATCGCCACGCTGACCCGTCAGCTGGAGGAGATCGGCGCCGAGAACGGCAACCAGTTCGGCGGCACCATCGGCCAGCTGAACACGATGGCCGAGGGTCTGCAGAAGAACAAGGAGAACCTCGACCGGCTGCTGCAGATCGGTCAGCCCACCGCGCGCTACTTCAACAACGCGCTGGGCAACGGCAACTACGGTGACGTCTCGCTGCCATGGCTGTTCCCCGACAACTGGCTGTGCTTCGTTCAGGTGATTCAGGGGTGCGCAGGATGAAACTGACCTTCCGCCACGGAAAGACGCTGGCCCGATCGCTGATGATCGGCGCCACCGCGCTGACGCTGGGCAGCTGCTCGCTGCTGCCCGGTCAGGTCAACGACGCGCTCGGCATGTCGACCAAGATCACCGCGGATTTCGAGAACATCGCGGGCATGTACGAGGGCAACGACGTCATGGTCCTGGGCCTGGCCGTCGGCAAGGTCGACAAGATCGTGCCCAAGGGCACCTACGTCGAGGTCCACATGAGCATCGACGGCGGGGTCAAGATCCCCAAAGAAGCCATCGCCGCGATCATCTCGCCCTCGATCGTGACCGACCGCCACATCGAGATCACCCCGCCGTTCACCGGTGGGGAGTCGATGAAGTCCGGTGAGCACCTGCCCAAGGCGCGCACCCGCACCCCGGTCGAGCTGGACACGATGATCAAGACCATCGACCAGTTCTCCGCCTCGCTCAAGCCCGAAGACGGCTCCGAAGGCCTCGGCCCGCTCTCGGGTCGGGTGCTCTACCCGGTGCTCAACGGCAACGGCCAGAAGATCCGCGAAACCCTCGACGCCCTGTCGAGCGCCTTGAAGGTCGGTATCGACAACAAGGACGCGATCTCCAACATCATCATCAAGCTCAACGAGCTGACGACGATGCTGGCCGACAACGACCAGTCGGTGCGTGATTTCAGCAACCGGGTCACCGCGATGTCGGGTCTGCTCGCCGAGCAGGCGCCGGGTCTGCAGGCCACGCTGGATCAGCTCAACGCGTTCCTGGCCAACACCTCCACGATGTTCGGTGAGCACGCCGACGAGCTGTCGACCTCGCTGACCGGTCTGACCAATGTCACCAACCAGCTGCGCGCCAACTCCGGCGCGATGGTCGAGATCGTCGACATCGTGCCGCTGCTGATGCAGAACATCGACGGCGCCATGGACAAGGAACGCCGCTTCGTCCGCCTGCACGCCCTGATCGGCACCGCCCTCTCGGGCGAGATCGTCAGCGTGTTCTGTGAGCGGATCCAGATGCAGTCCGACGGTTGCCGCTCCGGGAACATGCAGGACTTCGGCCCCGACTACGGGCTCACCGCCGCACTCCTCGGACTCACGAAATGACGCGACGAATGACCAAGAAAGCCCGCCGCGCGCTGGTCGCCGCGGCCGCGACAGCCACGGTGGTGATCACCTCCGGGTGTGGATTCACCGTGGAGGATCTGCCGCTGCCCAAGCCGGGCGCCGAAGGCGACACCTACACGATCCACGCGCAGTTCGACAACGCGCTGAACCTGCCCGACCAGGCGAAGGTGAAGATCGGTGGCTCGGATGTGGGAGTGGTCTCCGACATCTCCACCAAGAACTTCCAGGCCGAGGTCGAGATGCAGATCGGCACCGACATCGTGCTGCCGCAGGGCAGCACCGCCGAACTGCGTCAGGCCACCCCGCTCGGTGACGTGTTCATCGCGCTGTCGCCGCCCAAGCCGGGCAGCCCCTCCGGGCCGCCGCTGCAGGACGGCGCCACCCTGACCCAGGAGTTCACCTCGGCGGGCGCCACCGTCGAGGAGCTGCTGATCTCGGTGTCCATGCTGTTCAACGGTGGCGGTGTGGCCAGCCTCAGCCGGCTCGGCACCGAGCTCGGCTCGATCCTGAACGGGCAGGGCGGCAACCTGTCGCACCTGATCTACGAGATGACCGGCGTCATCGGCGAACTGAACAACAACAGCGCCAAGGTCGATACGGTGCTCACCGAGTTCAACACGCTGGCCAACACCATCGAGAACAACAAGAACGAGCTGGGTCAGGTGGCCGACACGCTGCCGCAGGCCATCGGCGCGATCGCCGAGAACAACCGGGCGATCGGTGACCTGCTCACCAAGGTGGCCACGGCCAGCGCCGCGCTCGGCGACTACTCCAACACCACCGGTGACCAGCTCTCCGAGCTGCTGACCAACCTGAACAACCTGATGAACGCGCTGGCCGCGACCGGCGACGATTTCGGCTACGTGCTCGATCAGCTGCACGCGATCCGGCCCGGCGCCAACGCCACTTTCCAGGGCAAGTCGCTGGCGCCGTACGCGACGCTGACCAACCTCGACATCGGGTTGCTCACCGATCCGGCGAACAGCAAGTTCCCCGATCTGAAGGACGTGAACGACTTCGTCGGCACGTTCATCCAGGTGCTGCAGATCGTGCAGGGCCGAGTGGGAGGTCACCGATGAGCAAGGCGAAGAAGTTCTTCGGTAACAAGATCCTGCTGGCGAACACCGCCCTGGTCCTGGTGCTGATCGTCGGCGCGACGTACCTGCTGGTCAACGTGATGCGGGTGAACCCGCTGCGGTCCGAGTACGAGGTGACGGTGAACCTGGACCGCTCGGGCGGTCTGCAGCCGGGCAACGACGTGACCCTGCGCGGCCACCGGATCGGCAAGGTCACCTCGGTCGAGCTGATCGACCAGGGTCAGGCGATCGCGGCCAAGGCCTCGATCGACAAGAGCTACAAGATCCCGGTGGACACCACCATCCAGGTCGCGGCGCTCTCGGCCGCGGGCGAGCAGTACATCGACTTCCGTCCGAAGAGCGATGTGGGCCCGTTCCTCGGCGACGGCGCGGTGATCGACTACAACCCGGAGCAGATCAAGACCCCCGTTCCGGTGTGGGCCGTCCTCGACGACACCAGCGCGCTGATCTCGCAGGTGAACCCGCAGCAGTTCAAGACCATCCTGAACGAGCTCGACATCGCGCTCGGCGGCGGTCCGGATCAGCTGCGTGGCCTGGTCAACGGTGTCAGCCTGGCCGTGGCCGGACTGGACAACCTGCTGCCGCAGACGGTCAACCTGATCGCGAACCTGCGGGTGATCGCCGAGACCACCTCGCACGCGCAGCCGGATCTGCAGACCCTGACCAACAACTCGGGCATGCTGCTGACCCAGTTCAACAACGCCAACGCCGAACTGGTCAGCGTGCTGGACGACGCCCCCGCGCAGTTCGAGGCGCTGGGCGCGGTGCTGGACAAGACGGCTGATCCGATCAGCAGCCTGGCGGCCAACTTCGTCGCCATCACCAGGGCGGCGCAGCTGCGCACGCCGGCGCTGCGGCTGCTGTTCCCGTCGCTGGCGCTGGGTCTGGAGTCCATCGCGATTCCCGCCCACGACGGCGAGTTCCACACCGTCATCGACATCTGGCCCCGGCCGACCTGCTACTACGCGACCGAGTACCGACGCAATGAGGAAGTCCAGGACGGGTCCATCCCGAAGTGGAACTACTGCGTCAACCCGCCCGCCGACCAGCAGATCCGTGGTTCGGCCAACGCGCCGCGCCCGAACGTGCCGAACAACGGCGCGCTGATGCCGCCGGGCGTCGATCCGAACGAGCGGACACCCATCCCGGTGAACTGAGTAGCTGCCCGGCCCGGTGCTCGCGCATCGGACCGGGCATACTCGCTGGAGTAGAGCGTGTGGTCCGGCTCACGGACCCACGGACGAAATCGGTGCGATATGTGCGCCGGGAAAGAGCAGGATTGATTCGATGACCAGCGACGACGCCGAGAGCAAGAAGGACGCCGCGGCGGAAAAGCCCGATCTGGCCAAGGCTGACGCGACCGTGCAGGGCGCGGCGGCCACCCCCGAGCTGGATGCGCCGACCGTGAAGGCCGAGACCGTGACCGAGGCCGCCCCCGCGGCGCCCGCCTCGACCGGCAAATCGAGCTCGACGGGCTGGATCGCTGCTGGTGTGGCCGGTGTGGTCGCCCTGGGCGCGGCCACCGCGGCCGTGGTGTTCTTCCTGCAGAACAGTGACAAGTCGGACAAGCTCGACGCCATCGCCGATTCGACGAAGGCGGCCTGCGAGTACGGCAACATCCTCGCCAACTACGACTACTCCAAGGACCTGGACGGCTACATCGCCTCGATGAAGGCGGGCGCCACCGGCGACTACCTGAAGGAATTCAGCGACGCCAGCGACGCCCTCAAGGGCGCGATGGTCCAGGCCCAGGTGAAGTCGCGGGGCGAGGACGTGCAGTGCGCCTACGTCTCGGGCAGCACCGAGGACGTCAAGGCCATGGTCACCATGACCCAGTACCGGACCAACTTCACCCAGACCGAACCGGACCGGATGATGTTCGCCATCGAGATGACCCTCGAGAAGTCCGACGACGGCAAGTGGCTGGTCAGCAAGCTGGATTCGCCGCTGCTCAAGAACAGCAGCCAGGTGCCCGGCGGCGCTGCCCCCGGTCAGACGGTGCCGACGCCGCAGGCTCCGGCCCCCGCGCCGACGCCCGGCAACTGATCGACCGCGCTATCCGAACGCCGCCGGCGGCAGAGTGACTCTGCCGCCGGCGGCGTTTTCGTGCGGACCAACTCCGGTCGTGTCGACGCCTCAGAACAGGGTGAGTGTTCCGGAGGGCGCGGCCGGCTCGACCGGCTTCCCCGTGGTCCGCGGTCTGGTGGGTTCGGCGACCTGCGCCGGACGGGCGGCGACTTCGCGGGCGGCCGCGCCCGCCAATGTGTCGGCCTGTTCGTTGAAATAGTTACCGACGTGTCCGCGGACCCAGCGGAATCGCACCGGGCCTTCCCTGGACGCGATGGCCCGATCGATCTGCTTGATGATCTCGACGTTCTTCACCGCACCCCCGGTGGAGGTGCGCCAGCCGTTGCGCCGCCAGCCGGTGATCCACTCGGAGGCGCATTTGATGGCGTAGAGCGAGTCGCTCTCGATGAGCATCGGCTCGGCGCCGGGGTGGGCGAGGATGGCTTCCAGTACTGCGCGGAGCTCGGCGATCTGGTTGGTTCCGGTGGCCGCTCCCCCGCTGGCCGCCGGGCCCTGGTGGTTCACCCAGGCCCAGCCGATGGCACCACCGGGATTACGCAGGCAGGACCCGTCGGTGCTCACGATGATCATGACCGCCACCCTAGGCGATGCGGCCGACAAGATCGGTACCGTGGAATGCCTCTATCTCCCTTCGCAACCGCGACTCCGTGCGGCGCAGTGCCGATCGCGCGGCCGCGTCTACGAGGCCGTGGCACAGGCGGCCGAACACACCGCGTGGTGGTGGATAGTCGGCTTCGGAGGTCAGGACCGACCGTTCGTAGCCGAGTGGGTCGAACCGCAGTGTCACGGTTCCGTATACCCGCCCACGCAGGGTATACCCGATCACCGCGTTGCGCCGGTATTCGGTGATCTCGCAGGTGGTGCGCAACGGAATCACCCCGAACAAACGGACTTTCAGCGCGAAGGCGGCGCCGAGACCCCGGTCTGGGTCGCCGGTGGCCTCGATGCCGGAGACGCCGGTCATCCAGTGCGGAACGAAGCGGAAGTTCTCCGCGTAGGCGAAGGCGGCGTCGACGGGGGCGCCGACGTCACACGCATACCTGATGTGGCCCATCGGCCCTCCCTGATCACGGATGGGCTCAAAATTACTACAAATGTCCTCTTTATTTGCCGGAATGACGCTCAGAGCTGGTCGACCAGGTACTCCGCGATCGGCATCGCCGACGTCGCCGCTGGTGAGGGCGCGTTGAGCACGTGGATCGAGCGCGGTGTGCGCTCGATCAGGAAGTCGTGCACCAGCGTCCCGTCGCGCAGCACCGCCTGCGCGCGGATGCCCGCGCGGTGCGGCAGCAGGTCGGCCGTGGTCAGTTCCGGGCAGTACCGGCGGCATTCGGCCAGATAGCCGCGCTTGAACAGGGAATTGCGCAGCTCGCGGGCCCCGGTCCGGACATGGTCGCGGGCGACGCGGTGGAAGCCGGGGAAACCCAGTACGTCCAGCGCGTCCCGCGCGGTGACGCTGCCCTTGCGATAGCCCTCGCGCGACAGCCCGAGCACCGCGTTCGGCCCGACGGTCAGCTCGCCGTCGATGGTCGGGCTCAGGTGCACGCCGAGGAACGGCAGTGCCGGATCCGGCACCGGGTAGATGAGCGTGCGCACCAGGTCGGCGCGGGTCGCGGGCAGCCGGTAGTACTCGCCGCGGAACGGCACGATGCGGAAGTCGGTGTGGATTCCGGCCATTCGGGCCATCCGGTCGGCCTGCAAACCGGCGCAGACCACCAGCGTGTTCGCCGTGAACGAGCCCGCCGGGCCGGAAACGGTGACCGCCGAATCGGATTCGGCGATGGCCTCGATCCGGGTGCCGAGCGCGATCCGCCCGCCCATGGCCCGCACCTGCTCGGCGAGCGCGGCGGTGACCTTCGCGTAGTCGATGATCCCGGTCGCGGGTACGAACAGTGCGCCGACGCCGGTGATCCGGGGCTCGCGCCGGACCAGTTCGGCCGCGTCGATCGCCTCCACCTCGACACCGTTGGCGATGGACCGCTCGTAGAGGTCCAGCATCCGCGCGTGCTCGGCGGAATCCGTGGCGACCAGCAGTTTTCCGCACACCTCGAACGGAATGTCGTTGGCGGCGGCGAACTCCTTGGTCCAGCGCGCGCCGGCCCGGCACAGCCGGGCCTTCAAACTGTCGGGCGGATAGTAGATCCCGGAGTGGATGACCCCGCTGTTGTGGCCGGTCTGGTGGGCGCCGAGGCCGGCCTCCTTGTCCACCAGCACCAGGCTCGCGCCGGGGAACTTCGTCAACAGCCGATGGGCCGTCGCCACGCCGACGATGCCGCCGCCGAGCACGCAGAAGTCGTACGCACCGCGCCCGGTGCCGCCAGAACTCACACGCCGACGGTAGTCGGCGCTTCTTCGGCGGGCTCGGCGACCTGCTCGCCGGGGAGTTCGGTGTCCGCGGGCGCGGTCTCGTCCGGTGCGGTGGTGCCCGGCTTCTGCACCCGTTCGACCCGCAGCGTGTGGCTGCCGAGGCCGGGATCGGAGAGCACGAAGACCAGTTCGCCGCGGCGGGTGTCGAGTTCGGTGCGCAGCGCGGTCACGCCGGCCGGATCCACGGTGATACCGAGGTATTTCGACGCCATGGTCACCAGATTGGTGTCCACGGTGAGCGCGATCGTGTCGGTGCGCGCGGGCGCGACCTGGGCGCCGACGTAGGTGGTGCCGATCCGCACCCGGCCCGCCAGTGTCGAATCGTCCGGCGTCGCACCGACCCCGGACTGCTGGGTGGCCGCGGCCTGGGCCGTGCGCGGCTGCTCGGTCGCGAACGCCACGGTGACGATATCGGTGGTGAGCCGGGGTGTGCCCGGGTCGGCGAGCGCGGGCCGACGGAATCCGGGGACGGGTTCGGCGCCGGGCGCGGAAGCGCCGGAGCCCGATGGCGCGGTGGGTTCGGGCATGTGGTTGACGATGTAGGCGCCCGCGGCGAAGGTGAGGCAGAGACTGGCGGCGCCGGCGACGACGGTCGTGGCCAGGCGAGCGGTCTGAGCGGGTCGGCGTGCGGTCACGATGCGGTCCTTCCTGTGCCTGTGGGTGTACCCGAGGAGACGGGGCCCGCATCGTTGAAAGCCACGCGCTGATTCCACGGTACGGGGTGCTAGCTGTAGTTAGCACCGTCCGACCGGCGTGATCAGGACCACACTTGGACAAATGACCTATCGAAACAGGTCAGTACGGGAAACCGGGCACCGGTTGTTTCTCACACCCGGTGAGCGGGTATTCCCGGAAGGCAGGCGAGCGTCGTTCACGACTGCCACGGAGGTCAGCCCCCGGCCAATGAAGTCCGGGGCAGTCGGCACGGATGGCGCTCAGAGACTGGCGCTCGCCTGTGTTCCAAGAATCAGGCGAACTGTCCTGCTTCCCGGCCCGCTCCCGGTGGGCCGGCGAAGGCCTGGGCGATGGTGAGCCAGTGCTCGGCGTCGGGGCCCTCGGTGACCAGCGCGGCGTCGTCGCGATGCCTGCGCTGGGTGGTGAGCAGGCAGAAGTCCACCGCCGGGCCGCTCACGCGCTGTTTCGCGTCTTCCGGGCCCCAGGTCCACAGGCTGCCGTCGGGTGCGGTCAACTCCACCCGGAATTCCTCGGTGGGCCCCGACTGCCCGTGCACGGTGTAGGCGAAGTTGCGGGTGCGCACGCTGATGTGGGCGACGGTGCGCAGCCGGGCGGTCGGCGTGCGCTCCACACCCAGCGCGTCGGCGACGTCCTGACCGTGCGCCCAGGTCTCCATGATCCGGGCCGAGATCATCGACGCGGGGCTCATCGGCGGGCCGAACCAGGGCAGCTTGGTGCCCGCGGGCACGGCCGCCAGCGCGGCGATCAGCTCGGCACGGCCGGCGCGCCAGCGTTCCAGCAGTTCGGCCGGTGGGGTCCGCGCCACTTCCTCGGCGGCCTCGTCGACGAAGGTGAACATCTTCGGCGCGGCCTCGGCGAGCAGTTTCGCGAAGGTGTCGCCGTCGGTGGCGGCGAGCACGGAGACCTCGTCGGTCCAGGTCAGGTGGGCGATCTGGGTGGTGATGTCCCACCCGGGCGACGGGGTCGCGGTCTGCCACTGCGCGGGGGTCAGCGGTGCGACCAGACTTTCCAGATCCGCGCATTCGGCGGCGAAGTCGTCGAGGAGTGCTGCGAGGTCAGCCATCTGTTCCCTTGCCGATCGTGGCGCGACCCGGTACGGGTGCGCCTCGTCACCAAGAATCTCAGCGGGCCGAGAAAAATGCAAGCATGCGTGCTTGTTATTGGGGAAGGGCTACCAGCCGAAGGTCAGCAGGTGCATCGCGCCCACCGCGACACCGAGTACGCCACCGTGCAGGTACAGCAGCCAGGCGTCCTGCTCCACCGCGGCATAGAACATCTCCATGAACTCGCCCGGCGTCAGTTTCTGCAGCTTGCGGTCGGCGAAGGCGTCGATCTTTTTGGCCTGTTCCAGCACGAACTTCTCGTCGTCGACCATGCCCGGCGCCAGGCTCAGACCAGCGCCCGCGCCCGCGGTGGCCAGGTTGTCGAAGCCCTTGCGGCCGATCGCCGCGCGCACCATGAACGCGGTCGGGCCGAGCTGCTGATGGATCTCCTCGGCCACCACCCGCTCGATCAGCTGCCTGGTCTTGTCCCCGTTCGGGCCCTCGAGCAGCTCGTTGGACAGGTTCTCCACCGTCAGCACCTGGTAGGCCAGGATGTGGGCGAGGTCGGTCGCCGCCTGCGGCTGCCGCTTGGCCAGCAGCGCCTGGCGCCACAGGTACTTGTAGCGCGGCTGCGGGTCGCCCGGCTCGAAGACCATCTTGATCGCGATGACGTTCACGATCACGCCGATCGCGGCCGAGGCCAGCAGCACGATCACCCACGACGGCACCGCACCCCAGTACGGGATCCGCGAGTGCACGTGCAGGTACAGGGCCAGTACCAGGCCGAACGGCGCGCCGAGCAGACCGATCCTGGCCATGAACTTCAGTTCCGGCGCCGCGATGGTGGTGGTGAGGTCCTTGAGGATGTAGGGGTTCTTCTCCAGGTACCTGATCACGAAGTTCTTCACGTCGAGCAGCTGGTCGATGTTGTCGCCCAGGCTCGCGAAGGCGCGTCGGCACAGCGCGGGCAGATTCTTGTCGACGCGCTGGTAGACCGCCTGCTTCACCGGCCGCGGCAGCGAGCGCCACAGGTCCGGGTTCTCCCGGTACATGATCTCGTCCACGATCGGCTGCACCTGGTCGCGGGCCCGTTCGGCGAGGTAGTCACCGATGCCGTCGAGGTCGAGCTCGTGGATGAAGTCGCGCGGGCTGCCGATGCGCATCAGCGCCTTGTCGACGCAGATACTGGCCATCTTCTCCGACCGGGCCGGGATGAAGCCCTGGAAGCCGAGCCTGCGCCCGTCGCCGGAGAAGGTCGGCAGCACCTGCACCCGCCGCGGCAGGTACGGGTACAGCACGTGCAGCATCGGGACCCGGAAGCCCTTGAACTGGACCGGCCAGAACAGCATGAGCACGCCGGTCCAGTTGGTGAGCCAGCCGGCCAGCGCGCTGAAGATCGGAAAACTCACCAGGTCGACCACGAACTTCGTCTGCCCCGTCAGCTCTTCCCAATCGATGAAGAGTCCGGAGGCCAGTGTGGTCATGGATGAGCCCCCTAGTGCTGACGTGCGAAGAACGTGAAGAAGGTGAAGAACGTGAGGATAAGACAATCACATTCTGACCGCTAGGCTCGAAGCGCTGAGCCACCGAGGTCCGCGCCACCCGAGTTCGTCCCGTCACCGGATGCAGAGGGAGTCGTCGTGAGCAGTGTTCCGCAGAATCATCTGGATCGCCCGGTCGCCGTCGTAGGGGCGGGGACGCTGGGCAGACGTATCGCGCTGATGTTCGCCACCCGGGGCGGACTCGTGCGTATCACCGATCCCGGCGCCGAGGCGGGCGCGGCCGCGGTCGCCTTCGTCGAGGAGCAGCTGCCCGACGTGGCCGCCCAGGTGCCCGGTGGTTCGCCGGGCACCGTCGAGTACGTGCCGGAGCAGGCCGACGCGGTCGCGGGCGCCTGGCTGGTGGTCGAGGCGGTGCCGGAGAATCTGGAGCTCAAGAAGAAGATCTTCGCCCAGCTCGAGGCCGACGCCGACGCCGACGCGATCCTGGCCTCGAACTCCTCGTCCTACGCCAGCAGGCTGTTCACCTCGGGCCTGGCGACGGCCGACCGCATGCTCAACACACATTTCTATATGCCGCCGCAGTCGACGGTGCTCGATGTCATGTCCGACGGCGAAACTTCCCAGGACGTCCTGGAATTCGTGCTGAAGACGTTCCCGGAATATGGCCTGCACCCATTCCAGGTGCACAAGGAGAGCACCGGCTTCATCTTCAATCGCATCTGGGCCGCCATCAAACGCGAGGCGCTGCTGCATCGCTATGTCGACGCGGGCAAGCTCGGCGTGAAGACCGGCGAGGGCTTCTACGACGACTACCCGAAGCCGAACCGATGACCGAGCTGCTCGCGCTGGACCTGAAAGCCAATGTCATGCACGCCGTCTCGCTCGACGGCCGCTCGGTGCGCACGGTGGTCGACGGACTCGACCGATTCCCCGACGGCGTGGTGGTGGATCAGCTGCGCGGCCATATCTATTGGACGAACATGGGCGAGCCCGATCCCGGCGCGGACCCGGACACCGAACCGGAGTTCTTCACGCCCAACGGTTCCATCGAGCGGGTCGACCTCGACGGCGGCAACCGCACCACCATCGTGGCGCCCGGCGCCTTCACCACCGGCAAGCAGCTCACCGCCGATTTCGAAGCGGGCAGGCTGTATTGGTGCGACCGCGAGGGCATGGCGGTGCTCACCTGCGACCTGCACGGCAACGACCTGCATCCGATCGTGGTGACCGGGCGCGACCCGCGCGAGGTCCGCGACTGGTGCGTCGGCATCTGCGTGGACATGGATCGTCGCCTCGTCTACTGGTCGCAGAAGGGCGCGGCCAAGGCGGGCGACGGCCGCATCTTCCGCGCCCCGATCGAGCTGCCGCCCGGGGCCGACCCGGCCGATCGCCCCGATATCGAGCTGCTGTGGCAGGACCTGCCCGAGCCGATCGACCTGGAACTGTCCGGCCCGAGCCACCTGGTGTGGACCGACCGTGGCCGCAAACCGGAGGGCAATGCCCTCTACGCGGCCACGGTGCAGCCCGAGGTCGGCGCGCCGAAGGTGCTGTCGACCGGCTATCGGGAGGCGATCGGCCTGGCCGGTCTCGGCTGCTCCTTCTATGTGAGCGATCTCGGCGGCGGCATCAGGCTGGTGGACGTGGCCTCGGGCACCGATACCGAGCTGGCCCGGCTCGGCAGCCCGCTGACCGGGCTGGCGCTGGCCGACCTGTAGGGCCGCAGCACCACCTGCACCGCGATCCGCACGCAGCGCCCGATCACGAACTCGGGCACCCGCAGTCCGAGCAGCCTGCGATCCAGCACGGCTTCGGCGCTCACCGTCACCGTCTCGTCCCCGAGGGTGAACCGGGTGACGGTGAAGACCAGCGGTACGTCGCGGCCGCGCACCGTGGCCACGCCGGAGACCCGCCACTCCCCGTCGGTGCCGGTGATGTCGTCGGCGGCGAAGTACATGCGCGGGTGCCGGTCGAGGTCCAGCAGGCGAGGTTTGCGCAGGTCACGGTCGCGCCTGGCGTTGCCGGTGGTGATGGCGGCGAGGTCGGCGACGCCGGTGACGGCGGTCGGCTGCCCGTCGGGACCGACCGTCAGCCTGCCCGCCAGCACCGGCACCGTGCCCGTGACGGCACCACCGAAGTGGCCGACGCGGAACTGCGCGGTGCAGTCGCGCGGGGTGGCGTCCCAGTCCACCGAGCGGCGCTCCCCCAGCATGATCCAGTTCATGACCGCGCCTCCTCGGCGTAGATGGCGGCCGTGTCGTTGTGCCGCAGTACGGGATAGATCTCCACCCGATCCGGGCCGGGCAGCAGGGCCGGGTCCTCACCGGGCAGCAGTTCGGTGGCGAGGATGGCCGCGCGGACCGCGTCCAGCGCCGCCTCGGACTCGCCGAAACCGATCACCACGCCGGAACCGTCGGGTCGGCGCAGTTCGTAGTAGTCGAGCAGGCCCGGCACCGTGGCCAGTGCGGGTGCGATGCGGTTCGCGCTGGCGAAGTCGGCGGCGGCCAGTTCCGCCGCCGTGCGCGGCCGGTCGAACCAGACGAGGTGTGCGTACATGATTTTCAGCTCCTGACCTGGGGAATTCGGTGATTTCAGCATCGCCGCCACCGCGCCGGCGCGGATCAGTGCTAGTACGTAATCGCGGTACTGAACTTCGCGGGCGCGCGATACTGGTGCGATGCGGACTCCGGCGGTCGGACGGCACGAGGAGGTCGCGCGGTTGCGCGCGGCGGTGCTGGCCGCTGCCTCGGGCGGCGGGCGGTTCGTGCTGGTCAGCGGGCCGGCCGGGATCGGCAAGTCGTGGCTGGCCGAACGCGCGGTCGAGCTGGCGGGCGCGGCGGGCCTGCGGGTGGCCCGCGGCAACGCGCTCGACGACGCCGGGATGCCGCCACTGTGGCCGTGGCGCCGCGCGGCCCGCGAGCTGCCCGAGCTGGCGGCCGCGCTGGATACCGTCACCGAGCCGGGTGGCGGCGCGGCGGCGCGGCGGTTCCGGATGTTCACCGAGGTCGCCGACGTCCTCACCGCCGCCTCGGCGGACACCGGGTTGCTGCTGGTCCTCGACGACCTGCACTGGGCCGACCCGACCTCGCTGGCGCTGCTCACCCACGTCGTCACCGAGACGGCCCGCGCCAAACTGCTCGTCGTTGGCACCGCCCGCGAACCCGCGGGCCCGACTCTGCTCACCCACCAACCGGACTGGCTGCGTCTGGCGAACGCGCAGGCCCTCCCGATATCCGGGCTCTCCGAGCCGGAAGTCCGCTACTGGCTCGACCAGCGCGGACTGTCCCCCGACCTCGCCACCCGTGTCCACGACCGCACGGACGGCAACCCCCTGCTCGTCCGGCTGATCCTGGAATCCGGTGTGAACGAACAGGATTGCGGAACCGACGCCGTCCTCTCCCAGCCCGGCGTACGCAGACTCGTGCTGGCCCAACTCGACCGGCTCGCGCCCGCGGACATAGCGGTACTTGGCGCCGCCAGCGTGCTCGGCGAACGCATCGACTTCACGCTGCTCGAACAGCTCTGCGCCACCGCTGAATCCGAACACCGCGCCACAGCTGCCGATCTCGCAGTGCATCGGCGAGCGATCGATGGGGCGGACGAACCGAGCCATCGCGCAGCCGCCATCGTCGATACGGCATCGGATCCTCGTATGGCCGAGGCCAACCGGGCGGCCGCGCAAGTGAACCACCGCGTGCTGGACGCCGTCGACGCCGCGACCGCGGCGGGCATCGTGCGCCGATTCGAGGACGGCACAACCGGGTTCACCCACGCGCTGGTGCGCGACGCCGTCTACGCCGATCTGCGCCCGTCCCGCCGGACGACCTGGCACCGCGCCGCCGCGACGGCGCTGGCCGCGCGGGACGCCCCCGATTCCGCCATCGCCGGGGCGATCGCCACGCACTGGCGCCATGCCGCCGACTCCGCCGAAACGCGGCACTGGTCGCGCCGGGCGGCGCGGTCGGCGCGCGCCGCGGCGGCCCACGAGGACGCGATTCGCTTCGGGGAGTGGGCCGTCGAGGCGGCGGCCGGCGCGGCCGAGGCCGAACGCGCCGAGCTGCTGGTCGAACTGGCCAGGGACGAGTTCGCGGCGGGCCGCATCGCCGACAGTCTCGCCCACTGTGTCGCGGCCGCTGACCTGGCCGAGCGGGCCGCCCGGCCAGACCTGCTGGCCGAGGCCGCGCTGGTGGTTCACGGCGTCACCACCCCCACCGTGATGACCCGCCTCGACCAGCTCTGCGCCACCGCGCTGCGACGGCTCGAACCCGGAACGCACGACGACCTGATCGCCCGCATCCTGGCCAGGCACGCGCTCTCGGCCGCCGATCGCGGCGCGGGAGCCGAGGCCAGAGCGCTGTCGGAGCGGGCGATGCGGGCCGCCGAGCGGTCCACCGATCCCGATGTCGCCCTGGACGTCATCCACGCCAGGCACCTGTCGCTGGCCGCACCCGAATACCTGGCAGAACGAACCACGCTGGCGGCCAAAGCGATCGAGATCGCCGTCTACGCCGAACAGCCGCTGGCCCAGCTCTGGGGACATGTGTGGACAGCCGACGCGAGCCTGCAACGCGGCGATCTCGCGGCCTTCGACACCGCACTGGATCGCATCGAACTCCTGGCCGAGCAGCGACGTCTGCCGATCGCTCGCTGGCACCTGCTGCGCCTGCGCGCCACCCGCGCCGTACTCGTCGGCGAACTCGCCGCCGCGCTCGAATTCGACACCGCCGCCTACGAGTTGGCCCTCGGCATCGGCGACTTCTCGCTGGCCGGACTGCACCACGCCTTCCGCGGCATGTACGCGGTGATCGTCGGCCAGGTCGACCGCGACGAGCTGAACGCGGCCGTCGAGGCGCTGTCGTTCGCGCCGAAAATCCCCATCGCCCAGCTCTTCGCGCCGATGATGCACGCGCTGGCCGGTGACATCGAGGAAGCCACCGCGCTTTTCGCGCCCTTCCGCACCCTGCCCGACACCCTCGAACGCGGCCCACGCTGGGCGGGCACGGTATACAGCGTCGGTATCATCGCCGAACTGCTCGACGACGCCGACACCGCCGACCGGGTCTTCCACGCGCTGGCGGGCCAGGAGCAGCACTATTCCGCCGACGGCACGGGCGCGCTGATCTGCGTCAGCTCACTGGCCCGGGTCCGCGCCGACAACGCGCGCGTCGCCGGGCATCTGGACGCCGCCGTGGAGCTGTACCGGCGCGGCCTGGCGATGGACACCGGAATCGGCGCGCGACCTTTCGTCGCGCTCGGTCACCTCGGCCTGGCCCGTACCCTGCTCGCCCGCGCCGAGTTCACCGCCGCGCGCACCGAGGCCGAGCGGGCGGCGGCCGGCTTCCGCAGGCTCGGCATGGCGGGCAGGCTGGCCGCCGCCGACGTCCTGCTCACCCGGATCGACGCCGCCACCCGCACCGCCGATCCGCTCACGCCCCGGGAGCGCGAGGTCCGGGATCTCGCGGCATCGGGCCTGACGAATCGCGAAATCGCGACCCGCCTCGTGCTTTCCGAACGCACCGTCGAAACCCACATTCGCAACATCCTCGCCAAGCTGGGCGTCACCAATCGCACCGAGCTCGCCCGCGACCCGCGCTGAGGCTGGTCAGCCCCCGGGCATCGGGGCCGGTACGCGGCGCGAACTGCGGTTACAGTGGCCGGGCAAGTAGTGCTCGTGCTCGGAGGGGACCGGTGGTGGAACAGGTATTCCAGGTCGATTTGCGTGGTGTGGTCGACCTGCTCAGTCACCACCTGTACGGCAGTCCGCGGGTGTATGTGCGCGAGCTGATGCAGAACGCCGTCGACGCGAGCACCGCGCGCCCCGTGCTCGACCCGTCGGCCCAGCTCAGCGTGCGGATCGAGACCGCCGACCGCACCGGTGACGGCAGCATCCGGA
Organism: Nocardia asteroides; assembly: GCF_900637185.1. Lineage (NCBI taxonomy): Bacteria > Bacillati > Actinomycetota > Actinomycetes > Mycobacteriales > Nocardiaceae > Nocardia > Nocardia asteroides. The sequence goes on along the minus strand of NZ_LR134352.1, from coordinate 698,114 downwards.
TCCACGACACCGGCATCGGGCTCACCGAGGCCGAGGTGCACACCTTCCTGGCCACCATCGGCCGCAGCGGCAAGCGCGACGATCTCGGCTTCGCCAGGCACGAGTTCCTGGGCCAGTTCGGCATCGGCCTGCTCTCGTGCTTCCTGGTGGCCGACGAGGTCACCGTGCTCACCCGCTCGGCGCGCGGTGGGCCGACGGTCCGCTGGACCGGCTTCGCCGACGGCCGCTACCGCGTCGAGCCCGCCGCGCAGAGCCGCGAGGAACCGGGCACCACCGTGATCCTGACGCCACGGCGCGGTGCCGAACAGTGGCTCACCGGCGCCACCGTCACCGAACTGGCCGCCCTGTTCGGGAGTCTGCTGCCGTTCGAGGTCACCGTCGACGGGCGCTCGATCACCGAACCCGAGGTGCCGTGGCGGGCCAACCACCCCACCCCCGACGACCGTAAGGCCGCGCTGGCCGCCTACGCCGAGGACACCTTCGGCTTCACCCCGTTCGCCACCTTCGATCTCAGCTGCGCCGAATCCGGCGTCACGGGTGTGGCTTTCGTGCTTCCGCAGCCGGTGAACCCGGCGGCCAAGGCCGGGCACCGGGTGTATCTCAAGCGGATGCTGCTCGCGGAGAGCGTCGCCGGGCTGTTGCCCGACTGGGCGTTCTTCGTGCGCTGTGTCGTCGACACCACCGAGCTGCGGCCCACCGCCAGCCGGGAGGCACTCTACGAGGATGACCTGCTCGAGGCCACCAGGGAGGCGCTCGGCGGGCAGATCCGGGACTGGCTGGTGGAGCTGTCCACCGCCGACCCTGCCGCGCTGGCCCGTTTCCTGCGCGTGCACGACCTTGGGGTGAAGGCGCTCGCCCTGCACGACGACGACATGCTCCGGCTGGTCGACCGATGGTTGCCGGTGGAGACCAACGCCGGCCAGATCCCGCTCGCCGAATTCCGGCGCCGCTTCGGCGGGGTCGGCTACACGCCGTCGGTGGAGGAGTTCCGCCAGCTCGGCGCGGTGGCGGCCGCGCAGGGCCTGGGCCTGGTGAACGGCGGCTACACCTACATCACCGAGATCCTCGAGCGACTGCCCGCGCTCGACCCCGGCATCCAGGTGACGCGCCTGGACACCGCCGCCCTGGCGACCCACTTCGACCTGGTCGACCCGTCGACCGAACTGGCGCTGCGCCCGTTCCTGTCGACCGCGCAGCGGGTACTCGACCGGCTCGACTGCGAGATCGTGCTGCGCACCTTCGATCCGCCCTCGCTCTCGGCGCTGTACCTGCTCGACCGCGACACCCAGCACCGCGCCGAACTGCGCGCCACCAGGGAGATCGCCGACGAGCTGTGGGCCGACGTCCTCGGCGCCTTCGATTCCGGCCGCGACGGTGACCGGCCGCAACTGGTGCTCAACCACCGGAATCCGCTGGTGCGCCGCATCGCCGGGCTCACCGACGCCCGCCTGGTGACGATGGCGGTGGAGGCGCTCTACAGCCAGGCGCTGCTGCTCGGCCAGCATCCGATGCGGCCGGTCGATACCGCGCTGCTGAACAAGTCGTTCGTCGGCCTGCTCGACTGGGCCGTGCATGATCCGCAGGGAGAACTCTGATGTCCGAGACAGCCGACGACCTCTGGCGGCTGCTCGCCCAGGCGGGGCAGATGCCCTACGGCGACGCCAAAGACGCCCTGCTGGAACAGGTCCTGCGACACGCCGAAGCCGGCGGCCACACCGACATCGCGTTCGGCACCCGCATGCGGTTGATCGCCGCCTACGCGCAGGGCATGAGCCCGGCCAAGCTGTTCGTCCCGTTCGCCCGCTGCCTGGCCGACTACGACCGCGACCCGGGCGCCTACGAGGAGTGGGTGCCGTCCTCGCTGCGCTGGGACTTCAAATTCGCGGTGCGGGCGATGACGACCTTCCCCGAGGTACCCAAGGACCGGGCGCTGGCCGCGCTCGACCAGATGGAGCGGCGGTACCGGGTGGAGGGCCAGAGCCTGCAGGCCGTCTACGCCTACCGGCACTACGTCGCCGAACACCTGGGTGACCGGGCCGCGGCCGAACACTGGTACGAAAGATGGTGCACCACACCGCGCGACGAGAATTCCGACTGCGCGGGCTGCGACCCGACCGGCCAGGTCGCCTGGCTGGCGCGACGGGGCCGTGACGCCGAGGCCGTCGAGCTGGCCGAGCCGGTCCTGCGCGGCGAACTGCACTGCGCCGAACAACCGCAGATGATCTTGACCGGCTTGCTGCTGCCCTATCTGCGCACCGGCCAGCTCGACGCGGCCCGCGACGCGCACCGCCGGTCCTACCGGGTGCTGCGCGGCAAACCCCAGGACCTGTCCGCCATCGCCACGCATCTCGAATTCTGCGCGCTGTCGGGCAATCAGGCCCGCGGCCTGGAACTGCTCGACCGGCACCTCGGCTGGCTGGACCGGGCGCCGCACCCGGCCGCGGCCCAGGATTTCGCCGCCGCGGCCGCGCTGCTGCTGCGCACTGTCGTCGACGCCGGTCACGGCGACACCGTCGTCCGGCGGCCCGCCCATCTCGACCGCCCCGCCGCCGAATCGACCGCGCGGGCACTGGGGCAGGAGCTCGCCGCCGAGGCGCTGGCGATCGCGGCGCGGTTCGATCAGCGCAACGGGACCGCGCACCAGACCGAGCTGGTCGACACGCTGCTGGCGAGCACCCCGATCGTGGACCGGCTGCCGCTGTCGGCCGCCGCCCTGCACCGGGCGCCCATCGAGCCCGCCCCCGCCCCGCTCGACCTGCCCGAGCTGACCACGGCCGAGCTGATCGAGCGGGCCGAGCTGGGCCAGGAACGCGACGCCATGACCGAGGTGGCGGTGCTGACCCGGCGGCTCGCCGCCGACGCCGAGCCCGCCGATCCGCTGCTGGCGGGCAGACGTGCCGCCGTGCTGGCGCGGGAGTCCACGCGCGGTGGCGACTGCCACGAGACCGAATCCCTGCTGCGCCAGGCGATCGAGCACTTCACCGTCGCGGGTGACGAGGACCGCCGCCAGATCGCGCTCGGTCGGCTCGGCGTGCATCTGTGCAGGCACGGTGATCCCGCCGAGGCCACCGCACTGCTGCGCGCGTCGCGCGCGCAGTTGGGCGCGTCCACCGATCCGGCGGTCCGGGTCGGCGCCGACCTGCGGCTCTCGGGTGGCCTGCTCGATCTGTACGACCGCGGACTGCTGACCGACGACGACGCCGCCGAACTGCCCGAACTGCTCGACCACGCCACGGCCGAGGCCGCCGCGTCGGGTGACGACTCGCTGATCGGCGATGTCGCCAAGCAGCGGATGTATCTGTCCGAGAACAACTCCCGTATCGAGGACGCCGAGACCGCGGCGCGGGCGGCGTGTTCGGCGTACCGCCGGGCGAGGCTGCCTTTCCGGGCCGCGACCACGCTCTACTATCTGGCCGGAATCCGCCGGGCCGCTGCGGAATTCGACGCCGCGCTCACCCTGCTCGACGAGGTCGTACCGCTGCTGGACGCCGACACCGCCGAGGGTTTCCGGCTGGCGGTGTACCGCCGCCGTGGTGAACTGCTGCTGCGCCTGGATCGTCCCGCCGAGGCCGTCGGCGAGCTGCTCACCGCCCTCGCGATCGCGAAATCCGCCGACCCGCACGAGGTGCCCTACACACAGTGGGACCTGGCCGCCGCCTACCGGGCCACCGGGCAGCTGCTCGACGCCGCCGAACTGGCCGAAGCGGCGATCGCCGCGCTGGACGCCGCCGAGGCGGGCGCGCCGGCGCGCAACTGCCGCTACCTGCTGGCCGGTCTGCACCGCTCGCTGCACGAACACGACCAGGCACTCGCGGTGTACGAAGCGATCATCGAATTCGACCGGTCCGTCGAGGATCTCGGTGACGAGGCCTACGTCCTCGCCGAAACCGCCGACCTGCTCGACACGCTGGACCGCGACGCCGAGGCCGCCGAACGCTACCGCCTCGCCGCCGAGGTGGCCGCACGTGTGGACGACCCGATCCGGGTCGTCTACTGCCGCTACAGCGCCGCCATGTCCCTGCACTGGTCCGGTGATTCGGCAGGCGCCGTCGCGGCCATCGATCCCGCCGACACCGCACTGGCCGAGCTCGCCGCCACCGGCCCGGATGCCGAACTGCTCAGCTGGCACCGCGCCCGCCTGGACCAGAACGCGGCCCGAATCCTGCACGCGGCCGGTCGGTTACCGGACGCGTTGCCGCGCGCCGAGGCGGCCGCCGCCGGCTTCCGCGCGATCGACGCCCTCGACCGGGCCGTGCGCGCCGACTACGACCACGCCCGGATCCTGCTCGGCCTCGACCGTGCCGCCGAAGCCGAGAAGGTCCTCGCGGCCGCGATCACCGACGTCGACGACACCCACCCCGCCTACGGCGCGCTCACCGGCCTGCTGGCCGAAACCCGCTCCACCCTCAGCTGATTCGAAGGATCCACGCGATGCAACCGCTCGGCACGAACGATCCACGCCAGATCGGCGCCTATCGGCTGCTCGGTGTGCTCGGCGCGGGCGGGATGGGCAAGGTCTACCTGGGCCGCAACGCGGGCGGTCGCACGGTGGCGGTGAAGGTGATTCGGCCGGATCTGCTGGGCGACCCCGAGTTCCGGGTGCGGTTCCGGCGTGAGGTCGCGGCGGCGCGGCGGGTCGGCGGGGCGTGCACCGCGCCGGTGCTCGACGCCGATGTGGAGGCCGACCCGCCGTGGCTGGCGACCGGTTTCGTGGCCGGGCTCGCGCTGTCGGACGCGGTCGCCAGGTTCGGACCGTTCAGCGAGCCCGCGCTGATCGCGCTCGGCCGTGGCCTGGCCGAAGCGCTCGTCGCGATCCACGGCGCGGGCGTGGTGCACCGGGACCTGAAGCCGTCCAATGTGCTGCTGGCGGTGGACGGGCCCAAGGTGGTCGACTTCGGGATCGCCCGCGCCGTCGAGGACACCGCGCTCACCACCACCGGCAAGGTGATCGGGTCCCCGGGGTTCATGTGCCCGGAGCAGGTCACGGGCGAACCGCTCGGTCCGGCCTGCGATGTGTTCGCCCTCGGCGGTGTCCTCACCTTCGCCGCCTCGGGACACGGTCCGTTCGGCAGCGCCGAACTCGTGCAGCTGCTGTGGCGGATCGTCTACGAGGAGCCGCGCCTGGACGGGCTGCCGCCGAGCCTGCGCCCGCTGGTCGGCGCGTGCGTGCGCAAGGACCCCGCCGCCCGGCCGACACCGCAACAGGTGCTGACCGAGCTGTCCGCGCTGAGTGGACCGGACCGGTCGGGCTGGCTGCCGCCCGCGGTGCTCGAAGAGGTGAGCATGCGCGCGGTGCGGCTGCTGGATCTCGACACCGGCCCGGAACCGCACCCCATCGGCGGCGCTCCGTCGACCACCGGCACACCCGCCCCGCCCCACCCCACCGGCAGCACACCGACTTGGACCGGCGCCGGCATGTACAGGCCGCCGTCGACCGGCAGCGAGTCGTGGACCGGCACCGGTGCGCACGGGCCGTCGTATCCGGCCGCCGGCACCGGTGGGCACACGCCACCACCCGGCCACCTCGCCCACCCGACGGTCGTTCGTCCGGCCGACGGTCCGACTCCGGCGCCGTGGTACGGGCCGGTAACCCCCATAGACACCGGTTCCGGGCCGTATCCGGTCGGTCGGCCGCCGGGGAAGTCTCATCGGACCCGCAATCTCCTGGCAGCTGCGGCCATCACCGTCGCGGTGGCCGTGGCGGTGGGCGCCTATCTGGTCGGTACCCAGTTGCGCGCGCCCGCGGACAGTGGGATCGCGAGCTCTACGGTCGTCGCGGGCAGCACCGGCGTGCCCAGCGGCACCCCGTCCGCCACGGTTCCGGCCGCCTTCCTCGGTACGTGGCGTGGGTCCGCCTCGGACGGTCCGGTGCGCTTCGAGATCGAGCTGACGATCAAGGAGGGCAAGGTGGGCCAGAAGGTCGCGACCTCGTCGAACACCGGCGCGATCTCCGGTGAGCGGTGCGAGCGGTCGGAGACGCTGACCGAGGCGACCACCCAGCGCCTGGTCTTCCGCGCGAAGCTGGCCGGTAAGAGCGCGGCGACCTGCACCGACGACGGCGCCGCGTCGGTCGTCACGCTGCAGCCCGACGGTGGCCTCGCCTACAGCACGCCGGGGGTTTTCGGCGGCACCATCGGCGGCATCCTGCGCAAGTCCTGACCACGGGTCATATGGTTTGCCGAAAGGTTGCCAACCGATCGGTAACCGGACCGAAACGGCGAACCGGGCACCCCGCGGGCCGGGTGGTGGTTCACTACGGACACGAGTTCGTTTGGACCACCGACCAGCACATCCGCCCAGGTGATACCGGTCTCAGGGATTCAGCCATTGCGATCTGGGTCACTGCTATGCCAGACTCTCGTGCCACACTGTGAAGCCGTCCGGTCTCACAATGTCCGGAAAGGGAGTGGGTTGAGCAAGCGGCACATGCGCGAAGTTGCCACCCTCCCGGCGGTTGCGCGGAATTCAGCCCTGATCGACGAGCGCGAGCGCCGCGGCGGTCAACAGGTCGACCAGTTCGCCGACCGGCGGACGCGACTCGCGCAGCAGCCACTCGTGCGCCACGCCGTTCACCGCGCCGGTCAGCAGGCCGGTGGTGAGCTGCGCGTCGCCCCGCAGCCGCACGCCCTTCGCGGCCAGCGCCGACTCGATCAGCGCCGACCAGGAATGCCGCCGCTCCCGGCGATGGTCCTCCATCCGGTCGCTCACCCCGACGACCTCGATCAGCGCGACCTGCGCGCGGTACGGGTCCGAGCCGAGCGATTCCAGGTACGCCGCGAAGCCCCCACGCAGCGCGGATTCCCAGTCGGCGTGCAGCACCACCTCGGCGGCGACCGCCGCGGCGGCGTCGTCCTGGATGCGGTCGTAGGCCGCGATGAGCACGTCCTCGCGGGTCTCGAACTCCTCGTAGAACTGCCGCTTGGACAGTCCTGCCGCCGCGCACACCTCGGCGAGCGAGCACGTCGTGTACCCGCGTTCGGCGAAGATCCGCGTTGCCGCCTCCAGGAACCGCTGGCGCCGTTCGGCTTTACGCGCGACGACTGTACGACCCCCATACCGTCTGTCCGCTGTAGTCACCTCTCCAATGTATCTGAAACCCGGGATCACACTTATATTTCCGGGCTGCTCCAACCAATCCCCACAAAGAAGGACGGCTGACCAGTGCTGCGCACCCGAGGCTCGCGGACCGCATTGTCCGCTCTCGTACTAGCGGTGAGTGCCTCACTCGCCGCACCGGCATCGACCCTGGCTGCCCCGCGGCCCGCGGCTCAGCCGAGCGTTCCGTCGATCGCGGAGAACGTTCCCTCCGAGACGCTGGTCGCGCTGGCACCGTCGATCGTAAGCGCCGTGTCCGCCCCCGGCCCCATCGCCGACGGCGCGCAGGCCGCGATCCTGGCCCAGGCGCGCGTGCTGCTCGCCACCCCGGGCATCCCCGCCCAGGTCAAGACCACGCTGGAGAAGGTCATCACCTTCCTCGACGGCAGTGGCGGCGGCGGCCCCGAGCTCCCGCCCTCCGACGGCCCGCGCATCGCGCAGTTCGTCAACCCGACCATCGGCAAGGGCTGCATCGGCCCGACCTCCGATTCCGTCGGCACCGCGCTGGCCGTACCCGGCCCGGCCGAACTGCCGCCGCCCGGCCCGGCCGCGGGCCAGACCGGTTTCGTGTTCACCGCGCTGGGTACCAAAGCTCCCACCGCCGTGCAGAATCCGCCGATGACCGTGCAGTGGGTCAACCTCGACAACCGGCGCTCGGGTAACCAGCAGCTCACCGCCGAGGCCGGGATCAACCCGGGCGGGCCCGCCACCCTCTCGGCCATCGCCGACACGGGCAACGGCCGGATCGCGGCGGTCATCACCGGCGGGCTCACCACGACGACCGCCGACGGCGACGTCCGCACCTGCACCTTCGCCCCGACCATCGGGTTCTTCACCGTCGGTTGAGCCGACGAAACGTATTGGAGTTTCCAGTTATGAAGTTTGCCGTCCCCGGCCTGGTCAGCGGGCTGGCCGGCGCGATTCTCGGGGTGATCGCCGTACTCGGCATCACCGCGGGCGCGCAACAGAATTCGATCCCGGCACCCGAGACGACCGCTGATCCCGGTTCCTCGGTGCTCGGCAACGTGACCTACGGCAGCCGATGAGCAACGGGCGCAGGACTATCGCCTGCATCCTCGTCGGCCTCGGCGCGCTGCTGCTCGCCGCCGCGGTCATGATCCCCACCTACACCGTGGACAAGGTCGCCAAGACCCCGCTCGACCTGCGCATCACCACCGTGGCCAAGAGCGTGCCCGGTGAGGACAGCATGGTGCTCGACTCGAAGTCGCTGGTCTCGCCCGAGGGCTCGGCCAAGGTGGACAAGGTCGCGGTCTCCTCGCAGCGCTTCCTCACGGTCGAGGAGCCGTCCGACGCCGACCAGATGACGGTCCAGGCCGGCCAGACCCTGCGCCGCGACGACCGCGACGGTGACGCGGGCGTGCTCGACGCGAAGGTCGACCGGGTCACCATCGACCGGTTCACCGGCGCGCCGGTGCCGACCTCGCCCAACGGTTCCATCGCGGTCAACGTCGACAAGTCCGGTGCCTCGGTGGCCGATGCCACGAGCCGCGAGGGACTGCAGTACCGGTTCCCGATCGGCACCGAGAAGAAGTCGTACCCGTACTTCGACGTGAACGCCCGCGCGACCTTCCCGATCGACTTCGTCGAGGAGACGCAGATCGACGGGATGCCGGTGTACTACTTCAAGCAGAGCATCCCGGTCACCAACCTCAACGATGTCGCGCCCACCGCGACCAGCAAGCTGTCGCTGCCCGCGGCCAAGTGGGGCCTCGAGGGTGACGGCGAGGTGACCATGTACCGCTTCTACACCAACGTCCGTGAGGTGTGGGTGGAGCCGCGGACCGGCGCGGTCATCAAGGGTGGCGAGCACCTGCACCTGTTCTACGGCCGCAGCGCCAACCAGGTCGACCTCACGGCCCTCAAGTCGCACCTCGTGTTCGACCAGGAGACCATCGACGCCCAGATGGCCGTCACCCAGGACAGCCTGGACAAGCTCGACCTGTTCGGCAAGACCCTGCCGATCATCCTGGGCATCCTCGGCGCGATCCTGCTGCTGGCCGGCGCCGCCCTCGGCGTCCTGAGCAGCGGCGGCGGCTCCCCCACCCGCCGCACCTACGACCCGCCCACCGAGCAGATCCGCACCACCAATCTCTAGGTTCCCCTGCACGACGAAGCCTCTCCGGACCACCCCGGAGAGGCTTCGCTCGTTTCCGATGTGCTCGGCTCCACCGGCGGCACCTATGACGCCAACCGGCCCGACTCCCAGCTGTGGATCCATGTCACCGCCTGGCACTCCATCCTCTACTGCTACGAGAAGTTCGGTCCCGGGCGGCTGAGCGAGGCCGAGGAGAACCAGTTCTGGGCCGACTGCGCCACCGCCGCCGAGTTCCAGACCATCGACCCCGCCACCGTGCCGCGCTCGCGCGCCGAGGTGCTGGAGTTCTTCGAGCGGTGGCGTCCGCACCTGGCCGTCTCCGAGGACGCGCAGGGCATGGTCGACTTCATCCTCGGCCTCGACATCGCGCTCCCGCCGGAACTGCCCCAGCGCACCCGGGTGGCGCTGGCCCCGGCCATCTGGCTGCTGCGCAAGGGCGTCATCGCGACCTACCCGAAGTACATGCGCAAGATGTTCGGCCTGAACCAAGGGCCGCTCACCGACCTCGCGGTGCGAACCCCGCTGCGGATGCTGCACACCGTCCTGGATCGGGTCCCGGCGCTGAAGTTCTGGTTCGTCGGCCTGATGGCGCCGACCGCGACCGCGGTGCTCGCCCCCGTCGCCCTCGGGATCCCGGCCGTCGAACAGATCACCATGACCCCGCGCGAGGCCCAGGCCCGCTACGGCTACGACATTCCGTCCGAGGCGCACCCGGACCTGCGCGCCAAGCAGTTCGAGCGGGTCTTCGAGGCGGGCGACAAGCCGTCCGACGAGGGGCTGGTCGAGTCCGAGGAACACATCGGCGGCATGATCCCCGCCCAGCGGGGCTGATCTCGTTCGCCGTGAGTGAACCGCGGCACCGGCAGGAACAAACGATCACCGACCTGGGTTGAGTCAGCAAAGCTCAACTTTGGAAGGGTCGTCATGACTACAGCTCAGAACCTGCCGGTGCTGTTCCTCACCGATCCGATCGTGCTGCCGGGCATGGTCGTGCCCATCGAACTGGACGAGTCCGCGCAGGCCGCCATCGACGCCGCGCAGGCCGGGAAGACCGGCGCCGTGCTCATCGCCCCCCGGCTCGACGAGGGCTACGCCTCCTACGGCGTCGTCGCCTCGATCGAGCAGGTCGGGCGGATGCGCGGCGGTGCGCCGGCCGCCGTCCTGAAGGCCGAGCGCAGGGCCCGCATCGGGCACGGCGTCACCGGCCCCGGCGCCGCCCTGTGGGTGGAGGCCGAACCGGTCGACGAGGTCGCGCCCGACGAGCGCACCGTCGAACTGGCCGCCGAATACAAGAAACTGGTCGTCGCCGTGCTGCAGCGCCGCGAGGCCTGGCAGATCATCGACATCGTCAACCAGCTCGACAAGCCCGACGCCATCGCCGACACGGCCGGTTACGCGCCGTACCTGTCCGACGACCAGAAGCGCGAACTGCTGGAGACCCCGGACGTCGCCGCCCGGCTGACCAAGCAGATCGAGTGGATCAAGGACCACATCGCCGAGGTCGAGGTCACCGAGAAGATCTCCGAGGATGTCCGCGAGGGCATGGAGAAGAGTCAGCGCGAGTTCCTGCTGCGCCAGCAGCTCAACGCCATCCGCAAGGAACTCGGCGAGGACGAACCCGACGGCGCCGACGACTACCGCACCCGCGTGGAGACCGCCGACCTGCCCGAGAACGTGCGCGCCGAGGCGCTGCGCGAGGTGGGCAGGCTGGAGCGGGCCAGCGATCAGAGCCCGGAATCGGGCTGGATCCGCACCTGGCTCGACACCGTGCTCGACCTGCCGTGGACGGTGAAAACCGAGGACAACAGCGATGTCTCGGCCGCCCGCGCTGTGCTCGACGCCGACCACCACGGCCTGGACGAGGTCAAGGACCGCATGGTCGAGTACCTGGCGGTGCGCTCCCGGCGCGCCGCGCGGGGACTCGAGGTCGTCGGCGGGCGTGGCTCCGGCGCCGTGATGGTGCTGGTGGGTCCGCCCGGTGTCGGCAAGACCTCGCTGGGTGAGTCGGTCGCGAAGGCCCTGGGCCGCAAGTTCGTTCGCGTCGCCCTCGGCGGCGTGCGCGACGAGGCCGAGATCCGTGGCCACCGGCGCACCTATGTCGGCGCGCTGCCCGGCCGGATCGTGCGCGCGGTGAAGGAGGCCGGTTCGATGAACCCGGTCGTGCTGCTGGACGAGATCGACAAGGTGGGCTCCGACTTCCGCGGTGACCCCGCGGCGGCGCTGCTCGAGGTCCTCGATCCCGCGCAGAACCACACCTTCCGCGATCACTACCTGGACCTGGATCTCGACCTGTCGAACGTGCTGTTCATCGCGACCGCCAACGTCATGGACACCATCCCCGGCCCGCTGCTGGACCGGATGGAGCTCATCACCGTCGACGGTTACACCGAGGCCGACAAGGTGGCCATCGCCCGCGACTTCCTGGTGCCCCGGCAGCTGGAACGCAACGCGCTGACCGCCGAGGAGGTCACCGTCACCGACGCGGCCCTGCGCGAGATCGCGGCGAACTACACCCGGGAGGCGGGTGTGCGCCAGATGGAGCGGCTGGTGGCCAAGGCGCTGCGCAAGGCGGCGACGAAGCTGTCCGGCGCGGTCGACGGCGCGAAGGTCGTCGACATCGGCCTCGGCTACGACCCGGCGCTCGGCTACGACAACGGGGACGCGAACCTGACCGTCGACGTCGGCAACCTGACCGACTACCTCGGCCGTCCCCGCTTCACGCCGGACTCGGTGGAACGCACCTCGGTCCCCGGCGTGGCGACGGGCTTGGCGGTCACCGGTGCCGGTGGCGATGTCCTCTACATCGAGGCCAATGCCGCCGAGGGCGAGCGGTCGCTGACCCTGACCGGTCAGCTGGGTGACGTCATGAAGGAGTCGGCGCAGATCGCGCTCACCTACGTGCGCTCGCACCTGGAGGAGATCGGCATCGAGCCGAAGGTCCTGGACCGCAACATCCACATCCACTTCCCGGCGGGTGCGGTGCCCAAGGACGGACCGTCGGCGGGCGTCACCATGGTGACCGCTCTGGTGTCGCTGGCACTGGGCCGTCAGGTGCGCGGTGATGTCGGCATGACCGGCGAGGTCACGCTGAACGGCCGCGTCCTGCCGATCGGCGGCGTGAAGCAGAAGCTGCTCGCCGCCCAGCGCGCCGGCCTGAAGACCGTCTTCATCCCGGCCCGCAACGAACCGGACCTCGACGAGGTCCCCGCCGAGGTGCTGGCCGCCCTGGATGTCCGCCCCGTCGCCGACGTCGCCGACATCCTGGCCTACGCCATCGAACCCATCGCCGAACCAGCCGCCGACACCCCCTTCGCCGTCAGCGCCTGATCCACCGAGAACCAGGGCGGTGCACACGAGTTGTGCACCGCCCTTTCGGCGCTCAGAACAGGCCGAGTTTCAGCATCAGGGCCCGATCGAGGTCGGCGAGCTCGGTGCCGCCGAGCGAGCCTTTGAATTCGCCCAGTCGCTCCGGGGCGATGGTGAAGATCTGGTCGGTGAGGATTCTGGTTTTCGTCCCGTCGAATTCGATCTCCGGGCGATAGATCGCGGCGCCCGCGCCGGTCGAGGTCATCGCGACGATGACCGTGCTGGCCGGGAACCGGTCGGATTGGATGATGACGCAGTACCGATGTCCGCGCTGTTCGTGGCCGCGGCTACCTGGGATCGCTTTGATCTCGTATATCGCGCCACGGAAGATCACTCGGCGACGCCCATGAACCGCTGGATCGCCAGCATCTCCGCGCGATCGTCCGCGTCCTTCTCCAGCCGCTCCGCATCGGCGGTCGCCTGTTCGAGCAGCAGCTCCTTGTAGGCGCGCAGCAGTGCGTAGCGGACGGCCTCGGATCGGGAACGGCCGTCGCTGGTCAGGATGTTCAGCGCCTTTTCCATCGCCTCGTCGGTTCGAACATTGAGTGCACCCATACCTCCGAGTGTATCGCAATTTGTAATACACGAGGTATGGGGCACTTTTCCGCCGCTATCGGCTGACGGTTGGGGGCAGGGCGGCGGCTTTGAGGTGGTCGGGGGTGATGACGGTGAGTTCGTCGGTGGCGTAGTCGTCCTGGTCGTCGTCGTCGAATTCGTCGTCGGTGTCCTCGTCCGCGGCTTCGGCGACCTTCTCCAGGTCCTTCTCGACGCGGCGGGTGGTGCCCTGGGCGACGGCGCACAGGACGGGTTCCTCGCCCTCGATCTCGGCGTAGACGTCGCAGTGGGTGACGGCCTGGCGGCGGGTGGCGCCCAGGACGGTGGCGTGCACGCGCAGGCGCTCGCCCTGAGCGGGCCGCAGGTAGGTGATGGTGAAGCCGCCGGTGAGGACATTGGGGCCGAGCACGGTGCCCGCGGCGAAGGTGAGCGCGTTGTCGGCGGCGTAGGCCAGCACGCCACCGTGCACGAAGCCGAACTGCTGCCCGTGTTCGGGCTGGATCTCGATCACCAGGGTCGCCGCGCCGTCGCCGAACTCGGTGAGTTCGGTGCCGACGAGGCGCGCGAACGGTTGCGCGGCGAGTACCTGGCGGGCCAGGTCGAGGTCGAGGGTGGTGGCTTCGGTCGGCATCGGGTGTTCCGTTCTTCGAGCTCGGTCGTGACATCGGTTGGCGCGCTACGGATATTGCCATCCGGTCGAAGCGGACAGCACTCGGAGTGCCACGCGGCCGACGCTGGGTTGCGGCGGTTTGTCGGTACCTGCGGCGATACTGCAACCGTGCCCCAGTGGCTGCTGCACGTCGATCTCGACCAGTTTCAGGCGGCGGTGGAATTCCGGCGCCGCCCTGAGCTGCGCGGACAGCCGGTGATCGTCGGCGGGGAGGGCGATCCGGCGCAGCCGCGCAAGGTCGTCACCTGCGCGTCCTATCCGGCCAGGGCCTTCGGCGTGCGCGCCGGCATGCCGCTCAAGCAAGCCCAGCGCAAATGCCCCGACGGCGTCTTCCTGCCGGTCGACATGGCCGCCTACGAAGTCGCCTCCGACGAGATCATGGCGACGCTGGGCCGGGTCGCCGGCCCGGTCGAGGTGTGGGGGATGGACGAGGCGTTCGTCGCCACCGACGGCGATCCGTGGCGGCTCGCGGGCGAAATCCGCGCCGCTGTGCGCGAACTCGGGCTCACCTGCTCGGTCGGCATCGGCGACAACAAGCTCACCGCCAAGCTGGCCACCGGCTTCGCCAAGTCGACCGGCAAGACCTCCGCCGAACCCGAGCACGACCCGGGCGCCGCCGCGGGCGTCTTCGAGCTCACCGCCTCGAATTGGACCGAGCTCATGGGCCACCGCCCCACCGACGCGCTGTGGGGTGTCGGCGCCCGGATCGCCAAGCGCCTGGCCGAACTCGGCATCGGCACCGTCGCCGACCTGATGGCCGCCGACCCCCGCCGCCTGGCCGCGGAATTCGGGCCCAACACCGGTCCTTACCTGCGCGTCCTCGGTCACGGCAAAGGCGACACCGAGCTCTCCACCACTCCGCGGATCCCGGTGGGCCGCAGCAAGTCCGAGACCTTCCCGCACGATCTCACCGACCCCGCCGAGATCCGCCGCGAGGTCGCGCGGCTGGCCACCGAGGTCGCCGAGGAGATGCTCGCGCACCGGCGGATCAGCACCCGCGTAGCGGTCACCGTCCGCACCAAGACCTTTTACACCCGCAGCAAGCAGCAGAAACTCCCCCGCCCGACCACCGACATCGCCACCATCGTCGAGACCGCGCTGGCCATCGTCGACCGCTTCGAACTGGACCGGCCCATCCGCCTGCTCGGCGTCCGCCTGGAACTGCTCCCGCCCGATCAGGACGGTTGATCAGGAACGATTGGTCCACGCGCGGACACGGTTCGCCTCGTATGCTCGGGCGATGGATTACTCCGCGATGGTTGCCCGGGAAGACGACGGTGGGATCGTGCTCGCTCGCGAGCAGGTCGGGGAGGATTTCCTCGGCACCGGCGAGGTGACGATCAAAGTCCACTATTCGAGCGCCAACTACAAGGATCTGCTGGCGATCACCCCGCGTGGCGGCGTGGTGCGGAACTACCCGATCGTGCCCGGTATCGACCTCACCGGTGAGGTGGTCGCGTCCGAGGTCGACGATTTCGCCCCCGGCGACCAGGTGATCGCGCACGGCTACGAGCTGGGTGTGTCCCGCAACGGCGGCTTCGCCGAATACGCCAGGGTGCCCGCCGAATGGGTGGTGCGCCTGGACGGCCTCGACACTCGCGACGCCGCCACCATCGGCACCGCGGGCTTCACCGCCGCCATGAGCGTGCAGGCCCTGCTCGACCGCGGCCTCACCCCCGACGACGGCGCGGTGCTGGTCACCGGCGCGACCGGCGGCGTCGGCACCGTCGCCATCGACATCCTGTCCGGCCTGGGCTTCGAGGTGATCGCCTCGACCGGCAAGACCGGCTCGAACGACCTGCTCGCCGAACTCGGCGCCAACGAGGTCATCGGCAGGCTCCCGCTCGATCCCGACGCCAAACCGCGCCCGCTCAACAAGGCGATCTGGGCCGCGGCGGTCGACAGCGTCGGCGGCGCCTCGCTGGCCCACGTCCTGAGCTCCATCGGCTACGGCGGCGCCGTCGCGGCCAGCGGACTGACCGGCGGCGCGGAGCTGCCCGCCACCGTGCTGCCGTTCATCCTGCGCGGGGTGAGCCTGATCGGCATCGACTCGGTGTTCCTGCCGATCGAGAAGCGCCGCGCGCTGTGGACCGCGCTGGGCAAAGAGCTGCGTCCCCAGCATCTTTCGACGATCGAGTCGTTCACCCCGATCGCCGAGGTGGGCACGGTGCTGCAGTCGATCAAGGACGGCACCCACTCCGGTCGCACCGTGGTCGGGGTCGCGGGCGAGTTCTGAACACCGGTCCGCCGCAGCGGTATTCGTAGACTGGCCGGGTGGCCCGAGACCAACATCGGCAGGTCGACCTCGTCGACGACACCTCCCAGACCCGGCGGATCTACGACGAGCTGCGGCGCGCCATCATCACCGGCCGCTACCGCGAGGGGGAGAAGTTACCCGAGGCGCGGGTGGCCGCCGAGCTCGGCAGCTCGCGGCTGCCGGTGCGCGAGGCGCTGGCGCTGCTGGAATTCGACGGCATCGTCAGCGCGCTGCCCCGGCGCAGCGCGGTGGTGCGGTCGTGGGATCGCACGGCGGTCGACGAGTTGTTCGACGTGCGAATCGGCTTGGAGCCGCTGGCCGCCCGGCTGGCCGCCGCCCGCATCCGGCAGGGCCACGACAGCGCTCCCCTGCTCGCCGCCCTGCGCGACGCGCAGCGGGCCACCGACTCGCGGGACCCGCTGCACCTGGCCGAGACCAATGCCCGGCTGCACGGCGCGATCGTGGAACTGTCCGGCAACAGCCTGCTCACCCAGCTGATGCGGACCATCCTGGCGCGGATGGCCTGGCTGTTCTTCCTGACCACCGAGCGCGGCGCCGAACAGCAGCGCGACGAACACCGCCACCTCATCGACGCCATCTGCTCCGGCGACGAGCGGCTGGCCGAGTACGCGATGCTCGGCCACACCGAGGCGGGCCGCGCCCCGACCCTGGCCATCGTCACCGCGTTGCGGCCGGTGGGCTCGGCGCTGTAGCCCACCGGCCGTCCGCTCAGACCACGCTGGTGACCGGCACCGGTTCGTCGGCGAACTGGGTGCGGTACAGCTCGGCGTAGCGGCCGTCGGCGTTGAGCAGGTCGGCGTGGGTGCCACGCTCGACGATGCGGCCCTGCTCGAGCACCACGATCTGGTCGGCCGAGCGGATCGTGGAGAGCCGGTGCGCGATCACCAGCGCGGTCCGGCCCTGCAGTGCCTCGGTGAGGGCTTCCTGCACCGCGGCCTCGGAGGTGGAGTCCAGCGAGGCGGTGGCCTCGTCGAGGATCACCACGCGCGGCTGCTTGAGCAGCAGGCGGGCGATGGTGAGGCGTTGCCGTTCACCGCCGGAGAGCCGGTAGCCGCGTTCGCCGACGACGGTGTCCAGACCGTCGGACAGCGAGTCGACCAGTTCGCCGAGCCGGGCCCGGCGCAGCGCGTCCCACAGCTGCTCCTCGGTCGCTTCCGGCTGGGCCAGCAGCAGATTCGCGCGGATCGTGTCGTGGAACAGGTGCCCGTCCTGGGTGACCAGGCCCACCGTGCGCTGGATGGACTCGGTGGTGAGCTCGCGCACGTCGGCGCCGTTGAGCCGGACCGCGCCCGAGTCGACGTCGTAGAGCCGCGACACCAGCTGCGCGATGGTGGATTTACCGGCGCCCGAGGAGCCGACCAGCGCGATCAGCTGGCCCGGCTCGGCCCGCAGCGACACCTCGTGCAGCACCTCGACCCCGCCCCTGGTGTCCAGGGTGGCGACGTCCTCGAGCGAGGCCAGCGACACCTTGTCGGCCGAGGGGTACCCGAAGTTCACCGCGTCCAGCTCCACCGCGACCGGCCCGTCGGCGACCGGGACCGCGCCGGGCGCGTCCTCGATCAGCGGCTTCAGGTCCAGCACCTCGAACACGCGCTCGAAGCTCACCAGCGCGGACATGATCTCCAGCCGCGCACTGGCCAGGGCGGTGAGCGGGGTGTAGAGGCGGGTCAGCAACAGCGACAGCGCGACGACCGAGCCGGCGTCCAGGCTGCCCTGCAGGGCGTACCAGCCGCCCAGGCCGTAGACCAGGGCCAGGGCCAGCGCGGAGACCAGGGTGAGCGAGGTGACGAAGGTGGTCTGCAGCATCGCGGTGCGGACGCCGATGTCACGGACCCGGGTGGCGCGCACCGCGAACTCCGAGGACTCCTGCTGCGGCCTGCCGAACAGCTTCACCAGGGTGGCGCCGGGGGCGGAGAAGCGCTCGGTCATCTGGGTGCTCATGGCGGCGTTGAGCTGGGCGGCCTCGCGCTGCATGGCGGCCAGCCGGTTGCCGGCCCGGCGGGCCGGGATGACGAAGACGGGCAGCAGCACCAGCGCCAGCAGGGTGATCTGCCAGGAGATGCTGAGCATCACCGCGAGCGTCAGCACCAGCGTGACGATATTGGTGACCACGCCGGACAGGGTGTCGCTGAAGGCGCGCTGCGCGCCGATGACATCGCTGTTGAGCCTGCTCACCAGGGCGCCGGTCCTGGTCCTGGTGAAGAACGCCACCGGCATCTTCTGCACGTGGTCGAACACCGCGGTGCGCAGGTCCAGGATCAGGCCCTCGCCGATCCGGGCCGAGAGCCAGCGGATGACGATGCCGAGCCCCGCGTCCAGGATCGCCAGGCCGGCGATGGCGAGCGCGAGCAGGACCACCGTGCGCGGCGCGGAACCGCCGACGATGTCGTTGACGACCCGGCCCGCCAGCACCGGCGTGGCCACGCCCAGTACCGCCGCCAGCACGCTGAGCACGAGGAATCCCGAGATCCGCCGCCAGTGTGGTTCCGCGAAACGCAGGATGCGGCGCGCGGTGGCGAGGCGGAACGGCCGCTGTTCCTCCGGCGCGTTCATCCGCCGGTACATCTGGCTGTAGGCCACCGATTCGATACTCACTGGCTTGCTCCTCTTCGCTCCCCACCCATCGAACTCCTGCCCACCGACACTAAAACCTCAACAAAGGTTGATCGCAAATACTTTCCGCCCGCCCACGGTTCCGCCGACGGCGAACACGGGGAAATAAGCTGGTCGGGTGGATGCCGACCGGAATGCGGAGCTGCTCGCCGACGCCCTGCGGGCCCGGATCGCCTGTCCGGTGGACGCGTCGGTCCGCCGCCGCGCCGAGTACGCCTCCGACGCCTCCAACTACCGGGTGCGGCCCACCCTCGTGGTGTTCCCGCGCCGTGACGACGACGTGATCGCGACGGTCCTGTTCGCGCGCGAGCACGGCCTGGCGGTGACCGCGCGCGGTGCGGGCACCTCGGTGGCGGGCAATGCCGTCGGCCCCGGCATCGTGGTCGATTTCAGCAGGCACCTGCGCGGGGTGCAGGTCGATCCGGTGGCGCGCACGGCCCGGGTGCGGCCCGGTGTCGTGCTGTCCGAGCTGCAACGACGGCTGCGGCCCGACGGGTTGCGGTTCGGTCCCGACCCGTCCACCCAGGATCGCTGCACCCTCGGCGGGATGATCGGCAACAACGCCTGCGGGCCGCACGCGCTGGCCTGGGGCCGCACTTCCGACACGGTGCGGGAACTGCGCGTCGTCGACGGCACCGGCACGCTGCGGGTGCTCGGCGCCGACCCGGCCGCGGTGCCCGGCCTGGCCGCGTTCACCACCGCGAATCTCGCGGTGCTGCGCACCGAACTCGGCCGATTCGAGCGCCAGGCCTCCGGCTACGGGCTGGAACATCTGCTCCCGGAACGGGGTTCGTCGATCGCCAAGGCCTTCGTCGGCACCGAGGGCACCTGCGGGCTGCTGCTCGAGGCCGAAGTGGACCTCACGCCGCTGCCGGGCGCGACCGTGCTGACGGTGCTCGGCTATCGCGATATCGCGACGGCGGCAGACGATGTCGCGGCCGTGACGAGCTGCGCGCCGATCGCGGTGGAGGGCATCGACGCGGGCCTGGTCGACCGGGTACGGGCCCACCGTGGCACCGTGCCCGAACTGCCGCGCGGGCGAGGCTGGTTGTTCGTCGAGACCGCGGGGGCCACCCCGGCCGAGGCACTGGCCGCGGCCGAGCGGCTGTGCCGGGAAGCGCACGCCGACGATCACCGCATCGTCACCGATCCCGGTGCCACCGCGGCACTCTGGCGAATCCGGGCCGACGGCGCGGGACTGGCCGGCCGGACACCGGAGGGCGCACCGGCCTGGCCCGGCTGGGAGGACGCCGCCGTCCCGCCCGAGCGGCTGGGCGCCTACCTGCGCGAATTCGCCCAGCTCACCGGCCGATACGAGGTCGACGGCCTGCTGTACGGCCACATCGGAGACGGCTGCATCCACGTGCGGCTCGATCTTCCGATCACCGACGCGCCGCAGCGATTCCGGGAGTTCCTGTTCGACGCCGCCGAACTCGTCGTCCGGCACGGTGGCTCGCTGTCCGGCGAACACGGTGACGGCCGCGCCAGATCCGAACTGCTGGCGGTGATGTACTCCCCCGCCGCCCGTGCCGCCTTCGCGGACTTCAAGGCGCTGTTCGATCCCGACGGCCTGCTCAATCCGGGCGTGCTGATCGCGCCGAATCCGGTGGACGCCGATCTCCGCGTGGCCGGGTTGCGACCCCTGCCGTCGGCGGGCGGTTTCGCGCTGCCCCACGATGGGGGCGATCTGTCCACAGCTGTGCACAGATGTGTAGGAATCGGCAAGTGCCGGGCCGACACTCGCGCCGCGGGCGGATTCATGTGCCCGTCGTACCTGGCGACCGCCGACGAGAAGGACACCACCAGGGGCCGCGCCCGCGTGCTCCAGGAAGTCGTGCGCGGCGAACTCGACTGGCGCGCACCGGCCGTCGAGGAATCACTGGACCTGTGCCTGTCCTGCAAGGCGTGTGGATCCGACTGCCCGGCGGGCGTCGACATGGCCACCTACAAATCCGAGGCCCTGTACCGGCGCTACCTCGGCCGCCGCCGCCCCCTCGACCACTACGTCCTGGGGCAGCTCCCCCGCTGGCTCGCTGTCGCCCAGCGCTTTCCACGCCTGGCCAACACCCTCGCGGCCCAGCCTTTCCTGCGCCGCACCGGCATGCGCGCCGTCGGTATCGACCCGCGACGCGACGCCCCACCCCTCGCCGCCACGCCCTTCCGGCGGATCTGGGCAGAACTCGGCGGCAACCAGCGCACCGAACCGCTGACCCTCGCCCTGCGGCGAACCACCCACCGAAACCTGATCCCACCCCAGCACACCGAGCGGAACCCGACCGCCCTCGGCGACGGCCCGGCGCGGGTCGAAACTGTCGAGGTGATGCTCTGGGTCGACTCGTTCACCGACACCTTCGACCCGGGCAATGCCCTCGCGGCGACGGCGATCCTCGAACAACTCGGCTGCCGGGTCCTGATCCCGACCGCCCGCGTCTGCTGCGGCCTGACCTGGATCACCACCGGCCAGCTCGACGGGGCGCGCGCTCGCCTGCGTGCCACCCTCGACGCGGTCGCCGAGCACGTGACGCGGGGCGGGGTGATCATCGGCCTCGAGCCGTCCTGCACCGCCACGCTCCGGGCGGACCTGCCCGACCTGCTGCCCGACGACCCCCGCGCACGTCGGGTCGCGGCGTCGGTGCGGACCCTGGCCGAATTCCTGCTCGACCAGCCCGGCTGGCGGCCACCACGGCGCACCGGGGAGTCGGTCGTCGTGCAGCCGCACTGTCATCAGCACGCGGTCGGCGGCTTCGCGGCCGAGCGTGAACTGCTCGCCGCGATGGGCGTCACCGTCGCGGAACTCGCCGGCTGCTGCGGGCTGGCCGGGAACTTCGGCATGCAGAAAGGCCACTACGATGTCTCGGTCGCCGTCGCGGAGAACTCCCTGCTCCCGGCCCTGCGCGCGGCCGACCCCGGCACCGTCTTCCTGGCCGACGGGTTCTCCTGCCGTACCCAGGCCGCGCAGCTCGCCGCCGTCGAAGGCATCCCACTCGCGTCCTACCTGCTCGATCCAACCCCCGGACCACCGCGCGGTGCGGGAGCCGAGACCGCGAGCGGCCGAAGCGGGCCAGCGCCGAGGCGGGACACACCGTCCTGACCGGCCGAACCACGGCGCGCCGGGTGTCGACCTGGTTCAGATGTCGCGGAAGGACCCGCTCAGCTCCCGTGGGGCAGCGTTCCCGGCGGGATGTGGTAACCCGAGCTGCCCGCGGACCCGCTTCCCCAAGCCGCCAGCAGCCAGTTGAGCGCGTTCGTGATCATCGGTTACCTCCTGCGTCGACGGGATGCCGACTGTTTGCCGGTCGGGGAGATATCGCCCGTGACGTGGCGAATATTACGAATCGACGTCGTTGCCGGGGCGGGCGCGCACAATGGTCGGGTGCGCGATCAGATCCTCGACCCCGAGCCGACGACGGCCGGGCTGTCCAGGACGGTCCGGTCGAGCAGGCCGTTCGACGTGGGCCTCACGGTCGTCCCGCTGCGGCGCGGCGGCGGCGATCCCTGCCATCACGTCGACGCCACGGGCGCGCACTGGCACGCCTCCCGGATGCCGACCGGCGTCGTCACCTTCCGGCTCGCCCAGGACGGGCGCGACGGCGCGCGGGCCAGCGCCTGGGGTCCCGGCGCGGCGGAGTTCATCGACGGTCTCGAGCGCATGCTGTGCCTCGACGAGGACCTCGCCGATTTCGCCCCCGAGCATCCCAAGCTGGTCGAAGCCCATCGCGTGGTGCCGGGACTGCGGATGCTGCGGACCGGGCTGGTATTCGAATCGCTGGTGCCCGCGATCCTGGAACAGAAGGTGCACACCAAGTCCTCGTTCGCCGCCTGGCGCAGCCTGGTGCGCGAATTCGGCACCGCGGCGCCCGGTCCGGCGCCGGCCGGACTGATGGTCGCGCCCGACGCGCGCACCTGGCAGCACATCCCGTCCTGGAAGTACCACCGGGCCAATGTCGGACCGCAGCGCGCGCAGACCATCGTGCGCGCGGCCAGGGTCGCCGACTCGATCGAGCGCACGGCCACGCTGCCCCCAGAGGAGGCCGCGCGCCGGTTGCGCAGCCTGCCCGGCATCGGTGTCTGGACGGTTGCCGAGACCGCGCAACGCGCCTTCGGCGACGCGGACGCGCTTTCGGTCGGCGACTATCACCTGGCCGCGACGGTCGGCTGGAGCCTGCTCGGTCATCCGATCGACGACGACGCGATGGTGGAGTATCTGGAACCGCTACGGCCACACCGCTATCGCGCGGTGCGCCTGCTCGCCCTGAGCGGCCAGGCGATCAAACCGAAGTTCGGCCCGCGCACCCCGATCACCGACCATCGGCACCGCTAGCGGATCGCCCGCTGCTCGAGCACGCAGTGTCCGGCCTCGACCAGGGTGGTGCGGGCGCGCCTGCGCACCCGGCACTCGTCGACGGTGCAGTCGAGATGCAATTGCATTGCGGCATGCGCCTGTTCGGCGTCCATCGGGCCCGGATCGGTGCCGCAACCCAGCAGTGCAGCGGCAATATGCATGTTCACATCGCTCAATTGCATGGATCAAGGACAGCACGCAACCGCTCGGCTACCGGTGTGTACACGCCGATCCCGAGATTTCCCCGCGAATTCCCAGCACAGGATCCAAGCGGGAGTGCAGGATTCCCCATAGTGGACGAAATCCGCCGTCACGCCGGGGCTGTGGGTCGTGACGGGTTGCGAACACAGGAGGGAGCGGGGCTGTGGCAACGAGCGCATCGATCGGAACGGGTGGTGCCCCGGCGGGGGTGTCCTCGACGCTGCCGCGTCGCCAGCTCGGCCGCTATCTGCGCGACTGGCGCACGCAGGCCGGGCTCACCATCGCCGAGGCGGCCCGGTTGATGGAATGGGGCGCCAGCACCCTGCAGCGGCTGGAAAAGGGTCAGGCCGACCGAATCCGGACGATCGACATCAACGAGTTGTGCCGGATATACGGTATTCCCGACGATCTCGCCGAAGGGCTGGCCGGACTGGCGCAACAGGCGGCGGTGAAGAGCTGGTGGCACGCCTACGGTGACCTCATTCCCGAAAACTTCGATATCTATGTGGGTTTGGAGGCATCCGCACGTCGGTTACGTGCTTATCAGTCCGAATTGGTCCTGGGCCTGTTGCAGACCGCCGACTACGCGCGTGCGCTGAATCAACTGGGCTATCCCCAGGATTCGGTCGACGAACTGGATCGACGCGTCGCATTACGGTTGCAGCGACAAGCGCTGATCACCCGTAAGCATTCACCCGCCGAGATCGATGTGGTTTTGCACGAATCGGTATTGCATCGCATCGTCGGTGATGCAAAGGTGATGGCTGCGCAGTTGCGACACCTTGCCGACATCAGTACGCGAAGCAACGTGACACTGCGTATCCTGCCGTTTGCCGCCGGTGTTCCACTCGGAGTCTCCACCGGACCTTTCACGGTTCTCGAGTTCGGCACCGACAGCAAGGGGCAACCGGTCGAACCACCGGTGGTGTACGCCGAAGGCTTCACCGGCGATCTCTACCTGGAACGACGCGCGGATGTCAGAAGGTACGACCGGGCGCACGAGTGCCTCCAGCGTCATGCGCTGGACTGTCAACCCAGTAGACACCTGCTGCGGCAGGTCGCGAAGGAGTATGTGGCATGAGTTTCGATCTCGTCGACGCACACTGGTTCAAGAGCACGCGCAGCGGCGCGGGCAAGGACTGCGTCGAAGTGGCGTTCCTCTACGGCGGACGCGTCGGCGTACGCGACAGCAAGAACCCGGCCGGCCCCGCCCTGGTCTTCGACGGCCCGAGCTGGGACGCCTTCACCGACAGCATCGACAGCGGCGCCTTCGCCTGCGCGCTGGGCGCACGGTGAACAGCAAGCGCGATATCGACACCTCCGGCGCCACCTGGCTGCGCGCCGGTGCCGCGGGGGAGGGCAGCAGTGTCGAGGTGGCCATGCTGCCGGACGGTTACGTGGCGCTGCGGGACGGCAAGAATGCGGGCGGACCGGTGCTGATCTTCACGCCCAGCGAATGGTCCGCCTTCACCGCGGGCGTGCACGACGGCGAGTTCGATCGTCCTTGATCACGTTTGGATCAAGACACGGCCGGGTATCCCTGGGTTATGGACCGAGGGTTGAAGAAGATGCCACCCCGGTACCGGAGGCTGGCGCCTGAGGACGGGGTGGAGCGCCTGATCGTCGTATTGCTCTTCGGAGTATCCGCGATCGGAATCTACGTGCTCACCGGCTCTTTTCTCGGCGCGCTGTTCATCGGATTACTGGTCGGACTAGTCGCAGTAGGGACGGTTGCCGTGTTGTAAGTGGTGGTCGCTGTGTGGTCTCGCCCGCGGGACCACACAGCGCCGCACGTCACCGCCGGAACAGTTTGTTGCCCAGCCAGACGATCGGATCGTATTTACGGTCCACCACCCGCTCTTTCAGCGGGATCAGCGCGTTGTCGGTGATCTTGATATGTTCCGGGCAGACCTCGGTACAGCATTTGGTGATATTGCAGTAGCTCAGGCCCGCCTCCTCCTGAGCCAGCTCCCGCCGGTCACCGGTGTCGAGCGGATGCATCTCCAATTCGGTGATCCGCATCAGATAGCGCGGCCCGGCGAATGCCTGCTTGTTGTCCTCGTGGTCGCGGACCACGTGGCAGGTGTTCTGGCACAGGAAACACTCGATGCACTTGCGGAACTCCTGCGAGCGCTCCACGTCGACCTGTTTCATCCGGTACTCGCCCGGCGCCAGGTCCGGCGGCGGCGCGAACGACGGAATCTCCCTTGCCTTCTGGTAATTGAACGAGACGTCGGTGACGAGGTCCTTGATGATCGGGAAGGTGCGCATCGGCGTCACCGTGATCACCTCGTCCTGGGTGAACGTCGACATGCGCGTCATGCACAGCAACCGCGGTCTGCCGTTCACCTCCGCCGAGCACGAACCGCATTTGCCCGCTTTGCAATTCCAGCGCACCGCCAGATCGGGCGCCTGGGTGGCCTGCAGGCGGTGGATGATGTCGAGCACCACCTCGCCCTCGTTGACCAGCACGGTGAAGTCCTCCAGACCGCCACCGTCGAGATCACCGCGCCAGACCCGGAACCGGGCGTCGTACCCCATCGTTACGCCTTTCCCTCGGTCGAGCCCGCCGCCGGATGCGCGGCCAATTCCTGCTCGGTGTAGTACTTCTCGAGTTCGGTCAGCTCGAACAGGGCGAGCAGGTCGTCCCGCATCGGCAGCTGATCGGCCGGGGTGACGGTCACCGCGGGCACCTGCCGCCGCGCGGTGGCCGGGTCGATCGCGCACACCAGCAGCTTGTTGCGCCAGTCCGGGTTCATGCCCGGATGGTCGTCGCGGGTGTGGCCGCCGCGGCTCTCGGTGCGCAGCAGCGCGGCCTGCGCCACGCATTCGCTGACCAGCAGCATGTTGGCCAGGTCCAGGGCCAGGTGCCAGCCGGGATTGAACTGGCGCGCGCCGGTCACCGCGACCGCGGCGTACCTGGCGCGCAGCTGTTCCAGCTTCTCGATGGCCTCGCGGACCTCGTGCTCCTTGCGGATGATGCCGACCAGGTCGTTCATCGTCTGCTGGAGTTCGGCGTGCAGGGTGTAGGGGTTCTCCCCCTCGCCCGACGCGGGTGGATCGAACGGCGCCAGTGCGGTTTTCGTTGCTGCCGCGATATCGGCGTCGGCCGGGACCGGCCGGTCGGGGAGCTGTTTGACGTAGGCCGCGGCGCCGAGTCCGGCCCGCCTGCCGAACACCAGCAGATCCGACAGCGAGTTGCCGCCGAGCCGGTTCGAGCCGTGCATGCCGCCGGAACACTCACCGGCGGCGAACAATCCGGCCACCACCGCCGCGCCGGAATCGGGGTCGACCTCGATGCCGCCCATCACGTAGTGGCAGGTGGGACCGACTTCCATCGGCTCGGCCGTGATGTCGACGTCGGCCAGTTCCTTGAACTGGTGGTGCATCGACGGCAGCCTGCGCACGATCTCGTCGGCGGGCATGCGCGAGGCGATGTCGAGGTACACGCCGCCGTGCTCGGTGCCGCGCCCCGCCTTCACCTCCTCGTTGATCGCCCTGGCGACCTCGTCGCGGGGGAGCAGGTCGGGGGTGCGGCGCGCGGAGTCGTTGTCGCGCAACCACTGATCGGCCTCGGCCTCGGACTCGGCGTACTGGCCCTTGAACACCGGCGGGATGTAGTCGAACATGAACCGCTTGCCCTCGGAGTTCTTGAGCACGCCGCCGTCGCCGCGCACGCCCTCGGTGACGAGGATGCCCTTCACACTCGGCGGCCAGACCATCCCGGTGGGATGGAACTGCAGGAACTCCATGTTGATCAGCGTGGCGCCCGAACGCAGCGCCAGCGCGTGCCCGTCGCCGGTGTACTCCCAGGAATTGGAGGTCACCTTGTAGGACTTGCCGATTCCACCGGTGGCCAGCACCACGGCGGGCGTCTTGAACAGCACGAACCCGCCCGACTCGCGCCAGTAGCCGAAGGCGCCTGCGATGCGGCCGCCGTCGGTGAGCAGCTCGGTGATGGTGCACTCGGCGAAGACCTTGATCCTGGCCTCGTAGTCGCCGGTGGCGGCGTAGTCCTCCTGCTGCAGTGACACGATCTTCTGCTGCATGGTGCGGATGAGTTCCAGACCGGTGCGGTCGCCGACGTGCGCCAGCCGCGGATAGGTGTGGCCGCCGAAGTTGCGCTGGCTGATCCGGCCGTCCGGGGTCCGATCGAACAGCGCGCCATAGGTTTCCAGCTCCCACACCCGGTCGGGGGCTTCGCGGGCGTGCAGCTCGGCCATCCGCCAGTTGTTGAGGAACTTGCCACCGCGCATGGTGTCGCGGAAATGGGTCTGCCAGTTGTCCTTCTCGTTGGCATTGCCCATCGACGCCGCGCAGCCGCCCTCGGCCATCACGGTGTGCGCCTTGCCGAACAGCGACTTGCACACCACCGCCACCGACAGACCCTGCTCGCGGGCCTCGATCACCGCGCGCAGACCCGCGCCGCCCGCCCCGATCACCACGACGTCGTAGTCGTGCTGTTCCACTTCTGACATTCGAACTAGCTCCTGGAGTCGACGCGATTCAGTTGACGAACCGCAGGTCCGAAATGGTCTGGCTGGCAACCAACATCACGTAGAAGTCGGTGAGCACGAGGGTGCCCAGCGTGGTCCAGGCCAGCGCCATGTGGCGGGTGTTGAGCTTGGAGACCTGGGTCCAGTACCAGTAGCGCACCGGGTGGGCGGAGAAGTGCTTAAGCCTGCCGCCTGCGATGTGCCTGCACGAGTGGCACGACAGCGTGTAGGCCCACAGCAGGATCACGTTGACCGTGAGCACGATGTTGCCGAGGCCGAAGCCGAATCCGCCGGTCTCGCCGTGGAATGCGGTGATCGCGTCCCAGGTGTTGATCAGCGAGACCAGCAGCGCGACGTAGAAGAAGTAACGGTGCGAGTTCTGGATGATCAGCGGCAGCCGCGATTCCCCGGTGTAGCGCGCGTGCGGTTCGGCCACGGCGCAGGCGGGCGGGGAGAACCACACCGACCGGTAGTAGGCCTTGCGGTAGTAGTAGCAGGTCAGGCGGAAGCCCAGCAGGAACGGCAGGACCACGAAGCCCAGCGGGATCCACATCGGCAGCTCGCCGAACGGGGTGCCGAAGTGGCTCGAGCCCGGCACGCAGGAATCGCTCAGACAGGGGGAGTAGAACGGCGTCAGATAGTGGTACTGCGGCACCCAATAGGCCGTGCGCACAAAGGATCTGATCGTCGCGTACACGACGAAGGCGCCCAGCCCGAGCGCGGTGAGCAAGGGTGGCAGCCACCATCGATCGGTACGCAGGGTCCGTGCGGCGATACGGGCCCGCGTCTTGCTGAAGACGCCGGTCCCGGACGACGGGGTGGCGGTCGGTGCGGCACTCACGTGGATGCCTCGCTGATCTAGGCCGTGCGGCGGTTGATCATTCCCCACCGCGATGAATTGTGATGTGGAGCACCATACGCCTGTGTTCTCGCCGCTCGAGCCGGGTCTCACCCAACGCCCTCCGGAACACGGTGGTGATCTCGGTCACATGATCATTCCCGTGACAACCGGTCATCCCGGTGCAACAAAGCTGTGGTGCCCTGTCACCCATGAGAAGAGCCGCGATCGTGGCGCCCGTCCGAACGCCGAGCGGCGTGGAGGGCGGCGCGCTGTCCGGGATGCCCGCCGAGTGGCTGGCGACCACGGTGCTATCGGCCGTGCTCGAGCGTTCCGGGATCGACCCGCTGCGGATCGAGGACGTCGCGATGGCCTGTGTCGACGGCGGGCTCGCCGACGTTCCCGCCATCGGCGCGCTGGCCGCGCGCGGGGCCGGGCTGCCGTTCGCGGTGCCCGGATTCCTCACCGACCGGCACGGCGGCAGCGGGCTGCAGGCGGTGATCACGGCCGCGATGATGGTGCAGACCGGAGCCGCCGACGTGGTCGTCGCCGGCGGGGTCGAGTGCGCGGCCACCCCGTCGACCCTGCCGGGCGGGACGGCGGGCCTGCGCAATGCCGAACGGCTCGCGCACTACTACGGCATCGACCGCACGACGGCCGACGAGTTCGCGGTGGCCAGTCATCGCAAGGCGGCGCGGGCCTGGCGGCAGGGCGCCTTCGCGGCCGAGGTGGTGCCGGTGGGGGTGGCCGCGGGCGTGGCCGAGCACGGGATCACGCGCGACGAGGGCGTGCGCGACGACCTGTCGACGCACACGCTGGCCGGGTTGCGGCCGCTGCTCGCCGAGGGCGTGGTGACGGTGGGGAACATGAGCGCGCACCGGCTCGGCGCCTCGGCCTGCCTGGTCGTGGCGGAGGACCGGCTCGACGAACTCGGCCTGACCCCGATGGCCTTCCTCGCGGGCTGGGCGGCGGCCGGTTGCGACAGCGTCGGCCCCGCGCTCGGCGCCGCGCCCGCGGTGGCGAAACTGCTGGCCCGCACCGGCTGCTCGCTCGACGAGATCGACCTGCTCGAGATCAACGAGGGGTACGCGGTGGAGGTGCTGGCGCTGGCCACCGAGTGGGAGCTGGATCCGCTGGGCAGGCTCAATGTGAACGGCTCCGACATCGCCCTCGGTCATCCGGTCGGCGCCACCGGCCTGCGGATCATGACGACGATGCTGCACGAACTCGGCCGCACCGGCGGCCGCTACGGGCTGGAGGCCATCGCGCTGGGGCACGACCACGGCATCGCCGCGCTGTTCGAATCGGCGGACGCGCCGGAACCGGCCGAGACCCCGCGCGGAGCCAGGTTCCACGGCGTCCGGAGTGGGCGGCGGCCGGGCAGACACCGGGCCTGAACAGGGGTCGGCGCGACGACCCTGGGTGGCAGAGCCGTCGCGCCGGTGAACAGGTCTTCGGTTGTTACTTGGTCCGCGGGCGGGAGTGGAAGCCCAGGCCCTCGTCCTGCGCGCCCATCCAGGCGGCCTCGTCGGACTTGCTGTCCGGGACGTAGATCGGTTCCGCCCTGCGGGGGACGGCGAGCTCCGGCGGCGGTGCCTGCTCGAACTCCTCGGCGTCGATGACGAGCCGCTCGAGGTCGTTCTCCAGCCTGCGCACGGTGGCCGCGTCGCCGTAGTTGGAGCGCAGTGCGCCGATCGATTGCCGGAGTTGACCGACCGCGTAGCGCAGTTCCGCGATATCGCTGCGTGTCATCGTTACCTCCTGTGTATATGGCGGGCATACCGACTCGTCCGGATCACGGGTACGCCCGAAAACTCCCGGGCCGCACTGCACCGAGCCGTGTGACTCACCACACAACGTGATCTCCACCACAATAACCGAGCTTTTCCGTTTGCGCCCGTAGTTGGCCCGGATCGGCGGTTGCCGTCCGGTAACTCCGGGGTCAGCCCGCCACGGCGTAGTTCTTGCCGATGCCCGCCGCGGCGCGCTCGACCAGGCCGGCGATCGAGTGCGCGACCTCTTCGGCGCGCTCGAGGATGACGCCGTGTCCCGCCCCCTCCAGCCGGACCAGCTCGGCGCCCGCCAGTTGCGAGGCGAGTACCACCGAATGCGCGAACGGAACCATCAGATCGGCCGAGCCCGCCAGCACCAGGGCGGGCAGATCGCCCAGCCGGTGCAGGGTGCGCGCCTCGTCGAAGTCGCGCAGTGAGCTCAGGAAACCCGACATGGTCAGCAGCGGGGTGTCGTTGAGGATCGCGGTCGCGATCGCCCAGACCCGCGGGTTCACCCGCCGGGTCCCGGTGCTCGCCTCGCGGATCAGCGGCCCGAAGATCCAGCGCGAGAAGCGCTTCGAGGCCTGCAGCACGCCGGGCGCGTGCAGCACCACCCGCTGCAGCGACGCCACGGCGTGCCGGTTGAGCAGCCTGCCGAGGCCCACCTCGGTGAGCCCGGCGGCGGCGCCGGAGATGAGCCCGATCCCCGCGATGCGCTCGCCGATTGCCGCGGGGAACAGCCGGGCGTAGGCCAGCAGGACCATCGCGCCCATCGAATGGCCGACCAGGACGACCGGGCCGGTGGGCGCGACCGCGCGCAGGACCGCGTCGAGGTCGGCCGCCAACTGGTCGATCGTGTAGGTCTCGTGGCCGGCGTGACCGGATTCGCCGTGCCCGCGGTGGTCGTAGAAGACCATCCTGGTGTCGGCGTCCCAGTGCCGGAGCAGATGCTCGCGCAGGAAGGACCAGGATTCGGTGTGCAGGCAGTGTCCGTGCACGAAGACGACGGTGACCGCGGCGTCGGCGCTGCCGAAGAGGCGGACCGCGATCGGCACGCCGTCGTCGGCGACGACGGTGGCCCGACGGCCCGCCGGTGCGGCGATGGCGATGTTCTCCGACATGACGCCTCCTGTGCTGCTGGAGCGCTGTACCCCGTGTTTCGAAACAGATTTCCGGGGCGTTAGCGCGCCAATCCTGGCGTTATGCAGCCGATGCGCAACCGAATCCGGGCGGGGGCCCGCCGTTATGCAGGAGAATCTACGGAACTCTAGCGCCGAACCAAGAAATCGATAGATGGGGCTGGTCGGCGAGTTCGCCGGGAGAATCTTCTGCTGTCTAGCGCATTCGCTAGAGCTTTGAAGATGGTCATACGCTCCGGAGGTAGCGGCCGAAGTGCGGGACCGTGAAGCCGATCGTGCCGCGCTCGGCCGAATAGATGAGCCCCTTCTTGATCAGGCCGTCCCGCGCGGGGGAGACCGAGGCGGGCTTGCGGCCCAGCTCGGCGGCCACCGCGGCGGTGGCGACCGGGCCGTCGTCGCCCGCCAGGTCGGCCATGGCGCGCATGTACTCGCGTTCGGCCGGGGTGGCCCGCTCGTACCGGGAGCCGAAGAAGCCGACCGCCAGTTCCTCCTCGGCGGCGGGCGCCGCCACGTCGACGTCCTCGGCGGTGATCGGGCTGTCCGGCGCCTGATCCCAGGCGGCCTTGCCGTAGGCCTGCACGAAATACGGGTAGCCGTCGGCCTTCTGGTATAGCGAGTCGAGCGCGTCCTCGGTGAACTTCACCTCCTCGCGTTCGGCCGGAGCGATCAGCGCCAGGTCGGCCGACTGCCGGTCGAGCCGGTCGATGCGGTGATAGCTGAACAGCCGCTCCGAATAGCTCTTCGACGCCGAGAGCACCGCGGGCAGATGCGGCAGCCCAGCGCCGACGACGATCAGCGGCGCCCCGTCCTGGCTCAGCTCGTGGCACGCGCCGCAGATGGCCGACACGTCGGCCGGGCCCAGGTCCTGCATCTCGTCGATGAAGATGCCGATCCCCACGCCGATGTCGGCGGCCAGCGCCGCGGCCTCCTTGAACAGCTCGATCAGGTCGATCTCGATGTCGCCGGAATCGGCCCGGCCGGTCACCGCGGGCACGTCGATGCCGGGCTGCCAGCGTTCGCGCATGCCCTTGTCGGCGGTGGCGCGCAGGGCGAAGGCCTTGAGGATGCCGAGGAAGTCGTCGACGTGCTCGGGATTGCGGTGCGCCATCGCGATCGCGCGCACCGCCATGTGCAGCGCCGAGGACAGCGGACGGCGCAGGTCCTGGTCCGGTCGGGCCTCGATCTTGCCGGTGCCCCAGCCGCGCGAGATGGCGGCCGAGCGAAGCTGGTTGAGCAGCACGGTCTTTCCGACGCCGCGCAGTCCGGTGAGCATCACGCTGCGCTCGGGCCTGCCGCGGGCGACCCGCTCGAGCACGATGTCGAAGGCGGCCAGTTGCTTGTCCCGTCCGGCCAATTCGGGTGGACGCTGGCCGGCGCCGGGTGCGTAGGGATTGCGCACGGGGTCCATGCCGGACAACCGTAGCGCGGATCGCCAGGCGAATCTCGGTAACTCTGCGCTGTGTCCTAGATACTGCTATCGACAGGAAGACGAGTGCGTCGACGGAACGGAGTGGCATGTCCGAGGAACCGCAGTGGGACTCCAGCGGCGAGCGTCAGGCGACCTCGTCGCTGGAATTCCTCGACCTCGTCGAGCTGCCGCCGGACGCGCACCTGACCGAGTCGATCCGGGTCTTCCTGCGCGCCGCGGCCACCGAGCCCGGCGGCGACGACCCGCAGGTGCTGCCCGCGCTCGCGCTCGCGCCGCTGCTGATCGCCCTCGGCAGGCTGGAGATCGACCTGGCCGACGCGCGCGCCCGGATCGGCGAGCTCGAGCGAACGCTGGCGCGGCGCGCCGGACGCGGTTGATAACGCTTCCGCCGCGCGGCGCGATAGATTCGTGACGCGTGGCGACACGCCGGGGGCGAAGCCTGTGTTCTGGGCTTTCACGGCTGCGGGAAAACAACTTGCGTGCTTCGCTGGACAGGCCGCATCACAGGCCGTAATCTTCTCGTGACTTAGTGGAGTCTGTCGCTTCGTCAGAGAAGCGGCGCCATTGAGTCTCCGTCGAATAGTCGTCATCGCCAAGCGATTTCGGCGCAGCGGCGGGAGAGCAGCAAGATCGGAGACTCGTCTCGGTGGGTAAACACAGCTTGCAGCGGGATTCTCGACTGCCGAATTCCGTCAAGGGTGCGCTCGTCATGGGTGCAGTGGCCGCCACTACCGGTGCGATGCCCGCGATTTCGCAGGCCGCCACGATCAACATTCCCGGTCTCGGCAATTTCGACCTGCCGCCCGAGCTCGAGCAGCCCGCGCAGCAGCTGGAGAAGCAGCTGCAGTCGATGGTGGCGCCGCAGGGCCAGGCAGCTCCGCAACTGCCGTCGGTCAACTTCGACAACCCCTTCCAGCAGCAGCAGAGCGCGGGCAACGTCGCTCTCGACGCCGCCCGCACCAAGCTGGGCGCCGTGTACTCCTGGGGTGCCGCCGGCCCGTCGAGCTTCGACTGCTCCGGCCTCGTGCAGTGGGCGTACCGCCAGGCCGGTATCGAACTGCCGCGCACCAGCTTCGAGCAGTCGCACGTCGGCGCGCCGGTCTCGTTCGACAACCTGCAGGCCGGTGACATCGTCATCACCAACGGTGGCGGCCACGTCGGCATCTACGCGGGCAACGGCCAGCTGCTGAACGCGGTGCAGTCGGGCACCCCGGTGTCCTACACCCACCTCAGCGCCGACGACGTCGTGACGGCTCGCCGTATCGTCTAAGGGGTGAGCCCCGCAGAACAACGTTCCACCACCCAGGCCCGTGTGGACTCCTGGACCTGGGCGGTTCGATTGTTCAAGACCCGGTCGGCCGCGGCGGAAGCCTGCCGAGCCGGACACGTGCGGATCAACGGCGTCACCGTGAAGCCCGCTCAGCAGGTGAAGCTCGGTGACGAGGTGAAGATCCGGCACGGCGGGATAGAGCGGATCGTCATCGTCGAACGGATCATCCACAAGCGCGTCGGACCACCGATCGCCGCGCAGTGCATGATCGACCGCAGCCCGCCGCCCCCGTCGAAGGAACTGCTCGCCTCCATTCCGCAGCGTGAACGCGGAGCGGGCAGGCCGACCAAGCGGGAACGCCGCGAAACCGATCGACTGATGGGTCGCGCCGACTAGACCGGCGCCTTCGCCGCCAGCCGGCTCGCCGCCACGGTCGCGCCCGCGATCGTGCACAGGGTGGCCAGCATGATCGCCGACCCCTCGCCGGGCACGAGCACACCCAGCTGACTACCCACCGTCACCGCCGCGACCGGCACCCCGATCTGGGCCGCCGCCAGCGTGCCGTAGGCCAACGGCTGGCCGATCAGCCGCGTCGACCAGTGCACCACGACCGCGCCGAGTCCGAGCGTGACGCCGAGCAGGATGAACTGCGGGTGCTCCCCGAATTCGCGCAGATTCAGCTTCGCGCCGAGCCAGACGAAGAACAGCGGCGCCAGTAGTCCGTCGCTGATCGCGAACACCTGCTTGGCGACCCGGCGGGGTTCGCCGATGCCTGCCACCGCCAGTCCAGCCACGAAGCCGCCGAGCATGATCGAGACATGCATCGCGCTGGCCACGCCGCACAGCGCGAACACCAGCACCAGGCTCACCCGCAGCTCCAAGGTGAACTTCCGTTCCTCCGAGACTTCATGCACCTGCCGTTGCGCGCCGGTCTTCTGCACGTAGCGCAGGATCAGGAACATCACGCCGCCGCACGCCGCGATCACCACCGCACCGAGCGCGGCTCGCGCCGCGTTGCCCGGGTCGATCACCAGCGGCAGGGCGACGATGCACGCGGTGTCGGCGATGGCGACCTGGGCCGTCAGCGCCAGCACCGGCGGACCGCTCAACCGCAGCGAGTCGATGATCGGCAGGGCCATGGCCGCCGAGGACGACGCCATCAGCACCGCGTAGATCGCGGCATGCCCGATGTCGAAGACCGCCGCCACCGCCCACCCCGCGACCGCCGCCACCACGCCGACCAGCGCCGCCCGCACGATGCCGGCGCCGAGCGCGCCGCGTACGGCGGGATCGCGCACCGGCACGTGTGTGCCCGCCGCGAACATCACCAGCGCGAAACCCATGTCGGCCAGGAAGACGAAGATCGGATCGGTGGGGTCGAGGATCTGCAGGCCGGTCGTCCCGAAGACGATCCCGGCCAGCAGTTCGCCGAGCAGTACGGGCAGATGCAGTCGTTTCGGCAGGGCGAGCAGCGGTCCGATCACCCCGAGCGCGACGACCAGCGCCAGGGTCGCGAAGGTCACGGCATCGCGGCGATCTTGGCCGGGATCTCGGCGTTCTCGTCGGCGAAGTAGAGTGCGCACACCCGGTGGTAGCCGTCGGCGATCAGCATCGGCACATTCTTGCGGCAGTCGCCACGGACCAGCAGGATCGGCGAGAGCTTCCGGCCCTCGTTGATCTTGAGCAGGTCCTTGCGGACGTGCGGATTGTCGGGGGTGAGCGCGTCGAGCCGGGACGCGCGCAGAATGTCTTTCGCCTTCTTCACGACCACCGGTGCGCTGCGGAGATCGGCGATGATCGCCGCGACCACCGGCTTGTCGGCCACCAGGTCGAGGTAGTCGGCCGCGGCCGGATAGTCGTGATCTTCCGGGGCGTTCTTCCACTGCACCTGGACGAGTTGCTCTGCCATCGCCTCATCATCCGCCGATCTCGCCGGGGTTAGCGGAACGGTCGCTGGATGTTGTCGTTTGTTTGCGCGATCGGTATCGGGCTACCGGCCGGGGAAAGAGACCGGTGGTCGGGGTCTGGGGGATCGCCTACGGTGACAGTTATGGGTGAGCGCAGTCCGATGTTATCGACGCTTCTCGCCTGCTGCGTCGCCGCTGCCGCGACGGTGCCCCGGCTGGTGTGTCCGCGTGGGCGCGACGCGGCCTTCCTCGCCGACCTGGTGCCGGCGCCGATTCCCCCGGCGCGCACCACCGTCGGCCTCACCGCGCTGGTGCAGGCCGACCTGTCCGCCCCGACCACCATCGTGGCCGAAGGCGTGCGCACGGTGGCTTCGACGCCGCTGACCATGTCGACCTTCCTGGTGCGTCACCCCGCCGCCACCTTCCTGGTGGACCCGGCGATCTGCGCGGGCGTGCACCAGCGGGTACTGCCCGAGCTGCCGTTCCCCGTCCCGCTGCTGGTCGCCCCCGACCGGCCGGTGCGGGGCCTCAGCGAAGCGCTCGCCGCGCACGAATTGGACGGCGCCGACATCGATTTCGTCCTCCCGACGCACCTGCACTGGGACCACGTCGCGGGCCTGTACGAACTGCCCGGCTGGGTACCGATCCGGGTGCCTGCCGCCGAATACCACTGGGCCATGGGCGGATCGCACGCTCCGATCGGGGTCGCGCGCGGCCCGCTGCGCGGCCGGGTCTTCGACCTCTACGAACTCGACGGACCGCCCGTGCTCACCTTCGCGCGCAGCCATGACCTGTTCGGTGACGGCTCGGTGCTGCTGGTCGACCTGGCCGGGCACACGCCGGGCAGCGTCGGCGTGCTGCTCGCGGTGGACGACGGCACGCGGGTACTGCTGGCGGGCGACGCGGTGTGGAGCACCCTGCAGGTGCGGCTCATCCGGGAGAAGGCGCCGCTGCTCGGCGAACTGCTCGACGCCGACCGCGACGCCGCCTTCGAGACCGTGCACCGCCTGCACGCCCTGCCCGGCGACATCGAACTGATCCCCGCCCACGACCGCGCCGCCGTCGCCGCGCGGGCCCGGCACTGAGCGCTCAGCGCGCGGCCAGCCCCTGCGCCACACTCGCGTAGCGCGGCCGCCACCCCAGCTCCTCGTGCGCCAGCGCGCTCGAGATCCGCATCGAGGTGTCCACCATGAGCGCACCGATATAGGGCACCGCCAGCTTGATCATCCACGCGGGCAGCCGGATCGGGCGGGGCGTGCCCTGGCTGCGGGCGACCTCGGCGAAGAACTCGCGCCAGGTGATCGGAGTGTCGTCGGCGAGGTTGTAGGCGCGGCCCGCCACGCCGCGTTCGAGCGCGGCCACCGTCGCCGCGGCGGCGTCCTCGACGTGCAGCCAGCTGTTCACGCCGCCCGCGCCGAGCGGGCCGACCGGGCTGTGCTTGCGCATCATGTCGGCGAACAGGTCGCTGAACGCGCCGGGGCCGTAGAACAGGCCGTACCGCAGCGCGATCCCGTCGACCGGCGCGTCGAAGACCTGCTGCTCCCCGGCGACGGTCGCGCGCACCACCTCGTCGGCCACGCCGCCGGTGTAGACCCCGAACGGGTCGCGTTCGGTCAGCGGCCGGTCGCCGTGATCCCGGTAGCCGTAGCCCAGGATCAGCGACTGGGTGACGAAGCGGCCGGCGCCCACCAGCTCGGCGGCGGCCAGCAGATTGGCGGTGCCGACGGTGCGCAGCAGGCCGGTCGGGTCGTCGGCCGGAATCCGGCGCTGCACCTTGGCATCGCGCAGCGCGGTGGCCTCGTGGACGACGGCGTCGGCGGCGGTGCCGTCGAGGGCGCGCAGCAGCCCGTCACGGTCGAGTACGTCGCCGGTGACCGGCTCGGCGCCGAGCTCGCGCACCAGCGGGTGCGCGTCGGGATTGCGCACGATGGCGCGCACCTGGTGACCGCTGGCGGTGAGCGCGCGGATCAGCGGACGGCCGATGGCGCCGGTGGCGCCTGCGAGCAGAACCTGCATGGGAGTTCCTTCCGGCGGAGTGAGTGTTTCCCTGCTTCCTGGACGCGGTGGCGCCGCCCGATGTGACGGCCTGTGACGGTCTTCACCCAGCCGACGATGACCTGCGGATTGTGCGATGTCACGGCGGGTCGGCGGCGTGTCGGTGTGTATCGTGCGGCTCATGCGAGTCGACGGTCGGGAGATCCCGGTCACGGGAAGTCTCCTGCAGCCGCTGATCCGGCGGACCAGCGACATCATCCGGGTCGTGCTGGCGGCGATCGCGGTCGGTATGGTGGTTGCGGGCTCGTTGATCACCCGGCCGGAATGGCTCGCGCTGGAACGTTCGGTGTCCAAGATCGTCGATTTCCTCAGCCCCGATCAGTCGACGCTGGTCTATCTCGTCTACGGCATGCTCATCCTGGCCCTGCCGTTCGCGATCCTGATCGAACTGGTGCTGCGCAGGCAGTGGAAGCTGCTGGCCGGCTACGCCGCGGCGGGCCTGCTCGCGTTGCTGGCGCTGTCCACCACCGGCACCGGTATCTCGACGCCGAAATGGCATCTGCCGGTACCGGACCGCTTCGACACCTTCCTGGCCCAGTTCCTCGACGATCCGCGCTGGATCGCCATGCTCGCGGCCATGCTCACCGTGTCCAGCCCCTGGCTGCCGGTGCGCCCGCGGCGCTGGATGTGGTTCCTGCTGTTGATGTTCGCGCCGATCCACCTGGTGGTCAGCTCGGTGGTGCCGGCCAGGGCGATGTTCGGGCTGGTGGTCGGCTGGCTGGTGGGCGCGGTGATCGTCTGGCTGGTCGGCACGCCCGCGCTCGAGGTACCGCTGGAGGCGGCGGTGCGGGTACTGGCCCGGCGCGGCTATACCGTGCGCGCCTTCCGGGTCGACCGGCCCGCCGGGCGGGGGCCGCTGCTGCTCGGCACCACGGTCGACGGGCCCGAGCGCGAGATCGTCGTCGAGATGTACGGCAAGAACCAGCGCAGCTTCGGCGCGGTGAAACAGCTGTGGCGCTGGATCACCTTCCGCTCCGGCGAGACCGCGCCGCTGCACGGTTCGATGCACCGGGCGGTGGAGCACCGCGCGCTGATGGGCATCGCGATCGGCGATCTCGGAATGGCCGACTGCCATCAGGTCGCGGTGGCCGGACTGGACCGTGGCTGGATGCTGTACGCGCACACCGTTCCCCACGGAACGCCGATCCGGAAACTGTCGGCGCAGGTGCTGCCAGGGGTGTGGCGGTCGCTGGCGAAACTGCACGAGAACCAGATCAGCATGGGCGATCTGCCGCCCGACTACGTGCGGGTCAGCCAGGGCGACACCCTGTTCGGCGGTTTCGCCGCCGCCGAGTTCGGCGCCTCCGAGGCCCAGCGCCAGACCGACATCGCCCAGCTGCTGGTGAGCACGACCTCGCTGTACGGCAAGCACGAGGCGGTGTCGGCGGCGATCGACGTGCTCGGTGAGCGCGCCGTCGTCACCGCGGCCCGGCGGCTGACCAAATCGGCCATGCCGAACGGGATCCGCAAGTCGGTGCCGCAGTGGACCAAGGTGATGGCCACCGCCCGCGAGGAGGTGCGCGAGCGAACCGGGCACGACCGCATCCAGTCCGAACAGCTCACCCGGTTCAGCCGCAATCAGCTGATCCAGCTGGTGCTGCTGTTCGCGCTGGTCTACGTGGCCTATCCGTTCTTCAGCCAGGTGCCGACCTTCTTCAGCCAGCTGCGCACGCTGAACTGGTGGTGGGCGCTGCTCGGTCTGGTGATCTCGGCGATCACCTATGTCGCCGCGGCGGCCGCGCTCGGCGCCTGCGCGGGCTGGGTGGCGCGGTTCCGCGATCTGTTCCTGGAACAGCTGGCCAACACCTTCGTCGCCACCACGACGCCCGCCGGTGTCGGCGGTCTCGCGCTGAGCGTGCGCTTCCTGCAGAAGGCGGGCATGACGACGATGCGGGCCACCGCCGCGGTGGCGCTGCAACAGTCGGTGCAGGTGATCACCCACCTGGTGCTGCTGGTGGTCTTCAGCATCGTGGCGGGCACCTCCACCAATCTCGCGCACATCGTGCCCGACGCGACGGTGCTGTACCTGGCCGCCGGTGTGGGTGTCGGCCTGATCGGCGCGTTCATGTTCGTGCCGACACTGCGGCGCTGGGTGAATCATTCGGTGCGCCCGCAGCTCAAGGAAGTGCTCGGCGAACTGGCCGATCTGGCGCGCGACCCGATCCGGTTCTCGATGATCGTGGGCGGCTGCGGGGCGATCACGCTCGGGCAGGCGCTGGCGCTGTGGGTCAGTGTCGAGGCCTTCGGCGGCGGGACCGACTTCGTCGCCGTCACCATCGTCACCATGATCGGCGGCACGCTGGCCTCGGCCGCGCCCACACCCGGCGGCGTCGGCGCGGTGGAGGCGGCGCTGATCGGTGGTCTGGCCGCCTTCGGCGTCCCCGCCGAGATCGCGGTCCCCGCCGTCCTGCTCTACCGCGTGCTGACCTGCTGGATTCCCGTCCTGCTGGGCTGGCCGATCATGCGCTGGATGGGTGAGAAGGACATGATCTGAGGATCGGCCGTTTTGCCGTCAGGTTGCGGGGGTAACCGAACATGATGTCGCGCAACGCTGTCTGATCCACATAGTCGCGTTGTCTTGCGAGTTTCCACCGGTTGTCCGGTACTCCGCGTGCCGTTCGGGAACGTTGCCTGCTGCTTGCCGAACAGGCCGCTCGGTCGGTTCGGGTGGATGATCGGCGCGTCGGCGTGAACCGCCCCACAGCGGTCGCGGGTGCGTGCGGGCCGGAGTGCGAGCGCATAAACTGTCTGGGACGTAGCCGGATGATGACCGAGAGGTGTTGTTTCGATGGGAGCCCGGACGGTGGTCGCCGACGTCGCCGACGAACTGGCGCGCCGGGTGGCCACCGGCGAGTACCGGCCCGGTGACCTGATGCCCTCGGTCCGCCAGGTCGCCGACGAATTCGGGATGAACCGGGCCACCGCGCAACTCACCCTCGGCAGGCTCGAGTCCTACGGTTTCGTCGAGGCTCGCCGCGGCAAGGGCTTCACCATCCGCGATGTGCGCGAAGAGGGCGGCATGGATGTCTATCGGCATCTGTTCCGCTTCTCGGTGACCGCGCCGGTCGTGGCCGCGGAGATGTTCACCGACATCGTCGAGGTGGAGCGCGGCATCGTGCTCGAGGCGCTGCTCGGTTACACCGAGGCCGAGAAGGAACTCGATCCCGCCGAGCTCGCCGCCGCCGTCGACGAGCTGGAGGCGCTGGCCCGCCAGCCGGTGCCCGACCACGTGCGGATCATCACCGCCGAGATCGCCCTGGTGCGCAAGCTGCTCGGCGTGCTCGGGATGAGCATGCAACGCGCCGTGCTGAATTCGGTGGCCGACATGGTCGTCGAGGTGCCCGAGGCGATCGCCGCCTACTTCGCGGTGGCGCCCGATCTGCACGTGCTGGTCTGGCGGGCGCTGCTCGCGGTGTGGGACGCCGAGTCGGCGCCGACCGAGGCGCAGCTGGCCCTGTTCGAGGATCTGTTCGCGCTGTACCACGAGAAGGTGATCGCCCGCTTCGACGAACTCGTCGGCGCCACCCCGGTCGAGACCACCGCCGCCACCGCCTGACCAGGCGGTTCAGCTGTCTGGGTCGGACTTTTCCGGCGGCTCGGTCCGGTGCTGCCACGGCAGGTGGGTCTGCGGCAGCATCGTCTCGATGAACGGTCCCATGTGTGGGGTGCGCGTCGCCATCAGGCCGGAGCCGACCATCACGCCCAGCGCGATCGACATCACCGACAGCAGCGCCGACACCACCACCTCCAGCCCCGTGGCCGACGTCGAGCCGGTGGAGTGCAGCACCACCTCGGAGACGCCGGTGAGGCTGATGCCGCCGGGCACCAGCATCCAGAACGCGGGCAGGAACGCCACCTGCCGCGGCGGCGCGTGCGTGCGGCCCTGGATCAGATAGGCGGCGGGCACCGCGACGAGCCCGCCCAGGAAGGTGCCGGTGAGCGGCCCCGAGATGGTCTTGCCGAGGAACTGCGCCAGATAGGTCAGATACAGCACGAGCAGCAGCCAGCCCACCGAGTTCTGCGGCGCGCTCGACCGCCAGGAGTGCCCGTAGCCGATCAGCAGCACCCCCACCAGCGGCGCCCACCAGCCCAGCTGCGCCTGGCTCACCGGCGCGCTCGACAGTTCACCGAGCAGGCTGATGCCCACGTACAGGCCCAAGGCCAGCAGGAACAGCATGTTGATGCCGTAGACCACCCGGCTCGCGCCTGCCACCATCGACCCGGTCGCCAGCTCGATGGTGCCGTTGGTCAGCATGGCGCCGGGCAGCAGCGTGGCGATCGCGGGCACCACCAGCTGGGTCGGCTGCCCACCCGACAGCGTGCCGGGGAAACCGAAGGCCAGCATCGCCACCAGCGCCGCCGCGAGCACCGGCAGCGCCAGCGACAGCAGCCGCACCTTGTCGGCGAAC
This sequence comes from Nocardia asteroides, assembly GCF_900637185.1. Taxonomy (NCBI): domain Bacteria; kingdom Bacillati; phylum Actinomycetota; class Actinomycetes; order Mycobacteriales; family Nocardiaceae; genus Nocardia; species Nocardia asteroides. The sequence continues at coordinate 655,563 of NZ_LR134352.1, read as the reverse complement.
TGGGTCAGCAGCCCGACGACCAGACCTAGCACCACGTAGCCGACCAGCGCCCTGGCCGCCGGATTGAGCATCATCCCGAGCCCCACGGTCAGCACCACCTGGCCGAGCAGGATCAGCCAGGGCGGGCTGCCCGGCTTCGCCGACAGGATCGCGTCGAGTTCCTTCGACGCCTCCAGCGGCGGCGGCGCGTCGGCTTCGATCTTGTCGATGAGCCGGTAGAGCCCGGCGATCTGGTCCAGCGGCAACGTGCCGACCGACGCGTCGAGCATGTCGACCGCGGAGCCTTCCGGAGTGCGGACCCGCACGAACACGGCGGTGGGCAGCACCATGAAGTGGATGTTGTCGGTGCCGTAGCGTCGCGACAGCCGGTCCAGGATCTCCTGCACCCGCGCCGAGGTCTCACTCGCCCCGACCAGCGCGACGCCGATGCGGCACAGCAGGTTCAGCAGATCGGCGGGTACCGGCGGGTCGACGGGTCGCGGTGTCTCGGCCGCGTAGTCGGCGCGAGCCAGGGCGATCGCGCGGGCGACGCGACGCCGGGTCGCCGCCCAGGCGCCGATCTTGCGATCCAAGCCAGCTCACCGCCGTCCGCAACCGTGGGGCAATGGTGCGTGACGACGCCCGTTCGCGCGCGCCGCCCCGCATCGCGGGGGAATACCGCGAGTCTAGGGGAGGCGGGCGGTGGTTCCGGGCTTCTGTCGCCCGGTGTCGGCCCGGCCGGTGGCTACCGGCCGGCACCCCGCGTGACTCAGCCGTTGAGCTTGGTGAGCCGGTCGTAGGCGGTGACGTACTCCTCGACCAGGCGGTTCACCACATCGGCGCTGCGCTCGATCTTGTTCATCATGCCGACGACCTGACCGACCGGGTTGAAGTTCACGTCCTTGGCGGCCTCGGGGTAGCGGTGGCCACGCTTGACGCCGTCGAGGGCGACCATCATCTGCAGCGGCATCGGCAGCGGATCCGGGTTGTCGGCCGACTCCCAGGCGTCGGTCCAGTCGTTGCGCAGCATGCGGCAGGGCTTGCCGGTCCACGACCGCGAGCGGATGGTGTCGTGGCTGGTGGCCTCGAGGTAGGTGTCCATCTGCGCGGGCGGCACGTTGGCCTCCTCGACGGTCAGCCACAGCGAACCGGTCCACGCGCCCGCCGCGCCCATCGCCAGCGCCGCCGCGACCTGCGCGCCGTTGCCGATACCGCCGGCGGCCAGCACCGGGGTGTCGCCGATCGCGTCGATCACCTGCGGCCACAGCACCAGCGAGGACACCTCGCCGCAGTGCCCGCCACCCTCGGTGCCCTGGCAGACCACGAAGTCCAGGCCGGCCGCCTTGTGGTTCATGGCGTGCTTGACCGAGCCGCAGAGCGCGCCGATCACGCGACCGGAGTCCTGGATGCGCTTGACGACGTCCTCGGGCGGGGTGCCGAGCGCGTTCGCGACCAGCTTGGCCTTCGGGTGGTTGAGGATCACGTCGACCTGCGGGCCCGCGGTGGTCGCGGTCCAGCCCAGCAGCTCGTTGTGGTGCTCACCGTCGGGCAGCGCGGGCACGTCGTGGTCGGCCAGGATCTTCTGGGCGAAGTCGCGATGGCCCTGCGGAACCATCTGCGCCAGCTGCTTTTCCAGCTGTTCGGGGGTCAGGCCTTCGACGCCCTTGCCCTCGTACTTCGACGGGATCACCAGGTCCACGCCGTAGATGCCGTTGACGTGCTCGTCGAGCCAGGCCAGCTCCACTTCGAGCTGTTCGGCGGTGAAGCCGACGGCGCCGAGCACGCCGAGTCCGCCCGCGTTGCTCACCGCTGCGACCACGTCGCGGCAATGAGTGAAGGCGAAGATGGGGAACTCGATGCCGAGTTGTTCGCAGAATTCGGTACGCATACCGAACTGTAACACGTTCTAGTTATCTCGGAAGGGGTCGATTTTCAGGCGGCGGCGTCCTCCAGCGCGGCCAGCGAGTCCTCCAGGTGATCGAGCAGTCGATGCAGGTCGGGCAGGGTGCGGCGGCAGCCGACCAGGCCGAAATCGAGGTTGTCGCCGTTGGAGGTGAGCGTGATGTTCACGGCCTGACCGTCCAGGGGGATCGACAACGGGTAGCTCGCGTCCAGCCGCGCGCCGTTCCAGTACAGCGGGTCCCGCGAACCCGGCACGTTCGAGATGACGATGTTGAACGGCGGCGTGCCCACCGAGGCGAACCCCGGCAGCAGCATCGCCGCCAGCGGGCTCAGCATCAGCCCGGCCACGGCGAGGGTCTGCGTCGGCGTGAGCGAGCGGTACACCTCCTTGTTGCGCCGGGTCGACTCGCTCACCACGCGCAGCCGCTCCAGCGGATCGGCGACGTCGGTGCCCAGATTGCACAGCAGCGCGGCGATCTTCACGCCCTGGGTGTCGGTGTCCTCGGCGTCGCGCAGCGACATCGGCACCAGCGCGATCATCGGCTTGTCCGGCAGCGCGTCGCGTTCGAGCAGGTAGGACCGCAGCGCACCGGCCGACATCGCCAGCACCACGTCGTTGACGGTGGTGCCGGTCGCCTTCTTCACCTGCTTTATCCGGTCCATCGACCAGGTGCGCACCACGCATTTGCGGGCGCCGCCGATCGGCACGTTGAACAGCGTGCGTGGCGCCTCGAACGGCAGGGTCAGCTGCTGTTCCACCAGTCCGGTGCGGGCCGCGCGGAGCAGCGCCGCGCCCGACGAACCGGCCGAGGAGAGATTGCCGAGCAGCCCGCCCAGCCGGGAGCGCTGCGGCCGCGGCCGGTCGGGGCGCTGGGCGCGCGGCAGGTTCCACGGCTTCTTGAGCTCGGGATCGAACTGGTCGGTGGTGAGGGTGCGGCGCAGCAGGCGCTGCGCGGACACGCCGTCGATCAGCGAGTGGTGCATCTTCGAGTAGAGCGCGAACCGGCCGTCGGCCAGGCCCTCCACGAAATGCAGCTCCCACATCGGGCGGTGCCGGTCGAGCAGGGCGCTGTGCAGCTTCGAGGCGTGGTCGAGCAGCTGACCCATCCGGCCCGGCGCGGGCAGCGCGCTGCGCTGGACGTGGTAATCCAGGTCGACCTCGCCGTCCTGGGTCCAGGCCAGCTGCGGTGCGCCGAGCAAGGTGGCGGGCCGCTTGCGGAAGGTTGGTCGCAGGGTCTGCTCGGCGAGCAGGGCATCGCGGAACTCGCGCAGATAGTCCGGGCCCGCGCCCTCCGGTGGTTCGAAAAGATGCAGTGATCCCACGTGCATCGGGTGCTCGCGTGACTCCGCGAGCAGGAACAGCGCATCCAACGGCGCGATGAACTCCATGACAGAACGCCCCCTGACGAGAGTGGTTCGGTACAAGTCTGCTGACGATCGACCACGCTGTCGGGCCGGCACGGTGACGCTGCACGTGCCGTATTCCAAGTTACCCGCCCGTCCGCCATCTCGTCATGCGAAACGGCGATCGCGCCGGTCTCCGGTTGTTCACCGGATGTTCAATCAGCAGAACCGAACTGGACGGTCGAGCTGATCTGTCGGGAGTTCCGCTCAGACCTGGGCGGGCTCGGCCTTGCGCATCTCGACCACGTCCGCCTCGACGACCTCGACCACGCGCAGTTCCGCGGTCTGCTCCTCGACCTGCGGTTCGGCGGCCGCCTCCGCGGCAACGGGTTCCTCGGCGATGGGTTCCTCGACTGCGGGCTCCTCGACGACGGGCTCGGGCACCGCCGCCGGAACCGGCGCCACCGCAGGGCCTTTCGTGGCGATGTCGATCCCCAGCTCGATCCGGGTCGTCTCCACCAGGGCGCGCTCCTGCTCGGCCGCGTGCCGCATCGCCTTCTGCCACAGCGAGGCCATCTCCTCGAGTTCCTCGACCGTGGCCTCCACATCGATGTGCAGCTTCAGCCGCTGCATCGTGATGTGCTGGGCGGCGGTGAGGGTGCGCAGCAGGTCCTCGCACTTGTTCGGGATCCGGCGATGCGCCACCACCCGCAGGCGGGTCAGCATGCTGCTCGGGCGATCCCAGATCACCTTGTGGATCTGCGCGCCCACATTGTCGATCTCCTCGGTGGTGACCAGATCCCAATCCCCGCAATTGGTCAGGTCGGCGCGCACCGAGGCCGAGGTCTCCAGGATGGAGGCCACGGCCGCGAGCACGGCCTCCCGGCGCCACGCCTCGTGATCGCGCTGGTCACCCACCATGTTCGACAGCTCGACATTGCGCTGGGCGGCGTCGAGCGCCTGCCTGCCGCGCTCGTCGGCGGCCGCGATGCCTTCGCGGTGGGTGCGGTTGTTGGCGATGACGCCGACCAGAACTGCGGCGGCGACGATGAGCGAGCCGAGGAGGGGGAGCCACTGAGTCACACCGCCGATCATTGCACCGAGGCACCGCACAGTCACCATGATCGGCGCGTTGCCTGGCGATGTCGTACGGAGTGTCGCGGTCAGCGAGGTGCGGGAACGTGGTGCAGGAAGCCGACGAGGGCGGCCAGTTCGGGGACCCGCTCGGCATCCGAAAGTGCTTGTTCCAGTACGCGATCATGCGTCGGCCGCGCCTGTTCGTAGGCGGCCCTTCCGGTTTCGGTGAGCTCGGTGTAGATGCCGCGCCGATCGTCGGCGCACAGCACCCGCACCAGGAAGCCGCGATCCTCGAGCCGGTTCACCAACCGGGTGGTGGCGCTGGCCGACAGCGCCGCTGCGCGGAGTTCGTCATCGCCGGACTGCTCTCCGCGGTGGCGGGCGACATGGGTGTCTCCGTGCCGACCGCCGGCTACCTCATCTCCGGCTACGCGCTGGCCGTTGTCGTCGGCGCGCTGGCTCTGACGCCGGTGGTCAACCGGTGGCAGCCCAAACGAGCATTGCAGCTGCTCATGGTGCTGTTCACGGTGGGCAACGCCGCCTCGGCGCTCGCGCCCGGCTACGCGGCGCTGCTGGGCTGGCGGGCCACCTTCGCGGTGATCACCGTCGTCGGCCTGGTCGCGCTCGCCGGCATCACCGCCCTCGTGCCCGACGCGCCCGCCGCGAGCGCGCGCCCGGATCTGCGCGCGGGCGCTGGGCCGACCGCGCCCTCACCCGCACCCTGCTCGCGCTCACCCTGGCCCTCGGCCTGTCGCTGGTGGCCTTCGCGCTACTGGCCGAGTACAAGCTCGCCGCGCTGCTGTTGCTGCCCGCCATGGGCTTCTTCGGCTTCGGCGCGACGCCGGGTCTGCAGATGCGCGTCCTCGACCACGCCGCCGACGCGCCGACCCTGGCGTCCTCGGCCAATATCGCGGCCTTCAATGTGGGCAATTTCCTCGGCGTCTGGCTCTCGGGCCTGGCGATCGGCGCGGGACTGGGCTGGGTCTCGCCGCTGTGGGTCGGCGCGGGCATCGCCGCGACGGGCCTGGTGGTGCTGCTGGCCGCGACTCGGGCCGGGCGGACCACGCCGGCTGCCGAGCCCGTCGCGGTCTGAGCTCCCACCCGAGAGCGGGTGGCCGGATATTGACGGAATATGTCACTCCGGCCACTCGCGCCGCTCGTGCCGAATCATAGGATGAAATTCGCGGGGCGGGCTCGCGCGACGTGATCGGAACGGTGGTGGCGGGTGAGTAGGCGCGGGTGGGTGCTGTTCCTGGCGCTCGGGGTGATCTGGGGCGTGCCCTACGCGATGATCCGCATCGCGGTCGAGAGTCTCGACCCGGTGGTCGTCGCCTTCGGGCGCACCGCCATCGGCGGGCTGCTGCTGTTGCCGATCGCTTTGTACACCAACGCCTTCCGCGGGGTGCTCGCCCGCTGGCGGGTGCTGCTGGCCTACACCGCGGTCGAGATCATCGGCCCGTGGGTGCTGCTCGGCTACGCGGAGCAGACGCTGCACAGTTCCACCGTGGGCCTGCTGGTGGCCGCCGTTCCGCTGATCGCTGTCGTCATCGTGACGTTGCTCGGCCACGACCGCTTCGACGGACGACGCACCGTCGGCCTGCTCATCGGATTCGCCGGTGTCGCGGCGCTTGTCGGCCTCGACCTCGACCTCACCGACCCGGCCGCGCTGGCCGCCGTCGCGGTGACGACCATCGGTTACGCCGTTGGCCCGATCATCTACGACCGCACCCTGGCCGACCTGCCCGCGCTCGGCGTGGTCACCGCGTCGCTGCTGCTGGCGGCCCTCGTCTACACGCCGTTCAGCGCGGCCTCCTGGCCCACGCACATCCCCGCCGACGCCGCCTGGTCGGTGCTCGGCCTGGCCGTGATCTGCACGGCCACCGCGTTTCTCGTGTTCTTCGCGCTCATCGCCGAGGTCGGTCCCGCGCGGGCCACCGTCATCACCTATGTCAACCCGGCGGTCGCGATCGTGCTCGGGGTCGCCGCGCTCGGCGAACCGCTGACCATCGGGATGGCTCTCGGTTTCCCACTGGTCGTCATCGGCTCGATCATCGGAACCCGGAGCGCCGTCCGGGTCCAGGACACACTGCCCGCGCCCGCCGACCGCTAGACGCGAAATCCCCGGCAGGCGTTGCCTGCCGGGGATTCTCGGGTTTCGTGCTAATTCGTCGGAGCCGTGGTGGTGGTGCTGGTCGGGGCGACGGTCGTGGTCGGCGCCACCGTGGTGGTGGTCGGCGCCGGCGCCTCGGTGGTGGTCGTCGGCGCGGGCGCCGCGGCCTGGTTGGTCGCCGGTTCCTGCACCGGCGCCTGGGTGGTCGACGGGGTCGTGGTCGACGGCGTGGTGGTGGACGGGGCGACCGTCGTCGTCGACTGGGTGGTCGAGGTCGTGGACTTGGCGGTGGTGCTCGCCTTGGCCGAGGTGGTGGTGCTCGGCGCGGCCGCGGTGGTGGTCGTGGCCGGCTGGGTCGGGGCGGCCAGGGCGGCCGTCACGTCGGCATCGGTCGGCGCCGACTTGGTGTTCACCGTCTCGCCCGCCTGCGCCTGCTTGGCCAGGTGGGTCAGCCACGCCGCCGCGTACTCGGCCGAGGTCAGCGGCTTGCCGTTGGCGGCGTCGGAGTCACGCCAGTAGTCGAAGTGGTGACCGGTCCCGTTCGGGCCCAGCGTGAGCTGGTACGGGTCGCTCATCGCCACCGGAATGGTGTTCTGGTTCGTCACGATGAGGCCGACGATCTCGTTGAACACCTTCTGCGGCAGGTACGCCAGCGGCGAGATCTGCTCGCCCGCGATGGTGTCGGCCTTGGCGGGCGCCTTGGTCTGGCCCGGCTTGTAGTCCGGATCCGACACCTTCAGCAACACGTCGAGGAAGGTCTCGTCACTGGCCATCCAGTTCGGGTTCGCGGCGATGTCGGAGAAGGCCGCCATCGCGATCCGGCCCAGCGTGAAGGCCATGTCCTGGCCGGTGGCCGGGGTGAGACCGTCGCGCTGCAGGTCGTCGACATTGATCTGCCGGCCGACATTGGCGGCCAGCTGCAGCAGCGAGATGTTCTCCGGCGCCGCGCAGGTGAGGTCGCCCTCGGAGCAGAAGGAGGCGATCTTGCCGTTCAGCGCGCCGAAGCCGCCGCCGGTGGTCACGCCCTGGCCGGAGATCGGCTTGGTGCCGTTCTGGTACTTCTGGTCGAAGCCGTCCGGGTTGGCGAAGGGGTCCTCCGCGCCGATGAACGGTCCGTCGCCCGCCTGGCGGCCGGCGTCGGCGAACATCACCACACCGAGCACGTCGTCCGGGTCGACGACCGCGTAACCGTCGGCGGGGTCGTCGTTGCCGATGCCCTCCGCGACGCGGCGCACCACGTCGGCGCCCTCGCTGTAGCCGACGATGGAGAACTTGGTGTCCGGGCAGGCCGCCGAGATCTCCCGCATCACCTGCTGGGTGTTGGCCACGCCCTGGTTGACCGCGTCCTCGTAGGTCCGCATGTCGGCCGGGTAGGCGATGTAGATGGCCGCGTACTCGCCCTCGGCGAGGTCGTCGCGCGGGGCGTTGACCACCGGGTCGACCCACACGCTGCTGTGATCACCCGACAGCGCCGCGGGCAGCGGGTTGCCGTTGGCGTCGAGCAGCATCGCCGTGGTGCCCTCGACCGGGGTGTCGTTGCGACCGGCCACCGAGATGGTCACCATCTCGCGGCACTCGGTCACCGAGGTGGTGAGCTGGTAGGAGGGGGATTCCGGCTGCGACGTCACCGCGAACGACGCGGCGACGATGGCCGCGACACCCAGCGCCGCCGGTGCGGCGACAGCCGAAGCGATGCGATGTTTCGCAACGAACTCGCGCAGATTCATATGCTGTTCCCGTTCGAATGACCTACAGGTGGGCAGGCCCCCCGACGGGCCGTTTGTCACAGCCTTTGTCGTGCCACCCGGAAAGATCGTTACTGGCGCGAACAGCACTCCGGTGCCCCCGATTCCGGGGGCACGCGGCCGAACAGCCGGAATCGGCGCTGGTAGCGAGGTCGCTCAGCGGGGTCCGTTGGTGTTCAAGAACACGACCGGACCGTCTCCCAACATGCCGTCCGCGTCGAGTGCGCGCACCGCCGCCATGGCCTTCGCGGTGTACACGGGCTCGAGCGTCAGCCCCGCCGACGCGGCCAGTTCGGCCGCCCGCGCGCCCTGCTCGGTCGGGTGCCCGTAGCCCGCGCCGAGCTGGTCGGTGACCAGCAGCAGCCGATCCGCGGCGAGCCCCACCCGCGGCAACGCCGCCCCGCGCGCACGCAACAGCGCTTCGGTGCGCCGCGCCGACCGCAGCAGGCTCGGCGCGTCCAGCCGCAGCTGATCGTTGACGACCACCCCCACCACCCTGGTGGACAAGCCGGCCAGCTCGAGCCCGAGCAGCAGCCCCGCGACGGTCCCGCCCGACCCGACCGCGGTCACGATATGCGTCGGTTCCGGAATCTCCCCCGCGGCGACCTGGTCGGCCAGTTCCAGCGCGGCCTCGACGTACCCGAGCACACCCACCGTCGACGAACCACCCGCGGGCAGCAGATACGGCGGCTTCCCGCCTGCGGAGTGACGCACCAGCAGATACGGCACCGCGGCGATGGTGCGCGCCTTCGTGTGCGTGAAATACAGGGTGGCCCCGCTGTGTTCGAGCCGCGTCAGCTGCGCGCGCACATGCTCGTCCACCGGCTGATCCACCAGCGTCAGCACCGTCGCCAGACCCGACTCTCGCGCGTACAGGGCGGTGGCCAGTCCCCAATTCGTGCCGAGGCCACCGACGCTCAGGATGGTTCGTCGTCCGCGCCGGATCGCGTCGGGGATCAGCCATTCGAGCTTCCTGACCTTGTTCCCGCCCCAGCCGCCGTCGCCGTAGGCGCCGTCGTCCTTGAGCCACAAGTGCGCGCTGCCCCCGGAAACCCCGGTGATCCGGCGGACCGGAGTCGGCCCCGAGCCCAGCCGGATATGCGGCAGCGTCTCCCGCAACGCCTCGAACCGTTCGTGCAGCAGCGCCGTCATTCCGCCAGCCTTTCCCGGCGCCCGCGACCGGCACCCGGATCGAGGATATCGATCGCGCCCGCCCGCTCGCCGGTTTTGCGGTGCGTCAGCTCTTTCCCGCAGGTATCGCGAGTCATAGAATTCGTTCGATCCCATTTTCCGAAAGACGCCAGGACGGTCGAATTTCCCGTATTTCGCACAGGTTGACCAGGAAGGTGACCGATGTCCGTTTCCCGGAATGTTCTGGCGATCGTCTGCACGCTGGGTCTGCTGGCGGCGGCGTGCTCCTCGAACGAGAACGCGAAGGATTCCCCGTCGACCTCGGGCGCACCACCGAGCTACTCGACCGAGGACCCCGCGCAGGCCGAGGCCATCCTCCGGATCGTCGACGACTACATGCGCGAAGCGCACCTGAAATCGGTGATCGTGCGGGTGACCGTCGACGGGAAGGAGCTGGTCACCGCGGCCAGGGGCGAGTCCATGACCGGCGTGCCCGCCACCACCGCCATGCATTTCCGCAACGGCGCCGTCGCCCTCTCCTATATATCGACGCTGCTGTTGATCCTGGCCGACGAGGGGAAACTGAGCCTCGACGACAAACTCTCGAAATACCTGCCCGACATTCCCGATGCCGACCGGGTGAATCTGCGTCAACTCGCCCAGATGACTTCGGGTTACCACGATTTCGTGCTCGGCAACGAGAAATTCGCGGAGATCGCCTACGCGGATCCGTACAAGGCCTGGACCACCGAGGACCAATTGTCCCTCGCCATCAACGATCCGCTGTGGTTCGAACCGGGCACCAACTGGGCCTACGCGCACACCAACTACGTGCTCCTCGGACTGGTCCTGGCGAAGGTCACCGGCACCACGCTCGCCGAGGCGCTCCAGGCGAAGGTGCTCGACCCGCTCGGGCTGAAGAACACCGTCCCGAACCTCACGCCCTACATCCCCGAACCGGTGCTGCACTCGTTCACCTCCGAACGCCGCGACTATTTCGACCTGGCGCCCGACGTGCCGTTCTACGAGGAATCCACCTACTGGAACCCGTCGTGGACCCTGAGCCACGGCGCCATCCAGACCAGCGACATCCGCGATCTCGAGCGCACCGCCGTGGCGATCGGCACCGGCGAGCTGCTGTCCGACGAGTCGTACCGGGCCATGACCACGACCGACCTGCGCGGCAAGACCACCGCGGTCCCCGGCTGCGTCAACTGCCGCCCGCTCGACGAATTCCAGACCTACGGCCTCGGCCTGTGGCTCACCGGCGACTGGTCCTACCAGAATCCGCTGTTCTACGGCGCCGCCGCCGTCAACGCCTACCTGCCGTCGAAGAAGATCGCCATCGCGGTGGCCGTCACCTACCTGCCCGAGGCGTTCAGTTCCTCCGGCGGCTACTCCAACGGCGGCGACGCGCTGTTCCGCAAGATCGGCGCTCACCTCGCCCCCGAGGACGCGCCGCCGGTCAAACAGGACACGCCGCCGCAGGGCGGTTCGTAGTGGCCGATTGGGACGGCGCCGGGTACGCCCACATCAGCGCGCTGCAGCGGGCGATGGCGACGGCCGCGATCGAGTCCGTCCAGGTCACCGGCGGCGAGAACGTGCTCGACGTGGGCTGCGGCGACGGCTACATCACCCGCCTGATCGCGGCCAGGGTGCCCGGCGGCTCGGTGCTCGGCCTCGACCCCTCGCCCCGGATGATCGCGACCGCCCGCGCCGCCGACGACCAGCTCACCAATGTCGATTTCCAGGTCGGCGATGTCACGACCATGACCTTCGCCGGTGACTTCGACCTGGTCGTCTCGTTCAACGCCTTGCACTGGGTCACCGACCAGGAGACCGCCTACCGCCGCATCGCCGCCGCGCTCACACCCGCCGGCCGCGTGCTCGTGCAGTACGTCTGCGACGGCGAGCGCCCCAGCATCGAGGACATCGCGATGACGGTCACCGGCGAACCCCGCTGGTCGGCGGCCTTCACCGGCTTCGCGCGCCCCTTCGTCCACATCGATCCCGAGGCGCTCCCCGCCATCGCGGCTGCCGCGGACCTCCGGGTCACCGAACGATCCGTCACCGACCGGGAATGGGACTTCGGCTCCCGCGAAGCCTTCACCCGCTGGTGCACAGTCGGTTTCGCCGACTGGACCGCCCACCTGCCCGCCGCCGACATCCCCGCCTTCGTCGACGAGGTCGTCGACCGCTACGAAGCCGTCACCGGCCACCCCGGCCTGTTCCGCTTCCTACAGCTGCGCGCCGAACTGACGCGCCGTTAGTCCTCGTCGAAGCGTTCTCGAGCCGACTCGACATCGGGCAGCGTCGCGGTGGCCCAGTGCAAGAGCGCGTCGATGAGGTCCTGCAGCGACCGGCCGATCCGCGTGATCCGGTACTCGACGGCGACCGGCCGTGTCCCCGTGACGACCCGCTCGACCATCCCGTTGCGCTCCAGCCGCCGCAGCGCGGTGGTGAGCGATTTCTGCGTCACGACCGGAATCGCCCGGCGAAGTTCGTTGAACCGCCCGTCCAGCTCCTGACCCCCGACAACATGTTCGCTCCCGTTCCCTACCACCATGTTTCGATCAGCACCGGCACGCGCCAGGTGCGGGTGGCCGGACAGATCGCTCGCGATGCCGACGGCAACCCGGTCGCCCCCGGTGACCTCACCGGCCAACTCGCCTGTGCCCTGCGCAACACCGCGCGCGGCCTGGCCGGTGTCGGCGCGACCTTCGCCGACGTGGTCCGGCTGCGGTTCTATGTCACCGACTGGCATCCCGACAAGTACCCGGCCTTCCTCGCCGGCATCGAACAGGTCGTCGCCGAACTCGGCATTCCCGACCCGCTGCCGCCGGTGTCCGCGATCGGCGTCGACTACCTCTTCGAACCCGATGTGCTGGTGGAAGTGGAGGCCGACGCCGTCCTCGACTGACCTCACCGGTCGAGCGTGGCGACCTCGCGCACCGAATCGGCGATGGCACGGAAGTCCTTGCGCAGCAGGGCACCGTGATTGCTCGGCACCTTGGCGCCGATGCGGATGTTCGGATTGCGGGTGGTCGCCGCGTCCAGGCCGCTGCGGATCTTCTCCTGCTCGTCGCGCTTGCTGCCGAACGAGGTACCCGAGGCCACCACGTACCGCACCGGCACCGTGATCGCGTCCAGCACCGGACCCAGTTCGTTCGTGCGGGACAGCTTGCCGAGCTCGATATTGCTCTCGGCCTGCTGCGCGGCGGTCATCCGCGGGGCCAGACCGGTCGGCCGCAGCAGCGGCATCACCCAGCTCAGCCGCTTGAACAGGGTGCGGATCCGCTGCTCCATGGCGTCGTCGAGCCAGTCGTACGGGAAGGCGCCGTCGACCAGCACCGCGCCGATGGTGCGCTCCGGATTCCGTTCGGCCCAGTGCGCGCCGACGACCGCGCCGTAGGACCAGCCCACCAGCAGCGCCCGCTCCACGCCGCGGGCCGCCAGCACCGCGTCCACGTCGCGCACGGCCGCCTCGAACGAGTAATCGGCCGACAGCTTGGACTTGCGGCCACGGGCCCGCTCGTCGAAGGTGATGTGCCGGAACCCCGGACCCAGCTCGGCGATGGTCTTGCGCCAGTACCCCTGGGTCGCGAACTGCCCGTTGAGGTAGAGCACCGGCATACCGTCGCCCCCGCTGTCGGTGACAGCCAGTTCGGTGTCGTCGACGGCGACCATCCCGGCCCACGCGGTGTCGTTCGAATGCTGCGCGGTCATGTGGACCACCCCTTTCGGCTCGTTTCTGATGCGACTACTGTCGCGAGCCGACCTGACACCGCCCTGACATCACCCTGACGCGCCCACTGACACCGTCACCACAGATCCACCCACTGCGGCCGCTGCGGCACATCGAAACCCCCGACCCGCCCCCGCACCAGCATCGGCAGCTGCGCCCCGGCCTCGAACCGCCGCACCATCGCCTTCGCGGTAGCCCGCCGAAACTCGTTCATCGCGAACTCCTTCCGCATCCGCCGCTCTTCCCCCGACTCCGGATGGACGAACGTCACCTCGATCCGCACCCGATGCGTGGCGAATGGATTGTTCGACGTCCGCGTCACCCGATGCCCGGACTCCACCACCGTCGCCTGCACCGGTGTAGCGCGGATTGGCCCACGTCTTCATCCCCACCCCTGACTCCAGCCTTTCGCCCCAACTATCTGGTCTAGTCGACGCCTAATGGTGGACTAGGCGTCCTCTCCATCAAGGTCGTCTAAGACAGGACATCTCGCGCCGGGACCGGTAGCCGCAGGTCAAGTAGCATAGTTGCGTGTCCCCAACCACAGGCCTTCGCACACCGGCTATAGTTCAGGGACACGACGGCAGTTGAAGATTGGTCACGTATGCTGAATAATCTGTCGACCTTGGACGCAGCAGCATGATGAGTGGTGTGCTGGACCGGATCGCTCTTGGAGCGACAAAACGTGAGTGGATCATCGCCACATCGATAGTCAACGTCCTTTCGGTAGTCCTTACCACAGTGTTAGTTGCGCTGGTAAAAAACGCAGACACAACTGCTGTGAAAATCTCATTTTCGCTAGTAGCGGTAGCTCTGATTGTTGGAATTGCAACCCTGAATGCGTCTGCTACGACTATTCGCGAAGCGCAGTTTCCCAAGCATAGCGCGGCGGTTTTGGAGATGATTAGGTCCGTGAACAAAGCCTTAGGCGATGAGAACGAAATTCGCTCACGGCTTGGTGTCACAGCCACCGATGCGGAGTGGCAAGAAAGCTATCTCCGTCGAGTCAAATTATATCTGACGTTCTTTCAGCACGTCCTGGCGGACCAGTGGTCGCAGCGACGATTCGGAGAGAATACTTCAGTCGAGGTGGTCCTGATGAAGAGGGCGGGTGACGGTAAACTAACGGTAGCGTGTTGGGCTACAAAACGACCTCTAAGTCTCCAACAGCGTGCATCGAACAGAACTTTCTATGAGAATACCGAGGCTGCTAAACTGTATCGAAACTATGTTGATCTGGGCAAACGAGCGCCGATACTTCTAATTCCCGATATCTCTAAGTATCCAGACTACGACCATTTCGGTCGTGATGCCACATATCGCACCAATTCGACGGCCTTGTTTCCGATCTATGACTTGAATTCAGAGTTCTATGGATTCGTTGCTGTGACGGCCCGTAATCGTATCAATATGTTTGCTGAAGTTGATAGAGATTTCTGGAACGAGGCCTGGAGCGTTTGGGAGCCGCATTTTGTTCGAACGATTGGTGATTATCAAATGAGAGGCAGCTTGATCGATGAGGCTGCAATCGGTATCCGGACCGAGCAGGAGTAGTCGTGATTTTTGTCGACAACAACCACAATTCGATCGAACGTCCAATCGGTTTACGCGATTCGGCCGCGCCTGGCTTCCCTGATTTATACACCAACCGACGAAGCGAGCGGAGCCGGCACGTGAGCGACATGGAACCTGCAGCTGTTGCCAGAGGCGAATGCTGCATTCGGGGAATTTCGTCGACGCTATTAGTATCTCTGCAGAAAGAGGTGGCAGAGCTCGAATCGGAACGCGGTACTGCTGGCGAATCCCTTGGTCAAAAGTGCCTCCTTCTGACCGAAGAAGTATTTGAAGTAATGAAATTCTTTAGAGTCCGTTCTGGAATCGCGACGGAGCCGAGTTGCAATGTCTCGATCGGCGATGAGCTCGCAGATGTTCTTTTTGTTTCGGCTGCCATCGCGAATCGACTTCCTGTTGACCTATCTGATGTGTGGACATCGAAGAATGTTAAGGTCGAGGGTATCGATTCGGATGACGAGTATTCAGCTAACCTTGCCCTGAACGCAGGTCTGACACTGGCAGAGCGTGTTCTGTCTGTGGTTGCTCATATCCCCCGCGGAACGCGGAGCTTGCACCAAAAAAATGCGAGCTCCTTTGCAGAGGATCTTGGCGCGGTCCTCGATTCGGTTGACGAAATAGCCAGAGTGATCGAGATAGATCTGAATATCGCTGTCAATGAAAAGTTGGAGAAAGATCAGCTACGACTCTGGCGATAATTGATCATCGTCCTTATTGGTTCTAAAGCTTCTCGAGGCCGCCTTTCGCAGGCTTGTATTGCAAACCGAGTATCTCTGTTCGCCTACTGCGTGCGTCATTTAGGGCGAATCCATTGGAATCAATGTTCCTTTCGATAAGCTCAAGAAATGTAGTTGAAATCCCGGTCGCCTCCCAATTTTGTGTGAGTGTGAATTGAATCAGCTCTCGCGGCGTCTGCGTTGACGGACTTAGTGAGTGTGCACAACCGGATGGTTCAGTTGGTACAGAGTTGGCGTTTTTGGATGCCATTATTTCTGATTCCCAAATCGCCGATAGTGGTCTGACTATAAGAGGTGATTCCATATTTGAAACCAGCCTCTGCACTGGAGGCTCGTCTGTAGTGGCAACTCCAGCGTCGGCCAATTGGCTAAGTCGATCTAGGATCGCCGCGGGATGCTCATGAAGCTGACCATGAACTACTTTGACAAGCCGATGGAATCTATCGCGATCGTATCTTTCGTTTCCTTGGTCCCATCGGTCCATGTACATAAGCGCGGATTTCAGAAATGATGAGACTGAATCTGTCGCGTGGTGGGCAAACACCACCCTCGAAATTCTGAGCTCATCTAGATACTGCTTCAGTGCCAGTATTTTGGAGTTGTAGCAGTTGGTGCACGGTGTCGCTGTCTGTACATCGTCCGGTCCAATAGAATCAAGGGCATCGAGATTCTGTCGAAGTGACAATAGTCCAATTGGGTCAAAAAAAGTCTTTGTACTGTGGGATCGAGGCTCAAGAATAGTTGCCGAAAAGTGGAGCGCTTGCAAACGATCGCGAATTTTACCTCCCCAATTCTTTGTGAAGTCCATATCAATTATAATCGGATGCACTTCGTATCCAAGCTGGCGGAGAACAAGGCACGCAAACATCGAATCTTTGCCGCCGGAGCAAGCAACCGCTATTTGTGTAGACGGCAGGAGACTGTACCGTTCGATTGTTCCCGCAACCCTATCCGCCAGTTCACTTCGTATCACTATGTCCACAGCGTGATTTTACACCGGGCCTGTGGTCAGGTTGCATTTTCCGATGAAACGCGGACTAGTGGCGAGATGTTGGTCGATGCCTTCAAGCCAGGTGATGTCCCGGACGTCCAGCATGTAGAACGACGGCGTCTAGCCGACCGGGATCACCCGCCGTGGGAGCGTTGGTTCGGGTGGCCATCGCGAGGGCTACCCAATCGCCACGTAGGTCGCGGTGCTTGAAGTATCCTTGCTACAGGTGACAGGCCTTCTGCACGTTGTCTTGGCGAAGGTATATGCCGCAGTCCGGCTGCCACGGGGAATGGGATTTGTTTGTGCCATCTGTATGGGTTTGTTCAAGTACCCCAAGTCACTTAGCCGTAGCGTTGCGTTGGTAGCATTGGCTACCTTTCACTTCGCGAGCATGCCGTGCCCGCAGAGCGTCAAATTCCAAATCTGGTCCGAGACCTCATGAGAGGCGGATTCTAGCTACGCCGGCATGACGGACCATGTGTACCGAGTCCCGTAGCTCTATCAGGCTGCGAGGCGGGAACGGGTGATTCTGGCGGCGGGGTGAATGGGAGTTTAAGCTTGATGGACTATTGGCCGATTAGCGGTTGCATAAATCGCCTGGAATCGCTTTTCTCGACACCGGTCCGCCGGGGAGTATTTTAGGCGACTCTATCAACGGGACTTCAATAATCGGTATCGATGGCGGTCTCGCAGTCCAACATGCTGGTGGATAACTATTCGAAGACGTGATTATAGGAGTAATGGGCCCGCTCAATTGTGATTATTGTAGAATTCGACCCGCTTTGGCTGTGATATCTATAGCTGCTAGTGTATCTCGGAGATGTGAAAGATTGCAACAGGAATAATTGACACAGGGGCGTCCCACATCGGCGATGGACGTGATCGCGGCGATGTCGGTTTGGTTGCCGGTGACACAGCAGCATGTCGGCTCGCAATCCCTGCGATCCGGCCACGGGTCGGTCAGGCCGAATCGGTCGGCGGGTCCACTGGTCCCGGACGTTAGGGCAGCGCCGTCGGCACGCCCGCTTCGATGCGCATCGCCAGTTCGCGATGAAACCCGCTACCGTGCCGCGGCGCATATGGATTAGCGTCGGTGCCGGCCAGGGGGCGGTGCGCCGGTGAGGTGCAGTGCGCGTGTCACCCGCAGGGCATCCTCGAACGAGCCTGTCTGGGCACAGTCGGTGGTGGTGGCGTCTTGGTTTATGACCGCTTCGAAGTAGGCGAGAGTCGTGATCACGAAGATGTCCGCTCTCGCGATCTGCTCGACCAGTTTGGCGGTCCGCTCGGTACGGCCCTCCGCACATGGGTGAGTCCCTCCATGCCCGCCGCAAGGGCGATCCCACCTCGGCTTCGGTGGCGGCATGGGCGATTACGGCCAGCTCGCCCGCGTGCGCGGCGTCGGCCACGGCGGTCGCGGTGGGCAGGGTGCGAGCGGGCAGTTCGGTGCCGCGCAGTGCGCCGTCGTCTATGACGGTCTTCAGATGGTCGGCCCCTCGGCAAGTCTGGCGGGATGTTCGATGGTGTCGAACGAGCTCAGCCCCAATTCCGCGAGCCCGGGTGCCGACAGCAGCTGGCGGGGATGGCCGTCAGGCGTGGTGGTCAGCGTGCCCGCACTGCGAAAGTCTACGACATCGTCGCGGGTCGCGCCGCGGCGCGGAATTCAGCCGGCTGCGCTGGCAGGCATAAGATGTTCGCTCACCGCGCACCGAGATGGTCGCCCGGTCGCCAACCCGTGGTCCGTCAGCCCCGCCCACTGTGCCCGCGCCCATGCGCCCGCACACCGTGCCCGCGTTCTCAGGCATGCGCCAAATCGACCCCTGAACGTGCTGCGCCGCCGCCGAACGATTCGTCGCCGCGATGGGCGATGATGGGATTGAACTGCTCGTCGTCGTGTCTCCGGAATCAGCCTGTGGACTGACGGTGGCGGCACCGGCATCGCCACCAGCCTCGACCCCGTGCACAGTCACCGCAGACTTCGCCGGCATCGCGCGGCGGTCCTCGCCGACTACCGGGTGAGTCGACGCATCGTCGGCGGGGGCCCGTGCGCGGTCATCTTCGACGGCACCGCGCCCCTGGCCGTCGTCCTCGATATCGCCATCGACGGCACCGTCACCGGCATCTACTCCGTGACCAACCCGACCAAACTCACGACTGCGCCCGCCTGAACCCGATTCACTGCCCCGGCCGGGCAGGAAATGCCGGTTATAGCCGGTCGACGGAACTTCTCGGCTCGGAAGCCCCGTAGAGATGTCCGAATCCGCCGTCGAGAGCGAGCTCGTGGCGATTCTTGGACAGCATCTGGCCGGATTGCGCGTGGCCAAGGGCCTCACCCAGGAGCAGGTTGCGCTTGCCGCGGGCGTCAGCAGGTAGTACTACCAGCTACTCGAAGCGGGCCTGCGCACCCGCGAGCCGAGGACACCGCCCAACCCCACCGTGTCCAACCTGATCTCGGTGAGCACGGTCCTCGGCACGCCACTGCCCGCTCTCCTCGACGAGGTGTTCGTCTGCACCACGAGCTGGGCCACACGATCCCCGCGCCTCGCGAGTAACCCCGTCGACTCGTCGGCATGCCTGCCGCACTGAGCGCCCGTCGTCTGCATCCAGCACCTGCAGCCAGAACCCGTCGGGCAACGAGCGGCAGCCGATCAGCCCCGGGCCATGTCCACGAAGCGGCTCAGGTGCAGCTGGTGGGCGACGGTGATGGTGGCGGTGGGGCCGTTACGGTGCTTGCCGACGATGAGGTCGGCCTCGCCACCGCGGGGGTCGTCGCGTTCGAAGGCGTCGGGGCGGTGCAGCAGGATGACCATGTCGGCGTCCTGCTCGAGTGAATTGTGAGCCGAAATGCCCTGCGCCACGAAGTTGTGGGTGCCTGGCACGGTTCCGTCGTAGACGTCTTGTTCGCCGAGACTGGTGATTTCGACGATCTTGTCCCAGAACACGTCGTTCGTGGCGAGCATATCGATGTCCGCGTCGTCGAGGACGGCGGCGACGCGTGCCAGCCTCGATCGGCTGGGAGACCGCTTCCACATGGTGGAGCCACAGAAGCGGGAGCCCATCGCAGCGGAGAATTCGCGGTGCGTCATCTCCTTGTCGGCCAACAGGGTTCGGACACGGTTCCAGACTTCGGCGGGAACGGTGTCGACATTCGGGTTGCGGGTCATCGGGGCCAGCTCGGTGAGGACGGCTTCGGCGGACTTGCCGCGGGCGCCGTGCACGCCGACATCACGCAGGAATGTCGACTGGTTCTCGCCACCGTCGATCACCAGGTGGTAGCAGGGACGGTAGTCGCCCTTACGGACGGTCTTGATCCGGCCGTGCACGCCGAGACGCAGCAGCAACTGGTTGACGTCGTCGATCAGGCGACGGCTGGTCGAGGCGTAGTAGACGCGCGCCTGGCGGGCCTTCGCGTCCCAGCGCACCGATCCATCCGTGGCCCACAGGTGGCGCAGGAACAATGCGACCTGATCATTGGGCAGCGCGAAAATCGGTTCGGGAACGAACTTTTCGTAGCTGCGCAGGCCGAACAAGCCGAGCGAATCGAGCCAGGCGGCGATCGGATTCCGCTTGCCGTGCGTGAGCTGATATGGCGCGGGTAGGCGCAGTGTGGTGACGCGGGCCGCGGCGTACTCGTCACGAACCGCACTGACACCGAAGTGCTGTGCGGCTGCGGTGACAGCGGTGAGGTTCTCCTCGTCGACGCTGGCGTAGCGGATGGGCTGGCGCTTCACACAGGAGCCGTCGCCGATCATGTGCGCGAGCAGAACGATCTCGTCCTCGGGCAGTCGGGTGGTGTGCACCGGCTCGGGGACGTTGCGCGGCGTGGCGAGTCGGTCGCCGACGGTGAGCTTGTCGAGCGCGATCCAGCCGTCGACTGTCAGGAACGGGTGGTTGCCGGTGGCTTCGACCTCGCGCCCGGAGGCCAGGCGCAGCCGGAACACCTCCTTGCGACCGCTCGGGAACACCTTCACCATCGGCCGAGCGACCATTCGCATGCGCTCGTCGAGCGACCATACGAGCGGCTGTTCGCCACTGGCGAGTAGCTCGCCCAGGGATACCTCGGCGCCGGTGTCGGCGCGCAGGATTCGCGTCGAGGCGGGCATGCAGCCCGATTCGCGAAGGTCGGAGACCATGGGCCGCTTGTCGGTTCGCTGTTCCGGACCACGGTTCAGCTGCGAGATCGCGATCACCGGAACTTCGAGTTCCTTGGCCAGCAGCTTGAGGTTTCGCGAGAAGTCCGAGACTTCCTGCTGACGCGATTCGACCTTCTTACCCGAGGTCATCAGCTGGAGGTAGTCGACCACGACGAGCTTCAGGTCGTGGCGTTGCTTGAGCCGTCGCGCCTTGGCCCGGATCTCCATCATCGTCAGGTTCGGTGAGTCGTCGACGAAGAGCGGCGCTTCGCTGATCTCGCTCATACGGCGTGCGAGCTTGGTCCAGTCGTCGTCGCTCATGCGGCCCGAACGCATGTCGCCGAGCTTGATCTTGGCTTCGGCGGAGAGCAGACGCATGACGATCTCGGTGCGGCTCATCTCGAGCGAGAAGATGACGCTGGCCAGGCCGTGCTTGATCGAGCAGCTGCGCATGAAGTCCATGCCGAGCGTCGAGTTGTGCGTGGGCACCAGGGAGCGGCCCGCGAGGTACATGTGGTCGGTGTTGTCGACCTGGACGCAGCGAACCGGCAGCGGATCGATCTTGCGGACGTCGACGATCTGGCGCGCCTCGGACCGGGCAGTGCGCGGCACCGCGTGCGCGAAGTGGTCGCGCGGGGTGCGCAGGCTGTGCGCGATGTCGCCGGTGGTGCGGACGACCGGGTGCGGCGCCAAGGTCGGCGCCAGGGTGGTCCACTGGTGTTCCTCGTCGGCGATGATCACCGTGCCGTCGGAGAACTCGACCTCGTAGCAGGGGCGATCAGACATGACCTCGGTGGTCGCGACAACGCGGGTCGGTCGGCCGTCGGGCCCGACCAGCTCGTCACCGACGCGGACCTCGCCCATGGTGGTCCACCCGTTCGGCGTCGGTAGCGGGGTGTCCAGCGCCAGTGCCTTACCGACACCGGGGCGGGCCGCGACGATGATCATCTGGCCCGGGTGGAGGCCGTTGGTGAGTTCGTCGAGTTCGGTGAAGCCGGTGGGGACGCCGAGGGAGATGCCGCCGCGGGAGGCGATGGAGTCGATTTCGTCCATGGTGGGCTGGAGGAGTTCTTCCAGCGGCATGAAGTCTTCGGTGGTGCGGCGTTCGGTGACCTCGTAGACCTCGGCCTGGGCGCGGTCGACGACCTCGGCGATGTCCTGGCCGTCGGCGCCGGCGTAGCCGAACTGGACGATGCGGGTGCCTGCTTCGACGAGGCGGCGCAGGATGGCCTTCTCGGCGACGATCTCGGCGTAGAAGCCGGCGTTGGCGGCGGTGGGGACGGTCTGGGTGAGCGTCACCAGGTAGGGGGGACCGCCGATGCGCTTGAGCTCGCCGCGCCGGTCGAGACCGGCGGCGACGGTGACGGGGTCGGCGGGCTCGCCGCGGCCGTACAGGTCGAGGATGGTGTCGTAGACGGCCTGGTGCGCGGGACGGTAGAAGTCGCCGGGGCGCAGCACCTCGACCACGTCGGCGATGGCGTCCTTGCTGAGCAGCATGCCGCCGAGGACGGACTGCTCGGCCGCCATGTCGTGCGGTGGCTGGCGGCCGAAATCCTCACCGGGGGGTTCGGGCGGAAAGTCTGTCTGTGCGCGGTCACCGGTGGTAGTCACCAGAATCGACCGTCCTCTCTGCCCGCAGAACCGGGGATTTCACATCGATGAACTCGTTGTACTCCCGGGCACCGACACGGATGTCAGCAATCGGTTGCCTGCGTGATTCCCGGGGCCGCGCGCAGGGCGATGCGACGAACCTAGGCGACGTTTTCGGGCGGCGCCAACCCGATATGTGCACACAACTGTGGATAACTTGGGGGTAGTTCACCCAGTGTTGTGCAGCTCCTGTGGAAAACGTGGGGAAAACCCAGGTCAGTGCGGTGGAACGCCCTGCTAGGCCCCGTTTTACCCAACTATCCGCCTGTGGATGAAAGAAGTTTCGGCGTGTCGGTTCAGGTGAACAGCCGGGCGTGTTGGGTAAACAGCGATGGTGCACGCTATGACCGGAGTCACAATTCTGCCGGTCGGTTTCCGCAATCATCCACAGGGTGAATAACGGGAGGTCAGCGAGTTGCCGACCGTCGGCCGCCATGGGCGACCTGGACCGGAGCAATCATCGGCTATCGACCAGTTATCGAATGGCCGGTCACAAAAGGCAACGAGAAACCACCCCCGTGTCGAACACGGGGGTGGTTCTCAGCGAACTCAGTTCGCGGCAACCTCGAGGTTGAACTTGGCAGCCACGTCGGGGTGCAGGTGCACCACGATGCCGTGCTTGCCGGTCGCCTTGATGTGCGACTTCGGCAGCTCGATGCTGCGCTTGTCCACCACGGGGCCACCGGCGGCCTTGATGGCGCCGGCCACATCGGCGGTGGTGACCGAGCCGAACAGCTTGCCGCTGTCGGCGGTCTTCACGGCCAGCGAGACCGACTCCAGGCCCTCGATGGCCTGCTTCAGCTCGTTGGCGTGATCGAGGTCGCGCACCTTGCGGGCGTCCTGCGCCCGGCGGATGCCCTCGACCTGCTTCTGAGCGCCACGGGTGGCCACGATGGCCAGGCCGCGGGGCAGCAGGTAGTTGCGGCCGTAGCCGTCCTTGACCTCGACGAGATCGCCCGGGGCACCGAGGTTGTCGACATCAGCGGTGAGGATGAGCTTCATCTGTCTGACTCCCTTTCTCAGCGAGCGGTCGACACGTAAGGCAGCAGGGCCACCTCACGCGAGTTCTTGACGGCGACGGCGATATCACGCTGGTGCTGGACGCAGTTGCCGGTGACGCGGCGAGCGCGGATCTTGCCGCGATCGCTGACGTACTTACGCAGCAGCGTGGTGTCCTTGTAATCGATATTGACGATTCCGGACTTGCTCTCCTTGCAGAAAGTGCAAGCCTTCTTCTTCAGCACCTTTTCGCGCGCGGGCGCTTTAGGCATGGTCTTCTCTCCGTACTATGAGTGCCGTTCCTCAGAACGGCGGTTCGTCATCCATGCGGCCGCCGCCCCCGAAGGAGCCGGCCGCGGGCGCGCTACCCCACGGATCGTCGTTGCCGGCGTTACCGCCGCCCGACTGTCCGCCGCCACTGTTGGCGTTGTAGCCGCCTGCGCTTGCACCACCGCCGGCATTGCCGGAACCACCACCGAAGCCACCGCCTCCGCCGCCGCGACCGGCCTTGGAGACCTTGGCCGTCGCGTACCGGAGGGAGGGGCCGACCTCGTCGACCTCGAGCTCGACGACCGTGCGCTTCTCACCCTCGCGGGTTTCGTAGGAGCGCTGCTTGAGCCGTCCGCTCACGATCACGCGAGCGCCTCGGGTCAGGCTCTCGGCGACGTTCTCCGCTGCTTCACGCCAGATGTTGCAGCGCAGGAACAGGGCCTCGCCGTCTTTCCATTCGTTCGAATTGCGGTCGAACACGCGGGGAGTCGAAGCGACGGTGAAATTCGCCACCGCTGCGCCCGCGGGCGTGAAACGAAGCTCCGGGTCTGCCGTCAAGTTTCCGATGACGGTGATGACCGTGTCGCCTGCCATGGGGGTTCCTCCTGCTCGGGGTGCAGTCCGCGTCTCGCTGTCGCGCTAGAGCCTAAAGACAGGCACCGACGAAAACGAGAGTTTGCTCTGCGGACTACTTGTCGTTGCGCAGAACCTTGGTGCGCAGCACCGTCTCGTTCAGGCCCAGCTGGCGGTCGAGCTCGCTCACGGTGGCCGGGGTCGCGGTCAGTTCGACGACCGCGTAGATGCCCTCGGCCTGCTTGGCGATCTCGTAGGCGAGACGACGACGGCCCCAGATGTCGACCTTGTCGACCTTGCCGCCCTCGGTCTTGACGACGTTGAGCAGGTTATCCAGGGACTGCCCGACGATGCGCTCGTCCAGGCTCGGGTCGAGGATGACCATCACTTCATAATGACGCACGGACCAATCACCTCCTGTGGACTAGGAAACGGCCATGGACTTTCCATGGCAGGAGGGTTCGTTGCGTCAGCAACCCGGTAAGGCTACATGAGCGGGTCGTGAGCAGCGAAATCGATCTCGGCCGCGGGTGCGCACGGGTGATCGCGGCGACGTTGCATAGTGTGGTCGCCATGACCACTTCCGTCGACTCGCGGCAGCGCGCGCATCGCGCCGCCGCCCGGGCGACGGCACTGACCTTCCTGATCGTGCTGCTGTGCGCGCTCACCCTCGCGCTGGCCTACGCGAACAAGGCGCGCTGCGCGGGCGGCGCGATCGACGAAAGCGGTCGCAGCCAGATATTCGATGTCCGCAAGGATTCGGATGCCTGCTATTCCGATATCCAGTTCCTGTGGCTCGGCCGCGACATCGACAATCACGTCTTCCCCTATGTGGACGGCGGGATCACCGAGGAGGGCGCGCTCACCGGCGGCGCGGTGGAGTATCCGGTGCTCAGCGGCGTGTTGATGTGGGCGGGCGCGATCGGGGTGGACAACGACGCCGACTACCTGTGGCACTCGGCCCTGCTGCTCACCCCGTTCGCGCTGCTCACGGCATGGATGCTGGCACGGCTGGCCGGTCCGGCGGCGCTGCTGTGGGCGATCGGCCCGCCGCTGGTGCTCTACGCGTTCCACAACTGGGAACTGCCGGTGGTGTGCGCCGCGGTGGCCGCGGTCTATGTGATGGCCGCGCTGACCGGGCTGTCCGTGCGCACCCGCGGCATCATCGCCGCGGTCCTGCTCGGGCTCGGCTTCTGCCTCAAGCTCTATCCGGGGATCTTCGTGCTGCCACTGGCGCTGTACGTGCTCACCGGGGGCGTCCCGCGTGACGGCAGGCCGCTGCGCGAGCTGGACATCGCGGGCGCCGCGCAGACCCTGCTGGCCGCGATGGGCACGGTGGCCGCGGTGAATCTGCCGTTCGTGGTGGCGGGCGTGGACGGCTGGCGCGCCTCGATCACCTTCCAGCAACTGCGCCAGGCCGACATCACCACCAATTCGATCTGGTACTGGGGACACCAGGCGATCTTCGGTCGCGACGCGGAGACCACGACCACCTGGCACGACATGGTCGCCATCGCCTCACCGGCGCTGATCGTGGCGTCGTTCGCGCTTGCGCTGTGGCTGGGGGTGCGGCGCTGGACCCGGACCTCGGCGTTCCCGTGGGTGGGCGTGAGCGGGGCGATGCTGTGCGGATTCCTGCTTTTCCACAAGGTGCATTCGCCCCAGTACACCCTGTGGATAATTCCGTTCCTGGTATTGCTCGAGGTGCCGTGGTCGCTGGTCGCGGCCTATCTGGTGGCCGACGTGGCGGTCGGCGTCGGCGTCTTCCGCTACTTCGCCGCGCTGGGTGCGGGCGAGGGAGTCGACCTGATGGAGGGCGTCGTCCAGTTCGGTGTCTGGCTGCGCACCGCGCTGCTCGTCGCGCTGTTCTTCCTGTTCCTGCGCGCGGCCGCGAGGGGCCGCCGGACTCCCGCGTCCTCGGAAACCCGCACCGCCGCACGCGAACTGCAACCGGTCGCCTGAGTACACGACAGCGGCGGCGGTTCCCGGTCCGGGATCCGCCGCCGCTGTGCGTCTTCGGTACTGCCGTCGCGCCGATCAGCTGACCGGTGCGGTTTCCTTCGACTCGTCGATCGCGTCGGGCTCGGCCTTGCGGTTGCGCAGGATGGACGAGATGAGCGCGGCGCCGATGAAGGCGACACCGATCAGGCCGGTGATGAGCTCGTCGACGTGCACGCCGATGGAGACGAGCAGGATCGCCGCCAGCGCGCCGATCGCCCAGTGCGCGCCGTGCTCGAGGTACACGTACTCCGACAGGGTGCCCTGGCGGACCAGGTACACCGTGATCGACCGGACGAACATGGCGCCGATGAAGCCCAGGCCCAGCGCGATGATGATCGGGTCGGAGGTGATCGCGAACGCGCCGATCACGCCGTCGAAGGAGAACGACGCGTCGAGGACCTCGAGGTAGAGGAACATGAAGAACGCGGCCTTGCCCGTGGCCTTGACCAGGGTGGACGGGCCGGAGCTCTCCAGGTCCTCGGTGTGGAACATCGAGCCGAGGCCGTCGACGGCGATGTAGACGATCATGCCGAGCAGGCCGGCGACCAGCACGGTGGAGCGGTCGTCGTCCTTGGCCAGGAACTCCGCGGTCAGGATCAGGCCGGTGCCCGCGACGACCACCGACAGCATGTCCAGCTTGCCCGCCTTGGCCAGCGGCTTCTCCAGCCAGCTCAGCCAGGTGATCTCACGCTCTTCGAAGATGAAGTTCAGGAACAGCAGCGCGAGGAACATGCCACCGAACGCCGCGATCTGCGGGTGCGCGTCGGTCAGCAGGGTCTCGTAGCTGGGACTGCCGTCGGGGAAGTACGCCGCGTCGTCCGGCGGCGGGTTGAGGGCGAGGTCGAACGCCTCGATCGGGCCGAGTCCGGCGGTGATCCACACGATGGCCAGCGGGAACACCAGTCGCATGCCGAACACGGCGATGACGACGCCGACGGTCAGGAAGATCCGCTGCCAGAACTCGCTCATCCGTTCCAGGACGGTGGCGTTGATGACGGCGTTGTCGAACGACAGCGAGACCTCGAGAATACCGAGGATCGCGCACAGTGCCAGCGCGGTGGCGCCACCGTAGAGGTAGGCGACGACCAGCGAGATCACCGTGATGACGACCGACATACCGAAGATGCGCGTAATCACGCGGAGGGACCTTTCTGTGTCACACGGACAGGGGGCCCATCAGACGAGCCCCCTGTTCGCGACGATGACTAGACGTTGACGCCGTAGTCGCGGGCGATACCGGCCAGGCCGGAGGCGTAGCCCTGTCCGATGGCGCGGAACTTCCACTCGGCGCCGTTGCGGTACAGCTCGCCGAAGACCATAGCGGTCTCGGTGGAGGCGTCCTCGGACAGGTCGTAGCGGGCCAGCTCGGTGCCGTTGGCACGGTCGACCACGCGGATGTAGGCGTTGCGGACCTGGCCGAACGACTGCGAGCGGGTCTCCGCGTCGTAGATCGAGACCGGGAAGAAGATGCTCTCGATGGTGGGCGGGGTGTTCGCCAGGTCGACGTTGATGACCTCGTCGTCGCCCTCGCCCTCACCGGTGGTGTTGTCACCGGCGTGCTCGATGGCGCCTTCGGGGGACTTCAGGTTGTTGAAGAACACGAAGTGCTTGTCGGAGACGACCTTCTTGTCGGCGCCGGTCGCGATCGCGCTGGCGTCGAGGTCGAAGTCGGTGCCGGTGGTGGTGCGCACGTCCCAGCCGAGGCCGACCGCGACCGCGGTCAGGTTCGGGGCCTCTTTGGTCAGCGAGACATTGCCGCCCTTGGACAGACTGACACCCATGCGGGAATCCCTTCGGTTAGTCCGGTGTGTCGTTTCCCAGCATGTCCGAATCGCCGGGTACGGCTACGACAGTAATAGGTTTCGCGGATCTTGCGTAGGAACGAGCTGGAGCCCAGGTGAACACGGGGAATCTCCTACCATCGGGGCAGTGCGTGGTCGGGTCGCCGCGCGGTTCGGAAAGGGGACGTGACGGTGACACCTCGCAGACGCGGTTGGTTCAGGTCGGGGCCCGATCATGAGTGGATCAGCGGGGCGCGGGCGGCGACGTCGTCGGCCTTCCTCGACATGGATCGCAGACAGACGGCGGCGGAGGCGGGTGTGGTGGCTAGCGAGCAGGTCTTCCCGGATCGCCGCGTCGGCGCGATCTGGGAGCCGGTGCGGGCGCGCTGCTACGCGGCGTCGGGCGAGTACCTGAGTTTCACCGACGAACTCGACGCCGCCGAGGCCGCGGGCACGCCGATCGCCGACGGGCCCGCCAAGGCCGATGCCCTGGTCCGCAGGCTCAACGAGGCCGCGCGCGGGGTCGACGAGTTCTATCACGCGCAGCGCGCCGGCCTGGAGGAGGCGGCGCGGGTGCGCGCCGCCGTGCCGCAGCTGCTGGCCCAGGTGCGGGCCGAGGCCGAGCGCGTGCTCGCGGCGGCCGCGTCGTCGGGCTACGCCGGATACCCCTCGATCGAGGCCGGTGTAAGGCGGCTGAATGAGGATCTGATCACAGCCTCGGCGACGGATCCGCACGGTGGGGTCGCGGCCGCGCGCACCGCGGCGGCGGCGGTCGAGCAGGCCACCGCGGAACTGTCGGAAGCGTTGGCGCAGGCCCCATCTCGCGCCGCGGCGGCGACCAACGCCATCGCCTCGGTGACGACCAGACTGGCCGCGGTCCGCAACCGCGCGGGCGCGCTCGGCCCCGCGTACTCGGCACTGCTGCGGGAGTTCAACGCTGCGAGTTCGGCAGACTTGACCAACAATGAGCGGGAAAGCCGACGCGGCATCGATGCCGCGGACGCCGCGCTGGTGGGCGCGCGTGTCGCGGCTGCCGATCACGACCCGGAGACAGCCCTTGATTTGACCGCCACCGCGCGCCAGCACCTCGCCGAGGCCGAGCAGTTGGTCGACGCCGTCACCCGGCGCCTCGAATTGTTGCGCGGGGTACGTGCCGACCCCGACGCGCACGCCCGCACCGTACGATTCCGGCTGCGGGACGCGCAGATGCTCGCGGTGGACCGGGGTCTGGTCGGCGAGTGGGGTTCGGTACTCGATGCGCAGGCCGAACGACTCGACCGCATCGCTTCCGGACTGACGGGTCGTCATCCAGACTATTGGGCGTATGTGTCCGAACTGGATACCGTCGCGGCGTTCATCGCCGGAGTAGTCGATCGCATGAGAAAACACACCAGAACCGACAGCACGTAGGACGACAGAAATATGGGATGGCCCGGAAAATGAGGTGGGGGGTATGACCGCGGGATACGCCGTAGCGCCGGAGATCTGCCTGCGTAAACAGGTCCCGCTTCGACATTTCCGCCAACTGTGCGGGCCGCGGTCGCGCGAACTGTTCCTGGTCGAACCGGAGCCGATCCTCGGCACCGGCGACCGCGAGCTGCTGGCGACCGCGCTCGGCGCCACGCTGTACGTGCCGGCCACCCGGCCCGATCTGGCCGCGACGATCCGCCGCCGCGCCGCCCGCGGCGTGTGCTCGATGGTGATCGACCTCGAGGACGCCGTGGCCGACCACCAGGTGGAGGCCGCCAAGGAACACGCGGTGGCCACCCTGGACCTGCTCGCCCGCAGCGAGGACTCCAACCCGATGCTGTTCGTGCGGGTGCGGGATCCGCAGACCGTCACCGAGCTGGTGGCCGGGCTCGGACCGGGCGCCGAGGTACTCACCGGCTTCGTCTTCCCCAAGTTCGACGCCGAGACCGGACCCGCCTACCTGGCCGCGCTCGACGCCGCGCGCCGCACGCTCGGGCGCCCGATCTACGGCATGCCCGTGCTCGAATCGGCCACCCTGGTGCACCGCCAGACCCGCGACGAGCAGCTCTCCCGCATCGCCGAACTGCTGCGCGACCACCGCGACCACCTGCTCGCGGTGCGGATCGGCGCCACCGACATGTGCTCCACGTTCGGCATCCGCCGCGACCGCGACCTGACCATCTACGACGTGCGCGTGGTGGCCGACGTGATCGCCGACATCGTCAACTACCTCGGCCGCGCCGACGGCACCGGCTTCATCATCACCGGTCCGGTGTGGGAGTACTTCGCCGATCACGAGCGGATGTTCCGGCCGCTGCTGCGCACCGCGCCGTTCGAGGAGTCCGACGCGGTCCCGTTCCGGCAGTACCTGGTGAGCCGCGACCTCGACGGCCTGCTGCGCGAGATCACCCTCGACCGCGCCAACGGCATCCAGGGCAAGACGGTGATCCACCCCTCGCACGTGGCCGCCGTACACGCCCTGTCGGTGGTGACGCACGAGGAGTACGCCGACGCGCTGCACATCATGGAGGCCGACGTCGGCGGCGTCGCGGCCTCGGAGTACCGCAACAAGATGAACGAGATGCGCCCGCACCGCAGTTGGGCCCGCCAGACGCTGGTCCGGGCTCGCGCGTTCGGTGTCGCGAACAAAGGAGTGTCCTTCGTGGATCTGCTGACAGCGATGATCGCCGAATGAGCGTGTTCGGACTCGATCTCGAAAGGCCTTGGGCCACCGCCCAGCTGGGGATCGAACTGCGCCACGGTGAATCGTTCGCCGCGTCGGCCGCCGAGGACGCGCTGCCGGGCGAACTCTCGATCGACACGCTGGTCCAGCCCGGTCTGCGGCGCAATCCGCGCCGGGCGCACCTGCTGGTGTCGACGGTGCTCGGCAAGCACCTGCCCACCGACCCGCGCGTGGTGATCGGCGCGGGCAACCGGCTGGGTGACCTGGTGCGCGAGGTCCTCGGCGCGCGCGAATGCGTGGTGCTCGGATTCGCCGAGACCGCGACGGGTCTCGGCCACTGCGTGGCCGCGCGGCTCGACGCGGGCTGCTACCTGCACTCCACCCGCCGGGAGGTCGCGCGGGCGGACACGCTGGCCGGGTTCGAGGAGGGGCATTCGCACGCCACCTCGCATCTGCTGCAGCCCATGCCGGCCGGCATCTTCGCCGACGACCTGCCGCTGGTGCTGGTCGACGACGAGATCTCCACCGGCGACACCGCCATCGACGCGGTCCGCGCCCTGCACGCCTTCGCGCCGCGCACGCACTATGTGCTCGCCTCGCTGGTCGATCTGCGCACCGCCGCCGACCGCGCCAAGTTCGAGGCGTTCGCCGCCGAACTCGGCGCCCGCATCGACACGGTGTGCCTGGCCACCGGTGGCGTCGAGCTGCCCGCCGGGCTGATCGACGCGGTCACCGCGCTGCCGGAACCCGAGCTGAATCCGGTTGCCGCGCAGCCCGGTTCGTTCCGCCGGATCTCCCTGCCCTGGCCCGTCGACGTGCCCGAAGGCGGTCGGCACGGTGTGCTGAACTCCGATGTCGCCGCGTTCGACGTGGCGCTGAAGGCGGCGACGGGCGAGGTCCAGGCCCGGCTGGCCACCGAGTTCGCGGGTCGCCCGGTGATCGTGCTCGGCCACGAGGAACTCATGTACCTGCCGCTGCGACTGGCCGCCGAGCTGGCCGAGTCGGGCACGCCCACCCGCTTCCAGACCACCACGCGCTCACCGGCGTACGTGCTCGACGAGCCCGGCTACCCGCTGCGTCGCGGCTTCCGTTTCACCGCCCCCGAGCCGGACCCGACCGCGCACCGCTACCTCTACAACGCGCAGTGGACCGACAGTGCTGCCGATCCGGTGCTGCTCGTCGTCCTCGACCCGCCCGCCGACACCCCGGAACTCGTCGCGCCCGGCGGCCTGGTGGACGTCCTGACCGCCGCCGGCGCCGACGTCGTCGTGGCCGTCCTCCCCAGCGCCGACCCCCAGGCCCTGCATGCCGCGCGAACCGCGCCTGCCGACGCGTCGGCCGGTGGTCCGCAGGCGGCGGAGCGAACTACGCCGAATGGTGTGTCGCCCGACAGTTCGCAGGCCGCGGGCTCGGGCACCGATCTGCCGCGGCCGCTACACGGCCCCGATTTCGGTTCCTATGCGGCCGACGAGGTTTCGTGGCTCTTGAAGGATCTCTCGCACGTGAACCTCGAGGCCGACGTCGCCGAGCGTGAACGCCGGATCCAGGCGGGCGTCGCGCACTACGCCGAGTCGCTGCCGGTGGAGTACCAGCCCGACGCCGAGTACCGGGAACTGTTCGAGCGGGTGCTCGCCGACAGCGCCGAACGGCTGGCGCTGGCGGTGGCGACGGTGGCCGAGCTGGTCGTCGCCGAGCGCGGCGAGAACGTGGTGCTGGTGTCGCTGGCCAGGGCCGGGACGCCGGTCGGCGTGCTGATGCGCCGGTGGCTGGACAGCGGGATCGGCAGGCCCCGCCTGACCGTGCCGCACTACGCGGTGTCGATCGTGCGTGATCGCGGCATCGACGCCGTGGCGCTGGACTATCTTGCCCGGCACCATGATCCGGCGTCGATCGTGTTCGTCGACGGCTGGACCGGCAAGGGCGCGATCACCCACGAGCTCACCGCGGCGCTGGACGCGTATCACGCGGCGGGTGGCGCGCGGTTCGACGACGAGCTGGTGGTGCTGGCCGATCCGGGCAACTGTGTGCGCACCTACGGCACCCGCGACGACTTCCTGATCGCCTCGGCCTGCCTGAATTCCACGGTCTCCGGCCTGGTTTCGCGCACGGTCCTCAACGACACACTGATCGGGCCGGGTGACTTCCACGGCGCCAAGTTCTATCGCGAACTCGCCGGGGCCGACGTCTCCAACCGGCTGCTCGACGCCGTCACCGCGGCCTTCCCGGCGATCCGGGACCAGGTGCCGGACGCGGTGGCCGCGATCCAGGCGTCGGACCGCACGCCGGACTGGTCCGGGTGGGCCTCGGTGGAGCGGGTACGCGCCGAATATGGCGTCGCCACAGTGAATTTCGTGAAGCCCGGCGTCGGTGAGACCACCCGCGTCCTGCTGCGCCGGGTACCGTGGCGGGTGCTGGTTCGCGAAGCGGATGCTCCCGAGCACGCCCACATCCGCCTGCTCGCGGCCGCGCGCAATGTCCCGGTGGAAGTGGTCCCCGACCTGGCCTACAGCTGTATGGGCCTGATCAAGGAGCTGGACCAGTGACCGCCGACGCGTTGTTCGCCACCGACCTCGACCGCACGATGATCTTCTCGCGCAACGGGTTCGGCGGCGCCGACGCGGTCGAGAAGCTGTGCGTGGAGTACTACGCGGGCGAGCCGCTGTCGTACATGATCACCACCGCCGTGGCCCGGCTCGCCGAGCTGGCCGCGGCGGCGCCGGTGATCCCCACGACCACCCGCACCATCGAGCAGTTCCAGCGCATCGACCTGCCCGGTGCGCCGTGGCCCTACGCCATCACCAGCAACGGCGGCAACATCCTCGTCGACGGTGTGCCGGACCGGATCTGGCGTACGGAGATCGACGAGAAGGTGCGCGCGTCCGGCGCCACCCTCATCGAGGTCGGCGCCGAATGGCGGTCCCGCATCGATGATTCCTGGGTCACCAAGTACCGCGAGGCCGACGGGCTGTTCTGCTACCTGGTCGTGCGCCCCGAGGCGGTGCCGGACGGTTTCCTCGCCGAATGGGACGCGTGGTGCCGGGCGCGTGGCTGGTCGGCCTCGCAGCAGGGTCGCAAGATCTACACGATGCCGGACGCGGTCTGCAAGAGCCTGGCCGTCGCCGAAGTCCGCCGCAGGCTGGTGGATTCCGGACAGCTGGCCGAGAGCGCCGGGCTGTTCACCGCGGGTGACGGTGCGCTGGACGCGCCGATGCTGGTGGCGGCCGACGAGGCGATCCGGCCCCGGCACGGCGAGCTCGAGGACCTGGCGTTCACGGCACCGAACCTGACCGTGACCGAGACGGCGGGGATTCTCGCCGGGGTGGAGATCCTGGAGTGGTTCCACGCCGCGCTCGAGCGGTCCGCGCTGGCGGTCGACCCGGTCTGATCCGCGAAATCCCGGGCGCCGCAGCGGTACCCGGGATCCTTCGGTGCTACGACTCCGGGAACAGCCCCTTCGCCAGCACCGGCCACGAGGTCTTGAGGTCGTCCTGCCAGTAGCCCCAGGAGTGGGTGCCGGTGTCGCGGAAGACGAAGGTGCCGGGGATGCCGAGCTGGTCGAGCCGGGCCCGCAGGTTGTGCGAGGACACGAAGATCGCGCCCTCGATCAGCGCTCCCAGGGCCACGGTCTTGGGGGTGTCGGCGGGCTTCTCCATCCGGAACGGCCCGCCGGGCTGATCGTGGATACCGGGGATGCCGGTGCCGGTGGACACGAAAAGATTTGTGCCGCGCAGTTTCTCGGCGTTCACCAGCGGGTCGTTGGCCGTCCACAGCGGTCCGCCGACCGGCCCCCACATGTTCTCGGCGTCGCCGCCGCCGTACATCTCCACGGTCGCCTTCACCGCCTGCTGACCCGCCGGATCGCTCACCTGGGTGAGTCCGCTGTACACCGCCGCGCTGCGGAACAGGCCGGGTTTGGCGATGGCCAGGTTCAGCACCGGAATGCCCGACATGGACAGGCCCGCGATGGCGTTCACGCCGTTGGTGCCCAACGCGGCGTCGATCAGGGGCGGCAGCTCCTCGGAAATGTAGGTCTGCCACTTGTTCACGCCGAGAACCGGATCGGGTTTGATCCAGTCGGTGTAGAAGGTCCAGGCGCCGCCGATGATCTGGACGACGTTGACGTCCTTGTCGGCCAGGAAGCTCAGCGCGTCGGTGCGCAGCTGCCAGGACGCGCGGTCGACCCCGCCGCCCGCGCCGTTGAGCAGGTACAGCGCGGGTTTCGGGCTGCTGGTGTCGGCGGGGCGCTGGATGTCGACGGGGAAGGTCTTGTCCATCGCGGCCGAGTGCACGTACAGGCGCAGGTGGCGGGAGTCGGTGACCTCCATCTTCTCGATGAAGGACCCGTCGGGCGAGGTCATCGGGCTCAGGGTGACGCCGGGGGCGGTGGCGGGCGCCGCGGAGGCGGGCATGCCGGTGATGATCGAGGCGGTGGCGGCGCACAGTGCTGCCGCCACGATCCGCCGGATGCTGCGACGCCGCACTGCGCCCACTCCTCTGGTCGAGCTCGCGCCGAATCGTTGTCTCGGCGTGCCCCACCGTAGCGGTCGGGCGGCACCCGCCGTCCGGTTTTGGCGCGTTCTCGTTTCAGATTTGCTGGGAGATGCTCAGTAGTGGTGCTGCTGGCCCTGCAACTGCTGGGCGATCACGCCCTGGATGCGCTGCAACCCGCCCACGGTGATGCCGCTCTGGAGCTGGCCCTCGATGGTCCGGACGAGCGCCTGGTCGCTCATCACCTTCTCCGAGGACTGGATCAGCACGGTGCCCGCCCCGGTGAAGTCGAACTGGCGCTCCTCGCCGGAGTTGGCGCCCATCCTGGCCGCGCCCGCCGCCAGGAAGCTGCCGATCCAGCCCTGGTCGAAGTGATGGCTGGGCGACGGGCAGTCGGCCCAGCCGACCAGCGCCTCGGGGTCCACCCGCAGCGGCGGCTCGGCGAACATCACGGGGCCGTTGGAGGAGGCCAGGAACTTGCCGGTGCCGATCAGGGTGAGGAACCCGGGCACGATCGACTGCTTGAGCGCCAGACCCGGCTCGAACGCCAGCAGGTTGGCGCCCCGGATGGTGAGGTTGCCGTCCTCGAGGTCGTAGGAGTTGATGTCGTAGCCGCGGTCGCCGATGATCAGCTTGCCGTGGCCCTCGGCCACCACGTAGTCGCCGGCGAACAGCGGCGCCGAGAACTGGCTGCTCACCATGTGCATGAGGTTGCCCTGCAAGCCGTGGGTGAGCATCTGGAACTGGATCTGCCCGTAGTAGGCGATCATCGCGCCCTTGCGCATGAACCAGGGCGCGGTCAGATCGATGCAGTAGGCGTAGCTGTTGCCCGGGATGTTGTCGCTGGCACCGAGATTCATCGGGGAGAAAATCTGGCTCATCGGTTCACAACTTCTCTTCGGAGGCCTGCACGTACACCACACCCTGTCCGTGGCAATGCAGCTGCATCGCCTCGCCCGCGCCGCGGCCGACCGCGTCGCGCCAGCTCATGGCGGCCTTCAGTTCGGTCTGCACGTTGCCGTACGCGGCGACGAAGGCCTGCGGATCCACGACCACCGGATTCGGGCCGCCCACCTGCAGTTCCAGGAAGCCGCCGTGGGCCAGCAGCACGGCCGAGCCCTGACCGCTGAGCTGGGTGGTGAACATGCCCTGACCGGTCGCGACACCGGCGGCCGCGCCGCGCAGCGCGCCCATCAGGCCACCGCCGCCACCACCGCCGCCGGAACTGGCCACCGAGACCACCGAGGCCTGCAGGCCTGCGGTGTTGGCCAGCAGCCGCGAGGCCTCCACGCGCAGCACCGCGCCCGGCTGCATCTGCACCACGTGCACCTCGAGGCCGGCGAATCCGTAATGGACCGAGCCGTTTCCGCGCGCCAGCATGGTGCGCTCGTGCTCGCCGGCCATCATGGCGCCCGCCATCCGCATCAGGCCGCCGCCGCCCATGCCGGGCCCGGCGCCCGGGATCTGGTGCGGCGCGAACGCGACCTGGCCCTGGTAGAACAGCATCGCGCCGGTCCGGGCGACGACGCCGCCCGCCTGCCCGACGTCGACCTTGACGACCTTGCCGTTGACCTTCTCGAACATCGCCGTTCCCTACCGTTCCGCCGGCTGGATCAGCACGACACCCTGGCCGTCCCACCGCAGCGAGAAGGCCTCACCCGCGTCCTGGCCGACCATCGTGCGCCAGGAGACATCGGTGACGAAGGACTGGTTGAGGTTGCCGCGGGCCGCGACGAACGCGTCCGGATCCACGATCAGCGGATACTGCGGCGAGACCTCCAGATGGATCAGCGGGCCACCCGCCGACAGCAGTGCCACCTGGCCCTGCCCGGTGACGGTGGTGGTGAACAGACCGCTGCCGCCGGACATGCCGCCGACCCCGGCGAACCGCACGTCGGTGCGCAGATTGCCCGCGAAGGCCAGCAGCTGCTGCGACTCGACCTGCAATGTCTCGTTGTTCAGGTCGACCACGGTGACGTTCTGGCCGTTCACCGCGAAGAAGACCCGGCCGTTGCCGGTGCATTCCATCAGCGACAGCTTCTCGCCGGTGGCGCGGCGCTTGAGCCCGGCCAGCACGCCCTCACCGCCGCCGAAGCCCGCCGACTTGAACTGCACATTGCCTTCGTAGGCGACCATCGAGCCGGCGATCGCGCGGATACTCGTCCCCGCGAGGTGGGCCTCGATCACCTTCTTCGATTGTTCGAACAGCTGCGCCATGATCCGGCCCTGGAGTCCCCTCTGAACTTCGCGGGCGGATGCCCGATACGTACTGCGTGGTCACCCTAACCGATCGATCGGGCGCGCGCGGAGGCTGCGGAGCGCGGACGCTCGCGCCCGCTTTCTCGTAGAGTGGCAGACGACCGCACCGACAAGCGAAGGGTCGAACTTGTCTGCAACACTCGCCAAGGGCCAGAACGGTCCACTGGCCGTCAGTGACGTGGTGATCTCGCTTCAGCTCACGGCACCCGCGGACCTGTCCGCATTGCTGGTGACCGAGCAGGGCAAGGTCCGCACCGATGCCGACTTCGTCTTCTACAACCAGCCGAGCGGGCCGGGTGTCGACCTGCGCCCCGGCCCCGCGGGACAGCCCGCCTCCCTTGCGGTTTCGCTGCCCGCGGTACCGGCCGACATCGACCAGATCCGGGCGGTCATCACCCTCGACGACGCGACCAGCAATTTCGGCCGCTTCGCCCCGCCCACCGCGATCGTCTCCGACGCCGCGGGCAACCAGCTGTTCGAGTACCGGATCGAGGGGCTGAACTCCGAGTCGATCGTGATCGCGCTCGAGCTCTACCGCCGCCAGGGCAGCTGGAAGGTCCGCGCGGTCGGCCAGGGTTACTCGGGTGGGTTCGCCGCGCTGGTCACCGATCACGGTGTGCAGGTGGACGATTCGCCCGCGCCCGCCGCGGCCGCGCCGCAGCAGGCCCCGC
The DNA here is from genome assembly GCF_900637185.1 of Nocardia asteroides. Classification (NCBI taxonomy): domain Bacteria; kingdom Bacillati; phylum Actinomycetota; class Actinomycetes; order Mycobacteriales; family Nocardiaceae; genus Nocardia; species Nocardia asteroides. The sequence goes on along the minus strand of NZ_LR134352.1, from coordinate 617,755 downwards.
CGCCGCCTCCGCAGGCGCCGCCCGCCTACCCGCAGCAGGCCGCCCCCAGCTACCCGCAGCAGGCCGCGCCCGCGTACGCGCCGCCCGGTGGCGGCTACCCGCCGCCGCCCGGCCCGGCGCAGCAGCCGCCCGCCGCCGGTTACCCGCCGCCGCCCGCGCAGGGCTACCCGGCGCAGCCCGGACCCGGTGGCAGCTACCCGCCGCCCGCGCCGCCGCAGCCGACGGGCGAGGTGAGCCTGAGCAAGGATCGCCCGGTCAGCCTGCAGAAGGGCCAGCGGGTCACGCTGCGCAAGGACGGCGGCACCGCGCTGACCTTCGTGAAGATGGGCCTCGGCTGGGACCCGGTGCGCACCCGTGGCATGTTCGGCAACCGCACCGTCGACATCGACCTCGATGCCTCGGTCTGCATGTTCGCCGACGGCAACCTCGTGGATGTGGCCTACTATGGCCAGCTGTCGTCCAAGGACGGTTCGGTGCGCCACCAGGGCGACAACCTGACCGGCGAGGGCGAGGGCGACGACGAGATGATCCTGGTCGACCTCACCCGGATCCCCGCGCACATCTCCACGCTGCTGTTCATCGTCACCTCCTACAAGGGTCACACCTTCGAGCAGGTGCAGAACGCGTTCTGCCGCCTGATCGACGGCGGCAACAACGCCGAACTGGCCCGCTACACCCTCGCGGGCGGCATGCCGTTCACCGCCATGGCGATGGCCAAGGTGTACCGGGTCGGCGGCGACTGGAAGATGCAGGCGCTGGGCGAGGGCTTCCAGGCCAAGCACCCCGGCGAGGCAGTACCCCAGCTGGGTCGGTTCCTCGGCAAGGACTAGGCACTACATCGTGATTCACCTGAAGGCAGGCCAGAACACCGCGCTGACCGCCGACACCGTGCGCTTCACCGCGCAGACCGCCGGCACCGTCGAACTCGGTGCGCTGGTGGTGGGTACCGACCTGCGGGCCCGCGACGAGCACGATCACGTGTGCGCGTCGCGGCCCGCCACGGCGGGCGTATCCCACACAGGCGGCGCGGTGGACGTCGCGCTGTCCCAGGTGCGCGCCGACGCGCATGCCGTGCTGCTGTTCGTCACCGCCGGGCAGGTGCTCGGCACCGTCACCGCGACGCTGTCCCAGCACGGCACGCCGACAGCGGAATTCGTGATCACCCCGGCTGCCGGGGAGAGCGCGCTGATCTGCTTCGAGGTGTACCGGCGTGACGGCGGCTGGAAGCTGCGCGCGCTGGGCCAGGGCTACGCGGGCGGCGCCGCGCAGCTGCTGCTCGCGCACGGGGTGCCCGCTCCGGCGCCCGCGCAGTCGACCGCGCCGACCGAGACGCTGGAACGGCCGGCCTCGGCACCGGGTGTCCCGCTCGAGGTCGAACACGGGCTGCAGCGCATGTGGATGATCTTCGAGGACGCGGCCCGGTCGGCGGCCGCGTTGGTCTCCGCGCGGGAATACGCCACCACGCGGCTGGATCAGGAACTGTCCGAAGCGGTCTCGAACCCCGCGACCCGCAACACCCCCGCCGCCGACGCCGCCCGAGCCGCCGCCCAGCGCAGGCACGACGAGCTGGTGGCCCTGGCCGACGCCGATCACCGGCGCGACAGCGACCAGCTCGGTCGCGAGATCGCCGAGGCCGATTCGGTGATGCCCGCATCGCTGGCGTCGTGGCTGGCGCCGGCCTGGACGACGAAAGCCGTTCGCAGCGACGGCATCCGGCTCGGCGAGCTCTACGCCCTCGACCGCGGTGCGCTGCGGGTGCCGTATTGCGTTCCGGTGCCGCTGAATCGGCCGCTGTGGGTGGACACCGAGTCCAGCGCCGCGGCGGCCCTGGTGGTGGGCGCGCTGGTGGCCCGGCTCGTCGCGGCCCTGCCGGACAAGCCGACCCGGGTCGACCTGATCGACCTCACCGGTGGTCTGCGCGGGCTCGCCGCGCCGCTCGCGCCGCTGCTGGCGGGCCCGGTGATCGCCGACCACGCCGAGATCGGCGCACGGCTGGGAGAACTCGCGCACGCGGCCGAGCTGGCCGAAATCGCCTACAACAGTGGACAAGCCGTGCCGCCGTCCGAGCACCGGATCCTGGTGGCCGCCGACTTCCCGCACGGCTACCAGCCCGCCGACGTGGTGCGCCTGGGTCAGCTGATGGTGCGCGGCGACCTGATCGGGCTGTCGCTGGTGATCGTCGGCAGCGGGAGCACCGACGCCGGTGACGGGCCGGTCGCGCTGCTGTCGCAGTCGTGCAGGCACCTGCCCACGCTGCCCGGCACCCCGCTGTTCGATCCCTGGACCGGCAACGCCTGGGAGCTCGACCTCGACATGCTGCCCGCCGAACCCGAACTCCAGGCCCGCTACCTGCGGATCTAGCCGGTCACTCCACCATCGCGGCGGGCCGCGAACTGGTGCACGCCGGTCGCGGCCGCAGGAACTGCGGCAGCCACGGCAGCAGCGGGTCGGGGGCGCGGTCGAGGATGCCGCCCGCCGGGTCGTCGACGAAATCGCGGCGGACCAGGTCGTCCTGCGGGCGCACGATCTCGTGCACGATCAGCGCGCACAGCCCGAGGACGGCGAGGTCGCGCAGCACCACCGTGCCGGTGAACCACTGTTCGGGCAGGCCCTTGGCGTCCTCGCCGAGGTAGTAGTACATCCGCGGCACCCATACCAGCGCGTCGATCGTCATCCAGGCCAGCAGGATGCGCCGGTGCGGCAGCGCCAGCACCGCGAGCGGGACCAGCCACAGCGAATACTGCGGGCTCCACACCTTGTTGGTCAGCAGGAAGGCGGCGACGACGAGGAAGCACAGCTGGGCCAGCCGGGGCCGACGGGCGGCGGTGAGCGCGAGATAGGCGATGCCCGCGCAGGCGGCGAGGAACAGCAGCAGCGAGACCGTGTTGAGCACCGTCGGCGGCTGGCCGTGCGCGAGTTCGCCGTCGAATCCGCCCCAGCCGGTGAACGAGGTGATCACGTTGTAGATCGAGTCGGGGTCGGCGTGCCGGGTGGTGTTGAGCCGGAAGAACTCTCGCCAGCCCTCCGGGTACAGCACCGCGATCGGCAGGTTCACCGCGATCCAGGTGCCCGCGGCCGCGACGATGGCCAGGGTGGCGGCGCCGAGCGGGCGCAGCGCGAAAAGGTGTGTCCTGGCCGGGGTTTCCTTGATCCAGGTGCGCACGCCGTCGATGCCGTCGATATCGCGCAGCCGCAGACCGGCGCGCGCGGCGGGGGTGCGCCGCATCGGGTCCGCGCGCAGGCACAGCACCAGGATCGGGCCGAGCAGCAGCAGCGGATACAGTTTGGCCGCGCCGCCGAGGCCGAGCAGGATACCGGCCAGCACCGGCTTGCGACGGGCCCAGGCGAGCAGGCCGGTGGCGGCGAAAGCCGTTGCCAGCGCGTCGAAATTGGTGAACGCGTGCACGATGACCAGCGGGGAGATCGCGATCAGCGCGGCGTCCCAGACCCGCCGCCCGGCTAGTCGCGAGGACGCCCACACGGTGACCAGCCAGCCCATCGCCAGGCCGAGCGCCACGACGTTGAAATACACCACCACCGACAGCGCGCCCGGCACCGGCAGGTGATCCCAGACATTGCCGAGTTGCATCGCCACGTACTGGTACAGGCCCGAGAGCACCGGATACTCCATGTATCTGGTCTCGGTGCCGCCGTCGGGGGTGGACTCGGTCCAGGACTTCTTGTACGGGAACGCGCCCTCGTTGAGCCGCTCCGCGCCGTAGAGCGGGACCGTGTCCGAGTAACACATGGCCACGTACTGGCGGCCGTTGTTCCAGTCGAGCATCAGCCCGCCCGCGCCGTCGCTCGTCTGCTGGATACAGCCGGCCTTGGTCGCCCAGCCGAGCGCCAGGAACACCACGGTGAAGGCGAACAGCACCCGCAGCGGCGTCCAGAACCGGACCCGGCCGATCAGCGCGTGCTCGCCGACCGGACCGCCGATCACCGTCGACAGCTGCGCGGTGAGCGAATCGTTGCGGCTCGGCCGGTCTCGCGCGTCGATCGAACGCAGATCCGGGGCCAGCTGGGCGGGCGCGACGTACTGCATTTCGCGGCCCGGCCGGGTACCACTCGACGCCGGCTGGTCCGCGAGTTGCTGATCCGTCACGACATCCGAGGCTACCGGTGGCTACCGGGATCTGGTCGGTGTGGTTCCCCCACCGCTCTCGCCGTCGGTGTCACCACCGCCGCCACCGGGCCGGGTGGTCCCGCCGTTGCCGTTGCTGTTGCCGTTGCCGGGCGGGGTGCCGTCGGCGGGCGCGGTCGGCTGACCCGGCAGCGGCCCGGCGGGGGTCTCCTGCGTCTGCTGCGAGGGCTGCTGACCCTGCGGCTGCTGCACACCGGGCACCGGAATCCGGATGCCGGGCAGGATCTCGACCTGCGAGGGCACGATCACCGGCGGCGCGATCGTCGGCGCGGTGGTGGAGGGAGCCGTGTACGGCGCCGACCACTCCGGCACGCCCGCCTGGCCCTTGATCGGCGCGGGCTTGGGGAACGACTCGTTCGGCGTGCCCGACAGCGCGCCGTCCATCGTCGCCTTCCAGATGTCGGAGGGCAGCCCGGAACCGTAGATGCTGCCGCCGCCGTAGTTGCGCAGCGGGTCGCCCTGCTCGGTGCCGACCCAGACCGCGGTCGACAGCGACGGGGTGTAGCCGACCATCCAGGCGTCGCGGTTGTTGCCGGTGTCGCCGAGCTGGTGGGTACCGGTCTTGGCCGCCGACTCGCGTCCGCCGGCCAGGTTGTGGTTGCGCGAGTAGGCCGCGATCGGCTTCATGGCGGCGGTGACGTTGTCGGCCACGGCCGCGCTCACCCGCTGCTCACCGGCGGGCTCGCCGCGGTCGAGCAGGACCTGGCCGTCGGCGGTGACGACCCGCTGCACGAAGTGCGGCGCGTGGTACATGCCGGAGGCGGCCAGCGTGGCGTAGGCCGAGGCCATGTCCAGCGGACGCGACTGGTACTGGCCCAGGATCACGCCGTTGTTCGGGCCCGCGCCGTTGGGCTCGGTGAGGGTCTTGCCGATGCCGGGCAGTTCCTCGGGGATACCGAGCTTGTGGCCCATGTCGGCGACCTTCTGCGGGCCGTTCTGCATGTCCAGCTGCATGCGGTAGAAGCTGGTGTTCAGCGAGCGCTTGAGCGCCTCGGCGATGGTGCACATGCCGCAGGACTCGCCCTCGACGTTGCCGATCTTGATGCCGTTGACGGTGATCGGCGAGCTGTCGTACAGCTGCGAGAGCGGGATGCCCAGCTCGAGGTTGGCGGCCAGACCGATCACCTTGAACGAGGAGCCCGTGGGCAGCCCGGCGTTGGCGAAGTCGAAGCCCTGGCCGTCCTCGCCGCCGTAGTAGGCGCGCACCGCGCCGCTGCGCGGGTCGATCGAGACGACCGCGGTGCGCAGGTTCTCCGGCTCGCCCTGCAGCTTGGACTGGGCGGCGTTGACCGCGGCGTCCTGCGCCTTCGGGTCGATCGTGGTGGTGATCTGCAGACCGGCCGTGTTCAGCTGCTGCTCGCTGATGCCCGCGGTGGACAGCTCCTTGAGCACCTGGTTCTTGATCAGGCCCTCGGGGCCGGCGTCCAGGCTCTTGTCGCCCAGCGAGGCGACCGGGACGACCTGCGGGTACTGCATCGACTGACGTTCGGTGGCGGGCAGGTTGTTGCCGCTGACCATGCCGTCGAGCACGTAGTTCCAGCGGGTCTTGGCGCCCTCGGGGTTCTTCTCCGGGTCCAGCATCGAGGGCAGCTGGATCGTCGCGGCGAGGACGGCGCCCTCGGCGACGGTCAGCTCCTGTACCGGCTTGCCGAAGTACGCCTTGGCCGCGGCGTCGATGCCGTAGGCGCCACGACCGAAGTAGATCGTGTTCAGGTACGCGGCGAGGATGTCCTCCTTGCTCCACTGGCGGGCCATCTTGGCCGAGATCACCAGCTCGTGCATCTTGCGCTGCATCGAGCGCTCGTCACCGACCAGCGCGTTCTTCACGTACTGCTGGGTGATGGTGGAGCCACCACCGGCGCTTTCCTTGCCGAGCACGTTGTCGCGCGCGGCCCGGGCGAAGCCGGACACCGAGAAGCCGGGGTTGGTGTAGAAGTCACGGTCCTCGGCGGCGATCACGGCGTTGCGCACGTGCGGCGGGATCTGGTCGATCGAGACCTCGGTGCGGTTGCCCTCCGGCGGGACCACCTTGCTCAGCACGGTGGAACCGTCGTTGGCGTAGATCATCGCGACCTGGTTGGTCTGCAGATCGCCCGGCTTGGGCACCGAGACCGCCGTGTAGGCGACCAGGAACACCGCGCTGGGTACGACGATGGCCAATGCCATCAGCACGTACATGGTCCGGCGAATCGCCCGCCACGGCATCTTCCTCACCGAACCACCCTTACCGGAGCCGTCGTCACCGCCGCCACCGTCGCGGCGGTTGCGCGGCCCGGTGGGCGGGGGAGTACCGCCTGCGCCGGTGGCCCTGCGCTCGCCGGTGGTGGGGCCGCCGGGACGGCGGCCCGCGCCGGGGCGGGCGACCGCGGCCGCACCGCCGGTCCTGGGCCGGTTCGGGTCGTCCTGGCCGCCACGGACGGGCCGGGCGGCGTCGGGGTGCGCGGCCCGCACGGTCGAATCCTGACCGGGGCGCGGCAGTTTCTGGGTGGCGTTGGCGCCGGCGGGAGCGGGCGCGGGCCGGTTCGGCTGACCCGGCCTGCCCTGCGGCGGCCTGCCCTGGCCGGGCGCACCGGGTCCGCCCTGCGGGCCACCGGGGCGCTGCTGCGGCGGCGGGCCCTGCCTGCGCGGCGGCATGCCGCCGCCCGGCGGCGGACCCTGCCGGTTCGGCGGCGGGCCGCCCTGCGGACCACGGCCACCCGGCACCGGCCCACGTCCGCCCTGCGGGCCGGGACCGCCGGGCGGCATCGGCCGACGCGGGGGCTGACCCGGCCGGTCACCGGACTGCGGGGGGAGACCCGATTGTGCGCCCCGCGCGGGGCGGCCGCCGTTGCGATCATCACCGTAGGGGGAGGGCTCGTAGGGCGAACTCACTGACCAGATCTCCATAACTCGTAAGGTTCAACCGGCACACGACATCCGCGCCGGAGAACCGGCGCGGATTCCATGCACCCCGAACAGCGGGGCATCACGCGGGGGCCACCTCCGCCCGGCGGCCCGTCACCCGGCCGCCCCATCACTCGGCGGCAGAGCGCCGCCCCGCTCGCGAACTCGTCCGGCGCCGGGTCGGCGCGGGCGCCGAGCCGAGCACATACGACTGGACCAGGTGGTTCCAGCTGCACGAGCGGCAGACCTCGACGACATGCACCGAGAATTCCTCGCTCGACTCCGCCATCCGGATCAGCTCCTCGGGCGTCCGCGCCGACCCGGCCGCCTGGCCGAGTCCGTCGCCGTACACCCAAGACACCAAGGTCAGCTGCTCTTTCCGGCAGATCGGGCAGGTCACCTCGCTGCCCCGGCCATGGAACTTGGCGGCCCGGAGCAGGTACGGATTCGCGTCGCACACCTCGGCGACGCCGACCCGGCCCGCGTAGACGTCAGCCAGCAGCGACCTGCGCCGGAGCGCATAGTCGACCACCTGCCGCTGAATTCGCACGATCACCAGAGTAGCCGGGATTGATTTGCGGTGCCGGTGGCACCGCGTCTTCGGTGCTCTCGCCGTAAACTCCCGATACCGGGGTCGGCCCGGGTATTTCCGCAGGTGAGGCGTGCCAGAACGATGGCTGATTCCGGGCAGGCTCGCAGAGCCGCCGATTCCGTGACGAGGGCGCGTGATATCGATCGCGCACAGGTGTCGACCGTGCTTGACGCGGCCTACGCCGAGGGCCAGCTCGGGGCGGACGAGTACCACGACAGAGCCGCGGCGGCGGACACCGCGCGAACACTGGGTGAGCTGGAACGCCTGACCGCGGACCTGCAATCACCAGCGGTTTTCGGGGAACCGGCGCCTGCAGAGCGAAAGCGTCTCGGCCGCAGGCACGCCGGTGCGTACCCACCCCGGACCCGGGCTCGCGACGCCGATCGCGCCCGCACCGTGGCGGCCCTCGACGCCGCCCGCGCCGACGGCCAGCTCGACGCCGAGGAACACACGGCCTACGCCGAACTGGCCGAGCAGGCACGCACTCTCGGAGACTTGTCCACCCTGGTTGCCGAGTTGCAGCAGCGGCCGACGCCGCCGACGAAACCGAAGGCCCGCAACACCTTCCGCATCGCCACCGTCGCGGCGGCGGTCGTGGTGGCGATCGGTGGCTTCGTGTGGACGGTCCGCGACGACAAACCGTCGCCGGCGGCGCGCCGAGCCGCCGCGGTCAACTACAACGCGGCCGCGCCCCTGGTGATCCAGACACCGAAACTGACCACCCAGGTCGGCTTCGTCCAGTTCCGCGACGACTTCCGCACCAAGTTCGGCGACACCCGCGTCGACGAGGCGGTCCTGCACGACGAGCACGCCTCGGCGGTGCGCCGCGCGGCCCCCGATGCCGACTGGACCGCCGACTGGACCTACCGCGGCGGCTTCGACCGCTCCGCGCAGGTCAGCACCCGCAAACGCGAGACCGTCGAGATCGACCTCGCGCAGATAAACGCCGACGCGCTCGGCGCCGCCCTGACGACCGCGGCGGCCACGCTGCTGGTGCGCGACGGCGTGGTCACCCACTTCCGGATCGCGAACGACAGCTGGGTCGGCAGGCCCGCCATCACGATCTTCGTGCGCAACGAGGTCGCCCAGTCGGGGCACATGACCCTGGCGCTCACGGGCGAAGTGCTGCAGACCTACCCGTACAAAGGATGACCCGGCGATGAAGACCCCGTCCCCCGCGAAGAACCTGCGGGCTCGCGACGCCGACCGCGCCGACGTGTGCGCGCTGCTCGACGCGGCCCTGGCCGACGGCCAGCTCACCGAACGCGAGCACGGCAAACGAACCGCGACAGCCATGCGGGCCGAGACCTTCGGCGCGCTCGACCGCCTCGTCGACGACCTGCAGATCCCCGGCGATCTCGCCGCCACCCCGGTCGCCCGCGGCATCCCGCGGATGCCACGCCGCTGGTGGATCCCGGCCGGCGCGATCGTGCTCGCGGGTCTGCTCGGCGCGGGCGCGGGCCTGCTCGGCCGCACCGTCGGCGACGCGGTGCTCGGCGATCCGCTGCCCGACCTCACCACCGGCAACGGTTTCGCGTACTTCCTCGAGGACTACCGCGCGAAATACGGTTCGACCGAGGTCGACGAGGTGACCCTCTACCCGGACTACGTCGTCGTCGAACGCAAGTCCGACAAGCCCGGCAAGCAGGACGACCAGATCTATCGCGGATCGTTCAAGGCGTGGGGTTCGCAGGGCTCGCGCACCCCGGACACCAAGTCCTTCGACCTCGCCGCCGTCGACATCGCCCGCTACGCCCGCCTGATGTCCGGCGCCCCGGTGACCACGAAGGTGCCCGGCGGCTGGGTCTCGCACGTGATTATGCGCTTCCCGCCGGGCGGCAACAAGGACGCGCAGCCCGAGATCAGCATCTACGTGAAGAACGAGGCCGAACTCAGCGGATATCTGAAGATCCGGCTCGACGGAGAACCCGTCGCGGTCTACCCCGCCTGACCCCTGACCTGGCCGTCTCACCAGCCATGACGCAGTGATGTGCGTCATTCGGCTATGCCTTGTTATATCGCTCCGATATACTTTGAAGTCGCATCCATCGGTTAGGTCCGTTCGGCCTGTCGGGTCGACATAGTCAGGGAGTGAGGTCGGCAGTGCTCGAATTGGCGATCCTCGGCCTGCTCCTGGACACGCCCATGCACGGTTACGAGCTGCGTAAGCGGCTGACGGGCCTGCTCGGGGCGTTCCGGGCCTTCTCCTACGGTTCGCTCTACCCGACGCTGCGCCGGATGCAGACCGACGGGTTGATCGCCGAGGAGATTCCGGAGGGCGCGACCGCGCGCCGAGCGCGCCGCGTCTACCGGCTGACACCGGTCGGCCGGGAACGGTTCAACGAACTCCTCGCCGACACCGGTCCGCAGAACTACACCGATGACGGCTTCGGTGTTCACCTGGCCTTCTTCGGCCGCACCCCCGCCGAGGCGAGGATGCGCATCCTGGAGGGCAGGCGACGCCAGGTCGAGGAGCGCCGAGAGGGGCTGCGGGAAGCGATCAAGAAGGCCAGCGGCTCGCTGGATCGCTACACCCGCCAGCTCCACCAGCTCGGATTGGAATCAAGCGAGCGCGAAGTGCGCTGGCTCAACGAGTTGATTGCGGCGGAGCAATCGACGAAGGCGGCACCACAGAAAGAGGGAAAGAGCGGCCATGAGTGATGTCAACAAGGTTGGGTCCGGCGAAGTTCGCGTCGCGATCGTCGGTGTGGGCAACTGCGCATCGTCGCTGGTGCAGGGCGTGCAGTACTACAAGGATGCCGACGAGAACGCTTCGGTTCCCGGCCTCATGCACGTCAAGTTCGGTCCCTACCACGTCAAGGACGTGAAGTTCGTGGCCGCGTTCGACGTCGACGCCAAGAAGGTCGGCTTCGACCTGGCCGAGGCGATCTTCGCCAGCGAGAACAACACCATCAAGATCTCCGACGTGCCGCCCAGCGACGTGACGGTCCAGCGTGGCCCGACCCTCGACGGCATCGGCAAGTACTACGCGCTGACCATCGAGGAGTCCGAGGCTCCCGCGGTCGACGTCGTGAAGGCCCTGAAGGACGCGAAGGTCGACGTCCTGGTGTCCTACCTGCCCGTCGGCTCGGAAGAGGCCGACAAGTTCTACGCGCAGTGCGCCATCGACGCCGGCGTGGCCTTTGTCAACGCGCTGCCGGTCTTCATCGCCTCCGACCCGGTCTGGGCGCAGAAGTTCGTCGACGCGGGCGTCCCGATCGTCGGTGACGACATCAAGTCCCAGGTCGGCGCGACCATCACCCACCGCGTGATGGCCAAGCTGTTCGAGGACCGCGGCGTGGTGCTCGACCGCACCTACCAGCTCAACGTCGGCGGCAACATGGACTTCAAGAACATGCTCGAGCGCGAGCGCCTGGAGTCCAAGAAGGTCTCCAAGACCCAGGCCGTCACCTCCAACCTCAACGGTCCGCTCTCGGGCAAGGTGCACGACCGCAACGTGCACATCGGCCCCTCGGACTACGTCGAGTGGCTCGACGACCGCAAGTGGGCCTACGTCCGCCTCGAGGGTCGCGCCTTCGGTGACGTGCCGCTGAACCTGGAGTACAAGCTCGAGGTGTGGGACTCGCCGAACTCGGCGGGCATCATCATCGACGCCGTGCGCGCCGCCAAGATCGCCAAGGACCGCGGCATCGGCGGACCCGTCATCCCGGCATCTGCCTACCTGATGAAGTCCCCGCCGGAGCAGATCGCCGACGACGTCGCGCGTTCGCAGCTGGAAGCCTTCATCATCGGCGCGGAGTAGTTGGAGCGCTGGCGCGCTCGAGTCGCGGCCCCTCCTGTCCCGCCGATCAGGCACCGTGGCTTGCTCCTTCGTCGCCTGCGCCACGGCACCTGATCGGCGGGACGGCCGCGACGCCGCTGCGCGGCGGACCCTCCTCGAGGTCGGGTCGTGGCTGGTTGCGCTAGGAAGAAGGCCGGGCTGCACGGTGTTTCCGTGTGGCCCGGCCTTCGTCGTCAGATCTCAATCGAGCGAGACGTAGACCTCCACGCTGGTCGGGCCCGTGTAGCGCTCCAGTTCGGCGGTGTGCGAACGGGTGATGGTGCCCGCGTTCTCGGCCTTGATCACCTGGGCCCAGGCCGTGCGTAGCAGGTCGTAGGGTTTGTCCGAAACGACGAACTTGGCGTAGCGGCCGGCCGGGATGCGGGTGAGCACATCGCCGTCGTCCACGTCGTCGAGGCCGTCGACCTCGTAGCCGAGCACCGCGACGGCGTGGTCGTTCTGGCCGATGTAGGCGGCGGCGCGCGGCACCGTCTTCTCGCGGGACAGGTAGCGGTCCCAGGTGAAGTTCACCAGGTCCAGATCGCGCGCGGTCACCTCGCGACCGGCCAGCGGCACGGTGAGACCGGCGATCAGCCCGTCGTCGAGCGTGACGATCTCGAAATCGACAGCCATGGCTACTCGCCCCCCTGCTCGTCGGCCAGCGACACGAAGATCTCCACCGTGCGCTCGTCCGGATACTGCTCGTAGTCGCCCGCGTAGGCGCGCTCGAACTCGCCCGCGGCCTCGGCGTCCCAGATCCGGCGCCACGTCGCGACGATGGTGTCGCCGCGGTTCTCGCCGGTGGCGGTGAAGCGGGCGTAGCGGCCCGCCGGGATGCGGGCCAGCACGTCGCCCACCTGCAGATCGGCGACGGTCTTGCACTCGTAGCCGACGATATGGGTCAGGTAGGAGTTGATCTCGGTCGCGAAATCCACGTACCCCGTCGCGATCGGCCCCGGTAACTGCGGTCTCGCCAGCAGGTGCTGCCACGCCTCCACCACCTTGGCGCGGCGTGGCCCCTCCACGGCGAGCGCCGGACTGCGGAGCACCGTGCCCGCGATCAGCGTCTCGGGACGGTCAACGACATTGAAATCCACCTGCGTAGCCCCTATGTCTAGTCTCGTCGTCGCTCGAGCGCATATCTTCCCGCATCGATATGACAGGTTTGGCGCCGGGATCGTTCGACGCGCTGTGGCGTCGCGGCAAACCGGCGGTGCCGACTGGTCGGGCTGGTTCGCGCTCTGGTCCACGATGTTGCCATGTCCGCGGGGGTGTGTGGTCCGGGTGGCCAATCCGTGATCTACCGCCCACCGTCACCGCCGAGGCCGGGGAACAATTCCCCGGGCGTGGCCGGGCGCGGCGCGGGCGGGATGATGATCACCGGCGCTGGATTGCGCGGCGGTGTGGTCGGCGTCGGCGGGGTGATGAGCTCCGGCGCCGGACCGCGCGGCGCGTTCGTCGGCGGGTTGAGGATGTCGTAGGGGCTGTTGCCGCCCCCGCCCGGCGCCGCCGGTTTCGGCGCGGGCACCGGTGCGGGGCCGCCGAGCGCCGGCGTGGGGAACTGCTCGATCGGCGTGCCCGCCAGCGCGGTGTCCATCACCTGCTTCCAGATGTCCGACGGCAGGCCCGAGCCCCAGATCGCGCCGCCGCGGCCGCTGCGCAATGGCTGCGGCTGCTCGGTGCCCACCCACACCGCTGTCGACAGCGACGGGGTGTAGCCGATCATCCAGGCGTCCTTGTTGTCCTTGGTCTCGCCCAGCTGCGTGGTGCCGGTCTTGGCGGCCGATGGCCTGCCCTCGGCCAGGCCGTGCCCGTTGGAGTAGTTGGCGATCGGCGTCATCGCCTGCGTGGTGGCGTCGGCTATGCCGGCGGTGATCCGCTGCTCGGGTTCCGGAAGTTGTCTGCCCACCCGGGTTTCCGGTGGGCCGCGGTCGATCAGCACCCGGCCGTCGCCGGTGGTCACCCGCTGCACGAAGTAGGGCTGGTGATAGACGCCCGAGGCGGCCAGGGTGGCGTAGGCCGAAGCCATGTCCAGCGGACGTACCAGGTACTGCCCGAGCACGATCCCGTTGAGCGGGGGTTCGCCCGCCTCGGTGAGGGTTTCGGCGTCGAGACCCGGAATCCGTTCGGGGATACCGGCCAGGTGCGCGGCCTCGGCGATCGAGCGAGGACCGTCGGCCATGGTCATGGTCAGGCGGTAGAAGCTGGTGTTGAGCGAGCGTTTCAGCGCCTCGGTGAGCGCGCAGCGACCGCAGGAGTCGCCGTCGGCGTTGGTGATCGTGGTGCCGCGGTCGACGATGGGCGAACTGTCGATCGCCCGCGTCGTCGGAATGCCCTGCTGCTGTGCGGCGACGAGCGCGAACACCTTGAAGGCCGACCCGGTCTGCAACGGCGCCTGGGCGAAATCGAAACCGGTGCCGTCCTCGCCGCCGTAGTAGGCGCGCACCGCCCCGCTGCGCGGATCGATCGACACCACCGCCGCGCGGAGCTCGGGTGGCTGCCATTCCAGTCGCTTGCGCACGGTGTCGACCGCGCCCGCCTGGGCGACGGGGTCGATGGTCGTGGTGATCTGCAGTGCGCCGGTGTTGATGTCGGCGTCGGTCAGGCCCGCGGCGCGCAGTTCGCGCATCACCTGGGTGCGGATGTGGCCCTCCGGGCCGAGCGCGACCGGTTCGGTCGGGATGTCGGGCAGCGGGATGATCTCCGGGAACACCGTCGCGTCGCGGTCGCCGGGGGCGAGGACCCGCATCTCGATCATGCCGTCGAGCACGTACTGCCAGCGCGCTTTCAGCTGATCCAGATGGTCTTCCGGGGTGAGCACCGAGGGCGAGCGGATCACCGCGGCGAGCACGGCGCCCTCGGCCAGGGTCAGTTCCGGCACCGGCTTGTCGAAGTAGGCCTTGGCCGCCGCCGCGATGCCGTACGCCCCGCGCCCGTAGTAGATGGTGTTGAGGTAGGCGGCCAGGATCTCGTCCTTGCTCCACTGCCGCGCCATCTTCGCCGCGATGATCAGTTCGCGCATCTTGCGGGTGACGGTGCGCTCGGAGCTGAGGAAGGCGTTCTTCACGTACTGCTGGGTGATCGTCGAGCCGCCACCCGCGTTGTCGTTGCCGAGGACGTTGTCGCGGGCGGCCCGCAGAAACCCGCTCGTCGAGTACCCGGGGTTGGTGTAGAAGTTGCGGTCCTCGGCGGCGAGCACGGCGTCGCGCACCGGCAGCGGCACCTCCGAGAGCGGTATCGGGATCCGATTGCCCTGCGGCGGAATGAATTTCGTGAGCACCGTGGTGCCGTCGGCGGCCAGGACGGTCGCGGGCTGTTCCACCGCGACCTCGGCGGGTTCGGGAATCTCCGAACTCCAGTAGATGGCGAAGAACAGCAGTGCGGGCACACACACGAAGATCACGAACAGCGCCAGGATCAGCCTGCGGATCTTCTGCGCCCTGGTGCGCGGCCGCCGGGGTTCGTCACCGTCGCCTGCCAGCCGCGCGGCCTGCGCCCGCCGTGCGGCGCCCTTACGCGGTGGCTCATCGCGGCCGAGCGGATCCTTGAATCCGGCGATCGAGGAATACGGCGCCTTCGCATCGGAACGCCTGCGCCCGCCCTCGGAGGCCACGACCATCTCCTTCCGGAACGACGGAAGAACTCACCTGCACCGACGTGCACATCGATACGGTGACTCTACCCGGCGCGGCCCGCCGAACCCGGGAGGAGCGCGTGGGGGCGGCGAACGCGCCGCCCCGCGACGCGATCAGCTCTTCACGCCACCGGCGGTCAGACCGGAGATGATGCGGCGCTGGAACACCAGCACCATGATGACCAGCGGCACCGTCACGATCACACCGGCCGCCATGATCGCCGCGTACGGCTGCACCAGCGGGTCGTTGCCGGAGAACTGGGCGATGGCCACGGTCACCGGCCGGGTCTTCTCGCCCGACAGCAGCCGGGCCAGCAGGTACTCGTTGATCGAGGCGATGAACGCCAGGATCGCGGTGGTGAACACCGCGGGCGCCGCCAGCGGCAGCATGATCAGCCGGAACGCCTGGAACTTGGTCGCGCCGTCGATCCGCGCGGCTTCCTCCAGCTCCCAGGGCAGTTCGGCGAAGAACGACGCCAGGATGTACACCGTCATCGGCAGCACGAAGGAGATGTTCGGGATGATCATCGCCTGGTATTCGCCGATCCAGCCCAGGTCGGTGAACAGCTGGAACAGCGGGGTCACCAGCACGACCGCGGGGAACATCGAGGCCGACAGGATCAGCCCCGACACCAGGTACTTGCCCGCGAACGCCATCCGGGCCAGCGCGTACGCGGCCAGCACGCCGAGCGCTAGCGCGATCGCGGTGGTGGCCGAGCCGATGATGACGCTGTTGAGCAGCGCCTGGCCGAAGTTGTTGCCCCGGCTGGTGTCGAAGGCGTTGCGGAAGTTGTCCAGCGTCACGTGGGTGGGCCACGGGGTGCTGTCGAAGGTGTAGGCCTGGTCGCGGAACGCCACGACGGTCATCCAGTAGAACGGCCCGAGGCCCCACACCAGCACGATCAGCACGCCGAGGTACATCCGCGCGGTGCCGAGCCGCTTGCGCAGCGACACCGGCTGCACGGGCGCCTCCGGACGCTGCGCCGGTGCCTCTTTCGTCATCGAGATGCTCATCAGTTCGCCTTCCGCTGTTCTTCCTGCGTGCGAACGGCGTTGGCGCCCAGCACCTTCACCAGGACGAACGCGATCGCGAAGACGAGCAGGAAGGTGATCGTCGAGAGCGCGGCAGCACTGTTGGGGCCCTGGCGCACCTGCTCGACCACCAGGATCGACAGGGTGCTGGTGGCCGGGTTGGCGCCGGTCATGATGGCGGGCAGGTCGTACATGCGCAGCGCGTCCATGGTGCGGAACAGCACCGCGACCAGCAGCGCCGGCTTGAGCAGCGGCAGCGTGATGTGCACGAACCGCTGCCAGGCCGAGGCGCCGTCGACCTTGGCGGCCTCGTACACGTCGGCCGGGATCACCTGCAGGCCGGCCAGGATGAGCAACGCCATGAACGGCGTGGTCTTCCAGACGTCGGCGATGATCACCGCGAACCGCGAGGCCCACACCTCGGAGGTCCACAGGATGTGGGTGCCGAGCACCCGGTTCACCACGCCGTCGTACTGGAACATGAACTCCCACAGCCGCGCGGTGACCGCGGTGGGGATGGCCCACGGGATCAGCACGGCGGCGCGCAGCAGGGCGCGACCACGGAAGGTCTTGCCCATCACCATCGCCATGCCGAGGCCGAGGACCGCTTCCAGCGTCACCGTCACGACGGTGAAGAACAGCGTGACCCCGACCGCGGCCCAGAACTGGGAGCCGAGCGTGCCGGTGGGGCACGAGACCGTGCCCATCAGCGAATTGCACTGCTGCAGCAGCCAGTGCGTGTAGTTGCTCAGCCCGGCGCTGCCGCCCTCGACGAACATGCCGGTGGCCGGGTCGATCCCGGAGTCCTTCTGGAAGGACATGACGATCGCCTGGACCACCGGATATCCGATGACCACGGCCAGCGCGACGAGCACGGGCGTGACGAACAGCCACGCCTTGCCGGATCGTCGCAGTTCCAGCGCTAGCCCGCGCTGCTTGGCTCCCGAAGGATCCGACACCGTTACTACTCTCCTACGGTCTGGTCGGGTCCGCTGCGCGCTCCGCTACGAACCGGCGGTCTCGATGCCCTTTTGCATGCCGGCGACAGCGTCGTCGACGGACTTCGTGCCGTTCAGGGCAGCATAGGCGTTGTCCTGGATGGCCTTCGACACCGCGGGATAGAACGGGGTCACCGGACGCGGCACGGCGCTGGCGATGGACTCCTTCAGCGCGGGCAGGTACGGCATCTTCGCGATCAGGGCCGGGTCGTCGTAGAGCGACGCGCGCACCGGCGGCAGCGCGCCCGCGGCGATGATCTGCTGGGCCTCTTCGCTGATCAGGAAGCGCACGAAGTCGGCCGCGGTGGCCTTGTTCTTGGAGAACGCGCTGATGGCGGCGTTGTAGCCACCCAGGGTCGAGGCGCCGATGCCGGTGTTGCCGGGCAGCGGGGCCACGCCGAACTTGTCCTTCACCGTGGAGGCGTCGGCGTTGGCCTGGGCGTACAGGTACGGCCAGTTGCGCAGGAACAGCAGCTTGCCGGACTCGAACGCGCTGGCGCTCTCACCTTCCTTGAAGGTGATGGCTTCCTTGGGGATGTCGCCGTTCTTGTAGGCGTCGACGAGGACCTTCAGGCCCGCCTTGGACTCCGGGCTGTTCACGGTGGGGGTCTTGCCGTCGGCGCCGACGAAGCTGCCGCCGAAGGCGTTGATGACCTCGGAGGTGTTCACGGTCAGGCCCTCGTAGGGGAACAGCTGACCGGCGTAGCAGCCGATGTTGTTGTCGCGGGCCACCTGGCACTGGCCGGTCATCTCCGACCAGGTCCGCGGCGGGTTGGGCACCAGGTCCTTGCGGTAGTACAGCAGGCCGCCGTTGGTGTTGCGCGGGGCCGCGTACAGGGTGCCGTTGTAGGTGGCGCTGGCCACGGTCGGCGCGAGCAGCGGCGCGGTGTCGATGGCGAAGGTGTCGCGTAGCGGCTGGATCCAGCCCTTGGCGGCGAACTCCGCGGTGTAGGGCACGTCGAGGGCGACCACGTCGTAGCCGTCCTGCTTGGCGCGGAAGTGCTCGGCGAGGTCGTCGTGCTGCTGGTTGGCGTCGGCCGACTGCTCCTTGAACGTCACCTGCTCGTTCGGGTGCGCGGCGTTCCAGCGGTCGATGAGCTGCTTGACGACACCGGTCTCGGTGGTGTCCTTACCCTCGACGTAGGTGATGGGGCCGCGGCCGGTGAGGTTCTGGTCGAGCGCGTTGCCTCCGTTGTCACTCGAGCAGGCACTGGCGAACGATGCGGTCAGCAACGCAATCGAGGCAGCAGCCATCGTCGCTCTGGGGACAAACTTCAAGGCCATCGCAGACACTCCAGGGTCGAGACGTGAGCAGCAGCACACCCGTGCGGTGCACGGGTCAACATACATGGTGGTGGGTGATCACGTCCGATCGTCCTGGCCAATCACATACTTTCCGGTCAGTTCGCGAACCGGTCACAGTCGGCCGGGTGCCCTACCCTCGACGGGGTGACCAGTCCTTCGCCGCCGACGCCCGACCGGATGCTCTCGCGCATCGGGGGTTTGCTGCGCAAGGCCGAGGCCACCGACAACGAGCACGAGGCCGAGGCGTTCCTCGCCGCCGCCCAGCGACTGGCCACGAAATCCTCGATCGACCTCGCGGTCGCCCGCTCGCATGTCGCCGACCGTGAGCGCAGGTCCGCGCCGGTACAGCGGATCATCGCGATCGGCGAACCCGGCCGAAAGGGTTTGCGCACCTATGTCCAGCTCTTCGTCGCCATCGCCACGGCCAACGATGTGCGCTGCGATGTCGCCCGCAGTTCCGCCCAGGTCTACGCCTACGGCTTCGCCGCCGATATCGACACCTGCGAGGCGCTCTACGCGAGCCTGCTGATCCAGATGGTGCGCGCGTCGGATCACTACATCAAGTCCGGCGCGTACCGCGAGGCCACGGTGACCAAGATCGTCGCCGAGAAGCGCTTCGGGCGCACTGTCCGCCGCAAGGTCGAAGCGCCGGTCGCGGGTGTGACGGCGCGATTGAATTTCCAGATGGCCTTCGCGGCGCGGGTCGGCGCCCGGCTGGCCGAGGTGAAGGCGGAGGTCATCGCCGAGGCGAGCCCGGCGGAGTCGACGGGCACCGCGCTGGCCCTGCGCGACAAAGAGGTCGCCCTCACCGACTTCTACACCGCCACCTCCGAAGCCCGCGGCACCTGGCGCGGGCCGCAGGCCTCGACGGGACATTCGGCGGCCGCTCGTCGCGCGGGCGATCGCGCGGGTCGCGATGCCCGTCTCGGTACCGCGCCCGAATTACCCGCCGCGCGCCGGAAGCTCACCGGCGCGTGAGCGCGCGACGGGTCGTGCCGGAATCTGTCAGCGGGGGCAAAGGCGCTGCTGCGGTACAGGAGCGTGCTCACCAGCCCGGAGTGGAGTGATCTGTGGCGCAAGATGATTCGCGGCGCAGACGGGATTCCCAGCGGGCCAGGGTCTACGACGGCGAGCAGCTCGTGCGCGGTGTCTTCGATCGCGCGCAGGAGTTCGGGCACCGAACCGTCGAGGTCTACGGTTCGCACCTCACGCTGCCGGTCGAGCGGCGGTTCGCTTCAGTGGAATCAGTCCAGACGTATGTGGATCGGGTGCTGGCGCTGAACTGGGTGCGCGCGCAGTGGGGCCGGTCCGCTACTCCGGTCCGGGTCCGCGCGCGGGCCGGTGCCTCGGCCGCCCACTACGAACCAGTCGACGCGGTGCTGGCCGTGCCGCTGCACACCGGTGCCACGGCATGGGCGTTGCGCGAACTGGTGGTGCTGCACGAACTCGCCCACCATCTCGCCCCGAAACCGGACGAGGCCGCGCACGGCCCCGAATTCTGCTCGCGCTATGCCGAATTGGTGGACGGCGTGATCGGCCCGGAGGCGGCGCTGCTGATTCGCGCGACGTTCGCGGGCTGTGGTGTCCGCTTCGGCTGACCTCGATCGAGGCCGCGTTTTGCGCCGTGGGTCGTGGCGCATGATCGGTCGGCGACGGTGGCCGGGCATCTGGTCGAGCGTGCCGCCGGTCCGGTTCGGCATGGTGTTGTGAGACCACGAATCCCGCCGGTGCCCGTGGCACCGACGGGATTCGCCGAAAGCCGCTCAGTCGTCGGCGACCTGCACGTCGACGGCGATGTTGCCCCGCGTCGCGTTGGAGTACGGGCACACCTGGTGGGCCTGCTCGGCCAGCGCCTGCGCGTCCTCGCGCGACAGGTGCGGCAGCGTCACTTCGAGGGTGACGGCCAGCTCGAAACCACCATTGTCGTTCGGGCCGATCGAAACCTGCGCGCCGACAGCCGAATCCGCGATGTTCGCGCCTGCCTTCTTGCCGACCAGCCGCAGCGCGGAGTGGAAGCAGGCGGCGTAACCGGCCGCGAACAGCTGCTCGGGGTTGGTGCCAGCGCCGTCGCCGCCCATCTCCTTCGGCGGGGCGAGCACGACGTCGAGCTTGCCGTCGGTGGTGCGCGCGGTGCCGGTGCGGCCTTCGCCGCTGGCGAGGGCTTCGGCGGTGTAGAGGACCTGCATGGGGGCTCTCATTTCTCTGTGAGGGTGTCGGTGAGTTTGCGCAGCAGTCCGCGCAGGGCGATGGCTTCGGCCGCGGTCAGGCCGGCCACTTCGGCCATCTCGGCCGGGATCCGGCACGCCTCGGCGCGCACGGACCGGCCGTGTTCGGTGAGCACGATGTCGACGCGACGTTCGTCGTCGGCGGCCCGCCTGCGCTCGACGTATCCGGTCGCCTCCAGCCGCTTGAGCAGCGGCGACAGGGTTCCGGAGTCCAGATCGAGCGTCTTGCCGAGTTCGCCGACGCTGCGGCCGTCGCGCTCCCACAGCGCGAGCATCACCAGATATTGCGGATAGGTGAGCCCGAGGCGTTCCAGCTTCGGGCGGTAGACCGCCGTCATCGCCCGCGAAGCCGCGTACAGCGGGAAGCACAGCTGCTCGTCGAGGGTGAGTCCGTCGGTCATGACAACAATGTAGCCTACAATTAAGTTGTGCACAACCAATCAGTGGAACACGATCGCCAGGAACCCCGAGACATACGCGACACCGAACAGCACCGGCACCCACTGCTCGATGTGCGACAGCGGCCAGTACCGTGCCCGATCCCGTCCCTCCCCGAGCGCCCACCACTCCGCCCGCCAGAACGGCGAGGCGGGCAACCGCTCCTCCAGCGCCCCCACCACCTGATACTTCGCACAGTTCAGCAACCGGTAGCTGCGCACCAGGTAGAACCAGGCGAAACACTGGCCGAGCACCGCGATCAGCGGAATCACCAACCACCCCGCCGTCTCGGTCGGCGGCGACTTCCCGAACACGGTGACCAGCGTGAAGATGCCGGTGTTCAACGTCAGGAAGAACGAGTTCGCCAACCCTCGCCGCGCACTCACCCGATCCGCCATCTCGACACAGAGCCGGTACTGCTCGAGCACGGCGCTGTCATAGGCGGAGGTCCGGTCCACGTCGGGAGGGTCGCGCCACAGTCGGGTGCTGAGCTCGGAGCGTTGTTCGTCGGGGTGCACCGCCTGCCTCCTCACCGCGGGCGACCGCCGCCCCTCGTCGGCGGCGGCCTGCGCGGACCTGGCTCATCGCCACGAAAACGGGCTATGAACTGGACATTTTCAGCCTGCCCGGTCCGCGAGGGAAGGTCGCGGGTAGTCGACTACTCGGCTTCGTGTCAGCCCGCCGCGAGTAGTGCGCTGACTCGCTCGTACCGGCGCAGCCACCAGTCCGTGCGGTCGGGATCGGGGTGGCGATACTTCGCGAGCAGGTCGGGGTCGGGCTCCGGTGGGGAGGTGGGGACGGGCAGCCAGCCGTCGACGGGACGCAGCGAGTCGCCGACGAGGTCGCCTTCGAACAGGGACAGCGTCCCGAGGCCGCAGGCGAACTCGAGGTGTGGCAGGGCGCCGGCCAGGGCGAGCTGGGCGGCGAGGCCGACGCTGGTCTCCAGCGCCGACGACACCACGGTCGGCAGTCCGGCCGCGTCGGCGACGGCCAGGGCTCGCCGCACCCCGCCCAGCGGCGTGCACTTCAGCACCGCCACATCGGCCGCGCCCGCGACCGCCACCCGCAGCGGATCCTCCGCGCGCCGGATCGATTCGTCCGCCGCGATCGGCACCGCCACCCGCCGCCGCACCTCGGCCAGCTCCTCGACCGTCCGGCACGGTTGCTCGACGTATTCCAATCCCCCTGCGGCCCGGTCTATCTCGCCGATATGCCGCACGGCGGTCGCCACATCCCAGACCGCGTTGGCGTCCACCCGAACGGCCCCACCCGGCCCGAGCGCTTCCCGCACCGCCGCCACCCGCGCCATATCCTCCCGCAACGACCCGGGATGATCGGCCACCTTCACTTTCGCTGTCGCGCAACCGGACTCACGCACGATCCGCCCGGCGCGCTCGGCATCCACCGCGGGCACCGTGCAATTCACCGGCACCCGATCCCGCACCGGCGCGGGCCACCCCATCTCCGCCTGCTCGATCGCGGTCCCCAACCACCCCACCGCCTCCCGATCCCCATACTCCGGAAACGGACAGAACTCCCCCCACCCCAACGCCCCCCGAACCAACATCCCTTCCCGCACGGTGATCCCCCGAAACCGCGTACGCAACGGAATCGCATAAACGAACGTCTCGGCACCCACCCCCTGATCGTAGAACCCAGGTGATCCCACCCCGGGAGATGAGTAGTTTCACGGCGGCGGGGCGCCCTGGTGTCGCGGGAAGCTCGGACCATGACCGTTTCCGGCCGCCGCATACTCGACCAGCTGATCGCCCTGGCCCTGCTGGTGGCGCTCGTGCCATGCGCGGGAATCGCCGCGATGGGGGCGGCCTACTTCGAGGTGTCGAACCACACCTGCGGCTACTACGGCGGCTGCCACACCCCGTGGGTCACCCGAGGCGTCTACCTCGCCTGGGCCGGTGCTGTCATCGCGGTCCTCGGCTCCACGATCTGGATCGCGATCGGCATCGCCAAAGGCCGCCGCGTCGGCTACGTCCCCCTGGTCGGCGCCCTGCTCCTGGTCGTCACCTTCGTCCTCGGCGGCGTAATCTCCGGCTGGGCCTGAGAGGTATGGCCGGGTACCGGCGGTCGGGCCGGTACCCGGCGGGGGTTCACAACCTTTCGATGATGGTGGCGTTGGCGAGGCCGCCTGCTTCGCACATGGTTTGCAGGCCGTAGCGGGCGCCGCGCTGGTGGAGGGCGTGGACGAGGGTGGTGGTGAGGCGGGCGCCGGAGGCGCCGAGGGGGTGGCCGAGGGCGATGGCGCCGCCGTTGACGTTCACCTTGCTCAGGTCGGCGCCGGTTTCCTGGGCCCAGGACAGGACCACGGGGGAAAAGGCCTCGTTGATCTCGATCAGGTCGATGTCGGCGAGGGACAGGCCGGAGCGGCGCAGGACCTTCTCGGTGGCGGGGATGACGGCGGTGAGCATGAGCAGCGGGTCGTCACCGGCGACGGCGAAGCTGTGCAGCCGGGCCAGCGGGCGCAGCCCGAGTTCGGCGGCGCGTTCACCGGACATGATGAGCACCGCGGCGCTGCCGTCGCTGACCTGGCTGGCCGAGGCGGCGGTGATCTCCCAGCCGATCTGCGGGAAGCGGGCCGCCATGGCCGGGTCGTAGTAGGCGGGCTTCAGCTTGGCGAGGGTCTCCAGGGTGGAACCGGTCCGGATGCCCTCGTCGGTGGCCAGCCCGTGCAGCGGGGCGAGTTCGGCGGTGAACAGGCCGTCTTTGGTTGCGCGGGCGGCCTTTTCGTGGCTGGCCAACGCGAATTCGTCGAGCTGGGTGCGGGTGAGACCCCACTTGGCCGCGATGAGTTCGGCGCTGATGCCCTGCGGCACCAGTTCGTCGGGGTAGCGCTCGGCGAAGGCCACGCCGGAGAAGTCGGTGGCGCCGATCATGTTGGCGCCCATGGGAACCCGGCCCATCGACTCCACGCCTGCCGCGACGACGATGTCGTACGCGCCCGCGATCACGCCCTGCGCGGCGAAGTGGATGGCCTGCTGGCTGCTGCCGCACTGCCGGTCGACGGTGGTGGCGGGCACCGATTCGGGATATCCGGCCGCGAGCGCGGCCCGGCGGGTCATATTCGAACCCTGTTCGCCGACCTGGGTGACGATGCCGCCGATCACGTCGTCGATCAGGGCCGGATCGATGCCGCTGCGTTCGACGACGGCGCGCAGGCTGTGCGCGAGCAGGTCGACGGGGTGGACGTCGTGGAGTGCGCCGTTCGGTTTGCCCCGGCCGATGGGGGTGCGTACCGCTTCGACGATGACCGCGTCTCGCATGGGAGTCCTCTTTCGAACGCTGACTCTATCTGACAATAGCCAGCGTAAGCGCTAACTATCATCTCCTCAAGTCAGGGGTGGGTATGATGTCGGTCATGGCAGCCGTGATGGAAGGACCGTTGGCCGATCTGAGCAAGTGGAATACGGCCGGGTGTTCCATCGCGCGCGCCATGGACCTGATCGGCACCCGTTCGGCCATGCTCATCCTGCGCGAGGCGTACTACGGCACCACCCGCTTCGACGGCTTCGCCCGCCGGGTGAACATCACCGACGCGGCGGCGGCCGGTCAGCTCCGCAAGCTCACCGCGGCGGGGCTGCTCGAAAAGCGCCCGTACCAGGAGGAAGGCAAGCGCACCCGGCACGAGTACGTGCTCACCCAGATGGGTCGCGACCTGCTCCCCGCCGTCGTCGCACTGTGGCAGTGGGGCGACGCCTACCTCCAGCCGGGCCCCGCCCCCCTGCAACGCGTCGACGTCGAGACGGGCGAACCGGTGCGCGCCGAACTGCGCAGCGCCGACGGCACCGAGGTGCCCCTCGAACAGCTCGCCGTCCGGGTCAATCCGGACTACCTCCGCTACCGCGCCGCCGAGCGCGCCAAGGGGGCGGACGCCTGATCGCGGTCAGGCGGTGAAGACGCCGAGGGTCACGTCCTCGGTGCCGAGCGCCTGGTAGAGGCTCACCCAGAGCAGGACCGTGGGCTCGGTGCTGCGGGCGGTGTGCAGGGGACCCAGATCGATGAGTTGATCGGCGGCCCAGCCGAAACTGGTCAGCAGCTCGGTGACCTGCTTCTTGGCGTCGGCGTCGTCGCCGCTGAGGAAAATGCTGTGCTTGCCGGGAATCCGCGCCGGATCGACCATCACCTGGTTGTTGGTGGTGTTGAGGGTCTTCACCACGAACGTGTCGGGGAAAGCGGCCTGCAACGACTCCGCGACGCTGCCCTCTTCGGGCACAACGAGTTTCGGCGGGAACCCCTGGGAGAAGTCGAGCGGGTTGGACACGTCGACGATCACCTTGCCGCGCAGGTTGTCCGCGCCCGCCGCGGTGAGCGCGGCCAGCGAGATGGTGCCCGAGGTCGCGTTCACGATGAGCGCCGAGGCCGCCGCGGCCTCGGCGAAAGTGCCATGGGCGCCGCCGGTTTCGACGGCCCAGGCGGCGGCGTCGGCATTGTCGGCCGTGCGCGAGCCCATCGTCACCGTGTGGCCCACCTCGACCAGCTTGCTCGCCAGCCTGCGGCCGACCTGCCCCGTGCCGAGTACCGCTACACGCATCCTGCCACCCCGAATCCGAGAAGATCGCTCCGGCGATCACCGGACCGAGCACAGCATAAGCGCAGGTGACAGGCATGGCGCGCCACTATGCGGAGAGCTGAATCGCCGAATGTTCCCGGCGGGCGGCATCAGCACCCGCCGGGAGCGAGCTCAGCGCAGGCGGCGGCCGTCCTCGGCGCTGAAGAAGTACAGGTGCTCGGGATCGGCGGTCAGCGACAGCAGCTCGCCCTTGGCCGGCGGCTTGCGCCAATCCACCCGCGCCACAATCGATTCCCCGGACCGGCCGGAGGCGTCGTCGGACAGCGCGCGGCCGTAGACGTAGGCGTCGGAGCCCAGCTCCTCGACCACGTCGACCTCCATC
Organism: Nocardia asteroides; assembly: GCF_900637185.1. Taxonomy (NCBI): domain Bacteria; kingdom Bacillati; phylum Actinomycetota; class Actinomycetes; order Mycobacteriales; family Nocardiaceae; genus Nocardia; species Nocardia asteroides. The sequence goes on along the minus strand of NZ_LR134352.1, from coordinate 591,816 downwards.
CGCAGCCCGCCGTCGCCCACCTCGAGGTGTTCGGGACGGACGCCGAGCACCACCGTGCCCGCGCCCTCGTCGGCCACCGAGCGCGGCACCCGCACCGGCAGGCCGCCGATGGTGACGGTGCCGTCGGCCACGGGCAGGGTGAACAGGTTCATCGCGGGCGAGCCCATGAACCCGGCGACGAACATGTTCGCCGGATCGCGGTACAGATCGCGCGGCGAGGCGCACTGCTGCAGCAGCCCGTCCTTGAGCACGGCGACGCGGTCACCCATCGTCATCGCCTCGACCTGGTCGTGGGTGACGTAGACGGTGGTGGTGCCGAGCCTGCGCTGCAGCTGGGCGATCTGGGTGCGGGTCTGCACGCGCAGCTTGGCGTCGAGGTTCGACAGCGGCTCGTCCATCAGGAACACCTGCGGCTGGCGCACGATCGCGCGGCCCATCGCGACGCGCTGACGCTGACCACCGGACAGGGCCTTGGGCTTGCGGTCCAGGTACTGCTCGAGGTCGAGCAGCTTGGCGGCCTCGAGCACGCGCTTCTCCCGCTCGTCCTTGGCGACCTTGGCCAGCTTGAGCGCGAAGCCCATGTTCTCCGCCACGGACATGTGCGGGTACAGGGCGTAGTTCTGGAACACCATCGCGATGTCGCGATCCTTGGGCTCGGCGTTGGTGACGTCGTCGTCGCCGATCAGGATGCGGCCGCCGTTGACCTCCTCGAGGCCGGCCAGCATGCGCAGCGAGGTGGACTTGCCACAGCCGGAGGGGCCGACCAGGACCAGGAATTCGCCGTCGGCGATCTCCAGGTCGAGCGCGTCGACGGCGGGTTTGGTGGCACCGGCGTAGAGCCTGGTGGCACGGTCGAAGGTCACGGTAGCCATGCGTAGATCAGTCATCCCATCCCGGCAGGAACGTGCCGGACGATCCGAGAACAGGGTCGCAGGGATCGTAGCGGCCCGCCCGGACCGGATCACCTTTTCCGGGTAGCCTCGGGCGCGGAGCCCACCCGAGTGCCGAGGAGCGCGGTATGAGTCGTCCAGTTCGTATCGGAGTCCAGCTTCAGCCCCAGCACGCGCCGGACTACGCGCTGATCCGCGACGCGGTGTTGCGCGCGGAGGACGCGGGCGTCGACATCGTCTTCAACTGGGATCACTTCTTCCCGCTGACCGGCGACCCGGCCGGCGCCCATTTCGAATGCTGGACCATGCTCGGCGCCTGGGCCGAGCAGACCGAGCGGGTCGAGCTCGGCGCGCTGGTCACCGGCGGCGGCTACCGCAACCCCGACCTGCTGGCCGACATGGCGCGCACCGTCGACCACATCAGCGGGGGCAGGCTCATCCTCGGCATCGGCGCGGGCTGGTTCCAGCGTGACTACGACGAGTACGGATACGACTTCGGCACACCGGGCACCCGCCTGAACCTGTTGAAGGACAACCTCGCCCGCCTCACGGCCCGGCTGGGCAAGCTGAATCCGGCGCCGGTCCGCGACATCCCGATCCTGATCGGCGGTGGCGGCGAGCGCAAGACGCTGCGGCTGGTCGCCGAGTACGCCGACATCTGGCACTCGTTCGCCGATATCGACGTGCTGGCGCACAAGAACAAGGTGCTGGCCGAGCACGCCGCCGAGGTGGGCACCGATGCGACGCGGATCGAACGCTCGGTGCAGTGGCAGGGCCGGGCGCAGGCCGACGCGTTGCACGCGGCCGGTGTCACGCTGTTCACCGTGGGCGTCTCGGGCCCCGACTACGACCTCACCGCGGTGCGCAAGGCCGTCGAATGGCGTGACGAAGTGAACCCGGAACTGCTCGAAGGGCTGGCCTGAGCTGCTGATTCCCGCCGACGCGTGGCACGTGTGACCCTCGCGGTGCGAGGTTGCGGCTAGGGTTTATCGCCATGGCTGGTGTGCGTGCTGTGCGAACCCGGGCGCGGATAGCCGCGTTGTTGCTCCTGGTCGGCGTGGCCGTCACCGGGTGCGGCGGTGGCGACGACACGGCCACCCGCGACCTGTGTTCGCCGCCGGGCGAGAGCGCCGCCACCGCGGCGCCGACCAATCTCGCCTCCTCGGCGACCGCGGGCACCGACCGCTACACCACAGCGACCACGGCCCCGGTGGAGTCGATCGACACCGGCAAGCTCGGCCTGTTGCAGCCGGGCGTGCTCAGCGTGGGCACGCTCTCGGACGCGCCGCCGAGCATCTGCGTCGACAGCACGGGCACCTTCACCGGCTTCGACAACGAACTGCTCGAGGCGATCGCCGCGAAACTGGGCCTGCGGGTCGAGTTCTCGGGCACCGAGTTCGCGGGCCTGCTGGCCCAGGTGTCGGGTAAGCGCTTCGATGTCGGCTCGTCCAACATCACCACCACCGATGCCCGGCGTGAGCTGGTCGGCTTCACCAACGGCTACGACTTCGGCTACTTCTCGCTGGTGGTGCCGCAGGGCAGTCCCATCAAGGGCTTCGGCGACCTGACCGGCAGCACCAGGATCGCGGTCGTGCAGGGCACCGTGCAGGACGAGTTCGTGGTGAACCAGCTGCACCTGGATCCGGTGAAGTTTCCCGACTACAACACCGCCTACGCGAACCTGAAGTCCGGCCAGGTCGACGCCTGGGTCGCGCCGTCGGCGCAGGCCGAGGGCGCCATCAAGCCGGGCGACGGAATCGTGGTGTCGGAGAACACCTTCAGCCTGGACAACTTCGTCGGCTACGCCGTGGCCAAGAACAACCAGCCGCTCATCGACGCGCTGAACTCCGGCCTGGACGCGGTGATCGCCGACGGCACCTACGCGCGGCTCTACACCGACTGGGTCCCGCGCGAACTGCCGCCCGGCTGGAAGCCCGGCTCCAAGGCCGCGCCGGCGCCGCAACTTCCGGACTTCGCCGCGAGCCAGGAACCCGGACAGACCGAGCAGGCGGTGCAGAAGTCGACCCTGCAACAGCTGAAGGACACGTTCTTCGACTGGTCGCTGTACCGCAAGGCCTTTCCCGACCTGATCAAGACCGGTCTGCCGAATACGCTGATCCTGGCGGTGGTCTCGGGCGTGCTCGGCACCGTGCTCGGCATGATCCTGGCGGTGATGGGCATCTCCCGCACCCGCTGGCTGCGCTGGCCCGCCCGCGTCTACACCGACATCTTCCGCGGGCTGCCCGCCGTGGTGATCATCCTGCTGATCGGCCTGGGCATCGGCCCGGTGGTGCGCGGTATCACCGGCGGCAATCCGTACTGGCTCGGCGCGGTCGCGCTGGCGTTGCTCGCGGCCGCCTACATCGGCGAGATCTTCCGCTCCGGCATCCAGTCGGTGGAGGCGGGTCAGCTCGAGGCGGCCCGCGCCATCGGTTTCGGCTACCGGCAGGCGATGACGCTGGTGGTGATCCCGCAGGGCGTGCGGCGGGTGCTGCCCGCGCTGATGAACCAGTTCATCGCGCTGATCAAGGACTCCTCGCTGATCTACTTCCTCGGCCTGCTGGCCTCCCAGCGTGAGCTGTTCGCCGTCGGCCGCGACCTCAACGCCCAGACCGGCAACCTGTCGCCGCTGGTCGCGGCCGGCCTGATGTACCTGGTGCTGACCATCCCGCTCACCCACCTGGTGAACTACTTCGACCGGCGGATGCGCGAGGGCAAACCGACACCGGCCGACCCGGTCGAACAGGCCGTCATCACGGAAGGACGCGGAGCATGAGTGCCTCTTTGACCGGGTCCGGTCTGAACCTGACCTTGGGCAACAACCACATCCTGCGCGGGGTCGACATCCACGTCGAGGCCGGTCACGCGACCACCGTCATCGGCCCGTCGGGCTCGGGCAAGTCGACCCTGCTGCGGGTGCTCAACCGCCTGTACGAACCCGATTCCGGCGACGTGCTGCTCGACGGTGAATCGGTGCTGCGCGAGGACCCCGACAAGCTGCGTCAGCGCATCGGCATGGTGTTCCAGCACTTCAACCTGTTCCCGCACAAGACCGTCGCCGAGAACATCGCGCTCGGCCCGCGCAAGCTGCGCGGCCTGTCGGCGGAGCAGGCGCGGGCGCTGGCCGTCGAACAGCTCGAGATCGTCGGGCTCGCCGACAAGGCCGATGCGCGGCCGTCCGCGCTGTCGGGTGGTCAGCAGCAGCGGGTGGCGATCGCCCGCGCGCTGGCGATGAAACCGGAGCTGATGTTCTTCGACGAGGCGACCTCGGCGCTGGATCCGGAACTGGTCAAGGGCGTGCTGGCGCTGATGGCCGACCTCGCCTCCGGTGGCATGTCGATGATCGTGGTGACCCACGAGATGGGCTTCGCGCGCAGCGTCTCCGACAACGTCGTGTTCATGGATCAGGGCGTGGTGGTGGAGACCGGGACGCCCGATGCCGTGTTCGACGCCGCGCAGACGCCGCGCCTGCGCCGCTTCCTCGATCAGGTCCTCTGACCAGCTACGACGGGTTCGTAGCAATTCATGCGCAACTGTTAATGTCTAGGGTGCTCCATCTGCAATCGACCGGTACGAGTACTAGGGAGAGCCGATGACAACGGCACACGTAGAGCATCCGGAACACACCCACGTCCACGGCCCCAGCTGTGGGCATGTCTCGGTTCCGCACGGCGACCACGTGGACTACGTCCACGACGGGCACCTGCATCGCGAACACGACGGCCACTTCGACGAGTGCGAGCCCTCGGCGCACGTCGAGTGCTCCGCGCACGAGCACGCGCACGGCCCGGGCTGCGGCCATGTCGCGGTACCGCACGGCGACCACGTCGACTACATCCACGACGGCCATCGGCACGCGGCCCACGACGGTCACTACGACGACCACTGATCGCCTGATTCCACCCGGGCGCGCGCTCGGGTGGATCCGCACTCCCCGGCCCACAGTACTTCCGGCTCGACGATCGATCCGCCCGCCGGATACTGTTCGGTGTCGCGGCGGCGAGCCCGACGTCCGCCGATGCACGAAGCAGGGGAGTTCTACCGCCGATGGGCTCAATGATCAGGCGCGCCAAGGTGTTCGGTCTAGTCGGGAGTGTGCTGGCCGCCTGCGCGGTCGGCTTCGGCGCGGGAAACGGTCTGGCCGACGGCGGTGATCCGATCCTGGCGTCGAAGCAACTGCTCGCGATGCCGACCACGGCCGACGGATCGCACATCGTGGCCAGCCGGATCGGCGAGCACGACCTGAGCATGCTGGTCTTCTCGGCGGCGATGAACAAGGCCGTCACGGTCAAGGTGCAGCGTCCGCGCGACGCGTCCCAGCCCCGCCCGGTGCTCTACCTGCTCAACGGCGCCGGCGGCGGTGAGGACCGCGCGACCTGGTGGCAGAACACCGATATCGGCGACTTCCTGGCCACCAAGGACGTCAATGTGGTGATGCCGATCGGCGGCGCCTGGGCGTACTACACCGACTGGCAGCGCGACGACCCCACCCTCGGGCGCAACATGTGGCGCACCTTCCTGCTCGACGAGCTGCCCCCGCTGGTGGACCAGGCGCTGGGCACCAACGGCGTCAACGCCATCGCGGCCAACTCGATGACCGCCACCGCCGTGTTGCAACTCGCCGAGGCCAGGCCGGGCTTCTACCAGGCCGTGGCCGGGTACAGCGGGTGCGCGCAGATCGCCGACCCGATCGGCAAGCAGTTCACCAAGCTGGTGGTGGAAACCTACGGCGGCGGCGACGTGCGCAATATGTACGGCGCCGACGACGACCCGGCCTGGGCCGCGAACGACCCCGTGCTGCACGCCGAGAAACTGCGCGGGACGAAGCTGTTCGTCTCCGACGCGTCCGGCCTGCCCGGCCCGCACGACCGGATCGACGACCCGTACATGATGAACCCGTCGCAGGCCGGTCTGGCGAACCAGATCGTGCTCGGCGGGATCATCGAGGCCGCGGTCAGCTGGTGCACCAGCAACCTCGAGGCGAAGCTGAACGAGCTGCGGATCCCGGCGACCTTCGACCGGCAGGCCACCGGCACCCACTCGTGGGGCTACTGGCGCGACGCGTTCCACCGGTCCTGGCCCGTGCTGGCCGACGGGCTCGGGCTGCCCGAATAGCTCAGTCGGTCACGGTCGCGAACGCCGACCACAGCAGCGGGGCGTTCGCCGGTGACGGCGCCGCTCGCCAGGCGGCGAGTTGTTCGCGTTGCCAGGTCAGCAGGGTGGGGACGGGTGTGGACGAATCGTGCGCGGCGTCCACCGCGCAGACGGCCGCCTGCAACGGGTGTCCCGTGCTGCCGGTGAGGGTGTGGAAGGCGTGGTCGGTGGGCAGCGGCCAGCGCGTCGCCGTCACGAGTTCCGCGCCCGCCGACAGCGCGGCGGTGGTGAGCCCGAGCGCCTCGGTGAAGCGCAGGTCACCGCCGCTCTCGCAGGCGATGAGCGCGACCCGGCTCGGCATCGGCCACAGCTCCCGGCCCGCGGTGGGCGCCGGGTCGATGGTGTGCGTGCCCAGCAGCAGGTCCTTGGCCGAGAGCGGGCGATGGGCGCGAGTCGGCGCGGCCAATCCGCGCGCGTCCGCCGTGCAGCTCAGGTGGAGTTCGGCGTGCTCGCTCTCGCCGGATTCCGGCGGCGGCGCGGTGACGTGCCCGACGTAGACGAGCCGGCTCGCGCCCGCCCGCAGCACGGTCGAGAGCCAGTCGCGGTCGGTGTCGGTGCGCCGGAACAGGTCGACGGGGTCGTCCACGTGCGGGACGAGCCTGCCGTCGTACCGCCGGAAGTGCTGGGCGACCAGGGTTTCCGCGCTGGGCCTGCCGAGCACCGAGCCCAGTTCGGAGTCCGCGCGATAGCCGGGCACCCGGGGATCGAGCACCGCGACGACCGGCAGGTCGGCGGTGTCGGCCCAGCGCCGCACCGCCCGCTCCGGCGCGTTCACCACCGACGCGGGCGCCAGCAGGCTGACGTCGGCGATGTCGAGCAGCCGCAGGTCCGGATCGGGCGCGATGATCTCCCACGGCACCTGGGCCAGTCGCGGTGACGGCTGGATCCGCAGGTGCGGGCGGATGCCGCGCTGGGACAGCTCGTAGAGCTGCACGGCCAGTCCGTACGGCAGCAGAGCCCGCGACAGCGCCTGTGCCAGTTGCCGTTCCGCCTCCGGCGCGGCCAGCGCACCCTCGGTCATGACCCGCTTCAGTTCGGCGGGCCGGGTCGGGTCGGGCACCGCGTCGGCCAGCAGCCGCAGTACCTCGCGAACCTCGTCCCTCGGCAGAACCCCGACGCCGCGGGCGGCCGCGTCGTCGAGCCAGCGCCAGGACACGTACACATCGCCCGCGTCGGCCATCCGGATGACCGCGGTGGGTGTCATAGCGCGATCACCCGCTCGTCGCGGACCGGCCGGGCATAGCGCTGCTCGGCGTAGGAGATGAAGTCCGACAGCACGATTCGACCGTGGTCGGCGAGCCGGGGCGGGGGTGCCACGGGCAGGCCGACCGCCGCCACCACGTCGGCGAGCGCGGCACCGAGTTGCAATGTGGGCGTGGCGACGGGGTTGTCCTCGGGCGCCTCGAACGGCTGGAAGCCGAGGGCAGGCGGCGGCGCCTCCTCGAATGCGCCTGGATCGAGACTCGTTCCGGCGCACTGGGTATCGATCAGGTCGCTCACCAGCTGTCCGTCACCGGCGAGGACGGCGAAGCGGAAGGCCAGGCGCATGGCGGGCTCGGCGACGGCCCGATGCCAGTGCGCCCGCTGATTGCCGTTGGGCAGGGTGTGGCGCACCGCGTCGATGGCGAGGGCCGCCGGGACGGCAAGTCCGACACCGTGCGCGACCAGCTCCGGATCCGGTTGCCCGCCTTCCTCGATGGCGGCGTGCAGTAGTTCCGCGTGCCAGTAGTCCAGCTGGGCGCAGTGCAGGCCCAGCCCGTGCGCCGAGTACACGGCGAAGGCCTCGTCGAGCAGCCGCTCGCTCTCGGCCGCGTCACCGACCGCGAAAGCGACCGTGGCGAGCCGTAATCGGACGTCGGCGGCGTCGAGCACCACGCCGGTGCTGTCGAACCGTTCCAGTGCGCGCAGGTAGTGCTCCCGTGCCTCGGCATGCGCGCCGCGGCCCTCCGCGAGGAAACCCCGGGTCTTGTAGCCGACGCCGGACCAGTGGCCCAGTTCGGCGCCCTCGAAGAACTCCTGGCTCGACCGCAGCGGTTCCTCGGCGTCGTCGTAGCGGCCCGCCCGCACCAGCATGATCGCCAGATTCTGTTGCGCCTCCGCGACGGCGGCTCGATCGCCGGTGGCGGCGAAGGCGGTCATGGCCTGGCGGGCGAAGTCGAAGGCCACGTCGTGGCGGCCGGTCTCGAACGAACTGGCCGCCATGTTCATCAGCGGATGACCGGCCAGCTCCGGGGCGAAACGTTCGGTGACGCCGAAGGATTCGTGCGCGAGCTCGGCCGCGTGCGCCCACTGCTGGCGGTGCAGCGCCACCGCGGTCAGCGACAGCAGGCACGCCACGCGCACCATGCCCTGCTCGGTGGTGTCGACGAGCAGGTCACGGGCCTCCTCCAGGGCCTGCTGGGCGGCGTCGAGCTCACCCAGATGCTGGAGTGCCTGCGACAGGTTGACCAGCGCGGCGGGACGCTGATGGGCCGCGTCGTCGGGCATGACGGCGAGCGCGGTCCGGAACAGGTCCACCGAGCGCCGGTGCTCGCCGAGCTCGTCGGCCATGCTCGCGGCATTGATCAGCGCCGCGCTGCGCAGCCGGGGCGCGGCATCGGCCGCGGCCCGCTCGAAGATGGCCAGCGCGCCCGCGATGTCGCCGCGCTGGTAGGCGGCATATCCGGCGGTGAGCTGGGTGTCGTCCTGATCGGAGGTCTTACCTACCGCCGCCATTCCGGTCTCCTCTCCACAGGTGTCCGACACAGTGCGTTCCGGCGCGGGGCGTTCGCATCAGAAGTCCGAATCGTTCTCGGCGGCCGCTGCTTCGGCGCGCAGCAGTTCCGCGCCCGGAGCCAGCAGTCGGGCACGCGCGAAAGCTCGGATGCGGTGCCGGGATTCGGCCTCGTCGCGCGGATCGGCCGGGCCGACGCCGGGGACGAAGACGTCCACCGAGAGAGCGCCGTCGACGACCTCGGTGAGCTGTGCCGCACCGAGCCACGCGTCACCTCGGTGCCTGAGCGCTACTTCGGTGGCGCTGGATCCGGTGGTCAACCGGGCGTGGGGGCGTAGGTGCGCGTCGACGTCGCGCGGGCTGTCGGGCGCGGCGACCACGCTGATCCGAACTGTCGACACCCCATCCGCCCGCGTCACTTGCCAGGACACCGCCTGATCTCCGGCATCGAGCAGCCCCGGCGGGCACCGCCGCCAATCCCACCCGGTGCTCCCGCGCCCGAGAACGAGCCCACCGGCACCAGCGCCGCCCCCGGCAGCCAAGGCGTAATCGTCCGCACGCCCGCGATTTTCGCGAGTTCCCGACGCCACCGCATCGTCGTCCACAGCACCCGTGCCCGCCTCGACGTTCGTGCCCGAGTCGTCACCGCTGATCGCGCTCGTGCCGGAGCTCGCCTCTGGGTCTGCCCCGAAGTTCGCTGTGCCTGTGTGCGATGCCGCCGAGCGGAGGTCGTATTCCGTACTCGCCATGGAGTTCTCGGACGAGGCGAGGTCGTCGGATGGGTCGGCGATGGCGATCTCGCAGGTTTCGGCGAGCTCGGCGATATCGGTCGCCAGCAGCGCCGGGTCGAGAGCGGGGATGTCGTCGATGGTCGACGCGGGCCACCAGCGGGCGGCCCAGTGCGCGTAGGCGAGACGGCGCAGGGACTCGACGAGTTCCGCGCGCGCGGGCTCGGCGTCGAGTGCGCGCTGTTGCCCGTCGGCGACGGCGAGGGCGACCGACTCCCCGTAGACCGCCCACAGCCAGTCCTGCGCAGCATCGGGATCGTCGAGGACGGCGGCCGGAAGTGTCTGTCCGGCAAGCAGACTCCACGACAGATGCCCGCCGAGTACGTCCAGAACCAGGACGTCGAGGGCGGGGGCGGCGTCGAGCACCGTGGGGGCATCGGGCGGAACCAAGGTGACCAGCCCGGCCGCGCGTTCGAGGCGGATCGTCGTCATCAGCTCGCCCTCGCTTCCGTGTCCGGGTGCTCGGCCATGGCGGTGAGTGCCTGTTTCACCCTGGTCCGGTGGTCCAGGATCACCGAGCGGGCCACCCCGTCGAGGAGATCCCACAGCTCACCGGGCTCGTACACCGGCATCTCCCGCACGTCCCGCCCGTGCAGCCGCACCCACAACCTGCGCAAATACGGCCGCCACGGGGTGCGCAATTCGGCGGCGACGGCGGCCAGCGGACCGGTCGCGCTGTCGGCGACATGCACCGCGTAGCGCCGGGCCTGCAAGACGTACGCCTCGCGCCGCCAGCGGCTGTTCACCACTTCGTGCGCGCGGGAAACGCCGCCTTCCGCGCCGGGGTCACCGGCTCGCGTCTCCTGCCGCTCTGTCGGTGAGAGACCCAGTGCCAGTTCACAACCCGCGGCGGCGGTGACCCGCAGCGACTCGTCGAGCAGGCCCCACGGCGAGCAACTGCGCGAGATCTCCGTGGTGACCAGCTCGGGGATCTCCGGCAGGTCGGACCGGTCGATACTGCCCTGGAGCACGGTGAAGACCCGCTCGTGGACGGTCCGGTCGAACGGCAGCCCGAGGTTGGCGGTCGACGCGGTGGCGCCCAGGCCGGGGCGCTGGGGATGGTTGTGCACAGTCAACCCCAGGTCGTCCGCGCCGCAGGCCGGATGCGTCCGCCACAGCGCGACGCCGCGATGTGTCCCCGCCTTGTCCCCGATCAGCTCGTCGAGCAGCGGACCGGCGTCGGCCGGGTCGCCGTCGCGGGCCAGGGTGCTCGCCTCGAGCAGTTCGATCAGCGCCGCCGCGTGATCGCGCGCGCCGAAGCCGGCGACCGGGCGGCGGTTCCAGGCCAGGTCGAGCAGGGCGGTGAGCTCGGCCGACCGTCCCGGATCGGTTACATGCGCCTTGAGCGCCGAGGTGGTGCGGCCACCGGTGCTGTCGTGGACCTCCCGCAACACCGTCTCCGCGTGCGAGCGCGCGTCCGGGCCGGGCGCGCCGTGCAGCGTCGCCAGCTCGTAGCAGCGCTGGAAGTACAGGTCCTGGGCATTGCCCTCGGTGATGCGCAGTGCCCGGCGCACCTGCTTGAGCACGGTGAACCACTCCGCGCAGGCGCGCAGCACGTCGGAGCGGGCCAGCACCAGCGAGGTCAGCAGGGTGACGCCGTCGGGGGACAGCACGGTGCCCGCGCACAGCGGATGCTGCACCGGCCGGATGACGAGCGGATCCAGGATCAGCTTCACGGTGCGCCGCAACGGGCCGCCCTGTGGGCCGCTGAGGGCGTCGACACCGTCGAGCCCGCGCCACACCTCGTCGAGCACCATGGCGCGGGGTCTTCGCATTCGACCAGGTTAACGGCATATCCGGCGCACAGCGCAGCGAAAAGTTGGGATCGGTAGGGCGCGCGGAATTTCTACCTTTCTCTCAACGGGTCACCGAGAACCGGCCCGCTCAACCGAGAGAACGGAAACACCATGAACACCAAGCTGATCGCCGGCCTCGCCGCTTCCGCCGCCGCCACCGCGCTGTTCGTCACCGGGTGCAGCGACACCGGCAGCAGCTCGACCCCGAGCAGCACCGGCTCCGCCGCCCCGGCCCCGGCCGCGGGCAAGTCCACCGCCAGCGTGGACGGCAAGGAGCTGGCCGCCAAGTTCGACACCACCTGTGCCAAGCAGGGCGGCACCCTCGCCCTGGCACTGACCGACCTGGCCAACGCCACCTACGGCAACTTCTCGGTGAGCGCCTCGGTCGAGGGCGACACCGTCGCGGCGGTGGCCATCGGTGGCAGCCAGGGCGGCGCCAACGGCATGCCCTACGCGGTCGGCTACGGCAACGGCCAGCCCGGCGGCTCGGCCACGCTCGCCAAGGACGGCAACACCTACCGCATCACCGGCGAGGGCGTCGGCGCCCCGGACATGACCAACCCGCTGGCCGGCCCGACCGCGGTGAAGTTCGACATCACCTTCGCCTGCTCCACGATCGTCGGCGCCTGACCCATCGCGACCCGGTCGCATCCATTCGAGGAGGAATTATGAAATCCAAGCTGCGTGCGGCCGCGGTCGCCTTCGGAATCCTGGCCGTCGGTTACTACCTGTACTACGGCATCACCTACACCCCCGACGAGTTCACCGGCTCCATGCTGGGCTGGGTCGGGCCGCAGATGGCGCTGCCGATCATCGCCCTGACCATCGTCCCGATGGTGTTCGCCTTCACCGGCGACGGCATCTTCGAGGCCTTCACCGGCACCAACAGCGGCGCGTTCCGGCAGGGCGAGATCGGCATCGGCACCATCACCTCGTTCCGCCAGACCGGGGTGTCGGTCAACGATCAGCCGCAGGTGCGGATCGAATTCCGGGTCGAGGGCGCGGACGGGAAGGTCTTCGATTCGCACGCCAAGATGATCGTGCCGCTCACCGAGCTGGCACTGCTGCAGCCCGGCGTGGTGCTGCCGGTCCGGTACCTGCCGGGCCGCACCGACAAGGTGGAGGTGGACCGCTCCGGCGACGCCGGCGCCGCGCAGCGGGCGATGAACGAGTCGCTCATCCGCAAGGGCATCACCACCCGCGGCAAGCTCGACATCGCCGAGCGCGGCCTGGCCGCCCAGGCGGTGGTCCGCCGCCTCGACGTCCCCGGCCGCATCCGCGGTGGCTACACCGAGATCGTGCTCGGCCTGGTGGTGACCCGCCCGGACGGCACCACCTTCGAGACCAGCGTGGAGAAGTACCTGCCGCCGTCGGCGATCGGCGCGGTGCAGGTGGGGCGCATCTTGCAGGTGCACTACCTGCCCGGCAACGAGCAGGAGGTGGTGATCTCCCTCCCGGTCAACGCCTGATGACGAACACCGACACTTGAACTCGGCGAGTACACCACTCGCCGAGTTTTGGTCGTGTGTTCATCTTCGCGTTCCCGACGGCTCGTCTGCGCTGCCTACCGTGCGGCGAAGTCCGACCTACTCAGGAGTCACCGTGAGTCCGAAACCGCTCGCCCTGTTCGTCAAGCACGACGGTCAGTCGGCACGCGCCGCCCTGACCTGTGAATACAAGTGCGGCAACGCCTGTTTCCACGAGCCGCCGAACACGTCCGAGGGCGCCTACTTCGGTGACATCGTCAGCGGCCTCAACCGCCGCGGCCTGATCAAGGGCGGCGCCGCCGCCGTCCTCGCCCTCGGTGCGGCGGGCGCGCTGGCCGCCTGCGGCGACGACACCTCGGAGGTCACCTCCAGCCCCGCGCCCACTCCGGCCGGCACCCCCGGCACCGGCACGAACTTCGCCGCCGTCGCGCCGAACAAGGAAGACGCGCTGGTGATCCCGGAGGGTTACGAGCAGCAGGTGGTGCTGCGCTGGGGTGACCCGCTGTTCGCCGACGCGCCCGCCTTCGACTTCGACAAGCAGACCGCGGCCGCGCAGCTGAAGCAGTTCGGCTACAACAACGACTTCGCCGCCCTGCTGCCCATCGAGGGCCAGGCCAACAGCTACCTGCTCGTGGTCAACCACGAGTACACCACCGGCCCGATGATGTTCCGCGGGTACGACAAGGACAAGCCCACCGACGAGCAGATCGCCGTCACCAAGGCGGCGCACGGCATGACCGTGGTGGAGGTGAAGGGCGAGGCGGGCAGCGGCAAGCTCACCCCCGTGTTCGGCAAGTACAACCGCCGCATCACCGCCGACACCGAGTTCACCCTCACCGGCCCGGCCGCGGGCAGCGCGTTCACCGTGACCGGCGCCGACTCATCGGGCACCAAGGTGCTGGGCACCTTCGCCAACTGCGCGGGCGGCGTGACCCCGTGGGGCACAGTGCTGTCCGGCGAGGAGAACTTCAACGGCTATTTCGCCAACGGCGACAAGGCCTCCGACCCACAGGGCCGGGTCAAGCGCTACGGCTTCCCCAAGGGCGGCACCCCCAACCAGTGGGAACGCACCGACAAGCGGTTCGACCTGAGCCAGGAACCCAACGAGGCCAACCGTTTCGGGTATGTCGTCGAGGTGAACCCGTGGGACGCGTCGTCCACGCCGGTCAAGCACTCGGCGATGGGCCGGCTCAAGCACGAGGGCGCGAGCATCTACGTCACCGACAAGGGCGACGTCGTCTCCTACACCGGTGACGACGAGAAGTTCGACTACATGTACAAATTCGTCTCCGCGCGCAAGATGCAGTCGGGCACCGGCGCGTCCGCGATGCGGCACAACATGACCATCCTGGACGCGGGCACCCTCTACGTCGCCAAGCTCACCGGCGACCACGCCGACAAGATCGACGGCAGCGGCACCGTGCCCTCCGACAAGGGTTTCACCGGCAAGGGCCAGTGGATCCCGCTGCTGGAGACCGGCACCGACGGCAAGGGCAAGTCGCTGGTCGAGGGCATGTCGGCCGCCGAGGTCGCGGTGTTCACCCGGCTGGCCGCCGACAAGGTCGGCGCCACCAAGATGGACCGCCCGGAGGACTTCGAGGCCAACCCGTTCACCGGCAAGGTGTACGTGGCGCTGACCAACAACGACAACCGCGCCAAGGACGACAAGCCCGGCGTCGACGAGGCCAACCCGCGCAAGCTGAACAAGAACGGCCAGGTCCTCGAGCTCACCGACAACCACACCGGCACCGACTTCACCTGGTCGCTGCTGCTGGTCTGCGGTGACCCGGCCGCCGCCGACACCTACTTCGCTGGCTTCGACAAGACCAAGGTCAGCCCGATCTCCTGCCCGGACAATCTGGCCTTCGACCCGTATGGCAACCTGTGGATCTCCACCGACGGCAACGCCCTCAAGACCAACGACGGCCTGTTCTCGGTGATCCTCGACGGCGCGAATCGCGGTGAGACCAAGCAGTTCCTCACCGTCCCCAAGGGCGCCGAGACCTGCGGCCCGATCGTCACCGAGCAGCGCGTCATCGTCTCGGTCCAGCACCCCGGCGAGGCCGACGACGCCACCCCCGACAACCCGCAGTCCCACTGGCCCGACGGCGGCACCGCCCAGCCCCGCCCCGCCGTCGCGGTCGTGTGGAAGAAGAACGGCGGCCGCATCGGCGTCTAGCCGACACCCGACCCGCTGATGAAACCGCTACTCGACTGGGCGAGTAGCGGTTTCGTCATCTCCGGCCGTCGGTCAGGCCGGTTCGATCTTCGGCACCTGCCAGTGCGCCAGCTCGTCCAGGCGAGGTCGATACAGGCGGATCAACAGGTTCCAGCCGTCGGGCAGCGGAATGCCGTTGGTGACGCCAGGGCCGGTGGCGCCGAGTTCCACGGTGGTCGATCCGTCGTCGTCGCGCTCGGCGAAGACCGAGTTCACATTGGTGATCCCGCTCGGTCCCGGCTCGAAGTAGCCCGCGCGGTTGTAGACGCTCAACGACCAGAAGGCGTCGGCGGGGACATCGCGAAAGACCATGCGGTACTTGCCCACCGGCAGATCGGGCTGGACGTTGAGGTAGGCGGCCTCGGCGTCGGGCAGGCCGCCCCAGCCCGCGGCGGTGCCGATCAGATGGTGCACCGGGTCCACCTGATCGATGCTGCCGAAGGACCCGGTGAAATCGGCGCTGGTCCTGTTCAGCTCCAGCAGCGCGTTCCTGACCTGTTCGTGGGTGGTGGCGTCGTAGTCGGCGTACTCGAACGGCCGTTGGTTTCCGGCCGTCACGGTCAGCCCGTCCTGGATCCGGTGGACTTCGGCGAGATCGGCGGGGTCGCTCGGATCGAACAGGGTCCGCGCGGCGACGACCACGTAGTCGGTGCCGAACTCGTCGCGGTCGAGGCGGTAGCTGCCGGGCCGGTGGAACACCCGGTTGATGTAGTGGTCCTGGTTGATCACCATCACCGACAGGTAGCGCGCGCCGGCCTCCGGGATGGTCAGGGTGGCCGGTCCGTCGGCGATCGAGGTGACCGCCAGCGAATACAGAGTGTCGCGGTTCTGGCGGATCACCGGCTGCTGGTCCAGGGGCGCGAGTTCCCGGTCGTGGTGGAAGGCGCCGAGTCCGCCGATGATCGGCAACATCCGTTCGATCATCGTGTCGGTCTCGACCCTGGCGAAGTTGTCCACATTCACCGGGATGCTCATTGCCGCTCTCCTTCGGTCGCCGGTCCGTGCTCGCAGACTTCCAGGCCGGGGACCGGGCGGCTTCACCCGAAGCGAATGAAACCGGCTAGCCGCTGCCGGAGCTGGGCATGTTGGCGTAGCGGGCGAAGTCGCCCTGGGCGCCGCTGTAGATGTTGACGTCGGTGCCGCCGCGGATGCCGGGGACGGCGCCACGGTCGGTGGTCTGCCAGAAGGTCCAGGTGGCCCAGTTGCCGGGGACTTCCGGTTCGTCACCACCGCTGTAGTCGGCGATCCACAGGGGGTGGCGGGTGAAGATGCTGGTGTCGGCCATGGCCGTCTTCCAGAAGTGGGGATAGGTGTAGATGATCGGGGTGCGGCCGGTGAGGGTCTGCACCGTGTTCAGGTAGCGCTGGGTCCAGTCGATCAGCGCGTCGGGGGCCAGGCCGCCGGTGGTCTCCAGGTCGAGCACCGGGGGCAGGTCGAGCGGGCCGTTCTGGCCGAGCACCGTCGCCGCGTACAGGGCCGCCTGCGGTTCCGGCGGGATCTCCGGCCGCGCGAAATGGTAGGTGCCGCGCGCCACGCCCGCGGTGCGCATCAGGATGCTGTCGGGGATGAAGTACGGATTGACGTAGTGGATGCCCTCGGTGGCCTTCACCATCGCGAATTGATGCCCGGCCGCGCGGACCGCGTGCCAGTCGATCATCCGGCCGTCCACATGCTGCCAGGACGACACATCGGGCCCGGTCGGCCCGGCCTGCGCGGTGACGGGCACCAGCCCGGCCAACGCCACCAGCGACAGCGCGGTGCAACCTCGGCGAACGGCGGAACTCCAGCGCTCGGTGTCCATGACCCTCGACCGTAGACCCTTGTTACCGCTGTGACCAGTGTTGTTGCTGGGATGTCCGCCGAATGGGCTCCCGACCGGGACCGGTCGGTGGGTGACCGTATGTTGGTCCCGACGACGGCGGACGGGAGTGAGCGACGATGGCGCGCAAGAGTGCGGTGCGGTTCGAACCAGCGGTGGCGAAGGTGGCCCCGGCCCGGTCCGCCGGTCCGGACGACGACCCCGCCGACGACCGCACCGTCGCCGACATCGAATACCGCGGCGCCGACTTCGCCGAACTCCACGCCTACGGCTTCAGCGCCGAGGGCTGCCTGTTCGACAGCGTGCGTTTCCCGAGCACCCTGCGTCAGGCCACCGTCGCCGAATGCGCGCTGCGCGTCTGCGATCTCGCCAATGTCCAGGCCGACGACTCCTCGATGTTCGGGACCGAGATCGCGCACGGCAGGCTCACCGGCCTGTCCTGGACCGCGGGCGTCCTGCGCGACGTGCTCGTCGACTCGACCCGCGCGGACCTGGCCTCCTTCGCCGAATCCCGGCTGCGCACCGTCGTATTCCGCGACTGCGACCTGCGTCAGGCCGATTTCCAGCGCACCGAGTTCCGCAATGTCCGCTTCGAGCGCTGCAACCTCACCGGCGCCCGGTTCAGCGACGCCAGACCGCAGCAGAACCTGCGCTTCGAGGACTGCGACCTCACCGCCGCCGCCGGCCTGACCGCGCTGCGCGGCGCCACCATCCAGGGCGGCGACCTGGAATCGCTGGCCGCCACCCTGGCCCGCGAACTCGGCATCACCGTCGAACCGGCACTCGCCGGCGAGTACTGACTCAGCCCAGCCAGTCGAGAACCGAAGCGGCCGTCCAGGATTGCTGCATGCTGCCCAGCGGCGCGCCGGTGAACGGCTCGTAGTATTCGGCGAAGCTGCCGTCGGCGGCCTGACGCAACCCTTCCGCGCGCAGCATGTACGCGCGCTCGGCCCAGCCCCTGCGGGCGAAGGCCCAGGAGAACAGCCAGCTCATCACCGGCCAGACCGGGCCGCGCCAGTATTCGCGCGGCCGGAAGTCCTTGGACACCGGCGAGGTCGAGGGCGGCAGCGCGTAGCGCAGATCGGGGTGCCCGCAGAAACGCGGCCCCTCGAAGGTGTTCACCAGCGCTCGTTCGGCCGGGCGCGGCAGGCCGCCGGAGAGCAGCGGCGCGAACATGGCCAGCGTCTCGGTGCTGATCCAGCGTTGCAGCCGCACGTCGTAGTCGCGGGCGGCGCCGGTGCGTTCGTCGGCGGTGGCCACCACGCCCTTGCGGAAACGCTCGGCCCAGCCGTGCAGTTCGCGCACATCGGCGTGCGGCTGCTTGTACTCCTCGCCGATGTCGGCCAGCACCTCGCAGGCCAGCGCGAAGATCGCCGAGACGAACACGTCCTCCACGGCGAAACTCATCACCGAGGTGAGCTGGTAGTCGTCGTAGTTGGCGCGACGCATCTGCTCCACCAGCCACAGGTAGCGGTCGTATTCGCGGTCACTGGGCCGCTGCGTGGGATCGGAGATGATCGCGGTGTCGGCGCGCCGGTACGGCGGCAGGTCGGCGCCGGGAATCACATTGGCGTAGGCGCGATCCCAGCGCGGTGAGTTGTCCATCCCGGATTCCCAGCCGTGATACAGCGTGACCCGCCCGGTCTCCTTGGGGTCGCGGGCGTGCGCCAGCCAGCGATGCCAGCGCACCAGATCCGGCCAGCGCCGATTCAGGAATTCCTCGGCGACGGCGCGCGTGGAGCGACCGTGCCTGCGGGAATGGTCGAGGATGCGCTGTACGGCGATGGCGTGCACCGGCGGCTGGGTGATCCCGGAGGTGTCGGGTCCGTCGGGCGCGTTGGCGGCCAGCCTGCGACACTCCCACCGCGCGGGCCCGGGGAAGTATCCGTCGACGCCGTTGGCGAAGACGATGTGCGGGATCATCCCGTTCTTCCACTGCGCCGACAGCAGCGTGTCGAGTTCGACCACCGCGCGCTCCACACTCAGCGGCGCCAGCCCGACCGCGACGAACGCCGCGTCCCAGCTCCACATGTGCGGATAGAGCCGGGGCGCGGCGCTGGTCATGGTGCCCAGGTCGTTGCCGCGCAGAAGGTAGGCGGCGCGGGCCGCGAGCTGCGTGGGGGTGAACCCGGGGTCGGTCATCGTTCTATTCTGCGACCGACCAGGCCGAATGGCATCCCGGCACGGCTGTGACGATCAGTACCCGCCTTGACGCGCGTCGTTCTGTGCCGCCGAACCGACCGAGCTGAGCATGGTGGTGATGCACAGGCCGACGAGCAGGTTGATCACCGCGGTCGCGATCTTGGCGTCCATGTCGGCGACCAGGGTGAACGGCAGGATCACCGCGACGGCGGTGACGAGCAGGCAGATCCAGGTGAAGAAGGTCAGCGGGCTCGGCATGGCCAGCAGCAGCACCATGAGCAGCGCCGTGGCCAGCAGCGCGGCACCGGCGGCGGCCAGCGCGTACGAGGTGGTGGACACCGTGCCGTAGGTGCCTGCGCCCTCGGGCGCGAGGATCGCGATGCCGAGCACCCCGCGCACGAGCATGATCGCCACCACCACGAGCAGCGCCGCGACCACGGCGGTGCCGATCCCGCCTGCCCACAGCTTGCCGATATTGACCTTCGGTGGGGGTTGCTGCTCCTGCCCCTGCGGATACTGCGGGTT
Organism: Nocardia asteroides; assembly: GCF_900637185.1. Classification (NCBI taxonomy): domain Bacteria; kingdom Bacillati; phylum Actinomycetota; class Actinomycetes; order Mycobacteriales; family Nocardiaceae; genus Nocardia; species Nocardia asteroides. Next base: position 572,284 of record NZ_LR134352.1, on the reverse strand, counting down.
CGCTGGTCCGTAGTTGTACCGGGGATCGGTCATGACCCGACGGTACTAGCGTCGACCGCTGATCTGCGCCGAAACGGCGGTGGTGTCGGAATCGTGCCCGCCTGCGGGTGGATTGCCAGATTCGCTCGAGCAGCGCGCGCTCATCGTCGGCCGGTCGAGTTGCCCGCCGAACGCCAGGTGGAAGATCTGGTGAATGGGAGGATTAGCTTGTCTAACGACCGCGCACAGTGCAAGGTCGCCGCATCGCTCGGGGGGGTTGTGAGAGATTGGCAGCGTGGCGCCGGAGTGCCGATCCATGTTCTCGGATCAGGCCTCGGCCAGTCTCGGGAACTGGCCGCCCGCCTTCTGTGGCTGGGAATAGTGGTGCGGAATCGTGTTGAGTCCGAATAAGTCAGGGGCGATCGCGTCGCCGGAATCCGGGGGTCTCGCGAAGACCGGGTTCTTCCGGCTGTGGATCGGCGAGGCCTCGTCGCTGGCCGGTAGTCAGATATCGGCGCTCGCGCTACCGCTGATCGCACTCACGCTGCTGGATGCGAGCCGCAGCGAGATGACCTTGATCGCGCTTTCCGAGTCGATCGCGGTGGTTGCTTTCAGTCTCGGGGCCGGTGCGATCGCGGACAAGAGGGAAAGCATCGCGGTGATGCTGTGGTCGAACTGGGCCAGGCTCGGGTTGGTGGCCGCGGTACCGATCCTCTATGTCCTCGACCTCCTGAAACTGTGGATGTTGATCGTCGTCATGATCGCGGCAGCAGGATTCACCTTGCTGTTCGACAGCGCGATGTCGCGCTACATACCCGAGCTGGTGCCCAAGGAACTGCTTATTCGGGGGAACTCCTGGATGCAGTCCACGCAAGCGACCGGCGAGGTCGGCGGGCCCACCTTGTCCGGCGCCATTGTCGGGGTGATCGGTGCTCCGGCTGCGATGATCGCGGACGCGATCTCCTATCTGGTGAGCTGTGTAACGCTGCGGAGCCTGCCAAGGCACCGACCGGTGGCGAATGCCGACGAGACGGGAAATTCTGTCACCAGGGGTTTCGTCAACGTGTGGCGGTCGCGGCCCTTGCGCATGACGACTTTCGCAGCAGCGCACTTCAACTTCTTCTCGAGTCTGTTCTTCGCCCTCTATCTTCTTTTTCTGGTTCGCGATCTCGGCTACTCGCCGCTTGTAGTCGGACTGGTGTACACCACCGGCGGAGTCGGTGGGCTGGTGGGCGCCGCGATCTCGGAACACGCTGTGCGAGTGTTCGGCAAGGGGACCACCTTGGCCGCCACTTTCACTCTTCCCGGTGTGGTGGCCTTTATGTTGCCGATGTCGACGAACGCGTCGACATCGACGGTCGCATCGGTGGTGTTCGCCGGTGCTTTCGTGTGGTCCGCGTCGGTGGTCGTCAACGTGACGATCTGCGAGACGCTGAAGCAGACTCTGGTGCCATCCCATGAAATCGGCCGCACCACTTCGGCGGTCCGCTTCATGAGTTGGGGCATCGAGATCCTAGGTACCGGGCTTGCGGCGCTACTCGTCGCGGCCGACGCAGCGATCAGCACATTGATGAAGGTCGGGGCCTTCGGTGTGGCGCTCTCCGGAGCGTGGATCATCGTGACCAGATCCGCCTTCCTCGATGACATGGCGGCCCCGAGCGGGGAATCGGGTGCCGCAGTTCCTATAGCCGGATTGGATGACAACGATGAAAGAAGCACTCACAAACCCTGATCTGACCCGGGCCGACGCGCTCGATCTGCGCCGGCGGATCATCGACCAGGTTGTTTCACCGCCCGTACCGAGCGGGCCACTATCTGCGTCGGCACTCGGACACCTATGAGGATCGCGTATTCGGATTGGTCTTCTTCATCTCCGATTCCTGGCAACACCGCGACGGTGGCCAGTTGGTTGTCGAATACCCGGATGGGCGTGTGGATGTGCTCGATCCTGAGCCTGCAACGGTAGTGGCCCTGCCTATCGCGCCGGGCTATTGGCACATGGTGGCCGAAGTGAGCGACACCGACTGGGTGAGGCATTCGGTGGCAGCCCATTTCGGGGTGGAACCACGGTAGTACCTCCCCGCATGCGGGCATGCCTATGGTGGGACGTATGACGGTGACCAGTACTCCCGCCCCGACCGCCCTCGTCACCGGTGCGAGCCGTGGCCTCGGCGCGGCGATCGCCCGTGATCTCGCGCCGACGCATGAGCTGCTGCTCGGTGCCAGCTCGGGCGACTCGCTCGGTCCGATCCTGGCCGAACTGCCCACCGCCACCGGCTGGCCGGTGCCGCTCACCGACTATCCGGCTGTCGCCGCGGCGGCCGCGCGGATCGAGCGGCTCGACGTGCTGGTGCACAACGCGGGTGTCGCCGACCTCGGCACCGTCGCGGAGTCCTCGTTGCAGCAGTGGCGTTCCACGCTCGAGGTGAATCTGATCGCGGTCGCCGAGCTGACCCGCCTGCTGCTGCCCGCCCTGCGCGCGGCGAACGGGCATGTGGTGCTGATCAATTCGGGGGCGGGCCTGCGGGCCAATCCCGGCTGGGGTTCGTACGCGGCGAGCAAGTTCGGGCTGCGCGCCTTCGCCGACGCGTTGCGGCTGGAGGAGCCCGCGCTGCGGGTGACCTCGATCTTCCCGGGCCGGATCGACACCGATATGCAGCGCGCGATCGTCGCCGACGAGGGTCGCGAGTACCGGCCCGAGGAATTCCTCACCGCCGAGACGGTGGCGCGCGCGGTCCGCACCGCGATCGACACCCCGGTCGACGGGCATCCCACCGAGATCGTGCTGCGCCCACGCTGAACAGGACCGATGTCGGCGGTGCGTGATGTGGATCAGGGTGCGGCCGACCCCACGCGGAAGCGCTCTGTTCGGTAGCCTCCCTACTCGGTGAACAGCGCGGCCGGGGGTCGCCGCCGGAGTTCGCCCGACTGTGCCCGCCGGTTCAGCTCCGCGCCGGATGCGGTGGGTACGGTCTCGCTGATCGAGTCGTGCCCGGCCCTGGGTGCACCTGTTCCGAGTAGGGGTTGTCGCAAAGTGGATAGACGTCGAATGCTGGCGTTGCTGGCCGCGGGTACCGCCGTGGCGCTGACCGGCTGCGCGACCGCCGAGGGTGAGGCGGTCGGGTCCGGCTCCGGCGGGGAGATTCCCACGCCGCCCGCGCCCGCCCCGGTGACACCGCGGCTGCCGCCCCCGCCCGGCGGGCCGAAGACGCTCATCCCCACCAAGACCATCACCGCCCTGCCCGGCCCCGGCTCGAGCATGGCCCTCACGGTCGACGACGGCGCCAGCCCCGAGGTGGTCGGCGCCTACGTGAAGTGGGCCAAGGACACCGGCGCCCGCTTCACCTTCTTCGTCACCGGCTACTACGAGTCCTGGACGATCCACCGGGACGCGATGCGTCCGCTGGTGGAGTCCGGCCAGATCCAGCTCGGCAACCACACCTGGGACCACGCCGCGCTCACCAAGATCAGCGAGAGTGCCGTCGCCGACCAGCTCGGCCGCACGAAGACCTTCCTGCGCGACAACTTCGGCGTCGACGGCACCCCGTACTACCGTCCGCCGTTCGGTTATCACAACGCCACGGTCGACAAGATCGCCGCCGACCTCGGTTACACGGTGCCCACCATGTGGTACGGCTCGCTGTCGGACTCGGGCCTGATCACCGAGGACTACCTGCTCGAGTGCGCCCGCAAGTACTTCGCGGCCCAGACCATCGTCATCGGCCACGCGAACTTCCCGCCGGTCACTCACTGCTACGGACAGCTGGTCGACATCATCCGGGAACGCAACCTGTCCCTGGTCACGCTCGACGACGTGCTGCAGGTGGCGGTTTGACACCCATGTGCAGGCGAGAACTGGTCTCGCCTGCACATGGGTAACTCCTCGGCCACGTCCCGCCGGCCACGCACTCGACGCAGGACCTGTACGAGAACGTCGCGCTACCGGACTGGTATGGCCTGAGGCGCGGAGAGGCGGTCAAGGCACGATGTTCACCATCTTGCCCGGGACGACGATCACCTTGCGCGGAGCCGCACCCTCGAGCAGCGCGACGATCTTCTCGTCGGCCAGCGCCGCCGCCTCGATCGCGGCCGGATCGGCGTCGGCGGGCACCTGGATCCGGCTGCGCACCTTGCCCTTCACCTGGATCGGGTACTCCACCGAGTCGGCCACCAGCAGCGCCGGATCGGCGATCGGGAACGGCCCGTGCGCCAGGGAAGTGGTGTGCCCCAGGCGTTCCCACAGTTCCTCGGCGATGTGCGGTGCCAGCGGCGCCAGCATCAGCACCAGGGGCTCCACGGCGGCACGCGGGGCGCCGTCGGGGTAGTTCTTGGTGAGGTGATTGGTCAGCTCGATCAGCTTGGCGCCCGCGGTGTTGTCGCGCAGCGCGGCCAGATCCTCGTCGACGCCGGCGATGGTGCGGTGCACCAGGCGCAGCGTCTCGTCCGAGGGCGCCGCGTCGGACGCCTTCACCGCGCCGGTCTCCTCGTCGATCGCCAGGCGCCACACCCGCTGCAGGAAGCGGTGCGCGCCGACGACGTCCTTGGTCGCCCACGGACGCGAGGTGTCCAGCGGACCCATCGACATCTCGTAGAACCGGAAGGTGTCGGCGCCGTACAGATCGCACATCTCGTCGGGCGAGATGGCGTTCTTCAGCGACTTGCCGATCTTGCCGTACTCCTGGTTCACCGCGATCTCGACGCCGTCGGCGCCGGTCCAGAAGAACTGCCCGTCGCGCTCGACGACCTCGGCGGCGGGCACGTACGCGCCGCGCTCGTCGGTGTAGGCGTAACCCTGCACGTAGCCCTGGTTGTAGAGGCGGCGGTAGGGCTCGCTGCCGGACACGTCACCCAGGTCGAACAGCACCTTCTGCCAGAACCGCGCGTACAGCAGGTGCAGCACGGCGTGCTCGACACCGCCGACGTAGAGGTCCACGCCGCCCGGATCGTTCGGCCCGTGCTCGGCCGTGCGCGGGCCCAGCCAGTACTTCTCGTTCTCCTCGGCGCAGAACGTCTCGGTATTGGTCGGGTCGGCGTAGCGCAGCTGGTACCAGGAGCTGCCCGCCCAGTTGGGCATGACATTGGTGTCGCGGCGGTACTTCTTGGGCCCGTCGCCCAGGTCCAGTTCCACGTTCACCCAGTCGGTGGCCTTGGCCAGCGGCGGGGACGGCTCGGAGTTCGCGTCGTCGGGGTCGAAGGTGACCGGTGCGAAGTCTTCCATCTCCGGCAGCTCGACCGGCAGCATCGACTCCGGCAGCGCGTGCGCCACACCCTGCTCGTCGTAGACGATGGGGAACGGCTCGCCCCAGTAGCGCTGGCGGGCGAACAGCCAGTCGCGCAGCTTGTACTGGACGGTGCCGGTGCCGTGGCCCTCGGCCTCCAGGTGACCGATCATGGTGGCCTTGGCCTCGTCGACCGGCAGGCCGTTCAGGAAGCCGGAATTCACCAGCTCGCCGTCGCCGGAGTAGGCGGCCTCGGTGACGTCGCCACCGGAGATCACCTCGACGATCGGCAGGCCCAGCGCGGTCGCGAAGTCCCAGTCGCGCGCGTCGTGCCCGGGCACCGCCATGATCGCGCCGGTGCCGTAGCCGCTCAGCACGTAGTCGGCGATGAACACCGGCACCTGCGCGCCGTCGGCCGGGTTGGTGGCGTAGGAGCCGAGGAAGACGCCGGTCTTCTCCTTGTTCTCCTGGCGCTCCAGATCGGTCTTGGCGGCGATCGACTTGCGGTAGGCGGCGACGGCCTCGGCCGGGGTCGCCGCGCCGCCGTTGGTCCAGCCGTCCAACGTCTCGGCGGGCCAGGCCGCGGCGGTCAGCTTGTCGACCAGTTCGTGCTCGGGGGCCAGCACCACGTAGGTGGCGCCGAACAGGGTGTCGGGGCGGGTGGTGAAGACTTCCAGCGTCTCGCCGTCGGCCTGGAACCGCACCTGCGCGCCGCGCGAACGGCCGATCCAGTTGCGCTGCATGGATTTCACGTTGTCCGGCCAGTCCAGCGTGTCCAGGTCGTCGACCAGGCGGTCGGCGTAGGCGGTGATCCGCATCATCCACTGCCACATCCGCTTACGGAACACCGGGAAGTTCCCGCGCTCGCTGCGGCCGTCGGCGGTGACCTCTTCGTTGGACAGCACCGTGCCCAGGCCGGGGCACCAGTTCACGATCGAATCCGACTGGTACACCAGACGATACGAGTCGATCAGCGCGCCGCGCTCGGTCGCCGACAGCGCGTTCCAGTCGCCGCCGTCCGGCACGGGACGCGCGCCGGTGGCGAACTGCTCTTCCAGCTCGGCGATCGGGCGGGCCCGGCCCGCCTCCTGGTCGTACCAGGCGTTGTAGATGCGCAGGAAGATCCACTGCGTCCACCGGTAGTACTCCGGGTCGGTGGTGGCGAAGGAGCGCCGCGGGTCGTGGCCCAGACCCAGCCGGTCCAGCTGACGCTGCATCGTGGCGATGTTCGACTCGGTGGTCACCCGCGGGTGCGCGCCGGTCTGCACCGCGTACTGCTCGGCGGGCAGGCCGAAGGCGTCGTAGCCCAGCGCGTGCAGCACGTTGCGACCGTGCATGCGGTGGTAGCGGCCGAAGACGTCGGTCGCGATGTAGCCCAGCGGGTGGCCGACGTGCAGGCCCGCGCCCGAGGGGAACGGGAACATGTCCTGGATGAACAGCTTGTCGGCAGGTGTCTCACCCGCGAGCGGGCCGACCGGGTTGGGCGCGTGGAAGGTGCCGCGCTCGGTCCAGTTCTGCTGCCAGCGCCGCTCGATCCGCCCAGCCAGCTCGGCGTTGTACCGGTGCTGAGGTACGTCACTCTCGGTTGCACGAGTGTCCTGCACGGTCCTGCCTTCTTGTTCTCGCCGATCCCCGGTAAACATCGTCTAACAGGGTAGAACGTCGACGCCACGCGATTTCGGACGGGCACTGCGGTGTGTGGGCGGTCACCTCGGCGGGGAGCGCTCGACCTGGCCCGGACGGCGGTGCGCTAGCCTGCAGGAATGGTCGTCGTCGCTTCCCTGCTGTTCGCGCTGGCCGCGGTCGCCATCGTGACCGGTGTGCTCGGGCTGATCGGCAAACTGCCCCGCAACCGCTTCCTCGGTGTCACCACCGAGGCCGCCCTGCACAGCGACGACAACTTCCGCATCGCCAACCGCATCGCCGCCCCCACCTCGGTCGGCGCGGGCGCCCTGCTGTTCGCCGGTGGCCTCGTCGTCCTGGTCGCGGGCGGCCTGCCCGCCCTCGGCGTCGCCGTCGCGGTGGCCCTCATCGCCATCTTCACCCTCGGCGCCGGCGCCAACGCCGCGGCCCGCGCCGTCGAACCCCTCCTCCCGCCCGCCCCCGTCGGCGGCTGCGGTTCCTCCTGCGGCGGCTGCTCCCTCCGCGACACCTGCGCCCCCGCCAACTGACCTTCGCCCGTTCTCACCCCCGAGGTGGACATTTCAGGCATCACGCCTATCCGCGGACGCACACGCTCACCGGGCTGGTGCAGAAGCCTGGCGACATGACCTACTACGTCACCGGAAAGCCGGCGAAGTAACCATGATCGGTATAGCGCGGGTGGTGGGTGTGACGGTCCTGGTGGGTGTGGCGGTAGGCGGCTGCGGGAAAGATACAGCACCGCCGCCGGATACCACCTCTACGCAATATATGTTCGACAATGTCTTCAATCCCTGTCGGCAGATGCCGGAGAGTCTCCTGGCCGCACACGAGCTGGCCAAGGATCCGGAAGGGTTGACGTCTCCGGTCGAGAGCTACGCGGCAATCGGGTGCTCGTACTCAGGTCCGGCTGTCGATCTCACGGTGCAGGTGAGCAACGCGCCCTTGCCTGAGCTCGGGCGGGAGTCCCCGCATTCTTTCACTCCCACCCAGGTCGGCGAGCGTCGCGCGAGAATCCTCTCCCTCCCGCTGGAACGGCGTTTCTGTCGCCTCGACGTCGAGATCACCGGCGGCATACTGGCACTCGGTGCGAGCGGCGATCCCACCGGCGAGCCATGTAAACCGTTGCGGGCCTTGGCGGAGGAACTGGTGCCACTGCTGCCAACCGGGGTCTAGTGCGGCAGGACGGCGTGGTTCTTCGATGGTGGGGTGGGGATAGGTTCTGGGGGCAGGCTGATGTCGGTGGGGGCTGGTACAACAGTGCGAGAGGTTCGATTCTGGGGGACTCATGAAGAGTGTTGTCGCGGCGTTCTTTCTCGCGTTTGTCGGGCTTATCGCTACTGATTTCTCTGTGCCGGTGGGGCTTTCGCTGATTGGTGCGGCGGTGGTGGTGCTTGTCGTGATCGGGGTGCGGAATCGTCCTCGCAGGGTTGTGCGGCGGGGGCAGGCGGCTCGGTGGGAGTGGGGGGCGGCGGCCGGTGGGCTGGGCGGTGCGTCGGCGACGTTGCGGAAGCTTCGGCATGACAGTGGTGGGGACAGTGACGGGGATGGGGACGGTGGGGGTGGTTGCGGTGGGGGTGGCGGCTGCGGCGGAGGTGGTGGTGGGGAGTGACGGCCGCAGGGCGATGACAAGGTCTTCGTAAGGGGCTGTGGATAACGTCGGAATCGACACAGACGCTCGAAAAGGAGCATGCCATGGTCGATTTCATTGTGACGTTGCTGGCGATCGTCGTCGGACTCGTCGTGGTGGTGGGGTTCGTCTTGGTTCCGGTGTTGATCGTGTTGGCGATCGTCCGGGCCGTGTCCGGGAACGGGGGGAGCCGGTCCGGGCAGCGGCGTCGGCGGTCGGGGGCGTGGAGTTCGGCGGGGGCCTACGGTTCCACCGGCTACAGCGGGTCGAGCAGTTGCGATTCCGGGTGGAGCAGCGGTTGCGGTGGGGGAAGCAGCAGCAGTTGCGGCGGGGGTGGCAGCAGCGGTTGCGGTGGCGGGGGCTGCTGATTCGGATCGGGAACGTGGGGAGGAATCATCGTGGAAACGTTCGTATTGCTTATCGCTCCGGTGGCACTGCTCGGGGTCATCCTGATGTTGCTGGGCGGGGCGTCGCAGCCGAACCAACGGCAGCGGCGCGGGTCGGGAAGCGACAGCTCGTGGGACAGCGGCAGCGCCTGGTCGGGCGGAAGTGACTCCGGGTCGAGCAGTTGGAGCAGTTGCGGCAGCGGCAGCTCCAGTAGTTGTGGTGGGGGCAGTTCCAGCAGCTGCGGCGGGGGGAGCTCGAGCAGTTGTGGTGGGGGCGGCAGCTGAGTTCAGCTGGGGGTGACGTGGTGGGAGAGGGGACTGCCCGCCGGGTTGACGTACAGGACCAGGATGCGGACCTCGGTGGAACCGAGGTTGCGGGCGACGTGGGCGTTGCGGGGGCCGCTCGGTTCGCGGAACAGGTGCCAGCGGGGGTAGCGGGCGGGGCCGCGTTCCAGGTAGGGGTGGTCCAGGGTGCCGCGGGTGACCAGGACGAACAGGGTTCCGTCGTGGTAGTGCCAGCCGCTGGTTCCGCCGGGGGCGATGCGGGTCCGGCGGACCACGATGTCGTGGTCCGCCAGCCGCAGGCGCAGCAGGGTCCGGCTGGCGGTGCCGACCGCCGGCGCGGGGTTGGGCTGGAAGGGACGGGCTCGCCACCAGGTCATCCGGTCATCGAACCACCCCTCCCGCCGATGTCACCGCAGACCGGCCCGGACCGTCCATGCCAGCGCAGGCTGGCCCTGCCTCCCCGACCAGCGCTGATCGCCCGGGCTGCCGGATCAGCGCAAAGCCGCCCGGTCCGCCGGACCAGCGCAGACCGCCCTGGTCAGCGCAGATCGGCCAAGGCCGCGTGCACGGCGTGGCCCGCCAGCGGGTCTCCGACGGCGATCCTGGCGCTGCCGTCGGGATAGGCCTTGGCCTTGATCCCCGCCCGACGTAGCGCCGTAGCCACTCCCGGACCAGGTAGATACAGGAAGTTGGCCTGGCTGCGTGGCACGTCGATTCCGCAGGCGCGCAACAGCATCCGCAGGTTCTCGCGTTCGACTTTGATCTGGTCGACCCGGGCGCGCAGCTCGGCACCGGCGGCATAGGCCGCGCGCACGGCGGCGACCGCCGCACTCGCCACTCCGAAGGGCAGCTGCTGTCCGCGTACGCGCTCGATCAGCGGCCCGCGTCCCACGCAGTACCCGATCCGCAATCCGGCCAGCCCGTACGCTTTCGAGAAGGTGCGCAGGACGAGCAGATTCGAGTGCCTTTGCAGCATGGCGTGCAGGTCGAGCTGGTCGACGGGGTCGAGGAACTCCACGTAGGCCTCGTCGAGCAGCACCGGCACCCGATGCGGGACCGAGGCCAGGAACGACCGCACAGCCCCCGCGTCGAGCACCGTTCCGGTCGGATTGTGTGGCCTGCACAGCACGACCAACCCGGTGCGCCGGGTGACCGCGCGGCGCAGGGCGGCCAGGTCCTGGTTGCCCGCGGTGTCCAGCGGAACGGGGATCAGCGACAGGCCGGCCATGTCGGCCAGCAGCGGATAGCCGTCGAAAGTCGGTGTGCTGGTGACCAGTTCACCACCACCGAGGGCGCGCATCACCTGCATCGCGACGCCGGTGGCGCCCGCGCCGACCACCACCTCGGCGGTCGGCAGCCCGAGGTGTTCGGCGATGATCCGCGGTAGCTGTTCGGGCAGGAACTCCGGGTAGCGGTTCGCCTCGGCGAGGGTGTCGTTCACGGCGGTGATGATGGACGGCAGTGGGGGAAAGGGATTCTCGCTGAGCGAGAGGTCGAACAGGGTGGGGCGCGCCCCGGTGCGGAACCGACGGGAGGGGGTCGTCGGTTCCGCCAGCCAGGTGGTCATCGGGCCGCGCCCCACCGCACGGCGGCGGCGCCGGCGAAGTCGCCCGCGTGCGCGAACGCCGACATCAGCACCACCGAGCCGTTGCGCAACCGGCCCGCGCGGTTCTCGACGTCGAGGGTCACCGGAATGCCAGCGGCGAACAGGTTTCCGCAGCTGTCGAAGGTGTCGGGATGCCGTTCGGCGGGCAGTTCCAGCGCGTCGTGCCAGTTGCGCAGGAACAGCCGGTTGGGCTGATTGGTGACGAAGGTGTCGATGTCGCGGCCCTTCACGCCGATGTGATCGCACACCGCCAGCGCCACCTCGGGGACGAGCCGATTGCCGCGCGCGAACACCTTGGTGATCTTGGATTCGGTGAAGCTCACGCAGCCCTGGCCCTCGCCGGGTTCCCAGTACTTGCGCGGGCCGTTGGTGGAGAAGTCCATGTCACCGGCGAATTCGGGGTAGGTGCGGCATTCGATGTCGAGGATCGGCGCCGAATCGTCGCGACGCAGCAGGCCGATGCCGCAGCCGTCGCCCGGCACCGGCGCCTGCGCGAGCTTGCGGATCTCGGGCTGGGTGAACACCGGGCCCGCGCAGTTCTGGGCGGCGACGATCAGGGCGGTCCTGGCGTCGCTGGTGGCCATGATCATCCGGGCCAGCGCCATCATGTGCACGAAGGCCGCGCAGCCGCCGTTGTGCACATCGAGCACGTGCGCCGGTTTCGCGCCGAGCCGCCGCGCCAGCTCGGGGCCCGCGCCCAGCACCGGATTGTCGGGGAGCTGGGTGTGGGTGATGATGATGTCGATCTCGGCGGCCAGGCCGTCGCCGTGCCGTTCGCGCAGCGGCGCGAAGGCCCGTTCGGCCATGTCGACGGCGGTTTCGTCGCGGGTGACGTGATGGCGGCCCGCGGGGGACCGGAACATCACGTTCTTGGCCATCCGCTCGGACCGGGAGTACTGGGTGAAGTATTCGGTCGGGACCGGGTCGCCGGGCAGGTAGCTCGCGACGTCGATCAGACTCACCTGGGGCATGTTCACTGCATCCACTCCGGCTTGATCGGCAGCCCGTTGGCCGCGCGGTATTCACAGATGGCCTTGAGGTTGTCCAGCTCGAGCTGGTGGCCGGCGGAGAACATCTCCCAGAAGTCGCCGACCCACACCGGCCGCTTGGGCGGCGCCGTCTCGGGATAGCCGTTCTCGTCGTAGAAGGGATGGCGGCAGTTGACCCACAGCACCACCGAGCCGGGCTTGTCGAACACCACCTGCGCGTCCACGACCCGCATCAGGTAGATCATCCACAGGTGCGCGGACTGGTCCCAGGCGCAGTGGTAGTCGACGGTCATCGCGTCGGGATGCGCGACGGTCCTGGTGTAGCACTTGGTGGTGTCGCCGAGGCGGTCGTGCGAGAGCCACAGGCCCGGCTCGTCGGTCTCGGTGAAGCCGCGCAGGCTGTAGGTCCATTCCTCCAGCGAGCGGGTGTCGGCCAGGTACTCGTAGACCTCGCGCGGCGGTGCGGCGATGTAGGTCTGCACGGGGCAGTAGTCGCCGTAGATCTGATCGTGCGGATACACCGACCGGAGCATGTCCATGATGATCGGCGTCGTCGCCTCCTTGTCGGAGTTCTCGATGCGCAGTACGCCGGGGATCACCCCCTCGGGGATGTCGCTGAGTGCGGGCAGGGCGCTGGTTGTCACTGGTTACTCCTCGCGGCGTCGATGGTCGACAGGAAAGGCTGGAAGGGCGGGATCTCGTCGGGGTCGCACAGGATTTCGACGAAGGCGGGACCGGCGGCGGCGAAGCTGTCGCGCAGCGCGCCGGGCAGGTCGCCGGGGTCCTCGACGGTGCGGGCGGGCAGGCCGGGGAACATGGCGCCGATGCCTGCTCCCAGCTGTGCGGGCTGGAATCGGTTGAAGCTGTAGCGGTCTCGGTAGTAGAGCTGTTCACGGGTGACGCACATGGCGTGCGCGTTGTTGTTGAACACCACGAAGGTGACGGGCAGGTCGTGTTCGACGGCGGTGTGCAGTTCCATGCCGTGCATGTAGAACGAGCCGTCGCCGGCGATCACGATCGTGCGATGCGGACCGTCGGCGGCGTCGCGCCGGGCGAAGGCGGAACCGATGCCCGCGCCGAACGCGTAGCCCATTCCGCCCATCCCGAGGGCGACGACGAATCGTCCGTCTTCGGGCACCCGCAGGTAATGCACCACGGCGGCCCCGGTGTTACCCGCATCGGCGAAAATGTCGGAACCCGAGGGCAATTCGCGCTGAATCGCCTCGACGACGGTGCGGTAGCGCAGGCCGGGCCCGGTGGCGTCGGGCACCGTCATCGCGGTGAGGCCGGGGGTGGAGCCGCTGTGCGCGGCGCCGCCGATGCGGGTGCGCAGGGCGGTGAGGGACTGGGCGAGGTCGGCGCTGGTGACGTGTCGCGCGGCCGGATACGGCGGCAGCGCGCCGATGCTCAGCAGCGGGATGTCGGCCAGGGCCGCGTCGAGTCCGGCGCGCGCGGTGACCGGCAGCCGGGTGCCGATCAGCAGGCAGGCGCTCGCCGAGGTCAGCGCCGCGAGGAGTTCGGGATGACCCATGCTGCCCGCGACGCCGCAGTAGCCGGGACCGGTGTTGGGGTAGACGTCCTTGGCGTCGGGTGCGAGGCCGATCACGGCGTCGAGCGCGGCCACGAGGTCGCCGAGTTCGGCGCGGGCGTCGTCCCTGGCGATCTGATCGCCCGCGATGATCACGACCTTGCCGGTGCGCCGGGCGGCCACCAGCTCGGCGGCGATGGGATCGATCGACGTCGCGGGTTCCGCCGCGCGGTTCCGGCGTGATGATGGGGGCGCGGGCGGCATCGGTTGCTGCTGAACATCTTTGGGGATCAGCAGGACGGCGGGCCCGCCTTCATAGGCCGCCGCGACGGCTGCCGCGAGCTGGGCGGGGAGCTCGGCCGGATCGGTGACCCGGGCGCAGTATCTGCTGACAGCGCCGAACAGTGCTGTCGCGTCGAGGGATTCGGCGAGTCCGCTCGAATCCTGGAAGGCGCCGTTGCCCTCCAGTGCGGTCGGCGGCTGGCCGACCAGTGCCAGCACCGGCACGCGGGAGGCGTAGGACTCGGCGAGTCCGGCGACCAGATTCATCGCACCCCCGCCGGATGTCGCGGCGACGACGCCGAGACCGCCGGTGCTGCGCGCGTAACCGTCAGCCATGGTGGCCGCCGAGAACTCGTGCTTGGCGACGATGCCCGCCGGCAAACCGCCCGCGTCGAAGACGGCGTCGTACAGGTCCTCGATATTGGCGCCGTCGACGCCGAAGATATGGGTGACCCCCAGCCCGGATACCGTGTCCACCAGATAGTCGACCACTCTGTCCGGCATCGGCCCTCCTTCATCGCGTTCCGCGTGTACTGGTCGGGTACCCGTCCTGACCAGCGGGTATCGACGGACGGATCGTCGCGTACACGAGGAATACGGCGTGGCCGTGACGGCGGTTCAGAGGGTGGGCGGAATCCACCCCTTGTGTGTACGTATACATCTACGTATAGTGGGTTCATGCCCAACAAGACGATCTACGTGGCCGACGACGACCTGCCTCTGTTCCAGCGGGCGCAGGAGCTCGTCGGTGGCAACATCTCCGGCGCGGTCGTCGCCGCGCTCCGGCGGTTCATCGAACTGGAGGAGGGTCGCGAGGCCGGCTTCGAGGAGATCGTGCTCCAGGTGGGCCGCGACGGCGTGCGCCAGGTGCGCTTCCAGGGCTCGCTGCTGGGCGAATGGCGCGATGTCGGCGACGAGCGGGTGCTGCACCAGCAGGTCTACCGCAGTCGCAAGGGCAAGCTGGTGCTGCACACGCACACCGCGGCGTGGAAGGACTACCCCACCGGCGAGGCCGCCGGTGACATGAAGGACTGGAAGTACTGGCGCCGGATGTTCGGCATCGGTGACCGCGCCTGGGACTGGGGCGACTACGAGTACGAGATCCTCGACGACGTGGCAGCCCTGAAGGGGCGCGTGCCCGACAAGCTCTACCGCAAGGTCGAGGACATCCAGTCGCATCCGCAGATCGAGGAGCTCGACATCTAGCCCCCGGTCCACAACCGCACAGCACACCGACTACCGCAGCCCCTGGGGGCTGTGTCGATAACTCATGCATTTATTCGCAGTAATGAATGCGAATTCTGGAAAGGAACGACCATGGTCAACTCGGCCATCACGGCACGGGGCCTGCGCAAGGCCTACGGCGAGCACACGGTCCTCGACGGCATCGACCTCGCCGTCACCGAGGGCACGATCTTCTCCCTGCTCGGCCCCAACGGCGCGGGCAAGACCACCACGGTGCAGATCCTCACTACGCTCATCGCGGCCGACGGTGGCGAGATCACCGTCGGCGGCCGCGACGTGGTGTCGGACCGGGACGGGGTGCGCGAGCTGATCGGCGTCACCGGGCAGTTCGCCGCCGTCGACGAATTGCTGACCGGCCGCGAGAACCTGCAGATGATGGGCGATCTGCACCACCTGCCCCGCCGCGAGACCCGCGCGCTGGTTACCGCGCTGCTGGAACGCTTCGACCTGGTCGAGGCCGCCGACAAGCCGGCGAGCACCTACTCCGGCGGCATGACCCGCAGGCTCGACCTGGCCATGACCCTGGTCGGCGACCCGGCGGTGATCTTCCTCGACGAGCCGACCACCGGCCTCGACCCGCGCAGCCGCCGCGCCATCTGGGACATCATCCGCGGGCTGGTCGACGAACGCGGCGTCACCGTCTTCCTCACCACCCAGTATCTGGAGGAGGCCGACCAGCTGGCCGACCGCATCGCGGTGCTCGACCACGGCCGCATCGTCGCCGAAGGCACAGCGGCGGAACTGAAGCGGCTGATCCCGGGCGGGCACATCCGCATCGATTTCGCCGACCAGCACGCGCTGGCCGCCGCGCGGTACGCGCTCGGCGAGTCCGCTCGCGTGCTCGACGGCGGCGACGGTCTCACCCTGGCCGTGCCCAGCGACGGCGGCGTGCGTTCCCTGCGCGCCGTCCTCGACCGGCTCGACGCCGAGAACATCGAAGCGGGCGGCATTTCCGTGCACACCCCGAATCTGGACGACGTCTTCCTCACCCTCACCGGCCGCGCCACCATCACCGAGCAGGAGACCCTGGCATGAGCACCACCACCGTGGCGAACAGGTACGCCTTCGCCGACACCATGACCATGTTGCGGCGCAACATCATCCACGCCAAGCGCTACCCGAGCATGGTCTTCGGCATCCTGATCATGCCGACCGTGCTGCTGCTGGTGTTCAACTACGTCTTCGGCGGGGCGCTGGAGAAGTCCTCCGGCGGTGAGTACATCGACTACCTGGCACCGGGCATGCTGTTGCTGCTGCCCGCGTACATGACGGTGTCGGTGGCCGTCTCCATCGCCACCGACAAGAGCAAGGGCATCGTCAATCGCTTTCGGGTGATGGCGATCTCGCAGTCCTCGATGCTCACCGGGCATGTGCTCGGCGCGCTCGTCCAGGCGCTGGGCGGCATGGCCGTGATGACCGGTGTCGCGCTGCTGATCGGTTTCCGGCCGAACGCGAGCCCGGTCGAATGGGTGGCCGCCTTCGGGCTGCTCAGCCTGGTGACCTTCGCCTTCACCTGGCTGGCGATTGCCCTCGGCCTGCTCTCGCCCAACCCCGAGAGTGCCAGCAACGCACCGTTTCCCATCGTGATGATGCCGTTCCTGGGCAGCGGCCTGGTCGCCACCGACACGATGCCGGTCGGCCTGCGCCAGTTCGCCGAATACCAGCCCTTCACCCCCATCACCGAAACCCTGCGCGGGCTGCTGATGGGCACCGAGATCGGCGTGAACGGCTGGGTCTCGCTCGGCTGGTGCGCGGTGATCGCCGGTGGCGGCTACTTCTGGTCCAAGAGCATCTTCGCCAAGCAGAGCTGACCCGCCCGACCCGAACAGCCCCGGCTTCGTCCGGGGCTGTTCGGCGTGGTCAGAGCTGGGCCTCCAGGATGGTGCGGCCCGAGTCGATCGAGGTGATCTCGACCTTGTCGATCGAGTCCGGCGGGGCGTCGATGGTGCGGTCGACGGTGAGTTCGGTGCCGGGGCCCGCGGGCCACTGGTCCAGTTCCCAGCGCTGGTCGCCCGCCGTGACGACCAGGCCGTAGGTCCGGGTGTAGCTGGAGCCGTAGGCGCTGGGGGCGTAGCGGCAGGTCATCACCAGGCGGGTGCGGTCGCCGTCGCGGACCAGCTTGACCTCGGCGCTGACCGGGGTCTGCTCGACCGCGGTCAGCTGCTGGGCGGCCACGATCTGTGCGGTGGGGGTGTCCGAGCGGGCGACGGCGACGGTCACCGGAATGGCGATGGCCACCGCGGCCGCGGCCGCCGCCACCGCGCTGCCGATGCCGATCCAGCGACCGCGCCTGCGCCGCTTGGCGGCCGCCGCGGCCAGCGACGGGATCAGGTCGGGCGCCTGGGGCGCCACCGGCTCCGGCGCCTCGATCAGCGACAGCGCGGTGTCGCGGTCGACCAGCGCCAGCAGGCCGGGCATACCGGCCAGGTCGGCGACGGCCTCGGTGCAGTGCGGGCAGTCGAGCAGGTGCGTCTCGTATTCGTGGCGCTCGGCCGCGCCCAGCGAACCGAGGACGTAGGCGGCGTCCCAGGTGCTGTACTCGTCGGCGAGGTCGGTCATCGGTTCGTCACCCCCATCTCCTGTAGTGCCAGGCGCATGGCGCGCATGCCGTAGTGCAGGCGCGACTTCACCGTCCCCGGCGGGATGCCGAGCTCGTCGGCGATCTGCTGCATCCCGAGTCCGCGATAGTAGGCCCGCACGATCACCTCGCGGTGATCCGGGCTCAGGGTGGCCAGCGCGTCGGCCACCAGCCAGCCGTCCAGCGCCCGGTCGGACTGGTCGGGACTGACCTGCTCGGGCGGGGTGTCGGTGCCGAACTCGCGGCGGTGCCGGGCGCTGCGATGCTCGTCGACGGCGAGATTACGGGCCACGGTGAACAACCACGCGCGCGGTGAGGTCTCGGTCTGCTCCAGCACCGCGGGCCGCTGCCAGGCGCGTAACAACGTCTCCTGCACGATGTCCTCGGCGCGGCCCGGGTCGTGGACCAGGCCGAGGGTGAAGCGCCACAGCGCGGGCGCGTGCTCGGCGTAGAGCGCGCGCATCAGTTCGTCGCGACCGTCGTCCATCGGCGGTCCGGGTCACTGCTCGTCGATATTCATGGTGTCACTCCTGCTCTGTCGAAGGAGTAACGGGATCAGTTGCGTTCGAGTTCAATCGGATGGGTCGCCAGCAGGGCCAGCGGCAGCGGCTGGCGACGCAGCACCGTCGCCCACAGATCGTGCCGGTCGGTGGCGATCGGGTCCGACGGCAGCGCCGACACCACGATCCAGTCCTCGTTGTCGAGCTCTCCGTCGAGCTGGCCCATCGACCAGCCCGCGTAACCCGCGAACACGCGGATGCCCTCGACCAGCGGGCCGATCTCGGCGGGATCGGCGTCCAGGTCCACCAGCACCACCCGGCCGTCGACCCGGCGCAGGCCGCGCACGTCGGAGATGTCGGCGCCGGTGCGCAGCGTGCCCAGGCACAGCGCGGCGTCGCGTTTGACCGGGCCGCCGATGTAGAGGTCCGTCGGCAGGGCGGCCAGACCCGCCCAGTTGGGCAGCACGTCGCGGACCGGGGTCTCGCTCGGGCGGTTCAGCACGACGCCGAGACTGCCCGCGTCGTTGTGCTCGATGACGTACACCACGGTCCGGCGGAAGGTGGGTTCCACCAGGTCGATCGCCGACACCAGCAGGTTGCCGGCGCGCACGCCCACCGCGGGATACCCGCGCCGCCGGTCGTCACCGTGCTCGTCGCGAGTCCGGCGCTCGTCCGGGTCGTCTCCGCGTGCCACCGAGCCATCATCGCATTGGACCGCCGTCGCGCGCTCCCCGCGGATGGCTCCGGACCGGAAAATTTCTGGTCCGACCGGCTGTGGACCCGCCCGGTAGGGTCACGTCATGCACTCGCCCGAGGTCCTTCTCGAAAACAGCGACGCCGTGTACGACTACTACCTGGAACATCAGCAGAACAGGTGGAAGGCGCTGGCGTCCTATGCGGTCCTGGCCCGCCGGTTCCGGCCTCGGGTGGCCTTCGCCGAGGGTGCCAAGCGGCAGCTACAGGCGCTGGTCCGGGGCGGCAGGCCGGTGATCTTCGCGATCAATCACCTCTCGACCAGCGATCCGTACACCGTGGCCGCCGCCGCGTGGCGCTCGCCGCTGCGCCGCCGGATCGGCCGGATGCGGGTGCTGGCCAAGGACGAGCTGTTCGTGGATCCCGAGCAGCGCCGCAAGGTCGACATGATGGGCGGCATCCCGGTGTTCCGCGGCAAGGACCACGGCATCAGGGCGGTCAACGCCGCCGGTCAGCGCATGATGGACGTCTGCGCGCAGCGGCTGGCCGCCGGTGACCACCTGGCGATCTTCCCCGAGGGCACCTGCAACGACGTCGACCCGGCGAAGGTGCAGGCGGTCGGCAGCGGCATCGGCCACATCGCCTTCCGCGCGGCCAAGCTGAACGCGCCGCCCGCGCTGGTGGCGCTGGCGATGAGTTACGGCCCGCGCGCCGATCCCACGGTGGAACCGACCGCGGCGGAGGTCGTCTCGTCCCGGTTCTACTTCCGGGAGCCGGTGCTGGAACTGCCGCAGCGGCCCGCCGACATCGCCCGGCTCGTCAAGGACGAACTGCAGCTGGCCGTCGACGGGGCCGTCGCGGCCTACTGAGGCAGCCCGAACAGCGCGCGCGCCCGCTGCGGGACCAGCGAGATGTATTCGGGGTGGGTCTTGACGAAATGCAGGACCATCGGGCACAGCGGCAACACGCTGAACCCTTCGGCGCGGCTCGCGTCGAGCGCCGCCTGCGCGAGCGTGTTCGCCAGCCCGCGGCCCTCGAACCGGGGATAGACCTCGGTGTGCACGAGGGCGCGTTCGGCCCCGGTGTCCTGGTACTCGATGTAGCCGGCGGGGGTACCGTCGGCGGTGAGTTCGAACCGCTCGAGCGCGGCGTTGTTGCGGACCTCGGTCGCCATGCGTCGAAACTACCCGGCCGGGACGTCGGGGTCTGTACATGGCGGGTTCCGGCCGGAGCCCGGACAATGGCGGGATGATCGGTCAGCGCCCGCGCACGCCTGGAGGACACAGCATGACCGATGGACCACGAGTGGTGCTCGCCCCGGACAAGTTCAAGGGGTCCCTCACCGCGCCGGAGGTGGCCGCGGCGCTGGCCGCGGGCATCCATCGCGGCGATCCGGCGGCCGACGTGCGGTGCGTGCCGGTCGCCGACGGCGGCGACGGCATGGTCGACGCGTTCGTCGCGGCGGGCTGGGACCGGGTCGAGATCGCGGCGCCCGGCCCGACCGGGGAACCGTCGCGCGCGGTCTACGCCCTGCACGGCGACACCGCGGTGGTGGAACTCGCGGCCGCCGTCGGGGTGGCCAAGCTGCCCGCGGGCAGGCTCGATCCGCTCGGCGCCAACACCGTGGGCCTGGGGCGGGCGGTCGTCCACGCGCTCGACAACGGCGCGCGCGAGATCGTGCTCGGTCTCGGTGGCAGCGCGTCCAGCGACGGCGGCGTCGGTCTGCTGTCCGCGCTCGGGCTGCGCCTGCTCGACCAGGACGGGCGCGAATTGCCCGTCGACGCGGCCGGTTTCGATACCGTCGCGCTGCTGAGCCGGGTCGTCGCGGTGGATCGCGCCGGTCTGCATCCCGCGATCGCGCAGGCCCGCTTCACCCTCGCCTGCGATGTGGACAACCCGCTGCTCGGCCCGGCGGGCGCGGTCGCGGTGTACGCGCCGCAGAAGGGCGCCGACCCGCGTCAGATGGCGAATCTGGAAGCGGCCTTGACGAATTGGGCCGCCGTCCTCGGCACCGGGTACGCCGAGATCGGCGGCGCCGGCGCGGCGGGCGGGACCGGTTTCGGCGCGCTGGCCGTCCTCGGCGCCCAGGTCCGCAGCGGCATCGACGTGCTGCTCGAGCTGCTGGAATTCCGGGCGCTGCTAGCCGGTGCGCAGCTGGTGGTGACGGGCGAGGGGTCGCTGGATCACCAGAGCATGCGCGGGAAGGCGCCGGTGGGGGTGGCCGCGGCGGCCAAGGCGGCGGGCGTGCCGGTGGTGGCCGCGGTGGGTCGGACGATGTTGTCGCCCGGGGAGATTCGCGCGGCGGGCTTCACCGAGTGCTACACCCTCGCCGATCTCGAACCCGATCCCGCGCGGTCGATCGCGAACGCCGCCGCGCTGCTCGAACGCGTCGGTGAGCGCATCGCGGGCAAGCGCTGGTGAGTGCCTAGCCCGCCACCGAACTGACCGCCGCCGTCCTGGCGGGCGCGACGGTGCCCGCGTTCGCGGCCAGTTCGGCGCGGTGGTCGTCGCCCCAGGTCTCCAGCGGCTCCAGCGCCTGCCGGAGGGTCTCGCCGAGGGCGGTCAGCGAGTACTCCACCCGGGGCGGGATCTCGGGGAAGATCTCGCGGTGCACCACCCCCGCGCTCTCCAGCTGGCGCAGGTTCTCGGTGAGTACCTTCTCGCTGACGCCGGTCAGCAGCCGGCGGATGGTGCCGAACCGCTGCGGGCCCGCGCCGAGCGCCCACATCAGGTGCAACTTCCACTTGCCGCCGACGACGTCGATGGCCAAGCTCATGCCGCACACGTCGTGATCTGCGTCACTGCTCATCGTTGGTGCACCCCTTCCGACGGTATTTCGAACCTCGAGGTAAGCAACCGCACTCCGACGTTCGGTCTTCCCGACGATACCGGCCCGGACCACGATGGATTCCGGCGCCGAACCATCGACCATCGAGAACCGAAGGGGCATCTGATGTCCGAACAGTCCACCCGCTCCGTCTCCGTCCTCGGCCTCGGCCCGATGGGCCAGGCCATGGTCCGCGCCCTGCTGGCGGCGGGCGTCGAGGTCACCGTGTGGAATCGCAGTACCGAGAAGGTCGACGCCATGGTGGCGCTGGGCGCCAAGCGCGCCGACAGCGTCGCCGAGGCATTGGCCGCCAACACCGTCTCGGTGCTGAGCCTGACCCACTACGCCGCCATGTACGACGTACTCGGCCAGGCTCCGGAAGCCCTGGCGGGCAAGGTGATCGCCAACCTGTCCTCGGATTCGCCGGAGAAGGCGCGCGCCGGCGCGGCCTGGGTCCGCGAACGCGGGGCCGAGTTCCTCTCCGGCGGGGTGATGTCGGCCGGGGACAATATCGAGCACCCGGCCTCGTACATCTTCTACAGCGGCCCGAAGGAAGTGTTCGACGCGCACGCGGAGCTGCTGCGCCCGCTGAGCCCGCAGGAGTACCTGGGCACCGACGACGGCCTGGCCCAGGTGTTCTACCAGGCGCTGCTGACAACCTTCCATCCCTGGCTGCTCTCCTTCGACCAGGCCACCGCGATGATCGCGCAGTCCGGTCACGACATCGCCCAGTTCGTGCCGTTCGCCATCCGCTCCAGCCAGGCGTACCCGTACTTCATGGAGCAGTTCTCCGAGGCCAACCAGAACGGTGGCTGGGCCGATCTGGCCTCGCTGAAGATGATGGTGGCCGGCGCGCAGCACATCATCGACGCCAGTGAGGAGGTCGGCGTCGACGCGGCGTTCTCGCACCTGTCGCAGTCGTACTGGCGCAAGGCGGTCGCCGCGAGCGAGGCGGCGGGCAAGCCGGTGTCGACCTACGAATTGCTGCGCGGCACAGACTGATCCGCGCACGGCGAAGCCGCCCGGACCCCGAAGGTCGGGCGGCTCGCCGGGTCAGGCCGTCTCGGCGCCGAGCCGGGGGAACGGCTCGGTGGAGAACACCACCTCCACCGCGACCTCGAAGTAGGCCGCGATCCGCAAGGCCAGATGCAGGCTGGGGCTGTACTCGCCCCGTTCCAGGTAGCCGACGGTCTGGTAGTGCACACAGAGTGCCTCGGCCAGGTCCCGCCGCGAGATGCCGCGCTCGGCGCGCAGCATCGCGATGCGGTTGTAGATGACCTCAGAAGGCACGCTGCATCGCCTTGTCCCTGCGGGCTGCCATGGCGGCGCCGGATTCACGACCGGCCATGCGCCGCAACACGATCGGCGCGAGCAGCGAACCGGCGACGGCCCAGACGCCGAGCACCGCGGCGGTCTCCAGGTGCCGCCACGACTGGTCGATCTCGATCGCGGCGGCATCGCCGGGCAGCAGGGCCGAACGCATGCCGAGGCCGAGCCAGTACATCGGGAACAGCTGGCCCACCGCCTGCAGCCAGCCGGGCAGCGCGGTGATGGGGTAGAAGATGCCGGAGATGGCGATCAGGCCCATCAGCGGCATGGTGAGCAGGAACGCGGTGCGTGTGTCGAGGACGCTGCCGAGTATCGCGCCGAACGGCAGCACCGCCAGCAGCCCGAGCAGTACGACCCACGCGAAGGTCGCCGCCGCGCCGAGTCCGCTCAGCGAGGAGCCGCCGATGATCACCATGCCCACACCGAGCACGATAACGACCTGCGCGATCACCGAGCCCGTCGAGGACACGATCTTGCCGGTGAAGTAGCCGGTCATGCCCTTCGGGATCGCCTTGGCACGCAGCAGCGTGCCGTCCTCGCGGTCCAGGACCAGCACATTGAGCAGGGCGTACATGCCGTTGAAGGCGATGATGGCGCCGAGCAGACCCGGTAGGGCCAGCTCGGCGACCGACAGGCCCGAGTCGCCGTAGGTCTTGTTCCGCAGCAGGAACAGCACGCCCAGTGTGATCGCTGAGGTGAGGAACTGGCCGATCAGGTCGGGCGCGTTGGTGAAGGCCTGTCGCAGTTCGATCAGGCCGCGGGTGACGCCGATCCGGACGGTGCTCATCGGGTGACCTCCGCGAGAGTGTGGACGGCGGGGTGGTCGGCGCCGGATTCCGCGCGCCGGACCAGTGCCATGTAGGTGTCCTCGAGCGAGGCCCGCCGGACCTCGAGATCGGCGATCGCCTCGCCGTGCTGTTTGAACAGCTCGTGCACGTACTTGGTGGACTCGGTGGTGGTGTGGACGAATCGTTGCCCGTCGACGCTCCAGCTCACCTGCGCCTCACCGGCGATCGAGCGGGACAGCTCGTCCGGTGACCCGTCGGCGATCAGCCTGCCACCGGCCAGGATCAGCAGCCGGTCGGCCAGCTTCTCCGCCTCGTCCAGGTCGTGGGTGGTGAGCAGGACGGTGGTCTCCTCGAGATCCGCCAGCCGGTGCACCAGATCGTGGAAGTCGCGCCGCGCCGCCGGATCGAAACCCGCGGTGGGTTCGTCCATGAACAGCAGGTCGGGCTTGCCTACGATGCCGATGGCCACGTCGAGCCTGCGGCGCTGGCCGCCGGAGAGCGTGGCGATCTTGGCGTTCGCCTGTTCGGTGAGGCCGACCAGCTCGATCAGTTCGTCGGTGTCCCAGGGGCGGTGCGTCGTGCTCGTGGCGTAGGGGGCGTAGAACGAGCCGAGGTGCCCCAGCAGTTCGCGTACCCGCCATTTGGCGTGGTCGCGCCAGGATTGCAGGACCACGCCGACGCGGGCGCGCCACTGTTCGTCACCGTGTTCGGGATCGGCCCCCAGCACGTCGACCTGTCCGGCCGACCGTCTGCGGAACCCCTCGAGGATCTCGATGGTGGTGGTCTTGCCCGCGCCGTTGGGGCCGAGCATGACGAGCACTTCGCCCCGCCTGGCCTGGAACGTCACGTCGTGCAGCACGTCGGTGTCGTCATACCGCATGCGCAATTGCCGAACGTCGAGAACGACGCTGTTGCTCGAAGTCATGATTCCTCCCAGTCATCGACCTTCGATGAGATGTATCATACGTACTACATTCCATCGCGGCAATGCTTCGGCGGAAACGGACATTTCGAAAACAGAGAGCACTGCTCTTGACAGCCTGGACCGACGGGCGCATGCTTGTACTCAACAGAGAGCAGTGCTCACAGTTCAGGAGTGATCAGCATGGACAACGCCACCCGCTACCTCGGCCCCACCGGCATCGACCCGATCATGAACAAGATCGCCAACCTGCTGCCCAGGCTCGGGATCAGCATCATGGGTTCGCGGCTGCTGGCCGTGCGTGGCCGCAAGAGCGGGGAATGGCGCACCACCATGGTCAACGTGATGACCGCCGCCGACGGCGCGCGCTACCTGGTCGCCCCGCGCGGGCACACCCAGTGGGTGCGCAACCTGCGCGTCGCGGGCGACGGCGAACTGCGCCTCGGCCGCAAGACCGAGACCTTCACCGCCACCGAGATCGCCGACGCCGACAAGGTCCCGCTGCTGCGGCTCTACCTGGAGAAGTGGGGCTGGGAGGTCGGCAAGTTCTTCGAGGGCGTCGACAAGAACGCGACCGACGCCGAACTCGCCGCCATCGCACCAGGATTCCCGGTCTTCCGGATCGCCTGACCACGGACGTACATGGGTAACTCACCGGGCACGGGCAAGCTCGACGATCACCGAACCGTCGGCCGCCGACGCGTCGGTACTCCCGCCTGAGCCTGGCCTAAATACGCGGAGAGGCGGAACGGCTCAAAAACTCGATGGCCGCGGCGTAGCCCTGGATGCCGAGGCCGGCGATGACCGCGGTCGCGATCGGGGAGACGAACGAATGGTGCCGAAACTCCTCGCGCGCGTGCACATTGCTGATGTGCACCTCCACGATCGGCACCTCCGGGATCACCAGGGCGTCGCGCAACGCGACGGAGGTGTGGGTGAGACCGCCGGGATTGATCACGATCGCCGACACCACACCGCGCGCCTGCTGGATCAGATCGATCAGCGCGCCTTCGTGATTGGACTGGAAGGTCTGCACGGTGCGGCCGAACCGCGCGGCCGTCCGCTCGCACAGCGCCACCACGTCGTCGAGGGTGTCGGCGCCGTAGATCTCCGGCTGACGGGTGCCGAGCATGTTCAGATTCGGCCCGTTCACGACGAGGATCGGGCCGGTGGCCTGCACGGTGTCTGCCATGCAGGCCACCTTAATTCACTGGCCGGTCGGGCCTTCGGCGCGCAGGTCGTCGACCTTGCGCATGGCCTCGCGGAGTTCGGCGAGCCAGGACTCGGCGTGCTTGCCCGCCAGTTTCACCGTCCAGGCCAGCGCGTCGGCGCGGGAGCGGGCCACGCCCGCGTCGATCAGGGTGTCGAGGACCTTGCGTTCGGGCTGGCGTAGCCGGGTCATCACCGGGACGGCCAGGTGGGTGAACAGGATCCGCTGCCCGTCGACCTTGACGCCCCAGGCCACACTGCGGCCGTAGCGGCGCTGGGCCTCGTCGGCGATCTGCATCCGGGCCGGCCGGGTGGCCTCGCGGAAGCGGGCCAGCGCGCCCTCCCGCGTCGCCGCCGACACGGGGGTGTCGGCGTCACCGGAGGTGGGCTTGGGTTCGGGGAGCTCGCCGACGACGACGATCTCGTCGCGATCGATCTCGATCTCGGGTGGGCCGGTGAACCAGTCGGCGGGCAATCGTCCGGCGAACCAGTCGGGCGCGTCGGCCGGGTCGGGGAGATCGGCTTGCTGCCAGCCCCCGGGACGGCCGAATCCACGTTCGCGATGGGCGTTCCGCATGGAAATCACCTGCTATCTCTGTTGCGCTCGTTGCGATGATTACAAGATTACGCCCATATATGCGTAGTGGTTTATGCTCTGCGTGAACGGCGCTGTTCCCGATCGCGGGCGGGGGTTGGCGCCGACGGCACCTGGGTATCCCCGTCATTGAATCGCCGGACAATGCGAGATCCGCACAACTCGGCGCGCCTGTCGGTACGGTAAGCGCGCCAGATGTTGCCACTGGCTGGGCGAGGTTCGAAATCAGCCCCTCATCGAGGGGAGATTTCGGGCACAATCGAGGTGCTGAGGTCGGGTAGCGTCCCGTGTTACCGGGGCATCGGAGACGGGTCAACTTCCGGTACGGTGGATTTGTTACCGGAGTGGCAAGAGTGAAGAGTGGGCGATATGGATGTGTGGGGATCCCGCCGCTTTCGCGTCCGGGGCGCAATGGCGATCGCGGGGGTTGCGACCCTCGCCATCGCGCTGTGCTCGTGCGGAGTGGGTGGGAAGCCGAGTGAGGCGGAATCGGTTGTCCAGCGATTCACCGACCTGCTCGACACGCAGGACTACACCAAAGCCGCCGATCTCACCTCCTATCCCGCCGCCGCTTCGGCAACCATGAAGCAAATGTTCGAGGGCCTGGCGACCGGGAAGGTCGACTACGAGACCTCGCAGGTCATCGATCTCGATCCGCAGTCGGCGATCTTCAGCATGGACGTCGCCTGGAATTTCGGCGAGCACAAGGACTGGACCTACACGATCCAGGGCACCGTCCGGAAGCTCGCGATCGGCTGGCGGATCTCCTGGGATCCGGCCGTCGTGATGCCGCAGCTGGCCGACAAGCGCACCGTCAAGCTCGTGCGCACCACCGCCAAGCCGCCGCCGCGGGTGGTCGACCTGTCCGGCGACGCGCTGATGACCGAGCAGACGATCAACGTCATCAAGATCGACCCGAGCCGCACCGGCGACCTCGTCGGCTCCACCAACGCGCTGGCCGACGCCATCGAACCGGTCGCGCCGCTGATCACCGGCCCGTCGCTGATGCAGCAGCTGGCCGCGTCGCAGGGCCAGCCGGTGATCGCGGTGAACCTGCGCGAGGGCGACTTCGAGATCCTGGAACCGCGCATGGCCAGGGTGCCCGGCGTGGTGATGGAGAAGCAGCCCAAGCTGATCTCGGCCGACCGCCGCACCTGGTCGCCCATGCTCGACGCGCTGCGCGAGGTGTGGAAGGACAGCCAGGAGACCACCGCGGGCTGGGGTGTGCAGATCTTCGAAGCCGACGGCCGCTTCGTCAGCCAGGTCGCGGGGTACCAGGGTCCGGCCGGGCCCGACATCTCCGCCACCATGGACCAGCGCCTGCAGCGCGCCGCCGAGGACGCGGTGGTCAGCGTCGGCACGCCGGCCTCGGTGGTGGCCATCCAGCCCTCCACCGGCGCGGTCGTCGCCGTCGCGCAGAACAGCTACGCCACCGAGAAGGGGCCCATCGCGTTCACCGGGCTGTTCCCGGCGGGCGGCACCATGGAGCTGTTCCGCACCGTCGCCGCCGCCGCGAAGAACAAAGCGCCGCAGGATGTCTCGGTCCAGGAGGCCGCGGAGGCGGCCACCGCGCTCGGCGTCGGGGTGGACTTCAAGGTGCACGGGCTCGACGAGGTGACCGGGCGGATCAGCGCGCCGGGGCGCAGCACCGAGCAAGTCCGCCAAGGCGCGGGCGCCGACGCGGTGCTGGCCAGCCCGTTCGGGATGGCGATCGCCGCGGCCGCGATCTCGCGCGGCTCGGTGGTGCCGCCGATGATCGAGAACGGCAAGCCGAGCACCACCGACACTCCGGTGCCCGGCCTCACCCCGCCCGCGGTCGACCGGCTGCGCGGGCTCATGCACGAGGGCATCGGCAAGCCGGAAACGGCTGCGCTGCGCGGCTTCCGGGATGTCACCGCCTTCGCGGCGACCGGCGGCACCGACGGCTGGCTGCTGGCCACCATGGGCGACCTGGTCTTCGCGGTGCACATCGCCGATGTCGACAGTGGCGACGCCACCTCGCGCCTGGCCGCCGTACTGCTGAAATCACTCGCTTCTCCGGAGCCGTAAACAGGCTGCAAGTACAGAGTGTGCACTGGTCAGTGGCGGTCGGTCCGGACTTGAAGTTGATCATGAACGGTTAGGCTGCTCGCGTGAAGAAGTTCGCGCCGTTCGCCGCTGATGCCCTGTTGGTGATCGTCTTCTGCGCGATCGGGAGGCGCAGTCACGACGAAGCTGTCCTGGCCGGTCTGCTGAAGACCGTGTGGCCCTTCGGAATCGGCTTACTGATCGGCTGGGCGCTGGCGGTGCTCGTCGCGCGCAACGCCCGCTTCGACGCGACGGCGCTGTGGCCCAGCGGCATCCTGATCTGGCTGGGCACCCTCGTCGGCGGCATGGTGCTGCGGGCCGTCAGCGGTCAGGGCGTCGCCGTGAGCTTCGTCATCGTCGCCGCGAGCGTGCTCGCGCTGTTCCTGCTGGGCTGGCGCGCCGCCATCCGCGCGCTGCGCTAGATCCGGCGCTGCTGCTTGAACTCTTGCTCGTATTCCTCGTCGTCGGCCTGCGGGGTGCGGAACAGGAACGCGAAGACGATCCAGCCGACGATCGCCACCAGGATGAAACTCACCAGCCGGTACACGAACGCCGCCGCCACCGCCTGCGAGGCGGCCAGGCCCGCGGCCGCGGTGAGACCGTAGATCAGGGTGGCGTCCACGTAGACGATGCCGCCCGGCGCGAACGGGATCGAACCGACGGCCTTGCCCGCGGTGAACGCGATGAGCAGGCCGGACAGCTTCGGATCGGCGCCGATCGCGTAGCAGGCGGCGCCGAGACAGGCCACGTCGGCGAACCGGTGCACCAGCGCCCACACACCGACCAGCGCGCCGTCCTTCTTGCCCAGGTCCACCGATTCCAGCTGGTCCCTGATCTCGGCCAGCTTGGCGATGCCGTTGTTGGCCGGCTTCTTGCGGATCCGGTTCACCAGCGCCAGCACCCGCCGCAGCACCGCCTCCAGCGTGCCGGGATGACGGGCCAGATAGTTGCTCGCGAACAGCACCACGCCCAGCACCACCAGCGACGCGATGAGCTTGCCGCCGATCTGGTTGCCCACCAGCAGCGCGCCGCCGATCCCGAGCAGCGCCAGCCCGGCCGCCGCGACGACACCGGAGAACACCAGCTGCCAGGACGCCACGATCGGGCTGGCGCCCCAGCGCCGGGTCTGGCGGTAGGTGAAGGCGGTGGAGAAGACCTGACCCGCGGGCAACGTCAGCGACATCGCGGTCGCGCCGTACACCACCGACACCGACTTGCGCTGGCTGACATCCACGCCGCCCGCGTGCAGCAGCTGCTTCTGCACACGTCCGAAACCGCTCATCGACATGGCTTGCAGCACGATGCACAGCACCAGCCAGCCCCAGTGGATCTCGGTGAGCGTGCGCCAGGACTCGTGCAGCCGCGGCCACAGATACATGCCCTCGCCGACGAACAGGGCGAGCAGCACCACGCCGAGCACCCATTTCACCCACCAGAAGCGGCGGCGGCGCTCGGCCGGGGGCGAGGCGGAATCGCCTGCTAGGTCGCCGTCGGCCGTCACCGTCTCAGCCTAACGAACGCAGCTGTTCTCCCTCGGCCTCGCCGGGCGCGGCGGTCACCGGTTTCGGCCAGGCCAGGCGGGTTTTCCTGCGTCTGCCACGCAGTTGCACCTCGTCGCCGGTTTCCCAATGGTCTTGCTCGCTTTCGTCGGCGAAGTAGAGCGCGCTGCCCGAAGCGAGAACGCGGCCGGGTTGATCTTTGGCCAATTCGGTGAGCCGCGACGCCTCGTTGACGGGGTCGCCGATCACGGTGTATTCGAAACGATTCGCGGCGCCGATGTTGCCCGCGACCGCGAGCCCGGCGGAGACGCCGATGCCGACGTCGAGGCTGGTCACCTCGCGCAGTGCCTCGCGCAGATCACGCGCCGCGGCCAGCGCGGCGCTCGGCGCGTCGGGCCGGTCCAGTGGGGCGCCGAAGATCGCCAGCGCGGCATCGCCGACGAACTTGTTGACGAAACCGTGGTGGCGGTCGATCACGTCGACCACCACTCGGAAGAACTCGTTGAGCAGGCTGACGACCTCGGTCGGCGGACGCTCGGCCGCCGCCGCGGTGGAGCCGACCATGTCCACGAACAGCACCGCGACGAACCTGGTCTCGCCGCCGAGCTCGGTGCCGTAGTCCAGCGCGCGCTGCGCGACCTCCTCGCCGACGTGCTGACCGAACAGTTCCTGCAGCTTGCGCCGCTTGGCCGCCTCTTCCATCATCCGGTTGAAGCCCACCTGGAGCAGCCCGATCTCACTGCCGTCGTACACCTCCACCTGCACATCGCGCGCGCCGCCCTGCACCCTGTTGATGGCTTGGGACAGCTGGCGGACCGGGTCGGAGATGGAGGATCCGGTGAGCATCGACAGCGCCAGCGCCTGCAGGATCACCACGCCGCACAGCAGCAGGATCGAGATGGCCAGCGACTTCGCCGAGAACTTCACATCGGAGGAGATCTGGGTGACGCACAGCAGCACGATGGCGATGGTCGGGGCGAAGGTGCCCATGCCCCAGGTCATGGCCATCCGGGTGCCGACCCCGGGGGTGAGGGTGTGGTCGAAGGTGCCCTCGGTCAGCGCCTCGGCGGCGACCGGGCGCAGGATGCGTTCCCCCAGCATGTAGGTGAAGCCGAACACGATGGTGGCGGCCATACATTCGGTGACGATCACCGCGCCGGCCAGCTCGGGCGACTCGACGATGATCAGGGCCGCGAGAATGCCGCCGCCGATGATCCACAGCACCAGGTGCAGGATCGACTGACGCAGCGGCACGTGCAGGGCGGCCATCTGTTCCTGGCGGCTGGGCGGGCCGCCACGCATCTGCCAGCGCATCACCGGGCGCAACATCACCGCGGCGCCCAGGATGCTCAGTACAGCGGCGGCACCGAAGACCAGCACCGGCGCGAGGAAGCCGGTCTGGCGCACGCCACCCGGGTCGCCCTCGGGCACCGGCAGGCCGTACTGGATGAAGGCCCACACCAGGACAGCGCCGAAGGCGTTGGCCAGCAGTACCGAGGTCAGATACAGCGGCCAGCGCGTTCGCATGGTCTGTTTGACCGCTTCCAGGGGCGCCGACACGACCACCAATCTAGCGTTCGGACCGATAGGCTCTCTCGAGTGACCGACCAGAAGGTAGATTCCGGGCCCGCCACCGCGCTGTGGCAGGCGGATGCCGAGGCGGTGCATCCGCTGGTCCGCAAGGCGGCCGCCTGGAGCTGGCGGCTGCTGATCATCTTCGCCGCGCTGCTCGCGGTGGGCATGCTGGTGCAGAAGTTCGCCACGGTGGTCATTCCGCTGGCGATCGCGTTGCTCGCGGCGGCGCTGCTGGCCCCGCTGGTCGACTGGTTGCAGCGAGTGGGGATTCCGCGCTCGCTCGGTGTGTTCGTGGCGCTGGTCGGTTCGATCGGGCTGCTGGCCGGGATCCTGACCTTCGTCGTCGAGCAGTTCGTCGACGGTGTGCCCGCGCTGTCCAACGAGGTCACCAACAGCGTGCACAAGGTGCAGGACTGGCTGATCAACGGCCCGCCGCACCTGAGCGATCAGCAGATCCGCAGCGCGGGCGACACCATCGTGCGCACCGTCCAGGACAACCGGGAGAGCCTGACCAACGGCGCGCTCACCACCGCCACCACCATCGGGCACATCCTCACCGGCGCCTTCCTGATCCTGTTCATCCTCATCTTCTTCCTCTACGGCGGCGACCAGATCTGGCACTTCGTCACCCGGATCGTCCCGACCGCGCATCGGGAGAAGGTGCGCACCGCCGGTGAGCTGGGCTTCGGCACCCTGGTCGGGTTCGTGCGCGCCACCGTGGTGGTGGCTGCGGTCGACGCGATCGGCATCGGCGCCGGGCTGGCGATCCTGCACGTGCCGCTGGCGCTGCCGCTGGCCTCGCTGGTGTTCATCAGCGCGTTCATCCCGATCATCGGCGCGTTCTTCGCCGGGTTCGTCGCGGTGTTCATCGCGCTGGTCACCAAGGGGCCGGTGACCGCGCTGATCGTGCTCGGCATCATCGTCGCGGTGATGCAGCTGGAAGGCCATGTGCTGCAGCCGTTGCTGCTGGGCCGGGCCGTGAGCATCCACCCGCTGGCCGTGGTGCTGGCGATCACCGCGGGCCTGGTGGTCGGCGGGATCGCGGGCGCGCTGCTGGCGGTGCCGCTGATCGCGGTGGGCAATACCGCGATCCGCTATCTGCTGGCGGACAGCCCGGAGGAGGTCTACGGCGAACTCGCCGGCGGCGAGGACCGGCGCTTGTTCTCCGCCGAACCCGACAAACCCGAGCCAGGCCGCTTCGACATCACCCGCACCCTGCGCAAGGCCGAGGCGGAGTCCGGCGATGCGGACCCACACAGCTGAGCTGAGCTCGGCCGACGCGGCGACCGCGCCCCTGTGGCGGGCCGCCCAGGCGTTCCGGCTGGTCACCCTGCTCTACGCGATCGGCCAGCAGATCGCCTCGGTGCCCTACTACCAGCATCCGCGGCTGAGCTGGGTGCTGATCGCGCTGATGGCGATCTGGTCTGGCACGTCCGCGCTGCTGCTCTCGCAGTGGTACTTCCCGGCCGCCACCGGCCGGATCCGGGGCTGGGTGGTGCTGGGCGATCAGATCGTGACGGTGGCGCTGATCGCCTCGACCCGGCTGGTCGCCGACTACGACTGGTACCACGGTCACCAGACGCTGCCCACCACGCTGTGGATCGCGAATTCGGTGATCTCGATGGCGATCCTGCGCGGTCCGGTCGCCGGGGTGCTGGCCGGGCTCGGCATGTCGGCCGTCGTGGTCACGGTGCGTGAGCAGTGGGGACAGGACGTGTGGGGCGACGCCACCGCGCCGGTACTGGTCTCGGTCGGTCTCGCGCTCGGCTTGGCAGCCAACACCGCGCGCCGCGCCCAGGGGCAGCTCGAACGCGCGCTACGGCTCACCGCCGCCGCCCAGGAACGCGACCGGCTCGCCCGCGAGGTGCACGACGGCGTGCTCCAGGTGCTCGCCTACATCAAGCGGCGCGGCACCGAGATCGGTGGCCCGGCGGCCGATCTCGCCCGTCGGGCGGGGGAGCAGGAGGTGGCGCTGCGGGTGCTGCTGTCCGAACAGGCCGAACGGCCGGATTCCGGTGCGGCCGAAGTGGATCTGCGCCCGTTGCTCACCGCGCGGGCGACGCCGACGGTGTCGGTGGCCACGCCGGGCGACCCGGTGCTCGTCGCGCGGACCACCGCCCAGGAGATCGCCGCCGCGGTGACCACCGCGCTGTCGAACGTCGACCTGCACGCCGGGCCGGACGCGAAAGCCTATGTGCTGCTGGAGGACACCGGTGACATGCTGGTGGTGAGCGTGCGCGACGACGGCGTCGGAATCGCGGCCGGCCGCCTCGCCGCCGCCGAAGCCGAAGGGCGGATGGGGGTTTCCCGATCCATCGTCGGCCGCATCGCCGCGCTCGACGGCACCGCCGAACTGCTGAGCGAGGGCGACGACCTCGGCACCGAATGGGAATTCCGGATTCCGCGCCACCCGGCGCGCTGAGCGAAGGAGCAGGCGATGGCGGACGAGGTCATCACGGTGATGGTGGTCGACGACCACCCGATGTGGCGCGAAGGCGTCTCCCGCGACCTCACCGAGGCCGGTTTCGCCGTGCCCGCCACCGCCGACGGCGTCGGCACCGCCACCCGCCGCGCCGCCGCGGTCCAGCCGCACGTGGTGCTGATGGACATGCAGCTCACCGACGGCAACGGCGCCGCCGCCACCGCCGAGGTGCTGCGGGTGTCACCGCACAGCCGGGTGCTGGTCCTGTCGGCCTCGGCCGAACGCGACGACGTGCTCGACGCGATCAAGGCCGGGGCCAGCGGTTATCTGGTGAAGAGCGCGTCGGCCGCCGAACTCGTCGACGCCGTGCGCGCCACCGCCGCCGGTCAGCCGGTGTTCACCCCCGGCCTGGCCGGACTCGTCCTCGGCGAGTACCGGCGGATGGCGACCGCGCCCGTCGCCGCCGATCAACCGCACCGCCCTTCGCTGACCGAGCGGGAGACCGAGGTGCTGCGGATGGTGGCCAAGGGACTGTCGGCCAAGCAGATCGCGTCCCGGCTCAACCTCTCACACCGCACCGTCGAGAACCACGTGCAGGCCACGCTGCGAAAATTGCAGCTCGCCAACCGTGTGGAGCTCACCCGCTACGCCATCGAACAGGGACTCGAATAGGGGTTTGCCCTGATGCGCGGGGCCGGATTCCCTGGCACTCTCGATGACATGGGCGGTCCCGAATCCCTCTACGTACCCGGCGCACCGACGGCCGGTCCGGTCGGCGATCGTGACCTGCGGGTCTCCGACGCCGAACGCGAACACGTCGGCCAGTTGCTGCAGCGCGCGGTCGGGCTCGGCATGCTCTCGCTCGGCGAGTTCACCGAACGCATGGACACCGCGCTGGCCGCCAAGACCCGCGGCGAACTCAATGCCGTGCTCGTGGACCTGCCCGGCATGCGGGTGGCCGGCGCGCCCCAACCCGCCGCGATGCCGCGTCCGCGCCCGGTCCCGCCCGGCGGTTCGACGCCCGGCGTCGTCCGCAGCAGGCTGGCCAGCGTGCATCGGCGCGGCCCGTGGCAGGTGCCGCCGGTGCTGCACCTGAACAATTTGCTGTCCGGGGTCACCCTCGACTTCACCGAGGCCGTCATGCAGACCCAGATCGTGGAGATCAAGGTCGACGACTACTGCACCGGCATCACCCTGCTGGTCCCCGCCGCCGCCACCGTCGACCTCAACGGCCTGGACCTCATCGGTTCCAGCGTCAACAACAAGGTCCGCACCGGCCCGCCCATCGGCCCACTGCACCTCGTCGTCCACGGCCGCGTCCGCTTCGGCTCGGTCACCGCCAAGTACCCGCTGATGGTCCAATGGCGCCGCTTCCTCGGCTCCTGACCCTTTTCGGGTAGGAACCGGGACCCCCACAGGGGTTTCTACTCATGTCCCGCGCGCGTCGCGAGCCGACCATGAGGACATGACTACATCGATCGATCCCGCGCTCGTCGCGCGACTCTCGGGTGAGTTCACCACGCTGGGTGCCCGGATGGGGCGACTCGGCGGTGATCTGGATGTGCTGCGCGCGCAGTTGCAGGGGGAGGTCGAGAGGGGTGCGCAGGTCGGCCGGGGTGTGCCGCTGCCGGAGTCGGGCGGATCGGCTGTCACCCTGCGGCCTGCCGGGGAGCCGTCGGCGCCGGTCGAGCCGGGTGGGTCTTCGGTCGCGGCGGCCGCCGGTGTCGACAGCGAGGGCGCACGGGCGGCGTCGGAGCAGTCGACAGCTGGCCGTGGGGCTGCCGTGGAAGGGGCGCGGCCGCCTTCCGGTCAGCCGAGCATCGATCCGGGCGGGCTGAACGGGGCGGAGGGACTGCCGCGGGAGGGGTGGGCCGCCGGTGATCCGGGTGCACGGCCGGCGGGGGCGACCAGGGCGGACGGTCCGTTGGCGGAGGGACAGAACGTCGGGGATCCGGGTACGCGTCTGCCGGGGCCGGTCGAGGTGACTGCGGGGCCGCCGTCGGCGGGGCGCGGCGTGCCACCGGTGGGGACGGCTGCCAGTGTCGTGGGTCAGCCGACTGCGGGGTGGGCTGGTGTGCCCGGTCAGCCCGCAGCGGGGTGGGGCGGAGGGGCGCCGGGTCAGTCTTCTGCGGAGTGGGCTGGGAAAGCTTCGGGCCGGCAGTCTGCGGGGTGGGGCGGAGGAGCGCCGGGTCAGTCCTCTATGGGGTGGGCGGGAGGGGCTTCGGGTCAGCCGTGGGCCGGGATTGGTCCAGGTCAGCCGTCTTCTCGATGGGTTGGTGGTGTGCCGGGGCAGTCGCCCGCGCGGTGGGCGCCCGGTGGGCCGGGGCAGCCTCCTGCCGGGTGGGCCGGTGCGGCGCGGCCGGGTGGGTGGCAGGCCGGGGTGTCGCCGGAGCCCAAGACGCCGTGGTGGCAGCGGGAAGGGGTGATTTCGCGGGCGCTGGCGGTGGCCGGGGTCGGGGTGACGCTTATCGGGGTGCTTATGCTGTTGGTGTTGGCCGCGCAGGCGGGCTTCTTCGGGCCGGTGGCGAGAGTTGTTGCCGGTGGGGTGTTTTCGCTGGGACTGGTCGGCGCCGGGTGGCGGGTGTTCGGGCGGCCGGGTGGGCGCGTGGGCGGAATCGCCTTGGTGGCCACCGGTATTGCCGGGGTCTATCTGGATGTGGTCGCGGTGACCGGGTACTACCACTGGGTGGCGCCGGGGATCGGGCTGGCGGTGGCGCTGCTGGTCGCGCTGGCCGGGGTGGGGATCGCGATGCGGTGGCAGTCGCAGCCGCTGGCCGTGGGCGTGGTGCTCGGGGCTGCGGTGCTGTCGCCGGTGCTGACGACCGAACTGATGCTGCTCGGGTTCCTGGTGGTGTTGCAGGCGGCCGGTGTGCCGGTGCAGATGCGGCGCGAGTGGCCGGTACTGCACGTGGCGCGCACCCTGCCGGTGGTGCTGGCGACGCTGAGCATGATCGCGTTGAGCGCGCTGTCCTCCGCCCTCGAGGGTGACGAGGTCGCCACGCGCGGCGGACTGCTGGCCGCCGCGCTGGCGTGCGCGGTCGTCGGGCTGGTCGGCGCGTTGCTGGTGGTCCGGCAGCACCAGGGCGACATCACCGCGAGCGTGACCATCGCGCTCACCGCGCTGCCGGTCTTCGCCGCCGCCCTGCTGTTCGACCACGCGGTGACCGCCGCGATCACCGGCGCGCAGGCCGCGGTGCTGCTCGGCATCGCCGCGACGGCACTGCTGCCCGGTGCGACGGATCGCGCGTCCATGACCGCCGCGCGTCCGGTTCCCGCTCTCGCCGATCGGCTCCGCATCCCGCGGCACACCGCCTTGGTCGCCGCCCTCACCGGCGCCGTCGCCCTCCTGCTGACCTGCGCGAGCGCGACCGGTGGTGAACCGCACCTGCTGCCGAGCGCGCTCTTCGCGGTGGCGCTGGCCTTCCTCGCGGTCGCCGCCACCACCCGCACGACCGCCGCCGCCTTCTTCGGCGTCGCCTTCGCCCTGCTCGGCGGCCTGGTCACCTTGGCCATCGCCTCGCCGGAAACCCTCGCGCAGCACGAGCT
Source organism: Nocardia asteroides (assembly GCF_900637185.1). Taxonomy (NCBI): domain Bacteria; kingdom Bacillati; phylum Actinomycetota; class Actinomycetes; order Mycobacteriales; family Nocardiaceae; genus Nocardia; species Nocardia asteroides. Next base: position 534,944 of record NZ_LR134352.1, on the reverse strand, counting down.
CGCGGACCGCAGGCTGGATCTGGCGACGGCGCTGGCCGCCGTCCTGGGCCTCGGCGTCGCGGCAATGGTCGCGTGGACAGTGCCCTGGCTCCCGCGCCGGACCGATCAGGCCCTCGTCACCGGTGTGTGGATCGCGGTGAGCGTGGCCGGCCTGTACTACGTGCTCGTCCTGTCGGTGTCCCTGGGCGTAACCCTCGGCGGCGCGGACGGTTTCATCATCGGACACAGCGTCGCGACCATCGTGTGGATGGTCGCCGCCACCGCCACGCTGTTCTACGGCCTGCGCAGACTCTCCCAGGCACCCGCCGTCGCCAAGGTGTGCCTCGTGTCGGGCCTGCTGGTCGCGGCCGCCGCCCTCGCCAAACTGTTCCTGTTCGACCTGTCCACCCTCTCCGGCCTGATCCGCGTCGCCGCCTTCCTGGCCGTCGGCCTCCTCCTACTCCTCACCGGAACCCGCTACGCCCGCGCCTTCGCCGACGCGGCGCAACCGGCCGCCGATCGCGAAAACGCCTCGGGCGAGACAACTCTCCGGTGAGCGCGTCGCGAGTGCTGCCCGCCTGAGCTGCGCCAGGGTCCGCGGACGAGCGGAGACGGCAGGCCTGATCCGGTGCCGAGCGTTGCACGCGGCTGTTCGCCGGACCGAGAACGACGAAGCCCACGGCGGGATGACGCCGTGGGCTTCGTCTTGTCCGGGTTGAGGACTGTCAGTCGGTGTCGTCCTCGCGGCGGCGGAGCAGTTCGTTCACGCTGACCGTGCGGCCCTCGTTGCCGTGATGGCGGCCCTCGTCGTCGGCGGGCGTGGTGGTGCCGCGTCGGGATGAGCGCAGCTGTGCCATCCAGTTCTCGATCTCGTTGCGGCTCTCCGCCTGCGCGTCGTCGGATTCCGGTGCGGTGGAGGCACTGTCGTCCGGTGCGGGCGCGGGCGTGGGAACCGCGGTGAAGCCGTCGGGCGCTTGCCAGCCGTTGGCCGGGTCGGCCTGCGGCTGTTCGGCCGAGGGTGTCCGCCCGCGGCCCGTCGAGGTCGCCTGTGGGTCCGCGGAATCGGTTGCCTGCCAGCGGCTCGCCGAACCCGTCGAGGGCTCCTCGGTGGCGGGCGTGTGCCAGCGGTCCGCCGCCGCGGTTTGCGACTCTTCACCGGCGGGCGCCTGCCAGGGGTTCGACAGGGTCGCCTGCGGGTCCTCAGCTGCTGGCGCCTGCCAGCGGTCGGCTGGGTTTGCCTGCGGGCCCTCGGTGGTCGGGGCGGGGCTGGTGTCGCCGGTGGGGACGGCGGTGAAGCCGGGTGGGGCTACCTGGGGGCGGACCGTGTCGGAACGCGGAGAATCCTGTTCCGGGGTGACCGGGGAGAACCGGGGGCCGTCGTTCACGTCGGGCACACGGAAGCCGCTGGGTGCGGTGGGTGTGCCTACGTAGGACGAGGTCGGTTGCTGCGGTTCCACCGGGACCGGGGTGCCGAAGACATCGCGGGGCGACTGTTCGTCTGCCAGTGCGGTGGCGTCGGCGCGGTGTGCGCCGGGAGTCGCCGAGAAGTCGGTCGAGGCGCTTGCGCTCGATTCCGGTTCCGGAGCGTCGGTTTCGGCCGCATCAGTGTGTGCCGGTTCGTAATTCAGCGGTGTGAAACCGCTGAAGGTGCCGCCGGCGGGCGGATCGACCGGGCGGGGCGACGGCGTCACGATGCTCGGCGGCTGGGGGCTGACAGTGCCCGCAGGAGGAACCGCGCCGGGCGGCGGGGTGTTCACGATGCTCGGCGGCGGTGGCGGTACGAAGCCGGCCGGGGGAGTGCCCAGCGGACGCAACGGGGTGACGATGCTCGGCCGCTGTGCCGAATCGTCTACGGGCGCACCGAATCCGGACTGGTCCGCGGACGGTTCGCCGGTGGGCGGTTGCACCCGGCCGGTGCCCTCACCCGATGCGGGCGGCTGCACGCGCGGGGTGGGCCTGCTGTCGCCCAAAGTGGGCGGTGTGGACGGACCGCTGCCCGGCGTGCGCGGCTCCGACAGGTTGTCGGCCCAGGCGGGCGGGTGCACGCGCGGTGTCGGCTGGCTGTCACCGGCCGTGCGGGAAGCGTCCGAATGGTCACCGGTAGTGGATGATTCGGAACGTCGCGTCGGCAGGGGGGTGCTCGGCGAGAACGGCAGCACCCGGGCATCCGGGCCGTCGTCCGGAGCGGGAGATTCGCCGCGTCGCGTCGACGCGGTGTCACCCGGGATCCGTGACGTAGCCGGGTTCTCGCCGGGCGATACCGTGCCGCGGGTCGGCGGTGGATTGCCCGGGATCGACGGCTGCACTCGCGGCTCAGTGGCGCCACCGAGTGTCGGCCTTCCGGCGGACAGGTCACCGGCCGGCTGCGTGCGCGGAGTCGGCGGGGTGGAGCCGAATCCACGCGGGCCGGCTGCGTCGTCGCCGAAACCGCGCGGGTCAGCCGCGTTGTCGCCGAACGCGCGCGGGCCGGGTGCGCTATCGCCGAACCCTTGCGATCCGGGCGCGTTGTCGCCGGACCCGCGCGAGCCGGGCGCGTTGTCGCCGAATCCACGCGGGCCGGTTTCGTTGTCGCCGAATCCACGCGGGCCGGTTTCGTTGTCGCCCTGCGCCCTTGGCGACGAGTTGTCACCCGGCTGCCTGCGCGACGCGGACGGGCCATCGTCGTGCTGCGGACTCGAAACGGGGGTGTAGCCGGCGGGCGGCTGCACGCGCGCGGAACCACGCGGGGCGGAGCCGGTAGCGGGTCCACCCAGAATGCTGGGTGCGGGGCCGCCGATGACCCCATTCGCGTCGGGGGCGGCGCCGCCGATCACGCCGGAATCCGTGCTGTGGCCGAGGAAGCCGGAGCCGGGCGCACCCGGGGTGCGGAAGTCCGCGCCGGTGCCGGGGGTGTCCTGGGCGCCGGAGAGCGGCGAGAATCCTTGCGGGCCGGGGACGTTCGGGCTATGCGCGGCCGGGTCGGCCCCGAGCGCGTCGGTCGGCGCCGAGCCACGCCCATTGCGCGCTGCACCGGGGCCGGCCTGCGAACCGGATGTTCCGCGCGGATCGGCGGGTCGAGTGTCGGAACCGGAAGCTCCGCGCGGATCGGGGCCGGCGGTTCCGCGCGAGCCCGCGGAACCGACATCGGGACCGGCCGAATCACCGCCACCCTGAGCGGGTTTCGGCGGTTCCGCGCCCGGCTTCACGACCGGGAGGATCTGGGTCGGCTCGCCGGTGGTGAACATCGACGGGCCGGGGGTGGGCGGAGCGTCCGAGGGGCCCTGGTCCGGCTTGGGCTGCTCGGGAGCCGGCTTCGGGGCGGGCTGGACCCGCGGTTCGCCCGAGAGCATGGGTGCGCGGGGGCGGGTGGGGTCCGGCGACATCGGCGGGCGCGGGCGGGCCGGCTCGGCGGGGTCGGTGTGCTCGGTGATCTTGTCCAGGTGCGCGGTCGGCGCCTCGGCCTCGATCTCGGCGACCGTGCGCGGACGACGCGGGGTCTTGGCCAGCTTGCTGTCCGGGACCACCGTCATCTGCATGGTCGGCGGGTCGGTGATCGGCGTGGTCTTCACCAGGTCGACGACCGGGCCGTTCTGCGGACGCTCGTCGTCCAGGATGGGCTCGCCGAGGCCGATCCGCTCCTGGATCCGCTTCATCCACTTGGGCGCCCACCAGCAGTCGTCGCCGAGCAGCTTCATGATCGCGGGCACCAGCAGCATGCGCAGCACGGTGGCGTCGATGAACAGCGCGGCGATCATGCCGTAGGCGATGTACTGCATCATCACCATGTCGGAGAACGCGAACGCGCCGGTGACCACCAGCAGGATCAGCGCGGCCGCGGTGATGATGCGGCCGGTCTGGGCGGTGCCGATCCGGACGGCCTCGGTGGTCGACGCGCCCTGGGCGCGTGCCTCCACCATGCGGGAGAGCAGGAAGACCTCGTAGTCGGTCGACAGGCCGTAGATGATCGCGATGATCAGCATCAGCACCGGGGCGCTGATCGGCTGTGGGGTGAAGTTGAGGATCCCGGCACCGTTGCCGTCGATGAAGATCCAGGTCAGGATGCCCAGCGTCGAGCCGAGTCCGAGCGCGCTCATCAAGGCGGCCTTGATCGGCAGCACCAGCGAGCCGAAGGTCAAGAACATCAGCACGAAGGTGCTGAACAGGACGATCAAGATCATCCATGGCATCAGCGACAGCAAGGTGTCGATACTGTCGGCCATCAGTGTGGGCTGACCGGTGACATACATCGTCACGTTGTCGGGGACCTCGATCGCCCGCAGGTAGTCGATGGTCGGTTCGGCATTGCCGGTCGGATCGATGAGGGTGGCCGAGGTGCGGTAGACCGTCCGATTGTCCGGCGGGTTCGTCGGCGGTCCGAAGGGCTCGACCAAGCCGGGGGCCAGCTTGGCCTGCTTCAACACCTGGCCGATGGCGTTGGTGTCGGCCCTGTCGCCGTTCTCGACGACGAAGACCAGCTGGATCGGATCGGTCTTCTTCTGCGGGAAGACCTCGTAGAAGTGCTCGAGCGCGACGCGGGTCTCGTTGTCCGGCGGCAGGTACTTCTCGTTGATACCGCCGAAGGCCAGGTTCTTGACCGGGATGATCAGCAACAACAGGATGACCGTGACCGGGATCGCGATCTTGAGCGGGTGTTTCATCACCCAGCGGGTGAGGTTGCCCCAGAAGCCGTTCTCGATCTGCTCGGCGGTCTTGTTCTTGCGGAACCACTTGAGGCCCAGCATGTCGACGCGCGGACCGAGCACCGCCAGCATGGCGGGCAGGATCGTGACCGCGGTGAGCGCGGCGAGGGAGACGGTGGCGATGGTGCCGTACGCCACCGAACGCAGGAAGCCCTGCGGGAACAGCAGCACGCCGCCGAGGCTGGCGATGATCATCGTCGCGGAGAAGACGACCGTGCGCCCGGACGTCACCACGGATCGCCGGACCGCGGCCTTGGTGTCGTAGCCCTCGGCCAGCTCTTCGCGGAAGCGGCTGACTATGAACAGGCCGTAGTCGATCGCCAGGCCCAGGCCGATCATCGAGACGACACCGGTGACGAACGAGTTCACCTCGGTGAAGTTGGTGAGCACCATGACCAGGCCGGTGGCGCCGACGATCGTCAGACCACCGATGATCAGCGGCAAGCCGGCCGCGACGATGCCACCGAAGATGAAGAACAGCAGGATGGCCACCGCGGGCAGGGCCAGCACTTCCATCCGCTTGGTGTCGTGCGCGATGGTGTCGTTGAGCGTGACGCCGAGCGGCTGCAGGCCCGAGACCTCCACGTCGACGCCGGGGATGTAGAACGCGTCGGCCACGACCCGGTAGTTGGCCATGCTGGTCGAGTCGTTGTCACCGACGATGGCGATGGAGGCGAACGCGTGCTTCTTGTCCTTCGACCCGAACGCCGACGGCACGGCGGGCGACTCGCCCACCTTCCAATAGGTGCCGTTGATCTTGCTGATCTGGTCGGGATATTTGGCGGTGACAGCGGTCAGGCTGTCGACCACCTTGCGCTGGAACTCCGGGTCGTCGATCGTCTTGCCCTCGGGGGCGTTGTACATGACGATCACATCGGCCATGTGGTCGCGTCCGAAGGCGCCGTCGGCGATCTGCGCACCCTGCACAGACTCCGAGTTCGGATCGAACCAGCCGCTCTGCGTCAACCGGTCGCCGAGTCCTGTGCCGTAGGCGCCCAGCGCCAACAACGCAGCACCGACCACCGCGATGACGGCGAAGCGGAACCGATAGACCAGATCGCCCCAGCGGGTGAACACTTAAGCGACTCCTTGACCAGGGCGAGAAGTGAGTAGTGCCGACAGCGGCCGGAACGGCTGCAGCCAGGCACCCTCGTCGGGCAGCGAATCGAGGCTCACCCGCGGTAGCGGCTCCCGGAATACTCCCGGGATGTCCTCGAGGTCGACGAACTCGAGAGTATCGGAAGTCACCGCCCAACTCGCGTGCTCACGGAAACCGAGGACCTGAGCTGGGATTCCCTTGTCGGCGATGGCTTCCAGCGGTTCGCGGAAGGCTTGACCGTCGGCCGAGGCCACCATGATGCCCGCCAGACCGCCGTCGCGCCTGCGCATCTCGATGTGGGCCAGCATGTCGGCGTCGACGTCGGAGTCCTCGTCGATCTTCGGTTTGGCGAAGACCGCGAAGCCCACGTTGCGTAAGGCCTCGACCCAGGGGCGGACCACGTCGGCGGTGCCGGGGGCGATGTTGGTGAAGACGGTCGCCTCGGGCTCGACGCGGCCCTTCGCGCCGACCGACAGTTCGGCCGTGCGCGCCAGCAGCCAGCGGCCGAGCGCGTCGAAGCGGGGGCGATAGGCGGCGGTGGGACGTCCACCGAGGATGGCGCCCAGTCCCATGTCGAGGTTCGGCGCGTCCCAGACGAGCAGGACGCGCCGGACATCGGCGCCGGAACCGGTCAACGCCTCGCTGCCGGTGGCTCCCTGTGCGATATCCGGCATCTCGGTGGCGATCTCACTCACGCTCATCTGTCGATCTTCCCCCATATGAACTCGTTGATGGCGCTACCGGCGCGCAGGCCTTTGCCCTCGAACTTGGTGACGGGCCGTTCGAAACCGATCGGCGCGGTGACGCGGTTGGCCGCGCTGTCGCCGCCGGTGGTGTCGTTGAGGCCGATGAGCAGCGGTTCCGCCGAGCCTACTTCCAGAATGTGCTCGGCGTAATCGGCGTGGTCGGTGGCGACGTGCAACACACCGCCCGGCTTCAGCCTGCTGGCGATCAGCGCGAAGGTCGGCGCCTGCAGCAGCCTGCGCTTGTGGTGGCGGGCCTTGGGCCACGGATCCGGGAAGAACACCCGGACGCCGGTCAGCGACTCCGGGGCAACCATGTTCTCCAGCACATCGACGGCGTCGCCGCGCAGCAGCCGGATGTTACCGATCTCCTCGCGCTCGATCTGGCAGACCAGCTGGGCCAGGCCCGGCTGGTACACCTCGATGCCGATCAGGTTCAGGTGCGGCTCGGCCTGCGCCATGGCGGCCGTCGCGGTGCCGGTGCCGCAGCCGATCTCGATGACCAGCGGCGCGCTGCGACCGAACCAGGCGTCGGCGTTGATGGGCTCGTTGGCGACATCGCGGCCGATCACGGGCCAGGTACGCGCCCAGGAGACCTGCTGGTTCGGCGTCAGCGCGCCGCGCCGCGAGCGGAAGCTCGTGACGCGCGGGTACAGGCGGGAACCGGTGGTCGAGCGGCGGCCTGCCTCGTGCGGGATCTCGGAGAGCTTGGGGTGGGCCGAGGCGGTGGACGGCTGCCCCGGAACCGACTCGACAGGGTGGTTGGCGGCGTCGTTCACGACGTCCATTGTCCAGCATGCGCGGAGCAACGTCGCAGCCGAGTGCGCCCGGCCGGACACCGTGCGGTCGGCCGGTCTCGCGTTGCGGTGGTGTTGCCCCAGGTCGGCAGTCGGTTCTACCACGCCCGCCGTCGGATGGATCTGGAAGAATGCCCACGGAAAAGGGGGTGCAGTATGTCGACAGTCACCGAATCCGCACAGACCAGGGCGTCCGACCAGCTCGATCAGCTGATCGCCGCCCTCGCCCACGGCACCGGCGCCGATCCGGCGATCGCCGAGCAGCTGGCCGCGGCGGTGGCCCGGCGGCGGCGTCCACTGCACATCCAGGTGGCGGGGCGGGCGCTGAGCGGCCGGTCGACGGTGCTGCGCGCGCTGGCCCTGCTCTCGGCGCAGGAGACCGAGCCGGTCGACCAGCCCGAACTGCCCGATCCCGTGCTCGACGGCGACCTGGTCATCTACGTGCTGGCCGGCGCGCCGCAGGCCGCCGACCAGCGGGTGCTGGCCACGCTGCCGCCCGGTCGCGGTGTCGTCGTGCTCAACAAGGCCGACGCGGTGGGCGCGCGCTGGGGCGACGCGGTCGCGGCCGCCGACCGGCACGCGCGCGAGATCGGGCTGCCGATCGTGCCCGTCGTCGCGTCGCTGGCGGCCCGCACCAGGGCGGGCGCGGTCGACGCGGCCGACCTCGCCGATCTGCGCAGGCTCGCGGTGGGCCCGGATGTGCCGTCGGTGCTGTCGGCCGACCTGTTCATCGGCTCCGGCTCCGACCAGGACGCGCGCAGGCGCCTGCTGGAGAACTGGGACCTCTACGGCGTCGACTGCGCGCTCACCGCGCTGCGCGCCGACCCCGACCTGCCCGCGGGCGCGCTGATCCAGATCCTGCATTCGGCGAGCGGCATCGACCCGCTGCACCGGCTCGTGCATCGACGCTACGAGCAGGTCGAGGCCGTGCGCGGCGGCGAACTGCTCGACGAGCTGACCCGCCTCGCGGCCCGCGCCGTCCCCACCGACGGCAGCCGCGCCCGCGCGCTGATCGAGCAGTACCTGGCCGGGGACAACGCGCTGTGGATCGGGCTCTGCGCCGGACTCGCCTGCCCGCAGGTCGCGCACCTGGCCGCCGGCTACCGCTCGCCCGCCCCCGCCGACGCCGACGAGGCGCTGGCCAGGGCGACCCGCTGGCGGGCCGTCGTCTCCAGCGACATGCCGCCCGCCGCGCGCCGCGCCGCGCTGCGGGTCCACAACGGGTACGTGCGGGCCTGGGAACGGATGAGCAGTGCCGGACTCTGACAGACCCGAGGCGCCGCCGCCCGACGAGCTCGACGCCGTCATCGCGCGGTGGAACCCGCAGGGCGTCGCGCTGCTGCGCGCGATGGAACAGGCGGGCACCGGGTCCGGTGTGGTGCTGCACGCGATCGACGACGCCAACACCACGCTGCTGCGCACCGAACTGGCCCGCTTCGAACCGCGCATCGACCTCGCCGACCCGGCCGTGGCGGACGACACGGCCGTCGCCCTGGTGGTCTTCGACGCGGGCAGCGTGCTCGGCGCCGACATGCTCGCCCTGATCGAGCGCCTGCGCGCCGCCGACCGGCGGGTGGTGCTCGCGATGAACGGCTTCCACGCCTATCAGGACTGGCAGGCCACCAGGGAACGCAGCCTGGCCCTGCTCGCGGCCAGGGGCTGCGCCGAGGTGGACGTGCTCCCGGTCTCGGCCCGCCTGGCCACCGCCGCCCGCGCCGCCGACGACTCCGCCCTGCTCGACCGCTCCGGCCTGGCGGGTCTGCACGCCGCGCTCGCCGCCGCCACCGCGCAACGCCCGGCCGACGGCGCGCTGCGCCGCACCGCGGTGGTCACCCGGGTGCTCACCGACACCAGGGCGCGCATCACCGAGCAGGTCACCGCGCTGCGGGCCGACGCGGAGACCCGGCGGCTACGCGAGGAGCGGATCGCCCTGCTCGGCGAGCGCGACGGCGGCCGCCAGACCGGCCTGGCCGCGGTGCGCAGCCAGGTGCAGCTGGCCAGGGTCGACCTGACCACCGAGGTCGGCGCCCTGGTCCGGGCTCTGCACACCCGCTCGCGCGCCGAACTCGACCGCTGCGGCCGCGCCGAACTGCGCGCCTACCCGCAGCGCTTGCAGCAGGCCACGGTGGAACTGTCGACCGCGGTCGACGTCGCCATCGACGACCGCGTGATCGAGACGGCCCGCCGGATCGGCACCGCGCCGCCGACCCTCCGACGGCGTGATCCGGCGCCCGGTCTGGGTCCGGATCCCGAACCCAGACACCGTGGTGTCGAAGATCACCTCATGATCGCGCTCGGCGCGTCGGCCGGTGTCGGCCTCGGCAGGCTGGTCGTGGCGCCCCTGTCGCTGGTGCCCGCGCTGGACGCCGCGACCGTGCCGGTGACGCTGCTGCTCGGCGCGGGCGCGGCCTACTGGGTGGTGCGCGCGCGAGGTCAGCTGGCCGAGCGCAATCACCTCGCGCAGTGGGTCGCCGAGGCGTTGGTGAATGTGAAAGCCCTGCTAGAGCAGCGAGTGGCCGCGGTGCTCGTGGATGTGGAGGGCGAACTCGCCGAGCATGTGATCAGCGAATCGACCGCCCGGGCGGTCGCTGTGGACCGCAGGATCACCGAGCTCGACACTCTGGCGCGCAGGCTGGTCGCCGAGCGTCCGGCGCAGCTGGCGGCGTGTGAGCGCGACCTGGCCGCGCTGGATCGCCGTGAGGCCGCGATTGGGTGATCCACCTGTGGGTAGTTATTAGGGAGCCCGATTCCGTATAGATCGTCATACCGCGTTAACCTTTAACCAGGAACCTGGGCGTCCGCTCCGTGCCAGTCGATGCGCGGCCTCCGTCCATGGACGTCGCTGTACGCCGTCCATTTGGGGTTGTGCGGTGGTTGGTTCGCTGCGGACGCCTTCCCGCCCGGTGGCGATCGATGGACCTCGCATCGAAGAACCGCCCATCTCAGGAGAGTTTTCATGACCTCAGCGACCATTCCTGGTCTTCGTGGATCCGACGGCACGGCGCCGACCGAGCACAGTGAACTGCTCGCCTGGGTACAGGAAGTCGCAGAGCTCACTCAGCCGGATCGGGTGGTCTGGGCCGACGGCTCCGACGCGGAATGGGATCGCCTGACCACTCAGCTGGTCGAGGCGGGCACCTTCAAGAAGCTCGACGAGAAGAAGAAGCCGAACTCGTTCCTGGCGCTGTCGGACCCCTCCGACGTCGCCCGCGTCGAGTCGCGCACCTACATCTGCTCCAAGACCGAGGCCGACGCCGGTCCGACCAACAACTGGGTCGACCCCACCGAGATGCGCGCCACCATGACCGAGCTGTACCGCGGCTCGATGAAGGGCCGCACCATGTACGTGGTGCCGTTCTGCATGGGCCCGCTAGGCGCCGACGACCCGAAGCTGGGCGTGGAGATCACCGACTCCGAGTACGTGGTGGTCTCGATGCGCGTGATGACCCGCATGGGCCAGGCCGCGCTCGACAAGCTGGGCACCGACAAGCCGTTCGTGAAGGCGCTGCACTCGGTGGGCGCCCCGCTCGCCGAGGGCCAGGCCGACGTGCCGTGGCCGTGCAGCGACACCAAGTACATCACCCACTTCCCCGAGGACCGCGAGATCTGGTCCTTCGGTTCCGGCTACGGCGGCAACGCCCTGCTCGGCAAGAAGTGCTACTCGCTGCGCATCGCCTCGGCGATGGCCCACGACGAGGGCTGGCTGGCCGAGCACATGCTGATCCTCAAGCTGATCTCGCCGGAGAACAAGAACTACTACGTCGCCGCCGCGTTCCCGAGCGCCTGTGGCAAGACCAACCTCGCGATGATCCAGCCGACCATCCCGGGCTGGCGCGCGGAGACCCTGGGCGACGACATCGCCTGGATGCGGTTCGGCGAGGACGGCCGCCTCTACGCGGTGAACCCGGAGTTCGGCTTCTTCGGCGTGGCGCCGGGCACCAACCGCAGCTCCAACCCCAACGCGATGGCCACCATCGAGGCGGGCAACACCGTCTACACCAACGTCGCCCTGACCGACGACAACGATGTGTGGTGGGAGGGTCTCGAGGGCGAGCCCGATCACCTGATCGACTGGAAGGGCAACGACTGGAACCTCCGCGAGTCGGAGACCCTGGCCGCGCACCCGAACTCGCGCTACTGCACCCCGATGTCGCAGTGCCCGATCCTGGCTCCCGAGTGGGACGACCCGCAGGGTGTGCCGATCTCGGCGATCCTGTTCGGCGGCCGCCGCAAGACCACCGTGCCGCTGGTGTCCGAGTCGTTCGGCTGGGAGCACGGCGTGTTCATGGGCGCCACCATGGGCTCGGAGCAGACCGCCGCCGCCGAGGGCAAGGTCGGCACCGTCCGCCGCGACCCGATGGCGATGCTGCCGTTCCTCGGCTACCACGTGGGCGACTACCTCGACCACTGGATCAACCTCGGCAAGAACGCCGACGCGAACAAGCTGCCGAAGATCTTCTACGTCAACTGGTTCCGTCGTGGCGAGGACGGCCGCTTCCTGTGGCCCGGCTTCGGTGAGAACTCCCGCGTGCTGGAGTGGATCGTCGGCCGCATCGAGGGCCGCTCGGGCGCCCAGGCGACCGCGGTCGGCAACGTCCCCTCGGCCGCCGACCTCGACCTGGAAGGCCTCGACGTGGTCGTGGCCGACGTCGACGAGGCCCTCGCGGTGAACGTCGAGGAGTGGCGCAAGGAGATCCCGTCGATCGAGGAGTGGTTCGAGTTCGTCGGCGACAGGCTGCCTTCCGGCGTGCGCGACGAGTTCGAGGCCCTCAAGGAGCGCCTGGGCTGATCCGCCCCTGAACAGCGAACCGCCCGTACCGAATCCGGTACGGGCGGTTTCGTCTATTCGGCGAACGGCGCCAGCTTGATCAGCTGCCGGAAGCCGGTGCCGTTGAGCCAGTGGATGCGGCCCTCGGGGACCGCGGCGGCCTCGGCGGTGAAACAACCGACGATGTGCCGTTTGAAATCGTGGCGCGGATGCCGCGTCAGCAGCTCCTCGACCCAGCTCGGGTCGAGATCGTCGAGGCGCCTGCCGAGGACGTCCACCGAGGCGCCCGCGGAGACGAAACCGCCGGGGTCGCTCAGGTTCCCGGCCGCGTCGGGGTTGAGGTGGGCGGCGATGGCCGCGCCGATCGCGGTCGCGCGTTCGGCCGGTGCGCCGTGCCGCAGCGCGAACCCGTGCGCCGATTCGCCGCCGACCACCGCGAAACACCGTCCCGGCGTCGGTGATTCGAGCGCCATGTCGTGCAGCAGGCTGGCCACGTAGCCGACCTCGTCGTCGTAGTCGACCCGGTCGAGTTCGGCCAGCGCGCGGGCGAAGAAGTAGGTGCGGTAGGAGTGCGCCAGCATCGCGTCCGACAACGTGCCGCGCGCTTCGTCTTCGGCGGCCCTGGCCAGCGCGGTGTCGGGCAGCCGCAGGCCGGCCAGGTCGACCCGGCCCGCGCCGCGCCTGCCGAGCGCTTGCCGGATCCGGCCGGGCACGAGGGCAGGCGCGGTGCGCAGCACCAGCTCGGCGGTCAGCGCGCGGCGCTGGGCCGCGGTGAGATTGCCGCCGGTGCTGGTGGCCCACTCCCAGTCGAGGGTTGGCATGGTCGATCTCCTCCGTGTTTCGCCGGTAGAAGTCGAGTGTCGGCCACGCGCGGGGCGTGGTGAAGTGGCGGAAATGCCAGTGATGCGTGGTTACGTGCCAAACTGGGGTCATGATCGAGGTCGCGGCGCTGGCCCTGGACGGGGTGATGACCTTCGACCTGGCCTGCGCGGTGCAGGCGTTCCGGCACGGACCCGGCGTGACCGGTGAGCCCGCCGGCTTCCAGATGCGCACGTGCGGGGTCAGGCCGGGCCCGGTGTGGACGCCGAACGGCTTCGACCTGCGGGTCGACCACGGTCTCGAGCTGCTGGCGGAGGCCGATCTCATCGTGGTCCCCGGCATCGGCCTGCCGACCCTGCCCACCCCGGAACCCGTCCTCGACGCGCTGCGCGCCGCGGCTGACCGGGGCACGACCATCGCCAGCATCTGCATCGGTGCCTTCGTGCTGGCCCAGGCGGGCCTGCTCGACGACCGGCCGGCCACCACGCACTGGGGCTACTGCGACCAGTTCGCCGCGCTCTATCCCGCCGTGAAGCTCGACCCCACCGCCCTCTACATCGACGACGGCGACATCCTGACCTCGGCGGGCCTGTCGGCGGGACTCGATCTGTGCCTGCACATCGCCCGCCGCGAGCTGGGCGCGGCGGCGGCCGCCGACCTGGCCCGCTGGAATGTCGTGCCGCCGCACCGGGAGGGCGGTCAGGCGCAGTACATTCCGCAGCCGATGGGCGGCGGCGATCCACACGGTGGCCTGGCCGCCACCCTGTCCTGGGCGATCGCGAATCCCGCCGACGCCGTTGACGTCTCCGCGCTCGCGGCGCACGCGCTGATGAGCGAGCGCACCTTCATCCGCCGGTTCAAGGCGGAGGTCGGCGCCACGCCCGGCGCCTGGCTGGACGCGCAACGACTCGGCCGGGCGCGCGAATTGCTCGAACGCACCGACCTGCCGGTGGAGACGGTCGCGCAGCGCGCCGGCTTCGGCAGCGTGACAGCCCTGCGTGATCACCTACGCTCTGTGACGGGCCTCACACCGTCGGCGTATCGGCGCTCCCTGCGTCGCTGACCAGAGTTCCTGTGCGGTGCCGAATTTCGACGCCGGAATCGGGCCGCGGGGCGGTGGGTAGGCGGCCAAGCGAACTCGGGGTTTCCGCAGGCCGGAGACATCGGACGATTTCCCCGGCTCGCTTCGGGGTATATCTGTCGATGTCAGAGGGTCGCTGGCGATGGACGGGCGTTGTCACCTATATTCCTGCTCAGGCTCCTCTGTACGTCGCACCATCCGAGCTAACTCCCCTTCGAGACTCCACGCCGCCACAAGCGGTCCCGATGAGATCGACGCTGAGAGGTGGTTGACGCATGACAGATCTGGTGACCAGGTCCGAGTCGGACGCGTTCTCGAGCACGCCCTTGCAGCGGGTGGCAGGCCGCCTGCAGAGCGCACTGCCGCCGGGGTGGCGGGTCGACGTGGTCGACCTGCCACCCCGCGGTCAGGTGGCCGGACAGCCGGTCCTGCGGGTGCAGATGCCGGAGAACTAGGCGGCGTCCGCTTCGCATGATCGGGCGCCCTGCGTGGTTACGCGGGCTGCCTCCTCCGGGCGCTGACCGATCATGCCGGGGTCCAGCCCATCGGCATCAGCACCGACTTCTGCTCGCAGAACGCGTCGAGGCCTTCGGGCCCGTTCTCGCGGCCGATGCCCGAGTTCTTGTACCCACCGAAGGGCGCGGTGGGGTCGAAGGCGTACCAGTTGATCGCGTAGGTGCCGGTCCGCACCTTCGCGGCAACCTCGACGCCGTGCTCGATGTCGGTGGTCCACACCGACCCGGCCAGACCGTAGTCGGAGTCGTTCGCGATGGCGATCGCCTCCTCCTCGGTCTCGTACGGGATCACCGAGAGCACCGGGCCGAAGATCTCCTCCTGCGCGATGGTGCTGGAGTTGTCCACGTCGGCGAAGATCGTCGGCTCGACGAACCAGCCGCGCTCGACGCCCGCCGGCCTGCCGCCGCCGAGGACCAGGCGCGCGCCCTCTTCCTTGCCCTTGGCGATGTAGCTCTCCACCCGGTCGCGCTGCTTCTCGCTGATCAGCGGGCCGAGCTGGGTGGCGGGGTCGGTCGGATCGCCGGTCTGCATGGTCTGAACGTGGGCTACCAGCGCGTCGACGATCTCGTCGTAGCGGCTGCGCGGCGCCAGGATGCGGGTCTGCGCCACGCAGCCCTGGCCGCTGTTCATCAATCCGGAGAACGCAAGAACGGGAATGCTCGCGGCCAGGTCCACATCGGGCAGCACGATGGCGGCCGACTTGCCACCCAGCTCCAGCGACACGGTCTTGAGCTGCTCGCCCGCGATCGCGGCCAGCTTCCGGCCCACGGCGGTGCTGCCGGTGAAGGTCACCTTGTCGACGCCGGGATGACCGGCCAGGTACTCGCTCTCCGCCGCGTCGGCGGGCAGCACCGAGAGCACACCGTCGGGCAGGCCCGCCTCGGTGAAGATGTCGGCCAGCAGGTTGGCGGTGAGCGGGGTCAGCGGCGAGGGCTTGAGCACCACGGTGCAGCCCGCGAGCAGAGCGGGTCCGAGCTTGTTCGCGGCCAGGAACATCGGGACATTCCAGGCGGTGATGGCGGCGACGACGCCGCGCGGTTCCCGTGAGACGCGCGAGGTTCCGAACAGGCCGGTCCGAGTCTCGTTCCACGCGAAGGTCTTCGCCAGGGCGGCCCAGGCGTCCAGCGCCGCGACGGCCGGAATCTGGTTGAGTGTCAAGGCGGCTAACGAGGGCGCGCCCATCTCCGCGGTGAGCGCGGCGAGCAATTCGGGCGAACGCTGCTCGATGAGCCTGGCCGCCTTGGAGAGCACCTCGGCTCGTTCCAGTGGCGGCGTCGATGGCCACGGTCCGCTGTCGAAGGCGTCGCGGGCCGCGGCGACCGCCGCGTCCACATCGGCCTTGGTTACCGCGGGCACGCTGCCGACGGTCTCCTCCGTTGCGGGCGAGACCACGGAAATGCGGTCACTACCGGCAGGGGTGGTCCACTTCCCGCCGATGAACAGACTGTCGTAGTGCATAAGAACACGTTACAGTTTTGTCGCCGTGTTGTCTGCAACACGTTCTAATTCGCTGTCCCGCAACGACTGTGAACAGGGCGAATTCCAACCTGTCGGTTCGCTTTTCGGGTAAACGCACTATTGCGTTCTGTTGTTGAAAAGGGGATGCTTTAGCTACTGATCAGCTCGCTCGATTCATCAGACCTTTACAGCGAATTGGGGAGACCGACTCATGGCTGTGCAAGTGATCGGCCGATCGTTGATGACCAGCGACCAGACCGACCATCAAGCGAAGAGTGTGGGCAGCGGGGGATGGGTTGTGTCATTCCTGCCGGGCCGCACGCTCACCATCGAGCAGGCAACTGCCGCCATTCAGGCCGCTGAGGCGGTCGCGATGGTGGGGGCGCTCGCCGATCAGGTCGGCTTGACCACGCTGGAAACGGTGGGCCTGGCGATTCAGGAGTCGCCGTGGGCCAGCGCGCTGCCCGCACCGGTACGCAGGTCGCGCCGGCTGAGCTGGCTGGCCTGATCGTGCTTCGTCGCCACCACCACCAGGTTGCTCACCAGTAGCTCGCGGATCACCGGAATGCGAACCAGCCACCACGCCCAGCTCGGGTGATAGCGGGGGAAGATCGTCCGCACATCGGCTGAAGTCGTTGCCGCCCAGCGCAACCCGTCGGCGGCGGTGACGGCGAACAGGGACCTGCCGAACCTGTTCTTGGGTTCCCGTCCGTGCTTGCGCCGGTACCGGCGAGCAGCGTATTCGCCGCCGAGGTAGTGCCAGAGACCGGTCTCGTGACCACCGAACGGCCCGTGCCACACCGTGTAGGAGAACACGATGAGGCCGCCGGGCTTGGTGACCCGGACCATCTCCTCGGCCATCACCCACGGCTGCGGGACGTGCTCGGCGACATTGGACGAGAAGCAGACGTCGAAGGCGTCGTCGCGGAACGGCAGCGCCATCCCCGAGCCGCGCACCGAACCGGCGACCCGCAGGCCCGCGGCGTGCATCTCCGACGGGTCGGGCTCGACCGAGACGTAGCGTGCCCCGGCCGCCGCGAACTCGTCGGCGAAGTACCCCGGCCCGCCGCCGACGTCGAGCACGACGGTGCCGGTGAGGTCGCGACCCGCGATATCGGCGTAGAAGTCGCCGATCAGGTCGGCGCTGTCGGTGGCGATGCCGCCGTAGAACCGGCCGGGGTCGGACTGCTCGAACCGGAAGCTGGTGAGCAGCCGCAGCGAGCGGCGCAGCGTGGCACGGCGCGCGAACCTGGACTGGTCGCGGCGCTGGGCTGGCTGCTCGGTTCTCGGCAGGGATGCGGTCGGCACGGGCAGAGTTTATTGGCAGCCGTACCGGGGCCGATCGTGCGGTCCGGCACAACACGGCAGGGTGGGCACGGGCGATACCGATGTGTCGCGCAGACCACACCCGCTAGGGTGGGTGCCGACCTTTGTCCTGTACCGACCCGATTGCGAGCCCCGACCGTGCGTGAAGTCCTCCTGCTGTGCTGGCGTGACACGGGGCACCCGCAGGGTGGCGGCAGCGAGCGGTACCTCGAGCAGGTCGGCGCGCAGCTGGCGGCGCGCGGTATCAAGGTCACGCTGCGCACGGCCGGGTACCCGGGCGCGCCGCGTCGTGAGCATGTCGACGGCATCGACATCAGCCGCGCGGGCGGCCGCTTCACCGTGTACCCGCGGGCGCTGGCCGCCATTCTGGCCGGTCGGCTCGGTGTCGGCCCGCTGCGCGGCGTGCGGCCCGATGTCGTCATCGACACCCAGAACGGCATTCCCTTCTTCGCCGCGGCCACCGGTGTCCCGTCGGTGGTGCTGGTGCATCACGGCCATCGCGAGCAGTGGCCGGTGGCGGGCAAGCTGGTCGGGCGGATCGGGTGGTGGATCGAGTCGCGGCTCTCGCCCCGCGTGCACCGGGAAAACCAGTACCTGACCGTCTCGCTGCCCTCGGCCGAGGAATTGGCCGTACTCGGTGTCGACCGCGAACGCATCGCGGTCGTCCGCAACGGCGCCGAGCCGGTCCCGGCCGAGGTCGTTCCCGGCGCCGCGGAGACCCGCGCCGACCACCCGCGCATCGCGGTGCTGTCGCGCCTGGTCCCGCACAAGCAGATCGAGGACGCGCTGACCGCCGTCGCCGCGCTGCGCGACCGGTTCCCCGACGTGCACCTCGACGTCATCGGCGACGGCTGGTGGGCGCCCAACCTGCGCGCCTGCGCCGACGAACTCGGCATCGCCGACGCGGTCACCTTCCACGGCCACGTCGACGAACGCCGCAAGCACGAGATCCTGTCGACCGCGTGGGTGCACGTGATGCCCTCCCGCAAGGAAGGCTGGGGCCTGGCCGTCATCGAGGCCGCCCAGCACGGCGTCCCCACCATCGGCTACCGCAGCTCCCGCGGCCTCACCGACTCCATCGTCGACGGCGTCACCGGCCTGCTGGTCGACGACGCCCCCGCCCTCGCCGCAGCCGCCGCCGAACTCCTCGCGGACCCGGAGACCCGGCTGATGATGGGCGAGAAGGCCCGCTCACGCGCCCGCGAATTCTCCTGGGAACAGACCGGTTCCGGTGTGCACGAGGTGCTCGCAGCCGCGGCCCGAGGCGACTTCCTCAGCGGCCTCGTGGCCCCGCAGGCGGCCGACCGAGTCAGTCCGTGAACATCTCGTCGACGGAACGAACGGTGATCGACCGATCGAGCCAGTCGACGAGCTGCGCGCGATCGTGACACGAGGTGATCTTGGCTTCGGCCGAATCGGGAACCTCCACACCACGACGCCGCAGAATCCGCAGAATACTGTCCGCGACCCCCTGCTCGCGACCTTCTTCCCTGCCTTCCTCGCGGCCCTCTTCACGAAGCCGCTGAGAGGTCTCCGAGCGGAAGAACGACAGATCGATGGACATCAGATTCCTCCATATCGTGGCGCCCCGGGTTCGCCCGAGGCCCAGTTCGACCAGTTCGGTGTAGATCTGCGCGTCGTCCCGATCGCCGGCGAGGTGCAGCGCCGCGGAAAGCGCCTCCAGTATGGCACCGATCTCCGGGCGTGTGGCATGTGTAATCGCAGATAGAGCGGCCAGCGGCAGATCGGTCAAGGCGGTCTCGACATCGGTCACGGCAGGCACATTGTGCGGTCCGAGGACCAGCGGACGGAGCATCAGGCAGGGCCACGTCTCGTGGCCGAGGGGCAGCGGCCCCTGCGCCCATAGTGCGGTCGCATGGCTGCGGCAGACGACGACCAGGACGGCCGGGATCGAGTACTTGGCGTGCAGGTATGCCAGGTAATACGCCCAGGCGCTCGGACGGCTCGGCTCCCTCTTGCCCTGAGCTTCGACGACCAGCAGAAAGCTGGACTCCGCGGTCGTGATCCGCAGCACCGTGTCCGCACGTCGTTCGATCGGTTCGATCTCGGTCAGATCGACGGAGAGATGTTCCACCTCCAATGGGTCGGGGAAAGGCAGGTCGAGTGCGTGGAAGACACGGGCGAAGGTCCCTGGGTCGTGCCGGAAGATCCGGTGCATCGCCTCATGTTGTGAGCTGACCATAGCGAGTGAACATAGGTCTTCTATCGCACTGGTGTTCTATTCGGTGGGCGTGTTCGGTGACATGCTTGCGCCGCGCCGGGTGACACTCCGCTGGTGGGGGCGGAGGATGGCGGCGGTGGTGAGGCTTGTGAGGAGGAGAAGGGCCCAGAGGAGGTGGGCTGCGAAGGAGATCGCGCGTTGGGTGGGGGTTGCGACGTCGCGAGGGGTGGGGGCGGTGATTCGGTAGAGGGCGAGGTCGGTGTCCTGGTAGGTGAGTTCGGCTGTGGCGAGAGTTTTTTCGGATTCGCCGAGGGGGCCGGGGGTGGTGCGTTCGACGAGGATCCAGCCGACGCCGAGGGCGGCGAGTTCGGTCGAGGGCGCGCCTCGGAGTAGTGCGTCCTCGACGGTGCGGGCGCGGTTGCCCTCGCCGGTGACGGCATGGCCGCGGACGTGGAGTTCGCCGGTTTGCAGGACGTCGTTGGGGAGGATTCGGGGTGCGGGGTCGAGGACGGGAGCTGTTCCGCTGTAAGGGAATTTGCGGAACATGCCGGTCGGGAGTACCGCCACGTCGCCGGGGGCGTCCATGCGCTCGACGGCTTGTTTCCAGCCGGCCGGGTAGTGCACCGGGCGCAGCTCGCCGCCGACGCCCCATGCCAGGTCGGCGAGTGGGAGGATGAGTAGCGCGATGAAAAGGGCTGCGACAGTGGATGTTCCAGTTCGAGCAGGTGAGGAGCCGGCGGCGTCGTCTCGTCGGTCGGCACTACCATCGGCTGTCGAGTGGCGGCGCAGCCAGGTGCTCATCGCCTGACAGCCCGCTGCCGCGCACAACGCGTAGGCGGGCAGGGCGAGGGCCACGTATTTCTGGGTGTCGCGCAGGAGTCCGGCGCCGGGGACGTGGACGACCAGCCATTCACCGGTCGCGAGGCCGACGCTGGTCGCGCCCAGGGCGGGCAGCACGATCGCCGCAGCCGCGATCACCAGCAGGGTCCGGCCGGTACGTCCGAGCGCCCACACCGTCCGCACGCCGAGCGCGACGATCCCGAGCAGCAGTACCGTGCCGACCAGCGCCAACGGTGTCGTGCGGCTGGCGGGTACGGCTTCGCTGTTCCAGATGCCGCCCAGCCCGGCCAGACTGCCCAGCGTCCCGAGCCACGGTTCGGCCCGCGCCGCGAATGCCGCCACCCCCGCCGGGTCCGAGGGGTCGGCCCCCGCGCCCAGTGCCGTCGCGGTCAGCCACGGCGCGCAGGTCGCGAGCCACCATGCCGCGGCCGGTAGGAACGCTCGCCGCCCGACCAGCGCCAACCCGATGATCGCGACCAGCAGTGATCCGGTCGGCGTCAACCCCGCGGCGGCGAAACTCGCGACCAACGCCGCCCACGCCCCAACCGAACCCCGCTCAGCCGCGAATGGGGGCGAAGTCGGGAACCGGCCGCCACGGAAAAGGCCGATGCCGCTTCTACTCTCGCCAACGGCCGCACGTCCCCTGCGGCTTCCGGTGGCGTCGCCGGAAGTACTGCCTGTGCCCGCTTGCGAACGTCCGCTGCTCGACCCGGAAGGTCCTGCGGTCGGCCCGGAGGTTGCGCCCGCGTCCGGCCCGGAAGTTGCACCCGCGTCCGGACCCGAAGGGTTCGCATCCGAGGCAATGTTCCGGCGTTGACCCGCGGTGTGGGATCGAGGCTGGGTGTGGCGAACGCGGACGGCGGCCGCGGCGGCCCAGGGGAGGGCGGCGTAGCCGGCGAGGAGGCTCCAGTGGCCCTGGAGGAGGCGTTCGGCGACGTAGGGGTTCCAGAGGGCGAGGGTGGCGGCGACGAGCTGGGCGGGGGTCGAGGCGGCGAGGAAGTCGCGGGCGAGGACGGCGGCGCCGTAGCCGGCCGACCAGAGGGCGACGAGCAGGATCGCCTTCACCAGGAGGCCACCGTCGATCATCGGGGACAGGACCGCGAGGAGGGTGTCCTGGGGGACGGCGCGGGGAGCCGCGGCGCCGAGGCCGAGGGCGGAGTCGGTGAGGTAGGAGCGCGGCGTGCTGACGGCATCGCGCAGCAGGAGGTATCCGGAGCCGGCCAGCGGGCCGACGATCAGCAGGGCGAGCAGGGCGCAGTATCCGGCCACCACGGCTCTGGCGCGTCCACTTCCCGTCACGTCAGTGCACCTTACGTTCCGGGGCGCGCGGGCGGGGAGGTCCCTCCCGCGGCGAAGGTGAGTCCGCTCGGACTCACATTTTCGGGGTACCGGTGATGCGCGGGGCGCCGAGGTGCGACGATGAGGCGTGTCCACGGTCCGTCGCCCCCCTGTCGTTGCCGACCTGACCTGGGTGACGGCAGGCGCGATGACCGCCAACGTCGCCGGGTACCTGCTGCAACTGCTGGCAGGCCGCTGGCTCGGCGTCGCCGGGTACAGCGAGTTCGCCAGCCTGCTCGCGGTGCAGCTGCTGTGCGCGGTGCCCGCGCTGGCCATGCAGAACGTGGTCGCGCGCGAGGTGGTGCACGGCGCGGATCTGCGCGCGGTGCGGTCGATGCAGTGGCGGTGCGCCGCCCTGGTCGCCGCGGTCGCCGTGGTGCTGGTGCCCGTGGTCGCCGGGCTGTTGCACGTCGGCGTGTGGGCGGCCGCCGCTGCCCTCGGTGCCGCGCCCGCGCTGGTGGTGCTCTCGGGTGAGCAGGGAATTCTGCAGGGCGGCAATCACTTCCGCGCACTGGCCGCGGTACTGGCGATGGCGGGTACGGCCCGCGTCGCGCCCGCGCTGCTCGCGCTCGCCCTCGGCGGTGGTGCGGCGGGCGCGCTGTGGGCGGGCGCGGCGGGCATCGTCTGCGCGGCTGTCGTCGCGGGCCGGATCGCGTCGAAGACGGCCGCCCGCACCGGCCCCGGCGCGGCCGGACCGGACTCGCCGGACCGGGCCCGGACCATCGGCGTCCTGCCGGTATTGCGTGCGGTGCAGGTGCAGGCCGCGTTGATGGCCCTGTCCTCGGCCGACTTGATCGTGGTCCGCATGGTGCTCGACGACGTCGACGCCAGCCGCTACTCGCTCGGCACCATCGCGACGAAGATCGCCTTCTGGCTGCCGCAGGCGGTCGGCGTGGTGCTGTATCCGCGGATGGCCCAGCCCACGCATTCGGCGCGCGCGATCCGCGACGCGCTCTCGGTGCTGTCGATCATCGGCGTGGTCGCGGTGCTCGGCGCCGCCCTCGCCGCTCCGCTCGCCCCGCTGTTCGCGGGTCAGGACTACGCGCCCATCCAGGGCCTGCTGTGGCTGTTCGCCCTGCACGGCGCGATTCTCGCGGTGTTGCAGGGCGCCCTGCTGTCGGCCATCGCGGTGGAGCGCACCGCGCTCGCCGCGGTCACCTGGGTCGGCCTCGTCGTCGAGGTGACGCTGATGCTCGCCTTCGCCCGCTCGATCGGCTCCCTGATCACCACCGCCGTCTCGGTCGCCGCCGTGACCACCACGATCGTCGCGGTCGTCGTCCTGCGCACGGCCGCGCGGGGCGCGCCCCAGGGCCCGGCGCCGGCGATGGCGGGCGGCGTCGCCACCTAGCGCCCGGAAGCTCCGCCGACGACAGCGGCCCCGGTCGCATTGACCGGGGCCGCTGTCGGAGCTGGCGAGCGTCAGGGACGCTTCTCGATGTCGATCTGTTCGGTGGGCCCGTCGTAGTCACCACGCGGGAACTGCGTGGTCGGCGCGTCGTCGGCGTCCCAGCTGGTGGCGCCCGAGTTGTCGGGGGCCGCGGTGGGCGCCGGCGTCGGACGACCGCCGCCGCGCGGGGACGCGTGAGCCGGTGCGCTGCCGCCGCGCAGGCCGAGGAACAGGCCGGCCAGCAGGGCGATGACGCCGAGGACACCGAGCACGATCGGGACGACGCGACCGAACAGCGACAGCTTGTCGGTGTTCTCCTTGGCGATCGCGATCTGCGACTCCACGGTGGCCTCGTCGAAGACGATGTGCGACTTGAGCGCGGTCACCTCGGGCTTGTCCGCGGCGCGGCCGTAGAACAGGTGGATCGACTCGCCGCCCTTGATGACGGTGCCGGTCTCCGGCTCCACCCACAGGTCACGCACGTTGGTGTAGAAGCGGGTCATCGTGACGGGCTGGTCGGCGGGCACGTCGGTGACGCCCCACTTCGCCGCGGGCAGGGTCAGCCGGTTGGTCGGCGACTGCACGACGTCCCAGGTGCTGGTGACCGGCGCGGTCATCTGGAAGTGGTAGACCTTGGTGTTGTTGATCTCGGTCTCTTCGATGAAGTTCGCGTCGAAGGACTTGCGCACGTTGATGTCGAAGTAGGGGTACGTCTTCTTCTCGGTGCCGATCGGGAAGCGGTAGCCGAGGCCGGTGTGCTGCACCGGCTCCATGACGCTGCCGTCCTTGTTGACGGTGACCGCGATCGAGCCGTTGGGCTCGGTGTCCACCGGCATGCCGTCGACGCGGTCGATGGTGACCCGGTCGATGGTGGCGGTGAGCAGGCCGGTGTCGCCCTGCACGTCGGTGCGGCGCAGGGTCTGGCCCGCCTGCAGCGTCATCTCGTCGGCGTCGGAGGGCTCCTCGACGGTGACGAAGCGCTGCGAGATCAGCGGCACGTCCTTGTTGACGACGGCCGGGCCGTCGCCCTGGGTCAGGGACTTGGAGTCGAGGACGAGGCTGTCCTCCCCCTTCTGACTCTCGGCGATCGTCGTGATCTCGAGGTCGAGCGGAGTCTTGGCCACCTTGCTCACGGTGTAGGTGGGGATCATCAGCGCGGCGACGAGTAATGCCGCGCCCAGACCCACGAGCACGCAGGCGACCGTCCTTCTGGTACCGGCACTCAGTGCCATGCAAACTCTCCTCGTCGTTCGAACACGGATCCTCCGGTGGTCTGGTAAAGCACCCTAGGCCCTCGTGAGCCCCGACACTAACAGCCCGACCACTTCGAGTGCCGTGGTGCGCCCGGGAAATCGCCGACGGGGCACACTGGAACCCGATGACGACCGCCAGTGCCCCCGTTCCGACACCCCGCGCCTTCAATCCAGCCCTCGAGGGCATGCGTGGGATGGCGGCACTCGGCGTGCTGTTGACCCACGTCGCCTTCCAGACCGGAGCGGGCGGGATCACGGTGCTCGGCCCGATCCTGGAACGCTTCGACATGGCGGTCGCGGTGTTCTTCGCGCTGTCGGGTTATCTGCTGTGGCGTCCGCACGCGGCGGCCGCCCGCGGGCTCGGCAGCGTGCCGTCGACCACCCGCTACCTGCTGCATCGCCTGATGCGCATCATCCCCGCCTACTGGGTGGTGGTGGTGTTCGTGCTGCTGTTGCTGCCCGGCGCGGCGCAGTCGGCCAACCTGCGGGTGTGGGTGTCGAACCTGTTCCTGCTGCAGGTGTTCGTCCCGCTGACGCTCACCGAGGGCCTCACCCAGATGTGGAGCCTGTCGGTGGAGGTGGCGTTCTACCTGGTGCTGCCGCTGCTGGCCTGGGCGGTCGTGCGGCTGCGCGGTCCGGCGGCGCGGTGGCGGGTGCCGGCGATCTGCGCGCTGATCGCTGTGACCCTCACCTGGAATCTGTGGCCGGTGCCGACACCGGATGCCATCCACGCCGACAACTGGCTCCCCGGTTATCTGCCGTGGTTCGCGGCGGGCATGCTGCTCGCCGAGCTGATCTATCAGGTGCGCGACACCCGGTTCTACCGCGCGCTGGCCAGTCAGCCGCTGATGTGGGCGATCGCGCTGGCGGCGTTCCTGGTCTCGGCCACCGAGTTCGGCGGGCCCGCCGGGCTGGAGCGCGCCCAGCCGTGGCAGTACGCGATGAAGATGCTGCTCGGCATGGTCATCGGGTTCGGCCTGCTCGCGCCGCTGGTGTTCCGGCACGCCGACGCCCCACCGCATCGCTGGCTGGAGTCGGCGACCGCGGCCACCATCGGCCGCTGGTCCTACGGCATCTTCCTGTGGCATCTGGTGCTGCTCACCACGGTGTTCCCGGTGTTCGGCGTGTTGCCGTTCAGCGGGCACTTCCTCTACGTCCTCGTGCTCACCACCGCGCTGACGATGCCGCTGGCCGCCGCGAGCTTCGCCCTGGTGGAGGATCCCGCTCGGCGCCTGGCCCGGCGCTGGGACCAGGCCGCCGCCGCCCGCAAGGCCGAGCGGACCGAGTCAGTTTCCGCGCCGGCGCGGTAGCGCCGCGATCCCGACCGCGACCACCGCGATGACGGCGGGCGCCTGCGCCCACAGCGAGCCACCCATGTAGGTGGTGCCCGAGCGCCACGTCCCGGTCGACAGCACCGCCGCCGAGGTCACCGTCCCGAGCCCGGCCGCCCACGGCAGGATCCTGGCGGTCAGCGCGGGCCGCCACCAGCTGCCCGCCAGGCCGAGGACCGTGCACACCACACCGAACGGCCCGGACACGACGAAGATCGCACCGGTCAGCCCCGCCGCGGCGACCACGCGCCCGTTCCACGGCACCGGCGCGGGCCCGTGCTCGGGCGCCGGACGTCGACGCGGGAAAGCCAGCACGAGCAGCGGGATGAGCAGCAGCAGGCCGCCGAAGATGGCGAGCCGGTACCAGCGGTCGGCCGGGAACGAGACGGTGATCTGCCCGGTGGTGCCCGCCGGGACCACCCACGCCTGCTGCCAGCCGTCGACCACCACCGGGTCCAGTTCGGTGCCGTCGGCGGTGTGCGCCTGCCACCCGACGTTCGTGCTCAGCGGGAGCACGAGCAGCTGGGTGCCAGGGGCGGCCGGTCCCGGCGCGATCGGGTCGGTGCGCACCAGCCGCAGCCGGTCGACGGTGAACAGCTCGGTGGGCGCGACGGTGAGATCGGGGTGCCCGGGCAGCAGTTCCACGTCGGCCGCGTCCTCCGGACAGGCGGTGGCGGAAACCGGTGCGCCGGAGCGGAGTTCGTCGGCGGTGGCGGTGATCGTGGTGTGCACGGTGCGGCCACCGATCGCGATGACCGGTCCGTCCGCGCACCCGATGGTGACCGGCCGGTCGCCCGGGGCGTGCTCGGGATACTCGGGGCCGAGCACCTCCACCTCGGCCAGTCCGGTGGGCTGGGTGAGCACGAACCCGAGCGCGGTGCGGTCGAGCACCTCGTTCCAGCTCTGGATGCTGATCTCGACGCGATCGGTGACGGTGGGGTACAGCGAGATTCGCGCCGGTTCGCCGTGGTCGCGCTCGGGCAGCTCGCGCACCTGGGGGCCGTTGCCGAGATTCACCGCGACGGCGGTGGCGGTCGCGGGCAGGCCACCGAGCGCGGTGGTGAGGTCGAGGCCGGTCACCTCGACCGGTTCCGGGAGTTCCAGTACCAGCGTCGGTTTGCCGCCCGCCGGGCTGCGGACGGTGTCCTCCGGGGCGGTCCAGGTGGTCTTCGGGTCGCCGTCGGTGGCCGCGAAGGCGGCGCCGCGCAGGTCTCCGACGTCGGCCTTGCCGCGCGCCACCGGCCGGGTGTGGTCGGTGAGCAGGGCCTCCAGCGCCGGGCCGGGCCGGGTGCGCACGGTCAGGTCGGTGCCCACCGTGAGCGGCTCGGGGACGGCGAGGGTGCGGCCGAAGACGCCGGGTTCCTCGGCGGGCAGGCCGAGTCCCTTGCTGCAGTGCACCCGGTCGGGGCCGTCGAAACAGGCACTGCGCCCGGGGAATTCCTGGCCGAGGTCCCAGCCGGTGACGGTGGTGCCCGTGGGCACGTCGGGGAGGACCACGCGGTGCCTGATGTCGACCCGCACCGGCGCGTCACGCACGGTGTAGTCGTCGAGGGTGAGTTCGCTGATCCCGAACTGTCCACCGGCGGTTCCGGTTTCGGTGCGCGCGGCGGTGATCATCACCCAGTCGGTCTTGCCCGCGGGCAACGCGACCGTCGCGGGCGCACCGGGTTCGGTGATCCGGGTCGAGACCGTGCCGCGGGCGGTGCGGACCTCCACCCACTTCACCGGATCGCCCAGCGCGGCCGCCGTGGTGGTGAAGCGCAGCGAGCCGGTGGTGATCGACTGGTCGAGGTCGAGCCGGATCCACTGGCCGAGTGCGGATTCGGCACCGTTGCTGATCCACGCGGTGCTCGGGTCGCCGTCGACCGCGGCGGCGGTGGAACTGCCGGGCGCGGCGCCGCCGATCTGGGTGGCGTCGGCCGCCGAACTCGACGCGGTGACTTTCGCGCCGGACCATTCGCCCTGGACCAGTGGGGTGCCGTCGACCGGATAGTCGGGGACCAGGTTGTGCGTGCGCCGCGCGTCGTCGGCGGCGCGGATCGCGGAGTTGTGGTTGTCCACCCGGCCGAAATCGGACTCGCGATCCATCGGCGTGTCGGTGATCAGCGTCGGCTGCGGGGGCAGGCCTGCCCGGGCGGCATCGGCCGTGAGCAGCACCGGGGCCGTGGGGTTTCCGGTGCCGCGCCGGACCCGCTCCAGCACTTCGGGGCCGCCCTGGACCACCGGCACCGCGTCGAGCGGGACCGTGTACGCGCCGGGGAATCCGGGCGGGGCACCGGTGCCGCCGCGCACCTCGGTGGGGGTCCCGGGGCCGGGCACGTCCACCCGGTAGATCTCGATCGCGGGGTAGGCGGGTTGCAGATCGTTGTCGACGACCAGGCCGGCGTCGGCCGCGCGCGGCCCGATCAGCGCACCGAATTCGGCGACTTTGCGCAGGCCGGGCGAGCCCTCGATGGCGCGGTGCGCCAGCATCGGGCGGGTAGAGCGCGAGGTCTCCGGGTCGAGGTCGTTGCGCAGCACCAGGACGCCGATGCCCTGGTCGGCGAGGGTGGCGGCCAGGCCGGTCGACGGCCTGCCGTCGGCGATCAGCCGCTGCACCGAGTCCATCGCGCGGATGGTGCCCGGCGGGTTCAGGGGCACCGAGTCGCGCACAGCCCACGGCGTGCTCGCCAGCGCCTGGAGCGGTTCGTCGCGAGTGAGTCCCCAGATCTGGCTGCCGAAAGGCGCGCCAGGCACGACGAGCGCGCGGGTGTCGGCGGCGTTGTCGGCCAGCCATTCGGCGGTGTCGGTCCAGTACGCGGGCACCCGGTCGTAGGCGCCGCGCGGCGCGAGCCTGCCGGTCCAGGCCAGTGAGGTGGCCAGGGTGAGCGCGGCCAGGATCAGCGCGGCCACCGCGACGAGCCGGTCGCGCTCGGGGTGGGCGAAGCTGTCGCGCCACTCGCGCAGCGGCACCGAGGCGGGCAGGGCGACCCGGCCGAGCAGGTGGGCCAGCCCGATCACCAGCGGCAGCCGGATCAGCGGCTCCAGCTTGTGCACGTTGCGCAGCGGCGCGCCGCCCGAGTCGAGGAACACCCGCACCGACTCGGCGAACGGTCCACCCAGCTCACCGACATAGCCCGCGCAGATCCCGGCCAGCCCGACGCACAGGATCAGCGCGAACCGGCCGCGATACGGCATGGACGAGCGCGCCAGCCCGGCCATGCCCGCCGCGGCCAGCAGCCCGGTGGCGAGGACGGCGGCGGGCTGGGTCACCAGGACCGCGCCCGCGATGCGCTCGGGCGAGACGAACGGCGTCCAGCTGTCGGTGCCGCGCAGCACCTCGCTCAGCGAGGCCCACTGCGTGGTCACCCCGGACGACTCGATGTAGTCCAGGAACGGCGGGCTCACCTTGCCGAGCAGCAGCAGCGGCACGACCCACCAGAACGTCGCCAGCACCAGCAGCGGAATCCACGCGGCGGTGAACCGCCACCAGCGTCGATTGGGCCGGTAGGAGGCCCACCACAGGGCCGCGGGCAGGAACGCGGCCACCGTCGCGACGGCGTTCACCGAGCCCATCAGCGCCAGTGCCAGCGCACTGCCCGCCGGTGACAGCGGGCCGCCGCGCCTGCGCCGCACGGCCGTGCCGAGCGCGGCGGGCGCCAGCAGTACCCACGGCGCCAGCATCATCGGCAGCGTCTCCGAGGAGATCGAACCGAGGGTGGTGAGCACGCGCGGGGACAGCGCGAAGGCGATACCCGCGATGACTCGCGACCCGCGCGCGCCGATCCCCAGGGTCTCGCAGAGCTTGACCACGCCCCAGAACCCGGCCAGCAGCAGCAGCGCCCACCAGATCCGCTGGGTCACCCAGGCGGGCAGCTGCAGCAGATGACCGATCGAGAAGAACGTGCCGTGCGGGAAGAAGTAGCCGTAGGCCTGGTTCTGCACCTGGCCCATCGGAGCCTGACTGCTCCACAGATGCGATGCCCGCGCGAGGAATCCGAGCGGATTCTGCGCGAGGTCGTACTTGGTGTCCGCGACGGTGAGCCCTGGCGCCTGCGCGAACGTCAGGACGAAGGCGGCTACGACCGTGCCGACGAACCAGCGCCAACCCAGTGGAGCCGTGTCCGGGTGCCCCGCTCGGGGGCGTGACGCGCGGGCGTCGGACTCAGCGGCTGCCGTATTCAGGAGCGTTGAGCAGCGAGGAATCCTTGTCACCGCTGCGGTCGATCGAGGGCGCCGTGTTCTGCTGTACCGCGGCCGTGATCGCGAAGACGGCGATTGCGCTCAACAGGGCGCCGCCGACCGCGCTGGCAACAGCCGGAACAGCAAACTTCATCGCGCACTCCAATACGCTCGACGTCGGGGTGGTTCTCCGGTCAACCTAGCAGGTGCGCGGCCCCGGGTCAGTGTTCGGGCACTTCGCAACGCAGCGCGCCGAGCAGCGTGCGGAACTTCGCGGTGGTCTCGGCCAGCTCGGCGCGGGGATCGGAGGCCGCGACGATGCCGCCGCCCGCGCTCGCCCGCAGGGTGCGGCCGTCGGCCGAGAGTTCGGCGCCGCGGATGGCGACGACCCACTCGCCGTCGCCGTCGTCGGCGCACCAGCCGACCGCGCCGCCGTAGAAACCGCGCCGCGGTTCGGCCGCGGTGATCGCGGTGAGCGCGGCGTCGAACGGCGTCCCGTTGACGGCGGGTGTGGGGTGCAGCAGCAGCGCCAGTTCCAGCGCGGTGGTCGCCGGGTCGCGCAGGACGCCGTGGATCGGCGTGGCCAGATGCCAGACCTGTTCGGTACTCAGCAGTTCGGGCGCGTCGGGGATGCTCAGTTCGGCGCAGACGGGGCTCAGCCGTTCGCGGATCCAGTCCACCACGAAGCGGTGTTCGTCGTGGTTCTTCGTGCTGGACAACAGTTCCCCGGCCTGTGCGGCGTCGGCGTCGGGGTCGGTGAGCCGGGGCAGCGTGCCCGCCAGCGGGTGCAGGCTCACGTGTCGGCCGTGCCGCGCGACGAGGACCTCCGGCGTTGCCCCGAGCAGGGTTTCGCCCGGGCGGCCCGCGGCGGTGAGGTCGACGCCGTAGACATTGGCGCCGGGATGACGGGTCAGTAGCTGAGCGGCCACCACTTCCGGATCGAGCGGTTCGTCGGCCTCGACCACCAGCGTGCGCGCGGCCACCACCTTGCGCAGTTCGCCCGCCGGATCGCCGAGCTGCTCGACCAGCTTCGCCACCCGGGCGACATGCTCGGCCGCCGAGGGCTCCTCGGCCACCACGCGGACGGCGGGCAGCGGCGGCAGCGCGGCGGGTCGCCACGGACCGGCCGTGTGCAGCGCGGATTCGGGCTGCCACAGGGCGGCCGGTTCGCGCGGGTCGAACGGCAGCGCGCCGACGATCAGCCGCGGCCCGGCTCCGCCGCCCGACGCCTCGCGCCACCGGCGCAGCGCGTCGACCGCCTGGCGCGGGTCGGGGTAGCCGGCGCGCACGCCCGCCGCGCGCAGCACGCCGTCGGGGCGGGCCAGCAGGAATCGGTTCATGGTGTCTCGACCATAGCGGCGCGCCCGACGCGCCGGGAACACCGAGCGATCGAACTCTCAGTGCTCGGGTGGCACCAGCAGCACCGGCCGGTGCCCGTGCTTGAGCACGGCCTCGGCGACGCTGCTGTGCAGCAGGGCGCGCAGGCCGGTGGCGCCGCGCGTGCCCGCGACGATGATGTCGACGTCGAGTTCGTCGGCGCAGTCCACGATCGCGTTCCAGATCGTGGTGGTGCATTCGGTGGTGCGCGGTTCGGCGTCGATGCCGGCCAGTTTGGCCAGGTGCACGCCCTCGGCGTTGATCTTGCGGGCATCGGTGTAGGCGATGTCCTCGAGCTCCTCGTCGGGCACCCAGTCGGGCTGCATCACCCCGGCCAGCCCGGAGATGCGGGCGGCCTGGCGCACCATCGGCTCCCAGGCGGTGAGCAGGATCGCGCGTTCGGCGGTGAGGAAGCGGCCCGCGTACTGGATGGCCCGCTTGGCATGTTCGGAACCGTCGTAGGCGATGAGCATCCGATCGCAAGCCATGACGACCTCCTGCGCTGGTCGGGCGAGGTGTGAATTCAGGTTACCCCGCAGGTCGGGGGTTCAATCCGGATCCGGCGCGGTGGGTCGGCGCGCGACAGGGCTACCGTGGAGCCCATGCGGAAATCGCCTGTGGTCGTGTTCGCAGTCCTGGCCGCCGTCGCCACCGCCTGTTCGGGAGGTTCGTCGACCGAGACGACCCCCGCGGCGAGCGGCAGCGGCACCCCCACCTCGGCGCAGAGCGGCGACACCGGCACGCCGGCCACCGCCACCGCGCCCCAGACCCGGTGTGGCACCGACTATCTCGCGAAATTCACCCAGCGCGAGAAGCTCGCCCAGCTGCTCACCGTCGGCATCACCGGCGCGGCCGACGCCACCAACGTGGTGAGCGGCGAGCAGGTGGGCGGGATCTTCATCGGCAGCTGGACCGATCCCGGCCTGATGAACAAGGCCCAGCTCGACACGGTGCAGGCGGTGGCGAAGGTGCCGCTCATGGTCACCATCGACGAGGAGGGCGGGCGGGTCTCGCGCGCCAAGAACGTGATCGGGCCCGCGCCGTCGGCCCGGGTCGTGGCCCAGACGCAGACGCCGCAGCAGTACTTCGAGAACTCGGTCACCAGGTCGCAGGCGCTGAAGGATCTCGGCATCACCGTCGACTTCGCCCCGGACGTCGACGTGAGCAGCCAGCCCGACGACAGCGTCATCGGCGACCGGTCCTACAGCGACGACCCGCAGGTGGTGACCGAGTACGCGGGCGCCTACATCCGCGCCGCCAACCAGGTCGGCCTCGGTTCGGTCATCAAGCACTTCCCCGGCCACGGCTCGGGTTCGGGCGACTCGCACACCGGCGCGGTGCGCACCCCGCCGCTGGACCAGTTGCAGAACCACGACCTGGTGCCCTTCCGCAACCTGGTCACCTCCGGCGCGGCCGTGATGGTCGGCCATCTCGACGTGCCCGGCCTCACCGAACCCGACGTGCCCGCCAGCATCAGCCCGGCCGCCATGACGCTGCTGCGGGAGGGCACCGGCTACGGCGCCCCGCCGTTCGACGGCCCGATCTTCACCGACGATCTGGGTGGCATGGCCGCCATCACCGCCCGCATGTCGATCGCCGACGCGGTGGAGGCGGCCCTGGTCGCCGGCGCCGACAACGCCCTGTGGATCAGCACCGACGCGGTGCCCCAGGTGCTCGACCGTTTGGAACAGTCGGTGGCTAGTGGCAAACTGCCCGCCGACCGGGTCGATGCCTCCGTGTTGCGGATGGCGCGGTACAAGGGTGTGCCGCTGGGCTGCTGAGCCGGTCCCGGCGACTGTGCGGCAAATGGGCACGGGTGAACTTACCTTGGAGTAATATAGGGGTTCACCCTGCGGTAGGAGAGTGGATGGCAGGCGGAACGAAGCGACTTCCCCGTGCGGTTCGTGAGCAGCAGATGCTCGACGCCGCGGTCGAGGTATTCGCGCGCAAGGGCTTCCACGACACCTCGATGGACGCGATCGCGGCCGAGGCCAAGATCTCCAAGCCCATGCTCTACCTGTACTACGGCTCCAAGGACGAGTTGTTCCGGGCCTGCATCCAGCGCGAGGGGCTGCGGTTCATCGAGGCCGTCGCGCCCGCGGGCAACCCCCAACTCACTCCACACGAACAGGTGCGCACAGCGCTGGAGGGTTTCCTCGACTTCGTCGACCGCAACCGGCAGTCCTGGCAGGTGCTGTACCGGCAGGCAATCGGTCAGCAAGCCTTCGCGAGCGAGATCGACAACGCGCGCGAGCGGGTCATCGAACTCACCGCGAAACTGCTCGAATCCAGCGCCAAGCACGCCGATCCCGGCACCAATTTCGAAGTCGTCGCCGCCGCGGTGATCGGCGCGGGCGAGGCCATCGCCGACCGGGTGGCCGGCGGCCGGATCGAGGTGGCCGAGGCGGTCGACCTGCTCGACGATCTGGCCTGGCGCGGCCTGGCCGGTCGCAAGAAGCCGGAGTAGCGCCCAGCGGTTGCCCGCACCGCGCCGACCTGCGATCGTGCTCGGCGAGAGTTTTCACGGCAGACGGGGTGGCAGTGTTCGGTGTGTTGAAGCCGTGTGCGCACGGCGCGGCGAAGTACGGCATCGATCCGGGGCAGTGGCAGGCGCACATGTGCGGCCTGTGCCTGGGTCTGCGCGACGGCTCCGGCCAGCTGGCCAGGGCGGCGACCAATACCGACGCCATCGTGCTCAGCGTGCTCACCGAGGCCCAGGCCGCGGCGCCGGGCGAGCGCCGCACCGCCGGACCCTGCCCGCTGCGCGGCATGCGTCGCGCCTCGGTGGTCGCGGCGGACGCGCCGGGCGTGCGGCTGGCCGCCACCGCGTCACTGCTGCTGGGCGCGGCCAAGATTCGCGATCACGTCGACGACGGCGACGCGGGCCGTCTCGCGCGCCCGCCGATGCGCCGCGTCTCCGGCACCTGGTCCGCGGCCGCCCGCGCCCAAGCGGACCTCATCGGCCTCGACATCGGCCCGCTGATCACCGCCATCGACAGCCAGACCGCCTTGGAAGCGCGGGCCGATGGCACGTCGTGGGCGCATGCGGACGCCACACGCCGAGTCCTCTCGCCGATCACCCTCGACGAGCTCACCGCCCCCACCCAGCTCTGTGCCGCCACCCTGTTCGGCCACACCGCCACCCTCGCCGGCCGCCCGGAAAACGTTGCGGCACTGCGGGAGATCGGTCGCCACGTCGGCCGCATCGCCCACCTCGCCGACGCCGTCGAAGACCTCGAACGCGACCGTCTGCGCGGCCGCTTCAACCCGCTCGCGGCCACCGGCACCGACATGCCGCGCGCCTATGAACTGTTGCGCGAGAGCGAATCCCGCATCCGCGCGGCGGCCGCCGAGGCGCACCTCGACCAGCTGCCCACCGTCCGCTGGGCACTGCTCGACCCGCTGGCGACGATGCTGCGCCGGCTGGGGCAGGGCCTCGGACTCGCGGTGGGGCACGTGTGCCGCACTTCGCCTGTCGCGCAACAGCATGCGCCGTACCAGTTCCCGTCGCCGCCGGGCCGCCGCCCGCCGACCAGGCCCGGCCCGCTGAAGGCGGGCGGGCTGATCCTGGGCGTCTACTGCACCGGGGTGGCCTGCTGCGTCGACCACACCAGCCCGTGCACCGGCGAGCGCAAGGACGCCTGGGCCAAGAACTGCGACTGCGAGAGCTGTTGCGACTGCGGCGATTGCTGCGGCAACTGCTGTGGCGAGGACTGCGGCTGCGGCGACTGCTGCAGCTGCGATTGCAACTGCTAGGAAACCCTCACTCGCACTTCACGATCGGGATCGGGTCGTACTTCACGGTGCGGGTGTGCCGCGACACCTGGGCGCCGGTCTTGCGATCGGTGATCACCCTGGTGTCGGAGATGGTGAAGCCGGGCGCGCCTTCGGAGGCGATGCAGTCCTTGCCCTTGGGCAGGGTGATCTCCTGCGGCTCGGTCGGTTTCGACTTCTCGCCGGTGATCGACTCCACGTCCACGGTCTTGGTGCCCCACAGCCGCACGGTGATGTCGGAACCCGTCGCCACCGTCTGGATGTAGATGCCCGAGGTCGAGTTGTTGCGGAACGCCAGGTCGATCGCGCCGTCGAACACGGTGGCCTCGCGCGCCGCCGGGTACCGCGAGATGTAGTAGCTGTGCTCGGTGTGGCCCGCGTCCTCCATGCCGGCGAAGTAGGCCGCGTTGTAGAGCGTGGTGGCGAACTGGCTGATGCCGCCGCCGACCGCGGTGCTCGGCCTGCCCTTGTCGATGATGCCCGACTCCACATAGCCCTCGGCCGCGGTGCGCGGACCGGTGAACTCGTTGAGCGAGAAGGTATCTCCCGGCTTCACCACGGCGCCGTCGACCTTCGCGGCGACGGTGCGGATGTTCACTCCGGACGGGCCGCTGAAGCCACCGGTGGTGAACTGGCCGACCATCTCGGTGATGCCGAGCCCGTTGGCCGCCTCGGTGGTGAGCTTGGGCTCGACCTTCTGGTACACCACCGCGGTGTCGCGGCCGGTGGTACGGGTGAGCAGGGCGGGCAGCTGCTCCAGTGTCTTGGGCCAGTCGACCTTGTTGCCCACCACGGCGGGCACCACGGTCGGCTTGCCCGCGCCGACGGTGAAGGTGGCGTCCTTGGGCTCCACCTCCGAGGGCGCCAATTGCGGTGCCAGCGCGGCGATCGCGGCGTCGTTGTCGATCTTGGGGGCCAGCCCGCCGTTGCCGTCGGGCACGAAACTGAGCACACTCGCGATCTGCTCGGGGCTCAGGGTGGCGCGAACATCCTTGCCGCTCAGCGTGATCGGTGCCGACACCGCGGGCGTCGCGATATCGCGCAGCGCGGCCTGCACCGCCTCGGTGCGGACCGCGACGGGCGCGGCGACCACCGGCAGGTCCAGCTCGGAGCTCGCGGCCCAGCGCTCGACGATGGTGGTGCGGGCGGCCGTGGTGTCGAGCACCCGGCCCGGCACCGGCGCCACCGCGACCGGCTTGCCGCCGACGAAACGGACCGTGCCCTCGACGGTGGGGTTGTCGTGGGCCTGGAATCCGGTCAGCTGCTGGTCGAGGGCGGCCGCGTCGATGGTGCTGGCCACCTGCACGTCGCGGGTGCCGAACAGCGAGACCAGCCGGCTGACGGGGTTGAGGGGCTGGTCGCCGACGGCGTCCCAGGTGCCGTTCCAGTCCACCTGCAGACCGGCCGTCGCGGGCACCATGCTGGCCTGGACGTCGCCGATGCGGACCGGGAGCGGTCGTTCGGCCTTGGGGCCGAGTTCGGTGTGCAGGAGGGCGTCGGCCTCGGCCCTGTCCATGCCGCCGATGTCGACCCCGGCGACGACGGTGCCGCGCGGCACCTCACCGGAGCTGAGCGCCAGGTCTGCGAGGTAGGCGAGGGCTCCCACGGCGAACACGGCGCCGACGGCGATACCGATGCGCTTGACCAGCGCAGGTGTGCCGGGGCCGGTCGGGGGCTGCGGGGCCGCGGGCGCGGGTGACCAGCGATCGGGGGTCACGGTGCGCAGAGGCATGGTGGGCAGGGCGGTGGTGTCGGCATCGAAAGTGCGATTTGCTTCGAGCAGCTTGCGTAGTCCGACCTCGCCCTGTCGGCCGGGGGGTGTTCCGGCGTTCGACTCGCTGGGCACGGAGGTCCTTCCGTTGGGATCTATGGCGTGTCCTGAATCAGGTGCGCCCGGCCCCGGGATTGTTTGCGGGGCCCCGGCCAAGGGTAGTGGTCTTCGCCGCCCTTGGCAGCCTGGCAACAGTGGATGGACAGCAGGAAGGCTCCGCGTAGTTGCCGGGTCGGGGGTCTGGCAACTACACGGAGCCGATCTGTTTATCGCGGCCCGTAGCGGGGCGTTACAGCCGGTTTCCGAGGAATTTCGGCGGGGCCCGCGGCGCCGCTCCTGAGCTCGCGGTGCGCGCGCGGGACAATCTCACGTGAGACTCGACACCAGGGACCGGACAACGAGGGAGAACTGATGCAGCTGGGAATGATCGGCCTCGGCCGGATGGGTGCCAACATCGTGCGCCGGATCGTCCGCGACGGGAACACCGCTGTCGGTCACGAGCGCCACCAGGGCCACATCGACGAGCTGTCCGCCGAG
The DNA here is from genome assembly GCF_900637185.1 of Nocardia asteroides. NCBI lineage: Bacteria > Bacillati > Actinomycetota > Actinomycetes > Mycobacteriales > Nocardiaceae > Nocardia > Nocardia asteroides. The sequence goes on along the minus strand of NZ_LR134352.1, from coordinate 497,728 downwards.
CTGGGTGATAGTTTCCAGGGCAGCACCGACCTGAAGGAATTCGTCGCCATGCTCGACGCTCCGCGCGTCGTGTGGGTGATGATCCCGGCGGGCGCGACCGGCGGCGCGATCGACCAGCTGGCCGAGCTGCTCGAGCCCGGCGACATCATCATCGACGGTGGCAACAGCCGCTACCACGAGGACATCAAGCGCGCGAAGGCCTTGGCGCCCAAGGGCATCCACTATCTGGATGTCGGCACCTCGGGCGGGGTGTTCGGACTGAAACGCGGCTTCTGCCTGATGATCGGCGGGGAGGCCGAGCAGGTGAAGTACCTGGAGCCGCTGTTCCGGTCGATCGCGCCCGGCGTGGAGGCCGCGCCGCGCACCCCCGGCCGCACCGGCGAGCCGACCCCGGCCGAGCAGGGTTGGCTGCACTGCGGCCCGGCCGGCGCGGGTCACTTCGTGAAGATGGTGCACAACGGCATCGAGTACGGAGCGATGGCCGCCTACGCCGAGGGCCTGAACATCCTCCAGCACGCCAATGTGGGCGCCGACCACGGCGACGGTGAGCACTCGGCCGAGGAGACCCCGCTGGAGCACCCCGAGTACTACCAGTACGACCTGGACATCCCGGACATCACCGAGGTGTGGCGGCGCGGTTCGGTCGTGGCGTCCTGGCTGCTCGACCTCACCGCGAGCGCCCTCTACGCCGATCCGAACCTGGACGGCTTCAGCGGCCGGGTCTCGGACTCCGGCGAGGGTCGCTGGACGGTCGACGCCGCGATCGACACCGCCGTGCCGGTCCCGGTGCTGTCGGCGGCCCTGTTCCAGCGCTTCTCCTCGCGCGGGGAGGCCCTGTACGCCGACAAGATGCTCTCGGCCATGCGCAAGGCGTTCGGCGGCCACAACGAGCTGCCCGAGAGCTGACCGTCTAGGGGTATTTACGTCCGAAACCGGCCTCCCGTCGCTCCGGCGGGCGGCCGGTTTGCCGTTTTCGGGACTTTCCGGCGCTGCCGAAAAATCTCGGATGCTACCCCGGGCGACCCTCGCCAGAGAGTGAAACGGTAATCTTCCACAAAGATGAGAACACGTTCTTATTTTCCAGGACAACTGTCCAGTCCGGCCGATACCTTGTGGTCAGAGGGGGATAGACCACTCGATGAGGAATTCGTCCCGGCCGACTTCGCCGGGGCTTGGAGGAAACAATCATGTTCCGGACTTCGCGTATCGCCGCGGGCGTCGCCACCACCGCTCTGGTCGTCGCCGGTGTCGGCGTCGGTCTTGGTTCGGGCGTCGCCGCCGCCGAGGGTAGCTGTGCGGTCAGTAGCCACGCCGAGAAGCGTGATGCCAGCACCGTCGGCATCACGCACGTCTACGACAAGACCGCCAGCGCCGAGCAGGTCGGTGTCGGCACCTCGGTCACCTACAAGGTCGTGGTCGGCACCACCGGCATCGGCAACCCCTACGTCAACACCATCACCGACTTCCCGCCGGTGGGCTTCGGCGCGCCGACCAAGACCACCATCACCGCGTACCACGCGATCGGCGGCCAGGTCACCGAGGACGTCACCCCCGAGCCCAACGCGGGCGGCTGGAAGGTCACCAGCACCGGCTGGTTCGTCAACTCCGGCAACCCGGTCACCCTCACCATCACCTACCCGGTGCCGGACAGCGTCAAGGCGGGCCAGCAGGTCACCAGCGGCGGCGTGGGTGTCGCGGGCACCGTGGGCGTGAGCAACGAGATGCCCGGCCTCACCGCCTGCTTCACCGCGCGTGGCGCCAACGCGGGCGAGACCGTGATCGGCAGCCTCGGCGACAACGGCCTGGGTTCCTCCGACGGTCAGCTCAGCTCCACCGGTTCGCTGAGCGACATCATCTCCGACGTGCTGCGCAATCTGATCGGTAGCTGATCGCGTAGCACCTGGTCGCCGGGACGGTCTCGCGCTGCCGTCCCGGCGCTCTGGGTTTCGTCACCCGCCGCTTCATCCGTAGTGAGGACTGATGTTCGTGTTCCGCCGTACGCGATCGCTGGCGGTCGCCGCCATGGCGCTGGCCCTGCTGACCGCCGCGACCGGCACCGCGGGCGCCGAGGGTTCCCGGCTCGACCGGATCGACCGGCCCGGGCAGCGCCAGCAGACGTTGCACGTGTACTCGGCGGCGATGGATCGGGTGATCCCGCTGCAGGTCATCACCGCGGCCGACACCAGCGTGCCACGCCCGACGCTGTACCTGCTCAACGGCGCGGGCGGCGGCGAGGACCGCGCCAACTGGTACAACCAGACCGACATCGTGCAGTTCTTCGCCGACAAGAACGTCAATGTGATCACCCCGGCCGCGGGGAAGTTCTCGTACTACACCGACTGGCAGCGCGACGATCCCAAGCTCGGCCGCAACAAGTGGCAGACCTTCCTCACCGAGGAACTCCCGCCGATCGTCGACGAGACCCTCGGCGCCAGCGGCGTCAACGCCATCGCCGGGCTGTCGATGTCGGCCACCGCCGTGCTCAATCTGGCCATCGCCGCGCCCGACCGCTACCGCGCCGTCGGCGCCTACAGTGGCTGCGCCTCGGTCGCTGACCCGATGGGCCGCGCCTACGTCGACCTGGTCTTCGCCCGCGCCGGCGCCGACCCCGCCAACATGTGGGGCGCCCCCGACGACCCCGCCTGGCGCGCCAACGACCCCTACCTCAACGCGGAACGCCTGCGCGGCAAGACCATCTACCTCTCCAGCGCCACCGGCCTGCCCGGCGTCGCCGAGGCACTCCCCGCCGGCGCGAGCCTCGGCAAGGTCATCGGCCTGACCGACCAGATCATCCTCGGCGGCGCCATCGAAGCGGCCGCCAACGCCTGCACCCAGGCCCTGGCCACCCGCCTAGCCGACCTGAACATCCCCGCCCACACAGTCTTCCGCGCCGCGGGCACCCACACCTGGAAGTACTGGGAACAGGACCTGCACACCTCGTGGCCGCTGATCGCCGAAGCCATCGGCGCCACGTAATCGCCTATAGCGCAAGTTGATTCGAGCGGTCAAGCCCAGGAAAGTGCCGGGAAATGAGCTGGACGAGCGACCCGATGTGATTGTCAGTTCTGCTGTGTTCTTCGCGAAAGGCTTGTCATGCAACACCGTATGGTCCGGATCCTGGTCGCCACCGCCGCCGTCGCGGGCATCGCCGCGGGGGCGTCCCCGGCTGCGGCCGCCCCCGCTCCGGCGGTCGTCGCCGAATCCGGTTCGGCCGGGACCGGGTCCGCCCTCGTCGACATCCCCCTCGGCTTCCTGGAGCTCATCGCCTGCGGCCCCTGGGCCTCCACCGAGCCGCATCCCAACCCGATGTGCCGCTGAGCAACCGGGTCAGCCCCGGGCGAAGGTCTCCACCAGCCGGGAGTAGCTGTCGGCGCCGTGACCCGCCCGGCACCCACCCGGTTTCTCCACTCCTCGTGATCGGCAATCACTCCGGACCGTAAGAGCCCAACCCTTGTCGAGGTCAACCCCTGCCCGTGGAACGGCGAAGGGCGGCGCCCGAATCCGGGAGCCGCCCTTGGTGGGCCGAGAGGACTAGCGCTCGATGATGGCGACCACGCCCTGGCCGCCCGCGGCGCAGATGGAGATCAGCGCGCGGCCGGATCCCTTCTCCGCCAGCATCTTCGCGGTGGAGGCCACGATCCGGCCGCCGGTGGCGGCGAACGGGTGACCCGCGGCCAGCGAGGAGCCGTTGACGTTGAGCTTGCTGCGGTCGATCGAACCCAGCGCGCCGTCCAGGCCCAGACGCTCCTTGCAGTAGGCGTCGGACTCCCACGCGGCCAGCGTGCACAGCACCACGGAGGCGAAGGCCTCGTGGATCTCGTAGTAGTCGAAGTCCTGCAGGGTCAGGCCGTTGCGGGCCAGCAGGCGCGGCACCGCGTAGGTGGGCGCCATCAGCAGGCCGTCGGGGCCGTGGATGTAGTCGACCGAGGCGACCTCGGAGTCCACCAGGTGCGCCAGCACCGGCAGGTTGCGCTCGGCGGCCCACTCGTCGCTGGACAGCAGCACCGCCGACGCGCCGTCGGTGAGCGGGGTGGAGTTGCCCGCGGTCATGGTGGCGTCGCCCAGCTTGGTGCCGAACACCGGCTTGAGGGTGGCCAGCTTCTCCACGGTCGAGCCGGGACGCAGGTTGTCGTCGCGGGTCAGGCCGAGGAACGGGGTGATCAGGTCGTCGAAGAAGCCACGGTCGTAGGCGGCGGCCATGTTCTTGTGCGACAGGTAGGCCAGCTCGTCCTGCGCCTCGCGGGCGATGCCGAACTCCTTGGCGGTGATGGCGGCGTGCTCACCCATCGACAGCCCGGTGCGCGGCTCGGCGTTGCGCGGGATCTCGATGCCCAGCATCGAGGGGCGCAGCTGGCCGACCAGCTTGAGCCGGTCCTTGTTGGTCTTGGCCCGGTTGGCGGTGAGCATCCACTCGCGCATGTCCTCGCTGACGCCGATCGGCGCGTCGGAGGTGGTGTCGGCGCCGCCGCCGATGCCCGACTCGATGCGCCCCATGGCGATCGCGTCACCGACGGTGACCACCGACTGCAGGCCGGTGCCACAGGCGAGCTGCAGGTCGTGGGCCGGGGTGTAGGGCGAGAGCTTGGAGCCGAGCACGCTCTCGCGGATCAGGCTGTGCTCGCCGACGCGCTTGAGCACCGCGCCGCCGACGACCATGCCGAGCCGCTCGCCCTGCAGGCCGAAGCGGCTGACCAGCCCGTCCAGGGTGGCGGTGAACATGTCCTGGTTGGACGCGTGCGCGTAGGCCTTGTCGGAGCGAGCGAACGGAATACGGTTACCGCCAACGATCGCGACCGGGCGCTGGGTCTTCGCGGTCTTTGCCGGGGTCTTCGCCGAGCGGGCTTTGCTTGTCACTCGAGTTCTCCATGGTCTCGTCGGGTGATCGGTTGTCATCCAACTTACTCTGGAGTAAGTTCGTTGTCGACACCGTACCCGCAAATGTGAGCTCACACGGGGGACACTGGGCGAGCACGGTCATCCACACGTCGAGCACAGAGAAGGTAGGAACAGTGGCAGCCAAGAGCAAGGGTGCACCCAACCTCTACGGATCCTTCATCCACTCCGCCCCGGCGCGTTCCTGGCGAGCAAGCTGGGCCTGCCCCAGCCGGCGGAGCTGCGCCGCTACAAGGCAGGCGAGCCCGCGCTGCCCGGCCCGGTGCTGCTCGGTGGCAAGGGCCGCCTCGCCGAGCCGATCCGGGCCCTGCTCGGCACGGACTACGCCATCGCGGACTCGCTCGACTCGGGCACCAAGTACGGCGCCCTGGTGTTCGACGCCACCGGCATCGACTCCATCGACAAGCTCTCGCAGCTGTTCGAATTCTTCCAGCCCGCCATGCGCAACCTCGCACCTTCGGGGCGTGTCGTGGTCCTGGGCACCACTCCCGAGCTGGCCGCCTCGGTCGACGAGCAGATCGCCCAGCGCGCGCTCGAGGGCTTCAGCCGCTCGGTCGCCAAGGAACTGCTGCGCGGCGCCACCGGCCAGCTGGTCTACGTGCACCCCGAGGCGGGCGCCGCCGCGACCGGCCTCGAGTCCACCCTGCGCTTCCTGCTCTCGGGTAAGTCGGCCTTCGTCGACGGCCAGGTCATCCGGGTCGGCAAGGCCGACTCCGTGGCCCCGGCCAGCTGGGACAAGCCGCTCGCGGGCAAGGTCGCCGTGGTCACCGGCGCCGCCCGCGGCATCGGCGCCACCATCGCCGAGGTGTTCGCCCGTGACGGCGCCACCGTGATCGTCGCCGACATCCCCGCCGCCGGTGAGGCGCTGTCGGAGACCGCCAACAAGGTCGGCGCCACCGCCCTGGCCCTCGACGTCACCGCGCCCGACGCCGCCGAGCGCCTGGCCGACTTCGCCGTGGAGCGCTTCGGCGGCATCGACATCGTCGTGCACAACGCCGGCATCACCCGCGACAAGCTGCTCGCCAACATGGACGAGGGCCGCTGGAACTCGGTCATCAACGTCAACCTGGCCGCGCCGCACCGCATCACCTCCGGCCTGGTGGCCAAGGGCGTGCTCAAGGACGGCGGTCGCGTGATCGACGTGTCCTCCATCGCCGGCATCGCGGGTAACCGCGGCCAGACCAACTACGGCGCGTCCAAGGCGGGCGTCATCGGCATGGTCGACGCCGAGGCCCCGCTGCTGGCGGAGAAGGGCATCACCATCAACGCGGTGGCCCCCGGCTTCATCGAGACCGCGATGACCGCCGCCATCCCGCTGGGCACCCGCGAGGCCGGCCGCCTGATGAGCTCGCTGCTGCAGGGCGGCCAGACCGTCGACGTCGCCGAGACCATCGCCTTCTTCGCCAGCCCGGCGTCGAACGCGGTGAGCGGCAACGTGGTTCGCGTCTGCGGTCAGAGCCTGATCGGCGCCTGATGACCCAGACGATCACCCTCACCGAGGTTCCGAAGAACGGCGGGCTGTACGCGAAGGCGGCGCTGGGCGCCGTCCCGCTGCCCGCTCCGCTCTCGGGCCGCAAAGCCACACTGCCCGACCGCCGCGTAGTGCTGGACGGCTTCCAGGTCGACCCGGACCACCTGGCCGCGTACTGCCACGCGACCGGGCTGCGGTTCAGCGACACCCTGCCGCTGACCTACCCGTTCATCCTGGCGTTCCCGCTGGCGATGCAGCTCGTCGTGGCGCGGGACTTCCCGTTCAGCGCGGTCGGCGCGGTGCATTTCGAGAACGTCATCGAGCGCACCAGGGAGATCTCGGTCGCCGAGCCCCTCGACTTCGCCGCGCACATCGAGAACCTGCGTGAGCACCCGAAGGGCCTGCTGGTCGACGCGATCACCGAGATCCGCGTGGGCCGGGAGCTGGTCTGGCGGCAGGTGACCACCTTCCTGCACCAGCAGCGCACCTCCCTGTCGGGTGGCCCGAAGTCGGCGCCGCCCGCCGACGAGGTCCCCCCGCCGCCGCTGCGCGTGCAGCGCGTCGATCAGAAGATGATCAACCGCTACGCCGCGGCCTCGGGTGACCACAACCCGATTCACGTCTCGGGGATCGGTGCCAAGGCCATGGGCTTCCCGAAGACCATCGCCCACGGCATGTGGTCGGCCGCGAACATCCTCGCCACCATCGAGGGTCGCGTTCCCGAAAAGACCACCTACTCGGTCAAATTCGGTAAGCCGGTCTTCCTGCCCGCCGCGGTCAACATCTACGCCGACCAGGTGGGCACCGGCTGGGACCTGTCGATGCTGCACCCCAAGAAGGGTTTCCCTCACCTCACCGCGACTCTGCGCTGAGGCCTCCGGGATTTCGAACGGGCCGTACATCCGCACGGATGTACGGCCCGTTCGCGCACGCGGATCGGCATCGCCGAATCCGTCGTTACGCGCATTCGCTGTGAGATTACTCATCGCCACTGATTGCGTTCGCTGAATCATTGCCACGCAATAGGATTCGACGCATTCTGGTCTACCGACCGGTGCTTTCTTCCGCGAGCTAAGGAATTGCCCGATGCCGTCTAGGCGGGCGATCCGATGTTGCCCAATCGCCAATACTCCACGCTGGAAAACCCGGCTACCGACCGGCATCCGAACAGTCGCCTGCCCCGAATTCCGGCCGCTCCGCGCCTGCCCGGCCGCGTGCTAGAACTTGCGGTGCCCAATCGGGCCGGGGCGGCGAAACTGCGGCCGCCCAACGCGTTTCACCTGATGATCCGTTCGGCGAGAAGTGGTGTGGAGGTAGCGTTGTGAAAAAGACAATGGCGATCGTGATGACGGCGGCGGCTTGGTCGCTGGCCGTACCCGGTCTGGCCGGCGCCGACACCGGCAGCGGCACCACCGGAAGCGGTGTGATCGACACCGGCAGTGGCATTCTCGGCGACCTACTCGACACCGGCAGCGGCATCCTGGGTGGCAGCTCCGGCGGCTCCTCGGAGAGCGTGCAGCCGTGCAACACCTCCACCAAGTCCGGTGGCGAGGGCGTCACCACCACCTCCCACCAGCTCGGCGTCGCCGGCCCCACCTCTTTCGTGCTGTCCTACGAGACGCTGAACATCCCCGACCGCATCCAGGTCTTCTACGAGGGCGGTCAGGTCCTGGACACCGGCTACATCGGCGACAACATCAACCAGGGCACCGGCTCCGCCGTCGTCTCCCTCCCCGCGGGCACCGCGACAACAGTGACCGTCCGCGTCAGCGGCATGGACGACACTCAGTGGGAGTACACGGTCAACTGCCCGTCCTGACAACGCGATTACCGGCCTGAGGCATCGGCCCGCACTTCCCCCGTGCGGGCTGATGCCTCAATTGCCGTGCACCACAGCACGTCACTGTGACGCTCGTTCGCCAACCGCGGCCACGAACCTCGGCCCGAAGGCGGGATCTTGCCGGACGCATTCGCGGTGGTCGGCGACGAGGCCTACGAACTCCAGCAGCTCGGCCAGGATCTCATTCTGTATGGCCCGCCGACCGCCGCTCTCGATCTGGTGAACCCGGCCTATCGAGCCTGGGTGGAACGATCCGAAGCGGACGCCGACGAGTACCCCGAACCTTTCGACGAGTAGCCCCGCGGAATCGAACGGCAATCTTCCAGAAATCGATCGGAAAACTCCCAGATCCGAACAGGTATCGAGGCGGCAATCCACTGGCGTCCACCAATGATCCTGGGCTAGCATCGATTCGAGACCTCACAACGTTACGCACTTTGCCTGTGAGATCTATCATGGCATGAGCCGGTGATTAACTGGGTAATCGAAGCTGTTCAGCGCCGTGTCGGCGTCGCGTCCTCGAATTCACCACGCGTTGTCAGCACATTCATCGACCGCTCACCCGCTTGCCCTGCGAAAACCGCACACCGGCACCCGCGAACCGTGGCTCGACCGCAACACCTGTCGAGCGATCGGAATGAAGTCCTCGATCCGAGCGAAACATCCTGACAGGTGCTGGCAAACTTCTGGCATTGCCTCAGCGAATGCCGTGACAACTAGGGGCTGGGACCCGGAAAACTCTCATGTTAGAAACTTCCTGTCGGTACCAATGCCGACGGATATGTTGCATACCAAGGGGTTTCATTCAATGAACAAGCTTCGCACGCTCGGTATCGGTCTCGCGGTCGCCGCGGGCATCGCCCTGTTCGGCGCCGGTACGGCCACCGCTGAGGAGACCGGCTCGGCCGAGTCGGTCACCACGATCCTGGAGGCCCTGACCTCCGGTTCGGCCGGCGCGACCGATCCGACCGATCCGGGTACCGGCGGCGGCACCACCGACCCGGGCGCCGGCGGCGGCACCACGCCCACCTCCAAGAAGTCGGCCATCGCCGACGAGGCCGAGACCGGCTCGTCCGACACCCTCGCCGCCATCCTCGAGGCCCTGAGCTCCGGCTCCGGCGGCGGCGCGACCGACCCGACCGATCCCGGCACCGGTGGCGGCACCACCGATCCGGGCACCGGCACCGGCACCGGCGGCGGCGAGTAACTCGCACCCAGGGCCGTGCACCGTCGGTGTGCGGCCCGAACCGGTTTGCAGCCCCTCGCGAATCGGCGACATACGACGAAAGCCCCACCACCGGTGGGGCTTTCGCTGTTCAGGCCAGAGGTTCAGCTCCGGCGCGCCGCCCTGATCCCGTTGACGTAGGCGGCCACGATCCGCAGATCGCCCTCGGACAGCCCGGACAGATCGACGATGCCGCTGGGCGGCTGTGCCGCCACCGGCTCCGTCTCCACCGGGTCGAGCCCGGCCTGCTGCAGCAGCGGCTCGGCGTCGAGGCCGACGGCGGCGGCCATCGCCTGCAGGGTCTCGGCGGTGGTGCTGGCGGGCACCTTCTGGCCGCGTTTGTACTGTGTACCGTTCTCCACCTGCGTCCACAGGCTGGTACTGATTCGTGCTGCCTTCGCGGCGCGGTCCATCGACATCGCGCGCTCCTTGCGAGCAAGCCGCAGGGTGACGCTGACCTCGGGCGGGACCACCGCGCTCCGTTGTCTCACCATGACGCGATGATAGCAGATTGTTTGCACTGATGCATGAAGTGCATGTAGTGCTCTAGGGTGCGCCCGCACCGGCCGATACTCGCGCGGCATCGTACATCCTCCTTACCTCGCCGCCCCTAGGGTGTGATGAACACCAACCGATCCGTGCAGTTCGATCGCTCGGCTTGACATGTGCTTTGTAACAACGTTGCATACAACGAGTGTTGATTGGGGGGGCCTTCGCAGAGGGCATCCACTCGGCACCGTCCCGCCGCGCGGGCACCGCAGTACGGTGCCGCGGCCGCGGGGCACTGGGCCTGCTTATCGACTGAAGGAGCAAGTACATGGGTACGAGCGATGCCGTTCTGGCGTCGAACCGCATGCGTGAGGATTCCTGTGGTGTGACCCCGTTGGACAGGTGGCTCGATGACACGCACCTGTACCTGGATCGAAGTGCCGCGCGAGATCTGGCGCGCCTGCTGGGCGACATCCCCGATCTGGCCGAAGACCTGGAGGACGCGCGGACGCGCCAGACCAGGTTCGGCGCCGTCGACTACCGCACCCGCAACGGCGCGCGCGAACAGCGCCTGCCGTTCAACGCCGCCGCCGCCCGGGTCGAGGACGAGCTGCGCGCCGTCCTGGTGTCCTGGGTCCGGCTGATCTGCGAGCAGCGTGCCTTCGCCTACGACGGCGCGGCGAGCATCGCCGGCATGGCGGAATGGTTGCAGCGCAATATCGTCGCTTTCGCGATGACCGAAGGCGTGGAGACGGCGCCCGCCGAGATCGGTGCCGTGGTCGAGGCCGCGGTCGCGATCGTGTGCCCGCCGGTCGACGTGTCCGCCGCCGACACAGAACTCGTGCTGCGGGCGCGCGCCGTCCGGCTCAACGCCGCCGGCATCGGCAAGCTCGCCGAGCAGCTGGGCGAGGACTACCGCAATCTCACCGCCCGCCGGGTCCGCACCCTGCGCGAGGCGGGCCGGATCGGTCCGGTGCCCGGTCCGTGGCTGCCCGACTGGCCCGAACTGTTCGTGGTCGGCGAGGTACTCGACGCCCATCGCGCCTTCCCGGCGCGTCGGCGAACCAAAGATGCATAGCGAATTCAGTTGTCCCGGTGGGGCGTCGGCCGAACAAGGCCGGCGCCCCACCGGCGTTTTCGGCACCGAAAGGCTTACGCCGAGCCCCTTTTCGCGCCTCCGCGCCGTCGATTCAGGCGCCAGGCGGTGCTTCTACCTGCATGTTCGCCTGTTCTCGGCACAAGTGTTGACACAACGCGAACCATGTTGCAAGATAGTCCCAGCGGGATTTCGCATGCCCAAAATCGGGCGCACACTTCAGATTTCACTTCCATCGGGTATCGATGCCGAAGATCCTGACCGGGGCTCACGTTTAACTCCTCGGTAGAGTGGGTAGGTGCTCTCGACCGAGGGACTGTCCATTTCGGCTGCTGGGTGAGGTTTTCTGTGTCAGGTGCTTTCGATGCGTTCATCCCGGATGACTCAGGCAAGCCGACCGGCGAGTCGACTCGCGAAGGCGATCGCGCCTACCGGAACGCCGACGATCCGGTTCCGGTCAGAAGCAACCGCGCCGGTCACGTCGACATGTCCGACATCTGCCTGGAGGACCTGCAAGTCGTCGCGGGCGCCGTCGATCGCTGGCGCTCACTGCGCGCGCCGTTCGTGGTGAAACACCACGCTTCGCGGTGACCGGCGGTCTGCATCCGGCAACTGTCGGGGTGAGGATGCGGCAGCGGTTGTCAGTGGCGAATCGTGAGAGTTGTGTGTCCCCATGGGTGTTGACGAGTCGGATGCGGTGATGCCTGACCGACAGGGTATCGCCGTGCAGCGCAATGGTTTCAATGCGCAGGAAGTGGCGTTCAATCACGGTATCCGGATCGATTCCGTGGTCGTGTTCGACTTCGTGTCGTACTGGTCGGTGGTGGATCGGGCGGTGCTCATCCAGGCCGATCTGTCCGGTCATGTCCGCAACGAGGTGATCGCGCACTCGATCGCCCATATCGAGATGGCGGAGTCGCTGGAACTGGCGGCCGCGCTCGACGGCGAACTGTGGCGCGGCCGGGTGGAGATGAAGGTCCACCACATCGTCTCCCGGCGGCTCATCCCGCTGGCCGACCTGCGCGACGCGCTCGAGATCGGCAACAACATGCCCGATGTCGCCGCCATCCTGGGCGTCACCGAGTTCCTGCTCGGCTGGCGCCTGCAACACCTCGACGACGAGGAACTGGCCCTGATCCCCGTCCACCTGCTCAACCGGCTCGGCTGGCTACCCGGCATGACCGCCGACTACCCGTACCTGTGCCTCTGGCCGACCTCGAGCTCCGGTGAGATGCTCCGCCAGCTTGCGCCCGGCAGACACCACAAATAGCAAGCACAACAGCACTTTTCAGCCCTCGTTCCGCATCAACGGAACGGGGGCTGCGTCGTTGCGGCCCCCGAACTCATGCGGCAGGCCCCCGAAAACACTCGAACGCCCGCGGGTTCAGAGCCCGCCGCATGCCCGCCCCGGGCGCGCCCGTCTCCCACGGCACCGCCGCGGTCGCAGACGACGCCGCCGCGCCGGGGCGAATTGGTCCCGCTCCGGACGATCACGCGTCCGGAGCGGGACCCATCCACGTCCTTCCCGAAAGAGGTACTCCCATGTCGTTGTGGTCGCCGAAAGACCGGCCGCGCCCCAGCCGCGACCCGCGCCCCATCGACGTCCTGGTGGTCGGCGGCACCTGGAACCCTGGCGGCGACGGCGTCACCGGCGCGTTCGTCGACGCGCTGAACAAGTCGATCTTCACCGCCCGCATGGTCCCGTACCCCGCCGACTACGGCACCACCATGAGCTACGCCCGCAGCGTCGCCGAGGGCAAGCGAGCGCTGCTGGCCGCCGTCGATCGCTCGCCGAACCCGGTGGTGCTGGCAGGATATTCGCAGGGTGCTGCCGTCGCGGGCGACCTCGCCGCCGAGATCGGCCGCGGCGAACATCCCGGCCGGGAGGTCATCGCGTGCGCCCTGATCGCCGACCCTCGCCGACCCGCGGGCCACTACCTCGGCGACACCGATCCCGGCGGCTACGGCGTCGTCGGCGAACGCCCGATCGACGGCATCCCCGCCTACTGGGCCGCCGCCCCCGGCGACCCCATCACCGCCCTGCCCGCGGGCAACCCGCTGCGCACCATCGCCGACCTGAGCGCCTTCTTCAGCTTCGCGAACGCCAATGCCGCCGTCACCTGGGGCAAGGAAATGCTCAACGCCGCGGCCCGGAACCAATTGCAGCGCTGGTGGTCTCCCGCGAACTGGCGCAGCTGGGCGGGCGCTGTCGCCTATGCCCGCGGCTACCTGTTCGACGGCCGCCACACCGACGACTACGTCCGCTGCGGTCACGCCCGCGCACTGGCACAGGCCCTGAACCGCGATGTCGCCGAAGGGCGCATCTGACATCGGGTGTTGCACCCGGGGAAAGGAATTCGCATGCGCATCACCACGATGCCGGAGCCCGCGCTGGTCCGGTCGGTCCTGGTCGCCGCGACCGGCGTGCTCGCCTACCTGCTCGGCAGGCAAATCGACACCGCCTGGATCGAAACCCTGCTCACCCTCTACGGATTGGCGACGCCCCTGATCGCCGGGGCGGTGATCAGACCCGCGGTGACCCCGGTGTCGGGAACGGCGGGTGAAGCGCGTGGCCACGTGGTTGAGCCCTGAGTTCGTGCAGGCGACCGGCGTCGCCGTCGCCACCGTGATCGGCGCGGTCACCGCCTGGCAGGCCAGAGAGGTCGCCAAACTCCGCGAACGTGTCGTCGCCCTGGAGGAACAGGCCGCCGACGACAAACTGCGCTTCCGCGACGCCATCCGCCTGATCCGCGCCCTGCAGCGGCACATCGACGAACTGCTCGGCTTCCTGCGCCTGCACGTCCCGGGCCAGGAACCACCGGCCGCGCAGTACAAGGTCCCCGCCACCCTGCAGGAAGAAATCTGACGGCACCCCGCGTGCCCCACCGAACCGCATGCGGCAAGCCCCCGGAGAACACTCGACACGGTGCGGGATTCGAGCCCGCCGCATGCCGCGCCCCCGATGCGCCCGTCTCCCGTAGGTGGTCTGCGGTCGAGACGCCGCCGCCGCGTCCGGGGCGCCCGTCCCGCCCTCGCGCTTCCCCTCATCCGCGAGGGCGGGACACCGACTTCCCCCTATCGAAGGAGAACAGCCGATGAGCTGGACAGGAGATCCGGTCTGGCTGGCCGACGTGCTGCGCGCGGCCGGCCTGAACGTGATCGAACACGACGGCTGGCGCGACCGCGGCCACGGCGATTTCCGTGACCTGCGCGGCGTGCTCTGCCACCACACCGCCGGCGGCGGCGCCAACGACTGGCGCATCGTCCAGAACGGCCGCGCCGACCTCCCCGGCCCGCTAGCCCAGCTGGTCCTCGAGCGCGACGGCACCTACCGCGTCGTCGCCGCGGGCGTCTGCTGGCACGCCGGCCGCGGCTCCTGGCCGGGCTGGCCCACCGACAACGCCAACTACCACGTGATCGGCATCGAAGCCGTCTCCCGCGGCGACGGCACCGACTGGACCCCCGAACAGATCGACGCCTACCAACGCGGCTGCGCCGCCATCCTGGCCCGCATCGGCCGCTCCGCCGAGGACTGCGTGGCACACCGCGAGTACTCGCACGAAGGAAAAATCGACCCCGCCGGTATCGACATGGACGAATTCCGCCGTGCCGTACAGGCCTTCATCGACGGAGAGGACGCTCCGATGAGCGCATCCGAAGTAACCCAGATCCAGGACTTCATCACCGCCTTCTGCGGCCCGATCGGCAGTGACGTCAAAGACATCCGCGAGCAGCTGTGCGGTAGCCGGCAGCGCGACGCGGGCATGTACGGCGGCTGGGACCAGCTCGACGGCATGACCGTCGTAGACGCCTTGGCCGACATCCTGGACCGCCTGAAGGCTCTCGAAACACCCCCCGCCTGACGCGCCAGCCCATCACGTCGATGGGAGGAGGTGATTTCCATGCTTCCTGTCGTACTCGAACTGCTCGAGCTCGCACTGCTGCTCGCCCCGGTAGTCCTGCCGCTGCTCGGCCTCTAACTGAACACCATCTCATCCCCCAAGCCCGGCCCGTCGGCCTGGGCTTTTCTCATGCCCAAGCTCGGGAGGCACACCCTATGTCCGGCAAGGAAATCATCGGCTCGGTCGACTTCAGCACCACTGCTATGTCGTCCACCGAATACGTACAAACCGAATCCGGTCAGCTGGTCACTCCCGAGTTCTTGGCGCTGCTGCAGCAAACCCTGTCCGGCAAGCTCGCCGAGCCGGACCACACCGACGAACTCGACCCGCAGGTCCGCCTGCTGGCCGAAGAACTCTCGGTCATCCACCTCCCGGAATGGAAGAGCGCGGTCGGCCGCAAACTTGCCGAACCCACGGTCACCTCGATCAAACAAGCCACCCGTGTCGCCGAATACCTGGTCAAGCGCGGCGTGCGAGTCCACCCCGAATTCGAGGAGATCAGGTGGGTCCCCACTCCCGCCGGCGTCCCCGGCGCCTTCGACACCGGCACCCACATCACGCCCGATGCCGAAGGCAACTGGCCGACTCCTGACGTCGAGGAGTTCTACGACTTCGACCAGATCTCGGTGAAGCAGATCGAGGGAAGCGCTTGGCATGCAACGCATCCCCGGGGCATCGCGGTCGAGGGGAAGACCAAGTCGGAGGCGTATGCGGCGATGGTGGCCGAGCTACGTCGGCGAATCGACGATGCGTCGGCGGCTTCACGGTGAGCGTCGCCGCCGATTGGGTGAATGCTGGTGCGGCTTGGCGTGCATCACTGACACCGATCGGAGTCAAATCAACAAGCGTCCGGTCTGATCAACCCCGGGTGATCAACGTCGAGGGCCTGACCCCCGCCGCGGCCGCGCGAGCGTACAACCGGGTCCTCGCGCAACGGGACCTGAACAACCAAGCGGTCGACATCGCAGGGCCGGCGACGCGTTTCGTCAACGACCAAGGCCCATCCGTTGGCACTCCCGGTGCTCCGGTGCAGGTCGCGGATCCGATCGCCGACGAGCCCAAAATCGACTACGGCGGGCACAACTACGCCGGTGGTATGCCACCGCCGAAACCACAGCCGGAGGTTCCAGCCCAAACCACTCCGCCTCCTGCGGTCATGCAACCACAACAGCCGGCGACTCCCGCTCTGAACACCGATACGCCCGGACCGCAGGCCACGACTCGACCGCCTGTGCCGGGTTTGTTGGGGGCTCTGACAGGAACAGATCCGGAGACGGCTGCAGTGCTGGCTGGGGCTTCGAATCCTGGCGAATTGCCGGCGCCTTTGGTTCCCGTGCAGATGGCGCAATTGAAACCTGGTGAGTCGACCCAATTTGCTGGCGCGACGATTACTGCGACGCCGGATGGTGGTCACACGACGAGTACGGTCGACCCCACGACCGGCACGGTCAATACGACGGTGTGGAACATGCACAGTTCGGTGGTGCTGAGGAGTCGGTCGGCACCGGTACCGAACACGGATGGAAATTCGTGGGAAACGACCATTACCCACGCAGACGGCAAGGTGTCCGAAGTATTTTCCGTCGCGAGCCCCGACGGAACTACCACATGGACTGCGAACCCAGATGGTTCACATTCCGTGCAATACCCGGGCGGGATGATCGTCAATGAGCCCCCACCAGGATCTTCATTACCGGTGATCGTGACACAGCTGGGGCCGGATGGACGTAGCGGTTACACCGTGGCCTACTACCCGGACGGCCGGGTCGTGGAATCGGGATTCACGCCGAGTGAGGTGTTCGGCACTCCGGTGACAGATGTATTCGGGTCAGATGGTGAAAACGTGAATGTGTTGACTGTTCCCGGTCGGGACAGCGGTGCACCGTTCAGCATTATCACCGATGACGGCGGGAATCGGACCGTCGTGGGTCCCGACAATTCGGCGACTTCGATCGATCGCTACAACAACGTGATCGGGGCATCAAATAGCGGGACTCACTTCGATCCTTTCGCGGGAGCGTGGACCGAGGACAAGATTTCCCACCGCGGGCCGATGAGCTATGCCCCGGATGGTACCGCCACCCAGCCGTGGTACTACGTTGGACCAGGTGGCGAATTGCTAACAGCTATCGCGCACTTCGACAAAAACAACCAGCTGACGATGCTTACCGACTCCGACTACCAGGGAATGAAGTGGTCGTCGTTTGAAACTATCGACGGTATTTCGGTACCGATGCAGTCCGGGGCCCTGGATGCCGGAAATGTTGAAGACAATGCCATCCTGGTATTCGAACTGGCGACTCTGGTCGATCTACCATTCGCTGCCGCGGGGTGGGGGGCTCGTATCGGTGCGCGTTGGTACGGCAGCAAAATGGCCGGTTACGGATCGACTCTGGCGGCCAGGGGACTGGCCGTTTCACAACTCAGAACGCGGGCCCTGACGGGGGTCACGACCGGGGCGTCCGTCGCAGTGCTCGATCGGTTGCGCACAGCCATCGCACTCCGAAAAACGAAGCCTGAAGCTACTACACCAGGATCTCGCGCGGTACTTCCAGCCAAAGCTGAACCCACCCTCGCACAAACAATCACAATGCCATCGGCATCTTCCGCGTCCATCCTGGCAAGATCTGCTACCGACAAAGGATTTTCCGCGTCGCAAACTGGCATCCTTGGGGCGGCCCACCAGCGTCTCGGCGCGGGCCGACCCCTAAACGAAGTACTCACCAGCGAGACCGCCACCGCGCGCGCTGCACACAACCTCGTCGCCGAGATCGAGCACTTCGCCCACCTTCAAACTGAAACAGCGGCACTGACATCGGTTGGTGCCCGAACGTCAGCAGTGCGCCAGGCCCTGCAAAACAGCGCTACCAACGTTGGTACGAAAGTCGGTGGCAGCGCCAAGGGTCCCGCGCAAGCTGCCCCCAAAAACCTGCCTCGAGCTGGAGGTGGCAGAGGAGGTGCGAAGACTGGGTCGATTGGGACGGGAGGCTCCCTACCTCCGAACTTGGCCGATGTTCCTCCGTTCTGGTCTGATAACCAGACGTGGATACACATCTTCAAGGGCGAGCTCAAGAAGGGCATGCATGCGAAGGGTTACCACCACCGACCGGGTGGACGGGATCGGTACGGGGTCAAGGTCACCCACCGCACCGCACCGAACCGGGACGGTGTATACCAAGGTAATGTTCATTTGAGCCGATGGGTCGGAGGAGAATGGGTTACGAAGGTCGGCCGGTCTACGTTCTTCCCCGATACTTGGAGCTCCGCCCAAGTTCGCCGAGCAGTCGAATCGGCAATGAGGAACGGCACACATGAAGAGGGTAATCTCTGGATTGGTGTCTATCGAGGAATAAAGATCGGCGGATTCATCGATCTCGATACCGGTCGTATTATTACCGCATTTCCAATTCTAAAAAAGAGCACATAAACTAGCCTTTGGGGAAGGGAATACCTTGGTACATTTGCATATATTCAATAAATCGGACGGGTCTGTCCGCGCTGTCGAATCACTGCATCATGATGAGGCGATGATTGCGCTCTGGATGTATTTGGATATCCAGGCAGAAGGTACCCTCCTGGTGGAGATCGTCGACCAAGTGGCTAGATCGATGAGCGATCCTGGTTTGAGCTTTGAGTGGAGTGGTAACGCGTGGTTTGCCTCGATCGGCTCCGGCGGTGTCTCTGTTGAATGTCACTACAATGACAACTGGGTGGCCGGGCCAATATGCCATGAAGATGTCCTGAGTATCGCCGAGCAATACTGGACAGCAATCGGTGCTAGCCATGAAGGTGATATAGGACGGGCATCCGAGCGATTCGCTGCCATAGTGAATTCCTTCAAGGATTCTTACGGCAAGGTTCCAGAGATTCCCTGGCTGCGATGAGTCAGCCAATGTGATAGCGGCCCGATGGGGTTGAAACCGGAACGTGGAAGCCGTTAACATTCTAGATACGCCACAGCGAAAATCAGTCAACCAATCTCCAGGCGCATATTGCCGAATAGAGGAGAAGATCTCGCTATTACTGGCTTCTAGCCCACCCGGAACCGGCAGAGGTCTCTGTATATATCGAGTACGGCGCGCCACCGACGGGCATGCCACGCCTTGGATGGCGGCCGCAAGGTGACGAACGAGTTTCGTGGATCTATCATACGAGATATCGCCTCAGTGGTTCACCGACCTGGAGCGACAATCAACTCGATTATCAACAGGCAGTGACGGTGTAGCGGCATGGACGTTGTGAAGCAGCAGGAACTCATACGAATCATTTCCGAAGGTCTGGTCGAGGCCATAGGGGCAACTCGTGCCGAGGTTGTCGGAGTATTCACCTTGCTAGGCGATCTGGCCTTTCATACGATATCATATCAAGTCGACGGCCAATGGTGCTCCGGTAGCAAACTACCTGAAGCAATCTGTGAGGCAATTGCGGAACTCAAGCGGGAGATGTATACCGCGGATTCTGGAACGTGGCTGTCGATGCAGATATCAGTTTTGGATGGTGATGTTTCAACCATATTCGAGTATGACGAAATACCGCAGTTCGTTGAGTCGATCACGTCCCATCTAGGCATAGAGCTTCGTCGGTATCCGCGGGCGCGCGTTCCGCAATGGATGCTGGAGGAGTTGGATGAATCCTGGTCACCAGGTCGGAACGTGGACGTGCGTGACGAACCGGGGGATCCGCAGAGTTATTCATTTCTGTCACGCATCCAGGGGCCCAGTAGCGGCTACCTTCCAAAGATGCCACGTGAGGAAGCAGTAGCTTCTGCGCGAGGATACCGTCCGGAAGAGGACGGTTACATCTATTTGAGGATCAGTCACGAATACGTCTCAGAGAGAGATGGGTTGCAGTCCTTCTTGGAAATCGATGGCGAGGGTTATGAGGTCCGAAAAGTATGCTACTTTCCGAACGGTCGCGCAGATTGGGCTTCCCTCGCTTCAGATGGCGCATACGTGCAACTTTCGGAAGAGCCAGTTGTAAATGAATCGCAGTCTGTCGAATCCGGGCCTCAGTGCATTGAGATCCTTCCCGAAGAGTTTCAGGCCGAATGGCTCCACGTAACTGGTTTGCACTGACATGGGTCAACGGCTATTTGCGGCAATTGTTGGCTGATTCTATATGTGAGGATGATGCAGCGGCGGGGCCTGGAATGACGTAGTGAAGCCATGCCGGCAGATGAACTTCGCCAAGCGCTGAAGATGGCAGAGTTTGGTATGGTTTTGTCTACGGAAGGCCGGGCGTCGGTGTAGTGCACGTGGGATAGTAAGATGCGCCGGTTCAATATTTGGGAGGGTGGATCGTCTTCGTGTTGATCGAACGTCCATACACTGACCATGCATATGTCCACGATAGAATCATGGCTATAGATGCGCAGGTAAGTGCATTTGTGCAGGACGGCGCTGAAGACCCGAGGACGGCTAGTATCCTCCCTGACCTGTTACTGAATCGTCTCCTTCACCTTCTTGCTCTTGAGGAGCCTGATTGGTTTGCCGCCAAAAGTAC
Organism: Nocardia asteroides; assembly: GCF_900637185.1. Lineage (NCBI taxonomy): Bacteria > Bacillati > Actinomycetota > Actinomycetes > Mycobacteriales > Nocardiaceae > Nocardia > Nocardia asteroides. The sequence goes on along the minus strand of NZ_LR134352.1, from coordinate 477,310 downwards.
GGCTGCTGCTGTCTTGGATGCCTATGAGGCTTTGGTGGATCTGGTTGACGCTACTCGGCGCGAGGGCTCGTCGGCAAACGGCTCCCTGTTTACCGATTATAATGGTCAACGGAAATCGGAACGCTCATCTTATCAGGTATCTCTTACGCCCGTAGACTTCTTTAACGCGTTCTGGATTGCTGTGATACTCGGCGACGCGAGGCGCCTAGATCTGCTAGCCGCAATGCCCATAGATGCTTTCTCCTCGCAGAATGTGCAAGCGGATAGATCGTGGACTTCCGAAAGTTGGGTCTCGCTACCTTTGACGGCTATCGCATGTATGGCGCTCAGTAAAGGGTACAGGGTCGAGTCTACATCTGCGTATCTTCCGTTGCCGCTGCGCCTGCGGATGGTATAGATACGCCCTGGGCTATGCCTGAAATCGGATGCACCCGAGTGGCAGATGATTTGGAGATGTTGTTTGCCGTCTACGGGCTATTTCGTCCTTTGTCGTATAGATTAAAGTTCCCGGCTGGCCGCTGGGTATTTCTGATGATTCAGTCACGGAGTATGATTTACTAAGGATTCAACAATGAATGAAAGAGTCTTGTTTGCTGATATCGAGCAAATTTTGGTCGAATATCTTGCAGGAGAAATCGACGCAGTCTCCGACACCGCAACGGTAGTCGTGAGGACACCCGATCCTCGGCCCGGCCGCATGGTCCGCGTAGCCAGAAATGACCGAAAGGCTCGAGTCGACGTCGAGGATCGGGAGGGCCGCAGAAGCGCCCACCTGATCCTGGATCGTCCTCGCGTCGTTCTCGAATGCACCGACGACGCGGGCGGAGCGGCAACCCTTGCCGCCCTTGTGCGTTCGATCCTGAGTGCGGCCGCTCCCGGCTATCTGGGCACCGTCTGGTGCGACCAGGTCGAGGACGCCGGCATGGAGAACGACACCGATCCGGCGACCGCCGCTCCGCGGTACACACTGGTCGCCGACCTGATTGTGCGAGGCACCGTCCTCGCCTGACTCCCTACGGAGTCGAACAACTGAAGTACCAATCCCGAGGGCCTGCGCAACAATCCCAAGGGAGTAAACACAATGGCTCTGCCTTCCAGCAACTACATCGGCGCCGGTACCCCGAACCTGGCCGTTTCCGGCGGTGTCCTGGTGGCGCCGCTCAACTCCACTCTGCCGACTACCGCGGCGGGCGTCATCGACCCCGCGTTCAAGGCCCTCGGCTACGTTTCCGAGGACGGCATCGAGTCGCTCGGTGAGCGCAAGGTGGAGACGGTCAAGGACTGGAACGCCGACATCATCGCCCAGCTGCAGACCGAGCACTCGGTGCGCTTCGGCCTCACCCTGTACGCGGTGTGGGACCAGGACGTGCTCAGCGAGATCTTCGGTGAGAACAACGTGACCGCGACCGCGGCCACCGCCACCTCCGGCAAGCTGATCAATGTCAAGGAAACCGGCCTGGTGCTGCCGCGTCGCTCGTGGGTCTTCGACATGAAGACCGAGGACAAGAAGCTGCGCATCGTGCTGCCGAACGCCAAGATCTCCTCGATCACCGAGAAGAAGTTCGTGTCCAACGAGCTGGCCGGTTTCACCATCAATGTCGAGGCCTTCAAGGACGACACCGGCGTCAAGGCCTACCGCTACCTCGACGACGGCATCAAGACTGCCTGATCCTCTCTAGTCCCCCAGTGGCGGCGGGTTACACACCTATGCGCAGGCCCGCCCGCCGCCGCTGGGCCCTCCTGTTCACCAATCGAATCTCTCTCGCAACGAAAGGGTCTGCTACCCATGACTTCTCCTGCTGCCGGCAAGTTCGCCCAGCCCGCACCGGTGAAGGACGACTTCACCTACACCGTCGACGGCACCGACATCGTGCTTCCCTCGCTGTCCTACCTCAAGCCCGGTCTGGTGCGCCGTATCCGGCGCCTCGGCGATGTCGATGCGATGTATACCCTGCTCGAACTGAGCCTCACGGTCGACGCGCTGGCCGCGCTCGACGAGATGGAACCCGACGCCTACCACGAGTTCCTCGAGGCATGGCGCGCGCACTCGGGGCTGAGCCTGGGGGAATCCTAAGCCTCGATGCTCTCCTCGAAGAGTATGGCGAGGCAATCGAATTCGATCTGATCGTCCTGGGTCTGCGCAGGCGGATGCTCGGCACCGCGGGGCTCGGCTGGGCTGAGCTGCGGGTGATCGTGAAGCACCTGCCGCCGGACTCGGCGCTACACCGGGCCATGTATCCCGAAGCCAGCCGATGGCAGGTGGCCGAGCATCTCCTGGCCGAAGTCGCCGACAGCCTCCGCTGGCTGATGTGGGCGCGGACCGACGACGGCCGGCGCGGGCGTAATCGCCCGGAGCCGATCGCACGACCCGGAATTCGATCGGATCGGGAGCGTGTCGGTACTGCAACGGAACTCGCTCAGATGAACGACTTCCTCGGTTGGTCCGGCTAGGGAGCTGCAGTCCCGGAGCGGTCGAACGCAGAAAGTGGATACCAATTGTGAAGAAGAAACGCCCAACGGCGATGACCTTGCCGGACGTTCTCGCGATGACCACGAGCGGTCAGCCTGCTCCGGGAAAGCGGGTCAGGTTGCCCAGTGGAGCTGTCTGGGAGGGCGGTTCCGGCACCGCGACAATCACCCTCCCCGACGAGGACCCGATCATGCTCGGCGCGGATGGCCGCATCCCGCCCAACAGACTGATCGGTTCCGGAATCTTCGGGCTGATGGACAGTGTGCTCGCCGATGTACTCGGTACACAGCCCGGCGCGATTGCCGAACGCGTGGCCGGGCAAGCTTTGGATCTGCTCCGTCCGGACGGCGATGCCGCCGACAGCAAGACCAGGCTGATCAAGTTCACCTCGAAGACAACTCTGTTCAACCCCGCGAAGCCCCCTTCCGACAATGCTGCGGTGGAGGCCGATGTGCCGGGCTATGCGCACGGCGGCACCGTCATTGGTCCCGGCACCGGGACCAGTGACTCGATCCTGGCACGGTTGTCCAAGGGCGAGTTCGTCGTGAACGCTGCCTCGACCGCCAACGCGCTGCCGCTGCTGGAAGCGATCAACGCGGGATGGGTGCCGTCGCCGGGCTATCTGGCCGGTATGTTGCCCGGGTTCGCCGCCGGTGGACTGGTGGGCGACTCCGCGGTGAACGACCCGGAGCGTTGGCGTTCACTGCTCGGCACGGGTTTGGCCGCCGACGTGATCGGTGGCGTGGCAGGCGCGGCGCTCGATGCGGCAGGCGCCGCAGGTGCCGCGCTGGGTGGCGCCCTCGCGCCGGTCTTCCGCGGCGGTGGTGCCTACAGCCGCCGAACGAACGATCCGATGAAAGTCGATCTCGGACAGCAGGGCGCGGCGTTCGCGGAGAACGGTCCCGCGCTCTCGGCGCAGCTACAGGTAGAGCCGCAGGGCGTGATGAATGTGGCGCCGGCCTTCGCCGATCCGTCCACCGCGTCCGCCGACGGGTCCGTCGCGCCGCTGATGGCGTTGTCGGAGGCGCTGACCGCGGGCATCATGTCCTCGGCGACCGAGGCCGGCGGCCGCGTCGGTTTGGCATTGGGGAACGCCATCGCCCCAGCTCTCGGCCCTGCCGGTGACATGGCACCGGTGATCGGTGAGTCGCTCGGCCAGGCGCTCGGGTCGCGCTTCGGCGGCGGTCTCACGGCCGCCATGTCGCTGAAGACCGAGATCGGTCCGACCGGAACCCCGACGTTCACCGAGGGCGGGGCCGGTGGTGCTGTAGCGCCCGGCGGCGCTTCACCCGCGGGAGCCACGACCTGGGACGGTGTGGGTGGCGGTACCACTATCACCGGCGGTGGCAGTACGACTACCACCGGTGGCGGCGGCAGCAGCGTCATCGTCAGCGGTGGTGACTCCGCCGGCGGCGGTGCGTGGGTGTGGTATCCCGAAGCGACCAAGACCGAGACCGGTCCCGCGACCACGCCGCGCACACCAGCCCTCAACGGCAAGTCACTCGTCGACGAGAAGTACTGGACCACCTACAGCGGTGCCGACAGTATCGATCGAGGTGCCGTGGTCGGCAGTTCGATGGCGAACAAGCTGGCCGAATCCTTCGGTCTCAGCGGCAATCCGGCTGTCAGTGACTTCGGTGCCGACCTCGGCGCGCTGGCGGGTGCGCTGAACATCCCGCAGATCACCTCGGCGCTGGGTGTCGACAGTCCGCTGCTGGCTCAGCTGGGTATCGATCCCGAGGGCTCGTATTTCGTTCCTGGTGAGCAGCAGAAGCAATTTAAGATGAACGAGGCTGACAACCTGACCGCGGGTATCCAGGGATTCCTCTCCGGCACTTCCTCCGGTGGGTTGGTCAAGGGCATCACCGGCGCGGCGAAGGGCGTGGCGGAAACCGCTGCCGGTCAGCTCGGCAGCTTCATCGGCGCGGGGATCGGCACCGCGATCGCCGGTCCCGCCGGCGCGGCTGTCGGCGGTGTGCTCGGTTCGCTGGTCGGTTCGATCGGCGCGGGCAAGGCGGTCGATCTGGTGGCCAAGCCCATCGAATGGGTGGCGAGCACGGCCAAGGAACTCGTCGGCACCGGCTTCGGCCTGACCGACCTTGCCGAAGGAGTCGGCGGGCACACCGCCCGCGGCGACATCTTCAACTTCAACGGTATGGATCCCAAGAGCGTTGCGATGTCGATCGCCCGCGTCCAGCGCCGTCAATCGTTTGCTCAGCAACGCGGAGGAGGGCTCGGGCGATGACCCACCAACTGCTCACTACCCAGGACACCAAGATCGTGGTCTGGGATATCAACGGCCGGGTCTGGCACCTGGCAGGCCCCAACGCAGGGCGCGAGGGCGTAAGGCTCTCGGCACAAACAGGTTTCATGTTCGCGCCGGTCCAGCTGCTGACAACCGAGGGTGCCCGGCAGGACGGTGCCACCTTCGCGCGGTCTGTCCGCTGGAAGAAGGAATGGGACTTCTTGGCCATCGTCTCCAGCGCGGACGGTGCAAGCGAATCCAACCCGGTGCGTGAGTTCCTCGCCGTGCACGACGCGTGGTTCCGTGGCTGGTCCACCGACAAGCCGGTCACGGTCGGCTACTTCACCCGGCATCAGGGCTGGCGGTTCCAGCAGTTCCAGCTCGACGGCGCACCCGAACCCGCGGGCGATATCGATCCGGCCCGCAACGGATTCGCTATGTACAAGATTTCGGCGACCGCCATGGATCCGCTCGCGCATCACTTCGACGAGACGCAGGTCTGGACCAACGCGGCCGGCGCCAGCGAAGGCGTCCTGCGCCTGCGCAACGCAGCCGACCAGCCGGCGTGGCCCCGCTACACCATGAACGGTCCAGGACGCTGGTCGATCCTCGACCCGATGCCCAGCGACACCGGCCAGCCGCGCATGGTGCAGACCCCGCGACTGACGGCGGGCCAGACCCTGCGTATCGATACGCATCCGCGTCATCGCACGGCCCGGCTCTACACCACGGACAGTTCGGCGGTGGTGAATGTGTGGGGTCAGCTGGCCGGCCGTCGCTGGTTGGCATCGCTTGACCCGTGGGCCAGCACCGACATCGTGGTTCGGGTCGACGAAGGTACGACCGACTCGAGCATCATCGGGGCCGTGACCCCGAGGTCGTCCCGGCCGTTCTGACCGGTTCCGCCAACTGAACAGCTAGCGCGAGAGAGCCCAATCCCTTGGCAGGGGTTGGGCTCTCGCATAGTCGAAGGAGGTATCGCGATGGCGGTACCAAGGGATCAGGCGGCGTATGACCCTTCTGGGTATCGGCGATGGACGAACTCGCTGACGCCGTCGGGCACTGACTCCGGAGCAGGCAGCCCCCCGGCGCCTCGGGTACACGACGTCAACGGTATGACCGCCGCGTCAGCGGCTCGGGCATACGAACGCCTTCTCGGCGTACGCAATATGACCGGGCGCGCGAACGACGATGTGCAATCCGCTCAGCCGATCAATGGTCTGGGCCCTATGAAGGTCGACTTCATAGACGGACCGCTGCCGAGCCAGCCGCCTCCCACGGGTGCCAACGATCACCAGTCCAAGCTGGCAGCCGAGCAGGAAAAACGGCAGCAGGCGCAGGAGCGCGAACAGCAAAAGCCGTCGGCGCCCGCGGTCGACCAGCCTCCTGCTGAAGTACCAGGTAACCAGACGCCACCTCCGGTTGCGACCCAACCGCAGGGTTCGCCCGCCCCCGCGGTCCCCGTCGAGGAGCATGATCCGCTGCTCGATGCGAAAGGCCCGAACCAGGACGCGCTACCGATGCCGTCGACCGACGGCCAGGAGGTGGGAAAGACCTGGACGGAAGTGCGCCCGAACGGGCAAGTCGTCGAGTACACGATCCCAGAGGGCAACGGCAAGAACACAGTAGACGCGGTGGTCAAGGACGCTGCCGGAAATGTGCTGTCGACGGCGCGGATCGTTTCGATCGAAGGCACGGCGAACTACATCCGGTGGCAGGACGACGTCGGTGGCGGATCGTCCTACTTCGAGTCGGGTGGGCCGAACGGCCTGGGCTACGGCCAGCACTTCGCGCCCGGCACCTCCACCTCGGGTATCCCCACCCACGCGTTCGAGACCTCACCCGATGCGTCGAAGTCGCGAACGCTGTCGCTCGACTCGGCCGGCCGCGTAGTCGGAGTCGACATCGGAGTCCGGAACTCGCAGGGCCTTTACGACAACATCCACGTAGACAATTTCGGCAATGCCACGATGTCGTCTACGAAGCTCGGTCCCGGTGGTGAACTCCAGTCCAAATTTACCGGGCAGATGTTCGCGAATCGTTCCGGGTGGATGATCGATGAATTCGATAACCATTGGGAGGGAGAGCCCGACAAGGACGGAAACCAGTCGTGGTTCCGGGTTCAGAACGGTCATACATACCGGATGAACCACCTCGGTGTGATCACCGATTTCTCGCTCGACAAAGACGGCCGGCCGCGTCTGGACACGATCTTTCCCGATGGTTCACAGACAGTGCAATCGGGCCGGACCACCGTTCACTTCGATGCAAGTGGGAAAGAAGCCTGGAGGAACGAAATTCCCGCTCCCGTGCAGCCTTGGGATGTACGTGCGTGGGAGGGGACGAAGCGCGGACTGACCGGTCTTGCGTCTGTTGTTTCCGATACCGTTGGCGCTCCATTTCACATGATGCAGGACGGCGTCCGAGGTATGTCGTCGATCCGTGTCGACCAGTACGGGACATTCCACGTCACCTACGACGCCCCGAACAGGTTCGCAAACGCGGGAACGGCAGTGGTCGGCCTGGCCAAGGGCGCTGCCATGTTCTACCTCGCGCTCCCCAAATACGCGGTGATGACGGGTTACGACGCGCTACGCGGCTCGGACTTCGTCCGCGGATCCACAACCTACCAACCGCCCGACCGCGAAGGCGAGCTGGTCAAGGACCTCACCGGAATTCCGCTCGAGCAGTGGAAGGACAACACGGTCGGTACGACTTTCGAATTCGGTGCAACGGCAGTCGGCGGGTTGATTCTATTCAGAAGTGTGGGAATCCGACCCCGTTCAGGGTTCGGCGCAACTGGACTGCTCGAAATTTCCTCCGGCTTCCGTAGGCGGTCGAACAGCTATATAAGCGGCAGCGCGAAGTCAGCACTGGAGATGGCGAGTGGGTTAGGGTCCAGGGCAGCCAAATACGCACGTGAGCAGGTAGATCGAATACGCGACTGGGGCGATCAACCGGTCAGAACTCTCGACGTATTGAGCGAGGTTATGAGCAGTTGGATCGATCGACTTTCACCCCAGGCTGTACCCGCAGAGGGGTTTCGCGGCGTCCCCGCCACCGAACCGAGGCGACCGGATATATTCGCATCAGAAAAACAATCGGCGGAAGGTTCGAGTTCCAAGGGAGATTCTGCCCCGAATGCCGGTGCGCGACGGGCTGCGGCTGAATCAGTTCTCGGCCGACATCTCGGGAAGGTTGTTGATCTGGACCGTTGGCTCCGTATGCACTCACAAAAGGCTGACCCGGAATTTGCGCAAGCACTGACCGAACTCAGGGAGGTTGTAAGGATCCTGGACAAGGATCCGAAGATGGGAATTAAAACGGCCCTTGAACTCGGACCGGATGGTGAACCTCCGAAAAGGTCCGTTCCCGAATTTGACCTGCTACTTCTCCCTGCGTCTGGTGCGCGACCTATTCGGGTCGAAGTCACTACGATTCAAAAAGAACTACGGGACGCTGCAGACCTGACAGATGGGATCCGGCACGGATCCGATAAGGTGGAAGCGCGCGACGGCCTTGCTAAACCGATGAGTCGCCCTCGTGAGGTGGTAATATATGCTCGCGTCGGTCAAGTCACCTGGAACAGAAAGGGGCAGATAACGGAGTTCAGCCCTGACGGGAACATTGTTTTCAAGCGTCCGACGGGCGAGGTGATCAGGACCAAGAACATATTCTCAGACCTGCTTGGCAATCTGAATGGTACGCCGCCGAAGCCTAAAAACGCCGGAAACCTTGATCGAATTACGGTTGTTGACTCCCATACGGGACTTGTGCTGACGGAGCTTGTCAACGTTAATTCTAGGTGGACCAGGGTGGCCGATGTCGATTAGTTCGAATGAGCGTATGTTCGATCTCGTGGAATATCCCGGACGTGAAATCATCATGTCCAGGGTGCTTGAAGAAGGGGTGGAGGAATCGAACTCGGCTGCTCGCGGGATCGCCCTCGACGCTCTCTACGACACTCTCGGAGAGTATAGTCGGCCTCTTTCATTTGAGATTCTTTATTCCTACTGGGATGAGTTGGAATACCCGCTATCCCTAGAAAATGCCCACCCGCCGGCGGGGATGTTCGCTACCTCCGATTCTCTGTCCGGACTAATCAGAAGCCCGTCGTACTCGCCGAAAATAGCCTTTGTAGATGGTGACTTGCGGCGCGAAGTAGTAGACGCGTGCATCGACTCGGTTGATTCAGCGTGTGTGGATGTCGATGGCTACTCGCTGGGCTGGTATTTGATGGAAGTTCGGTCATCTATGGCGGTTATCCCAGGTATGACCGCGGGACCTTCGGAGGTGACTGTGAGTCGGAATGCTGCGCAGGTTTCGTTGAATGTTACTTCTGTCGGAGAGGAGCTCTGGGGGTACGGTCCCCAGGATGTATTCCTGGAACCACCCATCGGTGTTCGAATCTCGCGTATGAACGGCACGCTTACTTTGCAGCTGGGGCTATACTGGTCGGTGTGGTTTGAAGGTGGATCTGGGGAGAGCTATATCCGGAAAGGAATCTCGAAGCTGGAGCGCAACGGTTGGGTTCGGTCGTTGTAGCAATCCGGATGGATCAGTCGCGCTAGAATTGGGATGGTATTCGCCGTCGATTCACGGAGGTTATTGTTATAGCCCGCGACGGATGGTCGGTGATGGAGTCGCTGACGCAGCCTGATCCCGATCGGGAGTGGCAGCAATGTTTCACGCCTGTCGATGATTCCGTTTTCGACGGTACGCTTGATGGTTCTGTGGACTGCGTGATCGTCTGATCACGGGTGGTGTGCTGATCAGGCCGGAGAAGTACGCCGAGTCTTCGGAGAGCGAGTCGGACTGACCCTCGCGAGCTGCTCCTGGCCTGGTGGCTGAAGGGTCTGTTCGGCATCTGGCGGAGCTTCGGATTCAAACCTCAACTCGAATGAGTTGAGGTTTTTTTTATGCCCAAATCAAGGAAAGGTGGTGGAGGATGGGTGTTTGGGACCCGCATGCGGAATCGCGGCGGATGGATGAGATGTTCCGGGTCGAGCAGGACAATGCTCGGGATCAAGAGGTTCTGGTCCGGTACTGGGACAAGGACATGCAGGAGGTGGGGGAGGAGCGGAGCTACCTGTCGTTGCAGGTGAGCTTTCCGCGGAACTCGGCCGGCGGGTTGAAGATGATCTGCCCGCGCGACATGGTGCACTTCGACCACCTGTTCGGCAATCACGCCGACGCGACCCTGCCGATCACCGTGAACACCAGGGGTTTTCGGTGGGACGGTTACATCACCAAGGCGTCGATCGTCCGGGACGACAACGGGGTCGAGACGGTGGACATCGAGGCGATCCACGCCTGGAACCACATCTCCACCATCTGCTGCTGGGCCAGCCCGTTCGCGCCGGTGCTGGCCCAGTTCCCGCGCCACCACATCCTGTTCGGTCCGGTCCGGACACTGGTGACGACCTATCTCACGATGAATCTGATGCGATTGCAGGGGAATACGACGTTCCCGATCGCGGTCGTCCCGGTCGACCCGCGAACCGATACGAGCCGGTGGAGCGCCGCCTCGGCCCGATTCGACATGGCCGACAAGCTGTTCCAGCCGATGCTGGAGGATTCCGGCGTCATGCTGACGGCACGGTTCTTCCTGCCCGGTGAAGACGAACAGCCTGCGCCCGAGTGGTACTACCTGGACAAACCGACCGTCGTCCTCGAGACCGTGGACAAATCGGGTGTCACCGGGCCGACCGGTACTTTGCTGGACGGAATCGTCTCGTGGTTCGAGGAATTCGCCGACGACGGCACTACGCCCATGCGGTATCCGAAGTTCGACTCCACCACGGAGTACGAAGCGGTCTACGGGACGCCGGGCAAGTTCGGCACCATGCGGAATCTGCCCTGGGTGTGGTACTTCGAAGGCGAGTACTCCGGGATCGGCGCCTCCGAGGTGGCGCTGCACAAGCCCACCGCGACCGACATCATCGTGGGTGGTCGGTCGCCGGGATGGGTCAACGCCGGCATCGAGATGGCGATCAAGGCGCTGCTGTCCTTGATCGGCATGGACTGGCTCTACCGCGGCCAGCTCGACGACGTGTTCCTGGCCTGGATGGTCTACCGGGATATGGAGCGCGTCCGCAAGGCCGGACCGTATGCCTTCCGCGAGTTGTACATCACCGGCAGTGACAAGGCCTTCACGCTCGACGGTTTCGTCGCCGCGCGCCAGGGCCTGCACCTGACCCGCGGCTATACCAGCCACAAGGTGACGATCCAGGACAACGCTCCCTATTTGATCGGCCGCGATTTCGGCCTCGGCGACCAGATCGGCTTCGCCATGGGGCAGACGGTCTTCACGGATTTCGTCACCGAACTGACCTTTACCGATGACCGCGAAACGCCGGCGACCTGGCAGATCACCGTCGGCGACGGCTCCGACGAAGAGGACTCGGTCGTGAAGGCGTGGCAGCGGCTGGGCCGCGTGGCTTCGGCGATCAAGGACCTGTCGACGGACGTGGGCGCGGACTTGGACCTGCTCATCTTCTGAGGCAGTCCGAAACCGAAAGGAGAATTCAATGGGAGACATCAGTTTTCCCGCGCGGCTGCGTGCCCGTCGCCAGCTGGATATCGACGGGCTGCCACTGCTGAACGCGGAAGTCGAGCTGGCCCCCGAGGTGGCGGATCTGCCACTGCCCGGCGGCCCGGCCGGGGTGGCCGGCGACCGAGGACGGCCACGGACGGCGTTCCGCAAGATGGGCGTGTTGGCGAACAGCGCAGCCCGACCTGCCGGCCTGGGCCCTGAAGACAGGGGCAACTGGTGGCACCGCCTCGACGACAACGGCATGGACGTGTGGGTCGGCGATGGCTGGGTGCACTCGGTGGACGCGGTGGGGCCGGTCGGCCCCGCGGCTCCGGCCAACGTTCTGACCGTAGTCGGAACCAGCAACGAGCCGACGTTGACCGAGCCCGCGCTGGAGTTCCTCGGCAGTTCGGCCGACCAGCAGATTCGGGCCACGGTCCCGGCAGGTCTGCGCGGGCTGGTCGGTCCACCCGGTGATTCGGGAACGATCACCCAAGCCGATGACTACGAGGAAACCAACGGCCCCAGTCACGGTGGCGTCTTCGCCTACGACCGCGCGTCCCGGCGGTTCCGTTCCATGCCGGCGCCATTGGGTGCGGGTCCGTGGGGTTGGTACCAGGAAGACTTCCCCGCGGAACAGATCGTCGCGGCCAGCCGCGTCGACGGCGGCACTTTCACCATCCCGGCGCAGCCGTTCCGGTGGCGCCCGCTGGTCTACGGCCATATTCCCGTGCATTCGAACACGACGAGTCAGGCCGCCGAACTCACGGTTCGCCTCGGCAGTTCACAGGGCCCGATCGTCGCGACCGGCACCGCGTTCGCGGTCGGATCGCCCGGTGCGTGGATGTACCTTCCGGTGTTCCCGTGCCTGCGGGACGGCACCACCGCCCGTGTTCTTTCGCCGTCCTCGGACTTCGCCACCGTTCCAGCCGGTCAGCCGGGCAGCCTGGTCGTGTCCGTCGAGCGGATCGGCACCGGGCCCAGCTCCGACAAGATCGGATTCACCCCGACTCGCGCCTCGCTCATCGCGTTTGCCGAGCCCACGGAATGAGATGAAATGACCTCGGTAGGAAACTATTTCGACGCCACCGTGATTCGGGGACTGGACGAGGGGATCGGTGCGGCCGGCCTCGTGCAGGCGCTCCATGGAACTCCGCGAGACGGCAGCCTCGAATTGACGACCGGCGCCGTCGGACCGCAGGGCCCGCAAGGCGAGGCCGCGCGTCCCTTCCGTTGGGAAGGCGATATCGCCGACCAGGCGGCGCTGACAGCCCTTGTCGAAAAGCTGGGCAGACCCCATGCCGGCAAGGCTTGGCGGGTCTTGTCGACCGGTGCTCTCGCGTACTGGAACGGGACGGGGCTGGATACGTTCCCCGATGCGTTCGGTGCCCTCGGGTCGGATGGTGCATCGTGTTCGGTGACCATCGGCAGCGTGACGACGGGTCCGGTGGGTTCGGACCTGCAGGTGACCGTGAGCGGCACGGCACCCGATCTGGTGCTGGAGATCGTCGTGCCGCGCGGCGTCGAAGGACTCAAAGGTCCCGACGGTGGGCCAGGGCCGATCCGCCAGGCCGCGGACTATGCCGACGGTGCGCATCCGGACAAGGCGGTGCCCGTCTGGAGCGCTGTGACGAACAAGTGGTCGGGGCAGCCCTACCCGGGCCTGCGGGGTCCGTGGACCATCGTCGAGGACCGGGCATGGGACGACGGCCCGGGATTCGCGCCCTCGCAGTCGGGGGTATCGGCCGCCTCGATCGTAGTGGCTCAGCTGCAGGTCCCCGCGCAGGACAGCGCGTGGCGTCCGATGATCACCGGCGGTGTGGTCGTTCGGCCGCACGAAAACTCCAATGAGTTCTCCACCCGGATCGACGCCGAAGTCCGGATCGGATCGGCCTCGGGGCAGATCGTCGCTCTCGGTACCGGATTCGTCACCGGTGCACACACCCGGGCACGGTTCCAGCCGCATCTGGCGACTCGCAATGTGACCCCGTCCAGCACGGTGGGCGTCATCCCGGCGGGCCAGGCAACCACCCTGTATGTGGTGGTGCGGCGCGGCGCCGGGTCGGCGAACTACGACTACCAGATGGCCGACGCGCAGATCGTGTGCACGGCCCGACCCGTGGGGGTGCTGTGAGCAACGAGGAAGTGACAACCGCGTTCGATCAGGACGTCATGATCACCATGCGTGGCGTGGCGGACTCGGTCGGCCTGCCCTACACGGTGAATCCGGTCGAAATCGTCGACCGTGAGGTTCTGATCGAACTGCGCGAAGGTCCCGCCGGCGCACCCGGTCCCGAGGGCGCCGCGGCATGGCCGTGGGCGTGGCAGGGTGATGTCGCCGATGCCGCGGCGCTGTCCGCGCTCGGGTTGACCACCGCCGATGCGCGCAAGGCTTGGCGCGTGGTGGAAGACAACGCGATCTACTACTGGACCGGTACGGAGTTCATCACCTTCGCCGACGCGTTCCGGCGCCCGGGACGCCGGGGTCCGGTGAATGTCCTGACCGGTGTCGGGATCGCGGGTCCGACCGGCTCCACGGCATCGGCTCGGATTCTGGGCACGGCGCCGAACCAGCAGCTGGAGATCACCTTTCCCCGTGGCGCCCAGGGCCAGCAGGGCGATCCCGGAGAAGCAGGCCGCATCGCGGATGCCTCCGACGTCTCGGTCACCGAGGAGAATCCGCTCGGCCAGGGATATGTGCTCGGTTTCGATGCCGCTACCGAGAAGTTCCGGCCGATCCCGTCGCCCCGCCTGCGGGGTCCCTGGACCATCGGCAACAACCAGTTCCTCACCGCGCAGAATCTCAAAGAGGATTCCAAGGTGCTGGCGGCCATCACGATTCCGGCGCAGCCGACCGAGTGGCGACCCTGGATCGAGGGCGCGGTCGGCGTCTCGTCGAATTCACCGACGCGCTGCGATGTGACCGTACGCATCGGCGCGCCGGACGGCGAGGTGGTCGCCCAGGGCTGGGGCCACTGGGAGTCGCGGATGGCACACGTCCTGATCTCGCCGGGTTTCGCCTATCCCGTCGAGCCCGGGGCCCAATTCGGAATCGTCCCGGCCAACCAAACCGTCACCCTGTACGTCGTGGTGTCCCGCGTGGCGGGTAGCGGCAGCTACACGGTGAACGGCAACTATTCCCATCTGCAGGTTCGTGCGCTGCCGGCGTGACACGGCCCGCCACAATCATCTCGAAAGGTATAGAGCCATGGCTGATCTGCCTCCGCTCGAGTACGGCAAGGTCGTCGGTCGATTCCTCGCCAACGTGATCGACGGGCCCGACCTCGGGGACTTGCCCGAGTTTCCGCCGCTCAGCGGCACCATCACCTTCATCGCCGACGCGCCCAAGATCCTGGTACGCGACGCACAGCCGGCACCGGCCACCTATGTTCAACTGCCCCAGCACTACGAATGCCAGCTCGACGAGTTCGGCTATCTGACGTGGCGTGGCAAGCGAGGTGTGCGCCTGGTCGCGCCTGGTCCCGCCACCAACCCGGCGGAGTGGACCTGGCGAGTGTCCTTCGACCTGTCGTACGACGGCGAACGAATCCCGCTGGACCCGTTCAGTTTCCAGGTCCCTAAGTACATGCCGGGTCCGGATCCGGAAAACCCCGACACCGGTTCCACCGGCCTGGTCGACCTGACACTCGCGGCACCGGTGCCGATGTCGGCGGGCAACGCCGTCGTCGTCGGGCCGGCCGGCCATGGGATTCAGATCGACGGACAGGCCGAGTCCTATGCGCAGCTGCCGTCGTCGCCGCCGGATGGCAGCCAGTACATCGTCAAATCCGATGGGCTGCTCTACATCTACCGGGCGGTCGGCGGCTGGACTCCGAACGGTCAGGGCATCGTCGTGCGCGGCCCCGCGGGCACCACGCTCTGGAGCGGCATTTCGGGCAAGCCCGCGACGTTCCCCCCGGCCATCGGCGATACGGCGACGACTGCCGTCGCCGGTGACGACCCACGGCTCACCAACGCGCGTACGCCGATCTCGCATACTCACCCGATCGGCCAGCTGACCGGTACCAGCGCGACCGTCGGTGCCCTGTTGGCCGCCGCGGACGAGGCCGCCGTTCGCGCCGTGGTCCATGCGGTGGCCGACACCGATTCTCGGTTGACGAATGCGCGCACACCGACCGCGGCGGGCCAGGCCTATGACATCGCGTTCAAGTCGCACATCGGTGTTCGGACCGCAGGAGCGGGGAACACTCTGCCCGAAGGCCTTCGGATCGAGCGCCCGCTGACGGTCTCGAAAATCACCTACCGTGGTGAGACGGCGGGCACCGGCAACCTCGTCGTCGAACTGCGGAAGAACGGCGTCGCCGTCCCCGGCACCGCGGCCACAATCGCCGCAGCCGGTCATGCGATCGACACCAGTATCACCGGGACCTGGAATTTCGTCGCCGGCGATCGGATCGTCGTGCAGATCACCACCGCGGACAGCCCGGCCGGTCGTGGTCTGCAGGCGAGTCTGGCGGGGGTGACCGCGTAATGCCCACGATGTTCCTCGGCGGCCCCATCCTGGTGTGGGAGCCGCTCGAAACTCAGCCGGAACCGGAGAGCCCCGACGGCACGCCCTACTGGAAGAGCGCGGCAGCCGGCTACCCCGGAGCGGCTGACGAACCTGCGCCTGATCCGGAGCCGGTTCCCGAGACGCCTGTCGAGCCGGAGGCTCCGGCCGAGCCGGAAACGGTGGACACCGCCGGCTCGGCCGGGGAGGGCTAGGTCATGCCCCATATCTTCGCGGGGGCCAATGCTGTACTGCCCTCAGGAATGACCAAGAACGGCAACAGCCCGATGGGTGCGGCCAATACCTGGGCGACCGTCGCGGCCTGGACGGCGGACACCACCGCCTACCCGGGATCGGTGGTCTCCGGCGACGGGTTGCGCCCGCAATCGAGCGACGGCGGTGCGCAGCTGTCCGCCGCGGTGGTGTTCGCAGGCGGGTCGATGTCGGGAAACTATCAAGCGAGGTTGGTCGTCACCGGCACCGTAGTGGCCATTGGTGCCGTGGTGACGGGGACCAGCGGCACGATGACCGTGACCGGAACCGCATCGGTGAGTCCTGCCGACACGGTGACGCTCGAGGTGTTCAGCACCGTTCAGAGCGCTTGGCAAGCAACGGTTTCCGGCGGCGCGAGCACCTATGTGCGGATCGCCTGACGCCATCTCCAGCAGTTGAAAGGTAGACGAAAATGTCGAAGTTGATTCGCCTCCGGGTGAACTCGAATACCGCGTGGACCACGATCCGTGTGCCGCGGCAGGCCAAGCCCGTGCTGTCCCGCCCGTTCCTGGGCGGAATCGTGGGTGTTCCGGGCGGGGGTTCTTCCGAGACCCCACTCGCGTGGGACACCTACTGGGAGGTTCCGAGCAACGCGGTAGCCGGCGAAGAGACGTACCTCATCAGGCGCGGCGTTCTTCCCGATCCGGGTGTTCCGGGCCCCGGCGAGCCCCCGCAGGACACGCTGAGCGAGTCGGGCCTGAATGGTGCGACAACCTTCATCGCCGAGGACGGCGCGGTGTTCTGGATCTACCGCGACCTGTTCGGCACCGGCGGTAGCTACCCGCCCAACTAGCCACCAAAGCTTGCGCTGAGCCGAAACGGCCCACACTCCACACCGGGGTGTGGGCCGTTTTCGCGTTGGTGGGCTACTGCGTGAGATCGGCTGCGGTGGGGACGACGACGGCGTAGAGGTCGGCGATGGTGGCGAGGGCGCTGTCGTGGAGTTGTGCCGCGGTGACATTGCCGAGGGCGCGCGTGGCGCAGGCGTCGGCGACGACGGTGGGGGTGTTGCCGCGGAGGAAGGCGCCTTCGGTGGTGAAGGTGACGCACATGTGGGTCATGAAGCCGGCGATGACTACGGATTTGTGGCCGGCGGCGTCGATCGCGGCGCCGAGGTCGGTGTCGACGAAGGCGTTGGGGACTGTTTTGACGATGACTTTCTCGTCGGGGGTGGGTGCTACGGCGGGGTGGATCCGGCCGATGTCGGCGGTGATGTCGTAGGGGGTGCCGACGCCGCCGTCGTTGATGACGTGGATGACCGTGGCTCCGGATTCTCTTGCCTTGGTGAGCAATTCGGTGGCCGCGTCGAGGGCGGGTTGCCAGCCGGGGAGTTCCATGATGCCCTGGGTGTAGGTGTTCTGGTAGTCGACCAGGATCAGGGTGGAGTCGGCCAGGCTGGCGGGTGTCTCGTCGAAGCCGTTGAGCTGGCGCAGGGTGGGCGAAGCCATCGGTGAAGCCTTTCCGTCGGGGAGTGATTTCCACGCTAGGGAGCGGGGTGGGATGTCGGCAATGTCATGTAACCTGCAGATTCAGACATGGAGGGCGGAGGTGCGGTGGCGGATCGGCTGGTGGTGATCGTGCTGTTCGATCGGGTCGACCTGCTCGATGTGACCGGGCCGCCCGAGGTGTTCTCGCTGTTGGCGCGGGAGATGGGGGAGCCGACCGGGTACCAGGTGGTGCTGGCGGCGGAGACGATGGCGCCGGTGGTGACCTCCGCGGGGGTGCGGGTGTTGCCGGACGTGACGTTCGCCGAGGTCGCGGCACGGCGGATCGATACCGTGGTGGTGCCGGGGGCGGTGGAGAGCGACGGCGGGCGGGTGCGCGCGCTGGTGGATCCGGCGGCGGTGGCCGCGGTGACACTGATGGCGAAGGATGCCCGGCGCGTGGCCTCGGTGTGCGTCGGGGCGCACATTCTGGCCGCGGCGGGGCTGCTCGACGGGCGGCGGGCGACCACGCACTGGTCCACCGCGCAGCAGCTCGCGGCCGAGCATCCGTCGATCGAAGTGGACGCGGATCCGATCTATATTCGCGACGGCGATATCTGGACGGGCGCGGGGCTCACCGCGTGCCTGGATCTGACGCTGGCGCTGGTGGCCGACGATTTCGGCGACGAGGCCGCGCTGCGGGTGGCGCGTCAGCTGGTGATGTATCTCAAAAGACCAAGCGGGCAAAGCCAATTCAGTGTTTCGCTGGAGCCGGTGTCGACCACGCGGCGCATCGACGATCTGCGGCATTTCATCACCGGGAATATCGCGAAGCACCTCACCGTCACCGAACTCGCGGCACAGGCGCATGTGAGCGAACGGCAACTCACGCGGATCTTCCGCACCGAACTCGGTATGACGCCCGCGGCGTATATCGAGTCGGCGCGGGTGGAGGTGGCCCGGCATCGGTTGGAGACGACCGACGACACGCTCCAACGGGTCGCCGCCACTTGTGGTTTCAATACCGTCGACACGCTGACGCGGGCCTTTCGGCGGCGGCTGGATACGACGCCGACCGAGTATCGGAACCGTTTCCGCATCGGCGCCTGACCACCCTGCTCGAGCGGCGGACCGGCGGTTCGTCGGGGGCGTCGCGGAGTGGTGGCTCACTGGAAGTGACACCGGACGGCGCGCAGAGTGTCACTCCGAGTTTCCGTCACGTTCACCGTGGTGGTGGTGGCTGTAATTCTCCTGTGATAGGAATTCGTTATACATCCGAAGGAGAGAATGTGAACAACGCCATCATCGCCGATTCCGGTTCCGCCGAGCTGCTCGGTTTCGCGGACTTGCTGAGCACGCTGATTTCCGCGGCCACCCAGCTGTTCTCGATCTGAGCCGCTGCGCGCCGATGCCCGCCGGAAATCCGGTGGGCATCGCGCGTTTCGGTACCGCGCTGGGATGGTCCCGGCCAGGGTTTCTTTCGCGGCGAATGTAATTCACTCGGGGTGTCGATGTGAGACAGGTCAAATCGACTGTCGGTATCTGCTGTTCAGCTGCCCTTGCCGGCATTCACTGGTAGCCGTTTGTTCAATATGTGTTCACGGACACGTATGTACCTGAACATCTGACCTGCTAAACATATTCGCGCCGACCTGTTCCGGTTCGGCGACAGAAAACTCAGGAGAGAATCATGCGCAAGATGCGTACCCTCGGCCTTGTCGCCATCGCGGCCGGCATCGTTCTCGGCGGCACCGGTGTCGCATCTGCCGACGAGCCGGTCACCGGTTCCTCGAACTTCGTGACCGGTCTGTCGAGGCTGATCGAGAGCGGTTCGGGCGATGTGAAGCCGCTGCCGACCGCCGTCGCCGACGAGCCGGTCACCGGTTCCTCGAACTTCGTCACCGGTCTGTCGAACCTGCTGAACTCCGGTTCGGGCGATGTGAAGCCGCTGCCGACCACCTAGTCCACACGCGTGCCGGACCGCCGCGGTGCTCGTCGCCGCGGCGGTCTTTCGGCGTTTCAGCGGGTGGGGATCAGGCGGTAGAGCCACCACGGTCGCGTGGGGAAGGCCGGGTCGTAGATCCGCAGCAGCATCCGGCGTTCGAGACCGGTGCTGCGTTCGCGCACCCGCAGGTGGCGGCGGGCGATGTCCTGTGGGCGGACCTCGCTGGTCCAGATCGGGTCCCAGTCCGGCGATTTGTCGCACGCCTCGATGATCGCGGTGACGCGCTGCTTGGGCGCCAGCGGCGCCAGCATGCGGAAGGCGTGCACCAGCAGCTGCGCTTCGGTGGTCCAGTCGATGAACACCTTCTTGGCCACCGGATCGAGGAACATCCACTCCAGTGCGTTGGCGCCGGCACCGAGACCGGGGAACAGGCGCTGATATTCGGCGTTCGCGGCGAGCAGATCCATCGTGGGGAAACGCTGGAAACAGGCCGGGTGGGTGAGGCTGGCCAGGTCGGCCAGGTCCTCGGCCGACGGGGTCAGCGGCGGCGCGCCGTTGTCGACGGCGGGCAGGCCGAGCACGAGGATGTGCTTGCGATACCAGATCGGTACATCGAGGGAGTCGAAGAGCCGTTGCAGCATGGTCGTATTCGGCACCAGAGCGCCCGACTCGATCTGGCTGATCAACAGCGGCGCCATCTGCGCACGCGCGGCGAGCTCGGTGCGGGCCAGGCCCGCGGCCATCCGGCGCTCCCGCAAATACACACTGAGCGCGGTACTTTCACCCATCGCAAACCCCCGAGCCTCACCCCGCACCGACGGTAAGCCCAGGATACGCCCGGTGATGTCGTGCGAACCCCTCGTTCGCGCGACATCACCGGCAGGTCTCAGCGTCCGCCGACCGCGTGCGCGGCGACCCAGACCCGCGCCGGGTCGTAGATGTCGCGAAGCTGTTGCAGGCGTTGCCATTCGGCGGGAGTGAAGGCGGTGGCCGTGTCGATCGGGCGGTCGGCGAAGTTGGGGAACGACGCACCGCCCGCCCACGGGCGCAGCGCCGCGACGATGCCCGAGGTGACGGTGTCGCCGAGGGCGAACAGCTCCGGTGTCGGCGCGGGCGACACCGCGAACAGGGCGTATTCGCCGGCGAGACGCGACAGCGCCGCGTCGTGGTGCCGGGCGAGCGCACCGCCGAGGTGGCGCAGTTCGGCGAACATGAGCGGGGTCTGCACGCCGGGCCCGGCCACCGCGAGCAGGGCGGCGACGGCCGCCTGCGGGAGTTCGGTGAGCAGCGCGTGGTCGCTGATCGCGGGGGTGGGGCCGGGCGGGTCCATGTGCACGTCGAGCAGCGCGGCGGCGGGGATACGGCCGAAGGTGTCGAGTTCGGGGGACAGGGCCCGCAGCGGGGCGAGGAGTTCGGCGGCGCGCTCGTCGGATTCGAGGACGGCGCTGTCGATCACCACCAGACTGCGGCCCGCCAGGAACGGCGGGAGTTCCGGCAGCGGCGGGAACCGCATGAGCCGCACCGCGGTGGTGACCGACTCCGGGACCGACCGCGTCCAATCCGCCCAGGTGGCAAGCACTTCGGGGGCGTGCTCGATATCCCACAGCAGCATGCCCGCGAACACGTCGGCCAGCTCGAGCAACGCGATCTCGATCGCGACGACGATGCCGAAATTGCCGCCGCCGCCACGCAGCGCCCAGAACAGGTCGGGGTTGTCCTCGGCGGTCGCCCGCACGAGGACGCCGTCGGCGGTCACCAGCTCGATCGCGCGCACGGCCGACGCGGCCAGCCCGTATTCGCGGCCGTAGAACGACAGACCGCCACCGAGCAGGTAGCCGACCGCCGCCACATCACCGGCACTGCCGTGCAGGGCGGTGAGTCCGTGCGGCGCGGTCGCCGCGATCACCTCGCGCCAGAGCGTGCCGCCGGTGACGCGCGCGACGCGGGCTGCGGGGTCGACGGTGACGCCGGTGAGTTCGTGCAGGCGCACCAGCACCACATCGTCGAAGGTCACGTCGGTGAGCGCGGCGGCCGCGTGCCCGGTGCTCTGCGGGGCGATGCGCAGGCCGAGGGCGGTCGCGGCGCGCACGAGCGCGACGACGTCGTCGGCCGAGCGCGGCACCGCGACGGCGGCGGGGCGCTGGGTGATCGCGACATTCCACGGCACGCAGCTCGCCGGGTAGCCGGGGTCGTCCGGGAACAGGACGGTGTCCAGGTCGCGCAGCGCGGACAGGTCGGTGGTGGTGGGGTTCATGGTCGGTCCTTCGGATCGGGATCGGAGTGGGTGAACGGCACCTGTGCGCTGAGTTCGACGAGCATGCCCGGCAGCGCGAGGTGCGCGACGCCGACCAGGTCGACGGGCACCGGGGCGCCGTCGAGCCATTCCTCGACGAGATCGGCGAGATCGGACGGGTCGGCGGGGGTGCAGGTGCGCACCAGCAGGCCGGTGATCGCCGACGCACCGAGCCCGCGCGCGGCGAGTGCCGACTCGAGCCGCGCGAAGGCCAGGCACAGCTGTGCGGTGGCGTCTTCGGCGTGCACGAGGCGGCCGGTCTCGTCGACGGGTGTCGTCTCGATGGTGATGGTCACGGCTTCAGCGTCGCCGGGTCACCGGGGCGGCGACCATCCCAACCGGTGGGGGAATCCGATATCCCAGGATTCTGGGATATCGGGCCCTACGGTGCGCGGCGCATACTGGATCGCATGCGCAGCCGGCTTCTTCCCGAGCGTGTGCGGAGCGACATCGACGTTCTCTCGCGCGCCGGGCTCGACCTCGACGAATTCCTGGTCGAGGCCACCGACGCGGTGCGCCGCGCGGTGCCCGCCGTCGCGGCCTGCGTCGGCACGCACGACCCGGCCACCATGATGCTCACCAGTGCCCGCAAGTACGGGTCGCTCATGTCGGACAACGAGCACGACATGCTGTTCGGCGTCATCGAGTACGGCACCGAGGACGCGACCTCGTTCCGGTCGCTGGCGCTGTCGGAGCGGAACGCGGTGGGCTTGTACGAGCTGTTGGGCGACGACATCGAGAGCTGCGAGCGGATGGCCCGGCTGATGCGCCCGCACTACGGTTTCGGCGACGAGTCGCGGCTGGTGTTCCGTGACGGTTCGGGAGCCTGGGGTTGCCTGGCGCTGTTCCGTGGCAGTGACGATCCGAAGTTCGGCGCGGACGAGGTCGACTACCTGGCCACCCTGTCCGGATCGTTCGCGCGTGGGGTGCGGGCCGGTGTGCTGACCCGGCTCGCCGATGTCGCCGACCTCGGCGCCGAGACCGCGGGCCCGGCGGTGGTGATCGTCGACGCGAACGACGAGGTGGTGCAGGTGAGCCTCGGCGCCGAGGAACGCTTCGCGCAGCTGCGGTCGACGGTGCACAGCGGTGACCCGCGCAGCCTGGTGATCTCGCTGGTCAGCGCCGCGCGGCGAATGCTCGGCACGCCCGGCGCGCAGATGCCGAGGGCACGGGTGCGTACCCCGTCAGGGGTGTGGCTGGTGCTGCACGCCTCGCCGCTGGCCGGGCCGGACGGCGCCCGCGGCGACGTGGTGGTGACCATCGAGGAGGCCCGCCCGCCGGAGATCGTCACCCTGGTCGTCGCCGCCTTCGGCCTCACCCCGCGCGAACACGACGTCACCCGCTTCGTCCTGCAGGGCGTCGAGACCAAGGAGATCGCCACCGCCCTGCACGTCTCGGCCTACACGGTCCAGGACCACCTGAAATCGATCTTCGAAAAAGCAGGCGTCCGCAGCCGCCGCGAACTCATCGCCCGCGTCTACTTCGACCAATACGTCCCCCGCATGGGCAAAGAAGTAGCCCCCACCGGCTGGTTCGCCCACTGACCGGCACCCGTCACCAAGACGCCAGGAACTGACGGACGTTGGGAGTCAAGTCACGCAGATGGGTCCATGGGAGGATTCGCTGGTATTGGAGTCTGCCCACGATCAATCCGGGATGCACCTCCAATGCTGTCGCGCGCTGTAGGACGGCACGCTTCGATATCGGAGCTGAAAGAGCGATCTTCTCCGGAAGCGCCCACCGCGTGGCCAGTCGATCCGCAGCACGCTCAGTTTCATCCTCGGTCGCCGAGCAGACATCGGAGTCCACCCGAATTCCATTGTCCAGGTGACCCAGTGCTACGTGCGCGAGCTCATGCAGGAGCGTGAACACCACGCTGTCAATTCGCTGGATCCGCCCCGACAGCCCGATCACCGGTAAACCCGCTTTGTCCAGGTAGGCGCCGCCGTCGATCTTCCCCGAATTGAAGGCTTTCACGTAGAGAAGGCGGATTCCATTCTGCGCGAACATATCCGGAAGGACCGCGATCTTCGATGGTTCTCGTGTCAGCCGAACGGTCGCGGCCGCGAGCGCCGAAAGGTCTCCCAGTGGGGGAAGATCGGGCTCGCTCCGGCCAGCTTCTCGCTGGACACAGGCGATCCAGGCGAGCTGTGCGGGTGAGATCGGTGCGCTTTCGTCGGATCGGCGTGCGGCGAATTCGAACGCCGGCGGCTCGGTGATGTCGGAGATCTGCAAGAGATCGCACACCGCTGCCTCTTCGTCGTCGAGACTGGCTCCCGCCGGGATGATTCCACGCTGCCGAAGTTCCGGCATCGGGACGAGTTGGGCGAGGCGTGCGCGCCGGGATACCGCAGTCGTTCGTGTCGGGTCGGCGGTTCGGGCGAGTTTCCAGAGCCGATAGGTGTTCTGGAGTCGCAGCCAGGTAGCGGCCTCGGTCCCCGTCGCGGCCGCAATCTCGAGCGCGGTCTCCGGAGTTATCTCCTTGTGGCCGTTCAGGATTTCGGAAACCGCCTGTGGTGGTCTGCCGAGAATCTGGGCGAATTCGGAGATCGTCCAGCCACGTGCTTCGATCTCATCCCGCAGGTACTCGCCTGCCGGGAATGCCTGCGCAGGCAGCCCAGTGCTCTCGATCATCATTCCAGGCCTCCCCTCACGGCGATCAGTGGTAGTCGCACAGTTCGAGGATCAGTACTGTGCGCCCTTCGTCATCGGTTTTGAACTGTAGGATCAGCCGCCATTTCCTGGTCAGTCTGATCGAGTATTGGCCTTGTCGGTCGCCCTTCAGCTTCTCCAGGTTCAACGACCGGAAGTTTCGAAGCTCTATCTCGCTGGAGGCTGCCTGGAGTAGTTGGACCTTTTTGCGAAAGGCGGCCACTGCTTCTGGGTCTAGTCCGTTCGGCTTGTACTTCTCGTCCTCCCACAGGGACCGAAGTGAGTCCTTCGCGAACACCAGCCGCACCTCGTCCCCCTTCCATCACCCTACAGGTGATGGGCAGTGTACAGAAGGGCTCGGCGGACACGAAACCGAATCTTGACCTGGGGTGCGGCGGCCGATCCGTAAACAGCGAACGACCCCGGAGCAAGTGCTCCGGGGTCGTTCGGGAATCGGTCAGACCGTCAACCTCAGAAGGCGGCCTCGTCCAGTTCCATGATGTCGTTGTCCAGGTTGGCCAGGATCGCGCGGGTGGCGGTCAGCTCCGGCAGGATGTTGCGGGCGAAGAACTGCGCCGAGGCGACCTTGCCGGTGTAGAAGGCGACGTCGGAGCCGGTGGCGCCGTTGTCCAGGGCCGCCAGCGCGATCTCGGCCTGCTGCAGCAGCTGCCAGCCGATGAACAGGTCGCCGACCGCCATCAGGAAGCGGACCGAACCCAGGCCGACCTTGTACAGCTCGGTCGGCTGCTCCTGGGCGCCCATCAGGTGGCCGGTCAGGGTGGCGGCCATGGTCTGCACGTCCTCGAGCGCGGTGGCGAGCAGCTTGCGCTCACCCTTGATGCGCTCGTTGGCCGAGTCGGCGTCGATGAACTTCTGGATCTGGCCGGCCACGTGGGCCAGGGCCACACCGCGATCGCGGGCGATCTTGCGGAAGAAGAAGTCCTGGGCCTGGATGGCGGTGGTGCCCTCGTACAGCGAGTCGATCTTCGCGTCGCGGATGTACTGCTCGATCGGGTAGTCCTGCAGGAAGCCGGAGCCACCGAAGGTCTGCAGCGAGTCGGTCAGGTACTGGTAGGCGCGCTCGGAGCCGACACCCTTGACGATCGGGAGCAGCAGGTCGTTCACGCGGAACGCGACGTCCTTGTCCGCTCCCGAGACAGCCTCGGCGATCTCCGGGTTCTGGTGCGCGGCGGTGTACAGGTAGATCGCGCGCAGGCCCTCGGCGTACGCCTTCTGGGTGGCCAGCGAACGACGCACGTCCGGGTGGTGGGTGATGGTCACGCGCGGCGCGGACTTGTCGGTCATCTGGGTGAGGTCGGCACCCTGGACGCGGGTCTTGGCGTACTCCAGCGCGTTCAGGTAACCGGTCGACAGGGTCGCGATGGCCTTGGTGCCGACCATCATGCGGGCGTTCTCGATGACGTCGAACATCTGCGCGATGCCGTTGTGCACCTCGCCGACCAGCCAGCCCTTGGCGGGCACGCCGTGGCCGCCGAAGGTGACCTCACAGGTGGCCGAGGCCTTGATGCCCATCTTGTGCTCGACGTTGGTGACGAACACGCCGTTGCGGTCACCGTAGGTCTCGGTCTCGAAGTCGAAGTGGATCTTCGGGACGTAGAACAGCGACAGGCCCTTGGTGCCCGGACCGGCGCCCTCGGGGCGGGCCAGCACCAGGTGCATGATGTTCTCGAACAGGTCGTCGGAGTCACCCGAGGTGATGAAGCGCTTGACGCCCTCGATGTGCCACGAGCCGTCTTCCTGCTTGATCGCCTTGGTGCGGCCGGCGCCGACGTCGGAGCCGGCGTCCGGCTCGGTCAGCACCATGGTGGCGCCCCAGTTGCGGTCGGCGATCTTGGCGGCCCACTGCTTCTGCTCGTCGGTGCCGTTGTTGAAGAACACCTGGGCGAAGCCGGCGCCCGCGGCGTACATCTGGATGGGCGGGTTGGCGCCGAGCACCATCTCCGACAGGGCCCAGGTGATGGCGGACGGGGCGTTCAGGCCGCCGAGCTCCTCGACGACGCCGACCTTGGCCCACTCGCCCTCTTCGAGCGCCTTGTAGGACTTCTTGAAGGACTCGGGCAGGGTGACGGTGTGGGTGTTCGGGTCGAACGTGGGCGGGTTGCGGTCGGCGTCGGCGAACGACTCGGCCAGCGGGCCCTCGGCCAGGCGGCGGACCTCGGACAGCATCTCCTTGACGGTGTCGGTGTCCAGGTCGCCGAAGGCGCCCGCGTCGAGGAGCTTGTCGATGCCGAGAACCTCGAAGAGGTTGAACTCGAGGTCGCGAACGTTTGCCTTGTAGTGGCCCATGTGAGTACTCACTCTCCGTTGAGTTCTGGTGCGGTCGGTTGTGCGCCGTTCCCGCCCGTGTGACGTCCACCGGGTAGCGTGCCGGTTTTCCGCATGCTACTCGCGGGTAACTTATGGACCATATTACCGGCGGGTAATGCCTTCGGCAAAGGGCCTGACCACAATGTGATGTGAAGAACACGCACGCGCGCGGAAACGTTGCTCGCCGCGACGGCGGGGCTACCGTGAGGTGTGCGCATCGAGACGAGTGCCGGGCCCGCCGAGATCGAGCTCGACGAGGTCGACGACCCGGCTTTTCTGCTGGTGATCACGCACGGCGCGGGCGGCGGCGTCGATGCGAAAGACATTCTGGCCGTGCGTGATTCGGCGATAGAGGCCGGTGGTGCGGTAGCCAGGGTGACTCAGCCGTACCGGGTGGCGGGTCGGCGCGCGCCGGGGGCCGCGGACAAGCAGGACGAGGCCTGGCGCGAGATCGTGGCGGCCCTGCGGACCAGGTTTGCCGGGCTGCCGCTTGTCCAGGGGGGTCGCAGCAACGGCGCGCGGGTGGCGTGTCGCACCGCCGTCGACGTGGGCGCGCGCGGGGTGATCGCGCTGTCGTTCCCGTTGCATCCGCCGGGCAAGCCGGACAAGAGCAGGCGGGCGGAACTGCTCGCGCCCGGCGACATCGAGGTGGTGGTGATCAACGGCGGCAGCGATCCCTTCGGCGTGCCCGATCCGGCCGACGCCGCCGAGGTGAAAGTCATTCCCAAGCAGGCGCATTCGTTCCGCACCGGGTTCGATGTCATCGCCGCGACGGTCGAGCCGTGGTTGCGCCGCTGGCGGTAGGCTGCGGCGGACAGTGTCGGTCGAGATGGGAGGGGTCATCGTGAAGGCGCTCATCGTGTGTACGTCCAAGTCGCACGGCAACACCAGGAAGGTCGCCGAGGAGATCGGCGCCGTACTCGACGCGAAGGTGGTGGAGCCGGCCGAGGTCGGCGCGGCCGACCTCGCGGACTACGACCTCGTCGGCTTCGGTTCCGGCGTGTATTGGATGTCGCTGGACGCGCGGCTGCGCGAGTTCGTCGAGGCGCTGCCCGCCGGCCAGGGGCGCGAGGCGTTCGTCTTCGCCACCAGTGGCCTGCCCGAGCCGGGATTCCGTCCCTACCTGCGCAATCTCGGTGACCAGCTCACCGCGAAGGGGTTCGAGGTGGTGGGTGGGTTCGCCTGCCGCGGACTCGACACCATGGGGCCGCTCGCGCTGGTCGGCGGGCTGAACAAGGGCCGCCCCAGCGCGGAGGATCTGGCTTCGGCGCGCGGGTTCGCCGAGCAGCTACGCGCTCGCTTCGCCTGATTCCGGTCGGTTCCGTTCCGCGACGACCAGCGCGTCGATCGCGTCGGGGCCCTCGGTGGGACGCAGGACGGCGTCGGCGACCCGGATCGTGAGGTCCGCGTCGCCCAGTTCGGCGCGCACGTCCTCGGGGGTGAACAGGATCGCCGGGTCCTGCGGGCCGCCGTAGCCGTCGGTCAGGTTCCTGGAGTCGTGGCCGAGCACCAGCAGCAGGCCGCCGGGGGAGAGCATGCCCGCCAGCTCGCGCAGCAGGGCGCCGCGCTGGGCGGCGGGCAGGTGTACGAAGACCATCAGGATCAGTTCGTACGGGCCGGTGAGCCCGGCGGTGGCGAGATCGGTGATGTCGGCGCACCGCCAGTCCACCCGGGAACGCACCGACCGGGACAGCCGGGCCGCGACCGTGCGGCCCTTGTCGATGCCCACCTGGGAGAAGTCGACCGCGTCGACGTGCCAGCCGTGGGTCGCCAGCCAGAGGGCGTGGCGACCCTCGCCGCAGGCCAGGTCGAGGGCGCGGGGCAGCTCGGGCGGAGCGCCGCCGGGCTCGTCGGGCAGCAGCGGCACGCGGCGGTCGAGGCCGTAGACGTACTCGACCACCGTGCTGTTCGGTGGTGCGCCCCAGACCAGTTCACTCTGGGCATACCGGGCGTCCCAATCGGCCGGTCCGCCTCCCCGCGACTCCTGGCCGGACCGAGGTGCGTGACCGGATGCCGATGCGGCCTGCGGTTGATCGGAGGTCATGTCAGCCCGTCCCCGGTGAGTTACCCATGTGCTTACCAGACCTATGGTGCCAGGCGGGCGAGCGATCAGAGCCGGGTACGCATCAGGACGACGTTGTACTGGGTGTGGATGGTCGTCATGAAGTAGAGGTCGCGGCCGGTCTGGTAGGGGAAGATCGACGGGGCGTAGGCGGTGGGGAGTTCGCGGGCGTCGATCAGGACCTCGGGGGCGCTCCACGGGCCCTGCGGGGACGGCGCCTTGCGGAGCACGACCGAGTTGAACGGGTCGGTGGTCAGCGAGACGAACTGGCCCAGGTACTCGTTGTACATCACCGACAGCTCGCCGACGCCGCCCATGATCGGGGCCGCCGCGTTGACGTCGTTGAGCTTCCACTCGCCGCCGTCCCAGTACTCGTAGGCGCCGAGATTCTCGATCTCGGCCTCCGGCACGCGCGCGATGAAGGCGTCGTTGTTGCGGCCGGACCTGGTGCCGTACTCGTAGACGAAGCCGCCGTCCTTGACGAACGAGTTCATCTGGAAGTTGCTGTTGCCACCCTCGTCGGGGCGACGGGTATGACCGAGATCGGCCCAGGTCTCGCCGTTGTCGGCCGAGGCGGCCAGGCCCGAGAAGCTGGTGGTCCACTCGCCGGGCGCGTCCCAGGTCTTCACCGACATCAGCGACAGGTACTGCACGCCGTTGGCGGAGATGCCCGCGGTGGGGATGCGGCTGATCTCCAGGAACGGGATCTTCGGGCTGGGGATCAGGTCGCGGGCCTGGCCCACCACGTCGCGCACGACGCTGTCGAAGAAGATCCCGTTCGACGGGTCCTTGGTCTGGCTGCGGACCAGGATGTTGGACCGCCACGCCCAGGTGCTGCCCGCGAGCAGGTTCGGGAAGCCGATGCCCGCGGTGTCGCCGAAGGCCGTCAGCATCTGGCCGCGGCCGTTGTCCCACATGATGCCCAGGTCGGTGCCCAGC
This sequence comes from Nocardia asteroides, assembly GCF_900637185.1. Taxonomy (NCBI): domain Bacteria; kingdom Bacillati; phylum Actinomycetota; class Actinomycetes; order Mycobacteriales; family Nocardiaceae; genus Nocardia; species Nocardia asteroides. The sequence goes on along the minus strand of NZ_LR134352.1, from coordinate 447,634 downwards.
ACGTTGTAGTTCTGGGTGTTGTTCGGGCTGGCCATGCCGGTGACCTGGAAGACGGCTTGCGTGCGCCCGTGCAGGGCGGGCAGGCCGTGGGTTCCGTTGAGCACCGGGATGGGGTTGATCGCGTTCGGATTTGCCATGGCGGGGGTCGCGCCGCTCACCAGCAAGGCCGTGGCACCTGCCAGCGCTGCCAGCAGGAGGGGGCCGGTCTTGTTCACGGTCGTCGGAGCCTCCGGGTCGTGCCGAACTGTAAGCACGCTCCAGGTTCACCTGTGTCGCGTACCACATTTCGACTGATGGGCGAATCGCAGCGATGCTAACAGCAGATCGCCGTGATGTGTGGCTCATCGTCCCGTGAGTTGTTATGAACAGATGACGGATAGCTTGTCGCTAGCTACGATTCAGGGCTTTACGCAGCAGCAATGGCACCTGGGCCGCGCGCTCGGCGGCGAAGGTCGAGCGGGAATTCCGCTGCCAGGACCGGTCGAACAGCCGCTTGGCGGCGGCGACCGCGCGGGGATCGCGGGCGGCGACGCGGTCGGCGAGGGTTTCGGCGGCGGCCAGCGGGTCCTCGGCGAGGTCGGTGACGAGGCCGATCCGCCTGGCTTCGGCGGCGTCGACGGGGTCGGCGGTCATGGTCAGCAGCAGGGCCTGGTCGATGCCGATGAGCTGGGACAACGAGACGGCGCCCGACATGTCCGGAATCAGGCCGTGCGCGGCTTCCATGACCGAGAACTCCGCCGTCGGCGCGGCGATCCGGAAGTCGGCGGCGAGCGCCAGCTGCAGGCCGCCGCCGAAGCAGCGGCCGTGCACGGCGGCGATCACCGGGACGTCCAGGCGGCGCCACGCCCAGCACGCCTCCTGGAAGGTATTGGTACCGCGCCACGGTCGCGGCAGGAATTCGCGCACGATAGCCAGCGGGTCGCGGGTGGCCGCCGCGATATCGAGTCCGCTACTGAAACTGGGCCCGTTGCCGCTGACGATGACGACCCGGGTTTCTTTGCGCTCGGCCACTTTTCGGGCCGCGGCGACCAGATCGCGCAGCATTTCCAAGGTGAGTCCGTTGTGTTTGCCGGGCCGATTCAGGGTGATATATGCGCGGTCGCTGTCGAACCTGGTGGTGATGTGGTCTCCCATGGCGCTATCTTACTCGTGAGTCAGTTAGCGGGCGGGACGACGGTGTGGCCTCGCGGGCGCCGGTGCGGCATGATCCACACGGCTGGCGCATCGGCCGATGCGCGCCGATCGAGAGGACTCGAGAGTGCGGATCTGTCTCATCGCCGCGGCATTGCTCGCCGCGCCGGTACTTTCTGCGTGCGGCAGTGACGAGCCCGCGGCCGTCACCCAAGCGGAGCTGTCGAAGTCGTTGCAGGACAAGGGGTTGTCCAACCCGGCCCTGGCCGACTGCGCGGCGCAGGTCTTCCTCGATTCGGGGATGTCGCAGGACGGGTTGCGGGTGATGGTGTCGAACTCGCAGACCGGTGATCCGGCCGAACTGCTCGGCGAGCAGGACGCCGCCAAGGTGAGCGCCGCCCAGTCCAAGATCGCCCAGGACTGCGTGCGCCTGGGCGGCTGACGCGTATCGATCGCCGCGATTCAAACCCTCGTCGGGCTCCGGCGCCGGTGTTGCACTGGAACGTGCCGCCGACGACAGGAGCCTTCATGACCACGGAGAGAATCGCCGATCAGGTCTCGTTCGCGTACTGGGTCCCCAATGTCAGTGGTGGACTCGTCACGAGCGATATCGAGCAGCGGACCAGCTGGGATTTCGACTACAACCGCAAGCTGGCCCAGACCGCCGAGCGCAACGGTTTCGAATACGCGCTGTCCCAGGTCCGCTACACCGCGTCCTACGGCGCCGAGTTCCAGCACGAGTCGACCTCGTTCAGTCTCGCGCTGCTCGGCGCCACCGAACGCCTCAAGGTGATCGCGGCCGTGCATCCCGGGCTGTGGCATCCCGCCGTGCTCGCGAAATTCGGCGCGACCGCGGATCACCTGTCCGGCGGCCGGTTCGCCATCAACGTGGTGTCCGGGTGGTTCGCCGGGGAGTTCCAGGCGCTGGGTGAGCCGTGGCTCGAGCACGACGAGCGCTACCGGCGCAGCGCCGAATTCCTCGAGGTGATCCGCAAGATCTGGACCGAGGACGCGGTGAACTACGGCGGCGACTTCTACCGCATCCGCGACTTCACCCTCAAGCCCAAGCCGCTCAACACCCCCGAACGGCCGAATCCCGAACTTTTCCAAGGCGGTAACTCCACCGCCGCGCGCCGCAACGGCGGCCGCTACGCCGACTGGTACTTCTCCAACGGCAAGGACTTCGACGGCGTCACCGAACAGCTCGACGACCTGCGCGAGGTGGCCAGGGCCAACGATCGCGAGGTGAAGTTCGGGCTCAACGGGTTCATCATCGCCCGCGACACCGAGAAGGAAGCCCGCGACACCCTGCGCGAGATCGTCGAGAAGGCGAACAAGCCCGCGGTGCAAGGCTTCCGGGATGCCGTGCAGCAGGCGGGCGCGTCCACCGCCGATCGCAAGGGCATGTGGGCCGACTCGACCTTCGAGGACCTGGTCCAGTACAACGACGGCTTCCGCACCGGCCTGATCGGCACGCCCGAGCAGATCGCCGAGCGGATCGTGGCCTACCGGGCGCTGGGCGTGGACCTGATCCTGGCCGGGTTCCTGCACTTCCAGGAGGAGATCGAGTACTTCGGCGCGAAGGTGCTGCCGCTGGTGCGTGAGCTGGAGGCCGCCGCAACCCCGGTCGCGGCGGGACGCTGATGACGGTGGTGACCGCGCAGCGGGTCACCACCGCCGCCCAGGCGCTGGCTCTCGCCGCCGAGCTCGCCGCCGGATTCGCCGCGGGTGCGGCCGAACGCGACCACACGCGCAGGCTGCCGCACGAGGAACTCGACCAGCTCTCGGCGAGCGGACTGCTGGCGATCACGGTGCCCGCGGCGTTCGGCGGCGGTGACCTGCCGCCCAGCGTGGTCGCCGAGGTGGTGCGGATTCTCGCGACGGCGGACCCGAACATCGCGCAGATCCCGCACAGTCACTTCGTGTACCTGAACCTGGTGCGGCTGGCGGGCGCGCCCGCGCAGCAGGGGGAGATCTTCGGGCGGGTGCTCGCCGGGGCCCGGATCGCGAACGCGCAATCCGAACGCGGGGGCGCGACCGTCGCCGAGATCGGCACGGTGCTGCGGCCCGAGGGGGAGCGGTTCGTCGTCGAGGGGACCAAGTACTACTGCACCGGGTCGCTGTTCGCGGACCTGCTGGCCGTGCTCACGAGACTCGATGATCCCGAGGATGTTTCAGGGCTGGCGCCCGGTGAATACGTGGCGTTCGTACCCGCGTCGGCCGACGGTGTGCGCATCGTCGACGACTGGGATGCGCTGGGACAGCGCACGACCGGCAGTGGGACCGTCGAGTTCGACGCGGTTCCGGTCGAGATCGATCAGCTCGTCGCCCGTGCCGCGGCGGTGCACGCGCCCACCGGGTACGGCGCGTACGCGCAGTTGCTGCATGCCGCGATCGACGCGGGAATCGCTCGGGGAGCGCTGGAAGCGGCCGCCGAATTCGTGCGGACGCGCAGTAGACCGTGGTTCGAGGCCGAGGTGACGCGGGCCGCGGACGATCCGCTGCTGGTGCAGCGGTTCGGTGAGCTGGGGGTCGCTGTGGGGGCGGCGGAGGCGGCGCTGGTCGTGGCCGGTGCCGCGGTGGACGCGGCGGTCCGGGTCTCCGATGCGGTGGTTCGGGCAGACGCGCCTGCCCGCGGCGGCGGGGAGGGATCAGCCCCGGCCGAGACGGACGGGCGTGATCATGACGCCGCTCGCGCCTCGATCGCCGTCGCGACCGCGAAGATCCTCGCCGATCGTGCTGCGAACGAGGTGTCGGCGGCGATATTCGAGGTGGGTGGCACGCGCAGTGCCGCGGCCGCGCATCGGCTCGACCATTTCTGGCGCAACGCGCGCACCCACACCCTGCACGACCCGGTGCGGTGGAAGTACCAGCACATCGGGCGGGCCATCCTGCACGACCGGCCGCCGCCGCTGCACGGCGTCATCTGAGCACCGACGAACGAAGTGAGGACCATCCCGTGACCGTGACCGTCGTCGTCGGCAATCCGAAGCCGGCCTCCCGCACCCTCGACGCGGCGGTGCGCGTCGCCCGCGCGCTGCGGCCCGACGCCGAACCCGCCGTGATCGACCTGGTGACGCTCGGCCCCGGCCTACTCGGCTGGGGCGACCCCGCCGTCGCCGAGGCCGCGCGCACCGTGGCGGCCTCGGAACTGGTGGTGTTCGCCAGCCCCACCTTCAAAGCCACCTACACCGGCCTGCTGAAACTGTTCCTCGAACAGTTCGACGGCGGCACCGGGCTGGCCGGGGTGATCACCGTTCCGGTGATGCTCGGCGCGGGCCCGGCCCACGCGCTGGCGCCGGACCTGCTGCTCAAGCCGGTGCTGGTGGAGATCGGCGGGACCGCGGCGCTGCCCGGGCTCTACCTCGCCGACCGCAGTTTCGCCGAGGACGGCGTCATCGAGGCCTACGCGCAGCGCTGGGCACCGGTCGTCGCGGCGCTGACCGATCTACCCGTGGAAGCGACGAATCATGCGTGAGCTCTTGGACTTTCCCGCCGACGGCACCGGCCTGCGCCGCGCCTTCGCCAACTTCCCCAGCGGCGTCGTCGCGGTGTGCGCCGAAATAGACGGCACGCCACACGGTTTGGCGGTGAGCACCTTCGTTCCGGTCTCGCTGGACCCGCCGCTGGTGTCCTTCTGCGTGCAGAAATCGTCGTCGACCTGGCCGAAACTCGCGGGCGCCGGCCACCTCGGGCTGAGCCTGCTCGGCACCGACCAGCAAGCGGCCGCCAAGGCACTGGGCGCCCGCAACGGCGACCGTTTCCGCGAGACCGCCTTGCACCGCGGCACCGGCGAAGCCGTGTTCATCGACGGCGCCACCGCCTGGATCGAAGGTGTGCCGGAAACCCACGTCCCCGCGGGTGACCATCTCGTCGTCCTGCTGCGCGTCAACCGCATAGCCGCTCGCGAAGACCTCGACCCACTCGTGTTCCACGGCAGCAAATTCCGCACTCTGCATACCGGCTGAACCGGGGCCTGCCGGACGGGGTCTCCTTGAATAGCATGCCCTCATGTTGTTGTCATCGAGCGTCTGGACGCGCGTCCTGTCCGGGCTCGGCGCCTGTGTCGCTGCGGTTCTGGTGTTGGTCTACACGTTCGTGCTGCTCTTCGAGGGGATGCCGGACGAGGAGGTCTCGGCGGGCAGGCACGCCCTGGCCGTCGCCAAGCTGATCGTCGCGGGGGCGGCGGGCCTGGCGTTGATCGTGGGCACCGCCAGTGCGTGGAGGTGGGTCATCCTCGGTGGTTGCGCGCTGTTCTTCGCCGATCTCGCGCTCTGGCTCGTCTGGTACTCAGGGGTTTTCCATACCCCGACATACGAGCATCCCGAGCCCGGCCCCATCGCCCAACCACTGTTGTTCTGGCTGTTGATGCTCACCGTCTGGGGCGCGTTCCCCGGTCTGCTCGCGATACTGGCGTGGCGCCGTCGCCCCGAACGCCCACACCCGCCGACGAACGTCGCCGCGCCTTCAAGCTAGGAAGATCAGGGGCCCGAAGAGGTTGACTCCGACGCAAAGAAGCACCAGCAGCGCGACAGCGCCGAGCACCGAGCAGCCGAGAAGCATCAGGACGGGCCGAGCCGTCCGACGCAGCAATGCTCGACGCTCGAGCTTCACGCACGGTATAGCGCCCACTGTAATGCCACCACCACGCACTGCGGGTCCCTGGAAACGATGAAACTTCGCGGATGAACTGGGCGTTTCGGGTTTGAGCCTATGACGAAAATCGAACCCGCGCTGTCTGCTTGGGAAGTTGGCGGATGTGCAGGAGCGCAGGTCTAACCTGGCAGGCGGTTGCTCCTGGGGTACCTGGATTCACCCCTGATGCCCCGCGTTCATTGCACGTCTGTGGCACGACGGACGGGGACGACTCCGAGATACCCGAAGTGTGATGATGAAGACTGACGAGGCTGTAGCTTCGATCCATGACAGCTACCGGCGCGGGAGCGTTTTCTGCCACCGTCCAGGTCTGGCAGCCACTTGCGACACAGCATCTCTGGACTGCTTTGCATATGGCTCGACTTTGCGACGAGCGGGAAAACGAGCTACTGGGGCTCGGGTACACGGGCGCCGACGTCGAACACCAAGCGTTGGCGATGAGTGCCGTCATCTCGGCGGCTTGCTTCCTCGAGACGTACATCAACGAGATCTACGCCGTCGCAGCCGACGACAACAAGACGTTGCGAGCGCCAATCGCAGGCGTCGACGGCCGCGCGGTTGAACTTCTCGGTTTCGTCTGGAAAGGCGCAGACGTCGCTGCGGAGAAGTGGACGGTCATGGATAAGTACCAGTTCGGGCTGGCGGTGGCAGGAAAGCCGAAGATGGACGCCGGAAGAAACCCGACGCAGAACGCAAAGCACCTGATCAAACTCCGCAACACGCTGGTCCACTTCAAGCCTGAGTGGCAGGCACACGACGTCGCACACCGGGTAGAGAAGGACCTCAAGACCGTCTTCCCCGGCAATCGCCTCTACTCAGGCGCCCCCTGGTTTCCTGCGGTCTGTCTCGCGTCTGGCTGCGCCAACTGGGCGTGTGACACCAGCATGGACTTCGTAGATACCTGGTGCGAAGAGATGGGCATAGCAGCTAGGCCGAGAGATGCCGTTAAGGATATGGCGCAGCCATAGGGTGCTTTGTGTGGTCCTGGTCTGGGTTGGCATGTGCTTGAAGAGAACTGGCTACTCATCTGCCGTTCCACAAGGCTCCCGAACCCTGGGGAGGTTCCGGGCGTGCGGACCCCCGGTTTGGTCTGCTGTGCGACGTAGTCAGACCGCGTGTAGCTGGTGACGGCCGACCAACGAACTACGGTCTGTCTTGCTGGTCACCTCGGTTTCCTGGGCGGTCCGAAGTTCGGTGCCGAAAGTTAGTGCGTGGACGTCTCCCAGTGGGAGACTCAGGTCATCGGCAATGACGCGGGCGGTGACCACCCGCGTAGCGCTCGACCGCTTCAGCACCTGTGGGAAAACTCGTGACATCTCGTAATTCGACATCCCGCCGGGTTCGGCGGTGCGGAATCCGCGAGTTGACAGCTCGATGCATGTTTGGCGGTAGATCCAATCGCTGATGCGCCCAGACTTGTGAGCAGCGAAGACCAGCGCCATCGCCGAGACCTTGAACTGTTCACGGACAACCAGCACGTCATCGACTGTGGGCGTTGGTGATAGGTACTCGGTCAAGCTGGCCGATGGTATGAGGAATTCCGATGCGAATGCGTCGGCCTCCTTCTCGTCGGCGGCGGTGTGGCACGGCTCGTTGTCGTGGAGGACCAGATGCCCGATCTCATGGGCGAGGTCGAACCGTATGCGCTCGGGGGTCTTCCTCCGGGCGAGAAAGATGTACGGGGTGTTGGATCGCCACATCGAATACGCGTCAACCGAATCTGCGACAGGCGGCAAGGTGTACACCCGGATCCCACGAGACTCGCAGAGCTGTACCAGGTTCGGCAGCGGTTTCGTCCCGAGCCCCCAGTCGCCTCGCAACAACCGCGCAGCGGTTCTGGGGTCATCGCCGGCCATCGACGGTAAGGATGTCTTGGGGAGGGCGTAACGTGAGGAGATCCAGTGATCTATCTCGACACCCGATACGCCGGCTGCGACTGCAGCGTCACGCTCGCGGGCAGTCGCCCGCCTTGCCGCTCGGAAGCGAACCTCGGCGGGATCAAAAACCGGTGCGTCGACACGATCGAAGTAGTCGGGCGGAAAGTCCAGCACATCACCAAGAGCGTGAGAGAGGCCGCTGGGAGCCTCTCCTGCCTCGTACCTGGCGATAGTTCCAGGAGTGACTGCGAGCTTGCGCGCCAACTCGACCTTGGTCAATCCCCGACGCATCCGTGCGATCCGGATTCTGTCCGGGTCGAGATACGGCTCAGCTCGCTTCGACAACCTCGAAGTCGACGTCGCCGCCTCCGATGTCGTTCGGCCGTGCTGTGACATCTTCCGGCCTCCATTCATCGAGGATGACCCGCACCTTCCAACCCGTAAACTGTCCGTCATCGAACCCTAGCGGCAGAGAAACCTCCAACCTGATGGACTCGCTGTCGCGGTAGTACAGGAGGAACCACGCACCTTGCGGGGGCCGACTCCGCCAGTCTTCGACATGCTCGATCGCGCCGGCCCGGAGCGCTTCCACCGTGATGAGCGGCAGTGTGCTGTGCACCGCCTCTGCAGTCGCCTTCCCCTTTCGATTGGCAGCCATTGGGCCAGTTGGATGGTCGGCGATCCCGGTCGCTTCGTTCCCGCCAACGGTCGACAACGTGTACGAATGGTCCGGCCACACGGAAAACGGTCGATTGCGGTGATTCCGGCCTTCCCACCGATTGGTGTCGGCCAACAGGTATCGCAACCTGCCGACGACATGGATCCATCGTGTGAGTCCCGCCCCGGTAGGGGGATGGTGCTCAGTGAGGTTCGCTGCTTGGATTTCACCGGTCTGGATCGCCTCGACGATGTGCGCGACATCGATGTCCATCTGACGCAGATAGGCAGCGGCGTCTGCGGGATCGATGACTGTCGGCTGTTGAGAGGGCAGTGGCTGACTCATTGCGATACCTCCGGTGCCTCATTTTTTTGTTCAAAACCATTCAATCACCAGGTCAGTGGCAGGCTATCACATGCTCAGAGTATGGGCTGGTTCGTTGTTGGCCAACGGATGACGTGCGCAGGCGATGCGTTCACCGCATGAGCTGAGGTACCGATCCGCGAGCTACTGGATGGCGAGGTCCGGGTTGTGCGGGGCGACTGGTAGAGACAACGAAAGCCCCCAGATGATCTGGAGGCTTTGGGGTTTGAGCCGATGACGGGAATCGAACCCGCGCTGTCTGCTTGGGAAGCAGAAGTTCTACCATTGAACTACATCGGCGTGCGTTCATCGAACGCGTTCGCGACTCTATCAGACCGGCGGCTGTGCCGGTCAACTCTTCGATCGGCTCCCGTGCGTGGTCAGGCGTAGCGGTAGAGGACTGTGGCGGTGAGGGTGGCGGCGGCCAGGAGGAGGAAGACGGTGGGCTGGGTGAGGGCGTAGTCGCGGACGCGGAGGTGGGCGATGATCGCGAGGACGAAATAGAGGACCAGGCCCGCGGCGGCGGCGGTGCCGAGGGCGGGTAGGGCCAGGCCGGCGAGGAGGCCGAGGCACGCGGCGCCGAGGACGGTGGCGATCGGCGGCATCCAGGAACTCGGGACGCCGACCTTGGCCGCGGCGGCGACCGGGACGGGGTGGCGGGTGTAGCCCATCCAGGAGCCGACGCCCATCATCGCGGCGGTGAGCAGGGTCAGGGTGAGGTAGAGCGCGAACATGGGTGGTCCTTTCGAGGTGATCAGGCGCCGGTGGTCGCCACCAGGGCGGCCCAGACGACGTAGATCGCGTTGACGGCGACGGCCGCGGCGGCCCGGTTCGTGTGGGCCGAGAGCAGCCGGGCCAGCCACAGCACGAGGTACGCGCACAGCAGCGTCAGCGCGGCCCAGGCGCCGAACGCCCTGGTGACAGGCATCGCGAGGCACCCACCGACGACGATCTCCGCGCCGCCGCTCGCCGCGACCAGCAGGTCGGGCCGAGGGAGCGCCGCTGGTACCAGTGCGCGGTAGTAGGCGGGTGCCAGGAAGTGCGAGACCCCGACCGCGACGAGGAACCCGCCGAGGATCAGGGCTGCGATAGCGTGCATGGGGTGAGCATGGCGCCGGCGCACCTGTGGCGGCTTGAACGAAACGATCGCCGCGCGGTTTTCGCGTGCGGCGAGTCGACGGTGCTGTTCGCCGGGACCGGGCCCGGTTCGGCCGGAGCGCACGAACATCCGGCGTGGAAGCTGATCCTGCCGCTCGGCGCGAGTCCCGTGGTGGTTTCCGGGGAGTGGGGGTGGGTGGAGGCGCCCGCGGTGGTGGTGCCGCCGCAGTGGCCGCACGCGTGCACGGTGGCGGCGGGCTTCGTGCGGGTCTCGATCGACGCGCACCTGCTGGTCGGGCACCATGGACCGATCGCGCTGCCGGCGCGCAACGCGCGGCGGCTGCTCGACGCGCTCGGGATGGGGACCGACCTCGCGGGCGATCCCGACCTTGCGGCACTGCTGGCCGAGACCGTGGCGCTGTGCGGCGCCGGAACCGGTCTCGATCCCCGCGTCGCGCTCGCCCTCGATCGGGTGGACGACGTGGCGTCGCTGGCCGCGGTGGCCCACTCGGTCGGGCTCTCGGCACCGCGGCTGCGCAGCCTGGTGCGCGCGCAGCTCGGGGTACCGCTGGCCCGGTTGCGGCGGTGGCACCGGTTGCGGGACGCGGTCGTCGCGCTGCCCGGTGGGTCGGTGGCAGCGGCGGCCGCGGCCGCCGACTTCGCCGATCAGGCGCATCTGACCAGGACGGCGCGGGAGCTGGCGGGGCGGACGCCCTCGTCCATGCTGCTCTGATCGCGGTCTGTCCAGGGGTGCGAACATCGGGGCGATTACGGGTCGGAGCGCGGTTCGCGCGCTCTACAGTTCGATCGTCGGGTGCCGCGCAGTTGGTCAGCGTTGTCGTGTGGTGACCCGTCGAGGCCGTGACGTGCGGCGTAACTGGTTCTCCGGCTCGAACTCTCGGCTCGGTGTCCGCCGGGTCCTGGGCCGGGACGACGAAAGGCTGACTGAATGAAGCGGGTTCTGTTCGTTTCGGCGCTGGCGGCGCTGGCCGTTCTCGGCGCCGGGTGCTCCGACGATTCCGGGTCCGACACCGGAACCACCACCAGCAAGGCGACCACCACCACCGCGACGACCACCACGTCGGCGGAGCACGACCCCGGTCACGGCGACCCGGGTCATCAGCATTCGACCGGACCCAGCATGATGCCCAACCCGAACGGCGACGGCACCTGGGTGCCGTGCGAGGGCACCATCTGCACCAACCCGAACCACGGGGCCGGGCCGGAGGGCGACCAGACCACGCCGCCGGTCGACACGACCACCCCGGCGCCGCCGCCCACCGGCCCCGGCGACATCGTGAACCCGACCACCCAGGCGCCGCCGCCGAGCGGCCCCGGCGGCATCGTCAACCCGACGACCCAGGCGCCGCCCAACGGGCCCGGCGGGATCGTGCAGCCGACGCAGTAGTACCGCGACGGCGCGCCCCGGCGGTGTCGTCGCGCCGCCGGGGTGGCCGGGGTAGCTGGGCGGATGGCTGCCTACACTGGGCCGGTGCTGCTCTCCGATCGTGACATCCGGGCCGAGATCGCCGCTGGGCGTCTCGGTGTCGAACCGATGCTGGAATCGATGGTGCAGCCGTCGAGCATCGACGTCCGCCTCGACGGGTTGTTCCGGGTGTTCGATAACAGTCGCTACACCCACATCGACCCCGCGCTGCAGCAGGACGAGCTGACCAGCCTGGTCGAACCGAAGCCGGGCGAGCCGTTCGTGCTGCACCCGGGTGAGTTCGTGCTCGGGTCCACCCTCGAGGTGTGCTCGCTGCCGGACGACCTGGCCGGGCGGCTCGAAGGCAAGTCCAGCCTGGGCAGGCTCGGGCTGCTCACCCACTCGACGGCCGGGTTCATCGACCCCGGGTTCAGCGGGCACATCACCCTGGAGCTGTCGAACGTGGCGAACCTGCCCATCACGCTGTGGCCGGGGATGAAGATCGGGCAGCTGTGCCTGATCCGGCTGACCAGCCCCGCCGAGCACCCGTACGGCAGTGCCGCGGCGGGTTCGAAGTATCAGGGGCAGCGCGGCCCGACCCCGTCGCGGTCGTACCTCAACTTCCCCTTGCCGCCGGACTCGCTCAGCGCCGTCGAGACCCGCTGAGGAGTCACCGACAGCGCCAGGTGCAGCACCAGCGACAGCGGCGGCAGCACATCGTCGCGGGTCGGTGGCCGCACCCAGTGACAGCCCTCGCGGCTCCACCGGCCGAGGCTGGTCGGCAGCATCACCGCGCTGCCGATATTGGGGATGTCGATATCGATGCCCGCGAGCTCGGTCGCCACCTCGGCCGGCGGCCTGGCGTCCGGTTCGGCGAGCACACTCCAGCGGATCTGCCTGGCCAGCACGGGGCCGGCCCGGCGTTGCTCCCGTAAGGTCGCGAGGACCGACTCGGCCCGTGTGGTCGGCAGATGCACCACACAGATCCGATCGGTGATCGGCAGCATCACGAAGCCACCACGCTCGCGAACGGGTAGCCCGAATTCGCGCTGGTAGCAAGACACCCAGTCGTCGACAGTTCTGGCTTCCACCCTTCCAGGATCGCCCTCGCGTGTGTGCGATACCACTGCCCCGCACCGCCCTTTCACTGCCTCAGGCAACCGATTCCGCGAACATGTGGTGTGTCTCACTGTCTCGCTCGTACTCTGGAGACAACAGCTCGTCGCGAAAGGTGACGCCGTGGTCGGGGAGTGGACAGGCAGAGAGGCCAGAGCCCTTCGCGATGCCAAACGAATGAGCATCCGGGAGTTCGCGGCTCATCTCGGCGTGCACGAACGACTGGTGTCGAAATGGGAGGCCGGTGGGGCGCGGGTGCGCCCGCGGCCGGTGAACCAAGCCGCGCTGGACACGTCGCTGGCACGCTCGGACGACGTGGTCCGCGCACGTTTCTCTACTCTTTTGGCGCCCACCGGCGCCGACGCCGACCTGCTCGCCTTCGTCGACGCCGGTGCGAGCAAAGGCGCTGTACCCGAGGTGATGTCGGAGAGGGAGTTGATCATGGCGGCTGCGCACGAGGCGAGCGAACACGCTGCCGCGGCGGAGAGCACCAATGTCGGCGCGACCACGCTGGCCCAGCTCGACGCCGATGTCCGGCGCATCGCGAACGAATACGTGCACGCCGCACCGGCGCCCATGATGGTGGAGATGCTGCGCGTGCGGCGCCGGGTGTACCGGCTCCTGGACGGGCAGCAGAAACCGGGCGACACCAGCCACCTGTACCTGCTCGCGGGCACGCTGTCGGGTCTGATGGCCAACGCCAGCACCGACCTGGGCTACCTCGACGCCGCGGGTGAACAGATCAGGGCCGCTTGGGCTTACGCCGAACTCAGCGGGCACAACGGATTACGCGCGTGGACCCGCGGCATGCACGCGCTCATCGAGAACTGGTCCGACCGCCCGCGCAACGCGGTCCAATTGGCCCGCAGCGGACAGGAATTCACCGGGCCCGGGCTGGCACGGATCCGGCTGTTCAACATCGAGGCCAGAGTGTGGGCCCGACTAGGCAGCGACACCGAGACCGACCGATGCCTCCGCGCGGCCGAGACCGCGGGCGGCGACCGCCGCGACGAGCTGCACGACGAGATCGGCGGGGTGTTCGGATTCCCCGAGCCCAAGGCGGCCTACTACGCCGGCGCCACCTGCATTCAGCTCGGCCGGGCCGAGCAGGCGCTGGCCGCCACCGAACGGGCCATCGCGCTGTACTCGAACGGACCGGCATTGCAGCGGTCCTACGGCGCGGAGTCGCTGGCCCGGGTCGACAACGCCGCGGCCCACCTGATCAACGGCAGCATCGACGGCGCCGCCGACGCCCTGCGCCCCGTCCTCGGCATGCCGGAGGACCGCCGCATCGCCCAGCTCGGCGAACGCCTGGTCGGCCTGCGCCGCCGCATCGCCGCCCCCGCCTACCGCGACGCCTTCGAAGCGCGTCAGCTCGACGAGCGGATCGAGGAATTCTGCGGCGCCACGGCCGCCGCGGGCCTGCCACCAGGCCGATGAGGGCGGCCCGGGCAAACGGGTTCGCGCCGGATGGCACCATTGGTGAGGTGAGTCCGAATCAGTCGCCGCATGTGCCGCCGCGCGTTCTCGAGCAGTCGAAGAAGCTGCAGGACGTGGTCTACGAGATCCGTGGGCCGGTACACGCACAGGCGGCGCGGCTGGAGGCCGAGGGTCATCGCATCCTCAAGCTGAACATCGGCAACCCCGCGCCGTTCGGGTTCGAGGCGCCGGACGTGATCATGCGCGACATGATCGCGGCGCTGCCGTACGCGCAGGGGTACTCGGAGTCGAAGGGCATCCTGTCGGCGCGGCGCGCGATCGTCACCCGCTACGAGCTGGTGCCCGGATTCCCCGAGCTCGACGTGGACGACGTCTACCTGGGCAACGGGGTGTCCGAGCTCATCACCGTCACCATGCAGGCGCTGCTGGACAACGGCGACGAGGTGCTGATCCCGGCGCCGGACTACCCGCTGTGGACGGCCATGACCAGCCTCGCCGGCGGCACCCCGGTGCACTACCTGTGCGACGAGAACAACGGCTGGCAGCCCGACATCGCCGATATCGAAGCCAAGATCACCGACAAGACCAAGGCTCTGCTGGTGATCAACCCGAACAACCCGACGGGCGCGGTGTACTCGGCGGAGGTGCTGCAGCAGATCGTCGACCTGGCCCGCAAGCATCGCCTGCTGCTGCTGGCCGATGAGATCTACGACAAGATCCTCTACGACGACGCCAAGCACGTCTCGCTGGCCTCGCTCGCGCCCGACCTGCTGTGCCTGACCTTCAACGGCCTGTCCAAGGCGTACCGGGTGGCCGGATACCGGTCGGGCTGGCTGGCGATCACCGGGCCCAAGGAGCACGCCGCCGGTTTCCTCGAGGGCATCGACCTGCTGGCCTCGTCGCGGTTGTGCCCGAACGTGCCGGCCCAGCACGCCATCCAGGTGGCGCTCGGCGGGCACCAGAGCATCGAGGATCTGATCCTGCCCGGCGGGCGGCTGCTCGAGCAGCGGGACGTGGCGTGGGAGCGGCTGAACATGATCCCGGGTGTGTCGTGCGTGAAGCCGCGTGGCGCGCTGTACGCCTTCCCGCGCCTGGATCCGAATGTGCACGAGATCCACGACGACGGGAAGCTGGTCCTGGATCTGCTGTTGCAGGAGAAGATCCTGATGGTCCAGGGCACCGGGTTCAACTGGCCTGCGACCGACCATCTGCGCATCGTGACGCTGCCGTGGGCCCGGGATCTGGCGGTCGCGATCGAGCGATTCGGCAACTTCCTGGCCAGCTATCGACAGTGAGAAATGCTCACCTACCTGGGCTTTCGGCTGTGAGTTCGGGGGATTTCGGCAAGTTGGTCATCTGGATAGGGTGACTAAAACAGACTCGGGGTTCGGAATCTTTGAGTTTTTGAAGACTCACTAGTGCAAAAGTCCAACTTTTGTGTACAGTAGTCCTCGGCGCTTCGGCGCCCGGCCCGGTTGTCTACCCCCCCTGGACAACCGAGAGCCTCAGGTACGCGCGCCTACCCCCCTGGGCGCCTGCCTGCGGGCGGCGGAGACATCCCCCTGCTCTCCGCCGCCCCCACAGCACCAGCTCCCCGCGACTTCGGGTCAGACCTAGTCGCGGGGAGTTTTGCGTCGGCGTCGGGTCGTTCTTGAAAACGAAATCCTTTAAGGTTCTGGCGTGAGCGATCATCATCACCATCACCACCACGATCATTCGGGGCCCATCGCGATCGGGGCCACGGCGGCGCGGGTCGTCGTCGGGCTGCTCGGGGTTATCGGGGTGGTGGTGTTGCTGGCGACCGTGATCCTGTGGCCCAGCGCGCAGCACGTCGAGATTCCGTTGCCGATGCAGACGGCCACCGGCGGGGCCGTGCAGACCGAGGCCGGGACCGTGGTGCTGCAGGACATCGGGCCGTGCGGGAGCCCGTCGCAGGGGAAGGTGTTCAGCGACAAGCCCGAGCCGCCGCGCACGGGCGCCTACGAATGCCAGCGCAGCGTCATCGCGATCGAGTCGGGGCCCGACAAGGGCGACAAGACGCTGTTCGAGATCGCGCCGGGACCCGGACAGCCCGACCTGCGGGCCGGTGACAAGATCCGGATCGTGCGAGCCGCCGACCCCAGCGGCATCACCATGTACGCGTTCGAGGACTACTCGCGCGGGCTGCCGCTGCTGCTCATCGTGATCGCGTTCGTCGTCGTCATCTGCGTCGTCGCGCGGTGGCGCGGGTTCAGGGCGCTGCTCGGACTCGTGTTCGCCTTCGCCGTGGTGGTGATGTTCCTGCTGCCCGCGCTGCTCGACGGCAAACCGGCCATTCCGGTCGCCCTGGTCTCCGGCGCGCTGATCCTCTACGTGGTGCTCTATCTCGCGCACGGGGTGAATCTGCGGACCAGTTCCGCGCTGCTCGGCACGCTCGCCTCGATGCTGGTCGCGGCGTTCCTGTCCTGGGTGACGCTCGAGATCACCAACCTCACCGGGCTGTCCGAGGAACAGAACACCAACGTCGCCACCTATATCCAGCACGTCAGCATCACCGGTCTGCTGCTCGCCGGGTTCATCATCGGCTCGCTCGGTGTGCTCAACGACGTCACCATCACCCAGGCCTCGGCGGCCTTCGAACTCGCCGCGCTCGACGAAGGCGCGTCCAGGGGCGAGATCTTCACCGCGGCGATGCGGGTCGGGCGCGACCACATCGCCAGTACCGTCTACACCCTCGTGCTCGCCTACGCCGGTGGCGCGCTGCCGCTGCTGCTGCTGTTCAGTGTGGCCGGGCGGTCGATCACCGACGTGCTCACCGGTGACGCCGTCGCCATCGAGATCGCGCGCTCCGCGGTCGGCGGTATCGCCCTGGCCCTGTCGGTGCCGTTGACCACCCTCATCGCCGTGCTGCTCGCGCGGCCGTTCGGCGCCAAGCGGGTCGCCGCGCCGCCGCAGCGGGCCCGGCACGCCAGGAACTGAGCTCCTACCGGCCGCCGGGCGGCGGGAAGCCGGGCAACACCACCGGCGGCAGGGTGGGAACCACCACCGGCGGCAGGCCGGGGACCACGGTGAAGGTGTTGGGGCCCTGGGTCGGCGGCGCCTCGGTGGTCGGCTCGCTGTTCTGCTGACGCTGCGGCGGGGCGGCCACCGTCGCGTGCACCGCGTCGGTCGTCGGCGTCGCGGCCGAGGGCGGATCGGCCAGTGTGGGGCGCGGCGGTGTCGACGCGGGCACCGCGTGCGAACCGTCGCTGGAGTTGCCGCGTTCGAGCACCTCGGGTCCGTACCCGAGGCCGAGGCCGATGGCGGCGACCACCACCAGCGAGCTCACGGTCAGCACGGCGGCGTTCAGTTCACGTCGGTTGTTGCCGCCGCGACCGGTGAGCGCGGCCAGCGGACGGCGGCGCCGGGCCGGGGCGGTCAGCCAGGCGGGGGTGGTGTCGTCGAAGTCCTCGGGTTGCGGCATGGGCATGGCAGGGCTCGCGGGCGCCTGCTGCACCTGGGCGGGACGAGCGAGCAGCGCGGCACCGCGGGCCAGCGCCGTCTCCGGCTCGGCGGGCACGATCACCGGCACGCCGATGGTGCGCTCGAGCACCCGCGAGATCAGCGGAATCCGGGCGCCGCCGCCGATCACCAGCACCGCCTGCACCGGATGCTGCGCCCGGATGATCACATCGCGGGTCATCCGGGCCGACGACTCGATCGCCAGCATCATCAGTGCTTCGAAGTTCTCCCTGGTGAGCAGCACCAGACCCTGCTCGCTGGGCAGCGCCACCGCGTTGGTGTCGGACAGCTGCTCCTTGGCGGCCCGGCACAACCCGTCCAGCTCGGCCAGGCCCACCGGATCGGCCGGATGCGCGATCCGGCCCGAGGCGATCTGCTGTTCCCGGATCAGCGAATCCAGGTAGTCGCCGCTGATGTCGCTGATCCGCTCGCACTGATACACATCACTGGTACGCGCGTTCACCACGCTCACGGTGAGCCCGGAACTGCCCAGGTCGTAGACGGCCAGGGTGGACACCTCGCGCATGTCCGTGGTCGCGTGTGCGAAATGCACGGCGGCCACGGCCTCGGGCACCAGCTGATAGTTGGTGAGCTGGCGACGGGCCATCGCGGCCCTGATGGCCCTGGCCTGCGGTTCGCTGCGAAAGGTGACGGTGGTGGCCGCGACCTCGGGGGCCGCGGCCAGGGCCGCGGCGATCGCGTCGGCCGCCGACTCCTCGGCCTGGCGCTCCGGCATCGAAATAGCCTGGAGCTCGAACGAATACGGGGGAACGAAACCGTGCGGGCCGCCGTGCTGGGGACGCGCGAGGCGCACCGTGCCGGCGCCCACCGATACTCCCAATACCGCACTCATCAGCTGCCCATCTCGTTACCTACCGCACGACACGCGGAGCCTGCGTACTCGGATCATTGCCCGGCAGCCCCCGCTTGGATCGCCACTCTACGGGGTGCCGAGTCCCGCGTACACCCACCCGGCGTCCCGCCAGGTAGCGCGGTTCAGGCAATTGCGGCCGTCGATGATCGAACGGGACCGGACCACCGGATCCAGATCGGCCGGAGTCAACGCCGTGAATTCGTTCCATTCGGTGAGAACCAGAACCACGTCGGCGCGATCGCACGCCTCGGCGACGGAGGTGGCGTAGTTCAGGGTGGGGAACACCCGGCGCGAATTCTCCACGGCCTTGGGGTCGTACACGGTGACGACCGCGCCGTGCAGCTGGATCATGCCCGCCACGTTCAGCGCGGGCGAATCCCGCACGTCGTCGGACTCCGGCTTGAACGCGGCACCGAGCACCGCCACATTCGCGCCGAGCAGCGAACCGCCGCAGGCGCGGGCCGCCATGTCGACCACCTTGGTGCGGCGGCGCATGTTGATGTTGTCGACCTCACGCAGGAACGCCACCGCGTGGTCGGCACCGAGCTCGCCGGAGCGGGCCATGAACGCGCGGATGTCCTTGGGCAGGCAGCCGCCGCCGAAACCCAGTCCGGCATTGAGGAACCGGCGGCCGATGCGGGCGTCGTAGCCGAGCGCGTCGGCCAGCATGGTGACGTCGGCGCCGGTCGCCTCGCACACTTCCGAGACCGCGTTGATGAACGAGATCTTGGTCGCCAGGAAGGCGTTGGCCGAGACCTTGACCAGCTCGGCGGTGGCCAGATCGGTCAGCAGGAAGGGGATCTCGGCGGCGATCAGGTCGGCGTAGATCTCGCGGATCTGCTGTTCCACCCAGCCCGCGCGCTCGCGGGCGCCGTCGATGCCGAGAACCAGGCGGTCCGGGCGCAGGGTGTCCTGCACGGCGAAGCCCTCGCGCAGGAACTCCGGATTCCAGGCCACCTCCACGTCGACCTTCGCCGCCGCGCGGGCCCGCTCACCCAGCGCCGCCGCGGTGCCGACCGGCACGGTGGACTTGCCGACGATCATCGCCGGACGTTCCAGCAGCGGCGCGAGCGTATCGACCACGGCGTGCACGTATTTCAGGTCGGCGCCGTACTCGCCCTTCTTCTGCGGTGTGCCGACGCCGAGGAAATGCACGTCGGCGTGGTCGGCCGCGTCCTCGTAGTCGGTGGTGAACCGCAGCCTGCCCGCGGCGAGGTTGCGTTGCAGCACCTCGTCCAGGCCGGGTTCGTAGAACGGCACCACACCGTCGGCCAGCTTGGCCACCTTGCCGGGATCCACGTCCACCCCGACCACTTCGTGCCCCAGCTCGGCCATACACGCGGCATGCGTGGCCCCCAGGTACCCCGTTCCGAAGACTGTGCATCGCATAGTTCTGTTGGTAAGCCGCGCGCGTGGCTACGCCGCGTCAGCGAGGCAAGAGGGGGCGCAACATCAGGTGTACAGGGGGCGACACCGACTGGTCGTCCTGTTTTCCGATGCCTCTACCTGCGATGATGCGGCCGGTAGGGGTGCGAGGTTCGGATCGAGAGTGTGCGGAGTGTCCGTGGGTGTGGACGTGTCGGCGGGTCGGGCCGGCGGGGGATGGCTAGCATCGGGCGGATGCGCCGGTTGCTCGTCGTCTCGGGTGCGCTGCTGCTCGCGGTGCTCGTCGCGACGGTCGCGCTGTGGCCGGTGTACGTGTCGCCCCGCACCGACGAGCCCGTCCGCGCGGACGCGATCCTGATCCTCGGCGGCGCCCACGACGGCCGCGAAGAACTCGGCCTGCGCCTGGCCGCCGAGGGCTACGCGCCCCGCGTGCTCGTCTCCGATCCCTACGAACGCAGCCCGATGATCAACCGGATCTGCCACGGCGGCTACAGCTTCGAGGTGATCTGCTTCGACCCGAGCCCCCGCACCACCCTCGGTGAAGGCCGCGAACTCGCCCGCCTCGGCGCCGGCTGGACCCGCGTCATCGTGGTCACCTTCACCCCGCACATCTCCCGCGCCCGCTACATCCTCGGCGCCTGCTGGCCCGGCGAACTCCTGTTCGTCGACCCCGAACCCCATCTGTCGCCCGCCCGCTGGGCCTGGGACTACGTCTACCAATCGGCGGGTTACGTGAAGGCCTGGTTCGCCGACTGCTGAAGCACCCGGGGCCTGGTTCCGGATCGGGGACGGTGACGACTTCAGGCGCGGAGCCGGGAGTGCGGTACCGGGTTCACCGGTCGGGTTCCGTGCTCGGCGGACATGAACCGCTGGCCTGGCCGGCCGGCGAGGTTCACCCGCCACCTTCACGCGGGACGGGCGCGCGGGCAGGCGTAGGGGCGGCGCGACCGCGCACGCCGCCGACGCGGCTCCGGCGCGCGGCCGCGCAGCTGCACGGGTTACAGCCGATAGACAGCGAGAGAGGCGCGGATTACGGGAATCCGCGCCTCTCTCGCTTGTTCAGTTGTCAGTTCTTGCGGCCGGGGGCCTTCGCGCCGGACTTGAAGCCGAGGCCGCCGGGCTTGGCGGTCGGCGGGGCGACGGACGGTGCGGCTTCGCCGTTGCCGTTGCCGTTGGCGGGCTCGGCCGGAGTGGCCGGTTCCGCCGGGGCTTCGGGCTCGGCCGGGGCCGCGGGGGCCTCGGGCTCGGCCGGAGCTGCCGGGGCAGGGGCCGCGGCGCCGGGGGCCTTGGGGCCGGGACGCTTGAAGCCGGACTTCATGGCCAGGCCCTTGGCGGCGACCGTCGGCTTGGTCTCGGTGGGAGCCGAAGCCGGGGTCTCGGCGGCAGGTGCCTCGGCGGCGGGGGCCTCAGCAGCCGGAGCTGCTTCGGCGGCCGGAGCGGCGGGTGCCTTCGCGCCGGGTGCCTTCGCACCCGGAGCCTTGGCGCCGCCCTTCATGCCGAGGCCCTTGACCGGCGGGGCCGCCGGTGCGGGCGCGGCTTCGGCGGCAGGCGCCGCTTCCGCGGCGGGAGCGGCCGGAGCCTTGGCGCCGGGAGCCTTCGCCCCGCCCTTCATGCCGAGTCCGCCACCGGGCGCCTTGGCGGCACCCTTCATGCCCAGACCCTTGACCGGGGGAGCCGTGGTCTCGGCGGCCGGAGCGGCTTCGGCGGCGGGAGCCTTCGCGCCCGGAGCCTTGGCGGCGCCCTTCATGCCGAGTCCGCCACCGGGCGCCTTCGCGGCACCCTTCATGCCCAGGCCCTTGGCCGGAGCGGCGGCGGGAGCGGCTTCGGCGGCGGGAGCCTTCGCACCGGGCGCCTTGGCGGCGCCCTTCATGCCCAGACCGCCACCGGGCGCCTTGGCGGCACCCTTCATCCCCAGACCGCCGCCGGTCGGCGCGGCCTTCGGGGCGGCCTCGGCCACCTCGGCGACCGGCGCGGGTTCCGGCTCGGGCTCGGGTTCCGGCTCGGCCTTCGGCTCCTGGACGACGAGCAGGTTCGCCGACAGTTCGGCGGCCTCCACGCGGGTGATCGAGTCGAGCATCAGCTGCGCGACGTCGACGACCTCGACGCCCTCGCCCTGGCCCTGCTCCTGGCGCGCGGTGACACCGTCGGTGAGCATGACTCGGCAGAACGGGCAGCCGGTCGCGATCTTGGTCGGGTTGGTGGACAGTGCCTCGTCCACACGGTCGACGTTGATGCGCTTGCCGAGCTGCTCTTCCATCCACATCCGGGCGCCACCGGCACCACAGCACATGGACCGCTCGCCGTGCC
Organism: Nocardia asteroides; assembly: GCF_900637185.1. NCBI lineage: Bacteria > Bacillati > Actinomycetota > Actinomycetes > Mycobacteriales > Nocardiaceae > Nocardia > Nocardia asteroides. Next base: position 425,822 of record NZ_LR134352.1, on the reverse strand, counting down.
GCGGCATCTCGACCAGGGTCGAACCCGAGGCCTCCATGAGCTCACGCGGCGCGTTGTAGATCTTGTTGTGCCGACCCAGGTAGCAGGGGTCGTGGTAGGTGATGTTCTGCGACACCGAGGCCACCGGCACCAGCTTCTTCTGCCGCACCAGGCGGTTCAGCAGCTGGGTGTGGTGCACGACCTCGTAGGTGCCACCGACCTGCGGGTACTCGTTGTTGAGCGCGTTGAAGCAGTGCGCGCAGGTGACCACGATCTTCTTCTTCGACTGCTCGACACCCTCGAACACCGAGTTGATGACCTCGATGTTCTGCATGGCCAGCTGCTGGAAGAGGAACTCGTTGCCCGCGCGGCGAGCCGAGTCGCCGGTGCAGGTCTCCTCGGCGCCGAGCACCATGAACTTGGTGCCCGCGGTGGCGAGCAGCTCGGCCACGGCCTTGGTGGTCTTCTTGGCGCGGTCCTCGTAGGCGCCGGCGCAGCCGACCCAGAACAGGTACTCGTAGCCGTCGAAGCTGTCGGCGTCCTTACCGAAGACCGGGATGTCGAAGTCGACTTCGTTGATCCAGTTGAGGCGGTCCTTGGAGTTCTGGCCCCACGGGTTGCCCTTGTTCTCCAGGTTCTTGAACAGGCCGGCCAGCTCGGTGGGGAATTCCGACTCGATCAGCACCTGGTAGCGGCGCATGTCGATGATGTGGTCGACGTGCTCGATGTCGACCGGGCACTGCTCGACGCAGGCACCACAGGTGGTGCAGCTCCACAGCACCTCGGGGTCGATGATGCCGTGCACGTCCTCGCCGCCGACCAGCGGTCGTTCGGCCTCGGCGCGCGCGGCCTCGGGGATCTTCGCCAGCGCGGCCTCGTCGACCTTGCCGTCGGCGTCCACCAGACCGATCTCGTCGCCACCGGGATCCTTGCGGCCACCGGCCAGCAGGTAGGGCGCCGCGGCGTAGCCGTGGTCACGCAGCGACATGATCAGCAGCTTGGGCGAGAGCGGCTTGCCGGTGTTCCAGGCGGGGCACTGCGACTGGCAGCGACCACACTCGGTGCAGGTGGTGAAGTCCAGCCAGCCCTTCCAGGAGAAGTCCTCCACGCGGCCGACACCGAGCTTGTCGACATCGGGGTCGACGTTCTCCATGTCCAGGACCTTGCCGTTGGAGATCATCGGCTTGACCGCGCCGAGGGCGACGCTGCCGTCGGCCTCACGCTTGAAGTAGATGTTGAAGAAGGCCGAGAACCGGTGCCACGCGACACCCCAGTTGATGTTGCGGCTGACCACGACGACCCAGACCAGCGCCGCCATCAGCTTGAAGAAGGCGAACACGGACACGAGCGTGGCGCTGGCGGGCAGCAGCTTGGCGACGTGCATGCTGACGAAGTCGCTGCTGGCGTGGGATTCGCCGGTGTAGGCGAGCACCAGGGCCTTCGCGCCGAGCATGCTGATGCCCTCGACGAGCACGATGGTCTCGACGAAGTAGGCGGCGCCGAAGTTGGAGCCGGAGAACCGGGACAGCCGCGCCGGGACGCGGGGGTGGTTCAGCTGGCGGATGGTGATCAGCACCAGCGCACCGATGATGGTGCCCAGGGCCAGGAACTCGTCCAGCAGGTGGTAGACGAACGTGTTACCGACCAGCGGCCAGGTGAAAGTGGGGCTGAAGATCTGCCCCTGCGCCTGGAAGACGGTGACGAAGCCGATCATGAAGCCGACCATCACGAGCCAGTGCGCCCAGCCGACGGTCCGGAACTTCACCATGCGGGTGTGCGCGGCGAATTCCTTGACCATGGTGGTGAATCGCGGCACGAACGGCGTGAAGCGGTCCGGGGCGGCCTGCCCGAGCATGATGGTTCGCACCATCCGCCGGATCGCCAGCCCGAACAGAATCCACGCGGGTACACCGATCAGTATGGAGATGATGCCCAATGTCATCGATACAGGGCTCATGCCAGGGCCTTTCGTTCACGTAGCGACGCGGTGCCGCTCGTCCCGGAACGCATCATAGTAGGTTCTAAGTTACTCGCCAGTAGTGGTGGGCTGTCCATGTTACTGGCGAGTAGCAATGCTGCGCTACCGGATTGTGTGAACATCCTAACGGTGCTGATCAGCGCCAGGATTCGGGGGCGTCCGGCGCGTCGGACCGGCGAAGTCGCGATCGGGGATCGTGTGTCGTTGACCAGGGCTGCCGTTCCTGGCGCGCTGTGCTCATCGACCCGCGCCGGCTGGGATTCGCGACCGCCGGGCGTAGTCGGCGGGGTCGACGCCGCGTAGCCGGCAGACCTCGGCCAGCCGGCCGGTCAGCAGGACATCCGTGTGCGCCAGGTCGGCCACGGTGGCGGCGCCGAGCAGCATCATCAGGTGCCGGATCCGTGCGATCCACGTGGTGATGGTCGCGATCAGCGCGTCCACACCGCCGGTTTCCAGAATGGCGAGGAAGTGGCCGGAAACCCCGGCCGCGCCCGCTCCGAGGGCGAGACTGCGGACCACGTCGAGGGGATTGCGAATTCCGCCCGAGGCCAGCAGAGTGACGCCGCGCAGGCGCGCTGGTTCGCTCGCCTCGACCAGGCAGGCCGGCGTCGACAGGCCCCATTCGCCCAGCAGATCGAAGTCGTCGCCGTGGCGCCGGGCGTTCTCGATCCGCGCGAAGTTGGTGCCGCCGGTCCCGGACACGTCGATGTGTCGAACGCCGAGATCGGCCAGCTGGGTCACGGTGTCGGCGCTGATGCCGAACCCCACCTCCTTGACGATCACCGGGATGCCGAGCGCCTCGGTCATCCGGGCGATGTTGCCGGGCCATGCCGTGAAGTCGCGGTCGCCCTCGGGCATGACGGTTTCCTGGACCGCGTTGACGTGCACCTGCAGCGCATCGGCCGCCAGTAGTTCCACCGCGCGCGCCGCCATGTCCGGCGTGGCGTTGGCGTTCACATTGGCGATGACGTACCCGTCGGGGTTCTCGCTGCGCAGCACGCGGTAGGTCTCGGCCACCGCCGGATCGGCCAGGTAGGCGCTCATCGAGCCCGACGCGATCGCCAGGCCGGTCTCCCCGGCGGCGATTGCCAGGGCGCGGTTGATCTCGCCGGTTCGCGCGCTGCCACCTGTCATAGCGTTGACATATAGTGGCGTGCGCCAAGTCATGCCCGCAATATTGGTGTTAAGCGACACAACGCGTTCCGCGGTGCCGCGCAGCGCATGGTGCACGAACTCGATGTCGTCGAACTGGCAGGCGTGCCGGGTGTCCGTGAATTCGCGCTGCTGGGCGACTGCCAGGCGGACGTGATCGTCCTTGCGGGCGGCATAGGCCATCGGTTGTTTCCATTCTTTTCAGCGGATGGACAAAATGAACAATTCGCGATACCCGGGCGTGTCTCGGAACCGGCCGAATCGGTAGCAGATGAATTGCTGTCGGCGGCCGCACGAGTTTCGGGAAGATGCCCCTCTTTTTCGGGGGTGTGGGGCCAATTATGCAACGCCGTCGGGGGGCTTGGAATTGGTCGTCTGTCCAATCGTGTGGCGACCGCTCGGTGTGCGGTTCCGGCGGGAGGCCGAGGTGGGGCGGCCAGAGTGGCAATCCTCACTCCAGTGCGGGTCCAGAAGTGAGCTTTTGGCGTCCGCTTCGCCCGAATCATCCTGTTCGACTGTGACTTTCGTCAGTTGCACACCCCGCGGTCTGTGACGGGAGAGCAGCTGTGGCCATACTCCAGTCGAGGGGATCGTCGGCCGGTGCCGACGTTCGTGGGTGGTCGCGGGTGGCAGATCGAACACTTGCTCGTGAGGGCTCGCTGCGATAGTTTTTTTACGCATCTCTTGATCTTGAATTTGCAGGCTTGGCTCGAAGGACCGGGGGACTGAGTACGTGAATAATTCATCGAAATCGGCGCGTGTGAAGAAATCGGTGGAAATCGCATCGCTGGTAATTGCTGGGTCGCCGCGGTCTGGGGGGGAAGACCAAGCGCATATCGAGCGGCTGATGGAGGCGGAATGGCCGTTGCCGCCGATTCTCGTGCATCGGCCGACCAATCGCGTCATCGACGGATTTCATCGGACGAATGCCGCGATGCGGAAGGGCCTCACCCATATCGACGCGTATCTGGTCGACGGGTCCGACGAACTGGCCTACATTCTCGGCGTCCAGGAGAACGTGACGCACGGCCTGCCCCTGTCCCTCGCGGACCGGCGTGCCGCCGCGGAGCGGATCATCGGCACGCATCCGCACTGGTCGAACCGGTCGATCGCCGCCGCGGCGGGCCTGTCCGCGAAGACGGTGGCCACGATTCGCAGCGGCACCGGGGACAGTTCGCAGTCCAGCCACCGCCTGGGCAGTGACGGCAGACTCCGTCCCGTCGACACCAACTCCGCCCGGCGCACCGCCGCGGAACTCATCCTCGCGCGCCCCGATGCCTCCCTGCGCAGCATCGCCAAGGAGGTCGGGCTGTCGCCGTCGACCGTGCGTGATGTGCGCGCCCGCCTGGACAGTGGGGTGGACCCGCTCGTCCATGCGGAGGACGACAAGAACTCCTGTACGAAGCCGGCATCGGGGGGCGCCGAGCCGGCGGCGACCACCTCGCTCGTCGAGTCCGCACCGCCCAAGAAGCAGGTGGATATCGACGCGCTGCTGGCTGTGCTCTCCCGGGATCCGGCGCTACGGATGAGTGTCGGCGGCCGCGAGCTACTTCGCTGGCTGCACCAGCACGCCGTCAGCGGCAGCGATGCCGCGAAGATCGCCGAAGTCGTGCGGCCGCATTCCTATTACCACGTGATCGAATTCGCCAATCAATGCGCAGCCAACTGGGCCACTATCGCCCAGGCGTTGAATGCCGCCTATATAGATGCGTTCGACAGCTCGCCGGATGCCCGCTCGGCTTGAGCCCGCGCACATTCTTCTTTTCCCCACATTCGATGCCCGGAGGATTTGTCATGTCCAAAACAGCGGTTCTGACCAGTGGCCTGCAATACGATATCGTCGGAAAGAATCCGGAGCGTGAAGCGGCCATCTCCGCCGCCACTCCGCGGGTGACGGAATTCCTGTCCGAGATGCGGAAGCGGGGCTGCCCGGTCTTCCACCTGCAGCTCATCAACCAGCCCGACGACCCGCTGGCCGAGCGCTACGACGGCCGGGTGCCTGCCCTGCGTGGCACCCCCGGCGCCGACGTTGTCCAGGAGTTTCTCGGCTCGGGTGACGTCATCCAGGAGCGGAGCAAGGACAGCGGGTTCTACGAGACCGATCTGCACGAGCGGCTCCAGGCCGCGGGCATCGAGACCCTCGTCCTGATCGGTCTGCAAACCCAGATCTGTATTCAGACCACGGCCGCCGACGCGTTCTTCCGTGGATATATCGTCGCGGTGCCGAGTGATTGTGTCTTCTCCGCTATGGAGGCCGACCGCCTGCGTGCGCTGGAATGGCTCGAGAGCTACTGCGCCACCGTCGCCGATTCCGCGGAAATCCTTCGCGAGATCGACGAGAACGGCAGCATCGCGCGCAAGGAGACCAAGACGCCATGACGCTGACAATTCAGCAGGTTCAGCTCGACCACGGCACCGGCGCGGCGCTCTCGAACGAACTCGTCGGCTTCATCGCGGAGACCCTCGGCGATGTCTACGTGGGTGAGATGGAGGACAGCGCGGTCCTCCCGGTCGAGGGTGGCCGCATCGCGATGACCACCGACAGCTTCGTGGTCGACCCGCCGTTCTTCGGCAACGGCGACATCGGCAAGATCGCGGTCTGCGGCACCGTCAACGATCTGGCCGTCTCCGGGGCCGTGCCCCGCTACCTCACGCTCGGGATGATTCTCGAAGCCGGGCTGCCGCTGGATCGGCTGGCCCGCGTCCTCACCTCCATCCGGGACACCGCGCGCGAAGCCGGTGTGCAGATCGTCTGCGGCGACACGAAAGTCGTCCGGGCCGGTGAGGCGGATCAGCTGTACCTCAATACGAGCGGTGTCGGGTTCTTCGTCCGGGATCCGCTGCGGATGGACTCGGTGCGCCCCGGCGACGCGGTCATCGTGTCCGGCCCCCTCGGCAATCACACGGTCCACCTGCTGTCGATCCGCGAGGGCCTCGGCTTCGAGAGCCGCGTCCTCAGCGATTGCGCGCCGCTCAACGGCGTGATCGACCATGTGTTCGCGGCGGTGCCGGCGGGATCGATCCGGTCGATGCGCGACGTCACCCGGGGTGGCCTCGCCGCCGTGCTGCACGAGTACGCGGGCCGCGTGGACAAGGCCATCACGCTCGACGAGTCCGCGCTGCCCATCCAGCACGAAACCGCGATGGCGGCGGACATGCTGGGAATCAACCCGCTGCACTGCGCCAACGAAGGCTGTTTGGCGATCTTCGCCGATCCCGCTGCGGTAGAAGACATTCTGGCCGCGCTGCACGGGCACGAATACGGCAGGCACGCGGCAGTGGTGGGTCAGGTCACCGGCCGCGAGGGCGCTGCGGTCCTGCTCAGGGACGCCGACGGCCGTGAGTCGACACTGCAACCGCTCCGGGGCGCAGAGCTGCCCCGGCTGTGCTGACGAGCTGACATGACCGGACACGCCACGTGGCAGATCAGGGTGACCGGGGTCGTGCAGGGGGTGGGGTATCGCCCGTTCGTCTACAAGCTCGCGCGTGAACGGCGATTGGCCGGCTGGGTCCGCAACGATCCCGCGGGTGTACTCATCGAGGCGAGCGGCGACAGTTCCGCGCTGGACCTGTTCACGGCGGAACTGTCGGACCGGGCGCCCGAGCTGGCCCGGGTCGATCGGGTAGCCGTCCTCGACAGATCGGCGGAGAGTTCGCCGGCGACGAGTTTCGAAATCGTGCACAGCGAGCACACCGGTGCGAAGGTGGCGCTGGTACCCGCCGACACGCACGTGTGCGCCGACTGTCTGGCCGAACTGCGCGACCCCGCCGACCGGCGATTCCGCTATCCCTTCATCAACTGCACGAACTGCGGCCCGCGTTACTCGATCATCGGCGCGCTGCCGTACGACCGGACGCACACCACCATGCGGTCCTTCGTCATGTGCGCGGAATGCGAAGCGGAATACCGCAATCCGATGAGCAGGCGGTTCCATGCCCAGCCCAATGCCTGCGCGGACTGTGGCCCCCGCCTGTTCCTCGCCGACCGGCAGGGAACGGTGCACGAGGACCTGGAAGCGCTGCGGCACTGCGTCCGGGAACTGGCGGCGGGGCGCATCGTGGCGATCAAGAGTGTGGGCGGCTTCCACCTCGCCGTCGACGCCACCGACGCCGAGGCGGTGGCCTTGCTCCGGCGGCGGAAGCGACGGGACTCCAAGCCCTTCGCCGTCATGGTCCGCGATCTGGACACGGCCCATCGCGTGGTGGAACTGTCGGCCGCGGAGGAAGCGGTGCTGCGGTCACCGGCGCGGCCGATCCTGTTGGCGCGCAAGCGGCCCGGGACGGTCGCCGACGGTGTGGCGCCGCGGAATCCGAATCTCGGCGTGATGCTGCCGTCGGCACCGCATCATCACCTGCTCCTCGACGAAGCGGGCTCCGGAATTCTGGTCATGACGAGCGGCAATGTGTCCGGGTATCCGATCGTGCACCGCAACGAGGACGCGTTGCGCGACCTGTTCGGCATCGCGGACGCGATTCTGTACCACGACCGTGACATCGAATCCAGGGTGGACGATTCCGTGGTCCGGCTCTCGGTACACCCGGATCTGGATGGTCCACTGCTCACCTTTCTGCGCAGGGCGCGCGGGTACGCGCCGTATCCGGTGGAGATCGGCAGCCCGTTGCGTCCGCTGGTCGCCTACGGCGCCGAACTCAAGACGACGGTGGCGCTGTCGGCCGGCTCCCGGGTGTATCTCAGCCAGCACATCGGCGATCTGAAGAACGACGAGACCTTCGCCGCGCACCGCCAGACCGCCGCGCACCTGGCGGCGCTCTACGACCTGCGGCCCGAATCCGGCGTGTACGACATGCATCCGGATTTCCGCAGCAGCCAGGCACAGCAGGGGATCGGGGAGGTGGGCGCTCCGATCTTCGTGCAGCATCATCACGCGCACATGGCGGCGTGCATGGCGGAGAACCAGCTGACCGGCCCCACGATCGGTGTGGTCTTCGACGGCGCCGGGTACGGCGCCGACGGCACCATCTGGGGCGGCGAGTTCCTGGTCGGGGACTTCGACGGCTTCGAACGCGCCGCGCATCTGCGCCGACTCGCGCTGATCGGTGGTGACCAGGCCGTCCGGGAGCCGATCCGGACCGGGGTCGCGATCGCGCTGGACTCCTTCGGCGACATCGACGCGGCGGTGCGGGCGTTCCCGGCACTCGGCTCGCTCGACCGCGAACGCAGGCAGGTCTACGCGACGATGCACGCGCGCGCCATCAACTCGCCCGAGGTGTCGAGCATGGGCCGCCTCTTCGACGGGGTGGCCGCGCTGCTCGGCGTCTGCGGTCGGGCCGAGTACGAGGCGCAGGGGCCGATCGAGTTGGAAGGCTTGCTCGACCGCGAGCTCGAGCTCGCCCCCGGCTACGAATTCGCCCGCGACGGTGCGGAAGTGGACTTCCGACCCGCCATCCGCGCGATGGCCGAGGATCTGGCTGCGGGGGTGACGCTCGCCGACATCAGCCGCCGGTTCCACTCCGGTGTGGTCGAGATGGTGCGGCGGCAATGCCGGGAACTCGCCCGCACCACCGGTATTCGGCAGGTCGTGCTGTCCGGCGGGGTGTTCCTCAATGAGTACCTGCTGGTCAACTGCCTCGTACTGCTCGAACGCGACGGGCTGGAGGTCTACAGCCACCGTCAGGTCCCACCCAACGACGGGGGTATCGCTCTCGGTCAGTTGCTGGTGGCGGACCGGACACAACGGGAGTGAATGATGGGTTCGTCGAATTTCGCGGTCGTGCTGCCGCTGGCGCTGGTCCTGGTGATGTTCGGGCTGGGCCTGACGCTCACCCCGCGGGACTTTCAGCGGGTGATCCGTCATCCCAAGGCGGCGGCGATCGCCCTGGTCTGCCAGCTGGTACTGCTGCCCGCTGTCTGCCTGCTGCTCGTCGTCCTGTTCGGGCTGACGGGGGTGCTGGCCGTGGGCATGATGCTGCTGGTCGCCTCGCCCGGCGGCACCTCGGCGAATCTGTTCAGTCATCTCGCCGGCGGTGATGTGGCGCTGAATATCGTGCTCACCGCGATCAATTCGGTGATCGCGGCCTTTACGATGCCGATCGTGATCGCGCTGTCGGTGACCGCGTTCCTGGACGACGACGCGAGTGTCGGCCTGCAGACGGCCAAGCTGGTGCAGGTCACCGTGGTCGTGCTGGTGCCGGTGGCGGTCGGGATGTGGACCAGGCACCGTTTTCCCGGCTTCGCCGAACGCATGGGCAAGCCGGTGAAGATCGGGTCCATGGCGGTACTGGTGATGGCGGTGGCCGTGGCGGTCGGCTCCGAATTCGACACGCTGCGAGCCAACTTCGGCCGCCTCGGGCTGATCACCCTGCTGCTCTCGGTGCTGAGCCTGGCGATCGGGTATTTCGTGCCGCGCTGGTTCGGCATCGACATCCGCCAGGCCATCGCCTCGGCCATGGAGATCGGCATCCACAACGCGACGCTCGCCATCGCGGTCGCCGTGTCCGCACTCGGCAGCGAGGCCATGGCCGTGCCCGCCGCCACCTACGGCATCGTCATGGGCATCCCCGCCGCGATCGCGGCCTACCTGCTCGCCCGCCGAGCGAAGCCGACCACCGAACCGACGGATACCCGCACCCGCACAGAGCTTCTCGGCTGAACGGCCGTCGGACCGCGCATGCCGCGGGCGCGAACACCACCGACGTGCTGCGGCTGGCGTTCGCGGTCACCTTCGCCGACGCCGAGACGGCCACCTACCAGCCGCTACCCGGTCATGACTGCCTTCCGATGCGGGTCGGTGAGCCGATCGATCCCGAACGCTATCCGCGCGTGGGGTCGTGAGCTAGTCCTGGTCGGCGTCGGTGAAGAACTCCGGGGGCGCCTGGAGGTCGTGGGCGCGGAAGAGGACGGCGTGGGCGACGCCCATGGCCTTACCGCTCATCGCGGTGAATTTGGGGATGAAGTCGGCGGGGGCGGGGTGGCCGGGCAGGGCGGCGAGGTATGCCGCGTGTGCTTCGAGGGAGGTGATGCCGCGGCGCAGCGATTCGCCCGTGATGTCGACGCCGTGGGTGACGGTGGCGCCGGCGAAACCCGGGACCAGGTACCAGCGTGGGGAATGCGGTTCCAGGCCTTCGTCGTCGATCTGTTCCGGGAAGACCCAGCGGTTGCCCGCGTCGCGCATCGCGTCGAGGGTGGCGAGCCCGGCCGCCCGGTGGTCGGCCTGGTCGAAGCCGAAGGGCGTCTCGATGTCGTAGCCCATGCCGAGCACGACGTCGGGCTGGAACCGGCGGATCTCGCGGCAGATGTCACGGCGCAGGTCGAGGCCGTAGACGAGCACGCCGTCCGGATGCTCGAGCACGGTCAGCTGGTTGACGCCGACGGCGGCGCAGGCGGCCCGCTGCTCGGCGAGGCGCAACCGCGCGGTCTCGGCGGGCGGGTTCGGCATGCCGGCCTCGCCGCGGGTGAGCAGCAGATAGCCGACGTCGATGCCACTCGCGGTCCAGCGCGCGACAGCCGCGGACGTGCCGTACTCCATGTCGTCCGGGTGCGCGACGACACAGAGCACCCGGCGGAAGGATTCCTCGGGAAGGGCGGGCAATGTCATGCCCGCCATCCTCGACGATTCCGGCCGGGCGGAACAGGCCGACGCGGCGCGATCACGGAAATCGTTTCGCGATCGCCTCCGCGATCTCGTCCGGTGCGTGCTCCTGGATGAACTGCTGCGCCCGCGGCAGCTCGACCACCTCGACATCGGTGAAGACCGAGCGCATCCGCGGGATGTGCGCCTTCGGGCGGTACACCATGTCCCGCATGCCCCACACCAGCAGCGCCGGCTTGTCGGCGAGGATGGCGGGCACGTCGCGGGACAGCTTGTCCAGCAGGGGACTGGCGTCGCGGATCTCGCGGGCGATCACACCGAGCCCACGGCGGGACTCCGTGGTCGGCTGCACCTTGCGGTAGTGGTCGATCTCGGCCGGGCTGAGCGTGCGACCGAGCTCGGAGAGCAGGACCCGCTCGACGAGGAAGTTCTTCTCCAGCACCCGGCGCTGCATCGGCGGGGTGCGCATCACCCGGCTGAAGATCCGGTTCGCGCGCGCTTCGAGGGGCCAGAACAGGGTGTTGCCCAATACGATTCCGCGCACCCGGTCGGCCCGGGTGGTGATCGCGCCGAGGCCGATGGGGCCGCCCCAGTCGTGTCCCATCATGACGAAGCCGTCGAGTTCGAGGTGATCGATGAGCTCGCCCAGGATCACGGTGTGTTCGGCGACCGTGTAGCCGTAATCCGCCGGCCGTTCCGACAATCCGAACCCGAGGTAGTCGATGGCGATGCACCGGTACCGGTGGCGCAGCTCCTTGATGACGTGACGGTAGAGGAAGCTCCACGTCGGGACGCCGTGGCAGAACAGGATGGTCGGCCCGGTCCCCTCGTCGATGTAGTGGACGCGGCCGGCAGACGAGTCGAACCAGCGGGACTCGAAGGGGTACAGATCCGGGTCGGGAACGAAGTCGATCAGCATGGGATGAAACCTCTCTGCGAGACAAGACCGCACCTGATATACCCCGCCCTCGGAGAATAGCGCGAATCGCCGCTGTTCGAGATCGGCGAAGTGTGTTCAACCGGCGAAAGGCGCAGTTGGACAGATATCCGCACACCGCAGATCTCGGGTATGGTCGCACCAGCCGCCACTTCCGCGGCGTGGCCGCAAACGGGGGATGCAAGCTCGGTGTTTGTGGGGTCCGGGCGTGCACTATTGGAACTGCGCATGACGAGTGGGCTGTGATCGTGACTGGAACAATTTCTAAACCGACGCTCGAAGAATTTCTGGACGAATCGGCAGACAAGAGAATTGATTGGGTGAACTCGTCCGACGGGTTCGCCACCAGCCTTTCCGAACGTATCGGGCTGTTTCTGTCGTTCGCCCGCCCGCGTACCTGCCTTCCTGGGATGCTGGCGTTCTATCTCGGCTGCACCCTGCTGGGTCTGCCGCTCGATCTCGACGTCCTCATCGGCCTCCTGATCACCTTTCTGTACAGTGCGGTCGCCAATCTGTTCAATGCCTACTCCGACATCGCCGAGGACAACCAGAACATCCCGGCCCGGCTGTACCTGCTCGGGCTGTACGGGCGCAAGCGCCTGCTGCGCAGCGCGTACGCGGTGTGCGTGCTCATGCTGGCGGCGGCGGCCCTCGTCGGGCCGGTATTCGTGCTGCTCACGGCGGTGTGTGTCGTCATCGCCCACCAGTACTCGCTGCCGCCGTTCCGGGTGAAGGCGCGGCCGATGCTGTCGCTCGGCCTCTTCGCCCTCGACGTCGCCTTTCCGTTCCTCATGGCGCCGGCGATCTCCGCCGACGGTCCGGCCGTCGCGGGCAACTGGCCGTTCCTGCTCATGGCTGGATATTTGTTCCTGTGGTTCGTGGCCAAGGGGCTGGTAAAGAACCTGCCCGATTTCGAGGGGGATCGGGAAGCGGGTCTGTCGACTTCCGCGACGATCAGTGGAACGCGGCAGCGGGCGGCGATCGCGGCGGCGGCCGGAACGGCGCTGGTATATCTGGCGCCGCTTTTCCTGGTGGCCTGCGGGCAGTATTCGGAGAGATACCTGATCACCCTGGTGTGGTTCCCGGTGGTCTGTTTCCAATGTGCGCGCATGATCATGCGGGACGACAATCAGTCGGCGAACAATATGCTGCGTTTCGACATGATCGTCTCGACCGGTTATCTCTCGACGTGGGTATTGCTCGCGGATACCTCGCTGGCATCGCTGTGCGTGGTCGCCGGGTCGCTGGCGGTCATCTTTCTCATGGATGCGCTGAAACTCGATACGCGGAAAAAAGAAGACATCGGGTGACGGGCCGATGGAAAGGGTGGCGGAAATGCGTGACGCAGTCTCGTTGAACGAATATCGCTCGGGCGAGGAAGCCGATACCTCGGCGGTCGCGATCGATCTGTCGAACAATGCGCTGCCGTTCGCGCCGTTGCCGAGTGTGCGCACGGCGATCGCGAACGAGGTCCAGCACGCGGCGGCCTATCCCGCCGCCGCGTACGGCACGCTGCGTTCCGCGATCGCGCGCTTCGCCTGCTGCGGAACCGATCAGGTGGTCGTGGGCCCCGGCAGTGTGGGTGTACTCGGTTACCTGCTGCGCTGGGTGGCCGGGCACGGAGGCCGCGTCGTCTTCGCGGTCCCGGCCTTCGATGCCTATGAGCGGGTCGTCATCGGTGCCGGCGGGGTGCCGGTGCCTGTGGCCGGAACGCCGAGCCGGTGGCAGCCGCTGGAGTCGATGGTGACCGCGGCGGGCGACGACGCGGCCGCGATCCTGATCTGCGCGCCGCACAATCCGACGGGGGAGCACGTCAGCCCCGACGAAGTCGAGATGGTGCTGGCCCGCGTTCCCCGGCACACAGTCGTCATCGTGGACGAGGCCTATATCGAATTCGATCGCAACAACGATCCGGCGGCCATTCTGCGGATGACCCAGCGATACGCGAATCTGGTTGTGCTGCGGACTTTCTCGAAGGCCTATGGCCTCGCGGGTCTGCGCGTCGGATACGCGGTGGGACACGCGGACCTGATCGGCGCCTGCCGGAGCCTGGCGATGCCATTCGGGGTCAATCGGCTGGCCGTGGCAGCCGCGGTCGCATCCCTGGATGTGGTCGACGAACTCGGCGGTCAGGTGGATTCGGTGGTTCGCGCGCGATCGGAATTCCTCACCGCGATTCGCGGCCGCGGCATCGACCTGGCCGATTCGTACGGAAATTTCGTGTGGGTGCCGATGGAATCCCCGGCGCCGCTCGTCGAGCATCTCCGCGCGTCGGGGATCGCGGTCCGGTCCTATCCGGACGCCGGAGTCCGGATCACCGTTCCCGCCGTCACGCATATCGCCGAGGTCGTCGACGTACTCGCGGATGGATACAGCCGAGTGGAGGCACTGTCATGCAGATGAACACCAACCTGGGCGCCGACCTGCTGGGGCGCCCACGGTTCGCGGACGCCCTCGTGGACCGCCTGATCGGCAACGATGTGCGCTACCTCTTCGGTATGCCGGCCGAATCGGTGAACTGCCTGGTCGACGCCGTCGGGCGCCGTTCGGAGATCGAGCTGATCGCGGTCCGCCACGAGAGCGCGGCGTCCTGGATGGCCGTGGGCTACGCGCAGGGCTCGGGCACGGTCGGCGTCTGTTTCGGAACGGCGGGACCGGGGGCGACACATCTGCTGCCCGGTGTCTACAGCGGGCTGTACGACCGGCTCCCGGTGCTGGCGATCTCCGGCCAGGTCGCGCGGGCCGAGATCGGGACGCGCTCGTTCCAGGAGATCGACTCGGCGCGGCTGTTCCGCGACGGGACCTGGCGTTCGTCCGACATCGTCTCGCCCGACCAGATCGCCGTCTTCGACCAGCTGGTGCTGTCGGTGCGGCTCGAGCAGACCTCCGCGCACGTCGCGGTGCCGTCGGATGTGCTGAACTCGCCGGTCGAGCGGATCGACCAGGTCAGCCCGTACCGGGTGGGTTCCACGACCGCGCCCGAGGTGGACAAGAAGCGCATCGAGGACCTCGCCGACTACCTCTGCGCGACACCGACGGCCATCGTGCTCGGCGCGGGCAGCCGCGAGGTCGCCGACTGCGCCCACCTGCTCGCCGACGCGCTGGGCACCTCGCTGACGGCACTGCCGGAGTCGGGCATCCCGGAGTGGTCCGTGGAGGGTGTGACGGCGCCGTCGGACGCGCACAGCATTGTGCTGATCGGCAGGCCGACCGCCGGTGTGGGACGGTTCTTTCCGTCGGCGGATCTCGTACTGGAGATCACCGATCTCGCCACCTCGGGATTCGACGAGGGCCGCAGGCGGATCGGTGTCGCGGGCGAGATTCCGCTGGTGGTGCAGGCGCTGGCCGCGGCCGTGTGGAGCCGACGGTCGGGTGCGCCCGCCGCGAACACCGCCGAGGCGCCGCGGGATTCGGTCGTGCCGGACGGCTGGGCGGTGCTGGCCCAGCAGATCGCGGGTGAGCCGGTCGCCGTCGACCCGGGGACGACCCGGCGGCTCGCGCGGAAGTACCTGGGCGAGCACACGGATATTCGCACCTCGTGGAATCTCGAGGCCGAGGGGTCGGCGCTGCCGATGGCGATCGGTCTCGCCCTGGCGACGGATCGACGCGGTTACGCCGTCACCGATCTCGCCGCGCTGGACCAGTACATCTCGGAGCTGTCCACCGCCGCGCGCTACGCGGTGCCGGTCACGGTGGTCTGCCGGGCCGAGTCGGAGGACACCGTGCGTGATCTGGCGCGCGCCTTCAACGTCGCCGGGTATTGGGCGGGCGACGCGGTCGAGCTGCGGGCGCGGCTGGCGGAGGCGGCAGGCGGGCACGGGCCGGCGCTGATCCTGACGTCGGCGCTGGCACCGGACGCCGACGACCGGACCGCCCCGTGCGCCGATGTCGTCGAGTACGTCCGCGACCTGTTCACGGCGGCCGCGACCAAGGGGATCGGCTCGGCGTACCTGTCCAGGAACAGCCATGCCGCGCTCGGTATGTCGGCCGGCTCGGATCACGGTGTCGACCTACACGTCGTCGCCGATATTCAGGCAGCCGCGATGCGGGCCACCGCGGCCTTCAAGGCCGACGGCACCACGGCCTGCGTGCTGGTCACCTCTCCGGCGGAGCTGCTCGCCCAGCTGAACGGGCTCTACGACGCGTCGTTCGACAGCGCCTCGGTCCTGTTGATCTCCGTGGAGACCGATCGCTGGCTAATGGACGCGGCCGACGTGCTGGCCGAAGTCGCCGCGATCTCGGTGGTCCTGGACGGCACCGGCAAGGATCCGGCGCGGGTACGCGACGCCTTGGCGACCGTCACGGGCGGCGGCAAGGGCGTGACGCACATTCACGTGTCCCAGGCCGCGCTGGCTGCGGGCGACAGTGCCGCTCTCGTGGAGATCGCCCGTATGCCCGGGGTGCCCGCGTCGCTGCTCGGTCTGCCCGGAGCGACGACGGCCGCGCCGGAAGAGATCGTGCGTGCGGCGAAGCTGATCGCGGGCGCCGGGGAGGTGTCGATCATCGTCGGGCGTGGGGCGGCGGGGGCGCGACGCGAACTCGTGGAGCTGGCGGCCCGCCTCGGCAGCCCGCTGTACTGCACGATGGGCGCGCTGGCGGCGAATGTCGTCGGGGAGCACTGCGCCGGCCTGGTGGGTACCTCCGGCAATGACGATGCGATGCAACGGATTCGCACCAGCGAGCTCGTCATCGTCGTCGGGGTGTCCTGGCGCGGTTCGGCATTCGAGATGGTCGGGCACAACCCGGTGATCTCGGTGAACAGTGATCCGCTGACCTTCCTGCGCCTGCCGCCGGACTCGGTCGGCCTGCTCGGTGATGCCCGCGAGACGCTGGAGGCGCTGGTCGGGCTCGTCAGCGAGGACCGCGCCGTCGAGGCCGCCGCCGCACCGCCCCGCGCGCGGCGCAGGGGGCCGCGCGAGAGTTCCCGGCGCCTGCGGGCGGCCACGGTCGCGCGGGTCATCGACAAGGAGCTGGCCCGGACCGAGCGGGCCGCCACCCTGAGCGTGGACGTCGGCATCAACACCCTGTGGGCGTACCGCCATGTGCGGTCGGCCCGGCGCTACCTGTGGACCGCGTCGTTCGCGACGATGGGCTTCGCGGTACCCGCCGCGGTCGATGTCGCACAGCGCAATCCGGCCGAGGTGTCGGTGGCCATCGTGGGTGACGGCGGGATCGGCATCACCCTGGCCGAACTCCGCAACGCCGCGGCGGTGGACTCGACGCTGGTGATCGTGGTCTTCAACAACAGCGCGCTCGCGGCCATCAAGTTCGAGAGCTGGATCATGGGCTGGCCGGACCGGTCCTCGGCCTTCGAAGAGGTCGACTTCGCGAGTTTCGCCCGGCATTGCGGTCTGCCCGCGGTGACGGCGAGGACCTCCAAGGAATTCGGCGCCGCCTTCCGCGCGGCGCTGGGCGCCGACGGCCCGATGCTCATCGACGCGCGAGTGCCCGCCGAGGAAGCGCCCGTACTGGCCGGGCGCGCGCACATCCGCCAGTTCGCCGGCCTGCTGGCCGGATGGATGCGCGACGGCAAGAGCGCCCGCGGCGGCGCCTGGTCCACCCTGCTGGCCTTCGGCGCCGAGAAGGCCGTCCGGCTCGTCCGCGGCCCGGAGCAGGGCCGATGAACAGCACTCAGACGCGAGGAGAGATCGCCATGGCCGGGACACGCCCCGCGACACCGCAGGCAATGTTCACCAAGATCGCGCCGCGCTACGACCTGGTGAATTCACTGCTCACCCTGGGCGGTGACAAGCGGCTGCGCCGCCGGGCGGTGCGGACACTGCGGCTCGGGTTCGGCGCCGAGGTGCTCGACATCGCCGCGGGCACCGCCGAAATCGGGTCCGCCATCGCGGCGGTGTACGAGGATCCGGTCTCCTACCGCGCCGTCGACCTCAACGAGCAGATGCTCGCGGTCGCCGAACGCAAGTTCGCGCGACTGCGGCGCAAGCGGCCACGCAACGACTACCGCTCATCCCTCGGCAGCGCGGAATCGCTGGACTTCGCGTCGTCGAGTTTCGACGCCGTGGTCATGTGTTTCGCGCTCGACGACATGGACGACCCGGCGGCCGCGCTCGCCGAGACGGCCCGGGTGCTGCGCGCGGACGGCAAGTTCCTGCTGATCGAACTCGCGATGCCGGACAGCCCGCTCCTGCGCGGCATCCTGAAGTTCCGGCTACGGGTGATCCGCGCGGTCGCGGCGGTGGCCCGCATGGATTCCGTCGCCCACATGACCCGGGAAGTGGAGCTGGATCGCGGTGCCGAGCACACGGTGGTCCGCTGCGAACACGCCGGCTTCGCGGTGGATTCGGCGCAGCGGCACCTCGGCGGCCTGGTCCGCGCCTATGTGTTCCGGAAGGCGGCCTAGTGCTGCCCGCGGCGACCACGACGAATCTCTGACAGTCCACCCGTAAGGGAAAGGTTTGTGATGTCCGAACAATGCCCGCACGCCACGGCGCAGAAGGTGAAGGCTCCCTCCGTCACCGGAATTACCAGCCGCAGGCTCTCGAATACCCATCTGCCCGGACCGCCCGGCCACCGGGTGATGGGGTCGTACCCCGAATACGCGAAGGACCGCAACAAGTTCCTGCGCGATGCCGTGCGCCAGTACGGCGACGTCGTCCGGATCAAGCTGCCGCTGCGCGACCTGGTCGTGCTGGGCAACCCCGACGACGCGCACCAGGCCATGGGCGACACCTCCGGCGAATACAGCAAATTCGGCAATTACCACCCGGCGCTGGCCAAGCGGCAGAACGGGCTGTCGTTCATCGAGGGCGACCTGTTCCGTGAGCGCCGCCGGATCCTCAGCCCGCTGGTCACCCGCGGCGGGCTGAAGAGCACCTTCCACGCCAACGCGGAGGCCTATCTCGAGAGCCTGGACGCGAACATCGCCGCGGCGACGAACGCCGACGGCATCACCGACCTGCAGGAGGCGATCTTCCAGACGCTGCTGCGCGGCGTGCTGAGGCAGACCTTCACCGAGCCGTTCACCGCCGAGGAGATCCACGATCTGCACGACGGGCTCTCGACCTTCACGAAGTTCCTCGGATCGACGCTGAAGATCGCCGATCCGCCGAACCTGGTGCGCCCGTGGGGCCGGTACAAGATCCGTCCGTGGGCCGTGTACTCGGCGGGCAAGATCGTCAAGGACCGCGTGGTCGAGCGGCAGAACTCGCCGTCGCTGGGCACCTACGGCGACGTCTTGGACGGCATGCTGGTGGGCTACAAGAAGCTCAAGAACCCGATCAGCTTCTGGGACTTGTGCTTCGACGTGGCGACGATGACCAGCGCGTCGTACGGCACGACCGCGGGCGCCATCACCCAGACCGTCGTACGCACCTGCCTCGCCGAGGAGGCGAAGGTGCGGCTGGTGGAGGAGAGCGACACCGTCGACCTGTCCCAGCCCACCGTCGATTCGATCCGCACCATGCGCTGGGTGAAGGCGTGCTTCGAGGAATCGATGCGCATGCAGGGACTCCCGCTGCTGCTGCGGTTCACCGCGGAGGGCGCCAGCTTCCAGGGCTACGACATCGCGCCGAACACCATGCTCGGCGTGCCCATTTCGACGATCCACCGGGACGAGCGCTGGTGGAACGATCCCGACACGTTCGACCCGGAGCGCTTCTACGACCACAGCAAGCGGGTGGACGCTCCCCGGCTGCTGCACTACCTGGCCTGGGGCGCGGGCCCGCACCGCTGCACCGGCGCCCAGCTGGGATATCTGATCGCGCCGTACCTGGTGGCCTTGATCTTCAACCGGTACAAGATCGAACTTCCGCCGAACTGGAAGCTGACCGAGGATCCCGGCCTCGCGCCGATGATCAAGGGCGGATTCAACGTCCGAATGACTCCCCGATAATTTGCCCGACCGACGAGAAACCTGAGAGATTCGAATGAAATTCGCAGAGCGGTACGATATTGCGGCCCCGATCTACGACCGGACGGCGTGGGTTCTTTCCCTGGGCGGCATCGACAAACTGCATCCGGGTCTGGTCGAGGGTCTGGACCTGACCGGTAAGAAGGTCGCCGACCTCGGATGTGGTACCGGCCTTGCCTTTCCGGCGCTGCTGTCGGCGGTCGGCCCGACCGGACATGTCATCGGTGTGGACAACAACGCCGCCATCCTCGCCAAAGCCCAGAAGCGGGTGGACGAGAACCACTGGCCCAATGTCACGCTGGTGACCGAGGATATCGCCGAACTGCCGGTGAACCGCGATGTCGATGTGGTGTTCAGCTGCATCGCCATGAGCTGTGTGCCGCATCCGTCGGAGAAATTGGC
The DNA here is from genome assembly GCF_900637185.1 of Nocardia asteroides. Classification (NCBI taxonomy): domain Bacteria; kingdom Bacillati; phylum Actinomycetota; class Actinomycetes; order Mycobacteriales; family Nocardiaceae; genus Nocardia; species Nocardia asteroides. The sequence continues at coordinate 405,951 of NZ_LR134352.1, read as the reverse complement.
CGAACTGCTCGCCAATCTCGAATCCGGCACCCTGGTGCGGATCATCGACGCGCTGCCGCGCACCACCGGGCTCAGCAAGTACCCGATCAACGGATACAACTTCGTGAAATCCGGCATCGTCGGATCGCATTTCCGGGAACTGCACCCGTTCGCGCAGGTGTTCCGCGATCAGCTGAGCGATGTCGTCATCGACAGTCTGCACGGCGGGATCTACACCCGGCTGACCGGCGTCAAGGCCTAGACAGCGACAGGCACATCGCGCGCACCGACGCTCCGGGGTCGGTGCGCGCGGCCGTCGGTGCGGAACAAATGTGGTGGAGGTGCCGAAATGACCATCTGTGAATTGCGGGTCGAAGGCGGAAGTAAGACGTTCGGCGACAACACCGTGCTGGACGACGTGGACATCGCGGTCGACCGCGGCGAGTTCCTCACGGTGCTGGGGCCGAGCGGCAGCGGCAAGTCGACGCTGTTGCGGGTGCTGGCCGGCCTGGAGCAGCTGACGGCGGGCACGATCACCTGGAGCACGGACGGCGCCCGGCCGCGCACCGGTGTGGTGTTCCAGCAGGCGCTGCTGCTGCCGTGGCTCACCGTCATCGAGAACATCGCGCTGGCGAGCCGCTTCGCCGCGCACCGCCGGGAATTCGACCGGGAGTATCCGGAAACCCTGCTGGCGCGGTTCGGGATGGGCGAGCTGGCCCAGCGGTACCCGGGCGAACTGTCCGGCGGTCAGGCGCAGCGGGTCGCGGTCCTGCGCGCCGCCGCGACCCGGCCGCGACTGCTGCTGCTCGACGAGCCGTTCAGCGCGCTGGATCCCGCCACCCGCGTCGACCTGCAGCGATGGCTGGCCGAGCTGGTCGCCGAACTCGCGGCGACGGTCGTGCTCATCACCCACGATGTGGACGAGGCGATCGGGCTCTCGGACCGGATCGTGCTGCTCGACCGGGGCCGGATTCGTCGCGAGTGGCGCGAGGTGCGCGACGGCGGCGACGCGACGCTGCTGCGCGGGGAGATCCTCGGGCAGTATCACCCGGACGAGGTCGTGGTGCCGTGAGCGGTGTTTCGAGACGGCACCTGATGACCGGTGCGGCCGGTTTCACTGTCGCGGCCGGGCTCTACGGCTCGGCCGAGCTGGTCCGCAGCGCGGCGAGCGCCGGGCAGCGGCGCGAGAGCGCCCTGCGGGTCGGCTATCTGCCGATCACCGACGCGGCGCCGCTGCTGATCGCGCACTCGGCGCACCTGTATCCGCCGGGGTCGGTGAGCAGCGCCAAGCCCGTCATGTTCCGGAGCTGGTCGGGGCTGGCGGAGGCGTTCGTCTCGCGTCAGATCGACGTGGCGCACCTGCTGATGCCGATGGCGATGCAGCTCCAGCACGCGCTGGGCTCGGGCGTGCGGGTGCTGGGCTGGAACCACACCAACGGCTCGGCGCTCACCGTCGCGCCGGACATCACCGACCTGGACCAGCTGGTCGGTACCCAGGTCGCCATTCCGTTCTGGTGGTCGATCCACAACATCGTGCTTCAGCAGCTGTTGCGCGCCAGGAGGATCACGCCGGTGGTCCGCCGCACCGCGTCGCGGTCGCAGCGCACGGTCGAACTCGTGGTGATGAGTCCGTCGGACATGGTGCCCGCGCTGGCCAACCGGTCGATCTCGGGATATGTGGTGGCCGATCCGTTCAACGCCATCGCGCAGATCAAGAAGATCGGCCGGATCCACGTGTTCCTGGGCGATGTGTGGCGCGAGCACGCCTGCTGTGTGCTGGTCACCCGGGACGACGTGATCGCCGGGCGCCCGCAGGCGGTCCAGGAACTCACCGACGCGGTGGTGTCGGCGCAGGCGCGGATCAACAGTGATCGCGGCCGGGCCGCCGAAGCGCTCACCTCCGGCAGTTATCTGCCGCAGCCGCTGCCCGCCGTGCGTACCGCGCTCGCCTATCCGAATCCGCCCTATGCGTTGCAGCGTCCGGAATGGTCGCCCCAGCTGGTGGGATTCCAGCCGTATCCCTATCCGAGTTTCACCCGGCGCCTCGTCGAAGCGATGCACGACACCGTGGTCGACGGTGATCGCGGTTTCCTGGACAAGCTCGATCCGGACCGGGCGCACGCCGAGCTGGTGGACGACACCTTCGTGCTGAATTCCCTGGCCGCGCACGGCGGCGCGCGAGCTTTCGGGCTGCCCGCCGGCCTCGACCGAACTGAACAGGTGCACCTGCTGTGACTATTGCTTCCTCCGCCCGTTCGACAACGGATGTCCGGACCGCGTCCCGATCGCTGGTGGCCAGGCTCTGGCCGCCGGTGCTGGCCGTGGCGATCACCGTCGGCCTGTGGTGGACCGCCACGACCGTGCTCTCGCCCGAGCATTCGCTGCTGCGCAAGACCGCGCCACAATACGTCTTCCCCGCGATAGCCGAACTGTATGAGCGCGGTGTGCTCGTCTCCGACGCGGGAATCAGCCTGTGGCGGTTGCTGGTCGGGCTGGCCGTGGCGACGGTGATCGGCGTGCCGGTGGGGCTGCTGATCGGCCTGAGTACGCGGCTGGAACAGGCGAGCTCACCCGTGGTGCAGTTCCTGCGGATGATCTCGCCGCTGTCCTGGACCCCCATCGCCATCGCCGTCTTCGGGATCGGGAATCAGCCGGTGTACTTCCTGGTCGCCGCCGCCGCGGTATGGCCGATCATGCTGAACACGGTGGCCGGGGTCCACGCCATCGATCGCGGCTTCCTCGACGTCGCGCGGTCGTTCCACGCGACCCGCGCGGAGCAGCTGCGGGTGGTGATCGTGCCCGCGGTCCGCGACCACATCCGGACCGGGCTTCGGCTGGGCCTCGGTACCGCCTGGATCGTGCTGGTGCCCGCCGAGATGCTCGGTGTGCGCTCGGGGCTCGGGTATCAGATTCTCAATGCGCGCGACCAGCTCGCCTACGACCAGGTCGTCGCCGTGATTCTGGTGATCGGCGTGCTGGGTTTCGCGGTGGATCTCCTGGCGAGCAGGTTGCCCGGGCGGGCGCTCAACGGTCGTGCTGCTTCATAGCGGCCGTGCCCCGGGAAAACAACTGTGATGTATATCACCACAATGTTTGGACGCAGACCGCTGTTGTTCGCAGGTGGACACCGTAAATCGCAGGTGAAATGGGTTGAAGCCGAAAATTGGCCGACAAAGTCGACTGAGATTCCTTCTGGCCTCCCAGGTTTCGGTCCATTAAGCTCCAGCTGTTCTGTCTGCTGTGCCGGTCTTCACACTGCTCGGGGAGAAGTAAGGGACACCTCACGGTGTGTTCCTGCTTGACGAGTCTCGCGTGTCGCGGATCGCACGCCGCACCACACCTGATGGATTGGAACCCTGAATGAACTTCCGTAGGACCACTGCGGCTGCCGCGCTGGTTATCGGTGCAATGACCGTGTCCATGGGGACTTCGCACGCCGAGGAAGCCCCGCAGGACATCAAGTACTCCGTCAAGCTGGTCGACAAGACCGTCGTCGCGACCCTGCAGAACGGCACGTTCTCGCTGGTGGAGCAGGACGGCGAGACGCCGGAGGCGCCCAAGACCAAGGTCGCCGAGATCAAGGACAGTCGGGGGGCTGTCGTGATCTCGCTGCCCATCGACTACACCATCGGTGGCACCGACATCCCGATCAAGTCCGAGGTCGACAAGAACGCCTCGACCCTGTCGCTGACTCCGGAGAAGCCCGCCGGTGTCGAGATCAGCCGCGACCAGCTGGCGCCCTCGCCGGTGCTGAAGGCCGCCCCGATCGCGTCGGTTCAGGAGAACCAGCGCGCGATCAACGACTTCTCCGGCAAGTTCAGCATCGGTACCGCCATCGGCACCTTCGTCGGTACCGCGATCGGCGCGCTCGTCGGCTGCGTCATCGGCGGCATCATCATCCCGGCCATCGGCTGCATCCCGGGCTTCGGCACCGGTGCCGCGGTCGGTGGCATCCTCGGCATGGTCGCCATCGGTGGCCCGACGATGGCCGTGGCCGGCTTCGAGCTGCTGCAGGTCATCCAGGCGCCGGACGGCACCACCGCGTGGGCCGACAAGCCGCAGGCGGCCGCCGCCGCTCCGGCGAAGTAAACCCGCTTTCATTACCGCGAAGGCCCCGCTCCGATCCGGAGCGGGGCCTTCCGCGTGTCAGGGCACGGCGACCACACCAGACAGTGTTTCCGTGCCCTCGACGGCCCCGTGCCGCCCGAAGGTGTGCTCGGCCATGGTGAAGTGACCGTCCTCGCGGACGAGCAGGACTGTGCTCGCCCTGGTGCCGTGCAGGTCGTGGGCGACGAAGCGGGCCGAGACGGCGCGTTCGAACTCTAGCGGGATGCCGGTGCGCGGCAGCAGGTCGTCGGTGGCCTCGGTGCGGTCGGCGAGCAGGGCGAAATAGTCGTCGACCGAATCGGGTGCGGTGGCGACGATGTCGCGCAGGCCGGCCAGGCCGGTGTCGATCTTCGGCCAGGACGGTGGCGCGCCCGCACCGACGACGGTCGCGGCCTGGGGATCGCTGTGGATGGATCCGGGCAGCGACGCCAGGTGCGCGGCATTGGACAGCGCGTGCAGCCCGGGCGACAGTTCGAGCGGGCCCGCGCCGCTGCGGTTGGACTGCCACCACAGGCTTCGCAGATCGCTGACCAGCAGGTTGTAGCCCACGTACGCGTCGGGTGCCGCGGCGATCCCGGCGAGATAGGCGGCGGGGGTGGCGGCGCCGCGCAGGTAGTCCATCAGCAGTGCGCCCCGGGAACGCGGCCGGGCCGGGGTGTCCTGGGGATTACGGACATTGGTGACCGCGGCGAAGCGCGCCGCGTCGGTGCGCAGACCCAGCCAGGTGCCCGGCGTCGGCGCGCCGAGATCACGACCGGCCAGCAGCCCGGGCTCGCCGGGCCAGCGCCGCAGCGACTCGGTGGGGCGGGTGTAGAACTCGTCCCGATTGGCGGCCACGATCAGCCGGTACTCCGGGTGCGCCCGCCACGCGAGCAGAACCAAACACATGCCTCCAGCATGCGCGACAGCGCGGCGGGGCGGTACCGAACCACCCCCGGACGCGGAAAAGGCCGGTAGCGCAACGCTACCGGCCTTTTCCAGGCTGCTCAGTGCCGAGGGGAAACCGCGATCAGTTGGTACGGACCGCCAGACCCGGGTTGTCCGACAGGACCACGCTCAGCGGCTGCGCGAACAGCTGCGGGACGTCGCCGGTGATGGCACCGATGATGTTCGGGATCTCGCAGATCGGGTAGTCGGCGACCGACGACGCGCTGGAGATGCCGAGCGCCAGGCGACCGGTCACGATCGCGCCGCCCGAGTCACCGGGCAGGGCGCAGATGTTGGCCGAGAAGCTCTGGGTGAGCTGACGGTCGCCGACCTGCACGGTCTGGTCGACGCCGTTGATGATGCCGCAGCTGAAACCGGTGCGCGAGCCGGACTTGCAGACCGGAGCGCCGACCACCGGGGTGGCCACACCGTCGACCGCGATCGGGGCGTTGCCCGGGACGCGGACCAGGTTGTTCTCGAACCGGGCACGCGCGTTGTCGTTGACCCGGATGATCGAGTAGTCCTGCTCGCCGAGCACCGACTTCTGGAAGGTGCCCAGCTGGGCGCCCGCCTTGTCGCCGTTGAGCTCGTAGACGGCCGCGGCGCTGCCGGTGCCGGCCGAGCCGATGTCGGGGTTGCAGTGGCCCGCGGTGATGTTGATGACGTTGCCGCCGCGGTCGGTGCCGTTGAAGCCCAGCGAGCAGCGCAGCGAGCTGCGGCCGACCACCGAGGCGTAGCCGTCGCCGCCGGCCAGCGCGCCGTTGCCGTCACCGGCCACGGGGGTGGCGGTCAGGTCGACCCGCTCGCCCGCCACCGGCGGCGCGGTGACCACGACGCGGGACGGGTCGATGAAGCTGGGCAGCGGCAGACCGGCCTGGTCCACGCGCACCGCGATCGCGTTGTTCACCGGATCGATGACGACGCCACGCACCAGGGCGGCGACCTCCGGCGGCGCGGCGGCCAGCCAGTTCTCGAACGCGGTCTTCTCGCCGCGCAGCGCGGACTCGCTCTTGGCGACGTTGCGGACCTCGAAACCGGCCGAGGACGCGGCCTCGCGGGCCTGGTCGGCGCCGGGGCCCTGGGCCAGCGCGACGACGGCGTTGCCCGCGTCGTTGAGCCAGGCGCCGGCGAAGGCCTGCGGGAACTGGCGCTGGGCGGTGGTGGAGAACGCGGCGACCTGCTGCGCGACATCGGCGCGGCGCAGGTACTCCTCCGGCGAGATCTTCAGATCGCGGGTGACGGCCTGCACCAGCTGGGCGGGCAGATCGGCGGCGGGTTCGGGCTGCGCGTCGGCAACCGCCATCGTGGGGCCGAACAGCAGAATCGCCGCAGACGCGGCGATCACGGACTTCCGAGCTCTTCTCGAGCTTCGCGCGGACGGGGTGCGACCCATACGTGGCAGGAGCATGATCGAACTATATGGGCTCACGGGGGTTATGCCTACTCGGACCGGGCAAGAGATTTCGCTCACCCGGTCCGGTTCGGCTTCTCGGGGCTGATTCAGCCCGCGTTCGGCTTGGTGCGCACCGCGATTCCGCTGCCCAGACCCCCGCCGGAGGTGGCCTCGATGTCGGCCAGGATCGGCCGGATCGGCACGCCGAGCGAGGCGGTGCCGCCGTACGGGGCGAGTTGGGTGTTGGCCTCGGTGCAGTTGGGCGCCTCGGCGGCGTTGGAGCCGCTGGTGATGCCCAGCGCGAGGGTGCCGGTGACGATCGCGCCGCCGCTGTCGCCGCCCAGGGTGCAGGCGGTGCTGGCGAAGCCGCGGATGGTCTTGCTGACGCCCTCCGCCGTGAACAGCTGCGTCTCCACCCGGTCCGCCGAGACGAAACCACAGGTGAACGTGGACGATTGACCAGTTTTGCAGACCGGGGCGCCGGTGACCGGGTCGGCCGTGCCGGTGATGGCCAGCGTGGTGCCGTTGGCGCCACGCACGCGCGGCTGGTCCATGCCCGCGTTGACCGCGCGCTCGTTCAGCGAGATGACCGAGTAGTCCAGCGCCGCGGGCCCGCCGAGCACCGACTTGGCGAAGGCCCCGACCTCGGGGCTGTTCGGGATGTCGCGCACGTTCGGCACGTAGACCGGTGCGGTGCCGCCGTTGTCGATGTTCGGGTTGCAGTGGCCCGCCGAGATGTTGAGCGCGTTGCCCGCGGCGTCGGTGCTGTTGAAACCGAACGAGCACACGTCGACGCCGCGCAGGGTCGCGTCGTGCAGGTCCTTGGTGGCGGTGATGTAGGTGTCGCCGCCCATCGGCTTGCGCTCGACCGGACCGCCGCCGCCGGGGGAGAGCACCACCTTGATGGTGGCGATCAGGGTGGGCAGGTTCAGCAGATGGCCGGTGCCGGTGTTGGCGATGTTGAGCACCAGCTGGCTGTTGAGCGCGTCGATGGCGACCGAGCTGATCGGCTCGGAGATCTCGCGCGGCAGGCTCGCGATCCACTGACTCAGTTGCAGCAGCGCGCCTTCCAGGCCGCCGGCCGAGATCGGGGCGAGGTGGGTCTGGTACCCGTCGGCCGCGGCGATCTTGCCGGTGTCGGCGTCGGTGACCGCGACGACGGCCTTGCCCTCCGGCGTCATCCAGGCACCGGCGAAGGTGTCGGGGTGCTCGGAGCGGAAGGTGGTCGCGTAGTCGCGCAGCTGCTGGGCGCGGGCGGCACGGTCGAGATATTCGGTCGGGGTCATCCCCAGATCCCGCGAGATCGCCGTCACCAGTTCGGCGGGCAGCGCGTCGACGGAGAGCTGCGCCGGCGCGGCGGGCTCGGCCGAGGCGATACCGGAACCGAGTAGGGGTGCCAGGAGAACGGTCGCGGCGAAACCGGCGGAGGCTGCCTTGACCGCGGCGCGACGCGCCACCAACTTGCGCATGAAATCCCTTCGTCGCACGAGTGACCGAGGCCACCGCCGGCGGCAGTGATGTCGGTCAGCGCATCACTCTAGGGCACGGGCGCGCAGCGGGCGCGGTTACCGTACCCCCGCATCGGATCAGCCCCAGCCCGGAATCGTCGGGGGCGACGGGAGATAGCCCGGCGGGTAGGTCTGGAACGGCAGCAACGGGCGGGTCGTGCTGCGGCCGGGGGTGGTGGACGGCGCGGTGGTGGTCGGCTCCGGTGTCGTCGTCGGGGGTGCTTCGGTGCTGGTCGACGGCGTGGGTTCGGGGCTCGGCTCGTCGGTCGTGGTCGGTGCGGGCCGGGTGGTCGTCTCCGTCGCGGGCGGTGGCGGCGGGGCGACGGGCGTCGGGCTCGGTTGGCCGGTGGGCGATTCCGGGCGCGCGTCGGAGATCGACGGCGCCGGGGTCGTCTCGTTACCGCTCAGCACCACCGACACCGCGACACCGCCGAGCAGCAGTCCGATGAGCGCGGCGGCGGCGATCAGCAGCGGGGTCCTGCTGCGCTCCGGCGTCGGCTCGGCGGTCGCTTCGGCGACCGGCGGCACCGGGAGCGCCATCGCCTTCGTCGGCTGCGCCGTCGCCGGGATCGCGGCCGAATACGCCTGCGCGGTCGCGGCCGGCCGGGACAGCGCGGGCATCACATCGGTGGCGACCATGGCGTTCTCGGTGACGATCGGATCCGGCGGGGTCGCGCCCGCCGGTGTCGCCAGCACCGCGACCAGCGCGGCCTGGGCCGCCGCCGTCGCGTAGGAGAGGCCGGGGTCGGCGCCCGCGGCGGGCTGGGGCAGCTCGTCCTCGCCGAGCAGCGCCACCGACTTCAGGCCCAGATAGTCCAGGGCCTCGCGGACACCGCGCACGATCTCCGGCGTCCAGGCGGCCGGGTGGGTGGCGTAGAACTCGGCGGGGCCGCTGAGGTGTTCGGTGGTGAGGTCGATGAGGCAGAACATCGCCGTCGCGAGCAGGTCCTCGGCGCGGTAGGCCTCGCCGCCGTCGACGTCGATACCCGCGGGATCACCGATCGCGCGGACGAAACCGGAGATCGAGTGCACGTGTCCGCTCGGGGCCGGGCCGCCGAGCGCGGCGTCGCCGTCGTCGGACATGTGCAGCAGCGACTCGCGGGCGATGCTGCGCACCGCGCCGTCCTCGGTGACCACCGCGGCGATGCACTCGTCATCGGCCATGCGCAGGCCGACCCCAGTGGCCATCCGGTTTACCTCGCTTCGGGCGACGACGACGGTCCGCGCCCGAGCTTCACCAGCGGCGAACCATGTCCTCCGGCGCGGAGCACTGACAATAGTTCCGATCGTGCGCGCGCGCCGATCCGCGTCGGATCCGCGCGACGTGATGCTCTCCGTTTTCGGCCGAAATGTACAGCCCGTCGACTCATACCAGCAGCGAACCGTGGCCCATCGCACGCAACATCGACAGCAGCTCCGAGCGCGAACGTGCGCCGAGGCGACGTCGGATCCGGGCGACGTGATGCTCCACGGTCTTGGCCGAGATGTAGAGCCGGGCGCCGATCTCGCGGTAGGTCAGCCCGAGCAGCACCAGCTCGGCCACCTCCCGTTCGCGATCGCTGAGCGTGGCGGGCTCGGCCGCGTGCGGCGCCGGTGCGGCCGGTGTGTGCGCGGCGGGCGCGGGGACCGGACGCGGTTCGACGGGCTGGGCCTGGGCACGCACCGAGCGGGCGAGTTTGAGCAGCACCGTCGCGGTGGTGGAATCGCCCGCCGCGAGGGCGGCCTCGCTGGCCAGCCGGGCCGCGTCCCAGGTGAGGCCGAGTTCGGCCAGGGCCGACACCGCGGCCTGCACCTCGGCCGCGGCCACCTGCCCGCGCAGGACCAGCACCCAGGTGCGGCCCGCGTCGGCCAGGGCGGCGGCCTGCTGGTCGCCCGCCTCGGCGGCCACCTTCAGCGCGTTGGCGTGCGGCAGGAGATCGCGCGGCGATTCGTCGGCCAGCGCCGCCTGCACGCCGTACCAGTGGAACGAGTTGGCCCAGGCCGGCGCCCGGCCGAGCTTGCGCAGCAGCGCCCGCGCCGCGTCGACGAGCGGTTCGATCCGGCGCGCGTCGCGCAGGCGGAGCCCGGCCAGCCACAGCTCGCCGATCGGCAGCAGGCTCAGCAGGTCGGCTTCGAGCGCGTCGAACAGCGGGCAGGCGTCCTGCCAGGCGCGTGCCAGGGCCGCGTGATCGCCGCCGCGACGCGCCAGGCCCACCGCGAGGGCGTGCGCCAGGAGCTGATCGCGCGGTTCGAGCGCGGCGATGTCGAGCTCGTCGAGCAGGGCGGTGGCGCGACGCTCGTCGCCGCCGAGCAGCGCGGTCCAGGCCGTCAGCACGCGGAGCTGGCCGCTCTCGCCGGTGGTGTGGCGCAGCGCGTCGCCCGCGCGGCGCGGGTCGCCGGTGCCCAGGCACAGCAGGGTGGCGATCGAGACGGCCGAGCAGGGCAGGTAGCGGTCCTCGCCGGTGCCCGCGTTGCCCGCCTGGATCAGCGCGGAGATCGCCGCCGAGGTGCCCGTGCCGTGCGGATCGAGCGACTCGTACAGGGCGTTGGCGATGAGCCGCGCGCCCGCGTCGGCCTCGGTCGGCGGCCAGTGCTGCGCGGTCTCGGACATGCGGGCCGCGCCCGCGACATCGCCCGCCAGGGTCAGCACCGTCGCGGCGGGCGCCCAGTCGGCGCCGACACGGTCGGGTCCGAGCCACATGTACAGCCCGGCCGCGCGGCTCACCAGGCCACGCCGGGTGAGCACGCCCGCGCAGATCCGCACCGCCGAGACCAGCTCGGCATGCGCGGCGGTGTTCGCGGTCAGCAGGGGTTCGGCCAGCCGCAGGGCGGTGTCGGAGTCGCCCGCGACGGCGGCGGCCTCGGCCCACCGGACCGCGATCGAGTCGACGGGCGCGCCCGCGGCCGCCGCGGCGGCGTAATAGCGCGCGGCCTGCCCGGACTTGCCGGCGGACTGGCAGAGGAACTCGGCGAGCCGGTCGTCGACGACGCCCGACTCGGCCAGCAGCAGCGCGGTGCGGTCCCGCAGCAGACCCGCGTCCAGGCGGGTCGCGAGCAGCCGGCGCTGCACCGCGACGTAGCGCCGGTCGCCGAGCAGCCGCCGCAGCGGGCCGACGGCGGGCGCGAGGAGCAGGTCCGCGTCGGTGACCAGCGCGCCCGCCCTGACCCGATCGATCAGCTCCTGGGCGGTGCTGTTGTCGACGCCGAGGATCTCGGTGAGCTCGGTCGCGTCCAAGCCGGTGCCGGTGGCGGCGACGACGAGAGTTTCGAGCAGTTCGGGTTCGACGGTGTCGAGCAGTGCGCGCGTCCACGCCACGACCGCCTGTTCCACCGCGGTCGCGCCCAGGTCGAGGCTGGTCGAGCAGGCCGCGGTCAGCGCCGCGACGACGCCGCCGGGAACTCCGGCGGTGAGCTGGTGGATCTGCAGCGCGATCGGCGGGGCCACCGCCATCCCGAGCTCCCTGGCGAAGGTGGAGATGTCGCCGCTGCCCAGCGCGCGCAGTTCCACCGTGCGGCCGCGCCGGGCCAGCGCGTCGGTGAGGGCGCGTAGTCGGGCGTCGTGCGGGCGTGGCTGACCGGCCAGCACCACCGAGCGCCCGGATTCGACGGCCGTGGCCAGCGCGCGCAGTTCGGCGTCGCCCGCACCGTGGACGTTGTCGAGGACGAGCACGCCGTCGCCGTCGTCGGCCGACTCGGCGACCGCGATCCCGCGTCCACGCAGATGCGCGCGCACCGCGTTGAGCAGGACCGATTTGCCGGTCGCCGCTCGCCCGCGGATCAGGATCTGGACCGGCTGGTGGTCGACGGCGTCGAGCTCGCGGAAGACGGTCCGGGCGTTCGGGAAGGTATCGAGGGCGATGTCAGCCACCGATACCTCCCAGCACCTGGCCGGGCAGCTGCGTTCCCGACTCGAGCGTCTCGTCGACCGCGCCGCCGACGCCGTCGAGCAAGCCGCCGGGGTCGACGGTCACATTGGGGAGCTGCGGGCGCGGGGCGGGGGAAGGCGCGGGTGCGGGTGCCGGAGCGGGCGCGGGCGCCGGAGCCGGTGCGGGAGCAGGGGCGGGCGCGGGCTCTTGCGGAGCGGGTGACTGGCCACCCTGCGGAGCGGCCGGGGCGGGTTGTCCGCCTGCGGGTGCCTGGGTGCCGGCGGGTGCCTGCGTGCCCGGCGTGCCCGCCGGAGCCTGCCCGTTCTGCGTCGGCGCGCTGCCGGGGGTGCCGGGAGCCGGTGTGCCGGCGGGGGCGGCGCCCGAGGGCGCGACGGTACCGGGGGCGCCGGGCTGGGACGGATCGGCGACCGTCGAATCGGTGCCGCCCGGCGTTCCGGACGCACCGCCGGTCGAGGCGACGGCGCCGGGCACCACGCTCGTCGGGGTGGCCGGGTCCGGGGTGGAGGAGGGCTGGGTGATGCCGCCGATCGCGAGGGTGCCGGTGGTCACCGCGGCCATGGCCACGGCGGCCGCCGCGACGATCGCGGCACGCTTGGCGGTGAACATCCGGGTCCGCGCGGGCTCGGCCTGCGGCAGCGCCGGCTCGGTGACCAGCGGCGCGGGCGGCGGCGTCCGCGGGTCGGCGACCGGGGTACGCGGCGCCAGGACCGGAATGGCCTCGGTGGGTACCGAGACCGCGGCCACGTCCAGGGCGATCTCGGCCGCGCCGTGCGCCGCGCACGTCGACGGGTCGGCGCAGGCGGTGACCGGCAGCCCGAACTCGCTGGAGATCAGCTCGGCGACCAGGGGGATCGCGCCGCCGCCACCGGCCAGCAGCACCCGGCTGACGTCGGCGGTGGTGAGCCCCGCGCGCCGCACCGCGTCGCTGAGCAGGCTCATCGAGTCGAGCAGCAGCGGACGCAGCAGGTCTTCGAGTTCGCCGCGGGTGAGCCGCACCTGTTCGGTGCGGACGCCGGGCAGCGCGCCCACCGAAACGACGGTCGCGGTAATTCTGGAAAGTTCTTCTTTCGCAATTCCGCAGCGCGTGCGCAATGCCGCCAATTCCCGTTCCACAACCGGGTCGAAGGGATCCAGATCATTTCCGTCGAGCGCGTTTGCCAGGACGTAGCGCATCGTCAGCAGGTCGAATTCCGAGCCCGCCACGGCGGTGCTGTGCAGTGGGGTGCCGAGCAGTCCGGCCTGCTCGCCGGTGCGTAGCAGCGTCACGGTCAGCCCGCTCGCGCCGAGGTCGTAGACGGCCAGGGCGCCGTCGTCGAGCAGGCCGTTCTCCATCTCGTAGCGGCGCAGCGCGGCCAGCGGCTCCGGCACCAGCGTCACCTCGGGCAGGCCCGCGCGCGCGAGCGCGTCGCGCAGGGTCTCGACGGTCTGCTCCGGCCACCACGCCGGGCAGCAGGCGACGATGCCGGTCTGATCCGTGGACTCCGCTGCGGCACCGGCCAACTCGGTGGCCAGGGCGCGGGTCGCGGTGGCGACGAGGTCGGCCGCGTCGTGCTCGGAACCGTCCGCTGCCAGCAGTTCCACCGGGTCGCCCACGCGTGACAGATAGTCGTCGACCAGCACGCCGCGCGCGTGCCTGGTCGCGTCGGCGAAGCCCACCGAGCCGTCGGCGCCGAGTAGCAGGGCGCTGCGATGCGAGGCGAAGGTGGTCTCGACGCCGTCGGACGTCGTGGCCGCGGCTGTCGAATTCGCCGCGCCGACAGTGATGCCGAGCGCCAAACGCTCTGTCATGGGACAACCTCGTTCGCAGGACTCTGGGGGACGTATACGTGTGGTGGAGCGAGGCCGCCGGGGTGTACCCGACATCCCACCCGGTCTGTCGGTTGCCAGGGGGGCGCTGTTACCCGCGCCGGGGCAAGTACGGGGAAATTCCCCTAATCGGTGTGAAGCCCCTAATGGGGGCGCCCCGGATGAACTAGGTATTTGCCCCGTTTTCTGTAACGACCGGCGGACCTAGCGTGAAAGACATTCCGACGACAACGGATCGGGCATTCCCGCCCACGATCTGGATGGAGCTGATCTCGATGACACCCAACGCGATTCTGGAGTTCATCCTCAACCTGCTGCGCGACCGCGAGGCCGCCGCGACCTACTGCGCCAACCCGTGCGGCGCGCTGGCCGCGGCAGGGCTGGAGGTGACCCCGGAGGATATTTCCGCCGTCGCCCCCATGGTGGCGGAATCCGCGCTGGTCCAGGGCGGCTCCCAGCTCCAGGCGATCGTGGCGGCGGGCGCCGCGGCGGGCACGAGCGCCGCCCTCGCCTCCACGGCGACCGCGGCCGCCGCCGTCACCGCGGCGACCGCCGCCGACGCCCAGCTCGGCGTCGGCCTCGATGTCGGCCTGGGCGCCGCGGCCTCCGTCATCGCCGACGCCGCCGCCGACATCGGCGCGAGCATCGGCGGCGCAGTCTCCGCCGTCACCGGCGCGAACGTCGACCTGAACGCCGACATCACCGCAGGCATAGACGCCGCGGCTGACATCGCCGCCGGCCTCAACGGCACCATCGGCGCAGGCCTCGGCGGCGCTCTGACCGGCGCGGTAGGCGCCGGTGCCGACTTGGCCGCCGGCCTGGGCGGCGCCCTGAACGGTGCGGTCGGCGCGGGCGCTGATGTAGCTGCCGGTCTCGGTGGTGCTTTGAATGGTGCGGTTGGTGCGGGCGCTGATGTCGCCGCCGGCCTCGGTGGTGCTTTGAATGGTGCGGTTGGTGCGGGCGCCGATGTCGCCGCCGGCCTCGGTGGCGCCCTGAACGGCACGGTTGGCGCGGGCGCTGACCTCGCCGCTGGTCTGGGCGGTGCCCTGAACGGCGCAATCGACGCGGGTACCGACCTCACCGCCGGTCTCGGCGGCGCCTTGGACGGTGCCGCGAATATCGGAACTGGTCTGGAAGGTGCGCTGAACGGCGCGGTTGGTGCGGGTGCCGGCCTCGGTGCTGGTCTGGGTGGTGCCTTGGACGGTGCCGCGAATATCGGAACGGGTCTGGAAGGTGCGCTGAACGGCGCGGTTGGTGCGGGTGCCGGCCTCGGTGCTGGTCTGGGTGGTGCCTTGGACGGTGCCGCGAATATCGGAACGGGTCTGGAAGGTGCGCTGAACGGCGCGGTTGGTGCGGGTGCCGGCCTCGGTGCTGGTCTGGGTGGTGCCTTGGACGGTGCGGCCAATATCGGAACCGGCCTGGAAGGCGCGATCGGCGGAGCCGGCGACCTGACGGCAGGCGTGGGCGGCGCCCTCGATGGCGCCGCTGACCTGGGCGCAGGTCTCGACGGTGCGCTCTCCGGCGCGGTTGGCGCAGGCGGCGATCTCACAGCGGGCCTCGGCGGCGTCGTGGACGGTGCGGTAGGCGCAGGCACCGAGGTCGGCGCCGGTCTCGAGGGTGCCCTCTCGGGCGCCGTCGGCGGAGCGGGTGACCTGACGGCTGGCTTGGGCGGCGCCCTCGATGGCGCCGCTGACCTGGGCGCAGGTCTCGACGGTGCGCTCTCCGGCGCGGTTGGCGCAGGCACCGAGGTCGGCGCCGGTCTCGAGGGTGCCCTCTCGGGCGCCGTCGGCGGAGCCGGCGACCTGACGGCAGGCTTGGGCGGCGCACTCGACGGCGCCGCCGATCTCGGCGCCGGTCTCGACGGTGCCCTCTCGGGTGCGATCGGCGGAGCCGGCGACCTGACCGCGGGCGTGGGTGGCGCCCTCGACGGTGCGGCCGACCTCGGCGCCGGCCTCGATGGTGCGCTGTCGGGTGCCGTGGGCGCCGGTGGCGACCTCGCGACGGGCCTGGACGGCGCCCTGACCGGTGCCGTCGGAGCGGGTGGTGATCTCACCGCCGGTGTCGGTGGCGCGCTGGATGGTGCGGTTGGCGCTGGTACCGAGCTTGGCGCGGGTCTCGATGGCGCCTTGACGGGTGCGATCGGTGGAGCCGGCGACCTGGGCGGCGCGCTGGACGGCGCGGCCGGCATCGGCGCCGGGCTCGATGGCGCGCTGTCGGGTGCGCTCGATGGCGCCGCTGATATCGGAGCGGGCCTCGATGGTGCGCTGGGCGTCGGCGGCGACCTGGCAGCGGGTCTCGACGGTGCACTCACCGGCGCGGTGGGCGCCGACGGTGGCCTCGCGACCGGTCTGGACGGTGCGGTCGGTGCGGGCTTGGAAAGTGGCCTCAACGGTGCCGTCGGTGCCGGCGGTGGTCTCGCGACCGGCCTGGACGGCGCGATCGGTGGCGCGGGTGATCTGACCGCTGGTCTGGGTGGTGCGTTGGACGGTGCGGTCGGTGCCGGTGGCGACCTCGCGGCAGGCCTGGATGGCGCGATCGGTGGCGCCGGTGATCTGACCGCCGGACTGGGTGGTGCGTTGGACGGTGCGGCTGAGGCCGGTGCCGGTCTCGACGGTGCGCTCTCCGGCGCGGCAGGCGTCGGTGGTGATCTTTCGGCCGGGCTGGACGGTGCGCTGACCGGTGCGGTCGGTGCCGGTGCTGATCTGACGACCGGTTTGGAAGGTGCGGTGGGCGCGGGTCTCGAGACCGGGCTCGGTGAGGCTGCCGGTGTCGGCGGTGATCTGGCGGGTGGTCTGGACGCCGTTGCCGGCGCGGGCATCGGGCTCGGTGGCACCTTGGCCGGAGCCGCCGGAGCTTCCGGTGACCTCGCCGCTGGAGTTGACGGCGCGCTGACCGGCGCTGCCGAGGCAGGAGCCGGTCTGGGCGGCGCGGTGGCGGGTGCCGCTGACGCGACCGCCGGCCTCGGTGGAGCGCTGACCGGTGCTGCCGAGGCGGGTGCCGGTCTGGGCGGTGCTGTGAGTGGTACCGCTGACGCGACCGCAGGCCTTGGTGGCGCGCTGACCGGCGCGGCCGACGCAACTGCTGGCCTTGGTGGCGCGCTGACCGGCGCGGCCGACACTGCTGCCGGGCTTGGTGGCGCGCTGACCGGTGCCGCTGACGCGACCGCCGGACTGACAGGTGCCGTTGACGCGACCGCCGGTCTCGGCGGCGCACTCACCGGTGCGGCCGACACCGCCGCAGGCCTGGACGGCGCCGTATCGGCCGCGACTGGCGCGACCGCGCAGGTCGGCACCGGCCTCGACGCCGCGATCGGCGCGAGTTCCGACATCGCAGGCAGC
This sequence comes from Nocardia asteroides, assembly GCF_900637185.1. Classification (NCBI taxonomy): domain Bacteria; kingdom Bacillati; phylum Actinomycetota; class Actinomycetes; order Mycobacteriales; family Nocardiaceae; genus Nocardia; species Nocardia asteroides. The sequence goes on along the minus strand of NZ_LR134352.1, from coordinate 389,027 downwards.
GTCGACGGGGCCGCGGGGCTCGCCACGGATCTCACCACCGGTGTGGGTGGACAACTCGGTGGCGGACTGGCCGCGGGGGTGAGCGGCGCGACCACGGCGGCGGCCGGGCTCGGTGCGGCGGCCACCACGGGTGCGCAGCTCGCCGGTGGGCTCGGTGCGGCGGCGACGACCACGGCGATCACCGGGCTCGACGGTGTGGCGGGCGCGGGTGCCGAGCTCGGGACCGGTCTGGAGACCGGGTTCGGCGGTGCCGCATCGGCGGGTACCGGCCTGATCGGTGGGCTGACCGGCGGCGGCGATCTCGGCGGGACGCTCACCGGCGGCGGCAGCGCCGAGGTGTCGACCGGACTGGAGACGGCACTGTCGTCCACGACGGGCATCGGACTGGACGCCGCGGGCGCCCTCGGCACGGATCTGTCCGGCACGGTCACCTCGGGTGCCCAGGCCGGGTTGGGTGCGGCGGCCGAGGCGGGCGCGGGTCTGACCGGTGGCCTGCAGACCGGCCTGAACGGCTTCGCCGACGCGGACACCACTGCCTCCGGCGGCGCGCAAGCAGCGGTGAGCGGACTCGCGGAAACCGGTGCGGGCCTGGCCGGTTCGGCCGCGGGCAGCGCGCAGGCGGGCCTGTCCGGCGCCGTCGACGCGGGCACCGGCCTGGAGACCGGCCTCGGCGGCTTCGGCGACGCCGCCCTCACCGGCGCGGCCTCCGGCGGCACCGAGCTCGCGGGCACCCTCGGCACGACGGTCGACGGCGCCGCCTCGGGCGCCTTCGGCACGACGGTCGACGGCGCCACCTCGGGCACCTTCGGCTCGGCAGTCGACGGCTCCGGCACCCTCGGCACGACGGTCGACGGCACCACTTCGAGCACCATCGGCGCGGCAGGCACCACCTCCAGCACCCTCGGCACAACAGTCGACGCCACCACCTCGAGCACCATCGGCGGCGCCGCTTCGACAACCGCCACCGGCGACATCGCGGGCACCACCCAGGGCACCGTCTCCACCGCGGCCGACACCTGGTCCTCGGTCGACGTGTCGAGCGCGTTCGGCTCCGGCCTGCACGGCTCGAGCCTGGGCGGAGGCGAGGCGTCGCTGTTCGGCGAGTCGAGTACTGTCGCCGAGACCGGTGCGGACACGCACACCGACGGACTGTTCCACTAGCGAAACGGGCTCTGCGATGGGGACTCTCGCACCGAACGCGGTGCCGCTGACGACGGTGTTGTCCGACACCGTCGCGGCGGCCCGCGCCGCGGGCCGTGACGATCTGGTCGGCCGGCTGGAGACGGTCGCCGAACGGGTGCGCGATCCGCGGCATCGCATCGTCGTGACCGGCCAGCTCGGTCAGGGCAAGAGCCGGTTCGTGAACGCGCTGCTGGGCCTGGACGTGTGCCCGGTCGGCGACGACCTGACCACGGTGCTCCCGCTGCAACTGTCCTACGGCGCCCGGCAGCGGGCGTATCTGGTGCTCGCCGTCCCCGGCGCCGACGAGGCGCGGGTGGAGATCCCCTTCGACGAGCTCGGCGCGATCGAGCCGCGCAGCCCGCTGGCCCAGGGCAGGCAGATCGTGCGGATCGAGGCCGAACTGCCGAATCAGCTGCTGGCCGACGGTGTGGTCCTCATCGACAGTCCGGGCGTCGGTGGTCACGGAAGTGCCAGCGCCGCCGGGGTTCTCGGCCTGGCCGCGGCGGCCGACGCGGTGCTGGTGCTCACCGACGCCTCGACCGAACTCACCGATCCGGAGCTCACGTTCGTCCGCCAGATTCGCGAACTGTGCCCCACCGTGGCGGTGCTGCTCTCCAAGACGGATCTGTATCCGCACTGGCAGCGGGTGCTCGAGGCGGACCGGGAGCACCTGGCCCGCGCGGACATCGATGTCACGCTGATCCCGGTGTCGGCCCTGTTGCGCGCGCACGCCCTGCGCCTGCAGGACGCGCAGCTGGGCCTGGAATCGGGTTTCGGCGTGCTGTTCGGCTTCCTGCGTGACCGGGTCGTCGCCCGCGACCAGGTCGCGACCCGGCTGGCCGTGGGCCGCGAGTTGGCTTCGGCGGCCGAACATCTCGCGCTCGCGCTGGGCAGCGAGCTCGTCGCGCTGCGCGATCCGGCGGCGGGTTCGGCGGCGGTCACCGAACTCCAGGTGGCCCGCGCGGCCGCCGAGGACTTGCAGCGCCGCACCGCGAGCTGGCAGCAGACGCTGGCCGACGGCATCACCGACCTGGTCAGCGATGTCGACCACGACCTGCGTGACCGGCTGCGCGCCGTCGCCCGCACCGGTCAGGAATGGATCGACGAGCACGATCCGGGTCGGCACTGGGGCGCCATCGCCGAGTGGCTGTCCGGCTCGGTCGACACCGCCCTCGGCGACAACCTGCTGCTCACCCATCGCCGCGCCGAACTGCTCGCCGAACGCATCGCGACCCATTTCGCCGAGGTCGGCGCCGTCGAGCTGCCCGAGGTGCACGCCGGGATGGACGACGAGCGCACCCTCACCGGCTCGGGTTCCCTGGCCGACCTCGAACCGGACATCGGTTTCACCAGCAAGGTGCTGGTCGGCATGCGCGGTTCCTACGGTGGCGTGCTGATGATCGGCCTGGCCACCACCTTCGCCGGACTGGCGATGCTGAACCCGATCTCGCTCGGCGCCGGCCTCATCGTCGGCGGCAAGGCCTACCGCGACGACAAGACCGCCCGCCTGGCCCGACGCCGGATCGAGGCCAACGCCGAGGTCCGCCGCTTCCTCGACGACCTGGCCTTCCAGGCCGCCAAGGACACCAAGGACCGCCTGCACCGCATCCACCGCGCGCTGCGGGATCACTTCGCCGGGGTGGCCGAACGCAGCCTGCGCTCGATCGACGCGTCGCTGCGGGCGGCGCAGGAGGCGGCGACGATGGCCGCGACGCATCGGGCCGAGCGCACGGCGGTTCTCGAACGCCAGCTGAACGCGGTCGCCGAGCTGCGCCGCTACGCGGATTCCATGCAGGTCGAACCGGGACGGGCCGACGGTACGGTATCTGGGTGACCCACCGTTTCGACACCGCCGCGCCCGGCGGCCAGACCGCTCCCAGGATCCTGGCCGAGGCGCATGAACTGGTCGGCGCGGCGGCGCGGATGTCCGGCCGCGACGAGTACGTCCGGCACCTGCTGGCCGAATGTGAGTACCGCTTGCGGGAGCCGCTGCGCGTCGCGCTGGCGGGCTCGATCAAGGCGGGCAAGTCGACGTTGCTGAACGCCCTGGTCGGCCAGGCTGTCGCCCCGACCGACGCGACGGAATGCACCCGGGTGGTCACCTGGTATCGCGACGCCGCGACCCCCGCCGTCACCGCCTACGCGGCCGACGGCTCGCGCGCCAATGTCGTCGTGCGACGCGGCGGCGGAGCGCACGGCCTCACGTTCGACCTGAGCACCCTGGCCTGGGATTCCTACGGCCCGCGCGAGGTGGATCACCTGGAGGTGGGCTGGCCGTCGGAGGCGCTGGCCCAGACCACGATCATCGATACGCCCGGCACGTCGTCGCTGTCGCGCGAGGTGTCGCTGCGCACCGCGCGCCTGCTCACCCCGGCCGACGCCGAGGGCGACGCGCCGCCGTCGGGTGTCTCGGTGCCCGGCGCCGACGCGGTGGTCTACCTGCTGCGCCGCCTCGACGCCACCGACGTGCGTTTCCTGGAGCAGATCGGCGCCGCCGCCGGTGGCGCCGGGCCACTGGGGGTGATCGCCGTGGTGTCGCGCGCCGACGAGATCGGCGCGGGCCGGATCGACGCCCTGCACTCGGCGCGCGATGTCGCGACCAGGTTCACCACCGAGCTGGAGCGAACCGGCCTGTGCCAGGCGGTGATTCCGGTGGCGGGCCTGCTGGCCTTCGCGGCGTCGACGCTGCGGCAGCCGGAGTTCGCGGCGTTCGAGGCGCTGTCCACCGTGCCTGCGGAGGATCTCGGCGTCGCGCTGCTGTCGGCGGACCGGTTCGCCCGCGCTGACATCGCGCTCCCGGTCGACCCCGAACTGCGCGCGCAGCTCGCGGACCGGTTCGGCCTGTTCGGAATTCGCATGGCCACCATGCTGATCCGGCTCGGCGTCCGCGACTCCGCCTCGCTGGCCGCCGAACTCGCGGCGCGCAGCGGCATCGAGGAACTGCGCTCGGTGCTCGAGGTGCAATTCGGCCAGCGCGCCGAGGAATTGAAGGCGCATTCGGCGCTGAGCACCCTGGCCCGGATCCTCACCGCGTATCCGGGGACCGCGGCCGATCAGCTGCTGCCCCGGGTGCGGGCCCGGCTCGCCGACGTGCACGGGTTCACCGAGTTGCGCATTCTCGGCAAGCTGCGGACCGACGAATTGGCGCTGCCCGCACCGGTACTCGCCGATCTGCACCGCATCCTCGGCGGCGCGGGCGTCGCGGCGCATCTGCGGCTCGGCCTGCCCGCCGACGTCGACCTGGGCGCCGTGCGGGCGACGGCGGTCGCGGCCGTGCGCACCTGGCGCACGCGCGCCGCGCATCCGCTGGCCGACCAGGCCACCGCCACCGCCTGCCGCGCCGCCGCCCGCAGCGCCGAGGGCATCCTGGCCGAGCTGCCGCGCTGACCGGCTAGGTCCGCAGCACCGGCACGACCTCCTCGGCGAGGTACTGCTCGATATCGCGGCCGCGCCGTTCCGCCTGGATCACCGTGGTGCCCTGGGCGGTCGCCCAGGTGGTCAGCGCGGTCCGCGAATCGGGTTCGACGCCACCGCCGAGTACCAGCAGCCGGACCGTTTCCCGTTCGAGAATGGCCCGTGCCTGGTCGTCGGTGGTGGTGCCGAGCACCCGGTAGCCGAGGTGGTCGACGTAGTTCACGGCCGCGTCGACGACGTGCTGTCCCCGGCCGACGGCGAGCAGATCAACGGTGTACATGGCTTCCTCCTGACGAGAAGCGGATGGGCGCACGGTCTTCCGCGCGCCCACCCGGGGTTCATACTGTGACGATTTCCGGTTCGGCGATCGGCCGCGGTTCCAGCTTGGCCTCCTTCGGTAGCGCGAAGAATCCGAGGCACACCAGGAACAGGACTCCCATCCCGTAGAACAGCGTGTACCGGAAGGTTTCGGCGAAGTTCACGGCGTTCGCCTCGGCTCCCGCGTCCGCGAGCAGTCGCGAGACCTCCTCGCCGCCCGGCTGGTCTGCGGGCATCCGGCAGCTCGCGGGCAGCGCGGTCGGATCGTCCTGGGCCGACCGGTCCCGCACGCACGCCCCGAACCCGGCGATGATCTGGTCCTGCACCGAGACCGGAACTCCCGCGACGGCCAGTTCGGCGCGCAGCTGCGGCGTCACCGCCTCGACTCCCCGGCCCGAGCCGTGGTCGAGCGCGGCGAAGAACAGCACCCCGACCAGCGCGACGCCGAGCGCGGTGCCCAGCTGCTGGCCGGTGTTGAGCAGCCCGGACGCCGAACCGGCCTCGCGCAGCGGCACCTGTCCGAGCAGCAGGTCGATGGTCGGCGCCACCACCATGCCGAAGCCCGCCCCGGTGACCAGCAGCGGCAACACCATCTGCCAGGAGGTGAACTCGCTGCCGTAGCGCACCGCCATGGCGCCGTAGAGCGCGAACCCGGCGGCGTTGACCAGCGCGCCTGCGATCAGCACCCGGCGACCGAAGCGCGCCGCCAGCACGCCCACCGAAACACCGGCGCCCACACCGGCTCCCACCGCGAAGAACACCGCGGTGAGCCCGGCCCGCATCGGCGTCCAGCCGAGTCCGGCCTGCATGAACAGCGTCCACACCAGGAAGAACCCGCCCATGCCGAGCCAGAACAGCAGCCACGACCCGAGGCCGACGGCGAACGGCCGGGACCGGAACAGGTCCAGATCGACCAGCGGCGACTTCCCGGCCCGCGCCAGCCCGCGCTCGTAGACGAGGAACACGGCGAACACCGCGGCGGCGGCCGCCATCATCGCGAAGATCCAGGCGGGCCAGCCGAGCCGGCGGCCCTCGGCCAGCGGGAACACCAGCAGCAGCACCGCGGCGACGGCGAGCACCATGCCGACCGGGTCGAGTCTCGGCGCGGCCGGCGACTTCGAATCCGACATCACGAAGTACGCGGCGACGAAGGCGACGATGCCGACGGGGATGTTCACCAGGAAGATCGGCCGCCAACCCAGTCCGAACAGATCGGCCTGCACCAGGATCCCGCCGAGGGCGAGCCCGACCGCCGACGCCGAGCCGCCGACCCCGCTGTACACGGCGATCGCCTTGGCGCGCTCCTCCTTGGGGAAGGTGGTCTGGATGATGGCCAGGATCTGCGGCACCATCAGCCCGCCCATCGCGCCCTGCGCGAAGCGGGCCGCGATCAGCATGTTCGGGTCGGTGGCCAGGCCGCATGCCGCCGAGGCGAGGGTGAAGCCGGCCATGCCGACGAGGAAGACGCGTTTGCGTCCGTAGATGTCGCCGAGCCGTCCGCCGGTGATGAGGACGGCGGCGAAGGCGAGGACATAGGCGGCGATGATCCATTCGATCTGCGAGTACTCGGCCCGCAGGTCGTTCTGGATGCTCGGTACCGCCACGTTCACGATGGTCACGTCGAGCAGGTCCATGAACCCGGCGGCGAGGATCACCGCGAAGGCGATCCAGCGGCGCGGGTCCGCGGAGTTGGTGGTTGGAGTCACCTCTCAAACTATGCACCTCAAGTGATAATCACACAAGAGTGCAATCACCGGTCGTGCGTGAGTGGGTATCCTCGACCCGTGACCGATGACGCCGCCCCGCTGTCCGCCCACCCCGCCTTCCTCCTCGGCCAGCTGGGCTTCCACACCGCGTACCGGTTCGCCGACCTGCTCGCGCCGCTGGGCATCAAGCCCCGGCATTTCGGCATGCTCAAGCTGTTGAGCCAGCACGACGGCCGCACGCAGCAGGAGCTGGGCGAGGCCCTCGACATCCACCGCAACGTGATGGTCTCCCTGGTCGACGATCTCGAGTCCCGCGGCCTGGTGGAACGCCGCCGCCACCCCACCGACCGCCGCGCCCACGCCCTCTACCTGCTCCCCGCCGCCCACGCCCTGCTGACCCAGGCCGAATCCGCGGTCGAGACCCTCGACGCCGACCTCCTCGCGGCCCTCACCCCCGAGGACCGCGCCACCTTCCTCGACCTCCTCCAGCGCACCGCCGCCGCCAACGGCCTGCGCCCCGGCATCCACCCCGGCCTCACCCGCTGACCCGGCGCCGCCGCGCGGTCTCGGCGCGGTCACGAAGTGGCATCAGCCGGTGCGGTTGAGCGTGGGGGTGGCAAGAATGGCGGCCGGGTCGGGAAAGTTTTTTCCGCGGTGGGGAATGAATCGCCGCAGGTGCTGGTTGTGTGGATCAACGATGTTGAGCGTGTGTGACTCAAGTCTGGGTTGACTCCCGGGAGAGCTCGAGGGCAGGATTGAGCCCACCGCGCTCAGCGTTGCTGAGACTGTTGCCCCAAGTACTGTCAAACAGGAGGAACCACTATGGCTCGTGCGGTCGGAATCGACCTCGGGACCACGAACTCGGTCGTCAGCGTTCTCGAAGGTGGCGAGCCGGTCGTCGTCGCCAACTCGGAAGGCTCGCGCACCACCCCTTCGATCGTCGCGTTCGCGAAGAACGGTGAGGTCCTCGTCGGCCAGCCGGCGAAGAACCAGGCCGTCACCAACGTCGACCGCACCATCCGCTCGGTCAAGCGCCACATCGGCACCGACTGGAACGTCGAGATCGACGACAAGAAGTACACCCCGCAGGAAATCTCCGCGCGCACGCTGATGAAGCTGAAGCGCGACGCCGAGGCCTACCTCGGTGAGGAGATCACCGACGCGGTCATCACCGTCCCCGCCTACTTCGAGGACGCCCAGCGCCAGGCCACCAAGGAAGCCGGCCAGATCGCCGGCCTGAACGTGCTGCGCATCGTCAACGAGCCCACCGCCGCCGCGCTGGCGTACGGCTTGGACAAGGGCGACAAAGAGCAGACCATCCTGGTCTTCGACCTCGGTGGCGGTACCTTCGACGTCTCGCTGCTGGAGATCGGTGAGGGCGTCGTCGAGGTCCGCGCGACCTCCGGTGACAACCACCTCGGTGGCGACGACTGGGACGAGCGCGTCGTCGCGTGGCTGGTCGACAAGTTCAAGGCGTCCTCGGGCATCGACCTGACCAAGGACAAGATGGCCATGCAGCGTCTGCGCGAGGCCGCCGAGAAGGCGAAGATCGAGCTGTCGTCGAGCCAGTCGACCTCCATCAACCTGCCCTACATCACCGTCGACGCGGACAAGAACCCGCTGTTCCTCGACGAGCAGCTGACCCGCGCCGAGTTCCAGAAGATCACCTCCGATCTGCTGGACCGCACCCGCGCGCCGTTCCAGTCCGTCATCAAGGACGCCGGCATCAACGTGGCCGACATCGACCACGTCGTGCTCGTCGGTGGCTCCACCCGTATGCCCGCCGTCTCCGAGCTGGTCAAGGAGCTGACCGGCGGCCGTGAGCCGAACAAGGGCGTGAACCCGGACGAGGTCGTCGCCGTCGGCGCCGCCCTGCAGGCCGGTGTGCTCAAGGGTGAGGTCAAGGACGTCCTGCTGCTCGATGTCACCCCGCTGTCGCTGGGCATCGAGACCAAGGGTGGCGTGATGACCAAGCTCATCGAGCGCAACACCACCATCCCGACCAAGCGCTCGGAGACCTTCACCACGGCCGACGACAACCAGCCGTCGGTGCAGATCCAGGTGTTCCAGGGTGAGCGCGAGATCGCCTCGCACAACAAGCTGCTCGGCTCCTTCGAGCTGACCGGCCTGCCCCCGGCCCCGCGCGGCGTGCCGCAGATCGAGGTCACCTTCGACATCGACGCCAACGGCATCGTCCACGTCACCGCGAAGGACAAGGGCACCGGCAAGGAGAACAAGATCAAGATCCAGGACGGCTCCGGCCTGTCCAAGGAAGAGATCGACCGCATGGTCAAGGACGCCGAGGCGCACGCCGCCGAGGACAAGGCCCGCCGCGAGGAGGCCGAGACCCGCAACCAGGCCGAGTCGCTCGTGCACCAGACCGAGAAGTTCATCAAGGACAACGAGGACAAGGTGCCCGCGGACGTGAAGTCCAAGGTGGAGGAGGCCATCGCCGAGGCCAACACCGCGCTGGCAGGCACCGACATCGCGGCCGTGAAGACCGCGGTGGAGAAGCTGGCCACCGAGTCGCAGGCCCTGGGTCAGGCGCTCTACGAGTCGCAGGCCGCCGACGCCGCCGCGAGCGGCAACGGCACCGCGCCCGCGGACGACGACGGTGTCGTCGATGCCGAGGTCGTCGACGAGCCGGTCGACACGGAGAAGAAGTGACCGAGGCCAACTCCGAACAGGAGCTGATCGAAGACATCGTCGAGGACACCGATTCCGCCGCCGCGGCGGCGGAATCGCCCGACGGCGAGGCCGAGGCGCCGGTCAGCGACGAGCTGGCCGAGCGCACCGCCGACCTGCAGCGGTTGACCGCGGAATACGCGAACTACCGCCGCCGGGTGGAGCGGGATCGTCAGGCGAACATCGACGCGGCCAAGGCCGCGGTGGTGACCGAGCTGCTCGGTGTGCTCGACGATCTGGACCGGGCCAGGGCGCACGGCGACCTGGAGACCGGCCCGCTCAAGTCCGTCGCCGACAAGCTCGAGACCGCGCTCACCAAGCAGGGTCTCGTCGAGTTCGGCGCGGTCGGCGAGGCGTTCGACCCGACGCTGCACGAGGCCGTGCAGCACGAGGGCTCGGGTGCCGATCCGGTCATCGGTCTGGTGATGCGCAAGGGCTATCGGTTCGGCGACCGGGTGCTTCGGCACGCGCTGGTCGGGGTAACCGATGCCGAGGCCGTGGGGGCATCGGATTCGGATGCCGACGGCGACAACCAATAAGAACGCGAGAGGAGGAGATGCCCGGTGAGCCAACGGGAGTGGATCGAGAAGGACTTCTACAAGGAGCTGGGTGTCTCCTCCGGCGCCTCGCAGGACGAGATCAAGAAGGCCTACCGCAAGCTCGCTCGTGACCTGCACCCGGATTCCAATCCGGGTGACACCAAGGCCGAGGAGCGGTTCAAGGCGGTCAGCGAGGCCAACGCCGTGCTGTCGGATCCGGCCAAGCGCAAGGAGTACGACGAGACGCGCCGCCTGTTCGCGGGCGGTGGCGGGCGCGGCTACGGCGGTGGCGGGTTCAATCCCGGTGCCGCGGGCGGGTTCTCGCAGGACTTCAACATCGGTGACATCTTCGGCCAGGCCGGCGGCGCCGGCGCGGGTGACGGCGGGCTCGGCGATCTGCTGGGCGGGCTGTTCAACCGGGGCGGCGCGCGCGGCGCGAGCCGTCCGCGCCGGGGCGCCGATGTGGAGACCGAGACCACGCTGGGCTTCCGCGAGGCGGCCCAGGGTGTCACCGTTCCGCTGCGGATGACCAGTCCGTCGCCGTGTACGACCTGTCACGGCAGCGGCGCCAAGCCGGGCACCAGCCCGCGGGTGTGTCCGCACTGCAACGGTTCCGGCGTGGTCAGCCGCAATCAGGGCGCGTTCGGTTTCAGCGAGCCCTGTGACGACTGCCGCGGCACCGGGTCGATCATCGACGACCCGTGCACCGACTGCTCGGGCACCGGCATCCAGAACCGGACCCGCACCATCACGGTGCGGATCCCGCCGGGTGTCAGTGACGGACAGAAGATCCGGCTGGCCGGGCAGGGCGAAGCGGGCCTGCGCGGGGCGCCTTCGGGCGACCTGTACGTGACCGTGCACGTCAGCCAGGACAAGGTGTTCGGCCGTCAGGGCGACGACCTCACCCTGGTGCTCCCGGTGAGCTACAGCGAATTGGTGCTGGGGACAACTGTTTCCGTGCCGACGCTGGACGGCCGGGTCGGCGTGAAGGTGCCGCCGGGCACCGCCGACGGGCGTATCCTGCGGGTACGCGGTCGTGGTGTGCCCAAGCGCGGCGCGGCGGGCGGCGCCGGTGACCTGCTGGTCACGGTGAAGGTCGCGGTACCGCAGAACCTGGACTCCGATGCCACCGACGCGCTCAAGCGCTACCAGGAGGCGGAGAAGGCGGGTGGCTTCGATCCGCGTGCGGGATGGGCGGGTGCTTGACGATGTCCCGCGCATCGAGCTCAGCGCCCGGAGGAGGTAGCGCAGCGTGACCACGGAGGGCGTCGGGAGAGGCGCAAATCCGAATCCGGACCCGAAGTCCGCGTCGGGTGGGACCTCGCGTGCCGAGTTCTTCATGATCTCGGTGGCGGCTCAGCTGGCGGGTATGCACGCGCAGACGCTGCGCACGTACGACCGGCTGGGTTTGGTCACGCCCCAACGCACTTCGGGTGGCGGACGCCGATACTCGGCCCGCGACGTCGAACTGCTGCGCGAGGTGCAGCGGCTGTCGCAGGACGAGGGGGTCAACCTCGCCGGCATCAAACGCATCATCGAACTCACCAATCAGGTGGAGGCGCTGCAACAGCGCGTCGAGGAGATGAGCGCGGAGCTGGAGCGGTTGCGGGCGGGCTACCGGCCCGACCTGTCGCCGCCCCAGCGCAGTACCGCGCTGGTGGTGTGGCAGCCACGCCATCGGCGCTGAGTCCCACGATGCATCGGGCCCCCGGGTCCGTGTCCCGCTGCGGCGGACGCGGTCCGGGGGCCCGTTCGTCGGCCGGTCAACTGCCGGCGATCGGCTGGTGATTCTCCAGCAACCCATTTATTCGTGATCTTGTGTCCGGGTTGTCCGGCGGCAGGGCTGTGAGGTGGGGGTTTATCTCGGGACCATCACGGAAGTTTGCTGTCCGGACGCTGAATTCGGATCAAACGGAAGCTGTTTCCGCAGCGCGGACCCGGCGCTCCGACACACCCTCCCCGCGTGTCGCGGCACGGCGCGTCGGATTGTCGGGTGTCCGATCCGTAGCGGAAGGGTCGCTCTACCAGGCATGTTCGTGGATATTTGCCGTTTTTGCCGGGAAGAACAGTCAAGGGTCAGGTCATGTTTACCGGCCCTTAACGGTCTTAGGGTATGTTTCTAACTGATACTGATGAGTACCAGCTGGTTTTTCGAGAATTACATGCGTGATGTTTAAGAGTACGATTCCGAAGCTGGCAAACCTCGCCTAGACTTCTCGCATCGGCTGCTGACGAGTGTCCTCCCAGCCCGTCACTCGCCGGCGCGGCTAGCGTTCGATGGCGAAACGAGGTTGTGACACATATGGATTCGCGGACTGTCGCTTTGATCCGAACTACGTTCAAGGCGGTTGCTGCGGAAGACGGTGGGCCCGAGAAGCTAGCCAGGTCGTTCTACTCGATCCTGTTCACGGACTATCCCGGTATCCGTGACTACTTCCCGGCCGCCATGGACTCCCAGCGTGACCGGCTCGTCAAGGCGATCTCCTACGCGCTCGACCGGCTGGAAGAGCCCGACAAGCTGCTGCCCTTCCTGGCCCAGCTCGGCCGCGACCATCGCAAGTACGGCGTGCAGCCCGCGCACTATGTGGCCGTCGCCAACTCGCTGAAGTCGGCCATGCGCCAGTTCGCCGGCACCGAGATGTGGACCGACGAGGTCGCCAGCGCCTGGGACGAGGGCCTGGCCACCATCAGCGGTGCCATGATCAGCGCCGCCGACAAGGAGACCACCCCCGCGGCTTGGTCGGCCACCGTCGTCGAACGTCGTGAGGTACTGCGCAATCTCGCGGTCATCCGGGTCCAGCTGGAACAGCCCATGCAGTACGCGGCGGGCCAGTACCTCAGCGTGCAGGTGCCCGCGCGGCCCCGGATGTGGCGCTACCTGTCCCCGGCCAACCCGGCCAACGCCAACGGCGAGATCGAGTTCCACGTCCGCAGTGTGCTCGGCGGCTGGGTCAGCCCGGCGATGGTGTCGCACACCGCCGTCGGCGACCAGTGGCTGCTCGGCTCCCCGCTGGGCGGGCTCGGCGTGCCGCGCAACACCAAGCGCAAGATGCTGATGGTGGGCTGCGGCACCGGTATCGCGCCGCTGCGCGCGCAGATCATGTCGATGGCGCAGCGCCGGGTGAACCCGAAGGTCCACCTGTTCGTCGGCGGCCACCACCCGTGCGACCTCTACGACCTGCAGGTGCTGAGCCAGCTCGCCATGGCCAACAAGTGGCTCACCGTCACCCCGGTCAGCGAGAGCGACGAGAACCCCTGGTGGTACTACGATTCCGGCGAACCCCAGGCCGAGCTACCCGGTCTGGAACCGCGGATGACCGGCCAGATCGGCAAGGTCGTCGCCAGCTACGGCCCGTGGGCCGACCGTGACGTGCAGATCGTCGGCTCACCCTCGATGGTGCAGACCACCAAGTTCCGCCTGATGGCCGCCGGCACCCAGGCCAAGTCGATCCGGCACGACCCGCTGTTCTAAGCGCCCTCGGCGATGATGTTCGCCGGGGGAGTGCCGCCCGCGATCAGGCGATCCACCGTGGTGCGGACCATCGCCGGTGAACCGCAGACCAGCACCTGATGCTGATCGAACGGACCGTGCGCGGCCGCCACGTCGGCGAGGGTGCCGTGCAGCATCTCGGCCTCCGCGAAGCCGATGTCGACGCGGGAGTGCTCGTGCCACTCGTCGCGGATCGACGGGTCGTCGGGGCTCTCCACCACCGGAATCACCGTCAGCCACGGCAATTCGCCCGCCAGCAGGAACAGCATGTCCGAGGCGTAGAGGTCGCGCGGGGAGCGGCCGCCGTAGAACAGGTAGGTGCGGGGCGGGTTCTCCTGCCGGGCCAGGTCGAGGATCTGCGCGCGCATGGGCGCCAGGCCGGTGCCGCCCGCGATCATCACCACCTCGGCCGCTTCGGGATCGATGTGGAAGACGCCGTGCGGCGCGTTGATTCGCCACTGGTCGCCGGGCTTGGTGTCGGCGACGATCGAACTCGAGCACCAGCCGCCGGGCACCGTGCGCACGTGGAACTCCAGCTTGCCGTCCAGCGAGGGCGGCAGCGCCGGGGAGTACCTGCGCCGCACGCCGGGATGCTGCGGCACTTCCACCTCCACCGAACCGCCGGCGGCGAACGGCACGAAATCACCGATCAACCGGATCACGGCGAGGTCGTTGCGCAGGCGGTGGTGGCCGACGACGGTCGCCGTCCAGGCGGGATCGGGAATCTCGCTCATCAGTCTCTTTCGCGAAACGGGCGGTGCGGGAAGTGGTCTCAGCCGACCGGGTCGGCGGCGATGATCTGTGGTGGGGTGCCTGCCCGGATGAGGGCGCGGCGGGTGTCGGCGATCATCCGGGGCGAGCCGGCGATCTGGATCTGGCGGTCGGACCACGCGCCGAAGCTGGTGACCACCGCACCCAGGTTACCGACGAGCCGCCGGTGCATGCCGGTCGGTGAGTTGGCCGGTGCCTGCGGATACCACCACGGGTCGTCGCGTTCCTCGCACACCGGCACCACGGTCAGCCACGGGTTGGACTGAGACAGCTGCCACATGTTGTCGACGTCGTAGAGGTCGCCGGGGAAGCGGCCGCCGATGAAGAAGTGCACGCGCGGGTTGATCCCGCGCTGACTCATCTCGATGAGCTGGGCGCGCAGCGGCGCGATGCCGGTGCCCGAACCGATGAACAGCACGTCGCGGCCGGATTCCCGGTCCACGTGCAGGCCGCCGAGCGGGCCCGCGATCTTCCATCGATCGCCGACCTTGGTGTCGTTGACGATCGCCGGGCTCACCCAGCCGCCGCTGATCCGGCGCACGTGGAACTCGATCTCGCCGTACGGATTCGCGGGGATCGCGGGGGAGAAGTAGCGCCACATGTTCGGCCGCTGCGGCACCTGCACCGGCACGTACTGGCCGGCCTTGAACGGGATCGGCCCGTCGGCCTGCAGCCGCACGATGGCCAGATCGTCGAGCACCTTGCGGTGGCCCACCACGGTCGCGCCCCAGAACGGCTGCGACTTGTCCTCGTTCGCGCCGATCGCCATGGAGGCCGAGACCAGGATGGTGATGTCGCTCCAGCCCTCGTGCAGTTCCCTGGTCCACCGGTTGCCGTGGAAGGTGCGCAGCGCCGCGAGCAGCGCCCGGCCCGCCATGTCGTAGTGGTCCGCCTCGACCCCGTATTTGCGGTGGTCGCGGGCGAGTTGCTCGAGGAACTTCTGCGCGCGCTCGAAGTCCTCCAGGTTGTCCAGGACATACTGCAGCGCCGTGACCAGACGCTTGGGCATCATGTCCATGGCGGGCGGGAACAGCTCCCGTAACGCCGGGTTCTGCGCGAACAGGTGACCGTAGAAAGCGCTGATCAGCCGCTCAGGACCACCGGGCGTCTCGGACACCCCGCGGAAATCGGCGCGGACCAGCGCAAGCGAACGCGCATCCACGTCGTCAAGCTCCCTTTCCCTGGAATTGCTGCAATGTGGCCCCGCCTCGCGGCGGGCCCCGACTCCAGTATCCCTAAAAACGCCTCGTCGGGTGCAGGGATGCTCGTCACGGTCCCGGTCGCCGGACGGATCGTATGCCGCCGATCGCGGCTTGGCGCGCTGTCGCCGTCATCGATACCCGTCGGTGATCTTGTTCGCGTGCTCGTCGCCGCGGCCTACACTGCCACGACGAGGTGTGCGCAGTATCGATGCGGGAGCCTCGCGCTCGCCTGTAGCCACAGATTGTGCTTCGACAAGAGAACCGACCGCCCCTCCCTGGGGCGGGAGTGGACGATCGGCCATGTAGTTGCATATTAGCAGGGGGGGTTGAGTCATCAGTACGCGCTCGCTCGTCACCACCTACGGAAAACCGTTCAAGACACTTCCTGAGCAGGTTGGCCTGCTTCGGTCACGCGGCCTGGCAATCGCGGACGAGTCGGCCGCGAGGGCGCGGCTGTTGGCCATCGGGTACTACCGATTGAGTGGCTATTGGTACATCTTCCGCGAGCATGCCGCAGACTACGGCCCTATCCGGGAACATGACGCGCTGCGTGGCGACTTCTTTGTCGACGGAACCACCTTTGATCAGGTGGTCGATCTCTACGAGTTCGATCGGCGGTTGCGCCTGATCGTTCTCGACGGGATCGAACGAGTCGAGGTCGCTTTGCGGATGCGACTCGGTTACGTACTCGGCGAGACGGGAGCCTTCGCCCATCTCGATCCAGCGGCACTCGAACCGTCATTCACCGGATTCGACGAGCATCGGCCGATCGAGAGTCGATCACATTGGCTCGGTAGCGAGCACGTCAAGTGGTTGTCGAGGGTTCGCGCTGAAGAAGACCGGTCAAGGGAGGATTTCGTCGCTCATTTCAAGGCCAGATATGGTCTCCCGCTACCTATCTGGGTGGTAACCGAGCTGCTCACCTTCGGGAGCTTGGTGACGCTGGTCCGGGGGACGAAGCGGCTCCAGAAGAACTCGATCGCCGAGTTGTTCGGAGTGTTCGATGCGGACTGTGATGGTGACGGCGCCGCGCTGGTCAGCTGGATCGCAAATCTGGCGTATGTGCGCAACATCTGCGCACACCATGGTCGGCTGTGGAACAGGAACATGGTCGAGCAACTCGGCCGATTGGACGGTGTTCCCGACCTGGCTCATGCGGCAGGTCCGGCGCCGAAGTCGCGGATATATTCCTCGTTGGCAGTGCTGGCCTTCCTTACTGCTCAACTCGACCCCGCATCGACCTGGCGCAGGCAAGCCTTCGAGCTCGTCACAGTCGACTTCCGCAAACTCGGACTCCCCGATTCCCACCTGGGGTGCCCGAAGGGATGGGCGGCTGAAGCGCTCTGGTCACCGTCGTACGTTCCACCGGCTGACCCGCTCTCGAAGGAGCAGCGCGATACCTTACGTCACTTCGAGTGTATGTCCACTGCTGAGGTGGGTCTGGTGGTCGATACCAGCGACGTGCCGAAAAGAAGGGCTAGCGCGGTGCGGTACCTCCGATCTCGGGACGAGCTCATCGGCTTGCGGGTCGGTGGAACTTACCGATTCCCCAGCTTCCAGCTCGACGTCGACGGTGGGCAGGTGCACCCAGTTGTCCGACGCATCAATGTTGTGCTGAAAGCAAACGCGCGGCCATGGGAGGCGGCCGGGTGGTGGATCACGGCGAATCCGGGAATCGGCGGTGCGATGCCGGTAGCGCTGGTGCGATCGCCCGACGCGTCGCTGATAGCCGCCGCGGAGATTGTGGATTCGACTGGCATGCGCACAACAGCAGGAGCATTTCTGTCTTGAATCGCTGCGTTTGGCGGTTACTCGTACGGGTCGGTGATCGCACGTAACGACGTGAGGGCGGTGCGCAGGTCGGCGGCGGTGCGCGGGCCGAGATGCGCGATCCACTCCGATTCGACCAGTGCGGCAGCCTGGTTCGCGGTCTCGGCCGCGCCGGCGCCGCGCTCTGCGAGCCGGAGCAGGCGGGCGCGGCCGTCGGTCGGGTCGGGTTCGCGGCTGAGGTAGCCGGCGCGGACGAGTTGGTCGACGAGTACCTTCGCGGTCTGCTTGGTGACCTGGGCCTGGGTGGCGAGGTCGGTGAGGCGCGATCCTTCCGGCGCGATGCGGGCGACCAGCCGGGCCTGGGCCTGGGTGAGGTCGTCGAAGCCCGCCTCGGCCAGGGCGACGAGCACGCGGCGCTCCATCTCCCGGTACGGCACGAAGAGCAGGACTCCGAGGTTGAGCGCGTCGTCCGGCATGTCCACTCCTTGATCCGGTCAGCTTCACTGACTATATTAGTCAGAAAGGCTGACTAGTTGGAGGCCGGTCATGGACATCGATCAGCACTGGCGGATCATCGCCGAACAGCGGTACGCCATCGCGCGTCTGCTCGACACCCTCACCCCGGCCGAACTGGACCGCCCCTCGCTGTGCGACGGCTGGCGGGTCCGCGACGTCGCCGCCCATGTGGCGCTGGCCGCGCAGCCACCCGGCCCGGTCGGCATGCTCCGCGAAGCCGCCCGCGCCCGCGGCAGCTTCCACCGCCTCAACCACGACATCGCCGTCCGCCACGCCGACGCCGTCGCCGACCCGGTCGCCGACCTGACGGTCGTGGCCGAGTCGCGTCGCCTGCCCGCGGTCACCAACTACCGCAACATCCACTACGACGTGATCGTCCACGCCCAGGACATCGCCCGCCCCCTCGGCCACACCATCACCGTCGACCCCGCCGCCGCGGCCGTCGGCGCCGAGCGGGTGTGGACCATGGGCTGGCCGTTCTGGGCGAAACGGAAGCTGTCCGGTGTCCGCCTCGTCGCCGAGGACTCGTCCTGGACCGTCGGCTCCGGACCCGAGATCCGCGGCACCACACTCGATCTCCTGCTGCTGCTCACCGGACGCCGATCCGCCCTGCCCGCCCTCACCGGCCCCGGCGTCGCACAGTGCCGCGGGTGATTTCCCCGCGCCGTCGACGCGCGGGCTCGGGGTTGCCCAGACCGCCGATCCGATGAGTCAGGGGACCGCCGGCCGTTCCGGAAGTTCACCGGAGCATCCGAGCCCGTCGACCGAAGACGCCGGTGTGCACGCGGGACGCGCCCGAAACCGTCGGCGTGTGCGTCAGGGTGACGATTCCCCGCTCGTCGACAGCCCCCATTCACCACCGGTTTGCCATGATCCCCCGCCCCCATCCGCTCATGGTCGACCGACCTGCGCGCCCCCTTTCCGGGCCCCTCACCGTGATAACGTCCCTGGTCAAAGCAGTGACCGGCAGGAAGGGGCGGGGATGAATCGCGCGGTGACGGCGCTGGTGATCGCAGGTGTGGCGGTGGTGGGGGTGGCCGGGTGCGAGTCGGGGGAGACCTCGTCCCGGGGGGTGACCACTACGGCGAAGCCGGTGCTGTGGAATCCGTGCGCGGAGATTCCCGACGAGGTGTTGAAGGCGGCGGGGGTGGATCCGGGAACCGAGGAAGCGGGGTTGGGTGGCGTTCCGCAGCCAGGGTGGGAAATTTGTGGATGGTCGGGTCGCGAGTACTCGCTGACCGTGTACTCGACGAGCAAGTCGGTGCGGGACTTCGAGCAGAAGCCCGGAAACATCGACTTCACCGACGTCACGATCGCCGGTCGGCAAGGTAGGCAGTTCAAGGAGCAGGGTGATACCAGAAACCTCGACTGCGACGCCGTTTTCCCCGCTGCCCAAGGAGTCGTTCAGCTCCAGGTACTGAACTCGCCGCTGATCAAGGGCCTGGCCGACCCGTGCGACTACCTCCAGCGCACCGGTGCCGTTCTCGTGCCGACTTTTCCGAAGTAGCCGAGGGAGACGCGCGGTGGCGGAACCGAACCCGTACGGCCAGTTGCTCGGACAGGCGCAGGCCGGTGAGGTGTACCTCAATGACGATGCGGCGGCCTATCACATGTTCAAAGCCTGCGATCAGCGGCTGACCGATTTGCGCGACATCCTCGATCTCGCGCGCCGCACCCAGAACGTCAGCGGTTTCGGCGATTTCCAGATGGCGAAGGATCTGGAAACGAAGTTCCGGGCGCAGGCCCAGGGCGAGCCGAACTCGCTGTACGAGGTGGTGCTCGCCGATATCGAAGCGGTGCAACAACTTCAGGAGGTATTCAAGATCTCCTTCAAACACCTCACCGGCACCGATATCGAAAACGCCAACGCCCTCGACTACGCGGCGGGGCAGGTGTAGCGATGGTCAACCCCACCTCGCACCTGGCGAGCCTGGACTTCCTCTCGGTCTGGCGGCGCAATGTCAGCGACCTGGTCACCGGTAACGGCGAGGCCGAGGCGCCCGACGCGGCCGATGTCCAGAACAAGTACAACGACCAGCGCAGCACGATCCGCCGCGACGCCGACGGCATCGGGTTCGACGGCGAGTATCGCGGCAAGGCGGTCACCGGCGAAGACGAATTCGACAAGCCGAGCCTGTCGGAGCTGCGGACCAAGGTCGACGCGATCAATCTCGATACCGTCAACGGCCTGGTGGACGCCTGGAAGCAGGTGTCGACCCGCAACTCCACCTCGCTCGACGAATTCCGCAAGCAGATCGCGCGCGGTACGTCGCCGGATGTCTGGTCCGGTGCGGCCGCGGCCGCGGCGGCGGCGACCGTGGCGGGATACGACACCATCGGCAAGCGGGTGACGGCGGCGGCCGCGCTCACCAGCAGCAAGCTGGACGAACTGCGCACCGGTCTGGAGCCGACGAAGAACCTCGTGCCGTATCCGCCGGAGCATCGCAGTGGCGGCGCCAATCTGCACAGCTGGTTCGCCGGGCGTGGCTGGCGCAACGACGATGTCGCCGAACGGAACGCGAAGGCCGAGGCGGTCCGGGTACTGCGCACGGTCTACGCGCCGGTGATCCACGAATCCGATACGGGCGTGCCGGTGATCCCGGTGCCGAAGGCGGTGAACGCGACCGATCCCGGCACCGGCGGCGGCGCGACGCGACCCGACTCGGGTGGGCCCGCCTCGACCGTCGCGGGCGCCACCCAGCCCGAGACGACGGACCCGGCGACCACGAACCCGGCCGCTGTCGACGACGGCACGACCGACGACTCCGCCACCGACGACACGTCGACCGAGGACTCGACCACGGACGACTCGACGACCGACGACGCGACCACCCCCCAGTCGACCGTCCCGGCGTCGACCACCCCGTCGGGCACCACGCCCGGTTCGGGTGGCCCGGCCGGTTCCGGCGGCGGCGCTCCCGGCATGGGCGGCTCCGGCGGCGGTACACCGGGCGGCGGCACACCCGGTGGCGCGGTGCCCGGCTCGCCGTCGACCGGCGGCGCCGCGTCCGCCGCGGTCCGCGCGGGTGGTTCCGGCGCGGCGGGGCGGTCCGGGATGCCGGGCATGATGTCGCCCGGCGCCCGGGGCGGCGGCAAGGACGACGAGTCCACCAAGGGCATTCCCGACTACCTCGTCACCCAGGAGCACGGCGACGAACTCACCGGCCTGGGCGACCTGCCCCCGAATGTCCCGCCGGTCATCGGCTCGGATTAGGCGTTGATTGGCGATGCAGCAGAGTAGATCTCCCGTGTACACCTGGCACCTGACCGCCCTGGAGTTCCGCACCCTCTGGGAGGCGACGGGCCGCGACGTCCTGCCCTACCCCCTCCATCACTGCCATACCAGCGACTTCCGTGCCGATACCGATCGACTGGTCCGCAAGGCCGCCGAATCGCTGCAAGCCCAGTTCGACACCAACCTCGATTACGCGGTGGCCGCGCTGCTGGCCCCGCACGCCCGCGTCGAGGTGGCGGGGATGGCCCGCGGTACCAGGACGATCCGCGCGCACGGCGGCACCCGCGACGGGTACGCCGCCCTCGCCGTCCAGGCCCCGGGCGAGGAGGCCAACGCCGGCGACATCACCCTGCATCTGCTGACGCCGGACACGCTGGCCGCCGCCGTCCTGTCGACGTTACCCAAGGTCGCGCCCGGCAACGGCCGCGAAATCAAGGTCACCGCAGCCGAACTCGCGGCACCCCGCCCGCACGTCCGCGACGCCTGGAACCCCACCCCGCGCGAGCAACTCGAGACCTTCCTCGCCAAACCCACCGACACCCTCACCCACATCGGCGTCTACGCCCACGGCAGCGTCGACAACCGCCACACCGAGGGCCGCGACGATTTCCAGCTGCACGACCTCACCGGCGACGGCCGCTACGTCTTCTACGGCGAGGCCACCTTCATCGCCAAACCCACCACCCCCACCCGCCTCCACGCCACCCTCACCACCATGCTCACCACCACCGCCACCAAGGCCAGAGAAGGCACCTACCGCAACCACTGACCGGTCAGATGGCGAGGACGGTTTTGCCGCGGGCGCTGCCGGCGCCGAGGACGGCGGGGGCGGCTTCGAGGGGGACGGTGGCTTCGACGGGGACCACGACGTCGCCCGCGGCGACGCGGGACAGCAGGCGGGTGAGTTCGGGGCCGCGGCCCTTGGATTCGAAGTTGCCGCCGGTGATGTCGCGGGCGCGCAGGGCGGGTTCGTCGGCGGCCCAGGTGGTGGAGTAGGCGCGGCCGCCGTCGCGGACCAGGGTGGCGTGGCGGGCGAAATCGGCTGGGCCGCTGATCAGGTCGAAGAGGATGTCGATGCCGTCGGGGTGGGTGAAGTGGACCGCGTCGGTGATGCTGGAGTCGCGGTAGGCGGCGGGATCGGGGTCGACGACGTTCGGGTCGGCGGGCCGGGGCCGGGTGTAGTCGATGGTCTCGGCGGCGCCGAGGCGGGCCACCTGGTCGGTGGCGTCGCCGCGCGCGGTCGCGATCACGTGCCCGCCCGCGATATTGGCCAGCTGCACCAGGAACGAGCCGACGCCGCCGGTCGCGCCGACGATCAGCACGGTCTGGCCGGGCTGGATCTGCGCGGTCTCGACGAGGTCCTGCGCGGTCACCCCGGCGACTGGCAGCGCGGCGGCCGCCACCGAGGTGACGCCCTCGGGGATCGGTACCAGCGTGGCGTCCTCGGGCAGGGTCGCGTACTGCGCCCAGCTGCCGTGCCCGGCCGGCGCGGTGAGGAACTTGCCGACCACCCGGTCGCCCACGTTGAACGAGCGCACGCCCGGTCCGACGGCCGAGATCGTGCCGGCGCCGTCCACGCCGAGGATCATCGGGAAGTCGGTGGGCATCTTGCCCTCGAGGATGCCGTCGGCCATCTTGAGGTCGAAGGGGTTCACGCCCGCCGCGTCCAGGGCGACCTGCACTTCGCCCGCGCCCGGCTGGGGCACCGGCATATCGGCGAGTTCCGGAGTGGCACCGAACTTCTCAACCACGATCGCGCGCATCGGTCGGCTCCTCTTGTCGGGATGGTCCGGGCACGGCAATCCTAGGCGTCCACCCCTGCGACGTGCGGCGATTGATCGTCTTCGGTGGTGTCGCGGCGTAGCGTGAACAGCGATTCCGTGTCCGCGGGGAAAATTGTAGAGTTGAGCGGAACAGACTCAACTTTGTGAGCGTTGAACCAGTCGATACCGTCAGACACACCCGGAGGAGATCTGTGGACTCGTTCAATCCCACCACCAAGACCCAGGCGGCGCTGACCGCCGCCCTGCAGGCCGCGTCGGCGGCGGGCAATCCGGAGATCCGTCCGGCGCACTTGCTGGTGGCGTTGCTGGATCAGACCGATGGCATCGCCGCCCCGCTGCTGAAGGCCATCGGCGTCGACCCGGCGACGGTCGAGCGCGAAGCGGGCGACATCGTCGACCGGCTGCCGCGCGCGACCGGAGCGACCACCACCCCGCAGCTCGGCCGCGAATCGCTGGCCGCGATCAGCGCCGCCCAGCGGCTGGCCACCGAACTCGGCGACGAGTACGTCTCCACCGAGCATCTGCTGGTCGGTCTGGCCGACGGCGACTCCGAGATCGCCAAGCTGCTGCACCGGCACGGCGCCAGCCCCGAGGCGCTGCGCGAGGCCTTCACCAAGGTGCGCGGCAGCGCCCGCGTCACCAACCCCGACCCCGAGGCCAGCTACCAGGCGCTGGAGAAGTACTCCACCGACCTCACCGAGGCCGCCCGCGCGGGCAAGCTCGACCCGGTGATCGGGCGCGACACCGAGATCCGCCGCGTGGTGCAGGTGCTGTCGCGGCGTACCAAGAACAACCCGGTGCTGATCGGTGAGCCCGGCGTCGGCAAGACCGCCATCGTGGAGGGTCTGGCGCGCCGCATCATCGAGGGCGACGTGCCGGAATCGTTGCGGGACAAGAAGGTCGTCTCGCTCGACCTGGGCGCGATGGTCGCGGGCGCGAAGTACCGCGGTGAGTTCGAGGAGCGGCTCAAGGCCGTGCTCGACGACATCAAGAACAGCGCGGGCGAGATCATCACCTTCATCGACGAGCTGCACACCATCGTCGGCGCCGGTGGCACCGGCGACTCCGCGATGGACGCGGGCAACATGATCAAGCCGCTGCTGGCCCGCGGCGAGCTGCGCCTGGTCGGCGCGACCACCCTCGACGAGTACCGCAAGTACATCGAGAAGGACGCCGCGCTGGAACGGCGCTTCCAGCAGGTCATGGTGGGTGAGCCGTCGGTGGCCGACACCATCGGCATTCTGCGCGGCATCAAGGAACGCTACGAGGTGCACCACGGCGTGCGGATCACCGATTCCGCGCTGGTGGCGGCCGCGACGCTGTCGGACCGCTACATCACCTCGCGCTTCCTGCCCGACAAGGCGATCGACCTGATCGACGAGTCGGCCTCGCGGCTGCGCATGGAGATCGACTCGCGCCCGGTCGAGATCGACGAGGTCGAGCGCGCGGTGCGCCGGCTCGAGATCGAGGAGGTCGCGCTGGCGAAGGAGACCGACGAGGGCTCCAAGCAGCGGCTGGAGAAGCTGCGTTCCGAACTCGCCGACGACCGCGAGAAGCTCAACCAGCTCACCACCCGCTGGCAGAACGAGAAGAACGCCATCGATTCGGTGCGCGGGCTCAAGGAGCAGCTCGAGGCGCTGCGCGGGGAGTCCGAGCGGGCCGAACGCGACGGCGACCTCGGCAAGGCCGCCGAGCTGCGCTACGGCCGGATCCCGGCGCTGGAGAAGGAGCTGGCCCAGGCCGAGCAGACCAGCGGCGCGGCCGCCGACGGCGACGTGATGCTGAACGAGGAGGTCACCCCCGACGACATCGCCGACGTCGTCTCGTCGTGGACCGGCGTGCCGGTCGGCCGGATGATGGAGGGCGAGACCGCCAAGCTGCTGCGGATGGAGACCGAGGTCGCCGGACGTGTCGTCGGCCAGGAGGAAGCCGTGCAGGCGGTGTCGGACGCGGTGCGCCGGGCGCGCGCCGGGGTGGCCGACCCGAACCGGCCGACGGGCTCGTTCATGTTCGTCGGACCGACCGGCGTCGGCAAGACGGAGCTGGCGAAGTCGCTGGCGGACTTCCTGTTCGCCGACGAGCGCGCCATCGTCCGCATCGACATGAGCGAGTACAGCGAGAAGCACTCGGTGGCCCGGCTGGTGGGCGCGCCGCCCGGATATGTCGGCTACGACCAGGGCGGTCAGCTCACCGAGGCGGTGCGCAGGCGGCCGTACTCGGTGGTGCTGTTCGACGAGATCGAGAAGGCGCACCCCGACGTCTTCGACATCCTGTTGCAGGTGCTCGACGAGGGCAGGCTGACCGACAGCCAGGGCCGCACGGTCGACTTCCGCAACACCATCCTCATCCTGACCTCCAACCTGGGCGCCGGTGGCGACCGGGAGCAGGTGATGGAGGCGGTGCGGCGCGCGTTCAAGCCGGAGTTCCTGAACCGGCTCGACGACGTGGTGATGTTCCACGCGCTCGACGCGAAGCAGTTGGAGTCGATCGTCGACATCAACCTGCGGCAGCTGCAACAGCGGCTGGCCCAGCGGCGGCTGACCCTGGACGTCACCGAGGAGGCCAAGCAGTGGCTGGCGGTGCGCGGCTACGACCCGGCCTACGGCGCGCGGCCGTTGCGCAGGCTGATCCAGCAGGCCATCGGCGACAGCCTGGCCAAGGAACTGCTCGCGGGCGCGGTCACCGACGGCGACACGGTGCGGGTGGACGTAGACGACGCCACCGACAAACTGGTCGTCGGACGCGAGGCTGCGCACAGCTCGTGAAATATCCACAGCGCGGTGCGTAGGGACCTCCCAACGCACCGCGCTGTCCTACGCTGGAGCTCATGACGAACCCGAACGATCCGTGGGGGCAACGCCCGGAGGATTCGCCGACCGAACGGTTGGGTTCGCCGGGCATGGACTCGACCAAGCCGTACGGCGGTGGCGGGTTCGACGAATGGGGGCCACCGTCGAACCCGACCCAGGCGTTGCCGCCGCACGACGCGCAATGGGGTGCCTACGAAAGTGGTTATCCCGCAGCGCAACCACCTCCCCAGCAGCAGCCACCCGGCTACGGCCAGGGGTATCCGGCCGGGCCGCCGCCCGGCTACCCACCCCGCCCGCAGGACGGTGACCAGGGCGAACCGCCCAAACGACACACCGGCCTGTGGATCGCGCTCGGGCTCGGTGTCCTGGCGTTGATCGCCATCGGCGGCGTTTTCGTCGGGCTGGTGCTCAGCGGTGACAAGTCCGAGGACGACACCGCGTCGGCGCCGACGACCAGTCAGCTGGTGGTCCCGCCGACCAACCGGCAGACCACTCCGGTCGTGCCGCCGAGCGCCAGCGGCCTGCCCGGGCTGCCCGGCCTCGGCGGCGGCGACGATCTCGGCGCCACCATGGGCAGCATCACCGCCAACACCGGCACCGAGATCACGATGAGCACCCTCGGCGGGTCGACTGTCCGGGTGCTGATCGACGATGCCACCCAGGTGATCTCGCTGACCAGCACGAAGGCGGCCGAGCTGCCCGTCGGCGACATGGTTATGGTGCAGGGCGACAAGAACCCCGACGGGTCGATCCACGCCAAGATCATCATCAGTACGGCGTTGCCGGGCGGCCCCCGATGAGCGACCCGCGCGTCGATAGCCCGGCACTGCCGGGCAATCACGGCGACGGCTGGATAGGCTAGGCGACGATGACGGCTATGTGGTTCGGGTTAGCGGCGATCGCACTCGTGGGTGCGGTCGTACTGCTCTATTTCGATCGGGTCCAGCGACAGCGGACCGGGCACGCCCGCCAGGTCTGGGCGAAGTCCCAGGGCTACACCTACGTTTCGGTCGAGCCCGCGCTCGCCTCGACGTGGCGTCGTGGCGCGCTGGCCAAGCTCGGTTACCTCTCCGCGGTCGACGTGGTGTCCGGAATTCGCAAGGGCGAGAAGTTCGTCCTGTTCGATCTGGAGGACGCGGCGACCCTGGTGGCCGTGCGTCGCCAGATCGGGTCCGAGATCGATGTCGACATGCGGCTCAAGACCGCGTCGCCGCCGAAGGACCACGATCTGGAACTGCTCGGCGCCATCGGCGACCGGGTGGTGTTCGCGACCGATCCCGAGATCGCCAGGCACGCGGTCGATCAGCGCATGGTCGGCTTCATCGAGTCGCTCAGCGACACCGTGCAGATGCTGTGGAGCGAGGGCAACTGGACCCTCGGCATGCTGCCCGTCGGCAGCGGTGCCAAGGAGTGGGAGACCGCGATCGACGCGGTGCTGCGCCTGTCCGGTCTGCTGCACGTGCTGCCGCCGGTGGCCGAGCCGAGCGAGTACACCCGCACCCGCTCGAACGCCGATGTGCCCCTCGGGGAGGGCCTGCGCCCCGACTACGACGAGGACGACCTCGACGACGAGCGCGCCGCCGACTTCGAGGAGCGCGGCCGCGCCCGCTTCCCCGGCCCCGACGACGAGCCGGAGTTCGACTCCTACCGCGCCGAGCCCGGCGCCCCCGGTTCCGCGGGCGGCCGCATCGAGCCCGAGCACTTCGACAGTCGCGGGACCAGCGGCAGGCGCTCGGTGCCCGCCGACTACGACCCCGATCTCGACGACCCCGATTTCGAGGACCAGCCGGCTCCCGGCCGTCGCCCGCTCGGCGAACCGCCGAAGCGCCCGTCGCTGGCCGTCGTCCCGGAACCGCGTCCCCGGGTCGAGCCGCCGCGCTCGCCGGTGGAGTCCGACGAGGAATCGGAGTCGGGTCGGCCCGGCGGCCCGTTCCATCCCGGTTTCCGCCCGTACCAGGGGCCGGTGCCGAAGTAGTCCCGTGCCGCGGCGGTCGCCGCGGCATCACCCGCCGAGCGGAATAGACCTGCGATGACCGATAGTCCCCTGCGCCTGCCCGGCGTGCACCGTCCCGTCGCCATGATCACCGGACCCACGTCCGGCATCGGGCAGGGTTTCGCCCACCGCCTCGCCGCGCTCGGCTACGACCTGGTGCTCGTGGCCAGGAACGAGGAGCGGCTGCGCGCCCTCGCCGACGAACTCGGCCGCCGCTACGCCACCTCCGCCGAGGTGCTGGTGGCCGACCTGGCCGACGACGACGATCGCGCCCGCGTCGCCGAGCGTGCGGCGGCCGGCCTCGAATTCCTGGTCAACAATGCCGGTTTCGCGCATTCGGGGGAGTTCTGGACGCTCGAGCCCGCCGAACTGCAGGCGCAGCTCGACGTGAACGTCACCGCGGTGCTGCAGCTGACCAGGGCCGCGCTGCCCGCGATGATCGCGGCGGCGACGGGGTCGATCGTGAACGTGGCGAGCGTGGCCGGGCTGATTCCCGGACGGGGGTCGACCTACTCGGCCTCCAAGGCCTACGTCGTATCCTTCTCGGAGGGGTTGGCGGGTGGATTGGCGGGCACCGGTGTCCGCATCCAGGCGCTGTGCCCCGGGTTCGTGCGCACCGAGTTCCACGAGCGCGCGGGCATCGAGATGAGTTCGACTCCCCAGCGGATGTGGCTCGACGTCGACCAGGTGGTCGACGGCTGTCTGCACGATCTGGACGCAGGCCGGGTGATCAGCGTGCCCGGCGTGCAATACAAGGTGCTCACCGCGGTGGCGGGATTCGTCCCGCGGACCCTGGTGGCCCGCCTGAATCGCGGACTCTTCAACGCGCGTGGCCGGACCTAGGGCGTGAGCTGGGCCTCGGACGCGGCGCGTAGCGTTAGCACCGGCCCGCTCATGACCGAAAGGACACGCAAACGATGATCGACCAGGCACGTCAGGCGCTCACCGAGGCGGATCGCGACCAGCTGGCCGCGCTCGTGCGCGAGCTCGCGGTCGTGCACGGCAAGGTGACGCTGTCCTCGGGCAAGGAGGCCGACTACTACGTCGACCTGCGCCGCGCGACGCTGCACCACCAGGCCGCCCCGCTGATCGGTTCGCTGCTGCGCGAGCTGGTCGCCGACTGGGACTTCGACGCCGTCGGTGGACTCACCATGGGCGCCGATCCGGTCGCGATGGCGGTCATGCACGCGCCGGGCCGCCCGATCGACGCGTTCGTCGTCCGCAAGGCCGCCAAGGCGCACGGCATGCAGCGCCAGATCGAGGGCCCCGACATCGTGGGCAAGCGGGTGCTGGTCGTCGAGGACACCACCACCACGGGCAACTCCCCGCTCACCGCGGTGCGCGCGCTGCGCGACGCCGGCGCCATCGTGGTCGGCGTCGCGACGGTCGTCGACCGGGAAACCGGCGCTGACCAGGTCATCGCCGCCGAGGGGCTCGAGTATCGGTCCATCCTCGGTCTCGACGACCTTGCTCTGGGTTAGCCTGAACAACGCCAAACCTGGACGACGATGTGGTGGTCCGGTAAGTCTGAAGGACGTGTGAGTCACCTGTGGTGAGCATTGCAGTTAACAAGAGTCGTGACAACGTTGCGATGCTCGGGATCGGCGCGTACCGACCGCAGCGCATCGTCAGCAATGCCGAGGTGTGCGAAGTACTCGACTCGACGCCCGAATGGATCTTCGAGCGCACCGGTATCCACAACCGGCGCTGGATCAGCGGTGACGAGACCATCCGTTCCATCGCCGCCGCCGCCGGTGAGCGCGCGCTGAACAACACCCCGATCGACCGCGCGAAGATCGGCGCGGTCATCCTGTGCACCTCCAGCTGGCTCAAGCTCACCCCGCACGGCGCGCCGTCGGTGGCCTCCGATCTCGGCCTCAACGGCGTGGCCGCGTTCGACCTCACCTCCGGCTGCGGCGGTTTCGGCTACGGGCTCGGCGTCGCCGCCGACCTGATCCGCGCCGGTTCGGCCGACTACATCCTGGTGATCGGCGCCGAGACGATGACCGTGGGCCTCGACCCGACCGACCGCGGCACCGCGATGATCTTCGGTGACGGCGCGGGCGCCGTGGTGGTCGGTCCGGCCGAGGAGAACGGCATCTCGCCCACGGTGTGGGGCAGTGACGGCGAGAACGCCGAGGCCATCGCCCAGGACGTCGACTTCCTCGCGTACATGAACAAGGCCCAGGCCATGCAGGGCACCGACCCCGAGGTCGAGCCGATCGGCCGGATGTCGCTGCACATGGAGGGCCCGAAGGTCTTCCGCTGGGCCGCGGTCACCCTGCCGCGCGCGCTGTCGGCGGCGCTGGACGCCTCCGGCGTGGCCAAGGAGGACATCGAGGTGTTCATCCCGCACCAGGCCAACGCCAGGATCAACGAACTGATGAAGAAGAACCTCGGCCTGGCCGAGGGCATCCCGATGGCCAACGACATCGAGAACACCGGCAACACCTCGGCCGCCTCGATCCCGCTGGCGATGGAGGAGATGCTGGTGACCGGCAAGGCCAAGGGTGGCCAGCTGGCGCTGCTGCTCGGGTTCGGCGCCGGGCTGAGCTACGCGGGCCAGGTCGTGGTCCTGCCGCCCGCGCCCAAGGAAACGAGCTTCTGACGTGCGACCGCTGCGCGCGGGCTATCTCGCGGCGGCGGCGGTCACCGTCTTCGGTGCCGTCACCGGCCGCGAGCGGCTGCAATGGCTGAGCAAGCCGCTGCTGATGCCGCTGCTGGCGGCCGACACCGTCACCAGCGGGGTCGAGCTGGACCCGGTCGAGCGCCGGATCCTGCTCGGCTCGCTGGCCGCGGCCACCGTCGGTGACGTACTGCTGATCGACCCCGACGACGATCGCCGGCTGATCGCGGGCGCGTCCTCGTTCGCCGTCATGCAGACCGGCTACTCGCTGCTGTGGTGGCGGCGCGGCGCCCGGCCGAAAGCCGCGATCGCCGCGCCGCGCGTGCTGGCGTGGGCCGGTGCGGCGGGTTTGCTGCGGGCCAAGGCGCCGGTCCTGGCCGTCCCGCTGACGGCCTACGGCGCCACCCTCGGCACCGCGGCCACCCTGGCCTCGGACCCCGATCTCGCGCCGGGGACCAAGAACATCGCGGGCCTGAACATCCCCGGCGGCGACCCGCGCAGCCGGCTCGGTGTGGGTGCGCTGCTGTTCACGGTCTCCGACGGGCTGATCGTGCTGCGCAGGCTGTTCGCGACGAGCGAGCGGTCCCGCCGCGTCAGCGAGGGCGTCATCCTGGCGACCTACGCCGCAGCGCAGTACCTCCTCTCCGCGCCTTTTGGCCAGGCTCAGGCGCAGAAGCCGTAGCGCCGGCCGCGTCGCGGTGACATAGGGCTTACCTGGACGTAGTTCCGGCGCAACACCCGCCGCGCACGCTTCGAGGATGACCGGGCAGGTGCAGTTCATCGAGGTGCACGGCTATCGTCGTGCGTTCCGGATGGCCGGGTCGGGGCCGCCGTTGCTGCTCATCCACGGCATCTCCGACAGTTCGGGGACCTGGTCGGCGGTGTTCGACGGGCTCGCCGAGCATTTCACCGTGCTCGCGCCGGATCTGCTCGGGCACGGCGATTCGGCCAAGCCGCGCGCCGACTACGCGGTCGCCGCGTACGCCAACGGGATGCGTGATCTGCTGAGCGTGCTGGGGATCGAGCGGGTCACCGTGGTGGGGCATTCGCTGGGCGGCGGGATCGCGATGCAGTTCGCCTACCAGTTCCCGGAGAAGGTGCAGCGGCTCGCGCTGGTGTGCCCGGCGGGGATGGGCGCCGGGGTGCATCCGGCGTTCCGCCTGGCCACCCTGCCCGGCGCGGGCCCCGGTCTGCTGGCGCTGACCAGCTGGCCGGTGCGCACGGCGGTGCGCGCCGCGATCCCGGTGGTCGATGTGCTGGGCGGGCTCGGCCTCGGCCCGGACGCGGACTACGTGCTGCGCCTCTACGGGCACCTGTCCGACGACGGCGCCCGCAACGCCTTCCTGCGCACGATCCGTGCCGCCGCCGACCGGCGCGGCCAGTCCATCACCATGCTCGACCGCGGCTACCTGGCCGCTCACCTGCCGACCCTGATCATCGGTGGCACCCGCGACACCGTCATCCCCTCGGCCCACGCGGCCAGAGCGCACCGCGCCTTTCCCGGCTCGCTGCTCGAAATCTTCGACGGTGCTGGGCATTTCCCCCATCACCACGACCCCGACCGCTTCGTGAAAGTCATGCGCGCCTTCGTGGACTCCACCGACCCCGCCGTCTTCGACCCGATCCGGTGGCAACGCACCCTCCGCCGCGGCCGCCCGATAGTCGGCCTACCCTCATCCAACGCGGCCCCGGGCTGACCCCGCCTATGTCCGGCCTGGATCGCGGGGAGGCGCACCCTGCGGCAGGATCATGATGCGGTCGCGGTTCATCGGGTCGACGCGGATCGGGATGACCTGCCCGATGATCATCCGCGGCTTGTCGACCGGCATCACGTCCACCACGATCTTCCCGTGATAGGTGTCGGCCCCCGGCACCGTCAGCTCGACATCGAATTCGGTGAGCTCGCTGGAGTGATCGGTCCTCGACAGCGGGCGCACGCCGTCGATGCGGGCCCAGCCTTCCAGCCCGTGCCTGCGCAGCCGCCGTTCGGCCCTGGTCGGCATGGACGCGACGGCCATGGCGATACCCGCGGCCGAACCGAACAGCCCCACCATGATCAGCACCTGATACGGCATCGTCCCCGGCGGCGTGTGCGGAGCCAGCCAGCCGAGCCACACCGCGAGGGCGACCAGATACATCGCGACGACGCAGGCCAGCGCTTGCAGAATGCGCGTGTGCTCCATACCGACTACCACCCGTGAGCCCTACGCCTCCAGGATAGGTCGCGCCACCGCGCCGCCCCGGCCACTCGGGATTACGATTCGCGCATGAGTACACCGCCGCCCGGCTACCCCGGTTTCCGGCCGCCGCCGGATCATCCGCAGACGACCACCGTGCTGGTCCTCGGCATCCTCGGGCTCGCGTTCTGTGGCGTGCTCGCCCCGTTCGCGTGGCTGAAAGGCCGCACGGTGCTGGCCGAGATCGACGCCTCGCAGGGGCGCACCGGCGGCCGATCGCAGGTCTACGCCGGCTACATCATGGGGATCATCGGCACCGCGATGCTGGCGTTGTCGCTGCTCGTCGGGCTCGGCGGGCTGGTGGTGTTCCTGATCGTGGGGGCGGCCGAGTCGTCGGCCTGACCGGCGCCCACCTAGCATTCTCCGGGTGAACGAGTCTGTGCCATCGCCCGAGATCGAGGTCGCCGGTCCGACCGAATGGGGCGAGCATCCGCACGGGCTCGGACCGTGGGAACAGGAATACGGCACCCCGGCGCCTGCCGACGAACGCTACGACCCGGTGCTGCTGGCCGAGGGCGACCGGCGCAACGTCGTCGACGCCTACCGGTATTGGACCCGCGAGGCGATCGTCGCCGATATCGACGCGCGCCGTTTCCCCTTCCACGTCGCCATCGAGAACTTCGGCCACGACGCCAATATCGGCACCGTGGTGCGCACCGCCAACGCCTTCGCGGCCGCCGCGGTGCACATCGTCGGCCGTCGGCGCTGGAACCGGCGCGGCGCCATGGTCACCGACCGCTATCAGCACCTCGTGCACCACAGCGATCTGGCCGAACTGCGCGAGTTCGCGGCAACCGCGGGGCTGACCGTCGTCGCGGTCGACAATGTGCCCGGCGCGGTCCCGCTGGAGACCGCGCGGCTGCCCCGCGAGTGCCTGCTGCTGTTCGGCCAGGAAGGCCCCGGCGTCAGTGACGACGCGAAAGACGCGGCGGCGCTGACGGTTTCGATCGCGCAGTTCGGTTCGACGCGCAGTATCAACGCCGGCGTCGCCGCCGGGATCGCCATGCACGCCTGGATCCGTCAGCACGCCGACCTCTCGCTGGCCTGGTAGCGGTCCGTTTCCTCGCCGGTTGATGTGTGATCCGGCCCGGTTGTGATCGAATCAGCCTCGAATCGGTAACGGAACGGGCGCGGAAACCGGGCAGCAACTGGCACCATAGTGCTATGACCTCGCGCAGCGGCCGGCGCCCACAGCCCACTGATCGCGCCGGATCCGTGCCCACGCCGGCGCTGTGGTCCGAGCGTGCCGACATGGCCGAGTCCGCGATCGTCTCGCGCCACCTGCGCATGCTGTGGGGTTGTCCCGGAACGGAATTGGGTGTCGTCGGCTGGCCCGCCACCCGGCGCGAGCGCGCGTTCGTCGGCTGGCACTACTGGTGGCAGGCGCACCTGCTCGACATCGCGGTCGACGCCGCCAACCGCGTGCCGACGCCCGCCCGGCGCCGTCGGATCGGCGCGCTGGCCCGCGCCATCCGCGTCCGCAACATCACCGGGTGGACCAACCGCTACTACGACGACATGGCCTGGCTGGCGATCGCGCTCGAACGCGCCGAACGCACCCAGGAGCTCACCCAGGCCCGCCGCGGCCTGGTCGCCCTCGAACAGCAGCTCTACAACGCCTGGGAACCGGAGACCGGCGGCGGCATCCCGTGGCGGGTCCGCTCGGACTTCTTCAACGCGCCGGCCAACGGACCGGCAGGCATCGCGCTGCTGCGGCTGGGCCGGGTGGAACGGGCACAGCAGATGGCCGACTGGCTCGACGCCACCCTGCGCGATCCCGAATCCGGCCTGATCCTCGACGGCATCCACCTGCCCTCCGGCGAGATCGAACGCCCGATGTTCAGCTACTGCCAGGGCGTTGTGCTCGGGCTGGAGACCGAACTGGCCGTGCACACCGACGACGACCGCCACGTCGAGCGGGTCAGCCGCCTGCTCGCCGCGGTCGAGGAGAACATGACCACCCGGCTGGTCATCACCGGGGGCGGCGGTGGCGACGGCGGCCTGTTCAACGGCATCCTCGCCCGCTACCTGGCGGTGGTCGCGCTGATGCTGCCCGGCGAGGGCAAGCAGCAGGAGGCCGATCGGCGGGTCGCGGCCGCCATCGTGAAGGCTTCGGCCACCGCGGCCTGGGCCAACCGGCTCGAGGTCGAGGGCGAACCGCTGTTCGGCCACGACTGGAGCAAGCCGGCCCGACTACCCGGCGGCACCGCGGGCGCGGGCAAGTTCACCGCGGGCGGCTCGGTGACGGCCTCGGCGGTGCCGGAACGCGACCTGTCGGTGCAGCTGTCCGGCTGGATGCTGATGGAGGCCGCCTACCAGGTGACCGCCGCGGGGCTGTGAGTCAGCGTTCGGCGTCGGCGGCGACGCTCGGCGCCCGCTCCACGTCGAAGTCCTCGGCCGGCTTGGCCATCTCCTGCCGGTAGTGCCGCAGCCCCAGGATGGTGCCGATCACCAGGCAGACGATCATCACGACGATCACCGCGGGCATCAGCCACGGCACCTGCTCGAGGAACTCGCCGGCGTAATAGCCGATCAGCAGCAGCACCGGCGCCCAGATGATCGCGCCGATGGTGCTGGCGATGGTGTAGCGGCGGTGGTCCATCCCGGCTGCGCCCGCCACCATCGGGCACAGCGTGCGCACCCAGGGAATCCAGCGTGCCACCAGCACCGCGAGGAACCCGTGTTTCTCCAGCAGCGCGGTGACCTTGGCCAGATTCCTGGTGTTGAAATAGCGGCCGTTCTTGCGCGCGACCAGGCGATGCCCGGTGCGCGCGCCGATCACGTACCCCACCTGGTTGCCCACGATGGCGGCCACCATCGTGCCCACCGACAATGCCCAGATCTGGGCCTCGCCGTTGGCGTGCGAGGCCATCACGATGCCGGCGGTGATCAGCATGGAGTCACCGGGCAGGAACAGCCCGATGATGAACGCGCACTCGAGGAAGACGAAGACGAGCACCACCGACCAGACCACGGCGGGGCCTGCCGAGATCAGTGGATCGAAGCTGCCCACGGCCAGGGTCGACGGTACTGCGGTCACGTGCTCAGCGGATCTCGTTCGCCGAAGCGGCCAGCTCGGTGGTCGGCGCGTCGTCAGCGGGCACGGCGTCGCCGCGGCGCTTGTCCAGGATCTTCTTACCGACGGTGATGATCGCGGGCAGGATCGAGACGAACACGATCAGCAGGAAGATGCCCTCGATGTGGTCGCGGATGAAGGGCACGTTGCCGAGGAAGTAGCCGAGCACGGTCACGCCGCCACCCCACAGGATGGCGCCGACGATGTCGAAGGCCACGTACTTGCGGTAGCTCATCTTCGACACACCGGCCAGCACCGGCATGAACGTGCGCACGATCGGCACGAACCGGGCCAGGATGATGGTCTTGGGACCGTGCTTCTCGAAGAATTCGTGCGTCTCGGTGACGTACTGCTTCTTGAAGAAGCGGCTGTCCTCCTTGCGGAAGATCGCCGGGCCGATCCGGCGGCCGATCCAGTAGGCGCACTGGTCACCGGCGAAGGCGACGAGGATCACCAGCGGGACGAGCACCCAGATGGAGACCGGCGGGTTCGGCTGCGCGGCCAGCATGCCGCCGGTGAACAGCAGCGAGTCACCGGGCAGCAACGGGAACAGCAGGCCGGTCTCGATGAAGACGATCGCCAGGATGGCCGGTAGCACGGCGTTCTTCAGCCATGTCTCCTGGAGCAGATACATCGGGTCCAGCAACTGGGTCAACGCAAGGTTGCTCGTCACCGCATCGGATACCGCCAGCAAAGTCACGGGCCCCACAGTACCGGGCGAATCTGTGTGATGAGTGGCCCACAGTAGGCTGACGCCTGACAGAATTGGTTTTTCGCTCCCCCACACACGGAGGTCACTGCTGTGCCTATCGCGACTCCGGAGGTCTACGCCGAGATGCTCGGCCGGGCCAAGGCGCACTCGTTCGCATTCCCGGCTATCAACTGCACCTCGTCGGAGACGATCAACGCCGCCATCAAGGGCTTCGCGGACGCAGGCAGCGACGGCATCATCCAGTTCTCGACCGGTGGCGCCGAGTTCGGCTCCGGCCTGGGCGTGAAGGACATGGTCACCGGTGCGGTGGCGCTGGCCGAGTTCGCGCACGTGGTCGCCGCCCGCTACGACGTGACGATCGCGCTGCACACCGATCACTGCCCCAAGGACAAGCTGGACACCTACGTCCGCCCGCTGCTCGCCATCTCCCAGGAGCGCGTGAACAACGGTCAGAACCCGCTGTTCCAGTCGCACATGTGGGACGGCTCGGCCATCCCGATCGACGAGAACCTCGAGATCGCCAAGGAGCTGCTGAAGCTCTCGAAGTCCGCCAACATCATCCTCGAGGTCGAGATCGGCGTCGTCGGCGGTGAAGAGGACGGCGTCGAGGCCGAGATCAACGACAAGCTCTACACCTCGCCCGAGGACTTCGAGAAGACCATCGACGCGCTCGGCGCGGGCGAGAACGGCAAGTACCTGCTGGCCGCCACCTTCGGCAACGTGCACGGTGTGTACAAGCCGGGCAACGTGGTGCTCAAGCCCGAGGTGCTGGCCGAGGGCCAGCGCGTCGCGGCCGCCAAGCTGGCGCTGCCCGAGGGCTCGCAGCCGTTCGACTTCGTGTTCCACGGTGGTTCGGGCTCGCTGAAGTCCGAGATCGAAGACTCCCTGCGCTTCGGTGTGGTGAAGATGAACGTCGACACCGACACCCAGTACGCGTTCACCCGCCCGGTCGCCGGCCACATGTTCGCCAACTACGACGGCGTGCTGAAGATCGACGGCGAGGTCGGCAACAAGAAGGTCTACGACCCGCGCAGCTACCTGAAGAAGGCCGAGACCTCGATGGCCGCGCGTGTCGTCGAGGCGTGCAACGACCTGAAGTCCGCGGGTCGCTCGGTCTCGGGTTCCTGACCGGTCCCTTCGCGACAATCAAACGGGGCCCGAGCTCATGAGTCTTGATGTCCGTGTGCTCGGGCCCGTTCGACTGCTGGTCGGCGGCGAGCCGGTGGCGGTCGGCGGGCCCAAGCCGCGCGCTCTGCTTGCCGCGCTCACCGTCAACCGGCGGCGCGCGGTGTCCTCTGCCGTGCTGGCCGAGATGGTGTGGAACGAGGATCCGCCCGACTCCTATGCCGCCAGCCTGCAGGTGTTCGTCTCGAATATCCGCAAGGCCCTGCGCAACGCGGGCATCGACTCGGCCCAGGTGCTGCGCACCGAGGGCGCGGGGTACCGGCTGGAGATCCCGGACACCGCCTGCGATCTCGGCCGGTTCGAGAACGCGCGCGAGGCCGGTTCACGCTGCCTCGAGGTGGGCGACCATCCCGGCGCGGCCAACCTGTTCGGCGTCGCGCTGCGCGAATGGTCCGGGCGCGCGCTGTCCGACCTGGCCGGTCTGCAGTTCGCCGACGGTTTCGCGACCGCGATGGACGAGGAGCGGCTGCTCGCCGTCTCCGCCCGGGTCGACGCCGAGATCGCCTGCGGGCGCGCGTCGGCGGTGATCGGCGAGCTGGTCTCGATGACCAACGAGCATCCGCTGCGGGAACCGCTGTGGGGTCAGCTGATCACCGCGCTGTACCTGTCCGGCAGGCAGGCCGACGCGCTGGAGGCGTGCCGCCGGGTGCGCGCGGTGCTGGCCGAGGAGCTCGGCATCGACCCCGGTGTCGCGCTGATCGAACTGGAACAGCGGGTGCTGCGTCAGGAACCGCTGAACGTGGCGGAGGTCAAGCGCACCGAGCAGCTGGCCGCGGCCATGACCGAGACGGTCACCGAGGTGCCGCGCTCGATCCGCAACGGCAACCTGCGCTTCGCCGACGGCCGCACCATCCCGATTCCGCACGGCGGCTTGCGGATCGGCCGGATGACCGACAACGAGCTGGTCCTCGACGACCCGAAGGCCAGCCGCTACCACGCGCACATCATGCCGAGCCGCGCCGGTCTGCTGATCAAGGACCTGCATTCGGCCAACGGCGTCTACATCAACGAACAGCCCATCGACAGCGGCGCGCTGCTCGCCGACGGCGACATCATCCGGGTCGGCGCCACGGTGTTGACGTTCATCGCAGTGGGGTAGGCCGCGTGGTGATACCCATGTCTCGTCAGCACATGGGTAACTCACCGGGAACGGGCTGACCACGGCGGCCTTGGACCGCCGGTCGCCGACCCGAGGCGAGGCGCGCCTGAGTCAGGCCAGAATTCGCGGGGAGGCGGTTATGTGAGCCGGACCTCGGCGACCGCGCGGCCGAACAGCTTGCGGCCCTCGGAGATTCCGCTCAGCAGGATGGTGGCCGCGCGCCGCTCGGGGTCGACGGACTTGACCTTGCCGGAGAACTCGATGACGCCGGCCGAGGTCGGCGGCACCGGGACGAAACCGGAGAACCGCACGGCCAGCTTCTCGATCGCGGTGGGGTCGCCCAGCCAGTCGCTCAGGTACTCGGCGGCCAGGCCCATGGTGAGCAGGCCGTGCGCGACGACGGTCGGCAGGCCGGCCAGCTCGGCGGCGCGGTCGCTGAAGTGGATCGGGTTCGGGTCGCCGGAGACGCCGGCGTAGTTGGCCAGGTCGCCGCGGGTCACCCGGGCGGTGGCCGCGGGCAGTTCGTCGCCCTTGGCGACCGAGCCGAACTCGGGCCCGGTGTTGACCGCGGCGAGCTCGCGCGGCGGGGTGGCGGCGCCCGGGCCGGTGTGCCGGATCAGGATGTCGTCGGTGTCGCCGACGGACTCCGGCCGCATGTGCATGCTGATGTTCTCGACGGCCTCGACGATGTTCGGATCCACCTCGACGCCGCGGCGGGCCACGATGGTGGTGGTGCCCTGCACGGCGATGTCGTCGTTCTGGTTGATCAGCTTGAAGCCGACGTTGACGAAGTCGTTGTCGCCGAACTGGCGGATCGACTCGATCTCGATCTCGGTGCGGATCCGGTCGCCCGCCAGCATCGGCCGGTAGATCTCGAAGACCTGGTCGGTCTGCAGCACCTGGGACAGGTCGTACTCGGTGAGCACGCTGTCGAGCAGCGCCCTGGTGGCGCTCATGCCGATCACCGAGGCGAAGGTCGGCGGCGCGATGATGCCGTCGTAACCGAGCTTGCGCGCGTCGACTTCCTGGTGGTGGGCGGGGTGCGTGTTCTGCACCGCCCTGGCGAATTCCCTGATCTTCTCGCGGCCGACCTCGTAGTGGTCGCGGAATCCGAAGCGCTGGCCGACCAGCGCCGCATCCGGGACCACAGCTTCGATGTCCGGCTGCGACACTGTCTGTTCCCTGCTCATGATCCGGGAAATGCTACCGAGTGCCCAACCTGAGAGCCAGTTATGTGTGACCCGTCATAGCAGGCAGGAACTGCCGCTACGACGGGTCGACCGGGGTGTCACGGGGTGCCGGAGGGGTCGCAGACCTTCCAGGTTCCGTCGGTTTGCTGCAGGTCGAAGGTCCGCGCGGTGCGCTTGGACGGGTCGGCCGAGGTGTACACGGTCGCCTCGGCGAGCGCGGTGTCGCCTGTGATGCGGACCGCATCCACGCTCTCGACGATCGGGATGGAACCGCGCTCGGCCGAGAGCTGGTGCACGCCGGTGAACTGCTCCGGGGTGATGCCCTGATAGAAGTCGTGCAGCTGGCCGCACGTGCTCGACCGCAGGTCCGCCAGATCGCCGCTGCGCAGCGCGTCGGCGTAGGTGCCGATGGCGGTGCGGACCTGACCCTCCGGCGAATTGTCGCCACCGGTCATCAGGACGACCACGGCCGCGATCAGCGCCACCACCAGCACCGCGGCGCCCGCCGCGGCCAGCAGCCAGCGCTTCGGCTTTCCCTGCTGCTGCGCCGGCTCCTGTGGAGCCTCGATGCGCTGCGGCGGCGCGACCGGACGCGGCATGTCCGGCGGCGCGACCTGCCGCTTACCCTCGGCCAGCTGCTGCGCGGGCCGGGTCGGCTGGATGTCGGCGGGCGACGGCGCCGAAGCGGGTCGCGGCGGCGCGACGGGGCCGCGCGGCGGCGACGGCTGGGTCTCCTCCACCCCGGGCCCGTGCGGTCCCTGCTGTCCCGCCTGCCGCGGGCCCGCGGGTCCACGCGGCGTATTCGGTGGGGGCGTCATCGGCCTGCCACCCTGGGGCGGCACCACCCGATCCGTGCCCTGCGGCCGCTGCACCGGCATGGCGGTGGTCGGCGCGTCGGCCGGATTCACCACCCGCATGGCGATGGTCTGATCCTCGGACGCGGGAATCTCGCCCTTCCGCAGCGAGGCCGCCCCGGCAGCCGCGGCCGCCGCCCCGGCCGCACCGGGAACCGCGCCCTTTCCTGCCCCCGGCTCCTTACGCAGCCCGGGCCCGCCGTCGGCTGTCCCGAACTTCTCGGTCGCGTCGACATCG
This sequence comes from Nocardia asteroides, assembly GCF_900637185.1. Classification (NCBI taxonomy): domain Bacteria; kingdom Bacillati; phylum Actinomycetota; class Actinomycetes; order Mycobacteriales; family Nocardiaceae; genus Nocardia; species Nocardia asteroides. The sequence continues at coordinate 348,395 of NZ_LR134352.1, read as the reverse complement.
CGGGATCGCGAAACACCGCCACCGACAACAGCTCCGGAGACGGTCGGCGCGTTCGGATCGTCGTCGGCCGGACGATCGCCCGCAGCCGAACCGGTGTCGGCGTTTCGGCCGCCGGTCGTGCGGGTGTCGGTGTTTCGGCCGCCGAACTTCGTCGTGCTCGCGTTCGCATCCGAGCCCGCGTCGGCAGCTACGGCGTCGCCCGACGCACTGTCGGCAGCGGCGCCGGCGGCGGCTCCGGTGCGTGCGGCGGATCCTGAAACCGTCGCGTCGGAAACCGGGGCTTCCGTACCGATGACATGATCGGTCGCTTCGGCGCCTGCGCCCGCGACGTCGGCGCCAGGGGCGATCGCGCCTGCTCCGGCGCCGGAGGAAACGCCGCCGGTAGGCGCGGTGCCCCCAGCGGATCCGGTGCCCGCCTCGGCGGCTCCACCGTCGGCCGCGTCGCCGCGCGCCCCGGCCGCGTCTGCCCGCTGCGAATCAGCTGCCTGGCTCTGAGTATCCGCGGACTCGTCCGCAGCGTCGCCGGCAACTGCCGTCGCGGCATCCGCCCGGGCCGTGTCCGGCTGATTCGAATCGACGGCCTGGTCGCGAGCATCCGCAGCGGCAGCCGCGGACTCGGCGTCGCCGGTAGGTGTCGTCGCGGACTTCGCCGGACCACGGCCGGCGTCCGACACGGCATCGCGCGCGGCGCCGGCGACACCTGCTCCGGTGACAGCCGCACCAGCCGCCGCGCCGGCCGCGATCACCGTCGCGTTGCCCGACACGGCCGCGGACGGCGAGGGCCCGTCCGACTTCGCCGTGGTCGGCGTCGCCTGGTCGGCCTTCGCCGTGGTGGGAGCCTGCTGGTCGGCCTTCGCTGTGGTGGGAGCCTGCTGGTCGGACTTCGCTGTGGTCGGCGTCGGCTGGTTGGACTTCGCCGTGGTGGGAGCCTGCTGGTTGGACTTCGCCGTGGGCGGAGCCTGCTGGTCGGCCTTCGCCATGGACGGAGCCTGCTGGTTGGACTTCGCTGCGGACGGCGTCGGCCGGTCGGCCTGCGCCATCTCGGCAGTCGAGATGTCGGCTTGACGGGCCTTCGACTGCGCGCCGCCGATCTTCACGGTGCGGTCGGCCGCGGAATCACCTTGGGCGGCGGCCGGTTTCCCGCCGGGCGTCGACATCGAGGTCGTCGGCGCATCCGGCCCGGTGACATCGCCGACAGGCGAGTTTCCGCGCTCGGACGCGTCTCGTCCGGCGCGGTCGCCACCCGGGAGCCCCTGGGAAAGCCCGGCCAACGGCGAGGCTGCCGCGCCTGGGCCCCGCTGCGAAGCAGGCGTTCCTAGGCCGCCCGGCCGCCCTGATTCGGCGCCGGCATCGCCGGGCCGCCCACCGCCCTGCGGCGAACCGCCCTGCGGCGCAGGGCCCTGCTGCGAAGCAGGCGTTCCTAGGCCGCCCGGCCGCCCTGATTCGGCGCCGGCATCGCCGGGCCGCCCACCGCCCTGCGGCGAACCGCCCTGCGGCGCAGGGCCCTGCTGCGAAGCAGGCGTTCCTAGGCCGCCCGGCCGCCCTGATTCGGCGCCGACATCGCCGGGCCGCCCACCGCCCTGCGGCGTACCGCCCTGCGGCGAACCGCCCTGCGGCGCAGGACCCTGCTGCGGGCGCGGACCACCGACGAACGGCGCGCCGGGCCTGCCTCCGTGGGGTGCGCCGGGCCCACCCAGCGGACGCTGACCGCCGGGAGCACCCGAGTTCTGCGGGTTGCCGTGCGAGCCCGCGGGACCCTGGGAGTAGCCGCCGCCGGGCGCACCCGGGTTCCGCTGTGCGTCGCCGGGTCCACCCGGACGGCCGGGGGGAGGTGTGCCCGGGCCACCCGGGTCTCGCGGTCCTTCAGACCCCGAGACCGGTTGCCCACCAGGCGCATCGCCGGGCCGGTCGACGCCGGGAGTGCCGGGTCCGCCGTGAGGACGCGGATCGCGGGACGCGTCGCCCTGCGCCGAGGGGCGTCCGGGCGCGTGGCCTGGTCCGGAGGCCGGGGCGCCGGGGGCTTGGCCTGGTCCGGCATGGGGGAAGCCAGGTGCATTGCCCTGGCCGGGAGGCGGGAAGTTCATAGGGGCGTTGCCCGGTCCAGGGCGTCCGCCGGGGTGCGGTCCGTCGCCCGGGCGGCCCGAGAATCCGCCGGGTCCTTGCGGCCGCTGAGCGTCGGGGCCGGAACGGGACTGGCCCGCAGGCGAGTTCCCACCCCGGCCGACGGGCTGCGCCCGGCGAGGCGGTACCCCGCCGCCGGGGCCGAGGGGCTGGTCGCCGGCGTATCCACCGCCCTGCTGCGCACCGCCGGACTGCCCGCCCTGCCGACCCGGAGCCTGCTGCCCGGCCTGCCGACCGAAGGCCTGCTGCCCGCCGGGATGGCCCGGAGCCTGTCGTCTGGTCGCGTCGCCGGGGCGACCCGACGATGCCTGTCCGGCCGGTCGATCAGAGCCCCGCTGTCCGGCGTCCCCCGGCTGACCTGGAGCTTGCTGGCCGGGCTGGCGACCCTGCGATGCCTGTCCGGCCGGACTGTCGGAGTCCCGCTGCCCGGCGTCGCCCGGCTGACCCGCAGCCTGCTGCCCGGCAACATCCGGCCGACCGGCATCCTGCCGACCCGCCGCAGCATCCGCCCCCGGCAGATCCCCGCGCCGGATGACCACCGTCTCCGAAGTGCTGGGCGGGACGGTGGGCCGTCCGGGTTCGGTGACCGCGTTCGGGGTCGACTTGGGTGCGCCGGGTGTCGGCGCGGTGCTCGACGAATCGGCGCCGCCCTCGGCGGGCGCGCCGGGGTCGGCAGGCTGGGCTGCCGGATTGTTCTCGTCGGTCGGGTCGGACACCTAACACCCCTCGCTCAGGCTTGAACGTTCCACTCGGGCATCAGCCTAATGCGCGCCGGGCCGGGTGGTTCGCCGATCGCCCCCGCGGCGGGCCGGGCGACGCCGTCCCCGGCCGCGGTGCACAATGAAACGCATGACCTCCTTCGGTGACCTGCTCGGACCGCAGCCGGTCCTCCTTCCCGAATTGATCGACGCCGAGGACGCCATCGCGGCCGGCACCGACCCCGTCAAGGTCGCCGCGGACAATCCCGCCGCCTCGATTGCCTGGGCGCAGCTCGCCGAGGCCTCGCTGGAACGCTCGGGTGGCGAGGTGAACCACGAGACCGTCGCCGCCTACGCCTTCGCCCGCACCGGCTACCACCGCGGTCTCGACCTGTTGCGCCGCAACGGCTGGAAGGGTTTCGGCCCGGTCCCGTGGGATCACGAGCCGAACCAGGGTTTCCTGCGCAGCGTCGGTGCGCTGGCCAGGGCCGCGAAGACGATCGGCGAGACCGAGGAGTACGCCCGCTGCCTCGACCTGCTCGAGGACTGCGACCCGCGGGCGGCGACCGAACTCGGCCTGGACTGAACCGGCCGGGTCGTCGGTGAACGATCCCAACCCCGTCGTAGCCGCGGCGACCCCGGTCGTGACCGCGGCCAAGACGAGCACCGTCGATCGCTTCAAGGCGTCGTCGGTGCGGTTGCGGCTGTCGGCGATCCCGATCATCCAGTGTTCGCTCGGCGCGGCACTGGCCTGGTTCATCGCGCACAACGTGATCGGGCACCCCGATCCGTTCTTCGCGCCGACGGCCGCGGTCGTCTCGATCGGCATCTCGTTCGGCGCGCGCATCCGCCGCTCGGTGGAACTGGTGGTGGGTGTCGCGGTCGGGATCGGCATCGGTGACCTGTTCATCGCCCAGGTCGGGACCGGCGTGTGGCAGGTGGGGCTGGTCGTCGCCGCCGCCATGGCCTGCGCGGTGTTCCTCGACGGCGGCTCGATCATCACGATCCAGGCGGCGGGCTCGGCGGTGCTGGTCTCGACGCTGAGCCAGTCGGCGGGCGCGGGCCCGAGCCGGATGATCGACGCCCTGGTCGGCGGTCTGGTCGGGGTGCTCATGGTGGGGCTGATCCCGCTGCATCCGGTGCGCCGGGCGCGCGAGCACGCGGCCGACGTGCTGGCGGTGATGAGCAAATCCATGATCACCTGCGCCGACGGCCTGCTCGAGCAGAACTCGGACAAGGTGCACGAGGCGCTGACCGCGGTGCGCGCTACCCAGAAGCAGATCGACGCGCTGCGGGCCGCGCTCGAGGGCGGCCGCGAGGTCAGCCGGATCTCCCCGCTGTACTGGAACTCACGCCAGCGGCTGGCCCGCATCCACTCCGCGGCCGACCCGCTCGACAACGCGGTCCGCAACACCCGTGTGCTGCTGCGCCGTTCGCTCACCCTGGTCCGCGACGACGAGGTGCTCGACCCGCGGCTCATCGACCTGGTCGACCAGCTCGGCAACGCCTCCGACGTGGTCCGCCGGATGATGCTGGCCGATCCGGGCGAGCAACCCGATCAGGCCGAGGCCACCCGCGCCCTGCGCAGCGTCGCCAAGAAGGCCCGCCCCGAACTGGTGGTCGGCGCGGGCCTGTCGGCCCATGTGGTGTTCGCCCAGATCCGGTCGATCGTGGTGGACCTGATGGTGGTGTGCGGGATGCAGCGCATCTCGGCGATGGCGCTGCTCCCGCCCACCGTGCCCAATCCGTATGTGACGCCGGAGGAGTGAACGCTCAGTCGCCGACGGGGGAGACCCGGGGGCGGCCGGGGTTCAGCGAGAACCGCTTGCGGTCGAAGTCCCACAGCCGGTAGATCGGCCATTGCGCGGTGTGCATCACCCAGGCGCCGGAGATGACGGCACGGTGGAAGCCCACCACGTTGTAGCCCTGGTTGGCGATGGTCGCCAGCCCGCGCAGCTGGTACTTCCACCACACGCTGGGCGGGGTCTGGCGGCGGCGGGCCGAGATCTCGGCCCGCAGTTGCGGCAGCTGGTCGATGCGCAGCTTCGCCTTGGTCAGGCAGAGCGCGAGGTCGAGGTCTTCGTGCAGGTCGCGACGGTTGGTGGTGGCTTCGCGCACCTGTTCCCACGCGGAGCGGCGGATGGCCATGTTGGCGCCGTGGACATTGCCGACCGGCTGATGCTTGATCAGCCCGAGCCGCTGCTGCCCGCCGATCGCGGCCGCGAGGAAGAACCCGATGGGGGAGTCGTGATAGGTGCTGATCCCGGTCACCGCCACGGTGTCCGGGTGGGCGCCGAGGTGGGCGCGCACGGTGGCGCCCCAGTCGGGCGAGACCAGGGTGTCGGCGTCGATGCGGCCGATGTAGTCGCCACGGGACTTGTCGAAGCCGGTGTTGCGGGCGTGCGCGACGCCGGGCTCTGGTTCGTCCAGTAGCTCGATCTTCGGATGTCGGGCGGCCAGTTCGGCGACGATCTCGCGGGTGCCGTCGGTGCTGCCGTTGTCGACCACGACGACTTCGTCGATGGTGTCCTGCCCGACGAGCCGCTCCAGGCAGGCGGTGATGCCCGCGGCTTCGTCGAGTGCCGGGATGACGACAGAGAGGACTACGGGCGATTCGGTGTTGCCCATACGTAATTCCGTTCCAGAGTCGGTGATGACCCGGGCAAGGGTAGCTAACGCCAGAATCGGGTCAAGTGGCTACCGTAGGCGGCCCACCCGTCTGGTACCCCGGATAGTTCGAACAATGCGTAAACAGCGTCGAAGAACACTCGGCTGAGCGGGGTGAAAAAGATGACAGCGAAAAGAATCAGCATCCCGTACGGTTTGATCTGGTCGAGCGACCGGCGGGTGTCGTAACTCAGCGACGGCTCGATGATCCCGTATCCGTCCAGTCCCGGCACCGGCAGGATGTTCAGCAGGAACGCCGTGATCTGCAGGAACGCCAGGAAGCTGAGCCCGAACCAGAACGCGGCGTGCTCGGTGGTCGAGCCGAAGGCCCGCACCACGATCAACAGCACCACCGCGCACAGCGCATTCGACGCCGGACCCACCGCGCTGACCAAGCGCTGGATTCCTGATCTGAATCGAGTTGTGTCCACATAGACGGCGCCGCCGGGCAATCCGATTCCGCCCAGCGCGATGAAAACCAGCGGCAGCACGATCGACAACACCGGATGGCTGTATTTCAGCGGATTGAGCGTGAGATAACCGCGCACTTCCACTTCATGATCACCGGCGCGCCACGCCACATAGGCGTGCGCGAATTCGTGCAGACACAGGCTGATGATCCAGCCGAAGACCACCAGCACGAACACGCCGACCTTGGCGCGGATCGAGTCGATGTCGGCGTCCCAGGCCAGCGCACCGCCGAGCACGGTGATCAGCACGATGAGCAGGAACACCGGGCTGGGCCGGACGGCACTGTGACCGGCGCGCCTGCCGGTCGGGAAGGAGTGGGTCATCGCACCAGGAGCCAGGGTTGTTCGAAGCGGTAGAAGGTGGAGCGGGGCACCTTGCGTTCGGCGGTGATCCCGTCGCGGGTGACGATCGCGCCCGGCGTACCGAGCTGCGCGGCCCGCCCGTGCACCCAGGTGCGCTTGCGGAAGCCCTTGCGGACCCGGGCGCGCACGCCAGGCATGGTCATCGTCGGCGAGATCAGCATCGTCGTCACCAGCCCGCTGAACAGCAGGGTGTCGTCGACATAGGCCTCGCCCTCCAGCTTGGCGCCGTCGATGCCGGTGATCGCGGCCCGGCCGACCAGCACGGTGCCGGTGTCGTCGCGGATCAGCGGGGTCTCGATGGCCCTGCCCTCCAGCGCGATCTTCGCGGCGGCGTTGCCGGTCGCGGTCTGATACACCCGCGAGGCATAGGTGGTCTCGACCGGAACGTAGCCGACCTCGACGTGCAGCCGCTCGGTGCGCATCAGATGGGTGAGCACGGCGGCCAGGGCGGCGTCGGCGCCGAGCACGATCAGTCGCGGCAGGCTGTCGGCGGCCAGCACCGGCAGCAGCTCGTCGATCACGGTGAGATCCGGGATCTGCCCGGTCTGCGTGGTCGGCTGCGAGGCGAGCGCGATCGGGACCGGCATGTCACCACATCGGAGAACGTGGGTACTCAAACTGCGGTACACCCTCCTCGGTAGGGCCGACTGTTTGTCGCCCACAGACACACGGCAAACCCCCTGCCGACTGGTAACCGTAACCGATCGTGGCGTTCCCGGCGGGCCGGGGTGGGACTCCGGCAGGGCAGGTCGGGTGGCCCTGATCAGGCGTCGGCTAGACTGTGTCTCCGGCCACCGCCTCAATCACTGGACGCGCAACGTGTCCTACGGCAGGTAGCTGCAGTACACCGTGTGCTGCCGTCGATCTGTAGGAGACGCGAAATGCCGGCAATCGTCCTCATCGGCGCCCAGTGGGGCGACGAGGGCAAGGGCAAAGCGACCGACCTGCTCGGTGAGCGGTTGCAGTGGGTCGTTCGTTACCAGGGCGGCAACAACGCCGGTCATACGGTGGTGCTCCCCAACGGTGACAAGTTCGCGCTGCACCTGATCCCGTCCGGCATCCTCACCCCCGGTGTGAAGAACGTCATCGGCAACGGCGTCGTCGTCGACCCCGGTGTGCTGCTCGACGAGCTCGCCGGTCTGGAGGAGCGCGGTGTCGACACCTCGGGCCTGCTGCTCTCCGCCGACGCGCACCTGATCATGCCGTACCACGTGGCCATCGATAAGGTCGCCGAGCGCTTCCTCGGCAGCCGCAAGATCGGCACCACCGGCCGCGGCATCGGTCCCTGCTACCAGGACAAGGTCGCCCGCGTCGGCGTCCGCGTGGCCGACGTGCTGGACGAGAAGATCCTCACCCAGAAGGTCGAAGCCGCACTGGAGTTCAAGAACCAGGTGCTGGTGAAGATCTACAACCGCCGCGCGCTGGACCCGCAGCAGGTGGTGGACGAGGTGCTCGAGCAGGCCGAGTCGTTCAAGCACCGCATCTCCGACACCCGGCTCGAGCTGAACCTGGCGCTGGAGCGTGGCGACACGATCCTGCTGGAAGGCTCGCAGGGCACCCTGCTCGACGTCGACCACGGCACCTACCCGTTCGTGACCTCGTCGAACCCCACCTCCGGTGGCGCGGCGGTCGGCTCCGGCATCGGCCCGAACAAGATCGACACGGTGCTCGGCATCCTCAAGTGCTACACCACCCGCGTCGGCTCCGGCCCGTTCCCGACCGAGCTGTTCGACAACTTCGGTGAGTTCCTGGCCAAGCAGGGTGGCGAGGTGGGTGTCACCACCGGCCGCGCCCGTCGCTGCGGCTGGTTCGACGCGGTCATCAGCCGCTACGCCACCCGCGTCAACGGCATCACCGACTACTTCCTCACCAAGCTCGACGTGCTGTCCGGCCTGGACACCGTGCCGATCTGCGTCGCCTACGAGATCGACGGCGAGCGGGTCGAGCAGATGCCGACCACGCAGACCGAGTTCCACCACGCCAAGCCCATCTACGAGGAGATGCCCGGCTGGTGGGAGGACATCTCGCACGCCCGCACCTTCGAGGAGCTGCCCGCCAACGCGCAGGCGTACGTGCTGCGGCTGGAAGAGCTTTCGGGCGCGCGCATCTCGTGCATCGGCGTCGGACCCGGCCGCGATCAGACGATCGTGCGCCACGACGTGCTGGGTTGATTTGAGCGCTGGCGCGCTCGAGTCGGCGGCCCCTTGGGTCCCGCCGGTCAGGCACCGTTGCTTGCTCCTTCGTCGCCGACGCAACGGCACCTGACCGGCGGGACGGCCGCCGACCGGCCACTTTCGTGGCCGCCGCTCCTCGGGGTCGCGGGTGAGGTGGGTTGTGCTGTTTGCCCAGCTCAGGCGCGACACGCGCGAGTGATGTCGACTCGCTATCGATTTGACAGCATCCGCTCGGCAACCGCTATCGTCGCTGCGCGGTACGCGGGGACGTGCCGCACTGTGACGAGTGTGTGAGTGGGTGTTCGGCGTGTTCCGTCGGTCCGATGATGTGCAGTATTCGACGGTGCGCCAGGTGGCCCGCCCGCTCGTCGGCGTGCTGCCGATGGCGCTGGCGGTGGCCTGCGCCGGTGTCGCGGTCGCGGTGCCGCAGCCCGGGATCAACCCGGAGCAGCCGGGTGTCACCACCCCCGCCGACGAGGGCGGCCGCTCCGATCTGGCGAAGTTCGACAATCCCGACACGCTGGAGCGCCTGACGCCCGACCGTCCGGAATCGCGCCCGGTGCCCGAGTACACCGCGCCCGCACCGCCGATCGTCATCGAGGAGCTCCACCTCCCCGAACCGGTCGAGCCGGTGGCCCCCATCGCCCCGCCGCCGCGCACGCTGCGCGTCGGCGACTTCACCAGCCCCGTTCCCGACGAGGTCCCCGGTGAGGTCCTCGACGGCGTCAACGGCACCGCGGCCGATGTCGAAGCCGCCATCGCCACCCAGGGCCGCTCGATCGGCATCAACCCCAGCCGTTCCGACAAGATCGCGGCCGCGACCGTCGGTGGCGCGCTGGCCGGTGCCGCCCTCGCCGGTGTCCCGGCCGCCGCCGTCGGCGCGGTGGGTGGCGGCCTCATCGGCGCGGGCATCGGGGCCGGCGTCGGCTTCGCGGTCGGCGCCGCGGGCACGGCGGGCGCGACCGCGATCCTCGCCGGCGCGGCGGCCATCCCCACCGCGGGCGCCGGTGCGCTGCCGACCATCGCGGGGGGCTTCGTCGCCGCGTGGCCCATCGCCGCGGCGACCACGGGCGCGGGCGCCGCGATCGGTGCGGGGGTCGGCGCGGCCGTGGGAGCCGCTGCACTCGGCATCCCCGCGGCGGCTGCCGGTGCGGTCGCCGGTGGCGTCCTCGGCAGCGGGTACGGCGCGACGATCTGATCCGGTGTGCGGCCGCGGTGGTCGGTGGCGTTCTGGGCGGCACGGCCGGTGCCGCCCACGGCGCGACTCTCTGACCCGTCCCAACGGTCTGCGCCCCCGGTGATTGTCGGTGGCGTCCTCGGCAGCGGGTACGGCGCGACGATCTGATCCGCCGACCCCGCGCGCTGCCGGCACGGTCCGTGCCGCCTACGGCGCACTACCGACTCCCGCCCCGGGCGGACCACTCCTGTGGTCGCCCGGGCGGTTCGGGTTGGTAGTACCGTCGAGACGGGTGACGGACGGAGGTGGGTGATGGTGGTGCGCGCGGGTCTCGCCGTGTCGGCGCTGCTCACGCTGGCCGTGCTGCCGGGGTGTGCCGCGCGGGACGAGCCGACGCCGCCGCCCAGCGCGTCACCGGTGAGTTCGGTGCTGCCGCCCGCGCAGACGCTGATCCCGTCGCAGCAGCGCAACGAACGTATTCGCGGCATGCTCTACACCGCCGGGTGTACCAGCAATGCCTGCGTGCAGACCTACTTCGCCTGCATGGACGGCTACCTCACCGGGGAGCCGTGCCAGTTCTACCGCGACCATCCACCCCCGCCCTGACCGCTTCAGCGGGCGCGGGTGAGGAAATCTCCCACGGCCGGGGCCAGGATCGAGATCTTGGGGTTGTGGCTCACGCCGGGCAGTTCGGCGAACTCCGCGTCGGGCAGGACGCCGGCCGCGGCCTTGGCGCCCTTGGTGAGCATGGGCGCGGTGCGGTCGCCGGCGAGGACCAGGACCGGGACCGTCACGTCGCTCCAGTCGGCGGGCTTCAGCTTCTCGCCGCGCATGTACGGCTTCATCACCGCCCAGTCGTGCGCGGTCGAATTCGAGTTGGCGGCAAGGCTTTTCCAGAACGGGGTGAGTCGCATGGCGCCCACCATCAGCCACGGCATGCCCATCGCCTTGGTCATGTAGTAGCGAACGGTCTTGTTGCGCTTGCCCGCCGCGATCATCGGATGCAGCTTGACATCCAGATCCTTAGGCGGCACATGGTCTTTCGGGTCGACGACGAACGGCGGCTCGAACGCCACCACCGCGGTCACCCCGGGCACCTCACGCGCGGCCAGCAGGGCCAGCGCGGCGCCGGAGGACCACCCGAACAGCGCCGCCTTCCCGCCCGCGGCCTCGACCAGCGCGGCGATGTCGGCGATCTCGTTGGCCACGTCGTACACGCCGGGGGAGTCGGTGCTGTCGCCGCGCCCGCGCCGGTCGTAGTTGAGCACCGTCAGGTCGTAGTCGGCGGCCAGGGCCTGTGCGAGTTCGACCATCGACCCGAACTCGCGGTAGCTGAACGCGCCGCCGATCAGGATGACGGTCCCCGCCGCGCCCTCACCGACCCGGTCGTAGGCAATCATGGTGCCGTCGGCCGACGTCACAGTCTGCATCGTGGTTCCTCTCGCATTCGGGCCGTATGACCACCGGCCTCGACGGTACGCGATGCGGTTCGGCGCAGGTCGCCGCGGGTTTCCGGTGTCACAGGCAGAGACGGCGCAGGTCCGGCGAATTCATCGATCGAGGGTCAGAACAGCATCGGCTCACCGAAGCCGGGGGTGCGCTCGATCTCGAGCAGCCGCGCCTTGGTGCCGATGCCGCCGGGCGCGGAGAAGCCGTGCAGTGCGTGATCGGCCGCGAGGACCCGATGGCACGGGATGATCAGCGGGATCGGGTTGCGGCCCAGCGCCTGGCCGACAGCCTGGGCGGAGCCGGGGGCGCCGAGGCGAGTGGCGATGTCGCCGTAGCTGAGGGTGTGGCCGGGGTCGATGTCGCGGGTGACGGCGTACACCCCGCGATGGAATTCCGGCACCCCGGCCAGGTCGACCTCGATCCAGCGCAGCGCGTCGAGCGCGCCCGCCAGGTGGGCCCGGATCCCGGTGATCGCGGTGGTGATCGCCGGGCCGGGCTCGTCCTCGGCGACGGGCGTCCCGCGCAGTGGCCGGGTGATCCGGGCGAGCGTCTCCTCCTCGCTCGCCTCGGGCAGCTGGAACCGTACGACGGTGTCGCCGTGCCAGGCGATCGCGCACAGCCCGATCGCGGTGTCGAACAGTGCCGCGGCAACCGGTTCGGTCCTGGTTCCGGAACTCATGAGCACAGTGTGCGCCGACGGGCCGACAGGTTTCGCGGTGGCTACGCGGCGAGCGGTCCCCGAGAACTGGACTGGAGAGGTCCAGTTACGGGCAACTGGACTGGACTGGTCGCGCCTGCGGTAGCCTCCTCGGTCTCGGCGGCGTGCGCTCGGACCGCGTCCAGGTCGCGGTAGAGCCGTTGCTCGTCGTAGGTGCCGAAAGCCCGGTCGTGGGGCAGATATTGGAAGGGCCAGAACGGTAGTTCGCCGCGCTTGGGGGCGAAGTGGTAGACGGCGTAGCCGAAGGCGGCGGCGACGGCGAGGGCGAGGAAAGTGGTCATATCGCAAGAATCCTCCGACTGGCCTTGCCTAGAAATATCCACTTACGGAATACTGGACTTTATGGCGACAAGAGTGATCGGCGCGTCGGGCCTGGCCCGCGACCTCGGCCGGTGGCGCGACCCCGAGACCGACGGCGACGCTCCCGAGCGCCGCCCACACCGGCCCGCCTATCTGGCCCTGGCCGAAGCCATCCGGCTGCTGATCCACGACGGCCGCGCCCCGCTCGGCGTCGCCCTGCCCAGCGAACGTGATCTGGCGACCACGCTCGGCGTCAGCCGCACCACCATCACCTCCACGTACTCGCTGCTGCGCGAGCACGGCTACCTGATCAGCCGTCAGGGTTCCCGCAGCACCGTGGCCCTGCCGCCGGCCATCCAGCACGACGGCTCCAAGCCGACCCGCGGGATCATGGCCCTGATGGCGCAGCCGGAACTGCCGACCGTCGACATGACCTACGCGGCGATGTCGGCACCGCCGGAACTGCACGAGGCGTATTCGACCGCGCTGCAAGGCATCCCGCCCTACCTCGGCACGCACGGCATGGACCCGGTCGGCGTGCTGGCCCTGCGCGAGGCGCTGGCCCGCCGCTACACCGCCCGCGGCCTGCCCACCGAGCCCGACCAGATCCTGGTGACCCTCGGCGCCCAGCACGGCCTGCGCCTGCTGCTCAATGTGCTCACCTCACCGGCCGCGCGCGTGCTCATCGAGCACCCCAGCTACCCGAACGCCATCGAGGCCATCCGCGATGTCGGCGCCCGCCCGATCCCGGTCCCGCTGCGCCCCGAACTGCCGCACGCGGGCTGGGATCTGGAGGGCCTGCGCAGCACCGCCAGGCAGACCGCGGCGACGCTGGCCTACCTGGTCCCCGACTTCAACAACCCCACCGGCCTGCTGCTCGACGCCGAGGGTCGCGCCGAACTGGCCGCCATCGCCCGCGACACCAGGATGACCATCGTCGTCGACGAGTCGATGAGCGAGCTGAACCTGTCCGGCGCGACCATGCCGCCGCCGGTGGCCGCGTTCGCGAAGGGCTCGGAGATCATCACCATCGGGTCGGCGTCGAAGTCGTTCTGGGGTGGTCTGCGGGTCGGCTGGATCCGCACCAACCAGGCGCTGATCACCAAGCTGCTCGGCATCCGCGCCACCGTCGACCTCGGCACCCCGGTGATGGACCAGCTGGCCACCATCCACCTGCTCGAGCACGCAGAGCCGATCCTGGAACGCCGCCGCGAACAGCTGCTCGGCCAGCGCGCCGCGCTGCTCGACGCCGTGGCCGAGGATCTGCCCGGCTGGCACATCACGCCCGGCGCGGGCGGCATGTCGGTATGGGCGCAGCTGCCGAGCCCGGTCTCCACCGCGCTGGCCGCCACCGCGCCCAATCACGGCGTATTGCTGGCCGCCGGACCACGTTTCGGCGTCCAGGGCGCCTTCGAACGCTTCCTGCGCCTGCCGTTCACGCATCCGGAGGCGGACCTGCGGCTGGCTGTGAAGTCGATCGCCGCCGCCTACGAGGCGCTGACCCCGCGCGCCGCCGACCCGCTGCAGCCGCTCACCTGCTACTGACCGAATCCGCACGAGTGCGCGCCCGCCTGGGCCGGGCGCACGGTCTCGTAACCCGCGCCGAACATGAACAGCGTGGCGATCAGCACGGCCGCCGTGGTGACCGGCACCGCGACGGCGCTGCGCGCGGAGGGATGCCGGAACAGCAGCATCAGCAGACACAGCAGCGCGAGGATGCAGGCCAGCAGCAGCCCGGTGGCGAGCCCGTTCAGCACGCTCACCAGTACGGGCACCGGTGCGTCGGTGCGGCAACGGGATTCGCCGAGTCCGGCGGTGCGGTCGTCGAGCAGTGCCTCGGCCACGGCGAAGGCGAGCAGCGCGGCGCCGAAGGTGGTGACCGCGATGAGGGCGGCGAGCACCTTCGGTGGCCGGTGGCCGGTTCGGATCCGTGGCCTGTCGTCGATAGTCGCTGAGACTACCGACGACAGGCCCGGAAATCAGTCAGCCCAGACCGATTCGATCGGTGTCGTCTCCGACGGCGGCGGGGTGGGCACGCCGCCCGGGGTGCGGGAGAACCGCGGGGCCGGCGCGTGCTGCACCACGCCTTCGATATCGATCAGGCCGGTGCGGGCCACGATGTGCGGGTTCTGCTCGGCCTCGGTGAAGGTGAGCACCGGGGTGGTGCAGGCGTCGGTGCCGTCGAAGATCGCGGCCCACTCGTCGCGGGTCTTGGTCTTGAACTTGTCCGCGAACAGCTTGCGCAGCTGCTCCTGCCCGTTCGGATCGATCTGCATCGGCAGACCCTCCGGGTCGATCTCGAGCCCGGCCAGCAGCTGAGCGTAGAACTGCGGCTCGATCGCGCCGACGGCCATGTACTTGCCGTCGGAGGTCTCGTAGGTGTCGTAGAAGGCCATGCCGGTGTCGAGCAGGTTGGTGCCTCGCTCGTCGGACCACAGGCCCACGCCGCGCATGCCCCAGATCATGTGCGACAGGGCCAGCGCGCCGTCGATCATCGCGGCGTCGATCACCTGGCCCTTGCCCGAGTTCTGCCGCTCGACCAGCGCGGCGAGCACGCCGAACACCAGGAACATCGAGCCGCCGCCGAAGTCGCCCACCATGTTCAGCGGCGGCACCGGCCGCTCACCCTTGCGGCCGATGGCGTTGAGCACGCCGGTCAGCGAGATGTAGTTGATGTCGTGGCCCGCGCGATCGGCGAGCGGGCCGTGCTGGCCCCAGCCGGTCATCCGGCCGTAGACCAGGCGCGGGTTGCGGGCCAGCGCCTCGTCGGGGCCCAGGCCCATCCGCTCGGTGACGCCGGGGCGGAAGCCCTCGAGCAGCACGTCGGCCTTCTCGACCAGGTCGAGGATCTTGGCCACGTCGGCGGGGTCCTTCAGGTTCGCCTCGACGATGGTCCGGCCGCGCCACTGCGGGCGTTCCATGAAGCCGGGCATCATGCCCGCGCGCTGCACGCGTACCACGTCGGCGCCGAGGTCCGCCAGCAGTAGCGCGGCATGGGGGCCTGGCCCGATGCCGGCCAGCTCGATGACCTTGATGCCCGCGAGGGGACCCTGCTTGGCGGTGGACTCGCTCACACCTGACCTCTGTTCATCGTCGAACGGTATTGACACATCGACAATAGCGGCGGGATGGCGGGCCGGGTAGGGCATGGGTCAGAATTCCGGTGGCGCGACTCGGCGCCACAACGGGAGGACCGGTAGTGAGTGTGTGGGGTGAGGTCATCGTAGGCCTCGTCATTCTGGTCGGTCTCATCGGTGTGATCGTGCCGATTCTGCCCGGGGTCATCCTGATCTTCGCGGCGATCGCGGTGTGGGCCTTCATGACCGGCGGTTCCACGGCCTGGTCGGTGTTCGCCGTGGCGACCGTGGCCTTGGCGATCTCCGGGATCGTGAAATACACCTGGCCGGGCCGGCGGATGCGCGAAGCGGGGGTGTCGAACCGGGCGCTGCTCGTCGGCGCGATCCTGGGTGTGGCGGGCTTCTTCGTCATCCCGATCGTCGGCCTGTTCATCGGCTTCGTGCTCGGTGTGTACCTGGCCGAGCTCTACCGCCTGAAGACCAACGACCTGGCCTGGCCGGCGACGCTGCACGCGCTCAAGGGCGTCGGGCTGTCGATGCTGGTGGAGCTGTTCGGCGCGCTGATCGCCGCCGGTGTGTGGCTCACCGGCGCGATCCTGGCCTGAGTTATTCGATGACCGGCAGCGGGCGGGTGTAGGCGCCCGCGCCGGGCAGGTCGCCACGCGGAATCGGCACCGTCGGATTGTCGGTGCGCGGGATCGGCCGGGTCGGCATCGGGTCGGTCTCGGTGCGCTGCGCGGCGGGCAGGCGATAGAACTCGCGCGCGTTGTCCTCGAGCACCGCGTGCAGATCGGCCCCGACGACCTGGCAGATCAGGTCCACGTCGGTATCGGCGAACGGCCTGCCCGCGCGGGTGCCGGGCAGATCCGTGCCGAACATCAGCGCACCCGGATTGACCGCGTGGATGCGGCGCAGCGTCTCGGCCACGTCCATGTCCACCCGGCCGAAACCGGTGGCTTTCACCCGGGCGCCCCGGTCGACCAGGTCGAGCAGATACGGCAGGCCCTCCGCGGACATGCCGAGATGGTCGATCGAGAGCGCGGGCAGTTTCGAGATCACCGGCTGCAGCGAGGCCAGCATCTGGCCGTCGATGTAGAGCTCCACGTGCCAGCCGGCCAGCTCGTGCGCGCGCAGCGCCTGCAACGTCATCTCGGTGATGTCGGCGGCGGCGCGCTTGAGGTTGAACCGCAGCGCGCGCACTCCAGCCCGGTCGAGCTCGACGATCTCGGAGTCGGTGGCGTCCAGGTCCAGCCGGGTCACCCCGACCCAGCCCTCGCCGAGGGCGGCCAGCGCGGCCTTCAGGTAGCTCTGGTCCGAACCCTGGAACGACGCGCTGACCACCGCACCACCGCGAACATCGAAGTGCGCCATACGCTTTCGATAGTCCGCGATGGTGTAGGGGTCAGGGAGGTAGCCTTCGTTCTCGATCAGCGGGTACCGCGGATCGATGATGTGGACGTGCGCATCGAACACGTGTATCAGAATGCCTCACCAACCCCCGTACCGGCGAGTCCGAACGAGTCAGACCTTGTTCGGCTCGGAGGCGCGCAGCATGTCCTCGCGTTCGACGACCTTCACGCGCTCACGGCCTTCGGGCTCGCCGAGGGCGCGCTCGTGCGCGTCGAGGCGGTACCAGCCGGCCCAGGTGGTGAAGGGGATGCCCTTGCTCTCGAGGAACTCGGTGACGGCCTCCGGCTCCGGCTTGGCGGCCGGGGCGAAGTCCTTGGCGTCGTCGAGCAGGCAGGCGATGGTCTCGTTGGCGTCGCCCTTGGTGTGGCCGATGAGGCCGACCGGGCCGCGCTTGATCCAGCCGGTCACGTAGGTGGCGGGCATGAAGCGGGCCGCGCCCTCGGCGGTCTCGTCGGAGATCACGCGACCGGCCTCGTTCGGCACGGTGCCGGCCTGATCGTCGAACGGCAGCTGGGTGACGTTCTGCGACAGGTAACCGACGGCGCGGTAGATCGCCTGCACGTCCCACTGCTTGAACTCGCCGGTGCCCTTGACGTTGCCGGTGCCGTCGAGCTGGGTGCGCTCGGTCTTGAGACCGACGACCTTGCCGTCCTCGCCGATGACCTCGGCCGGGGACTCGAAGAAGTGCAGGAACAGCTTGTGCGGGCGGTCGCCCTGGTCGCGGATCGCCCACTGCTCGAGGGTGTTGGCGACCATGTCGACCTGCTTGGAGTTGCGGCGCGCGGCCTCGGAGCCCTCGTCGTAGTCGATGTCCTCGGGATCGACGATGACCTCGATGGTCGGCGAGTGGTCGAGTTCGCGCAGCTCGAGCGGGGTGAACTTGGCCTGCGCGGGACCGCGGCGGCCGAACACGTGCACCTCGACGGCCTTGTTGGCCTTGAGGCCCTTGTAGACGTTCGGCGGGATCTCGGTCGGCAGCAGCTCGTCACCGGTCTTGGCCAGCACGCGCGCCACGTCCAGCGCGACGTTGCCCACGCCGAGGACGGCGACCTTCTCCGCGTCCAGCGGCCACGAACGCGGCACGTCCGGGTGGCCGTCGTACCAGGACACGAAGTCGGCGGCACCGTAGGAGCCGTCGAGGTCGATGCCCGGGATCGGCAGCGCGCGGTCGGCGTTGGCGCCGGTCGAGAAGATCACCGCGTCGTAGAACTGACGCAGGTCGTCGAGGGTGATGTCGGTGCCGTAGTCGATGTTGCCCAGCAGCCGCACCTGGTCCTTGTCCAGGACCTTGTGCAGGGCGGTGATGATGCCCTTGATGCGCGGGTGGTCGGGCGCGACGCCGTAGCGGATGAGACCGAACGGGGCGGGCATCCGCTCGTAGAGGTCGATGCTCACGTCGGCATCGGACTTCATCAACGCGTCGGCGGCGTAGATACCGGCCGGTCCTGCGCCCACGATCGCAATGCGGAGCGGGCGGGTCGCTGCACTCTGTTCGGTCATTTTCTACGCGCACCCTTTGGTCGAGAACTGTTGACGGGGTCAATTTAGCTTAGGCTAAGTTGACGATCCGGCTGTCGGCAGCTGCCAGCGACATCGGCAGCAGGCCGCATTCGGACGCAATTCTATCTGCGGCGTCGTGGCCACCCGGCGCGCGGTGTGGTTGCCCGCACCCGGTCTGTCAGGATTACAGCATGAACGAGGAGCAAACAGGCTCGGAAGACCAGCCCATCGTGGTGGATCAGACCGACAAGCGTTCCATCGTCCCGTTCGTCGCGGCCGCGGTGATCGCGATCGTGGTGCTCATCGCCATCGTCGCCGGTGGGCTGCTCTCGCCCGCTGAGAAAAATGTCACAGAGGCCGACCGCCTCGCGGCCGCCGTCACCAACTATATCGACGCGCGCTCGCGCAGCGAGCAGCGTCCGCCCGCCGGTGTCGCCTGCCCCGGTTTCGACGAGGAGAAATCCGGTTTGTCCGAACGTCTCGGCGGCCCGAAATCGGCCGTGACGATCGACAAGAAGGGTTTCGACAAGGCGACCGTGAACGGCGACCGGGCCAAGATCGACGCCACCGTGCGGATCGGCGACACGCCGTCCACCAGCACCTGGAACCTGACCAGGGTCGACGGCACCTGGCTGGTCTGCACTCCCTAGGAACTGTTTGACACGGTGACCTGTGCCGGGGCAATCTCAGATCGCAAGGTCATGAGTGCCAGCGCCAAGCCCCGGCTCGCTGGTCGGCAACCCTCCTCCGCGGTGGGGTGCTCCGGGTGACGACCTGGCCGTGCGTCTGGACAACCGGCACGGCAAGAGCGGATTCACGCAGGAGGTTCGACATGACTTACGCCGGCGACATCACCCCTGAGAAGGCGTGGGAGATCCTGACCGAGCACCCCGGCGCGGTGCTCGTCGACGTGCGCACCCAAGGCGAGTGGGCGCAGATCGGCATCCCCGACACCAGCTCCATCGAGCGTCCGGCCCACTTCATCGAGTGGGTCGACAACACCGGGACCCGCAATCCGAACTTCGGCGCCGAGCTCGAGCAGGCGCTGGCCGGGCGGCCCGACGACGCGCCCGTGGTGTTCCTGTGTCGCTCCGGGCAGCGCTCCATCGGCGCGGCGACCGTGGCGACCGCGGCGGGCTTCACCCCGTCCTACAACGTGCTGGACGGTTTCGAGGGCGGTCCGGACGCGTTCGGGCAGCGCGGCAGCGTCGGCTGGCGCGCGGTCGGCCTGCCGTGGCGTCAGGCATAAGGAGAAACGCATGATCACCGGTGGTTCGTTCGACAAGCCACTGCCCGAGGGCGTCGGCCCCGCCACGCTCGGGGTCCGCGGCGGCCTGCGCCGCTCCGGCTTCGAGGAGACCTCCGAGGCGCTGTACCTGACCTCGGGTTTCGTCTACGAGAGCGCCGAGGCCGCCGAGGCGTCGTTCACCGGCGAGGTCGAGCACTTCGTCTACTCCCGCTACGGCAACCCCACGGTGGCCATGTTCGAGGAGCGCATCCGCCTGCTCGACGGCGCCGAGGCCGCGTTCGCGACCGCCTCGGGCATGTCGGCGGTGTTCACCGCGCTCGGCGCGCTGCTGAAGGCGGGCGACCGCCTGGTGGCCGCGCGCAGCCTGTTCGGTTCCTGCTTCGTGGTGTGCAACGAGATCCTGCCGCGCTGGGGCGTGGAGACCGTCTTCGTCGACGGTGACGACCTCGAGCAGTGGGAGCAGGCGCTCTCGGTGCCTACCCAGGCCGTGTTCTTCGAGACCCCGGCCAACCCGATGCAGACCCTGGTCGACGTCCGCAAGGTCACCGAGCTCGCGCACGCCGCGGGCGCGAAGGTGGTGCTGGACAACGTCTTCGCCACCCCGCTGCTCCAGCATGGCTTCGAACTCGGCGCCGACGTGGTGGTCTACTCCGGCACCAAGCACATCGACGGCCAGGGCCGCGTGCTCGGTGGCGCCATCCTCGGCGCCCAGGACTACATCGACGGCCCGGTCAAGAACCTGATGCGCCACACCGGCCCCGCGCTGAGCCCGTTCAACGCCTGGACCCTGCTCAAGGGTCTCGAGACAATGCCGCTGCGCGTGCGCCAGTCCACCGAATCCGCGCTGAAGGTCGCCCAGTTCCTGGAGACGAACAAGTCCGTGAACTGGGTGAAATACCCCTTCCTGGAATCACATCCGCAGCACGCCCTCGCCACCTCCCAGATGTCGGGCGGCGGCACCGTCGTCACCTTCGAACTGGCCGGCGACGACGGCAAGAAGCGCGCCTTCGAGGTCCTCAACCGCCTGCGCATCATCGACATCTCCAACAACCTCGGCGACGCGAAGACCCTGATCACCCACCCCGCCACCACCACCCACCGCGCCATGGGCCCGGAAGGCCGCGCCTCCATCGGCCTGTCCGACGGCGTGGTCCGCATCTCGGTCGGCCTCGAGGACATCGATGACCTCCTCGGCGACCTCGACCACGCCCTGAGCTGAGTCCGAGAAAGCCCCAGTTCAGCCTGTCGAAACGAAATTCGTTCGGCCGTCCTGGGGCTTTCGATCGGTAGTCACAGCGGGTGGGGACTGCAAAAGGAGCGGAATGTCTTCCCGTCCCGCGCGGCGACATCGGCGGGGTTCAGCCAGCCCACTCCCTGGAACCAGTACGTATCGGCGGGGTGCGCCGCGGAGTCCCGCACAATGGTCTCGATATCGGCGGCCACGCCCGAACCCGCGTCGATCTGCGTGAGATAGAGCTTTCTCTCGTTTCGCCACTCGAAGCCGGCGGGGAGCGGTTTCGCGATCTCCCAGCCGGGGTTCGGTCCGACTGTCAGATACTCGATATCGGTTCTCGCTCCGCTCGCGGGGACCAGAATGAACGCGGAGTGACTCGGCTCGAACGCGACCACGGCCCGTTCGGCCCCCATACACCGCGATCCGGTCCAGATCCGCAATTCACCATCGGTGATCCGCGCACCGAAGGCATCCGGTAGTCCTGGCTGCAAGTCCACTTGGTCTTTGCCGAATATGCCGCAGGACGTCAGAACCGCGGCGATGGCGACGAGTACGGCAGCACGGCGAATCATTTCTTGTATCCCCCGTCGTGCAGGCCGGCGTCTTCCTCGATCTCGTCGTCACTGTCGGTCCACCAGGCTTTGAGACCGGACCAGGCCACCGACCCGATCATGCCCGCGTAACCCTTCTCCGCCCACTGCTGGGAATGCCGTTCCTCGTGGTGCAACAGGCGATCCAGATCGGTCGTACTCTGCTGCGGACCGCTCCCGTTGTCGAACCACTTGCTTCCGGATTCGGCGATCTTGCGCAGCTGGTCGGCCGGGTCGTCGAGGTCATCGAGATTCATCACGAAGATGTCGCCGTAGGTGGTGCCGCCCTTCTGGCTGTACAAATCCTGCAGCTCGTTGCCACCGAGTCCCATGAGCATGCCGTTGGGCGTGGTCGCGAGCCGCCCACCGTTGCTGTCGACATACGCGACGTCCTGGTCGTAGCTCCAGTCGTTCTTGTCCTGCCGGTCGATGATCCGCTGTATCTCCGCACTGGAGTACGGCGTTTCCTTGAAGTCGTTGACGACACCCGGTACCAGGCCTGCCTTGTCGTAGTCGGTGCCCGCGTTGAGAACGTAGGTCATGAGCACCGCCTGCTGCGCATCGTCGCCGCTGGTGCCGGTAGGCATGATGAAGTAGGTCTTGCCGTCCTTGTCGGTGACCGGCTCCATTCCGTCGAGGACGGTGAAGTCCTCCGGGGTGATGCCGTGCGTGCTCGCGATTTCCACGATGGTCTCCGGTGACACGCCCCGGCGTTCCGCGTTCTCCATCCACTTCTTGTAATTGCCGGTGTTGCCGGGGTCGTTGTAGAAGGACGTGTTGAAATCCTTGTAGTACTGCTGCAGATCGGCGGGCACTCCAGCGACGTTCTTGCCCGCCGCGAGGTCCTGGATCTCCTGGGTGGTCAGTCCCTTGGGCCGGTGCGCCATGATGGCGGCGGCCTCGGTGTAATCACCGCGCCGCAGCGCGGCGGCGAGCGTGGCACCGTCCTCGGCGCCGAGTCGCGCGCCCGCGGCCGCCGTGCGATCGTCGGAAACGTCGAGGCCCGAGCCGAGGAGATCGCCCGCGGCTCGGATGTACCCGGCGTGCTCGGCCAGCGTGGTAGCGGCCAGCTTGGCTGCCGACTCGAGTTCGCGGTACGCGGTGTTGATCGAATCCTGGTGGGTACGAACCTGGTCCGCGTCGCTACCCGTAACCTTCCAGTTGTCGTCGACGGTCAAGGCGGCACCTGTCGCGTCGGAGACCTTGCCGAGTAGCACGGTTCGGTGCGAGTCGAGCGAGGACGCCGCCGCTCGCAACACGACCGGCGCGTCCTGCACCTCGAGAAAGAGCTTGTAGCCCTGCCCGTGGTCCTGCGCCACCCGGTCGTAGGCGGCGTCGCGTGCGTTCCCCGACCAGTAGTCCTGACTGTTGGTGAATACCTGCTTCGCCTTGTCCAACTGACCGAGGTAGAGCTGATTCTCCGCGTCGATCTTGGTGGCCAGGTCGTACAGCTTGCTGATCTTCCAGTTGTCCACCTGGGATTTGGTGATCGTCACGCGCCTTCCAGCCTGTGCACATCGAACTTCCGCATGGCCTGCGCGAAGTCCTCATCCGTGGCCTGGATGGTCGACGTGGTGGCGGACACCGCCTTCGAGATCTCCTGCAACCGATTGGTCACCCGCCAGTAGGCGCCTTCGATGAACTCACCCAGCTGTACACACGCCGCCGCCACGTCGGTTCCGGCTACCGCTGCACCGAGATGATCGGATTCGCAACGGACGTCCCGTTTGTCGACCTCTCGACCGACGTCATCGAGGACCGTCACCAGCTTGCCCAATTCGTCGATATCGGCCTGCAACATACGCCCGCCCCCGGACTCGATCACGTTCTCGTCCGGGAACCTAGCATGCTCCCCGAGATCTCGCCGTGGCACTCCTGCCGTGAGCTGAGCCCGCAGCGCGCGGCGCTGTCACCGAAAATCGACACCGGATGTGCTGGCGCGCTGTTAGTTTCGGGTGATGGACGCCGAAGAACGTCAGGCCTATTACGCCGAGAACGAGCGTCGTAGGCGGCGGGCCAAAGAGCTGTTCGACGAGCGCACCTGGACTTTTCCGATCGACGACGCGATCGTGGCGTGGGCGGGCCGGATCTTCACCGGTCCCGCCGCCGGGCTGCCACTGCGCGAGGAGCATCGGGGCCCGTGGTCGGCGGAGGTCGGTTACGCCACGCCCATCGGTCTCACCGGGGTCATGGGGAAGCTTCTCGATCGCGCGGTCGCCGACGGCATCGTGCGGCTGCCCGAACCCGGTCGGATCGATTCGGCCTACTCGACGCGGCACGAGTACTACGAGACCACCGACGGCATCGGTTACGGCTTCTATCCCACCCGCACCGACGAGCTCATCGTCTACGCCGGCTCGGCGGTGAAGTTCGAGGCGATCGAGCGGTGGCCCGAGGTCGGGCCCGGCGCCGCGGTGCGGGTCGTGCGCGAGGTGATCGCGACCTTCGACACTCCGCGGCCGGGGTTTCAGCAGGCCCCGTCGAACTGGCGGGGCTGATCCGGCGGCGCTACAGGGGGACCGCCGTTTCGAGGATCTCGATTACCTCGTCGAGCTGGCCGATGACGAAAAGCTCGGTGCCGGTGTCGGTCTCGATGAGCAGGCGGGTGCGCAGGCCGCCGCTGAACAGGCCGCCGTCCGGGCTCTGCCGTCCGACGGCGCGAACCTGGCCCAGTGACACCTCCCAGCGCTTGCCGCCGGTGAGCGCGTCCAGGTGGTTGGGCACGAAGAGCAGGCGGGCTCCGGTCAGGTAGAGGCGTCCGCCGACGGCCCTGCCACCCTGCGTTCGATTGGCGAGCTGCTGCCAGATCACCTTCTCGGAGGCGTCCAGCTCGGGGCTACCGATCCACAATCCCATCAGTCATTCCTTGCGTCGATCCCGGCGTTCGTGCCAGAGAATCGACATCCGGCCGGGCACCGTTAATGGCGCCCGGCCGGATGTCGGGATCAGGCGCTGTCGGTATCGCCGTTCGACAGCGCCTTCTGCAGGGAGTTGAAGACTGTCAGACCCTGGCCGACCATGCCGTTGACCAGTTCGCCGACGCCGTCGGGCCCGTTGAGGACGGTCAGGTTGGCGTTGGCGAGGCCGGTGGAGGCCTGCTTGACGATCTCGGGCAGTTGCTCGATGAGCAACTGGTCCAGGGCGATCCGGTTGTTGGAGGCGGCGGCCTCGGCCTGGATGCGGGTGCGGTCGGCCTCTGCCTCGGCGAGAATCCGGACGCGTTCCGCCTCGGCCAGTGCGGGTTTCACGACCTCGGCCTGGAGTTCCTGTTCCCGCAGTTCGGCGTTCTTGCGGGCCTGCTCGGCCTGGGCGGTGAGGACTTCCTGCCGCGCGATGGCGTCGGCGAGCGGACCGGCCTGTGCCGCTTCGGCATTGGCCTTGTCGATATCGCGCTGATACTGCGCCTTGAGGATCGAGGTCTCCCGCTCGTATTCGGCACGGCGGCGCAGGGATTCCTGCTCGGCCTCGGCGGCCCGCTGCGCGGCCTGGGCCTGGGCGATCTGGGCGTCGCGCTGCACGGCCGCGTTGTGCGGTGCGGCGAGGGCGTTGATGTAGCCGAGGTTGCCGTCGTCGATGGACTGGATCTGGAACGAGTCGACCCACAGGCCGATATTGCTCATCTCCACCTTGGACGCGATCAGCACCTCGTCGGCCAGCTTCTGGCGCTCGCGGATGATCTCCTCGACCGTCATCGAGCCGACGATCGAGCGCAGGTGGCCGGAGAAGATCCGCCCGGTGAGCACCGACATCTCCTGCTCCTGCTCGGAGAGGAAGCGCTGGGCGGCGTTGACGATGGACGGGGTGTCGTTGGCGACCTTGAACGCGATCACCGCGCGCACGTCGAGCTGGATCGCCTGCTTGGTGACACAGCGTTCCTTGATCTCGGATTCGAACATGGCCAGCGACAGGTAGCGGACCTTGCGGAACAGCGGGATCACCCAGGTGCCGCGACCGATGACGACCTTGAACGGCGCGTTGTCCTTGGTCTTGGCGCCACTGACCAGCATGGCCTCGTCGGGATCGGGGACGTGATAGCCCAGCATGTGAGCCCCTTCTCTCAGTTCTCTTGCGGCAGTTGCGGTGTGAGGGGGATCCAGACGACGACATCGACGATGCGTCCCGGATGGACCGCGACGATCAGCACGGTGGTCCCGGCCGCGATCGGCTCGTCGGCGCGGGCGAGGTAGAGCTCGGTGCCCCCGCGAATCGCCACCAGCACTTCGCCCAGCGCGCCCGCCCCCCGGATCGGTGACGTGATGGTGCCCGTCAGGCCGTGCACCGGGTCGGTCATCGCGGCTGAACCTCCCTGTGTCGCACCGGTCGACGTCAGCGTACGGCGCGCGGCCTTTCGGTGGGTTTCAATTTTCTTATTGACAGCATGCTGTCAAATATGACAGGATACTGTCATGACGATGCGAACAGTCCACATGGCCGTTTACGACACCCTCGCCGACTGGGAGGTGGGCGCCGCCACCGCGCAGCTCGCCAACAGCAGCTGGCATCGCGAGCCGGGCACCTTCCAGGTGAAGACGGTGGGGTTGACCACCGAGCCGATCACCACGATGGGCCGCCTGCGGGTCACGCCCGATCTCGCGCTGGCCGATCTCGATCCGGCCGACAGCGCGATGCTGATCCTGCCCGGCGCCGATCTGTGGGAGGGCGAGGAGCTGGTGCCGTTCGCGGACAAGGCGCGCGAGTTCGTCGCGGCGGGCGTGCCGGTCGCCGGTATCTGCGGCGCCACCTTCGGGCTGGCCAAGGCGGGGCTGCTCGACGATCGCGCGCACACCTCCAACGCCGCCGAATACCTGATGTACAGCGGGTATTCGGGCGCGGACAACTATGTGGACACGCCCGCGGTCACCGATCGCGATGTGATCACCGCCGACGGGATGTCGCCGTTCGAGTTCGCCAGGGAGGTCTTCACCCGGCTCGAGGTCTCGGAGCCGCACGTCATCGACGCCTGGTACGCGCTGTTCGCGCATCGTGATCCCGCGGCCTACGCGGTGCTCGCCGACTACGAGGCCAGCCGGGTCTGATGGACGACAGTCAGGAACTGTTCGCCACGGCCGCCATCACGTCCTTCCGTCTCAACGGCCAATTCCTCGCCATCGCCGAGGAATTGGCCGCCCCGGCGGGCCTCACCGCCGCCTGGTGGCAGGTCCTCGGCGCCGTCCTCGCCGAACCGCTCCCGGTGGCGGGTATCGCCCGGGCGATGGGCATCACCCGTCAGAGCGTGCAGCGCATCGCCGACCTGCTGGTCGACAAGGGCCTGTGCGAATACCGCCCCAACCCCGCCCACAAACGCGCCAAACTCGTCGCCGCAACCGACGCGGGCCTGGCCGCCGTCCAGCGCATCAACCCCCAGCACGCCGCGTTCGCCCACCGCCTCGCCGAAGAACTGGGCCCCACCGAATTCCGCACCGTCGTCGCCGCCCTCACCCGCCTGTCCGCCGCCGTCGACACCGTCACGGGGGCGGCCCCCTAGCGAATTTCGGCCGACAGCGCGACGCCCCCGGCACCGGAAGGTGTCGGGGGCGTCGGGGTGGTCGGGGTCAGCTCTGGAGGGCGACCTCGATTTCGAGGGTGAGGGTGATCTTGTCGCCGATGACGGCGCCGCCGTCGGGGAGCGGCATGTCGATGTCGAGGCCGAAGTCGCGGCGGGAGACCACGGTCTTGGCTTCGAAGCCGGCGACCGGGCCGTTGCCCATGCCCGGGTTGACGCCGAGGAACTCGACCTCGAGGGAGACCGGCTTGGTGTTGCCGCGGACGGTGAACTCGCCGTCGACGACGAAGTCGCTGCCCTCGCCGCGGAAGCCGGTGGACTTGAAGGTCATCACCGGGAACTGCTCGGCGTGGAAGAAGTCGGCGGTGCGCAGGTGGCCGTCGCGCTGGGCGTTGTCGGTGGTGAGGGAGTCGACGCGGATCTCGGCGGTGGCCGAGGCGGAGCCGTCCTCGCCGATGACGAGGGCGCCGTCGAAGTCGGTGAAGCGGCCGCGGACCTTGCTCACCATCAGGTGGCGAACGGAGAAGCCGACGGTGGAGTGGCTGGGGTCGATGGCCCAGGTGCCCGCGGTGAGGCCGTTGGCGAGTGCGGTGGTCATGGGAACTCCTTGTGGGGGTTGGGTTCTAGCGCGGAAGGTTGGCGGCGAGCAGGTCCGCGAACGGGGTCGGCTCGTCGTACGGGTCGGCGGGTCCGGCGCTGGGCCTGCCGAGGATCTGGGTGGCGAATTCGCCTGCGGCGCGGTCGATCCTGTTGTTGAGGGACTGGTCGGCGCCGCGTGCGCCCCAGTCCGGGGAAGCGGCGTACACGGCGGTGGGTACGACGACGGAACGCAGGTAGGCGAACAGCGGACGGACCGCGTGCTCGAGTGCCAGCGAGTGGCGTTCGGTGCCGCCGGTGGCACCGGCCAGAACCGGCTTGCCCGCGAGCGAATCCGGTTCCAGCACATCGAAGAAGGTCTTGAACAGACCGCTGTAGGAGGCACTGAAGATCGGGGTCACCGCGATCAGGCCGTCGGCGCCGACGACGTGATCGATCGCGGTCCGCAGCGACGGGGCCGGGAACCCGGTGAGCAGGTTGTCGGCGAGGTCGCGGGCGTGGTCGCGCAGGTCGACGAAGTCGAGTTCCACCTCGGCACCCGCGGCGCGCAGTTCGCGGGCGGTGGCGGTGGCCAGCCGGTCGGCCAGCAGCCGGGTCGACGAGGGCTGCGAGAGCCCGGCCGACACCACCGCGATGTGGGTGGTCATGCGGTCACCTCCGTGGCGTTCTTCGCCGCGAGCAGCGATGCGTGCGTCGGCGCGTCGGGTACGTGGGCGGGGCGCCCGGCCGCGAATTCCTTGCGCAGCACCGGGATCACTTCCTCGCCGAGCAGGTCGAGCTGTTCGAGCACCGTCTTCAGCGGCAGGCCCGCGTGGTCGACCAGGAACAGCTGGCGCTGGTAGTCGCCGAAGTGCTCGCGGAAGGTGAGCGTCTTCTCGATGACCTGCTCCGGGCTGCCCACGGTGAGCGGGGTCTGCTCGGTGAACTCCTCCAGCGACGGGCCGTGTCCGTAGACGGGCGCGTTGTCGAAGTAGGGCCGGAACTCCCGGACCGCGTCCTGCGAGTTCTTGCGCAGGAACACCTGACCGCCGAGGCCGACGATCGCCTGGTCGGCGCTGCCGTGACCGTAGTGCTCGTAGCGGCGGCGGTACAGCTCGATCAGCCGCTGGAAGTGGTCGGTGGGCCAGAAGATGTGGTTGGCGAAGAAGCCGTCGCCGTAGTAGGCGGCCTGTTCGGCGATCTCCGGGCTGCGGATGGAGCCGTGCCAGACGAACGGCGGGACGTCGTCGAGCGGGCGCGGGGTGGAGGTGAACGACTGCAGCGGGGTGCGGAACTTGCCCTCCCAGTCCACGACGTCCTCGCGCCAGAGCCGGTGCAGCAGGTGGTAGTTCTCGATGGCCAGCGGGATGCCGTCGCGGATGTCCTTGCCGAACCACGGGTAGACCGGGCCGGTGTTGCCGCGGCCCAGCATCAGGTCGACGCGGCCGTCGGCCAGGTGCTGCAGCATCGCGAAGTCCTCGGCAATCTTCACCGGGTCGTTCGTGGTGATCAGCGTGGTCGAGGTGGACAGCATGATCTTGTCGGTGCGGCCGGCGATGTAGCCGAGCATGGTCGTCGGCGAGGACGGCACGAAGGGCGGGTTGTGGTGCTCGCCCATCGCGAAGACGTCCAGACCCACCTCCTCGGCCTTCTGCGCGATCGCGACCATCGCCTTGATCCGCTCGGCCTCGGTGGGGGTGCGGCCGTTCGTGGGGTCGGTGGTCACATCGCCCACGGTGAAGATTCCGAACTGCACGGGCCCTCCTTTGGTTGCCATGGCAACTATAACCACGGCAGCCGGGAACCTATTCCAGTGAGACGCAGCTCACACCCGGCTCACTCCAGGAAGGGGGTCCGAGTGCGATTGAGCAGGTCGGCGACCGAGTCGACGACCAGGGTGGGGCGGAACGGGTATTTCTCGACCGAGGACTTGGTGGAGATGCCCGAGGTGACCAGGATCGTGCGCATGCCCGCTTCCAGGCCCGAGATGACGTCGGTGTCCATCCGGTCGCCGATCATCACCGTCGACTGCGAATGCGCGCCGATGCGGCGCAGCGCCGAACGCATCATCAGCGGATTGGGCTTGCCCACGTAGTACGGCTCCTTGCCGGTGGCCCGGGTGATGAGGGCCGCGACCGAGCCGGTGGCCGGGAGTACGCCGTCGCGGGACGGGCCGGTGGCGTCGGGATTGGTGGCGATGAACTTGGCGCCCCGCTCCACCAGGCGGATCGCGGTGGTGATCGCCTCGAAGGAGTAGGTGCGGGTCTCGCCGAGCACCACGTAGTCGGGGTCGCTGTCGGTGAGTACGTAGCCGATCTCGTGCAGGGCGGTGGTCAGGCCGGACTCGCCGACGACATAGGCGGTGCCGTTGGGGCGCTGGTCGTCGAGGAAGGTGGCGGTGGCCAGCGCCGAGGTCCAGATGGATTCCTCGGGGATGTCGAGGCCGGTGTGGCGCAGGCGGGCCTGCAGGTCGCGCGGGGTGCGGATCGAGTTGTTGGTCAGCACGAGGAACGGGATCTCGTTCTCGCGCAGTTCGGCCAGGAACTCGTCGGCGCCGGGGATCAGTTGATCCTCGTGCACCAGCACGCCGTCCATGTCGGTCAGGTACGACAAGATCTGCTCATCCTTGGCGGTCACCAGCTAATCATCCGCTAAATATGGGATCGGTGCGAGCCGCCGCTACCGGACAGTCGGGGCCGGTGTTGGTTAGTGTCGAAGCGGCAGGGGCCGCGACGAAGCGAACGACAGGAGTGGCTGAGATGGTTGATCTCAAGCTCGGATACAAGGCATCGGCAGAGCAGTTCGGGCCGCGCGAGCTCGTCGAGCTGGCGGTGGCCGCCGAGGAACACGGTCTCGACAGCGCGACCGTGAGCGATCACTTCCAGCCGTGGCGGCACAACGGCGGACACGCGCCGTTCTCGCTGGCCTGGCTGGCCGCCACCGGTGAGCGGACCGAGCGGATCATGCTCGGCACCTCGGTGCTCACCCCCACCTTCCGCTACAACCCGGCGGTGATCGCGCAGGCCTTCGCCACCTTCGGCTGCCTGTACCCGGGCCGGGTGATGCTCGGTGTGGGCACCGGCGAGGCGCTCAACGAGATCGCCACCGGCTACAAGGGCGAATGGCCCGACTTCAAGGAGCGGTTCGCCCGGCTGCGCGAATCGGTGCAGCTCATGCGGGCCCTGTGGACCGGCGAGCGCACCGATTTCGAGGGCGAGTACTACCACACCGTCGGCGCCTCCATCTATGACGTGCCCAAGGGCGGCATCCCCGTCTACATCGCGGCGGGTGGCCCGGTGGTGGCCCGTTACGCGGGTCGCGCGGGTGACGGTTTCATCTGCACCTCCGGCAAGGGCATGGACCTCTACACCGAGAAGCTGATGCCCGCGGTGGCCGAGGGCGCCGAGAAGGTGGGCCGCGACGCCGGCGAGATCGACAAGATGATCGAGATCAAGATCTCCTACGACACCGATCCCGAACTGGCGCTGCAGAACACGCGCTTCTGGGCACCGCTGTCGCTGAGCGCGGAGCAGAAGCACGACATCACCGACCCGATCGAGATGGAGGCCGCCGCCGACGCGCTGCCGATCGAACAGGTCGCCAAGCGCTGGATCGTGGCCAGCGATCCGGACGAGGCCGTCGCCCAGATCAAGCCGTACCTGGACGCGGGCCTGAACCACCTGGTCTTCCACGCGCCCGGCCACGACCAGCTGCGCTTCCTCGACCTGTTCCAGCGCGATCTGGCGCCGCGCCTGCGCGCGCTGGGCTGACCCGTCGACGGTGGGTCCGGTCGGTCGGCCGGGCCCACCCGTCAGCGCAGCGAGCAGGCCGGCTCGCCCGCCTCGGCGGCCAGCGCCTCGGCCAGCTGGGCGGCCAGTTGCCGCCGGATCGCGGCCAGTCGCGCGGCCGCCGCGTCGACCTCGTCGAGTTTGCGGCGCAGTTCGCCGACCGAGCCGGGGCAGCCGTCGCCCGAGTCGTCGCCGGCGCGCAGGCAGGCGACGAACGGATGCATGTCGGCCAGCTCGAAACCGACCGTGCGCAGCGCGTTGATCTTGCGCACCACGCGCAGTTCCACCTCGTCGTAGATCCGGTAGCCCTTGGCGTCGCGGCGCGGCTCGATCAGGCCCTGCTGCTCGTAGTAGCGCAGGGCGCGAGCGCTGGAACCGGTGCGCTCGGCCAGTTCACCGATCAACATGCGACCTCCTCGACAACCGTGGGCGCCAAGGTAGACCTTGCCGTCGGCGTCAAGGCAACAACGCCGGGAGCTCGCTCGCTATGCCCGGCGCAGCGCGAACATGCGCAGATCGCGGGTGGTGCGGTCGCGGTAGGCGGCGTACGCGCCGGTGATCTCGATGAACCGGGCGTAGAGGGCGTCCTTGTCCGCGTCGGGCACCGGGGTGGCCACGACCGGAATGCGCTGACCGGCGATGGCCACGGTGGCCGCCGGATCGGCGAGCAGATTGCCGGTCCAGGCCGGGTGATGCGCCTGGCCGAAGTTCGAGCCGACCACGTACAGGGTGTCGCCGTCGTGCACGTAGAGCAGCGGCTGGGTGCGCGCGACGCCGGACTTACGGCCGGTGGTGGTCAGCAGGATCACCGGGGCGCCGATCGGGCCCAGCACCGTGTACTTGGCGTCGGTGCGTTCCAGTAGGGCCCGGTCCAGCGGGGTGATCGTGCGGATCAGCCAGGATCCCGGCTTGGTGGCGGCGAAACGATTGGCCGCGCGCGACAGCGGATTCGTGCGAGAGCCCCACTGGCGGTCCGGGAACTGCGAAGTCATGGGCGGACTATAACGCGGTCGAACGCACCACACCGAACGCCCGAATCGCCATCGATTAACTAAGCTCGCGACCATGGTCGAACAATCGCCGTCCGCTGTGTACATCGCCTCGCCCGAGGGTGACACCGGAAAATCCACGGTGGCGCTCGGCGTGCTGCAGATGGTGTGCGCCACCGCGGCGCGGGTGGGCGTGTTCCGCCCGATCACCCGTTCGACCGACGAACCCGACTACATCCTCGAACTGCTGCTCGAGCACAGCACCGCCGACATCGGCTACGACCAGGCCGTCGGCGTCACCTACGAGGACGTGCACCGCGACCCGGACGCCGCGATCAGCGAGATCGTCATGCGGTTCCACGACGTGGCCAAGGCCTGCGACGCGGTGGTGATCGTGGGCAGCGACTACACCGACGTCGCCAGCCCCAGCGAACTGCGCTACAACGCGCGCATCGCGGTGAACCTGGGCGCGCCGGTGCTGCTGGTGGTGCGCGGCGCCGAGCGCACGCCCGCCGAGGTCAAGCACCTGGTCGAGCTGTGTTCCACCGAACTGGCCGCCGAGCACGCGCAGCTGGTGGCGGTGGTGGCCAACCGCTGCGAGCCGGCCGAGATCGACGAGATCGGGGCCGCCCTGGACGGTTTCGACGTGCCGTCGTGGACCCTGCCCGAGGTGCCGCTGCTGATGGCGCCCACGATGGGCGAGCTGTGCGGCGCCATCGACGGCGAGATCTACAGCGGCGACCCGGAACTCTTACAGCGCGAGGCCTTACGGATCATGGTCGGCGGCATGACCGCCGAGCACATCCTGGAGCGGCTGTCCGACGGTGTGGTCGTGATCGCGCCCGGCGACCGGTCCGACGTGCTGCTCAGCGTGGTCAACGCCCATGAGGCCGAAGGCTTTCCGTCGCTGGCCGGCGTCATCATGAACGGCGGCATCCGCCCGCACCCGGCGATCGCCCGGCTGATGGAGGGCCTGCACCCCAAGCTGCCCATCCTCACCACCGAGCTCGGCACCTACGACACGGCCAGCGCCGTGCACGGCACCCGCGGCCGGATGTGGGCGGGCAGCCCGCTCAAGGTCGACACCGCGCTGGCCCTGATGGAACAGCGCGTCGACGCCGCCGCCCTGCTGGAACGGATCCAGGTGCCGTCCTCGACCGTGGTGACGCCGCAGATGTTCGAATACCGGCTGATCGAGCGGGCCCGCGCCGACCGCAAGCGCATCGTGCTGCCCGAGGGCGACGACGACCGCATCCTGCGCGCGGCGGGCCGGGTGCTGCAGCGCAAGATCGCCGATCTGACCATCCTCGGCGACGAGAACTCGGTGCGGGCCAGGGCCGCCGAACTCGGCGTCGACATCGC
Organism: Nocardia asteroides; assembly: GCF_900637185.1. NCBI lineage: Bacteria > Bacillati > Actinomycetota > Actinomycetes > Mycobacteriales > Nocardiaceae > Nocardia > Nocardia asteroides. The sequence continues at coordinate 314,980 of NZ_LR134352.1, read as the reverse complement.
CGCCGCGCAGGTGCTGGACCCGCGCACCTCCGGCTACCTCGACGAATTCGCCGCCGAGTACACCGAATTGCGCAAACACAAGGGCATGACGCTCGAGCGCGCCCGCGAAACCATGGCCGACATCTCGTATTTCGGCACCATGATGGTCTACAAGGGGATCGCCGACGGCATGGTCTCCGGCGCCGCGCACACCACCGCGCACACCATCCGGCCCTCCTTCGAGATCATCAAGACCGTGCCCGGTGTCTCCACCGTGTCCAGTGTGTTCCTGATGTGTCTGGCCGACCGGGTGCTGGCCTACGGCGACTGCGCGGTGGTGCCCGACCCCACCTCCGAGCAGCTGGCCGACATCGCGATCTCCTCGGCGGGCACCGCGGCCCGGTTCGGCATCGACCCGCGGGTGGCCATGCTGTCGTACTCCACCGGCGCCTCGGGCAGCGGCGCCGACGTCGACAAGGTGCGCACCGCCACCGAATTCGTGCGCGAGCGCGCGCCGCAGCTGCCGGTGGAGGGGCCGATCCAGTACGACGCCGCGATCGAGCCCGCCGTGGCCAGCACCAAGCTGCCGGACTCCGAGGTGGCCGGCCGGGCGACGGTGTTCGTCTTCCCCGACCTCAATACCGGCAACAACACCTACAAGGCCGTGCAGCGCAGCGCGGGCGCGGTGGCGATCGGGCCGGTGCTGCAGGGTCTGCGCAAGCCGGTCAACGACCTCTCGCGGGGCGCGCTCGTCGCCGACATCGTCAACACGGTGGCCATCACCGCCATCCAGGCTCAGGGAGACTCGGCATGATCGGTCAGCGCCCGGAGGCGGTAGCTCGCGTAACCACGCAGGGCGCCCGAGCAGGCCGGATGGAGGCAGCGTGAGCGATTTGGTCTTGGTATTGAACTGCGGGTCGTCGTCGATCAAATATCAGCTGCTGCACGCCGATTCGGCCGAAGTGCTGGCCTCGGGGCTGGTCGAGAAGATCGGGGAGTCACACGGTGGGCGGATCGTGCACGAATGCGGTGAGCGCAAGCTCGTGCACGAGGGCACCATCGCCGATCACCGTGCCGGGCTGCGGCAGGCCTTCGAGATGTTCCGGGAGACCGGAATCGACCTGACCACCGTCGGAATCGGCGCGGTCGGGCACCGCGTGGTGCACGGCGGCGAGGTGTTCTGGCAGCCGACGCTGATCACCGACGAGGTGCTGCGCACCATCGACGAACTGTCGGTCCTGGCGCCGCTGCACAACCCGGCCAATGTGATCGGCATCGAGTCGACCAGGGAGCTGCTGCCGGGCGTGCCCGAGGTGGCGGTGTTCGACACCGCCTTCTTCCACACCCTGCCCGAGGCGGCCCGCACCTACGCGATCGACGCGAAAACCGCCGCCGCGCACGGTGTCCGCAAGTACGGCTTCCACGGCACCTCGCACGAATACGTGTCGGGCAAGGCCGCCGAGTACCTGGGCAGGCCGGTCGAGGAGCTCAATCAGATCGTCTTCCATCTGGGCAACGGCGCCTCGGCCTCGGCCGTCGCCGGTGGCGTCGCGGTGGACACCACCATGGGCATGACTCCGCTCGAGGGCCTGGTGATGGGGACCCGGCCCGGCGATCTGGACCCGGGCATCATGCCGCACCTGATGAATGTCGCCGGACTGGATCAGGCCGGGGTGGAACAGCTGCTCAACCGCAACTCCGGGATCAAGGGCCTGTCGGGCGTCAACGACTTCCGCGAATTGCAGCAGCTCATCGACAACGGTGACGCGGCCGCGAAACTCGCCTACGACGTCTACATCCACCGGCTGCGCCGCTACCTCGGCGCCTACCTGGTGGAACTCGGCAGCGTGGACGCCATCGTCTTCACCGCGGGCGTCGGCGAGAACAGCGCGTCGGTGCGCGCCGACGCGCTCGCGGGGCTGGCGAACCTGGGCATCGAGGTCGACCCGGTGCGCAACGAGACCAGAACGCCCGGCGTGCGGCACATTTCGCCGGAGTTCGCGCCGGTGCACGTGCTGGTGGTGCCGACCAACGAGGAACTCGCGATCGCCCGTGCCGCGCACCGGCTGGTGGAATCGGCCTAGAACCAGGACTTGGCGCGGATCGCGTTGGCCAGGTCGACCAGGGCGTAGCGGTGGGCCCGGCCCGGCGCGTTGCGGGCCAGGGCGCGCAGGCCGGATTCGGTGCCGTCGCGCAGGTCGCGTTCGTCGAAGGGACGGCCGAACAGCTTGGCGTCCTTGCGTTTCGGGGTATTCCCGGCCTGGAGCCAGGCCAGGGCGGTGCCCTGGACCAGGGTGCGCATGAGGGTGGCGCGGTGCTCGCCCGGCGGGATGGCCTGGGCGCGCGAGGCCGCCAGGCGCAGGATTTGCTCGTCCAGGTCGGCGACCGGAGTGCTGGTGAGCAACAACAGGATGGCCGTGGTCTGGGCGGTGGTGAAGTGGCGGGAGGCCGCGGGGACGTCGTCGAGCGCGTGCACCGCCTCGCCGACCCGGCCCGCGATGGCCAGCTGCCTGGCCAGTCCGAAGGCCGCGCTCACCACGGCGCGATCGGTGCGCCACACGGTGTCGTAGTAGCGCTCGGCGAAGGAGCGCCACTGTTCGGGCGCGTCGGTATCCCAGTGCTGCAGAATCAGTTCCGCGGTGGCGGCCAGGGCCAGCTTGGGGGCGATCTCTCCGGGCAATACCCGCAGCACCGCCTCGAAGGAGGCGAACGCGGCCTCGAAGTCCAGCTCCAGCAGATGGGCCTGGCCGGTGAACCAGTCCGCGCGCCAATCGGTGTCGCCGAGTACGCGTTCGAGCAGGTGCAGCACGGCCGCCGACTCGCCGAGTTCGAGGCGGGCGCGCGCTTCGGCGAAGACCAGCTCGCCCGCCAGCGTCTCCGGCGCGTTGTCCGGATCGGCCTCGGCGCGTTCGCGGGCCTCGTGCAGAGCCTCCAGCACCCGTTCCGGCTCCAGGTTGGCGGTGGCGGCCAGCAGCGGCGCCGACGGATCTGCCGGGTCGATCAGCGGAATCGGCAGGGCGGCAACGACATCGCCGGAGTCGAGCAGCGGGGAGCGGCCGACGCCGTCGAGGTAGGCGTCGGTCTGGCTGATCAGTTCCTCGGTGCCGAAGCTGGTGCGCTGCGGACTGAACACGGTGGACAGCTGGGGATGCTCGGAGCCGGTGTCGTAGGCCAGGATCTCCCGCAGCACGCCCGCCAGCTGCGCCGACATGGCGCGCGCCGACGGAAACCGCAGCGCCGGGTCGGTGTCGGTGGCGGTGAGCAGGAAGCGATGGAAGAACTCGTAGCGGGCCAGCAGCGGTTCGGCGGCGGGATCGGGGATGCCGTCGAGGTAGCGGCCGTGTTCGGAGGGCAGGTGCAGGGTGAGCGCGGCCAGCGTGCGCCCGACCGTGTACACATCCGAGGCCGGGGTGGGGCCGGTCCGCGCGATCTCGGGCGCCTGGAAACCCTTGGTGCCGTACAGGTTCCCGTAGGCCTCGATGGTGGCGACCGCGCCGAGGTCGATGAGTTTCACCTGGTCCTCGGTGACCATCACATTGTCGGGCTTGAGGTCGTTGTAGGTCAGGCCGATGGAATGCAGGTGGTCGAGCGCGGGCAGGATCTCCAGCACGTAGGCGATGGCCTCGGCCAGCGGCATCCGCTCACCGGCGGGCCTGGCTTCGAGGATGTCGCGCAGCGAATGGCCGCCGACGTATTCCATGACGATGTAGCCGATGCTGGATCCGTCGGGCGCGGTGTGCTCGACGAAGTTGTGGATCTTGACGATGCTCGGGTGCGCCACCTCGGCCAGGAACTGCCGCTCGGCCACCGCGACGGCCTGGGCCTCGGCGTCACCGGCGTGCAGCAAGCCCTTGAGCACCACCCAGCGGTCGCTGACATTGCGGTCGATGGCCAGGTAGATCCAGCCGAGGCCGCCGTGCGCGATACAGCCCTGGATCTCGTACTGTCCGGCGACCATGTCGCCCTCGTGCAGCGACGGGCGGAAATCGTAGGCGGCGCCGCAGGTTTCGCAGACACCGGCCGAGGACGCCGCGTGCGCCGGGGTCGACCGGCCCACCGGATTCGCGCAGCGCCAGCAGAACCGCCTGCCCTCCGAGACGACCGGATCGGCCAGCACCGCGTCGCGCGGATCGGCGGGCGTGACGGTCGGGATCGGTACCAGGCCGGCGCCGAGCCTGCGCGTCGGCCGCGACCGCGCGGTGCGCACGCTGCGGCCCGACCGGGCGGTGCTCGGGCCGGTCTGCGGGCTGGAAGCCCAGGTCGCGCCACCGGATTCGACCGGGGTGGCCTGCGTCCCCGGCGGTTCGGTGACGCGGAACGCGGCCTCGGTGGCGGGCGCGACGGCGGCGCGCTGGGTGGCCTGGGTGGCGGGCGGACGGGCGGCGGCGATCTCGGTGGGCGCGTGCGCGGCCTGCTTCGGCGGCGGGACCGGCAGCGGCATGGTCTCGTCCTCGGCAGGTGCCGGCGGCAGCGTCCAGCCGCCGGGCAGCTGGCCCTCGGGCCGCTGCGTCAGCTGCGTGGGTTCCTGGCGCGCCGGATCTTCCTGCGCTGGTTCGCCGTTCGGCGGTGGCTCGGTACTCATCGCGCTCAGTCCTGATACGTCGGGGCCGGCGGGCTCGGCGTCTCCCCGAGCGTGGCGAGCCAGCGGCGGTGGATACGCAGCCAGGTGCCGTCGTTGCGGATGCGTTCCAGGGTGGCGTTGACGAAACGGACCAGGTCGTCGTCGCCCTTGGGAATGCCGATGCCGTACGGCTCGGCGCTGATGCTGTCCCCGACCACCTCGGTGTAGGGGTCCTGCGCGGCCAGGCCGGCCAGGATGGCGTCGTCGGTGCTCACCGCGTCGACCTGCCGCTGCTGCAACACCACCAGGCAGTCCGCCCAGGTCGGCACCGTGAGGATGGTGGCGGCGGGCTGGTCGCGGCGGATGTGGTCGAGCGAGGTGGTGCCACGCGCCACGCACACCCGCTTGCCCGCCAGATCGGCCAGGCCGTTGATGCCGGAGTTCTTCACCGCGAGCACCCGCTGATCGGCCCGCAGATACACGGTGGAGAACGCCACCCGCTGCCGCCGCTCGCAGGTGATCGTCATCGTCTTGGCGATCAGGTCCACGGTGTGGTCCTGCAACGCGCGCTCGCGCTCTTCCGAAGCGAGACTGCGGTATTCGATCAGGTCGGGGTTGCCGAGCAGGTCGCGGGCGATCTCGCGGGCGATGTCGGCGTCGAAGCCCACGATGCGCCCGGTGAGCGGATCGCGGAAGCTGAACAGGTTGCTGCCCGCGTCCAGGCCGACGACGAGCCTGCCGCGCGCGCGGATGGCATCGATCCGCGGGCCGCGCGCGGTGCTCGGGCGCAGACTGGCGGTGGGGTCCCCGCACTGCTCGCCCGCGCGGGCAGGTACCGGGGTGTCGGTGCCGATCGGGATCGCCTTGGCAGGCAGCGGCGGCTCGGAGTAGACGGTGTGGTCGTCGGGCGCCGGGGCACTGTCGGAACAGCCGCCGACCAGCGCGGCCGCCGCCAGCAGCAGCGCCGCGACCGCGCGCCCGCGTCTCACCGGTACTCCCGCAGTCGCGGCCACAGTCCCAGCGCCACGCACACCGCGGCCACGATGCCTAGGACGAACGCGCCGGGCGCGAGGAAGGCCAGCACGTCGACGGCCTGGGAGACCTTGTCGCGCAGGGTATCCCTGGTGGCCGCGGCGGCCTTGTCCAGCGCCCGGTCGATCGCGTCGACCTGGGCGGCCGCGTCGGCGGCGCTCGGGCCGGTGGCCACGGCCGCCGCGCCGGTGAAGTCACCGCGCGCGAGGGTGTCGTTCATCCGCTGATGGGCGGCCTGCCAGCGGGTGAGCGCGGCGCGCGCGTCGGCGACCTCGGCGCGGGCGGGCGCGTCCTCGGGGTAGCCGGCCAGCAGTTCGGTCAGGCGCGTGGTGTTGGTGTCGAAGGTGCGGTCGTAGTCGCCGGTGGCGTCGCGGCGCACCAGTTTCACCATCTCCGCCGACCTGGCCTGCTGCACCAGGATGCGGCTCTCGGCCAGCCGGGCCGCGGGGACAGCGCCCTGATCGCGGCAGCGGATCATCGACACCGCCGACACCGAGCCCGCCGCGACCGTCCACACCAGCGTCAGCGCCAGCGCGCCGGTGCCGATCAGCAGGCCCATGTTGAACACCCGGCGCGAGCGCCTGGCCAGTTCCACCTGCACCCAGATCAGCGCGCCCAGCGTCAGCATGAGCAGCACGATCGCGGGCCACGGCGGCAGCACGTGCCGGTGCTGGGCGCCGGTCACCGCGTCGAGCCGGTGGCTCTCCAGTTCCTCGGCCATCGGCAGCAGCGTGGTCTGCATCTGGTGCGAGGCCTCGCTGAGATAGGCCGCGCCGACCGGGTAGCCGTTGCGGTTGTTGGCGCGCGCGGTCTCGATCAGGCCGGTGTAGACCGGCAGGCCGGTGGCGATGCCGGTGCGCAGCCTGCGGTCGGTGCCGGACGGGTCGGCCGCCTCCTCCACCGAGATGTGCCCGGCCTGGGTCACCAGTTCGGCGGCGGCCTCGCCGATGGCCTGGGTGTAGCGGTCGCGCACGGCCTTGGGTTCGATGCCGCCCGCGATGAACGCGGTGCCCGCGGCCGCGTCGGCGATCGAGAGCGAGGTGTAGAGGTGATTGGCCGAGTGGGCGTCGGGTTCGGTGTCGTCGAGCAGGACGCCGAGCGCTTGCTGGCGATCGCTGACCGTGGTGGAAGTGACCGCCCCCGCGGTGACGCACAGCACCATCAGCACCAGTCCGGCGGCCACCAGCCGACCCGGCGAGGACTGCACGAAACCGCGTAAACGTGCCGGATGGAACTGTGCGCGCAGCGCCTTCACATCCGGCGCGGGCGGCCGGTCGGCGACGATGGCCGGGCGGCGCAGAGTGCCGCGCCTGCCCGTCAGCACCTCGGTCCGGGCCGGCTCGGACCCCGCCGTACCCGTCGTGGCCTGCGGCGACGGGCCCGAACGAACGGCCGCCACCTCCGTCGAGGCAGTGCGATTCCCCGGGTCGACCATCGTTCACCTCCCCGTGCTGTCCGCGCACCACTGATGGTGCGGAGTTTATTGTGGTCCTACCGGTGGCGCAGCCCCTCAGACACCCCCGAAGCGGTTGCTGCTCGGCTGCTACGGAGGAAAGAGTATTGGATGCGCGGTGACGGAGACGGCTGGTCGGACAGCCCGGGTGGGGTACGCCACTGGGGCAAGTACGGCGCGGCGGGGCTGCTGCTGCGCGCGCCACTGCCCCGGGGCGGCTCGGCGGTGCTGTTGCAGCACCGGGCGCCGTGGAGTCATCAGGGCGGGACCTGGGCCATCCCCGGTGGTGCCCGCGACTCGCACGAGACGCCCGAACACGCCGCGGTCCGGGAAGCCTGGGAGGAGGCGGGCATCACCGCCGACGCGCTGCGGGTGCGCGCCGAACTGCTCACGATGACCGCGCCCAGCGGCTGGACCTACACCACCGTGGTCGCCGACGCCGAGAGCCCGCTGGCCACCGTCGCCAACCGGGAGAGCTCCGAGCTGGTGTGGGTGCCCGAGGACGAGGTCACCGACCTGCCCCTGCACCCCGGCTTCGCGCTGGCCTGGCAGACGCTGCGGGCCGCGCCGGTGCGCCTGCGCTTCGCCGCCGAGCCCGTGGCGCCCGACCTGCCGCGCACGGTCGAACTCGACGACCGCGGCTTCTTCTGGCTGCACACCCAGGCCGACGGTCCCGGCACCGAGGTGACGGTGGGCGCCGAACCCGCCGACGACCTCACCGCCGCGCTGACCAAGCTGCTGTCCTGAGCTATCCGGCCGCGGCGAGCAGGGCCTGTTTGAGCTCGCGCGCCGCGGCTTCCGGATCGGAGGCCTCGGTGATCGCGCGGACCACGACCACCCGCGACGCGCCCGCGTCCAGCACCTCGGGCAGTCGCTCGGCATCGACACCGCCGATCGCGAACCACGGCATGGTCGGGTGCGCGTCGGCGGTCGAGCGCACGAGGTCGAGGCCCGCGGCCTGGCGGCCCGGCTTGGTGGGAGTGGTCCAGATGGGGCCGGTGCAGAAGTAGTCGAGGTGGCCGTCGATGGCGGCCAGCCCGGCCTGCGCGCGATTGTGCGAGGACCGGCCGATCACCACGTCGGGGCCGAGGATGCGGCGCGCGTAGGCGGGCGGCAGGTCACCCTGGCCCAGATGCAGGACGTCGGCGCCCGCGGCCAGCGCGATATCGGCGCGGTCGTTCACCGCGAGCAGGGCGCCGTGCCTGCGGGTGGCCGCCTTGATCTCGGCGAGCGCGCCCAGCTCGGCCTTCGCCTCGAGCGGGCCGAACTCGGCTTCGCCCGGCGACCCCTTGTCTCTGAGCTGGACGATGTCCACGCCACCGGCCAGCGCGGCATCCACGAAGCGGGCCAGATCGCCCTTCTCCCGGCGCGCGTCGGTGCACAGATACAGCAGCGCGCTCGACAGGCGCTCCCTGGGCGGGACGGATCGATTCGGATGGGAGGGCTGCACAGTGACGACGGTAGTCGCGCTACCGTTGAGACGCGAACGCCGAGGCGCTCGGCAGGCGGAAAAAGACAGGTGGAACGTGATGCGAACTCTGGCGGTCGTTGGCGGCGGCGCCGTCGGACTCGCCGTCGCATGGCAGGCCGCCGAGGCGGGCTGGACCGTCACCGTCTTCGATCCGGCGCCCGGCTCGGGCGCGTCGTTCGTCGCGGGCGGCATGCTCGCGCCGCTGTCGGAGGGCTGGCCGGGGGAGGACCGCGTGCTCGGCTTCGGCGCCGCGGCACTGGCCGCCTGGCCCGGATTCGCCGAGCGGCTGCGGGCGGTGACGGGGGAGTCGGTGTTCGTCGCCGACGAGACCCTGACCGTGGCCCTCGACGGCGCCGACGCCGCCGACCTGCGCACCGTCGCCGACTGGCTGGCCGGGTTCGGGCACGACCTGCGGGTCCTCGACCGCGCGGGCGTGCGGGCGCTGGAACCGGCGCTGGCCCGCACGGTCCGCGCCGGGTTGCTCGCGTCGGCCGAACCCGCCGTCGACAATCGCCGGGTGCTGCGTGGATTGCAGGCTGCCTGTGTCGCGGCCGGGGTGCGGGTGCGCGCGGAAACCGTTGTCTCGCTGGATGATCTGCCGCACGACCGGGTGGTACTCGCCGCGGGCGCGCACTCGGCCGAGCTGTGGCCCGGACTGCCCGTGCGACCGGTGAAGGGCGAGATCCTGCGACTGCGCCATCGGCCCGGCGTGCGCCCGGCGCCGACCAGGGTGATCCGGGCCCGGGTGCACGGCAGGCAGGTGTACCTGGTGCCGCGCGCCGACGGCATCGTCGTCGGCGCCACACAATACGAGGCCGGCTTCGACACCACGGTGACCGTCGGCGGGGTGCGCGACCTGATCGCCGACGCCGAGGCGGTGCTGCCCGGCATCGAGGAGTACGAACTGGCCGAGGCGAGCGCGGGCGCCCGGCCCGGCACGCCCGACAACCTGCCGCTGCTCGGCCCGCTCGACGACCGGGTGGTCGCGGCCACCGGCCACGGCCGCAACGGCATGCTGACCCTCGCGCTCACCGCGACCCTCGTTCCCGGACTGCTCGACGGTGAGTCGCCCGAGGAAGCGCGCGTCGCTTCACCGCAACGCTTTCCGGCGTTGCAGCTGTCCCCAGGAGGAGTTCGATGACCTCGACCATCCCGATCGGCGTCACCGTCAACGGTGTCGACCACGAGTTCGCCGAGCCGCTCAGCATCCGCGAACTGCTGACCCGGCTCGAACTGCCCTGCCAGGGCGTCGCCCTGGCGGTCGACGGCGCGGTGTTCCCGAAGTCGCGCTGGGACGAGCAGGTCGCCCGCGGCTGGACCATCGAGGTGCTCACGGCGGTGCAGGGTGGCTGAGCCCGCACCGCTGCGGATCGCCGGCAAGGAGTTCGGCTCCCGCCTGATCATGGGCACCGGCGGCGCCGAGAACCTGGCGGTGCTGGAGGAAGCCCTGGTCGCCTCGGGCACCGAGCTCACCACCGTCGCCATGCGCCGGGTCGACGCCGCGGGCGGCACCGGCGTGCTCGACCTGCTCAAACGCCTCGACATCACCCTGCTGCCCAACACGGCGGGCTGTCGCAACGCCGCCGAGGCCGTGCTCACCGCGCAGCTGGCGCGCGAGGCGCTGGAGACCAACTGGGTCAAACTCGAGGTGGTCGCCGACGAGCGCACCCTGCTGCCCGACCCGTTCGAACTGCTCGACGCCGCCGAACAGCTGGTCGACGCCGGTTTCGTGGTCCTGCCCTACACCAACGACGACCCGGTCCTGGCCAAGCGCCTCGAAGACGCGGGCTGCGCCGCGGTGATGCCGCTCGGTTCGCCCATCGGCACCGGCCTGGGCATCGGCAATCCGCACAACATCGAGATGATCGTCGCCGCCGCGGGCGTCCCCGTCATCCTCGACGCGGGCATCGGCACCGCCAGCGACGCCGCCCTGGCCATGGAACTCGGCTGCTCCGCCGTCCTCCTCGCCACCGCCGTCACCCGCGCCCGCGACCCCCAGCTCATGGCCACCGCCATGTCCGCCGCCGTCCGCGCAGGCCACCTCGCCCACCAAGCCGGCCGCATCCCCAAACGCTTCTGGGCCCAAGCCTCCTCCCCGGCGCGGTAGCCCGCCGCGCAAGGGCTACCAGGCTCTGGATGTGATGCGCAGCACGAGCTCGAATTGGCTCAGCGTCAATAGTTTTCGCATGCGACCGGGTTGACAAGATCTCCCGGATGGGGTGGACTGGCGACGCTGGGGGGCGCGGGCTCTCCAGAGGTATTCAAAGCCCTTTGGGGAGGGAGCTTCTGATGACTGCACGAGTCATTATGCTGGGAATTGTTGCTGGCACACTCATCGCGGGTTCCGCTGGCATTGCCGCCGCGGAACGCATCGAAGGGGGAGGCGGCGACGAAGGGTTCAAGATCTGCGTGGCCAAAGCCTATGTCGTCCAGCAGGAAACGGGGCGTCAGCAACCGCCGTGCCAGTGGGATGGGGTTGCAGGTACGTGGTATTTCGACGCAGTCCGCTGATCATCGTCGACTAGCGGCAGCAGAATCTATCGACTGCGGGCCTCTATAATTGTCAGGTCCGGCCCGCTCGGTTGAGCAGGCCGGACCTGGATCAGTTGTTCGCCGCGGTGGCGTTTTCGCCCGGCAGGACAATGCGGATCAGAGTGCCCTGCCGGTGGGAATTTTCGATGTCGATTGTTCCACCGTGCTTTATTACGACCCTTCGTACGATCGCCAGGCCTAACCCGGATCCGGGCATCGATCGAGCCGCGGTGGTGCGGTAGAAACGATCGAACACCAGCTCGCGCTCCGCTGGCGGTATTCCTGGGCCGGCATCGTCCACCGTCAATTCGAGTAGACCCGGCGCCGATTCGCGCATCTCGACGTGTACGGGCGCGTCCGGCGGGCTCCATTTCGCCGCGTTGTCCAGGATATTGACGATTGCCCGCTCCAAGCTCGCATCGTGGCCGTAGACGAGCCATGGACGCAGTTCGGCAGCGAATTCGATACCGGACCGACGTCGTCTCACCCGATCGAGCGCACGTTCGACCACTGCGGTGAGGTCGATGCGCTCGAAAACGGCCTCCGGTGCGTCTTCGCGTGCCAGGTCGACGAGATCACCCACCAATGTCGATAGTTCCTGCAACTGTGCGACGACGTCGTCCCGCAAGTCCGCCATATCCTGGTCGGGGACCGGCGGTGCACCTGGTCGGGACGAGGCGATCAGCAGCTCCATGTTGGTACGCAATGAGGTCAGCGGAGTCTTGAGCTCGTGCCCGGCATCGGCAACTAGTCGGCGCTGACGTTCGCGGGATTCCGCGATTGCGCGCAGCATCGTGTTGAAACTAGTCGCCAATCTGGCCAATTCATCATCGCCGGTAACTGGAATGGGCGCCAAGTCGTCCGTCCGGGCCACGCGTGCGGTTGCGGCGTTGAGTCGCGCGACCGGGCGTAGCCCGGTACGCCCCACCGCAGTTCCTGCCGCCGCGGCGAGGAGGACCCCACATCCACCGACGACGAGTAGCAGCCACGCCAGCCGGTCGAGTACCTCTTCTGTTGGACGCAGTCGCTGCCACAGCACCAATGTCGCCCCCGAGCTCATTCGCTGGGAGTACATCCGGTGGCCGCTGACCGTACGGAGCGACGAGTCCACTTCACCACGTGCGACAGCTAGCTCCGGCGCACCGATCGGCGGTGAACTCGCATGTCCCACTGCATGAATCCCAGTGCGACTGTCAGGGAAAATGAGCACGGCACCGATGGAATCCGAGTACAAGCTGCCCAATGTGAGCACCTCGAAGTAGTTCATGTTGTCGACGTTGTTGTCGATCATTACCGCCGCGCGGGTGCGGAGTTGGTTGTCGACATCCGAGTACAACGACCGCGCTACGAGCACGTACGCGGCAATAGAAGCGAGGGCGACGCCGATCGCGACTACAGTTGCGGCAAGTAGCGCGACTCGCCATCTCAGCGACAAGGAACTGCTCAAGCCACGGTTCTTCCTACGTTCGGAAGGATCTGCACTTCCCGCAGAACCGGGCACAGGGGCTCCATGCCAGGTATCGCTTATCACGTCTGCTGATCCTCTGCGGACACCAAGCATCTGCTGGCGTGGTCAAGCTCGACGATGGCACGGTACTCGCGCGACATGCTGCCGCCTGTGCTGGTACCCATTGCCCAAGTTTGCCCATACCGACTGAGAATCGACTGAGAGCGAATCCAGCCGAAGTCCGGCTTCCGGCTAGCGGCGGGTTGTCAGGCCGGTGCTGCATGCAAGTCATGATGGAAGGCATGGGGACTCTCGACCAGGCCGAAGCTCGGCGTATCCGGGCGGAAGTGCTCGACTCCGGACAGGAGCTGAGTGCCAGGTGGCTGTCGTCGTACGGGAATTGTGTGGTGCCCGCGGAAGACGTGTCTGATCTGACCGATGATCCGCTAGGTGCGCGGATCATCGATGCCTTCGCGGAGTGGCCACGGCGAGGTGTACTGCTTGACGACCACTGATCTGGGGTCCGTCGCCTTCGATCAGGCTTGCTTAATTGCGCTGCCCGAGGTGGATGGCTGGCGAGCGGCATACGCACCATTCGATGTGGTGCTGGTTTCGCCGGATCGTTCGGCAGCTGTGCTGCTGACTGTGGACGAGTTCGTACTGGTCGGTGGTTGTCGACGATTCGTGGAGTCGGTGTTGGACAGGACGGTAGAAGAAGGCAAGGCCGCGTTCAGCGCCTACGCCGCCGACATGGCCGCCGCGTCCCGGCACCTGCCCGGTATCGCGCAGCGGTGGTGCCGCGCCTGACGGCCGGCCTTCGGCAACGGGACGGCGGGTTTCTCCCCGGCGAGGTAGTACCTGGTTCAGGGTTGGGTCATCCTCGAGGATGACCCGACTCGCTACCTCACGGCGACGCGGTCGGGATGTTTGTCGGGCAAGCTGGGGCGCATGATCGAGCTGAAGGGCCTGACGAAGCAATTCGGGCAGACCGTCGCGGTGCAGGACCTCTCGTTCACCGTCCGACCCGGACAGGTGACGGGGTTCCTCGGACCCAACGGCGCCGGTAAATCGACGACCATGCGGATGATCCTCGGCCTGGACCGGCCGACCTCGGGCACCGCGCTGATCGACGGGAAGCGCTACGAGGAGCTGGAGCGGCCGCTGACGCAGGTCGGCGCGCTGCTCGACGCCAAGTGGGTGCATCCGAACCGGTCGGCGCGCGCGCACCTGGAGTGGCTGGCCGCCTCCAACGACCTGCCCAAGTCGCGGGTCGAGGAGGTACTGCGGCTGGTGGGTCTGTCCGAGGTGGCGAGCAAGAACGCGGGCGGGTTCTCGCTGGGCATGTCCCAGCGCCTCGGCCTGGCGGGCGCGCTGCTCGGCGACCCCAAGGTGCTGCTGTTCGACGAGCCGGTCAACGGCCTCGACCCCGAGGGCATCCTGTGGATCCGCCGCTTCATGCAGCGGCTGGCCGCCGAGGGCCGCACCGTGCTGGTGTCGAGCCACCTGCTGTCGGAGATGGCGCAGACCGCCGAGCACCTGATCGTCATCGGCCGCGGCCGCCTGATCGCCGACACCACCACCAAGGACTTCATCGACCGCGCCTCCGAGCAGTCGGTGCGCGTCCGCAGCCCCCAGCTGGACCAGCTGCGCAGCCTGCTCACCTCGCACGGCATGACCGTGCGCGAGGAGGGCGACGCCGCCCTGATCGTCGCCGGGGTCACCAGCGACGAGGTCGGCAAGGTGGCCGGCACCAACAACGTCACGCTCTACGAGCTCGCGCCGCAGCAGGCCTCGCTCGAGGAAGCGTTCATGCGGATGACCGGCGGCGCCGTGGAGTACCACGGCGCGGGCCTCGACCAGGTGATGGGAGGTGCGCTCTGATGGGCGTGCTCGCTGCGGAACGAATCAAGCTCACCTCGACCCGTTCACCCTGGTGGTGCTCGGCGATCGTGATCCTGCTCGGCCTGGGCCTGGCGGCGCTGATCGCCGTGGTCACCAAGGCCGAGAACACCCAGCCGGGGGAGATGCCGACCCTGCTCACGCCGAGCGTGGTGGTCTCGGGCGTCTCCGGCTTCGGCGTGATGGTGCTGATGATCATGGCCGCCCTGACGGTCACCAGCGAATACCGCTTCGGCGTCATCCGGGCCAGCTTCCTGGCGGTGCCGAACCGGTCGAAGGTGGTGGTGTCCAAGACGGTGCTGGTCGGCGTGTACGCCGCGGTGCTGACCGGGGTGCTCGCGCTGGCGGCCTTCGTCGTCGCCAAGCTGTTCGTCGGTAGCGACGCGCCGGAACTGGTGCTCGACGGCAACTGGCGGGCCATCTACGGCATCCCGATCTACGCCTTCCTGTGCGTGGTGCTCGCCATCGGCGTCGGTGTGCTGGTGCGTCAGTCCGCCGCCGCGATCTCGCTGATCGTGCTGTGGTCGCTGCTGCTGGAGGGCCTGCTCGGCGCGTTCGGCAGCTTCGGCCGCACCGTGAAGCCGTTCCTGCCGTTCCAGAACGCGAACCGCTTCCTGAGCGTCGAGGAGGTGTCGGGCAACTGGCACTGGGGCGTGTGGGGCAGCCTGATCTACTTCGCGGTCTTCGTGGCGATCGTGTTCGCCGGGGCGCTCGTGGTGGTCAACCGCCGCGACGCCTGACCCCAGAACCAGCCCGGGCTGCCCTCGCAAGTGCCCGGGCCGCGAGGGCCGCGACCTTGTCGGGAGGTCGCGCGACCCGGCCTTCGGCATCCGCTGCCCGGACGCCGAAGGTACGACCGCCGGTCCGCTGTACACAAGCAGCGGACCGGCGGTCGTCGTATACCCTCGAGGCGTGAGTGAAACGCCTTCCGGCGGGGTGGATCCGCGGCAGCGCGACGCTGCGGCGGATGTGGTTATCCCGTTGGAGCCCACCGGGAGTGGGAAATCCGCCGAGTCGCCGGTGACCGCGGCCGGCGACGACGCGAAGTCGGGCCGGAAGCGGACCCATTTCTCGTCGAAGTTGCAGGCCGCCAATCGCCGGGCCGACGTGATCGGCGCGGTGCGCAAGGCCCGCCAGCAGCTCCCC
This sequence comes from Nocardia asteroides, assembly GCF_900637185.1. Taxonomy (NCBI): domain Bacteria; kingdom Bacillati; phylum Actinomycetota; class Actinomycetes; order Mycobacteriales; family Nocardiaceae; genus Nocardia; species Nocardia asteroides. The sequence goes on along the minus strand of NZ_LR134352.1, from coordinate 299,460 downwards.
GGTGACCCGGCGTTCGGCGATCCCCTCTCGGTCTCCGGCCCCGGCGGCGCCCGCGCGGTGGCCAGAGCGGCGGACAAGCTGGTCGGCGGCACCCCCAGCGCGGCCAGGGAGATCGGTTTCGGCGCCCTGCAGGTGTGGCAGGCGGCGCTGGAGCGGATCGGCCGCGGACGTGGCACCGAGGAGGTGACCATCGTGTTCACCGACCTGGTGTCGTTCTCCAGCTGGTCGCTCTCGGCGGGCGACGAGCGCACGCTGGAACTGCTGCGCAAGGTCGCCAGGGCCATCGAGCCGCCGATCGCCGAGCGGGGCGGTCAGGTGGTCAAACGCATGGGTGACGGCCTGATGGCGGTGTTCTCCTCGCCCGATCGCGCGGTGCGCGCCGCGGTGGCGGCCCGGCGCAATCTGGCCGACGTCGAGGTCGACGGCTACAAACCCCGCATGCGGGTGGGCCTGCACACCGGTTCCCCGCGGGAGATCGGCGGCGACTGGCTCGGCGTCGACGTCAATATCGCCGCCCGCATGATGGAGGCTGGCGGCAACGGCAACATGATGCTGTCGAGCACCACCCTCGCCGCGCTGCGCCCGGACACCCTCGCGGAACTGGGCGCCACCGTCAAGCCCTACAAACGCAACTTCTGGGCCGCTCCGCTCAACGGCGTCCCCGAGGACGTGCGCATCTTCAAGCTGAGCACGAACGGCTGAGCGTCAGCCGCGCTGCTGTTCGCGCTGGTAGGCGCGCCAGGCCTGCTGGGTCGGGGTGGGGCGGGTGGTCAGCGCCGACCAGTTGGTCGACTTCACGAAGTTGACCGCCAGCAGCACCGGCAGGATGAACGCCTGGAAGAAGACCAGGTAGCTGCCGCCGTCGAAGACGAACGCCAGGTAACCGGCGTACCCGAGGTAGCCGATGCCGAACACGGCATTGAGGACCCGGGCGAACTCGCTCTGCCCGTTCCCGATGTTGGCCATGACGAGCATCGCGACACCGCTGGCGGCGAGCAGACCGACGTACCAATCGAACATGATGTTTCCCCCGACATGAGGCGGCCGCGTGGCCGGACGACGTGACTGCCGAAGTCAACCGCGGCGGTCTTGCCTCACCCTTGGGAAAATCTTGGCGCCGCTACTGCAGCCAGAGCACCGCGCCGACGGCGGCGAGCGCGGCGGCCGCGATCAGCGCGACCGACATCACGCGGTTGTTCTTCCAGGTCGTGTAGGCGCCGCCGAGCAGGAAGCCGGCCAGGGCGAAGAGGAGGACCGATGACATGGTTCCCATCTTGCCTGGTGCATTGCCCGAAATTAACAAGCACGCATGCTTGCTTTTTTTCTGAACCGATGTGATCCTGGGGTTCATGAGTGCACTCTCGGCGAATCCGGACCTGATCCGGATCGGCAACTGCTCCGGGTTCTACGGTGACCGGCTCAGCGCGATGCGCGAGATGCTGGAGGGCGGCGACCTCGACGTGCTGACCGGCGACTACCTCGCCGAGCTCACCATGCTCATCCTCGGTCGCGACCGGATGAAGGATCCCAGCCTCGGCTACGCCAAGACCTTCGTGAAGCAGATCGAGGACTGCCTGGCGCTGGCGCTGGAGAAGAACGTCCAGATCGTCACCAACGCGGGCGGCCTCAACCCGGCCGGGCTGGCCGAGCGGCTGCGCAAGGTCGCCGCCGACCTCGGGCTGGACGCCAAGGTCGCGCACGTCGAAGGCGACGACCTGGTCGGCCGGGCGGGCGAGCTCGGTCTGGGCCAGCCGCTCACCGCCAACGCCTACCTGGGCGCGTGGGGCATCGTCGAGTGCCTGAACTCCGGCGCCGACATCGTCGTCACCGGCCGGGTCACCGACGCCTCGGTGATCGTCGGCCCGGCCGCGGCCCACTTCGGCTGGGGCCGCACCGATTACGACGCGCTGGCGGGCGCCGTCGTCGCGGGTCACGTGATCGAGTGCAGCACCCAGGCCACCGGCGGCAACTTCGCCTTCTTCACCGAACTCGGCGACATCGGCCGCCCCGGCTTCCCGATCGCCGAGATCCGCCGCGACGGGTCCAGCGTGATCACCAAGCACGACGGCACCGGTGGCGCGGTCACCGTCGACACCGTCGAAGCCCAGCTCATGTACGAGATCCAGAGCGTGCGCTACGCCGGTCCCGACGTCACCACCCGGCTCGACAGCATCACCCTGAGCCAGGAGGGCAAGGATCGGGTGCTGATCAGCGGGGTGACCGGTGAGGCGCCGCCGCCGCAGCTCAAGGTCTCGCTCAACACTCTCGGCGGCTTCCGCAACGAAATGGAGTTCATCCTCACCGGCCTCGACATCGAGGCCAAGGCCGCGCTGGCCCAGCGGCAGCTGGAAGCCTGGCTGCCCGCCAAGCCCGCCGAACTGTCGTGGACGCTGGCCCGGCTCGACCGGCCCGACGCCGACACCGAGGAGCAGGCCAGCGCGCTGCTGCGCTGCGTGGTCCGCGACCCCGACCCGAACAAGGTCGGCCGTGGATTCTCCAGCGTCGCCGTGGAATTGGCGCTGGCCAGCTACCCGGGCGCGACCTTCACCACGCTGCCGGGCAACGGTTCGCCCTACGGCGTCTTCACGCCGGGCTTCGTCGACGCGCACGAGGTGCCGCACACCGCGGTGCTGGCCGACGGCAGCCGCGTCGCCATCGAGCCCGCCGCCGAAACCGCGGTGCTGGAACCGGTTTCGGAACCGGAACTGCCCGCCGCCCCGGCGCCTGCGGCGACCAGCCGGGTCCCGCTCGGCACCATCGCGCTGGCCCGCAGCGGTGACAAGGGCGGTGACGCCAATATCGGCGTGTGGGTGCGCACCGACGCGCAATGGCGCTGGCTGGTGCACACGCTCACCGTCGAGAAGCTGCAGGAACTGCTGCCCGAGACGGCGGAGCTGACCGTCACCCGGCACGTGCTGCCCAACCTGCGGGCCGTCAACTTCATCATTTCCGGCCTGCTCGGCAAGGGCGTCGCCTACCAGGCGCGTTTCGACCCGCAGGCCAAGGGGCTCGGCGAATGGCTGCGCTCCCGCCACATCGATATGCCGACGGAGCTGCTCGCATGACTTCTGTTTGGGACACACCGGAACGAAAAGAGCTGCGCGCCACGGTGCGTGGGTTCGTCGAGCGGGAGATCCTGCCCGACCTCGACACCTGGGAACGCGAAGGCGAACTGCCGCGCGAGCTGCACAAGAAGGCCGGTGAACTCGGCCTGCTCGGCATCGAGTACCCGGAGTCGGCCGGCGGTGAGGGCGGCAGCATCATCGACACGGTGATCGTCGGCGAGGAGATCCACCTCGCCGGCGGCTCCGGCGGACTGTGGGCCTCGCTGTTCACCTGCGGGATCGCGCTGCCGCACATCATCGCCTCCGGTAACGAGGAGCAGATCGAGAAGTGGGCCAAGCCCACGCTGCGCGGCGACCTGATCGGCTCGCTGGCCATCACCGAGCCCGGCGGCGGCTCCGATGTCGGTCACCTCACCACCACCGCGGTGCGCGACGGCGACGACTTCATCATCAACGGCGCCAAGACCTTCATCACCTCGGGCACCCGCGCCGACTTCGTCGTCACCGCGGTGCGCACCGGTGGCGCGGGCGCCGCGGGTGTCTCGCTGATCATCGTGCCGACCGATACGCCGGGCTTCACCGTCAGCCGCCGGCTGGAGAAGATGGGCTGGCTGGCCTCCGACACCGCCGAGCTGTCCTACGTGGACGTGCGCGTGCCCGCGTCGAACCTGGTGGGCGGCGAGAACACCGGCTTCGCCCAGATCGCCAACGCCTTCGTCAGCGAGCGGGTGGGGCTGGCCGTGCAGGCCTACGCCCTGGCCCAGCGCGCCCTCGACCTCACCGTGCGGTGGTGCCGCGACCGCGAGACCTTCGGCCGCCCGCTGATCAGCCGCCAGAAGGTGCAGATGACGCTGACCGAGATGGCCCAGCGGGTCGACGTGTCGCGCACCTACACCCGCGCGCTGGTCGAGCGGTTCGTCGCCGGCGACCAGAACCTGATCGCCCAGGTGTGCTTCGCCAAGAACAACGCCGTCGAGACCGCGGAATGGGTCGCCAACCAGGCGGTCCAGCTGCACGGCGGCATGGGCTACATGCGCGAGTCGGAGGTGGAGCGCATCTACCGCGATGTGCGCATCATCGGCATCGGCGGTGGCACCAACGAGATCCTGACCATGCTGGCGTCGAAAGTATTGGGGTACCAGTCGTGACGACCTTCCGTTCCGCCGTCGACACCGCGTCGCCGGAGTACACCGCGGCCGCCGAGGCGATGAGCGCCAAGCTCACCGAGGTCGAGGCCGAGTTCGCCAAGGCCATCGCCGGCGGCGGCCCCGACAAGGTGGCCCGGCACCACAAGCGCGGCAAGCTCACCGCCCGTGAGCGCATCGAGCTGCTGCTCGACGAGGATTCGCCGTTCCTCGAGCTGTGCCCGCTCGCGGCCTGGGGCAGCGACTTCCACGTCGGCGCGTCGACCATCGCCGGTATCGGCATCGTCGAGGGTGTCGAGTGCATGATCGTCGCGCCCGACCCCACCGTGCGCGGTGGTACCTCGAACCCGTGGACGCTGCGCAAGACCTTGCGCATCAACGACATCGTGCGGGAGAACCGGCTGCCGGTGATCTCGCTGGTCGAATCCGGTGGCGCCGATCTGCCCACGCAGAAGGAGGTGTTCATCCCGGGTGGCGCGATGTTCCGCGACCTCACCCAGGCCTCGGCCGCCGGGATCCCCACCATCTCCCTGGTCTTCGGCAACTCCACCGCCGGTGGCGCCTACATCCCGGGCATGTCCGACTACGTCGTGATGGTCAAGGAAGGCGCGAAGGTCTTCCTGGCCGGCCCTCCGCTGGTGAAGATGGCCACCGGTGAGGACTCCGACGACGAGACTCTCGGCGGCGCCGAGATGCACGCCCGCACTTCGGGTCTGGCCGACTACATGGCCGCCGACGAGCAGGACGCCATCCGCATCGGCCGCGGCATCGTGCGCAGGCTGAACTGGAAGAAGCAGGGCCCCGAGCCGCGCGCCGAGGTCATCTCGCCGCTCTACGATCCCGAGGAACTGCTCGGCATCGTGCCCTCGGACCTGAAGATCCCGTTCGACCCGCGCGAGGTGATCGCCCGCGTCGTCGACGGTTCCGACTTCGACGAGTTCAAGCCGCTCTACGGTTCCAGCCTGGTCACCGGGTGGGCCGAGATCAACGGCTACCCGATCGGCATCCTGGCCAACGCGCGCGGCGTGCTGTTCTCCGAGGAATCGCAGAAGGCCACCCAGTTCATCCAGCTGGCGAACAAGAAGAACACGCCACTGCTGTTCCTGCACAACACCACCGGCTACATGGTCGGCAAGGACTACGAGCACGGCGGCATCATCAAGCACGGCGCGATGATGATCAACGCGGTCGCCAACTCGAAGGTCCCGCACATCTCGCTGCTGGTCGGCGCGTCCTACGGCGCCGGGCACTACGGCATGTGCGGGCGCGCGTTCAACCCGCGCTTCCTGTTCGCCTGGCCGAGCGCCAAGTCGGCGGTCATGGGCGGCGCGCAGCTGGGCGGCGTACTCACCATCGTGCAGCGCGGCGCGGCCGAGGCCAAGGGCCTGCCGTTCGACGAGGAGGCCGCGGCTGGTCTCGCCGCCATGGTCGAGGCGCAGATCGAGGCCGAGGCCATGCCGATGTTCCTGTCGGGCAGGCTCTTCGACGACGGCATCATCGACCCCCGCGACACCCGCACCGTGCTGGGGATGGCCCTGTCGGCCATTCACACAGCCCCGATCCAGGGCGCCGAGGGCTTCGGCGTCTTCCGAATGTGAGGCGCGACAACATGCCAATCACGAACGTTCTCGTCGCCAATCGTGGTGAGATCGCGCGCCGCGTGTTCGCCACCTGCCGCCGGATGGGTATCGGCACCACCGCGGTGTACTCCGATGCCGACGCCGCGGCGCCGCACGTGTCGGAAGCCGACGCCGCGGTCCGGCTGCCCGGCAACACCCCCGCAGAGACCTACCTGCGCGGTGAGCTGATCATCGAGGCGGCGCTGTCGGCCGGTGCCGACGCCATCCACCCCGGCTACGGATTCCTCTCCGAGAACGCCGAATTCGCGCGTTCGGTGCTCGACGCGGGTCTGGTGTGGATCGGTCCGCCGGTCGCGGCGATCGAGCAGATGGGCTCGAAGGTCGAGTCGAAGAAGATGATGGACGCCGCCGGTGTCCCCGTCCTCGCCGAACTCGACCCGGCCGAGGTCACCGAGGCGCACCTGCCGGTGCTGATCAAGGCCTCCGCCGGTGGTGGCGGTCGCGGCATGCGCGTGGTGCGCGAGCTGGGTGAGCTGCGGGACCAGATCGCCGCCGCTCAGCGTGAGGCCGAGTCGGCCTTCGGCGATCCGACCGTGTTCTGCGAGCGTTACCTCGAGACCGGCCGCCACATCGAAGTGCAGGTCATGTCCGATACTTTCGGCAAGACCTGGGCGGTGGGCGAGCGGGAGTGCTCGATTCAGCGCAGGCATCAGAAGGTCGTCGAAGAGGCGCCGTCGCCGCTGGTGGAGAAGATCGATGGCATGCGCGATCGGCTGTTCGAGGCCGCGCGGCTGGCCGCCGAGGCGATCGGGTACGAGGGCGCGGGCACCGTCGAGTTCCTCGCCGACGAGAAGGGTGAGTTCTTCTTCCTGGAGATGAACACCCGTCTGCAGGTGGAACATCCGGTCACCGAGCAGACCACCGGACTGGACCTGGTGCGCCTGCAGTTGCAGGTCGCCGCCGGTCTGCCGCTGCCCGCCACCCAGCCCGCCCTGCGCGGTCACTCGATCGAGGTCCGGCTCTACGCCGAGGACCCGGCGCAGGACTGGCAGCCGCAGAGCGGTCCGGTGCACAAGATCGAGATCCCGTTCACCGCAGGCGAGTTCACCGTGCTGGAGCAGGCGGGTGTCCGGCTGGACACCGGCGTGGTCGACGGTTCGGTGGTCGGCGTGCACTACGACCCGATGCTGGCCAAGGTCATCTCCTACGCCGAGACCCGCGCCGAGGCAGCGCATCTGCTGGCCACCGCGCTGCAGCGGGCCAAGCTGCACGGCCTGGTCACCAACCGCGATCTGCTGGTGCGGGTGCTGCGCCACCCGGCCTTCCTGGCCGGTGACACCGACACCGCCTTCTTCGTCACCCACGACCTGGCCGCGCTGTCGGCGCCGCTGGTCACCGAGGCCGACGAGGCGCTCTCCATCGTGGCGGCCGCGCTCGCCGACGCGGCGCTGGCGCACAGCACCAACCGCTACGCCCGCCTCGCCCCGAGCGGGTGGCGCAACCTGAACTCGCAGCCGCAGCGCAAGTCCTACGAGAGCCGCACCAGCGGCACCCACGAGGTGCGGTACCGGTTCACCCGGGCCGGCGTGGAGGTCGAAGGTCACGACGGCCTCGAGCTGATCTCGGCGGCGCCCGAGCGGGTGGTGCTCGCGGTACCGGGCGAGCGCGGACCGGTGCGCCGCCAGTTCGAGATCGCCCGCTACGGCGACCTCGTCGCGGTCGACTCGCCGCTCGGCCCGGTGGCCGTGCGCCGCCTGCCGCGCTTCACCGACCCGTCCGAGCAGGTCGCGGCCGGTTCGCTGCTGGCGCCCATGCCGGGCAGCGTGATCCGGCTCGGCGCGGCCGAGGGCGACCAGGTCACCCAGGGCCAGCCCATCCTGTGGCTGGAGGCCATGAAGATGGAGCACACCATCGTCGCGCCGGCCACCGGCGTCCTCAGTGCACTCAACGTGACCGTCGGCCAGCAGGTCGAGGTCGGAACCGTCCTCGCCGTGGTCGAGGAAGACGAGCAGGAGCAGACAGCATGAGCTTCCACGAAACCGAAGAGCAGAAGGCACTGCGCGCGGCGGTCGCGTCGCTGGCGGCCAAGTACAACTACCGCGACTACGTGCTGCCACTCTCGCGCAAGAACGAGCCGCTCACCGAGCTGTGGGACGAGGCGGGCAAGCTCGGCTTCCTCGGCGTGAACCTGCCCGAGGAGTACGGCGGCGGTGGCGCCGGCATGTACGAGCTGGCGCTGGTGCAGGAAGAGCTGTCGGCGCAGGGCGCCGGTCTGCTGCTGATGGTGGTCTCCCCGGCCATCTGCGGCACCATCATCACCAAGTACGGCACCGACGCGCAGAAGCAGAACTGGCTGCCCAAGCTGTCGGACGGCTCGGCCAAGATGGTTTTCGCGATCACCGAGCCCGACGCGGGCTCCAACTCGCACCAGATCACCACCACCGCCCGCCGCGACGGTGGCGACTGGATCCTCAACGGCCGCAAGATCTTCATCTCCGGCGTCGATCAGGCCGAGGCCATCCTGGTGGTCTCGCGCACCGAGGACCACAAGACCGGCAAGCTCAAGCCCGCGCTGTTCATCGTCCCGGTGGACGCGCCCGGCCTGGTGAAGAACGTCCAGGAGATGGACGTCATCGAGCCGGATCACCAGTACACCCTGTTCTTCGACGACGTGCGCCTGCCCGCCGACGCGCTCGTCGGCTCCGAGGACGCGGCCATCGCGCAGCTGTTCGCGGGCCTGAACCCCGAGCGGATCATGGGCTCGGCCATGGCGATCGGCCTCGGCCGCTACGCGATCGACCGCGCGGTGGAATACGCCAAGGAGCGCACCGTCTGGAAGACGCCGATCGGCGCGCACCAGGGTGTCTCGCACCCGCTCGCGCAGATCAAGATCGAGCTGGAACTGGCCAAGCTGATGATGCAGAAGGCCGCCACCCTGTACGACGCGGGCGACGAGTTCGGCGCCGCCGAGGCCGCCAACATGGCCAAGTACGCGGCCGCCGAGGCCAGCATCAAGGCGCTGGACCAGGCGATCCAGACCCACGGCGGTTCGGGTCTGACCAAGGAGGTCGGGCTCTCGGCCATGCTGCAGGCGGCGCGCATCATGCGGATCGCGCCGGTCAGCCGCGAGATGATCCTGAACTTCGTGGCCCAGCACTCGCTCGGTCTGCCGCGCTCGTACTAGATCCCACGGCGGTCGCCCCGGTGGTGGGCGACCGCCGTCTTTTCCTCGGACGAACAGGAGTCCCGATGAGTGACGCGACGGAAGCACCGTTCGTCCGCTACGAGGTCGTCGACGGGTTCGCGACGCTGACCTTCGATTCCCCGCACAACCGCAATGCCCTCTCGTCCAAGCTCGTTCGCGAGCTGCTGGCCGGGCTGGACGCGGCGAACACCGATCCCGGCGTGCGCGGCATCGTGCTCGCGCACACCGGCGACACCTTCTGCGCGGGCGCCGACCTGAAGGAGGCGAGCACCGCCGACCCGGCGACCGCGGCCGATCAGCGCACCCGCGTGATGATCGACGTGCTGCGCGGCATCCTGGCCTCGCCCAAGCCGGTCGTCGCCCAGATCGACGGCAATGTCCGCGCGGGCGGCATGGGCATCATCGGTGCGTGCGACCTGGTCGTCGCCGGTCCCGGCAGTAGTTTCGCGCTCACCGAGGTCCGCATCGGGATGGCGCCGTTCATGATCTCGCTCACGCTGGTGCCGCGCATGGACCAGCGCTCGGCGAGCCGCTACTTCCTCACCGGCGAGAAGTTCGACGCCGCGACCGCGCGGGAGATCGGCCTGGTCACCGTGGCCGCCGGCGATGCCGCCGCCGAGGTGAAACGCCTGTGTGGCGAGCTGCGCAAGGGCTCGCCGCAGGGTCTGGCCGAGTCCAAGCGACTCGTCAACGCGGTGCTGCTGGCCCGCTTCGACGCCGAGGCCGAGGAGCTCGCGCAGCGCTCGGCCGGGTTCTTCGGCACCCCCGAGGTGATCGAGGGCATGACCGCCTTCTTCCAGAAGCGTCCGCCCAGCTGGGCACAATAGTCCGATGGCGACACCCCACGAACCCAAGCAGGACCGCAGCCGGGCCACCCGGCAGCGGCTGCTCGAGGCGACCATCGACTGCCTGGCCGAGACCGGCTGGTCGGCGGCCACGGTGGCAGTGGTCGCCGAACGGGCCGGGGTGTCGCGCGGTGCCGCCCAGCACCATTTCCCCACCAGGGAAGACCTGATCACCGGCGCCCTCGAGTACATGTTCGACACCAGGATGGACCAGTCGGCCGCCGAGGCCGCCGCCATCAGCGCGGTCGACGCGGGCGTCGGCCGCACCCGCGCCGTGGTCTCCGGCCTGGTCGAGTCCTACACCTCCCCGCTGTTCAAGGCGGCCCTGCAGGTGTGGACCCACGCCGCCGCCGACCCCGCCCTGCGCGAACGAATCGTCCCGCTGGAGGCGCGGTTCGGCCGGATCGCGCACCGCCGCGCGGTCGCCGCGCTGGGCGTGGACGACTCCGATCCGGTCGCCCACCACCTGGTGCAGGCCACCCTCGACCTGGCCCGCGGGCTGGGCCTGGCCGATGTGCTCACCGACGACTCGGCACGGCGCAAGCAGATCGTCGATCAGTGGGCGGTGACGTTGCACGCGGCGTTGAATCAGGGTGATCGACCCTTGTGACCTGCGCCTTCGCGGGTATATAGTCTCGGCATGGGGGAATATATATCGAGGGACTGCGGCATGACCAAACGACTGATCGAGATCGACGACGAGCTGCTCGAGTCGGCACAGGATGCGCTCGGGACCACCGGTGTCTCCGATACGGTTCGGGCCGCGCTGCGTTCGGCGACGGTCGCCGCTGCCCGTGCGCGGCACGTCGAATGGTTGATCAACGGCGGCATGGAAGAGATGGCCGACAAGGATCGGCGCGACGACGTATGGCGATAACCGCGCGGTACCTCGTCGATACGAGTGCGCTGGCGCGCATGCGCCATTCCGCGGTCGCCGCGCAACTCACGCCCTTGATCGAGGCGGGGGTGGTGGCGTCCTGCGCGCCCATCGACGCGGAAGCCCTCTACAGTGCACGCAATCCGGTCGAATACGAGCAGGTCAGGGCCGACCGGCGGGTGCTGTTCGAGCACCTGCCCACCAATGACGAGCACTGGCAGAGTGCTTTCGCGATCCAGCGTGAGCTCGCCCGCTCGGGCCGACACCGTGCCGTGGGCATCCACGATCTGCTCAGTTCGGTGCTGGCGGTGGAGCACCGCCTCGTCATCCTGCACTACGACGCCGACTTCGAAACCGTCTCCTCGGTGGTCGATCTGAATCATCGCTGGGTGGCGCCCCGGGGCAGTCTCGAAGCGTCCTGAGGCACCACGCCTCGAGTGGCTTGCGTCACACCGTGACCGGCTGTCAGAATTGCTCCGCAATTGCCGAGGTATCGCTCTTCCCTCCTGCCGAAGGGTCAGCCCATGCCCCAGTCGTCGAGTGTGCGAGTTGCCGGACCGTCGCCGGAGACGGCCGATGGTGGTGGGCGGAAGCGAAAGATGGTGCGGCGCGGTGCCGCGACCGTCGCGGCGATGGGGCTGGGCGTCGGCTGGTTGAAGGTGCAGAGTGTCGGTGCGGCGCTGGCCGCCACCACGGCGCTGATCGTGCCCGGCACCGGCACCAGCGATCCCGGAGTCGCGCACAATTTCGAGAGCAACGCCTACCAGCACTTCATCGATCCCGGCGCGCGAGGTTGTAGCGACAACTCCTGTCCCGGTGTGGTGTTCGTACCGGTGCCGTACGACGCGTCGCTGTGGCCGGTCATCTCGTCGAAGGGGCCGGAGGCGTCCTCGGCGAAGTGGGATCCGTCGGTGGCCGACGGGGTGGCGAGTCTGGGTGCGCTGGCCGCGCGGCAGCTGGGCGGCGACGGCCGAGTGGTCATCTTCGGCTATTCGCAGGGCTCGACCGTGGCCAGTGCGCAGAAGGCCGGGTCGGCCGGGCTGTCGCAGGCGGACAAGGATCGGCTGGCGTTCGTGCTCATCGCGAATCCGAATCGTCCCAACGGCGGCATCATCGAGCGGCCAGTGCGGTTCGGCGGAATTCCCGTCGCCGACATCACCTTCGGCCCGCCGACGCCCACCGACACCGGCATCGCGACAAGGGATATCGCGATGCAGTACGACGGCATCTCCGATTTCCCCGCCTATCCGCTCAATGTGCTCGCCGATGCCAACGCGCTGCTGGGTACCTTGCTGATCCATCCGTCGTACCTGCAGCCCAAGGGCAACGGCGCGGGGAGCGAGCCCAAGGCGGGCGCCGCCATCTACGGGTACCGGGACCCGGCCGAGTACATCGCGCAGCAGGACTGCGCGACCTACCCGGAGCACTGCCAAACCCATGGCGACACGACCTATGTCACGATCCCGAACCCGGACGGCACGCTGCCGCTGCTGTATCCACTACGCGCGATCGGGCAGCACACCGGCAACACCGCGGTGACCGAACCCGCCGCCGTCCTGGTGGAGCCCGCGCTGCGCGTGCTGATCGAAACCGGCTACAACCGCGCGGATTACAGCGCGCCGACCCCGCTCCAGTTCGCGGAACCGCTGAACCCGGCGAAGATGGCCACCCTCGGCACCGACCTGCCCGCCGCTATCGATCAGGGCATCGTCGCCGCGGTGGCCGAATGGGAGAACCCCGAGCGCACGCCGGAACGCACACTGCCGCCCGCCGACGTGCTGACCAATCTGGAAGACCTCCTGCCGCCGAACCCCGTCGTCTCCCTGGTCCGCGACTTCTTCGCCCCGCCCGGAACACCCTGAGCGGGAGGCGAACACGCGGGGCGGCCCGGTGGATCAGCCGATCCGCCGGGCCGCGCCGACGTCGGCCTACGACTTCGGCTGGGTGAGGTCGTAGAGGGTGACGCCGTCGACCGTGACGGCGGTGTAGTTCTCCGTGACCCAGGTGGTGATGGCGGCACTGGTCGAGGTGCTGTTGCCGCCGGGGCCACCGCGTCCGCCCGCCACGAAGTAGTGGATCTCGCCCTCGGCCACATAGCGCTGGAACTGTTCGAGGGTGGGGGAGGGGTCGCTGCCGTTGAAGCCGCCGATCGGCATGACCGGAAGCTCGGTCGCCAGCTGGTATCCGGCGGCGCTGTTCGAGCCGACCGTCGCGGCGACCCAGGTGTAGTCGCCCCCGTTCCGCTCGAACAGCGTGACGATCTGATCGCTCGGACGCGATCCACCGAGCAGCCCGCCGAAACCGCCCATCCGCTGGTCGGCGGCACCGTCCTGGGCGGTCGCCCCGCCGGCTGTCGAGCCGGTTCCGCCGGAGGAGGCCGCACCGCTCTGCGAGCTGGTTCCGCCGGGCAGGCCCATACCGTCCGGCCGCCCGCTAGCGCCCCCGCCCTGCGCGGTGCCGTCACCCGGCGAAGCCCCGCCGTCCGGACGACCCGGCATCGCACCGTCGGGCGCACCGCCATCGCCGGGCATGGCGCCCATCCGGTCGCCGGGCCGACCACCCATCCCGTGCATCCCACCGGCACTCGGCCCCGCCGACGGGATGGCGCCGGAGTGCGCCGAGCCGATGGTGTCGACCGTGTAGGCGACCGGCCCGGCCAGCCCGATGAACGCGGCGGCCGCGGCGGCCACGATCGACTGCTTGCGGGCGAGGGGGAAGGCGACGGCGATCGTCACCAGTACACCGACCACCAGGATCGCCCACCGCAACCATGGCTGGAAGGAAGCGCTGCGCGACAACAGCATCCACGCCGTGGCGGTGGTGAGGCCGAGGCCGAGCGCGCACGCCAGGCGCACCCACAGCCGCTGGCGCGCACCCCACAGCTGCACCGCCCCAATGCCGGTCAGCGCGGCCACCGCGGGCGCGAGCGCCACGGTGTAGTACTGGTGGAAGATGCCGGCCATGTAGCTGAACACCAGTCCGGTGATCAGCAGCCAGCCACCCCACAGGATCAGCGCGGCGCGGCGGCGATCGGTGCGCGGCGCCCGTCCGCGCAGCACCAGGCCCGCGACCAGCGCGGCCAATGCGGCCGGGACCAGCCAGGCGATCTGCCCGCCCTGCGCGGGTTCGAACAGCCGGGTGATGCCGGTGCTGCCCCACATCCCGTTGCCGCCCGCGGGCAGTTCGCCGCCCGGGCCCACGCTGCCGGTCTCGTTGCCGTTCAGCCTGCCGAGACCGTTGTAGCCGAGGGTGAGTTCGATGATCGAATTGTGCTGCGAGCCACCGATCCACGGCCGCTGGTCGGCGGGCCACAGCTCCACCGCCAGCAGCCACCAGCCCGCCGCGACCACCATGGCCGCACCGGCGGCGAACAGCTGGGCGATCCGCTTGCCCAGCCGCGGTGGCCCGGCGACCAGGTAGGTCAGTGCCAGCGCGGGCACCACCAGCAGCACCTGTAACTGCTTGGCGAGGAAGCCGAAGCCGATCAGGCCGCCGGTCAGCAGCAGCCAGCGCCACCGCCCGTCGGCCACCGCGCGCGTCATCGCCCAGGCGGCCGCGGTCATCAGCAGGACCAGCAGGGCATCGGGGTTGTTGAAGCGGAACATCAGGGCCGCGACGGGCGTCACGGCGAGTACGGTGCCCGCGATCAAACCCGCCGCCGGACCGAAGGACCTGCGCACCGCGGCCCACAGCGCCGCGACCGTCGCGACGCCGAGCAGGACCTGCGGCACCAGCATGCTCCAGCTGTTGAGCCCGAACAGCCGCACCGACAACTCCATCACCCACAGCGAGGCGGGCGGTTTGTCGACGGTGATCGAATTGGCCGCGTCGGAGGAGCCGAAGAAGAACGCCGTCCACGACTGCGAACCCGCCTGCACGGCAGCGGCGTAGAAGTCGTTGGCCCAGCCGTTGGCGCTGAGATTGATCAGATAGGCGATGAGGGTGCCGACCAGCAGCAGGCCCAATGCCGGGAATTCCCAGCGCTTTCGGGGCGAGGTGGTGGGCGCGGCCGGGCCGGCCGTCGGTGGTGCGATGGTGGCGGTCATCGGCGCACCTCCGTCGCGTTCGGGTCCGAGGTGACGGCGGCCAGGTGGCGACCGGCGAGCGAGGTGGACTCGCTCGGGACGGCGACCCGCGGCATCGGTTCCGTCACGGCAGAGGCCGGGCTACCCGCGCCCGCGTCCCGGAAGACCCAGCGCAGGCCGACGAATCGCGCCAGCGTCGCGAGCAGATTCGCGCCGATCAGCACGGCCAGCTCCAGCGCGACGGGCGCGTCGGGCGCCCACCGGTGCAGCGCGAACAGCGACCCACTGGTGATCGCCAGCCCGAACCCGAAGATCGCCAGCCCCTGGAACTGATGCGACACCGCGTCCCGCCGCCCGCGCACCCCGAAGGTGAAGGCCCGGTTGACGGCGGTATTGCCCACCGCCGTCACCAGCAGGGCCACCAGATTGGCGCCTTGGCCGCCGAACAGCGGCTGCAACAGCAGATACAGCACGATGTAGGCCAGCGTGGACAGCACGCCGACGATCGCGAACCGCACCAGCTGCCCGACCATCCCCAGCGGCACCCCGGCCACCAGCGGTTCGCGCCCGACCGCGGCACGCAGCTCGTCCAGCGGCAGCGCGCCGGTGGCCAGCGCCCTGGTGAGCCGCCAGATGCCGCGCAGGTCCTTGCGGGCGGTGTCGACGATGTCGACCCGGCTGTCGGGGTCGTCGATCCAGTCGACGGGCACCTCGTGGATGCGCAGGCCGGCGCGTTCGGCGAGCACCAGCAGTTCGGTGTCGAAGAACCATTCCCCGTCGCGCACCAGGGGCAGCAGTTCGCGGGCGACGTCACCGCGCACCGCCTTGAAGCCGCACTGCGCGTCGGAGAAGTGCGCGCGCAGGGTGGTCTTCAGCAGCAGGTTGTAGCAGCGGGAGATGATCTCGCGTTTGGGGCCGCGCACTACCCTGGCCGCCGCGTCCAGCCTGGTCCCGATCGCGAGATCGGAATGGCCGGAGACCAGCGGCGCGACCAGCGGCAGCAGCGCGTTCAGATCGGTCGACAGGTCGACGTCCATGTACGCGACGACTGTGGCGTCCGAGCCCGCCCAGGCCGCGCGCAGCGCCCGGCCGCGGCCCTTGGCGTCCAGGTGCAGGACCCGCACGCCGTCGAGTTCGTCGGCCAGCAGCCGGGCCACCGCGAGGGTGGCGTCGGTGCTGGCATTGTCGGCGATCGTGATCCTGGCGGTGAACGGGAAGCCGTCGCGCAGGTAGGTGTGCAGCCTGCGCACGCACAGGCCCAGGTCGGTTTCTTCGTTGTAGACGGGAATCACCACGTCGAGCACCGGCGCTGGGCTGCTCTGGATGGCCGGTGGCTCGGCCTCGGTCTGGGTCATGGCACCCACCCTCGGCGGCGGCGCTGCCACCGAGCTGGGACCGAGCTGGGAGGTTGCTGGGGATCCTCAGGCGCGGCGCACGCGCAGCACGCTGTCGGCGCGTTCGCCCTCGACGCCCTCGGGGCTGGTCGACGGGCTGGTGACCAGTTCGGCGGTCTCCACCTGCCACTCCGGCCCGAGTGCCAGCTGGCCGAGCATGTCCTCGATGGTCGGGAACGCGACGTGCTCCGGCGGGGTGGTCACCCAGGTGGGCCAGTGCGCGTGGCTGCCGATCACCAGCACGCCGCCCGGCGCGACGGCGGCCGCGGCCTTGCGCAGGATGGTCGCGCGCTCGTCGGTCCGCTCGACCGGGGAGTGCAGGAACTGCGCGGAGACCAGGTCGAAGGTGCCCGCCGGGAAGCTCTCCTGCAGGTCGTGGCGCTCCCAGGTGACCTGCACGCCGGCGTCGGCGGCGTGCCGGGCGCCGCGTTCCATGGCCGTGGCCGACACGTCGACGGCGGTGACCCGCCAGCCCTGGGCGGCCAGCCAGATCGCGTCGCCGCCCTCGCCGCAGCCGAGGTCGAGCGCGGTGCCGGGGCTCATCCCGGTGACCTCGCGGACGAGGGTCTTGTTGGCGTTGCCGGTCCAGATCTGGTCCCGTTCGGCGTAGAAGCCTTCCCAGAATTCTTCGGCGGTCTGCGCGGTCTCGGTCATCGGAGCTCCTGTTCGGTCGGTGTTGCTTCGATGGTGCGGGCGCCTGTCCAGAATCCGCAAGAATAATTGCCGGTTCGGCAAAGCGCGGGCCCCGCGAAACGCCCGGACCGACCGCGCCCATAAGCTTCTGCCCGTGACGCGGGGTTACCGAAAGGCCGACGAAGTGCCGGGCCGTCGTGTCGACGCGCGGACCGAACGCTGGCGCGAACACCGCATCCAGGTGCGGACCGAGTTCGTCGACGCCGCGTTCCGCGCCCTGGACCGGGTCGGCCCCGATGTGAGCATGGGCGATATCGCCAAGGAGGCCGGCGCGGCCAAGCCCAAGCTCTACCGCCATTTCGAGGACAAGACCGACCTGTACAACGCGATCGTCGACCGGGTGCGCGACATGCTCTGGGAGCGGCTGCTCGGCGGGGTGAACCTCACCGACGATTCCGTCGCCGAGCTGGTCCGCCGCGCCGCCGCCGAATACGTGGCCGTGGTCTCGGAACATCCGAACGTCTTCCGGTTCATGCTGCACAGCCATTTCAGTCAGCAGGCCAAGGAGACCGAACGGGCGCTGGTCGCCGCCAGGCAGTCCGCACGCCGGGCCGCCGAATTCTTCGCGGGCCTGCTGCCGACGGAATCGGTCGACGTGGCCGGGATCGAATTGGTGAACTATTCGATTTTCGGCGCGGTGGCCTCGGCCACGGACTGGTGGCTCGGCGCGAATCAGCGCGAGGTCTCGGCGATGCCGGTGGAACGCTTCGTCGACTATCTCGCCGAGAGCATCTCCGCGCTGGCCATGGCGCACGCGCGCTTCAACGGTGTCAAGATCGACCCGGCGCAGCCGCTGCGCGACGCGTTCGCACTCGGCTGACGGTTTCGCTGCCGCGCCCGGCACGAACCCCGTTGTTCTCGCCGGCTACGTCGTTGGAACCGGTGGTGGTGCGGCGAATTCAGTATGAACCCGCCCACCGACAACTTCGCGACGCCACGCTAGGCGTCGGCGCGCAACCGCCACAGCGGGGACACCGGGCCGTGGCCCGCGCCGAGATCGTAGGAGGCGGCCAGGCAGCGGTAGGTCCACTCCTTGGCGAAGGCGACCGCGTCCGGCACCGCGTATCCGTTGGCCAGCGCGCTCGCGATGGCCGCGGCCAGGGTGTCGCCGCCGCCGTGGTCGTTGCCGGTGGCGATGCGCGGCGCGGTGAACTCGCGGAAGGTGTCGCCGTCGTAGAGCAGGTCGGTGCTCACCTCCGAGGAGCGCAGGTGCCCGCCCTTCACGATCGCCCACTGCGCGCCCAGCGCGTGCAGCGCCTCGGCGGCCTTGCGCGCGGTGGCGTCGTCGACCACCTCGATACCGGTGATCAGCCGGACCTCGTCCAGATTCGGGGTCACCACGGTGGCCAGCGGGATCAGGGTGGTCCGCACCGCGTCGAGGGCCTCGGTGTGCAGCAGCGGATCGCCGTGCATGGACGCGGCCACCGGGTCGACGACCAGCGGAATCGTGCCGTCGCGGCCGATCCCCACCTCCCGGCACACCTCGGCGACGGCCTCGATGATCGCGGTGGAGGCGAGCATGCCGGTCTTGGCCGCCCCGATCCCGATGTCGCCGACCACCGTGCGCACCTGGTCGGCCACGATCTGCGGCGGGATCTCGTGAAATCCGCTGACGCCCACCGTGTTCTGCACGGTCACCGCGGCCACCGCCACGCAGGCGTGCACACCGCACAGCGCCATCGTGCGTGAGTCGGCCTGGATGCCCGCGCCGCCACCGGAATCGGTGCCCGCGATGGTGAGCGCGCGAACAGGGGTCTGGCCATCGGGGGTCAGCGGCAGCATTTTCACGCCCCAACCCTACGACCGGCGCGCGGACCAGGGGACCCCGACCGCCGAGAGCAAATGAAAACCATTATCATTAACTCGTGACCAACTCCGCACCCACCGCGCATCTGCCCGTCACCGTGCTGTCCGGCTTCCTCGGCGCGGGCAAGACCACCCTGCTCAACCACATCCTCGCCAACCGCGACGGCCGCCGGGTCGCGGTGATCGTCAACGACATGAGCGAGGTCAATATCGACGCCGCGCTCGTCGCGGGCCAGGGTCACCTGGACCGGACCGAGGAGAAGCTGGTCGAGCTCACCAACGGCTGCATCTGCTGCACGCTGCGCGAGGACCTGATCGAGGCGGTCGCCAAGCTGGCCCGCGACGGGCGCTTCGACCAGCTGGTGATCGAGTCCACCGGCATCTCCGAGCCGATGCCGGTGGCCGCCACCTTCGACTGGGAGTTCGAGGACGGGTTCCGCCTCGGCGAGCTGGCCCGGCTCGACACCATGGTGACCGTCGTCGACGCCTCGACCTTCCTGGCCGAACTGGTGAAGGGCCAGGCCCTGGCCGAGCGCGAACTCGAAGCGGGCGAGGGGGATTCGCGCACCATCGCCGACCTGCTCGTCGACCAGGTGGAATTCGCCGACGTGCTGCTGATCAACAAGACCGACCTGGTGAGCGCGAACGCCGCCGCCACCGTCGAGGCCACGGTGCGCAGGCTCAATCCGCGCGCGCACGTGCTGCGGATCGAGCGCGGCGTGGTCGAGCTGGGCGAGGTGCTCGGCACCGGCCGCTACAACCCGGTGGTCGCGGCCGAGGCCGACGGCTGGGCCGAGGAGTTGGCGGGCGGGCACACGCCCGAGACCGAGGAGTACGGCATCAGCAGCCTCACCTATCGCGCCGATCGGCCGTTCCATCCGGAGCGTCTGGGCGAGGTGCTCTCGGGACTGCGAGGGATGTTGCGCAGCAAGGGTTTCTGCTGGATCGCCAGCCGCCCCGAGCTGGCCGCCATCTGGTCGCAGGCCGGGCCGAACCTGACCTTCGAGCCGGGCGCCTGGTGGTCCACGCTCGAGGTGCCCGCCGGCCAGGAGATCGTGTTCATCGGGGTGCGCCTGGACGCGCCCGCGATCCGCCGCGAACTCGACGCCGCGCTGCTCACCGATGCCGAGCTCGCGGCCGGTCCGGCGGCCTGGACCGGCTTCGCCGATCCCTTCCCGGCCTGGGGTGAACTGCACGAGCATCACTGATTGGTGACTTCGGTGCGCGTATCACCCTGCGCTGGTGCATGATTCGAAAGGGCCGCGACCCACGCGCCGATGAGGGGAGCGTGGGCCGCGGCACCGAGGTCCGATCAGGCCAGTCCGGCGAAGAACCGGCGGATGTCGCCGACCAGCACCTCGGGCGCCTCGTGCGCGGCGTAGTGCCCGGCCGCGTCGTTCGCGCCGCCCGATTCCGCGGCGGTGTCGTAGGAATTCCAGCTGACGATATTGCCGTGGTCGCGCTCGGCGAAGCGGCGGATCGACTGGAAGTCACCGGCGAACATGGCCAGCGCGGTCGGCACCGTGGTCGGCTCGGTGGGGTGTTCGGTGGCGTGCGCGTCCTCGTAGTAGAACCGCAGCGACGAGCCCGCCGTGCCGGTGAGCCAGTACAGCGCCACATTCGCCACGACGAACCGCGCGTCGAGGGATTCGCCGAACAGCTGCGAGTTCCAGCCGAGCAGGCCGAGCGGGGAATCGGCCAGCGCGTAGGCCAGGGTCTGCGGCTGCTGGCTGTGCAGGGTGTTGAAGGCCATCTTGTTCTCGTGGAACCACTGCAGGTGCCCCAGCGCGGCCATGTCCGCCTCGGACAGGCCCTCGAACTCCGCCGGATCGCCGGAGGGGAACGAGAACAGCTGGGTGACATGCACGCCGAGCACGCGGTCCGGCGCGATGCGGCCGAGTTCGGGGGAGACCATCGAGCCGCCGTCGTTGCCGATGGCGCCGTAGCGCTCGTACCCGAGGCGGGCCATCAGCTCGGCCCAGGCGCGGGCGGTGCGGTAGCGGTTCCAGCCGGTGCTGCGGGTGGGGCCGGAGAAGCCGAAGCCGGGCAGCGAGGGGATCACCAGGTGGAAGGCCGGATCGTCGGCCGATTCGGGCTCGGTGAGCGGGGCGATCACGTCGACGTACTCGAGGATCGAGCCGGGCCAGCCGTGGGTGAGGATCACCGGGGTGGCGTCGGGTCGCGAGGACCGGATGTGCAGGAAGTGGATGTCCTCGCCCTCGATCTCGGTGGTGAACTGCGGGTACGCGTTCAGCTCGGATTCCAGTGCGCGCCAGTCGAACTCTTCCAGCCAGTACTGCGCGAGGGCGCGCACCCGGTCGGCCGGGACGCCGTAGGCGTCGCCGACGCCGGGCAGCTCGTCCGGGTACAGCGCGTTGCGCAGGCGGGCGGCGAGGTCGTCGAGCCGGGCCTGCGGGACCTCGATGCGGAAGGGGGTGATGGTGGCCGTGGCGGTCATGTCGACTCCTCTTTGTGAAACGGAATGCTTCGTTCTGTTCCAAACGTAGCAGAACGGATCATTCCGTTTCAAGTGGTAGGCTGACATTCATGCCGAACGAGACCGAAACCGCAGCTCAGCCCCGCCTGTCCGGCCGCAAGGCCCAGGCCGCGCGCAACAACGGCCTGATCCTCGACGCCGCGCGCGCCGTGTTCCTGAGCGATCCGGGCGCACCGATCGCGGCCGTCGCGGAGAAGGCGGGCGTCGGGATCAGCGCCCTCTATCGCCGATACCCCAGCAAGGAGGAGTTGCTGCGCACGCTGTGCCACGAGGGGCTGCGCCGGTACAACGCCGAAGCCGATGCGGCGCTGGCGGATCCGGACGGCTGGGCGGGCTTCGTCGGCTTCCTGGAACGGGTGGTCGAGGCCGACGTGCACTCGCTGACGGTGAAGCTGGCGGGCACCTTCACCCCCGACGAATCGATGCTGCCCGACGTGATCCACGCCGGCGAGGCCGCCACCGAACTCGTCCGCCGCGCCCATGCCAGCGGACGGCTGCGCCCCGACTTCGACGCCCAGGACCTGGGCCTGCTGCTGGAGGCGTGTGCCGCGGTCACCATGCCCGACCCGGCACGCACCGCCGAACTGCGACGGCGGGTGCTGGCCCTGCTGCTCGACGGGATGACGGTCGAGGGCACGCTGCCGGGCCCGCCACCGGCGGAGGGGGAGTACGCCTGGCGCTGGGAACGCCGGGTCTGAACGGTCGGTACGGCCGACGGCGCGTGCCCGGCGGTGGCAGACTCGGCTCGACCGTGAACCATCCGTCGGAAGGTATCTCGTGAACTGGACGCTCGAAGTCGTCATCGTCCCGGTGTCCGATATCGATCGCGCCAAGGACTTCTACGCGAACCGGCTCGGCTTCGTCGTCGACCACGACACGGTGATCTCCGACGAGGTCCGCATCGTGCAGCTCACCCCGCCCGGTTCGGGCTGCTCGATCGTCATCGGCAAGGGCGCGGTGCCGCACATGCCGCCCGGTTCGCTCAAGGGCCTGCAACTGGTGGTGCCCGATATCGAGCGGGCGCGGGCGGAGCTGATCGAACGCGGCGTCGAGGTCGGTGACGTGCAGGTGCTCGGCGAGAATCCGCGGCCGATGCCGCATCCGCTCGACAATGTCGGCTTCGTGTTCTTCGACGATCCCGACGGCAACAGCTGGTCGGTGCAGCAGATCTCGAGCCGCGGCGAGTAAGCCTCGAGCTGATCCGAACCCTGTCGGCGTGCGCGGGCGGGCGGGCACCATGCACGCATGCTGTTGGAGAAGGCCACCGACACCGCCGAGCGACGGGTCCCGCTGTACCGTCGCCCGGGCTTTCTGCGTGCCCTCTCGCCGGTCGCGCTGCTGCTGATCTGGCAGATCGGCAGCACCAGCGGCTGGATCTCGGCCAAGAAGCTGCCCGCGCCGTCGGTCGTGCTGGACGCCGGTCTCGAGACCTACCGTTCCGGTCAGCTCGGTGAGGCGCTGCTGGTCTCCGGCCAGCGCGCGCTGTACGGCTTCGTCCTCGGCGCGGTGCTCGCGCTGGTCCTCGGGGTGCTGGCCGGGCTGAGCAAGATCGGCGAATACGCGGTCGACCCGCCGTTGCAGATGATCCGCACCATCCCGCTGTTCGGCCTGATCCCGCTGTTCATCATCTGGTTCGGGATCGGCGAGGAACCGAAGGTCTATCTGATCGCGCTCGGGGTGTTCTTCCCGCTCTACCTCAACACCTTCGCCGGCATCCGGCAGCTCGACCCGAAACTGCTCGAGCTGGGCAGCGCGTTGCGGCTCGGGCTCGCGGAGCGGCTGCGGCTGCTGATCCTGCCCGGCGCGCTGCCGCAGATCCTGGTCGGCGCGCGGCAGAGTCTGGGCATCGCCTGGCTGTCGCTGATCGTGGCCGAACAGATCAATGCCAGTGCCGGTCTGGGCTTCGTGGTGAACAACGCCCGCGAATTCCTGCGCACCGACATCGTGGTGTTCGGCCTGCTGATCTACAGCCTGCTCGGCTTGGCCACCGACTCGATCGTGCGACTGCTCGAACGTCGCGCCCTGCGCTGGCGTCCGGCGGTGCACCGCTGATGTCCGCTTTTGACGCCGACCGGGGGACCCACCCTGTCCCGCCGGTCGGTCGGCTCGCCATCCGCCGCCGTTCGATCGTGAGGTACCCGCTATGACCGCCGCCGCCGCCGCCGTCACCCCCATCACCACCAAGTCGCGCTCGGCCGCGGCCCGGATCACCGGTCTGGGCAAGCGCTTCGGCGACCGGACCGTGCTCGACGGCATCGAGCTCGAGCTGGGCGCGGGCGAGATCGTCGCGCTGGTCGGGCGCAGCGGTTCGGGCAAGTCGACCCTGCTGCGCATTCTCGGCGGACTCGATTCGCCCAGTCGCGGTGAGGTTTCCGTCGACGGCAGGCCGACGATCGTCTTCCAGGAGCCGCGGCTCATCCCGTGGCAGCCGGTGGTCCGCAATGTCGCCCTGGGCAGGCCGACGCCGCGCAAGCGCCGCGCCGACGAGCAGGCCGCGCGCGACCTGCTCGCCGAGGTCGGCTTGGCCGGGCGGGCCGACGCCTGGCCGCTCACCCTCTCCGGCGGCGAGGCCCAGCGCGCCGCGCTGGCCAGGGCGCTCGTGGCCGAGCCCACGCTGCTGCTGCTCGACGAGCCCTTCGGCGCCCTCGACGCGCTGACCCGGCTCACCATGCACGAGCTGCTGCTCGGCCTGCACGCCCAGCGCGCATTCGGTGTGCTGCTGGTGACCCACGACGTGCTCGAAGCGATCACGCTGGCCGACCGGGTGCTGGTGCTCGACGAGGGCCGCATCGCCGCCGATGTCGCCATCGAGCTGCCCCGCCCGCGCACCGCCGCAGCCCCCGAGGTCGCCGAGTACGCGGCCCGGCTGTTGACGCTGCTCGGCGTCACCCCCTGATTTCCACCCCCGCACGAAAGTGGTTCCCGTGAAACGCACTCCGAAGTCCCGCCTCGCCGGGCTCGCCCTCGCCGTCGTCGCCGCGCTCTCGCTGAGCGCCTGCGGTGACGACGCGGCGACCGACGCCGCGCCGTCGGGGCCGGTCGACCTGAGCACCGTCACGCTGAAAGTCGGTGACCAGAAAGCGATCTCGATCGAGGTGCTGCTCAAGGCGTCGGGCCAGCTGGAGAACCTGCCCTACAAGATCGAGTTCTCCACCTTCACCGCGGGCCTGCCGTTGGTGGAGGCGGCCAGCGCGGGCGGTATCGACATCGCCCAGACCGGCAACACCCCGGTGATCTTCGGCGCGGCGTCGAATGCCGACATCAAGATCGTCGGCGCGCTCTCGGCCACCGGCAAGGGCGACGCCATCCTGGTCGGCAAGGACTCCGCGGTGAACTCGGTCGCCGGGCTGAAGGGTAAGAAGGTCGCGGTCTACAAGGGCAGCTCGGCCAACGCCAACCTGCTGCTCCAGCTGAAGAAGGCGGGCCTGTCGCTCAGCGACGTAGAGCCGGTCTACCTCTCGCCCGCCGACGGCTACACCGCGCTGACCCGCGGCGATGTCGAAGCCTGGGCCACCTGGGACCCCTACACCGCGATCGCGGAGAAGGAGATCGGCGCGAAGCCGATCGCCACCGCCGACCAGGCCGCCAACGGCTACAACTTCTGGGTCGCCGGCAAGAAGACCGTCGCCGACGCGGGCAAGTCCGCCGCCCTCGCCGACTTCTTCCAGCGCTACGCCGCCGCCACCAAGTGGTCCTCGGACAACCTCGACACCTGGTCCACCAAGTACGCCGAGCTCACCCAGATCAGCGTCGACGCCTCGCGGACCACCTGGACCCGTTCGATCAAGAACCCGATCCAGCTCACCGACCCGGTGGTGGCCTCCGAGCAGGAGATCGCCGACGCGTTCACCGCGGCCAAGGCGATTCCCGGCAAGGTGGACTTCAAGTCCTTCGTGGACACCAGGTTCGACAAGCCCTGAGTCAGGCCCGGCCGAAGGCGAGCGCCACATTGTGCCCGCCGAAGCCGAAGGAGTTGTTCAGCGCGTAGTCGATGCGCTGCCGACGCGCCGATCCGGCGACCACATCCAGGTCGATCGCCGGGTCGGCGTTGTCGTAGTTGAGGGTGGGCGGCACGATCTGCTCGCGCAGACTCAGCACGGTGAGCACCGATTCCAGCGCGCCGACCGCGCCGATCGAATGGCCGAGCGCCGATTTCGGCGCGTACACCGAGGCGTCGGGGGTCACCGCGGTGATCGCGGCGGCCTCGGACGCGTCGCCGATGGGGGTGGAGGTGGCGTGCGCGTTCACGTGGTCGATGTCGCCCTCGCGAAGTCCGGCCGCGCGCACCGCTTTTCGCATGGCGCGGGCGGCGCCGGTGCCCGCCGGATCGGAGGCGACGATGTGGAAGGCGTCGGAGGTGATCCCCGCGCCGAGCACTCTGGCGTGGATCCGGGCGCCCCTGGCCCTGGCGTGCCGCTCGGACTCCAGGACCAGCAGCGCGCCCGCCTCGCCGAAGACGAAGCCGTCCCGATCGCGCTCGAAAGGCCGTGAGGCGCGGTCGGGTTCCTCGTTGCGGGTGCTCATGGCGCGCATCATGGCGAAGCCGGCGATCGGCACCGCGTGGATGTGGCCCTCCACGCCGCCGGTCACCACCACGTCGGCCTCGCCGGTCGCGATGAGCCGCCACGCCTGCGCGATCGCCTCCGACCCCGACGAACACGCCGACACCGGCGCGAACACCCCACCCTGCGCGCCGATCTCGAGGCCGACGGTGGCGGCCGGACCGTTCGGCATCACCATCGGCACCGCCAGCGGGGAGACCTTGCGGTAGCCGCCGGCGCGCATCGCGTCGACCGCGTCGATCAGCGCGTCACCGCCGCCGAGTCCGGTGCCCACCGCCACGGCGAGCCGCTCGGGATCCACCTCCGGCGTGCCTGCGGCCTGCCACACCCGCCTGCCCAGGACCAGCGCCAGCCGCTCCACATACGAGTGCCTGCGCTGCTCGATCCGGGTGAGGTGCGTGTCCGGCGAGGTTGGCCCGTCCTCTCGACCACCGCAAACGCGCCGAGCTGCTGGCAGGCGTCGTGGCCTACATCGCCACGCACGGCCTGGCCGAGTTGTCCCTGCGTCCGCTGGCCGCCGCCCTCGGCACCAGCTCGCGCATGCTCATCTACTACTTCGGGACCAAGGAGGAACTGCTGGTCCAGGCCCTGGCGACGCAGCGGCCCGACCTGGCCGCGGTCTTCGGCGGTGTCACCGAGCCCGCGCAGCTGCGCGACCGGCTGACCGCCTTCTTCGACCTCAACACCGACGGCGCCGAAGCCGACAGCGTGCGCGTGCTGCTCCAGGTCCTCGGCGCCGCCTGCGCCCCCGGCTCGCCGTATCAGGACTACGCCGACGCGGCCATCGCCACCTTCGTCGGTGAACTCGCGGCCGCTCTGCGCCGCACGGGTCTGGCCGACGACCCCGAGGTGGTGGCGACCCTGCTGGTCTCCGGATTGCGCGGCATCATCCAGGACCGGGTGATCACCGGCGACCGGGAACGCACCGGCCGGGCCGCGCGCACACTCGTCGACGCGGTGCTGCCGACGCGCGTGCGCTGAGAGTTCACTGCGCGCTCCGGCCGCAACCGCGTCGCACTGGGTAGGTTGGGCAGCGGATCGCGTGCCCTGGATCCGGATTCCGGTCGTGAACGGCTAGGTGAGGCGGCATGGTGAGCGAATCGACGCAGACCTACGGCACCGTGCGCTGGGTGATGCTCGGCGTGCTGTGTGCCAGCCTGTTGCTGGTGGCCATGGACGCCACCATCCTCAATGTGGCGTTGCCGTCGCTCATCGACGACCTGCAGGTCGGTCCGCTCGAGCAGCTGTGGATCATCGACATCTACGGCCTGGTGCTCGGCGGTCTGCTCATCACCACCGGCGCGCTCGGTGACCGGGTGGGCCGGAAGTTGTTGTTCATCAGCGGTTTCGTGCTGTTCGGCGTGGCCTCGGTGATCGCCGCGACGGCGGGCAGCGCGGCCCAGCTGATCGGCGGGCGGGTCCTGCTCGGCGTCGGCGGCGCGATGGTGATGCCCTCGACGCTGTCGCTGATCCGCAATATCTTCGTCGACCCCAGGGAACGCACCATGGCCATCGGGGTGTGGGCGGCGGTGGCCGGCGTCGGTGCGACCGTCGGCCCCATCGTGGGCGGGTTCCTGGTCGAGCATTTCGGGTGGTCGTCGGCGTTCTGGCTGAACGTGCCGGTGGTGCTGGTGACGGTGGTCGTCGGGCTGTGGGTGCTGCCGGAGTACCGGGCGCCGCAGGCGGGGCGCCTGGACTGGTTCGCCGCGGCGCTGTCGATCGCGGGCATCGTGTGTCTGGCCTGGGGTGTCAAGCATCTCGCGAAGGGCGAGGCGACCGCGGTCGACTGGACGGTCCTGCTGATCGGCGTCGGTGCCATGTACTGGTTCGTGCGGCGTCAGCTCGCCGCGGACGACCCGCTGCTGGATGTGCGGCTGTTCCGCAACAGCGTCTTCACCGCGGCCGCCGTCGCGACCCTGCTGGCCATGATGGCCATCGGCGCGGCGATGTTCCTGGTCTCGCTGTGGCTGCAGTACGTGCACGGGTACAGCCCGTCGCAGGCGGGCATCCGGATGCTGCCCGCCGCGCTCACCCTGCTCACCGCCTCGCTGCTCACCCCGTTCCTGATGGAGAAGTTCGGCGTCCGGACGGTGCTCGGTGTCGGCCTCGGCGCGGTCGCGCTCGGATTCCTGCTGCTCGCGGTGAGTCCGGAACCGACCACCTATCCGGTGGTGGCGCTGGTGCTGGTGTCGTTCGGCCTCGGTGACGGCATGGCGGTGACCGCGGCCGCCGCCGTCCTCGTCGGCGCGGTGCCCGCCGATCGGGCCGGTCAGGCGGGCGCGGTGGAGGAGACCAACTACGAGGTGGGCGTCGGCTTCGGCGTCGCGCTGCTCGGCAGCCTGCACGCCAGGATCTTCAGCCAGCACATGGGCGATCTGCCGGTCCCCGCCGACAAGACCGAGCAGGCCACCGGCTCGGTCGGCGGCGCCTACGAGGTGGCCACCGAACTACCCGAACCCGCGCACACCCAGGTCGTCGACGCCGCCGGCTACGCCTTCGACACCGCCCTCACCACCACCTCCTACATCTCCGCTGCGGTGGTCGCCCTGGTCGCCGTCGGCACGGTCTGGCTGGTCCCCCGCGGCTTCCGCGTCACCGGCGGCCACTGACCCTTGACGCAACCAGGTGGTTGCCATACTCTGAGTTGCAACCAAATGGTTGCTACTGACTGAGGAGACATCATGGGATTTCCCGATCAGATCGTCCGGACCGTCGAGCTCGCCCATCCGCCCGCCAAGGTGTGGGCGGCCATCACCACCGCCGAGGGGCTGGCGAGCTGGTTCGGCAATACCGCCGAGATCGACCTGCGCCCGGGCGGGGACATGCGGATGACCTGGAACGAGGGCTTCGCCGCCGACATGCGGGTGGAGCGGGTCGAGGAGCCGACCGTGTTCGGCTACACCTGGCCGATCAACGGCCTGCCCGACGACGACCCGCGCCGCACCTACGTGGAGTTCACCCTCGAACCCAGCGGTGCGGGCACGCGGCTCACCGTGGTCGAATCCGGCTTCGCCCAGCTGTCCGAGGACGCGCACAAGGAGGCGTTCGAGGGCAATGTGGGCGGCTGGAAGAGTGAGCTGGGTGAGCTCACCGAGTACCTCGATGCGGCCTGAACTCGAGGCCACCGCCGAACGGGTCTTCGTCGCGCTGGCCGATCCGAGCAGGCGGTCGGTACTGGCCGCGCTCGCCGCGCACGGACCGTCCACCGCGACCGACCTCGCCGAGCGCCTGCCCATCACCCGGCAGGCGATCGCGAAACACCTCGCCCTGCTCGCCGACGCGGGCCTGGTGATCGCGGAACCGGGCGAACGGCGCCGCGTGCGCTATCGCCTCGATTCCGCGCCGATGCATGTGGCACAACAATTCCTGGCCGCCCTGGCACGCGATTGGGACGGCCCGCTGGACGCGCTCCGCCGCCATCTCGACGGCTGAGCCGGAAGGACACACCATGAACGACAACGATTTCACCGTCACCATCACCGTCGACAAGACACCCGCCGAGGTCTTCGCCGCCGTCAACGACGTGCGCGCCTGGTGGTCCGAGACCATGCAGGGCAGCACCGGAACCGTGGGCGACAGTTACCTTTTCGAGGTTCCGGGCATCCATCGCTGCACGATGACCACCACCGAATCGGTGCCGGGTCGCCGCTTGGTCTGGCACGTCACCGACTCGTGGCTCGGCTTCATCGCCGATACCGCGGAGTGGGAGGACACCGACATCGTCTTCGACATCACCGAGACCCGCGACGGCACCGAACTCCGGTTCACGCACGTGGGGCTGCGGCCTGCGGGCGAATGCTACGAGGTGTGCTCCAACGCCTGGGGCGCCTACATCACGACCAGCCTGCGCGGACTGCTCACCACCGGCGAGGGCGATCCGTTCCGGCGCACCGGCACCGCCGAGTCGGAGTTGCGCAAGCACGGCAACGCCGACCTGGTGGACCTGGACGCCATCGGCTGAGTCAGCCGCGCGGCGCGATCAGCAGGGTCTGGGTGCCGCGCCCGATCGGCCCGGTCTCGTCGAACAGCGCGGATTCGGCGAGGCCGATGCCGTGCGGCTGCGGGTGGGTCACCGCGTCCAGGCAGATCCACTCGCCCACCGGCTGCCGGTGCAGGGTGACGGTGAGATCGGTGTTGATGAACAAATACTTCGACCAGTCGAGCACCGAGCTCACCCCGTTGCCGGAATCGGCCGCGGCCAGCGTCCGTTCCAGCGGGCTCGGCGTGGTGCCCGCGACGATCGGGTACTTCAGCCGGATCCAGCACACCGCGGGCCCCGGCTGTCCGAAAGAGCCTGTCGTGAAGCGGTATTCGATACCGGTGTGGAAACCGATCTGCTGATCGGAGGGGAACACCTCGGGTTCGGTGGCCGCGGGCAGCGGGCGGGTGCCGCTGGGCAGGAACTCCACCGGCAGGTCGAGCGCGGGCTCGCTGAGCTTGAGCCGCCACGCGTTGGCCTGCATCACCGGTCCGCGCTCCGCGGACAGCGTCGCCTGGATCAGCTCCACGCTGCGCCCCGACCGCACCACTTCGGTCCGCACGGTCAGCGGCGCCAACGGCACCGGCCCGAGAATCTCCACCGCCACCCGCCCGACCTGGAACCCCTCGCGCGGCGAACACCGCTCGATGGCATGCCCCAGCAGCGCCGACGGCGGCCCCGCATGCTGCGCGTCCGGCGACCACGGTCCCCGCGTAAGCTCGGTCGAGAGGTACCGGTCCGGATCCCCGGCATCAGGAACATAGAAGGCTTCGGCCACCCCGCCGACGTTACTCCGCCCCTCACCCTGGATCTGCCCACCATGGGGTGATCAACCGACCACCCTCCGGACATCCGGTGCGCACAACCAGCGGCTCGAATACGGTCACTCGGTGTTGTGGTTCAGTCTGATCTTCCTGCCGCTGGTGCTCTGGCCGCTGCTCGCCGCGACCCGCCGGGGGCTGCTGATCGGATTCGCGATACTCGGCGCACTCGCGTTCGCGCAGTACGCGGTGATCAGCCGGTGGATCTTCTACGAGGGACAGGCCACGATGCTCGTCGCGCTGGTGTGCCTGACGATCGCCGTGCTGGTGGCGGGGCCGTCCGTCGAGGACGACTCGGAGGCCGAAGCATCGGCGCGCAGACGAATCGCCTACGTGATCAGCAACGTGTGCTGTGTCCTGATCGCAGTGCCGCTCCTGCTCCTCGGCCTGGCCCTCACCACCGTGGAACGGTGGTCGTGGATCCCCGCCGCCGACGCCATCGGGTCCCTGCCCGATCAACTCTCCGTGCGCTGGACCAAGCCGGGTTACTGCGCCTCCCTGTCGTCCAACAGCAGCTGCACCCGCGAATTCGCCGTCGGCGCCGAGAACGCCACTCCAGACCAGATCACCGACACCCTCCGCCGCCACTTCACCGATACGCGATCGTGCACCTTCGAACACAACCGTGGCTCCACCCCCAGCGGCTACTGGTGGGCCGACTGCGCCGTCGAAGGCTGGCCGCTGGACCGTCACGAAACCAGCCTCACCCTCACCCAACTCCCCGACAACACCATCTCGGTCGTCCTGTACTACCTCGACGATTGGTGAGCGGTGGTGTGGCGGAGAATTTCGGTATGGGGATTTCTGTCTTTGTGCAGGACCAAGTGCACGGTCGGGTGCGGATGTGCGACGGGCGAGTTGCGGACACGCTGTCGGGGATGGTGCTGGGTGCTGGTGCCGGGACGATGCTGGGTGAGATTCATGCCTACGCCGATACGATGTTCAACTGCTACCAATTGACGCTGTTTCTGGACGAGCTCGCGCGCACGCCTACCGGCGACGAGCGTGAAGCCGAGGTCGTCGCTGTCTTGCGGGAGGCGGCTGAGGAGGCGATCGAGCGCAATGGATATCTCTGGTTCAGTGGTGACTGACACGGGCTTCCTGGATCAGGCAGACGGTGTCACGTCTACGCACCAGGTTGCGGTGGTGTCGAGAACTGTCACGTCTTCCTGGTCGAAATCCAGGTCGGACAGGTCGACCGCGCACCAGACGGGGCTGTCGTAGTAGCGGACGAAATAGCGGCGGTGGTCGGCGGCGAGGCCGGCGATGGTGGACCATTCCGTGTATTCGATCGAGTCGGGGCCGTCCTCGCCGGAGCGGACGAATCCCTTGGGGATGTCGAAGCTGTCGAGGATGTGGGCGGCGACGATCGCGGAGGTGGCGGCGTCGGGGGCCGGTTCGGCGGCCTGGGTGAGGGCCACCGCACGGACGAAACGCGACGGTGGGGTGAAATCGCCTGGCAGGCCGAGCATTCCGCTGCCCTGGCCCAGTGCGCTCACGTCGTAACCGGACAGCGGCAAATCGGGGACGTTCACGGCGGAGAGGTTCACGTAGTTCCCCGTGTTGAGCAGGTGCCATTCGAACGGCGGTGAATTCGTGAGGACGGAGAGCGGATTGTCGTGCAGCTGGAGTTCGCCGTCGATGTATTCGGCGACCAGCGAACTGCCGCTCGCGTCGTGCAGCGTGTAGTGCAGTTCGATGGGTTTACCGGTGCCGGGGTCGGGCTGGCCCCACACCAGGACCCGTTCCAGGGCCGCCGCCGCCTCGCTCACCGACGCGCAGGTGGACAGCAGATAGTTGCCGACATCGTGGATCTGCGACATCGACTCGGATTCGCGGCCGACCGGCACGGTCTGGTACTCGGTGAAATTCGGCAGATACAGCGCCCCGAAATACAGTCCGGTTTCGTTCACGCCGTCGAGCAGGCATTCACGACCGAGCAGATTCATCCCGACACTGCCGTAGGTCCCGCGCCAGGAATAGCCGGGGACGGCGGGATCTGGGCTCTTGGCCTGATACGACATCCCGCGGGGAAAGACGAGCAACCGCGATTCGAGATCGAAGGCGAATTCCATGGTCCGTCCGGCGGTGACCGAGCCGTCCTCGGCCGTGACGGTGAACGAGGTGCACATGCAGGTGATCCCTTTCCGGTCGGTACAGAAAAGGCTGCGCAGAAGGTGTTCTGCCGCGACCATGCTAGCCCCGGAAACGGCGGGGACCGGTACGGCGGCGCCGTACCGGTCCCGGGAAACCTGAGGTCAGACGACCGGGAGGTAGACCTTGTTGCCGTGGTCGGCGAACTCGGAGGACTTCTCGGCCATGCCCGCCTCGATGGCGGCCACGTCGGTGAGGCCCTGCTTCTCGGCGTATTCGCGCACGTCGGCGGAGATGCGCATGGAGCAGAACTTCGGGCCGCACATGGAGCAGAAGTGGGCGGTCTTGGCGGGCTCGGCGGGCAGGGTCTCGTCGTGGTATTCGCGGGCGGTGTCCGGGTCGAGCGAGAGCGCGAACTGGTCGTGCCAGCGGAATTCGAAACGGGCCTTGGACAATTCGTTGTCACGGTCCTGGGCGTGCGGGTGGCCCTTGGCGAGGTCGGCGGCGTGGGCGGCGATCTTGTAGGTGATCACGCCGACCTTCACGTCGTCGCGGTTGGGCAGGCCCAGGTGCTCCTTGGGCGTCACGTAGCACAGCATCGCGGTGCCGGCCTGGGCGATGATCGCGGCGCCGATGGCCGAGGTGATGTGGTCGTAGGCGGGGGCGATATCGGTGGCGAGCGGGCCGAGGGTGTAGAACGGCGCTTCCTCGCAGAGCTCTTCCTCCAGGCGGACGTTCTCGACGATCTTGTGCATCGGCACGTGGCCGGGCCCTTCGATCATCACCTGCACGCCATAGGATTTCGCGATCTTGGTGAGCTCGCCCAGGGTGCGCAGCTCGGCGAACTGAGCCTCGTCGTTGGCGTCGGCGATGGAGCCCGGACGCAGGCCGTCACCGAGGGAGAAGGTGACGTCGTACTTCGCGAGGATCTCGCAGAGCTCACGGAAATGCGTGTACAGGAACGATTCCTGGTGATGGGCCAGACACCACGCGGCCATGATGGAACCGCCGCGCGAGACGATGCCGGTGACGCGCTTGGCGGTGAGCGGGATGTAGCGCAGCAGCACGCCCGCGTGCACGGTCATGTAGTCCACGCCCTGCTCGCACTGCTCGATCACGGTGTCGCGGTACATCTCCCAGGTGAGCTTGGTGGGATCACCGTTCACCTTCTCCAGCGCCTGGTAGATCGGCACGGTGCCGATCGGCACGGGGGAGTTGCGCAGGATCCACTCGCGGGTCTCGTGGATGTTCTTGCCGGTCGACAGGTCCATGATGGTGTCGGCGCCCCAGCGCGAGGCCCACACCATCTTCTCGACCTCCTCGGCGATCGAGGACGACACCGCCGAGTTGCCGATATTGGCGTTGATCTTCACCAGGAACTTCTTGCCGATGATGGTCGGCTCCAGCTCCGGATGCTTGTGGTTGGCGGGGATCACCGCGCGACCGGCGGCGACCTCGTCGCGCACCAGCTCCGGCGCGACGCCCTCGCGCGCGGCGATGAAGCGCATCTCCGAGGTGATGATGCCCTGGCGCGCCCAGGCGAGCTGGGTGGGCGGGCCGTCGACAGCGGGCTTGTCCCACTCGTCGCGCAGCTTGGGCAGACCGGCCTCGAGGTCGATCACCGCGTTGTCGTCGGTGTACGGGCCGGAGGTGTCGAACACGTCGAAGTGATCGCCGTTGGTGAGGTTGATCCGGCGCACCGGAATGCGCAGGCCGTCGACCTCCTGGTAGTGCTTGACGCTGCCCTGGATCGGCCCGGTGGTGACGGTGTCGACCGGAGCGGAGCTGCCGTTCGAAGACGTGGCTGTGCCCATGATGTTTCCTCCCTACGCCGGCATTACCCGGTCAGGTTCATACGGTCGACAGCCCTGATCGCCCGGAAAATGGGCTAGCTGTCCTCTCAGCCCGCTGGTGCGAGCCCCCGTTGGCGTGTGAAATTGTCCGGCCCGACCATACCCGCCGCCCCGGGCGACCCGCCCGGGAAGTCCGGGACGGGCCGCGCGAGGTTCAGACCGCGGCCGGGGCGCGCTCGGGCTCGTCGATCGGTCCGGGGGCGGTTTCGTCGGCTTCGTGCAGGCCGAACTTGTTGTGCAGCACCACCAGTGGCTTGGGCGCCCACCAGTTCCAGGTGCCCATCATCCGCATCAGCGCCGGGGCGAGCAGGCCGCGGATGACGGTGGCGTCGCTGATCACCGCCAGCGCGCAGCCGAGGCCGAACAGCTTCATCATCGACACACCCGAGGTGGCGACGCCGAGGAACACGATGCTCATCAGCAGCGCGGCGGCGGTGAAGATGCGGCCGGTGCGGGCCACGCCCATGGCGACGGCCTCGGTGTTGCCCTCGGTGGTCTTGGGTCCGGCCAGCCATTCCTCCCGGATCCGGGACAGCAGGAACACCTCGTAGTCCATCGAGGCGCCGAACGCCAGGCTGAACATGAGGATCGGCATGGCCAGGTTGAGCGTGCCGGTGGAGGTGAAGCCGAGCAGCCCCGACAGGTTGCCCTCCTGGAAGATCCACACCATCGCGCCGAAGGTCGCCGCCAGCGACAGGATGTTGAGCACCAGCGCCTTCACCGGCAGCACCACACTGCCGGTGAACAGGAACAGCAGCACCAGGGTGGTGATCGCGATCAGCGCGCCGGCCAGCGGCAGGCGGCCGGTGATGGCCTCCACGGAGTCCTGGTTCAGCGCGGCCGGGCCGGTGACCAGCGCGTTCGAGGGTGCGGGGACGGCGCGGACGGAGTCGAGCTGGGCCCGGCCCGCGTCCGAGTAGGGATCGAGCCTGGTGCCGACCGAGAGATAGGCGCCCTGGGCCGGGTCCGTCATCTCGGGCACGCCCGCGGCGACCCGCAGTCCGTTGCGATACACGGCCGCGCTGCTCAGCACCGCGGGCACATCGGGCACCTTGGACAGCTCGCGGGCGTAGGCGTCGAGGTCGGCGGCGGAGCCGTGGAAGTCCGGCAGCACCACGGTGGCGCTGGCCGCCATGTCGGCGTCGAACTCGGTGCGCAGCACGTCGCCCACCTCGCGGCTGGCCACGCCGGTGGGCAGCGAGCGGTCGTCCGGGTAGCCGAACTGCACGCCGAGGAACGGCGAACCGAGCAGCAGCAGGAACGCGGTGGTCGCCAGCGCGATCGGCAGCGGCCGCTTCATCACCCAGGTGACCAGGCGGTACCAGAAGGTCTGCCGCGGCTGCTTCTCCACGCGCGGGGCCAGCCGGAACCAGCGGCGCAGCGGGGTGCGCAGGTCACCCGCGTCGATGCGGGTGCCGACCAGGATGAGCAGCGCGGGCAGCACGATCACGGCGGCGGCGGTCGCGGCGGCGACGACCGCGATGCCCGCGTAGGCGAAGGACTTGAAGAAGTACTGCGGGAACACCAGCAGCGCCGACAGCGACAGGGCCACGACCAGCGCCGAGTACACCACCGTGCGGCCCGCGGTGCGGATCGACCGGATCACCGCGTCGACGGGGGCGGCGCCCGCGGTCAGCTCCTCGCGATAGCGGCTGACGATGAACAGGCTGTAGTCGATGGCCAGCGCCAGCCCGAGCGCGGTGGTCATGTTCAGCGCGAAGATCGACACATCGGTGACCGCGGTCAGCACCCGCAGGATGCCCAGCGCGGCCGCGATGGCGAACAGGCCGATGGCGATGGGCAGCGCGGCGGCCACGACACTGCCGAACACCAGTGCCAGCAGCAGACCGGTGATCGGGATGGCGACCGCCTCGGCGATGACCAGGTCCTTGGAGATCTGGGTGTTGATGTCGGAGAAGGAGGCCGCGAGACCGCCCGCCTCCACCGTCACCGGCTCGCCCTCGACCTGGATTTCCTTGCTGATCTTGCCCGCGCGTTCGGGGAGTTCGGCGTCGTCGCCCTCGATGCTGGCCAGAATGAGCGCCCGCTTGCCGTCCTTGCTGCGCAGGGCCTGCTTCAGGTCGGGCCGCGAGGTCCAGTACGACTGCACCCCGCTGACCTCGGGATAGGTGCGCAGCTGGGCGATCGCCCGGTCGGCCGCGGCCGCGGCGGCCGGGGAATCGGCCGAGTCGGGAGCCGTGACGAGCAGGACGTAGTTCGGCTCGGAGCCGGGGAAATGCTCGCTCAGGTACTGGCTGGCCCGCACCGAGTCGAGATCGTCGGTGACGAAACCGCCCG
Source organism: Nocardia asteroides (assembly GCF_900637185.1). NCBI lineage: Bacteria > Bacillati > Actinomycetota > Actinomycetes > Mycobacteriales > Nocardiaceae > Nocardia > Nocardia asteroides. The sequence continues at coordinate 262,721 of NZ_LR134352.1, read as the reverse complement.
ATTTCATATGCGAGTGCACGGTGGCGCCGATCGCGCCACACAGGATCATCAGCAACAGCGCGACCGCGACCACCAGCCGTGGTCGGCCCACGGCGGCGCGGGCGATTCTCGTCAACATCGTCGGGGGCTCTCTTTCGTGAACGTCGAACGTCACGGTAGCCCGCGCCGAAATATTTCCGATACCACCTCTAGGTGGAAGATGCGGTAGTACTATCTCCGCCCCTGGGTGGATGCCGCGCCGTCCCGGGTGCCCGCCTCAGGGGACGCGGGCAGGCAGTATCCGCCCGCTGACCTCGCCCAGCCCGATGCGCCGTCCCGCGGGGCCGGGCGCGGTCGCGGTGATGGTCACTTCGTCGCCGTCGGCCAGGAAGGTGCGTGAGTCATCGCCGATGCTGATCGGTTCTGTTCCGCCCCAAGACAATTCGATGAAGGACCCGCGCTGATCCGGTGCCGGGCCGGAGATGGTGCCGGAGGCGTAGAGATCGCCGGGGCGGATCGAGGCGCCGTTGGCGGTGAGGTGGGCCAGCATCTGCGCCGGTGACCAGTACATGTGCGCGTAGGGCGGGTGCGCGACGACCGCGCCGTTCCAGGCGACGCGCAGGTCGATGTCGTAGCCGTGCTCCGCGGTGCCGCGCAGGTAGGGGAGCGGCGGCGGCTCCTGGACGGGCAGCGGCACCCGCGCCTCGGTCAGCGCCGCGAGCGGCGTGATCCAGGCGGAGAGCGAGGTGCCGAACGACTTGCCCAGGAACGGGCCCAGCGGCTGGTACTCCCAGGCCTGGATGTCGCGGGCCGACCAGTCGTTCACCAGGGCCACGCCGAAGACGTGCTCGGCGAAGTCGTCGACCCCGACCGGGACCCCGAGCATCGATCCCGAGCCGACCACGAAGCCCAGCTCGGCTTCGATGTCCAGGCGCCGCGACGGGCCGAAATCCGGTGCGCCCGAATCGGTCCTGCGCTGGCCCAGCGGCCGGATCACCGGCGTGCCGGACACGACGACCGTGCCGGCGCGGCCGTGATATCCCACCGGCAGATGCCGCCAATTCGGCAGCAGCGGTTCGCTGTCGGGCCGGAACAGCCTGCCCAGATTGGTGGCGTGGTCGATACTGGCGTAGAAGTCGACATAGTCGCCGACGCGGATCGGCAGCGCCACCCGCACCGCGTTGAGCGGATGCACCGCGTCGATGGGGAGTTCGGTGTCGGCGAGGTCGCGCAATCGGGCACGCACCGTGCGCCAGCGGTCGGGGCCCGCCGCCAGGAAGGCGTTGAGGTCGGGCCGGGCGAAGATCGGGTCGCCCAGCAGCGCGACGAGATCCAGCACGGTGTCGCCGAGCCGCACCCCGGCCCGGAAGTCGCCGCCGGGCGGGGCGAAGATCCCGTACGGCATGTTCTCCGGCCCGAACAGCGAGTCCGGCGCCACCTCCACCCGCAACAGGCGCCCGGTCATCGCGGCGCAGGCCCTCGGCCCGACCAGGTCCACGCGTACCCGAGATCCTCGCAGGCCAGCGCGCCCTCGCCGAGTTGCAGCGGGCGGAAGGTATCGACCATCACGGCCAGTTCGTCGAAGAACTCGGCGCCGATGCTGCGCTCGTAGGCACCCGGCTGCGGCCCGTGCGCGTACCCGCCCGGATGGACCGACACCGAGCCCTGGGCGATGCCCGAACCCCGGCGCGCCTCGTAGTTCCCGCCGCAATAGAACATGATCTCGTCGGAGTCGACATTGGAGTGGTAGTACGGCACCGGGATCGACAGCGGGTGATAGTCCACCTTGCGCGGCACGAAATTGCAGACCACGAAGTTGACGGCCTCGAACGCCTGATGCGCGGGCGGCGGCTGATGCACGCGTCCGGTGATCGGTTCGAAGTCGGCGATATCGAAGGTGTACGGATACAGGCAGCCGTCCCAGCCGACCACGTCGAACGGATGCGTCGCGTAGGTCAGCCTGGTGCCGACCACTTCGGCTCCCGGCCGGTGTTTCACCAGCACCTCCACATCGGTGCCCTCGGCCAGCAGCGGTGCCGTGGGCCCGTGCAGGTCGCGCTCGCAGTAGGGCGAATTCTCCAGCAGCTGGCCGAATTTCGACAGGTACCGCTTGGGCGGGGTGAGGTGACTGGACGCCTCGATCACGTAGGCGCGCAACGGTTCCTCGCCGGTGGGCAGCCAGCGGTGGGTGGTCGCCCGGGGGATGATCACCTGGTCACCCTGGTCGGCGGTCAGCGTGCCGAAGACGCTTTCGACCACGGCCGCACCGGATTCCACGTAGACGAGTTCGTCGCCGATGGCATTGCGGTACAGCGGCGAGGCGCCCTTGGCGACCACGTACGAGATTCGCACGTCGGGATTGCCGAGCAGCAGGCGACGGCCGGTCACGGGGTCGGTCCGGGCGGGGGTGTCGCCGGGGAACAGGTCGGGCAGGCGTAGATGCCGGTGGCGCAGTGGATGATTCGGGGTGAGCTTCTGGTCGGGCAGCTCCCACACCGTGGCGTCGACGATCGCGGGCGGCAGGCCACGGTGATAGAGCAGCGAGGAGTCGCCGGAGAAACCCTCCTCGCCCATCAGCTCCTCGTAGTAGAGGTTGCCCCGCTCGTCGCGGTGCTGGGTGTGCCGCTTCGGCGGCACGGTCCCCACCTGCCGGTAGAAAGCCACAAGCACACCTCCCGCTTCGTCGCAGGCCGGATGGTCCTTGCCATCCACGGTACCGCCGTGGGCGTGCTCAGTCGGTGAACTCCGCGATGACCGGGGCGTGGTCGCTGGCGCCCTTGCCCTTGCGTTCCTCCCGGTCCACGTGGGCGTCCTTCACCCGGTCGGCCAGGGCGGGGGAGGCCAGCACGAAGTCGATGCGCATGCCTTCCTTACGGGGGAAACGCAGCTGGGTGTAGTCCCAGTAGGTGAAGACGCCGGGGCCGGGGGCGAACGGGCGCATCACGTCGCGGAAGCCGGTGTCGAGCACGGACTGGAAGGCGGCGCGCTCCGGAACCGAGGTGTGGGTCTTGCCCTCGAAGAACTCCGGCGACCACACGTCGTCGTCGGTGGGGGCGATGTTCCAGTCGCCGACCAGCGCGATCTGAGCTTCGGGGTCGTCGGCCAGCCACTCGCTCGCCCGTTCCCGCAGAGTCGACAGCCAGTTCAGCTTGTAGGTGTAGTGCGGGTCGCCGAGGGCGCGCCCGTTGGGGACGTAGAGGCTCCACACCCGCACCCCGCCGCAGGTCGCGCCGATGGCCCTGGCCTCGACCACCGGCGATTCCAGCAGCGCGTCGCCCGCGTTCTTGTCGAAACCGGGCTGGCCCGCGAAGGCCGTCTCGACATCGGTGAGGCCGACCCGGGACACGATGGCCACGCCGTTCCACTGGTTCAGCCCCACATGGGCGACCTCGTAGCCGGCCGCGTCGAACTGTTCGTAGGGAAACTGGTCATCGCGGCACTTGGTCTCCTGGATCGCCAGCACGTCGATGTCGTGGCGGTCGAGGAAGGCGATCACCCGGTCCACGCGGGAGCGGACCGAATTGACGTTCCAGGTGGCGAGACGCAAGGCGGATTCCTTTCTAGGCCGCGCTCGGCGGCGCGGCGTAGCGGTAACTGTGGTGTTCGAGGAAGCCCAGGTCGCGGTAGAGCGCGAGCCCGGCGGCATTGCCCATCTCCACCTGCACGTAGGCGTGGGTCGCGCCGTGCTCGGCACCCCAGCGGATCAGCTCGGCGCACAGCAGCGCGGCCAGGCCGTTGCGGCGGTGCGCGGTCGCCACGGCGACGCAGGTCAAGCCGACCCAGCGCCTGCCGTCGGGCGCGGTGGTCACCGCGCCGCGCCCGATCGCCAGCGGCTCGGGCACGCCGAGCGAGGCGAAGCCGACCGCGCCGTCGAGCACCGAGGTGAGTACCTCACGGTCCGGCACGCGCACGGCCGGATCGAGGCCGATCTCGCCGCGGTAGCGGTGCATCGCCAGCCAGCCGTCGTCGGGCGCCGCGGCGACCCGGACCATCGACGGACCTTGCGGCAGCACGAAATTCGAGATGTCGAGGCCGAGTACCACGGTCTCGCTCCAGGTGTTCCAGCCCGGCGGCACCGGGGCCAGCCGGTCCGGCAGTTGCAGCAGCAGCGGCAGGTCGTTGGCGGTGTACCAGTCCGCGATCCGGCGCATGGTGTCGATCGACAGCACCGCGGGCACGCCGGACTCACCCAGCGGCACCGCCGAATTCGCGCGTCCGGTGTAGCCGTTGCCCGCGCGCGCCAGCCAGCCGTCGATCCACAGGTGGTGGCGGCCGGGCCAGGCGGCGGCCGCTGCGGCCTCCAGCGAGCGGATCTCCTTGGTGCGAATCGGCCTCGGCCCCAAGGCTTTCAGCGCCACCACCCGATCGGGCGACACCGCGACCAGCTCGCCCTCGGCGGTGCGCACCGACGGCGGATCCAGCGACACCAGCTCGCCGATCACATCGGTGAGCGGCTGGGGATAACCCTCGGGCAGCTGGTACCGCATGACGACGCGGCGGCCGAGGGGGATTTCAGTCGTCATGGCCGAACGGGTCGGGCACGGTGCCGGGGATCCAGCTCAGACCCGGTGTGCCCCAGCCGTTGCGCTTGATCGCCTTCTTGGCGGCGCGGGCGTTGCGGCCGATCAGCACGTCGACGTAGAGGAAACCGTCGAGGTGGCCCACCTCGTGCTGGAGCATCCTGGCGAAGAAGCCGGTGCCCTCGAGCTCGACCGGTTCGCCCTGCTCGTCGGTACCGGTGACGCGGGCCCAGTCGGCGCGGCCGGTGGGGAACTGCTCGCCCGGCACCGACAGGCAGCCCTCCTCGTCCTCGTCCGGATCGGGCATGGTCTCCGGGATCGCGGAGGTCTCCAGCACCGGGTTCACCACCACGCCCTTGCGGCGGATCGGCTTGCCCGCGGCGTCGAAGTCGGGGCAGTCGTAGACGAACAGGCGCTTGCCGACGCCGACCTGGTTGGCCGCCAGGCCGACACCCTTGGATTCGGCGAGCGTGTCGTACATGTCCGCGATCAGCTCGGCCAGCTCCGCGGGCGTCTCCGTCACCGGTGCGGTGGGGTTGTGGAGGACGGGGTCGCCGACGATCACGATCGGGAGAATTGCCATGGCCGCCATTATCGCCGCTCTCGCGCGTGCGCGAGCGGCGACCCCTGTGGCTTGCGCCACCTACTGGCCCGTAGTCAACACGCCGGGACATCGGTCGGAGGATCCGGCCGGTACATGGTTGAATGATCCGCGACGTGCAAGCGTCATTTTCATCTCGTGATACTCGGCGAGGGAGCAAGATGGACGGCGCAGCGGCTCGCGACATCGAGGCTCGGACGACGGAAGACGCGGCCATCGACGGCGGCAGCGGTCTGAGTCGCCGGGAGCTCGACATCCTCGACTTCGAACGCAAATGGTGGAAATACGCGGGCGCCAAGGAAGACGCGATCCGCGAACTGTTCGCCATGTCGGCCACCAGGTACTACCAGGTACTCAACGCGGTCGTGGACAAGGAAGAAGCGCTGGCGGCGGACCCGATGCTGGTCAAGCGGCTGCGCAGGCTGCGGGCGAGCAGGCAGAAGGCCCGCGCGGCCCGCCGGCTCGGTTTCCAGGTCTGACATGACTGCCACATCACCCACCTTGCGACTAGGGTTGCGCGGGTGAGCAACCCGAATCCCGCCCCCGGCGGCCCGCCGCTGCGCGCGCTGGCGATGGTGTTGATCGCGCTGGCCATCGTCTTCGCCGGTCTGGGCGCGATGTCGTTGTCGAACTCCGATGCCGAGCCCACCGAGGCCGCCGAGTCGTCGGAGACGACGACCTCCAGCGTCGTCGCGCAGGCCCCGGCCACCACGGCCGCGCCGACGACGACCAGCGCGGCCGCGGCGCCGACCACGACGACCGTCGCCCCGACCACCACCACCGCGGCCCCGACCACCACCGCGCCCGCCGCGGCGGGCGTGGATCAGAGTGTGCCGGTGCGAGTGCTGAACAACAGCCTGGTCGCGGGCCTGGCCGCGCGGACCGCGAGCGATCTGACCGCCTCGGGCTGGAGCAATGTCAGCACCGGGAACTACAGCGGCAGCAACCTGACCACCACCACGGTGTTCTACGGCGGCGGCGCGGGCGACAAGGCCGCGGCCACCGAGATCGCCGCGGAGATCGGCGGAACGGTCGCGCCCAAGACCGGTGACAGCACGCCGGGCGTCGTCGTGGTGCTGACCGGTCGCTGAAACGAGGCACGGCACGCGGTGCCGGGTGGGGTGTCCGCGCTGTGGCATCATCTTGAGCGGTACAGCCCCTGTCCACCCAGCTTTACTCGTTAAACTCGGTACTCGTAAAGGAGTTCCCTGATGGCAACGTCGACAACTCGTCGCCCGTCTTGGCGCATTGTGACCCCGGTGCTGGCGATTGCCGCGCTCGGGCTCACCGCGTGCACCAACAGCCAGGAGTCGAGTGACGTCAAGGGAACCACGCCGCCGGTGTGGACCAGTTCGCCCGCGCCCGCCGGTTCCGGCAGCGAGCACGGCGGCCACGGCCCGGCCTCGGCCACGACCGAGAGCCACGGCGGCGGCGACCACGGCACCCCCGCGCCGGGCGGCCTGAAGGCCGAGCTCAAGAACGGTTCCGGCGGCAACGTCGGCACCGCGACCATCGTCAGCGAGGGCAACCACCTGGTGATCACGGTCGAGGCGCAGGGCCTGACCCCGGGCTTCCACGGCCTGCACTTCCACCAGAACGGCACCTGTGAGGGCGACTTCAGCTCCGCGGGCGGTCATCTGCAGGTCGGCGCGGCCAACGCGCACCCGGCCAGCGGCGACCTGACCTCGCTGCAGGTCGGCGCCGACGGCAGCGCCAAGCTGGTCACCCGCACCGACACCGTCACCCTGGACAACGTGAAGGGCAAGGCCCTGATCGTGCACTCGGGCGCCGACAACTTCGGCAACATCCCGCCGCGCTACACCCGCGAGGGTGGCACCGGACCCGACGAGACCACGCTGTCCACCGGTGACGCCGGTTCCCGGGTCGCCTGCGGCGTGGTCGGTTAGCGAGACGCAGATGGCCGGGGCAATCCAGACGGTTCCCTTTCGCGGTTCGCCCCGGCCGACCATCGGCATCGAGTGGGAGATCGCGCTCGTCGACAAGGTGACGCGAGATCTGTCCAACACCGCGGCCACGGTGTTCGACGCCGTCGGCGACCTGCGGGCCCATGACGGGACACCGCAGGTCACCAAGGAATTGCTGCGCAACACCGTCGAATTGGTGACCGGCGTGCACGACACCGTCGGCGGCGCGGTCGACGATCTGCGCGGCACCATGGACGCGGTGCGCCGCGCGGCCGATCCGCTGGGCGTCGACCTGTTCTGCGCGGGTACGCATCCGTTCGCGCAGTGGTCGGCCCAGCAGCTCACGCGCTCACCGCATTACGACGAGCTGATCGAGCGCACCCAGTGGTGGGGCCGCCAGATGCTGATCTGGGGCGTGCACGTGCACGTGGGAGTCTCACACCGGGACAAGGTCTTTCCGATCCTGAACTCACTGCTGCTGTCGTACCCGCATCTGCTCGCGCTCTCGGCGTCCTCGCCGATGTGGTCCGGTGACGACACCGGCTACGCCAGCAATCGCGCGCTCATGTTCCAGCAGCTGCCCACCGCCGGGCTGCCGTTCCAGTTCGGCGACTGGCCCCAGTTCGAGGGTTTCGTCCACGACCAGCTCAAAACCGGTGTGTTCGAACAGCTCGGCGGCATGCACTGGGACATCCGGCCCGCGCCCAAGTGGGGCACCATCGAGATCCGGGTCTGCGACGGGCTGTCCAGCCGTGCCGAGCTGGCCTCGGTGGCCGCGCTCATCCACTGCCTCGTCGTCGACCTGGAGCGCAGGCTGGACGCGGGCGAGGACCTGCCGACGCTGCCGCCCTGGCATGTGCAGGAGAACAAGTGGCGCGCCGCCAGGTACGGGCTGGACGCGATCGTGATCGTCGACGACGCGAGCAATGAGCGTTTGGTCACAGACGATCTGATGGATCTGCTGAACCGGCTCGAGCCGACGGCCAAGCGGCTCGGCTGTTCCGACGAATTGGCCGCCGTGGCCGACATTCCCCGCCACGGTGCGTCCTACCAGCGGCAACGCCGCGTCGCCGCGCAAAACCAAGGTGATCTTGTCGCGGTCGTGGATTCGCTGGTGCGCGAGCTGGATCAGTAGCGTTCAGCTGTCCGGCGGGACGGCGTTCACCCGCCGTTTACGATGGTCGGATGCTTGTCGAACATCCGCGCGCCGATGCGGGGGGTGGCGCCCTTCGCGAACGTCTGCGTGCGCCACGCAACCTCGCCGTCGCCGCGGTGTCGGCAGTGCTCCTCCTGCTGATCGGTCTGCAGATCGCGGCGTCGATCAGCGGCTTCGACGGCCCGCTGGCGAGTCTCGCGCGCGACTACGTCGGCACCCCGAAATCGATGTCGGTGCCGTGGGCCGGGCTGATCCTGGCGCTGGTCGGGGTGAACGCCCGCAGGCGGGTGATCGCCGTGGTGGCCGCGATCGGGATCGACGCGGTGTACGCGGCACTGCGGCTGCTCGACGGCAAGCCGTTCACCGTCGGCAACGGGCCGACGATCGTGCTGACCGCGCTGGCCGTCGTCGCGGCCGTGCGCTGGCAGGGCCGCGAACGCACCGACGCGCTGCGCGCGGCCGCCCTCGGCGCGCTGCTGGTGCTGGCCACCAAGGTCGGTGACGTGTGGCTGCACGTCACCTCGGCGGTGCGGCCCTCGGTGCTCGACGAATATCTGCTGCTGGCCGATCACGCCCTCGGCGATCCGTCGTGGGTCCTCGGCCGGGTGCTCGAAGTGCTCGGGCCCGAGGTGTACGGCGTGCTGCACTGGGTTTACATCGAGCTGCCGGTGGCGGCCATCGTGGTCGCGGTCTGGCAGCTGCGCCGGGTGGTGCCGACCGGCGTGTGGCCGACGCACTATCTGGTGCGGACGTTCCTGGTGCTCGGGCTGGTCGGGCCGCTGTTCTATGTGATCTTCCCGGTGGTCGGGCCGATGTTCGCCTTCGGCGCGGACGGGCACGGCTTCCAGGTGGGCGACTTCTGGCCCTCGATGCTGCCCGCGATCGACCCGAGTCCGGCGCCGTTGCCGTTCGACGAGTTCACCCCGCGCAACTGCATGCCCTCGATGCACACGGCGTGGGCGCTGTCGCTGTTCATCCACACCCGCCGCGATGTCGACGGGTCGCGCGCGCCCGCCTGGTTGCGCTGGGGTGGGGCGTTCTGGCTGACCGCCACGGTGGCCGCGACCCTCGGGTTCGGTTATCACTACGGCGTCGACCTGGTGGCGGGCGCGGTGCTGTGCCTGACCGTGGAGTCCGCGCTGCGGGCTCCCGAACGGGGCTGGGGCGCGTTCCGGGTGCGGATGGTCGGCTTCGGCGCGGTGGTGTTCGCCGGGCTGCTGCTGTCCTACCGCTATCTCGCGGTGCCGATGGCCGAGTACCCGGTGCTCGCCGGCGCGGTGGTGCTCGGTCTGCTGGCCGCGGTGGCCGCGCTGTTCCACAGCACCTGGTTCGCCGCGGCGCCGAGCCCGGTGGCCGAACCGGTGCGGGTGGCCGGTTAGTCGTCGGCGTCGCCGCCGAGTTCGTTGATCCGGAGCAGTCCGTCGCGATGACGTTGCTCGCGGTAGGCGGTGCGGCCGATGAGATGGGCGATGACCGGCGCGGTGAGAATCGTGAACAGGCCGGTGAGCACCAGCATCCACACGTTCACGTCGTTCCTGATGTCGATCCCCGCGCCGATCATCACCAGCACCAGGCCCACCACCTGCGGCTTGGTCGCCGCGTGCATGCGGGTGAGGGTGTCGGGGAAGCGGACGATGCCGATGGAGGCGGTGAACGCGAGCGTGCAGCCGGTCAGGATCAGCACGGCCGAGACCCACTCCCACCCGCTCATCGGTCGTCCCGAACGCGGAAGCGCGACACCGCGGCCGAGCCGAGGAAGCCGACCAGGGCCAGGGCGACGATCGCCGGGATCACCGTGGTGTCATTGCTGTAGGCGGCCCAGACCGCCAGCCCGGAGGCGGCGATGGCCATCAGCGAGTCGATGCCGACGACCCGGTCCAGAGTGCTCGGCCCGGCCAGCACCCGGTAGCTGGTGATCACGGCGGCGGCGACGAGCAGCACGCCCGCGATGACGGCGACGACGGTCACGGGCGCACCTCCGCTTCGGGGTCGATGCGGCGCCGCTCGCTCGGCCGTTCGAAGGCGTTGATCAGCAGATGCTCCAATCGCCGGGTGGTGCGATAGAACTTCACCACCGACTTCTCGCTGCCCACGTCGAGCACGTGGACGTAGACCACGCAGCGGGGGCGGTCCAGTTCCAGCACCATGGTGCCCGGGATGAGGTTGAGCAGGTCGGTGGCCATCACCAGCACCAGATCGGACTGGATGCCCAGGTGCACGCGCAGCACCCCCGACACCGGCGGGCCTGCGGGCCGGATCGCGAACCAGGCCACCTGGAGGCTCGACTCGAGCGCGTAATAGACACTGACGACGATCAACTCCAGGAACGACAGCGGATGGAACCGGCCGGTCACCGGGATCAGCGGCAGTGGCAGCGCGAAGACCACGATCAGCGCGACGACGAAACCGGCCAGCGCGTTGGCCGCGCTCAGGTCGCCCCACAGCGCCACCCAGACCGCGGTCAGCCAGAGCAGGACGCCGACGCGCACCAGATTGTCGCGGTTGGCCAGCCGGGTGACCGTCATCGCGCCTCCGTTCCGAGCACGGCGTCGATGTACACCGACGGGTCGTTCAGGTCGGCGGCGGCGCGTTCGGCGATGCCGAGGACCGGTCCCGCCGCCACCGTCAGCACCAGGCCCGCGACCACCAGGCCCGCGGTGGCCAGCACCATCAGCACGGGCATCCGGCCCGGATCGGCGCGATCCTCGTAGTACACGTCGGTCGAATCCTCCACCAGGGTCGGCGGTCTGGCCGCGGTGAGATGACCCTCCGGCGCCTCTTCACGCGGCCGCCAGAACGCCTTGCTCCACACCCGCGCCACCGCGTACAGCGTGAGCAGGCTGGTGACGACCGAACCGCCGACCAGCACCCAGGCCAGCACGCTGCCGTCGGCGGCGCCGGCCTCGAGCAGCGTCACCTTGCCGATGAACCCTGAGAACGGTGGAATGCCGCCGAGATTCAGCGCGGGCACGAGGAACAGCACGCCCAGCAGCGGACTCGCGGCGGCCAGCCCGCCGAGTCTGCGCAGCGAGACCGACCCGGCCTGGCGTTCGATCAGGCCGACGGCCAGGAACAGCGCGGTCTGCACCAGGATGTGGTGGGCGATGTAGTAGACCGCGCCGGTCAGGCCCGCCGTGGTGGCGAGGCCGATGCCGAAGATCATGTACCCGATATGGCTGACCAGGGTGAACGAGAGCAGTCGGCGGATATCGGTCTGGGCGATGGCGCCGAGGATGCCGACCAGCATGGTGGCCAGGCCGCAGATCAGCAGGATGTCGTCGAAGGCGCCGTCGGGGAACCACAGTGTGTTGGTGCGGATGATCGCGTACACACCGACTTTGGTGAGCAGGCCGGCGAACACCGCGGTCACCGGTGCGGGCGCGGTGGGATAGGAGTCGGGCAGCCAGCTCGACAGCGGGAACACCGCGGCCTTGATCCCGAACGCCACCAGCAGCACCGCGTAGCAGGCGGTGCGCACGCCGCTCGGCGTCGCCTCCAGCCGCACGGCCAGCTGCGCGAGGTTCAGGGTGCCCGTCGCCGCGTAGGTGATGCCGATACCGATCAGGAAGATCAGCGACGACACCATCGAGACCATCACGTAGGCGATGCCGGTGCGGATGCGTTCCTCGGTGGCGCCCACGGTGAGCAGCACGAAGGAGGCGGCGAGCAGGATCTCGAAACCGACGAACAGGTTGAACAGGTCACCGGCCAGGAAGGCGGTGGACACCCCGGCCGTCAGGACCAGGTACGTGGGGCGGTAGATCGAGGTGGGCTGCTGTTCGTCGCCGTCGGAGATGTTCTGTCCGGCACCGTAGATCGAGACCACCAGCAGCACGAACGCCGACACCAGCAGCATCGCCGCGGAGAGCCGGTCCACCACCAGGGTGATCCCGATCGGCGTCGGCCAGCCGCCCACCTGTACCGCGGTGGTGCCGTCGCGGTCGGCCAGGAACAGCAGCAGCCCACTGATGACCAGCACGCACGACAGCGCGGTCAGCGAGATCACCGCCTGCAGGCGGGGGCGGCGGCCGAACACCAGCGTGGCAGCGGCGCCGAGCAGCGGGATCAGCACCGGCAGCGGAGCGAGGGCGGGCAGCAGCCCGGGCGAGAGGGTCACTGTTCGGGATCCTCCTGTTCCCGCCTGCTGGCGACCTGGGCGTCCTCGGGGTCCTTGGCGACGTCCTCCTTGGTGGTCAGCGCGTAGGAGCGGTAGGCCAGGGCCAGCACGAACGCGGCCAGCCCCATGGTGATCACGATGGCGGTGAGCACCATCGCCTGGGCCAGTGGATCGGCCATGCCGTCGTGGGAGGTGTCGGAACTGCCGAGGATCGGCGGTTTGCCGTCGGGGCCGCCCATGGTGAGGATCAGCAGGTTCACGGCGTTGCCCAGCAGGATCATCCCGAGCAGCATCTTGGAGACCACGCGCTCGAGCAGCAGGTACACGCCGCACGCGGTGAGCGCGCCGATGGTGATCAAAAGAACCAGATTCGCGCTCATGCCTGCACCTCGCTGTCGCTCGGCTCCGGCATGACCGCGATGGCGGCTGTGTTGATCGGCACCTCGCTGTCGCTCGGTTCCGGCATGACCGCGATGGCGGCTGTGTTGATCGGCCGCTCGCTGCGCTCGCTCATTGGAGTTCCTTGTCCAGCCGGGCGCCGAGGCTGCGCAGGACGTCGAGGACCAGGCCGACCACGACCAGGTAGACGCCGAGATCGAAGAACATCGCGGTGACCAGCTTGATGTGGCCCAGCACCGGCAGCGTCACCTCGATGATCGCCGAGGACAGCGGCGGTGCGCCGAGCAGCAGCGAGGCGGTCGCGGTGCCCGCGGCCAGGGTGAGCCCGGCGCCGAGCAGGTGCCCGGCCTCCACGGGCAGCGCCTCGCCGAGTTCGTACCGGCCGCCGGCCAGGTAGCGCAGGGTCAGGGCGAGACCGGCGATGAGGCCGCCCGCGAAACCGCCGCCTGGGGCGTTGTGGCCGGAGAAGAAGAAGTACACCGACAGCACCATGATGGTCGGGAAGATCAGCCGGGTGGTGATCTGCAGGACCATCGAGCGTTCGCGCCGGTCGACCAGCCGGGCGGCGGGCAGCCAGCTCAGCGCGTCGGGATCGTAGTTGGGGGAGTCGGCGGCGCGCGGCGCGCTGCCGAACCGCCTGCTGCGGAACACCAGCGACGCCACGCCGGTCGCGGCGACGACGAGCACCGAGATCTCGCCCAGGGTGTCCCAGGCGCGGATGTCGACGAGCAGCACGTTGACCGCGTTCTTGCCGCCGCCGATCCGATAGGCCGCGTCCGGGATGGCCTCCCAGATCGGGGTCGCCCGCCGGGCCGCGGTGGCGAAGGCGGCCAGTACCGCCACGGTGATCCCGACGCCCACGGCCAGCAGCGCCCGCCGTACCTTGAACGCGGTCGCCTGGTCCTCGGCGATCTCGGCGGGGAACGCGCGCAGCACCAGCACGAAGATCACCAGGGTCAGTGTCTCGACCAGGAATTGGGTCAGGGCCAGGTCGGGCGCGCCGTGCAGCGCGAAGATCACGCCGCAGCCGTATCCGGTCACGCCGACCACGAGGACACTGGCCAGGCGATTGCGCAGCACGGTCGCCGCGAGCGCCATGGCGATCATGATCGCCCCGATCGCCGCCTGCAAGGGCGAATCCCACAGCCGCAGCTCCACTCCGGTGCGGGTGCCCAGCGCCAGCAGCACGGTGGGCAGCACGATCAAGGTGCCGAGGATGGCGGCCTGGCTGGCGGGCAGCGAACCGGACTGCACGGTGCCGGTGATCCGCAGCGAGAGCTTGTCCATCGCGCGCAGCGCCGCGTCGTAGTTGCGGTCGGCGTTGCCGAGGCGCGGATGGACGGGTTCGCCGATCCGGCCGCGGCTCAGGAACAGCGCGATACCGGCCGCGATGATCAGGATGGTGAGCAGCAGCGGCCAGGTGACGTCGTGCCAGAGCGCGAGGTGGGTGTCGAGATCGCCGGGCAGCGATGCCGCGTAGGGGCTGAGCCAGCTGTCGACGGTGGTGGTGCTCAGACCGCCGGCGACACCGGCCGCGGCGAGGATCGCGGGCGGCGCGAGCAGCAGCGGTCCCGGGGCGTGCCAGGTCGTCGGGTGCTCCGGATCCGCGGCGCGGCCGAAAGCGCCCCACACGAACCGGATGCTGTAGGCCACCGTGAACGCCGACCCGATCGCGATGCCCGCCAGCTCGAACAGCTTCACCGGGGTGCTCAGCACATCGGCCGACCACACCGAACTCAGCGCCGACTCCTTGCCGACGAAGCCCAGCAGCGGCGCGATCCCGGCCATGCTCAGCGCGGCGACCACCGCGGTCGCGCACAGCCACGGCGCCCGTCGGCCGAGCCCGGACAGCTGCCGCAGATCCCGGGTGCCGGCGCCATGATCGATGATGCCGACCACCATGAACAGGCACGCCTTGAACAGCGCGTGCGCGACCAGCAGGGTGAGGCCGGCCAGCGCCGCGTCCGGTGTACCGATCGCCATCATGGTGATCAGCAGCCCGAGCTGGCTCACCGTGCCGAAGGCCAGCACCAGTTTGAGGTCGAAGACCTGGATGGCTCGCCAGCCCGCCAGCAGCATGGTGATGATCCCCAGCGGCAGCAGCAGCACGTGCCAGGGCGGTGTCTCGGCGAAGGCGGGCGCGAGCCGGGCCACCAGGTACACACCGGCCTTCACCATGGCGGCGGCGTGCAGATACGCGCTGACCGGCGTCGGCGCCGCCATCGCGCCGGGCAACCAGAAGTGCAGCGGCACGATCGCCGATTTGCTGATCGCGCCGAGCAGCACCAGACCGAGACCCACCGACACCGCGATCCCTCCTGGCGGCGCGGTCGCGAGGATGTCGGAGAGCAGATACGTGCCGTAGCGGTTCCCGAGGACGACGATCCCGACCAGCATCGCGAGCCCGCCCGCACCCGTCACCAGCAGCGCCTGGATCGCGGCCCTGCGGCTGACCGCGCGCTCGGCGTAATGGCCGACGAGCAGGAACGACAGCACCGTCGTGATTTCCCAGAACACGTACAGCAGCAGCATGTTGTCGCTGACCACCAGGCCGAACATGGCGCCCGCGAAACCGGTCAGCTCGGCGGCGAACACCCCGAGCCGGGCTTCGTCACGATCGAAGTAGCGGCCGCAGTAGGCCAGGATCAGCGCGCCGATCCCGAGGACCAGCGTCGACATCACCGCCGCGAGCGAATCGAAGCGCAGGTCGATGTCCATCGAGATCTGCGGCGCCCAGGTCAGCTGGGTGCGGACGGTGCTGCCCCAGTGCGCGATCACCCAGCCGAGGCTGCCGAGCGGCACCAGCGCGAGCAGGTAGAACGCATTGCGGCCCAGAACTCGTACGCACAGCGGCGCCACCAGTGCGGCCAGCATGTGGACGAGTAGTACGGGGAGCAAACTCCTCCTCCGTCCGGTCGTAGCGGTCGAGTAGCGCGCCCCGATCCTACGGGCGACGACGGCGGGTTTCCGGGTAGCCGGGGTGTCGCGTCGGCCATGTCGCGGGGTGGGTGGCTATTGCTCGGTGACCGGTTTCGGGGTGCCGGAACGGATCCGGTACAGCAGGGTCAGCGCGCCGGCGGCGCCGACGGTGAGGCTGAGCGCGACCCAGCCCGGGGTGTCGGCGTCGACCGATGTCGAGCCGGTGGGCCAGTGTCGTCGTTCGGTCGGGATGGCCCACAGGATGGTGGGCAGGAACAGGGCGCCCAGCCCGAGTACCGCGCTGGGCAGGTAGCCGACCCGCGTCGACCCGGCCGCGAATCCGCTGACCACCGACAGCAGCAACACCCCGAGCGGCCAGGCGAACGCCCACGGGAATCGGTCGGCGACCATCGCGAACGCGCACAGCGCGGCGGCGCCGAGCAACGCGACCCACGGCGTGCCCCAGCGCAGCCCCGCGAGCACCGCGGCCGCCCCGAGCACGAGGACGAGCAGCAGATTCCAGCCCAGGCTCGGCGCGTCGGCGAGCGAGTCGGCCGCTGCGGCCACACTCACCGCTACGAGCACACCGGTGCCGTCGCGGTCGGGCAGCAGCAAGGCCGCCGCGAACGCCGCGACCACGGTGACCACCACTGCCAGCGCGATCTGCCAGGAGTTGCCCCGCCGCCCGTCGAACTCGCGGCCCAGCCATTCGGTGGCCAGCAGCAGCGACAGCGACAGCACGGTGGCGGCGATGATCGGGCTGATCGGCAGGTCGGCGGCCAGCCGCGGCACCGCGGGCAGCATGATGCCGTGGCGGTGGCGCACCGTGTTCACGGCCAGCAGCAGCACCGCGGCGCCGACCAGCCAGAACGGGGTGTGCACCGCCTTGTCGGCGGTGGCGGGCGCGTTCGAGGTGAACACCGCGACGATCTCGCCGTAGACGAACACCACCACCACACCCAGCGCGAACCCCACCGCCGACCAGCGCATCCGCCAGGCGCAGATGCCGAGCGCGCCGAACAGCACGCCACCGCACAGCGAGTCGATGTAGTTCTGGGTGGTGAGCACGTCGGCCGAGGTCATCGTCTGCCCGATGAGGTAGTTGATCGCCGAGGCCACCGCCCCCGCCGTCGCGGCCAGCCAGACCAGACCGGGCCGGGTGATCGGCCGGGCCAGCACCGCGACGACCACGGCGACGATGAGGCCGAGTGCGGCCGCGCGCGGCACGCTGTTGATCAGGCTGGTGACCCGGTAGGGCGACTCGATCGTGGAGTCGGCGCCGAAGGAGAAGGGCAGGAACAGCGACATCCCCGCCGCCGCGGCCCCGGCGAACGCCGTGACCGCGTCCAGACCATCCCCGATCTTGGGCACTGTTCGACGATACCGGGGCGCACCCGCCGCGACCGGGATGTCGATCGGTGGACGGCGCGTTCGGGCCTCAGGCGCGGCTCTCGGCGTAGCGGCGCAGCGATTCGACCTGTGCGGGGTCGAGCGAGGGCCGCACGGTCGTCCGCGCGGTGGCCACGTCGGCGGCGGTGACGTCGGCCGCGGCCATGTCGCGGCGCAGCGCCGACAGCGCCGCCTCGCGCAGCAGCGCGGCGCAGTCGGCGGCGGAGTAGCCGTCGAGATCCTCGGCCAGCGCGGCCAGGTCGACGTCGTCGGCCAGCGGTACCGAGCGGCCCGCGGTGCGCAGGATGTCGAGCCGGGCGGGGCCGTCGGGCGGCGGCACGAACACCAGCCGGTCCAGCCGGCCGGGACGCAGCAGCGCCGGATCGATCAGCTCGGGCCGGTTGGTGGCGCCGAGGACCACCACGTCACGCAGCGGCTCCACCCCGTCGAGTTCGGTGAGCAGCGCGGCGACCACCCGGTCGGACACCCCGGAGTCGCTGCTCTGGCCGCGGCGCGGGGCCAGCGCGTCGACCTCGTCGAGGAAGATCAGCGAGGGCGCGGAGTCTCGGGCGCGCTGGAACAGTTCGCGGACCGCGCGCTCGGACGAGCCGACCCACTTGTCCATCAGCTCGGCGCCTTTCACCGCGTGCACACTGAGCTGGCCGGTGCCGGCCAGCGCCCGCACGAGGAAGGTCTTGCCGCAGCCGGGCGGACCGTAGAGCAGCACGCCGCGCGGTGGATCGATGCCGAGCCGGGCGAAGGAGTCGGGGTGGCGCAGCGGCCACAGCACCGCCTCGGTGAGGGCCTGTTTGGTCTCCACCATGTCGCCGACGTCGTCCAGGTCGAGCGAGCCGATGGCCAATTCCTCGGTCCCCGACCGGGACAGCGGCCGGATGACCTCCAGCGCCCCGATCAGATCCTCCTGGGTCAGCTCGGGCTCGGTCTGGTCGCGGCTGGCCCGCCCCGCCGCCCGCACCGCGGCCTCCCGGCACAGCGCCGCCAGGTCGGCGACGACGAAACCCGGTGTGCGCGCGGCGACCGCGTCCAGGTCGAGCGGGCCCGCGGGCACCTTGCGCAGCAGCTGTTCCAGCAGCGCGCGCCGGACCAGCGCGGTCGGCAGCGGCAGCGCGAGTTCGCGATCGCACAGGTCGGGGGCGCGCAGCCGCGAATCCACCTGTGCCGGATGGGCGGTGGTGGCCAGCAGGGCGACGCAGGGTGAGCGCATGGCCGCGCGCAGCTGATCCAGGATCAGCGTGGCGACCGGTTCCGCGTCCACCGGCAGCAGGGCGTCGATGTCGGTGATCAGCAGGATGCCGCCGCGGCCCGCGGCCACGTCACCGACCGCCTCGGCCACCTCGCGCAGCCGCGAACCGCTCTCCATCGCACCGACACTGGGCCCGTCCAGCTCCACCACCGGCCGCGGCGCGGCCACCGCCTTGGCCAGCGTCGTCTTCCCGACGCCCGCGGGCCCGGTGACGAGTACGCCGAGATGAGCGGGCGCGCCGAGGGTCTTCAGCAGTTCGGGCTCGTCCAGGGCCAGGCTCAGCCATTCGGCCAGCTTGGCCGCCTGGCTCTGTACGCCGGCCAGGTCCTCGAGCTGGATGGGCGCGCTGCCCGAGCTCACCGACACCACGTTCGCCGGAATGCCGTTCTGGTCGTCGGCGTCGCGTTCCACCGCGTGCATGATCGCGGCGGGCCCGCGACCCCAGCCGACGGCCGAATTGGGTTGCACGCTCACCGGTCCCGGCATCGGCTCGATGGCGGTGACGGTGAGCAGCTCGGTGGTCCAGGCGATGCCGAAGGTCCGCGACAGCGCCTGCGTCGCCGCCGCCGAGCTGATGTCGGGGCCGAGATCGCGGGGCAGCAGTGAGACGGTGTCGCCGACCGTCACCACCTTGCCCAGCAGCGCCTGGCGCAGGGTGGCCGCCGGGATGCTCGCGGTGGCCTGCGCCGATCCGCTCAGCGAGATCTGCTTGGCCCCGTACACCGTCACCGGCGCGACGGTCACCGCCGCGTTCTCCCGCAGCCCCACGTTCGACAGCGTCACGTCGTCGAGCAGCGCCACCCCCGGCGGCGTGCCCGCGGGGGCCTTGGCCACCACCGCCGCGGTCCGGCGCGCGCCGGTCAGCGCGATGCCGTCCCATTCGCGCAGGCCCAGCGCGGTGAGCGTCTCGGGATGCAGGCGCACCACCCCGCGCCTGGCGTCGGCCGCCGAGGGATTGAGCCGAGCGGTCAGCGAGAGTTCAGCCACCGTGCCATTCTGCCGTGTCCGGGTGAATCCGCTCGGTGATCAAGGGAACGTTTGGCCGATCGCAAGGTCGCAGCCGGTACGCTGCACCGGACGCGCCGGAGGTGCCGGCGCCGCGATCCACCGGGGAAAGCTGCAGATGAATCGAATCTCCCTCGTCGTCCTGGCTGCCGGGGCGTTGTGCCTGACGGTGGCCGGATGCGGTTCCGACGACGCCGCCGACGCCAGCGGGCTGCGCAAGGGCACGCCGACCTCCAGCGTCAGCGCGAGCGCCACCACCACCAAGCCCGCCTCCGGGGCGCCGACCACGCCGAAGGCCGCCGCCTCCGCGTCCATGACCTGCGCGCAGTTCAAGGAACTCGACGGCGACGGCGAGAAGCAGGCCATCGACCAGATCCTGGCGGCCAACCCCGGCAGCCCCTTCGAGGGCAGCCCGAACGTCGCCCTCGGCACCGCGAAGCTGGTCTGCCTCGCGCCGGGCAACGCCGACAAGACCGTCGCCGAGGCCGCCGGGATCACGCCCTAGCTCAGTGCACCAGTGACTGCCAGTTCGCGGGCACCCGGTCGGCCGGTCCCGGCACGGACTGATCGATCGGGTGGCTGGTCGGCGCCGCGAGCTCGGGGCCGCCGCTGTACATCTCGCTGGTGGTGAAGTTGTAGAACCAGTCCTCGCCGGGTTCGTAGCTCTGCATGAACGGGTGCCCGGTCGAGGCGAAGTGCTTGGACGCGTGCTGGCTGGGTGAGCTGTCACAGCAGCCCACGTGCCCGCACTCGGCGCACCGCCGCAGATGCACCCACCAGCCGTGCGCGGCGTCGCATTCGGCGCACCCGGCACCGCTTGGCGGCACGCTCGGATCGATTCCTTCGAACTCTTCAGACATCACTGATCTCCTGTGTTCGACGGTGTGCTGTCGTCGCCGGACTGCGGGTGCAGCGGCAGCCGGACGATGAAACGGGTGTCGCCCGGCTCGGATTCGACCCGGATGTCGCCGTTGTGCTTGTTGACCACGATGCGGAACGAGATGTCGAGGCCCAGTCCCGTGCCCTCACCGACCGGCTTGGTGGTGAAGAACGGCTCGAAGATGCGGCCCTTGGCCTCGGGCGGGATCCCGCGGCCGGTGTCGCCGATCTCGACGACGGCGCAATCGTTCTCCTGATACGTGCGCACCGTCAAGGTGCCCGCGCCGTCCATGGCGTAGACGGCGTTGTCGATGAGATTGGTCCACACCTGGTTGAGCTCGGCCGCGAAGCAGGGGACCTGCGGCAGCGACCGGTCGTAGTCCTTGACCACCTGGACGCCGTCGCCCAGCTTGCGGTTGAGCATCACCAGGGTGGAATCGAGCAGCTCGTGCAGGTCCACCACCTGGTAGGGCGCGCGATCCATCTGCGAGTACTGCTTGGCCGCCCCCACCAGCGAGGAGATCCGGGTGGTCGAGTCGGCGACCTCGTTCATCAGCAGCTCGGTCTCGATGGTGTAGTTCAGCCAGCGGATCGCGCCCTCGAAGACCTGCGCCTGGCACGACTCCAGGGTGGCGTGCACGCCCTCGAGCCAGTCGATGTCGAGCCCGGCCTGCACGAAGGTGGGCGCCAGGTTCCAGCCGTCGGCGATGCCGTGCTCGTCGAACCAGTCGGCGAGCGTGTCCTCCCGGTCGGCGGCCTCCAGCGGGGACAGCTCCGGCGCCTTGGCGACCTGCTCGGCCGCCTGTTCCTGCAGGTCGATCAGATGCACCAGGGCCTCGGGCGGGAACTTGCCGGTGGCCATCATCTTGAGCTTGTGCCGCATCCCCGCGACCCGCTCGCGCAGGCCCGCGGTGGCCCGGACGGCGGCGGCCGCCGGATTGTTGAGCTCGTGGGTGAGCCCGGCCGACAGCGAGCCCAGCGCGAGCAGCCGTTCGCGTTCCGCGATCCGTTGACTCGACTTCTGCCCGCCGTAGAAGGCGCCCTCGAGCAGGTGCACCGCCATCGGGAACCATTCCTTGACCATCCGCGCGAAGTCGGCGGCCGCCAGCACCAGGAACCGCGAGCGGCGCTGCACGTACATCGAGCCCGGGTAGTCCTGGCTGACCTTGTCGCCGAGGTAGGCCATCCACGCGCCCGCGTACACGCCGCGATGGTCGGTGCGGTTGATCTCGATCTCGATGCCGCCGGACAGCTTGGTCAGCCGTACCTCGCCGTCGATCAGCACGTAGAAGCAGGTGGCCGGCTCGCCCTCGCGATACACCGGGCCCGGCTCGATGTACTCGATCCGGCCCGCCTCGCACAGCTGGGCCAGCTGGTCGTCGTCGAGTTTCTCGAACAGGAACAGCGTGCGCAGTTCGTTCGGGTCGCAGATCAGCATGCTCTCGGACATCGCCTTCTCCTACGCCAGATACCGGTGGACCAGCATGACGGCCATCGCGCCCTCGCCGACCGCCGAGGCGACCCGCTTGGCCGACTCCGCGTGCACGTCGCCCGCCACGAACACCCCGGGGACGCTGGTCTCGAGGTGGTGCGGCGGTCGCGGCAGCTCCCAGCCGGGCGGGCGGGCGCCGTCGATCATCAGGTCGGGACCGGCCACCACGTAGCCCGCCGCGTCCCTGGTGACGACCCCGTCGAGCCAGCCGGTCTGCGGCGCGGCGCCGATGAACAGGAACAGCCGCTGCGCGTCGACCTTGTCCTCGGTGCCGGTGCGGTTGTCGCGCAGCACGATCCGTTCCAGGTGATCGTCGCCGTCGACGCCGACCACCTCGGTCTCGGTGTGCACGACGATGTTCGGGATCTGCGCGATCTGCTGGATCAGGTAGTGCGACATCGACTTCTCCAGCGCGTCGCCGCGCACCACGATGTGCACGCGCCGGGCGTTGCGGGACAGGAACACCGCCGCCTGCCCGGCCGAGTTGGCGCCGCCGACGATGTAGACGTCCTGCTCGGCGCATTCGGCCGCCTCGGTCATCGCCGAGCCGTAGTACACGCCGCGGCCGGTGAACTCGTCGACGCCCGGCGCGGGATGACGCCGGTAGTCCACACCGGTCGCGATGAGCACGGTGTGCGCGCAGAGCGAGCCGCCGTCGGCGAAACGCACCGTGCGCGCCGAACCGTTGACCTCGAGCCCGACGACATCGCGGGTGGTGATGATCTCGGCGCCGAACTTGGCGGCCTGGCGCCGGGCCCGGTCGGCCAGCTGCGCGCCGGACAGGCCGTCCGGGAAGCCGAGGTAGTTCTCGATCCGGGAGCTCTGCCCGGCCTGCCCGCCGGTGGCGGTGCGCTCGACCAGCACGGTGCGCAGGCCCTCGGACGCGCCGTACACCGCGGCGCCGAGCCCGGCCGGGCCACCGCCGACCACGATCAGGTCGTAGAAGTCGCCGCTGGGCTGCACGGTGAGTCCCACGTTCTCGGCCAGTTCACTGTCGCTGGGCTGGATCAGCGCGGTGCCCGCGGCGGTGATCACCACCGGACAGGTCAGCGGATCGGCGCCCGCGGCCTCGAGCAGCCGGGCGCCCTCGGGTTCGTCGACGGGGTACCAGCGGTAGGGCAACTGGTTGCGCGCCAGGAACTCGCGCACCTGCGAGGAGCGCGGCGACCATCGATCGCCCACCACCTTGGTCTCGTGCACCGGCCGCTGTTCGGCGCTGCGCCAGGCGTCGAGCAGGCCGTCGAGGACCGGGTAGAGCTTCTCCTCCGGCGGATCCCACGGCTTGAGCAGGTAGTGGTCGAGGTCGATGACGTTGATCGCGTCGATCGCGGCGTTGGTGTCGGCGTAGGCGGTCAGCAGGACCCGGCGGGCGTAGGGGTGCAGGTCCATGGCCTGCTCCAGGAATTCGATGCCGTCCATGCCCGGCATGCGGTAGTCGGCGATCAGCACCGCGACCGGCTGGCCGCGCAGTTTCATCTCCCGCAGCGCCTCGAGCGCCTGCTGCCCCGATTCGGCCCGCAGAATCCGGTAGTCCGCGCCGTAGCGGCGGCGCAGGTCGCGCACCACCGCCCGGGAGACACCGGGGTCGTCGTCAACGCTCAGGATGGCCGGTTTGGTTACCGCTGGAGTGCTCACCTGAAGAAGTATCCCCTCTTCGGCGGTGCCGGTGGCGCGGTGCGTGGTCAGAGCTGGTTGTGCAGCACCAGGTCGAGTTCGCTGGGGGTCAGCAGGCGTTCGAGGCGTTCGTCGCGTTTGCGGCGGGTGAGCGCGGCGCGCAGCGCGGAGCTGTCGTCCGGCTCGATCGTCGGCAGCAGCGGGACGTCGTTGATGTGCCTGCGTGGCAGGAAGGAGCGCAGTTTCACGGCCGATCACCTCGGGTTGACGACGGGAACGCTGGTGGCTGAGCATCGTCGATCAGCTGCGGCGATAGCGAAGAGTTTGCCAGCATGTCCGAGTTGGTGCAACTGGGACACCGTGGACACGGCGAGCCCACCGCTCGACGGCCTGCGCGGAGCGGGTCGCCGAGGCGGTGGGCGGGGTTGCTGCCGGATCTACTGCCAGTTGGGCAGCGTGACAACCTGTGCGGCGTAGGACAGTCCGGCGCCGAAGGCGATCAGCAGGGCGGTGTCGCCCGGCTTCGACTCGCCCTTACGTAGGAGGGCCTCCATGGCCAGCGGGATCGATGCCGCCGAGGTGTTGCCGGCTTCCTCGATGTCGTTGGCCAGCGCGCAGTGCTCCGGCAGCTTGAGCACCCTGGCCATGATTTCGATGATCCGGCCGTTGGCCTGGTGCGGGATCATCGCGTCCAGCTCGTCGGTGGTCAGGCCGGCCCGGTCGATCGCGTCGCGGCAGACCTTCTCCAGCGAGTGCGCCGCCCAGCGGAACACCGCGGTGCCCTCCATCGCGAGGTAGGGGCGGACCGCGTCGGTGCCCTTCTCCTCGATCTCGGCGAAGAACTCCATCCAGTCCTTGTTCTGCCGGATGGCGTGGTGCTGGGTGCCGTCCGAGCCCCAGACGGTCGGGCCGATGCCCTGTTCGGGCGCCGGGCCCACGATCACCGCGCCCGCGCCGTCGGCGAACAGGAACGCCGTGGAGCGGTCGGTGAAGTCGACGGTGTCGGTGAGCTTCTCCACCCCGATCACCAGCACGTTCTTCGAGGTGCCCGCCCGCACCAGGTCCGAGGCCATCGCCAGCGCGTGACAGAACCCGGCGCAGCCCGCCGAGATGTCGAAGGCGGCGGCGCCGGTCATGTCGAGTTCGGTGGCGATCTGCGGCCCGATGGCCGGGGTGAGCAGCAGGTGCGTCGAGGTCGCGACGAGGACGCAGTCGACCTGGTCGGCGGCCACGCCCGCGGAGGCCAGCGCGCCCTTGGCGGCCGCCACGCTCATGCTCTGGATGGTTTCGTCGGCGGAGGCGAAGCGCCTGGTCTTGATGCCGGATCGGGTGCGGATCCACTCGTCGCTCGAGTCGATCGGCCCGGCGACCTCGTCGTTGGTGACGACCCGGGCGGGGCGATAGACGCCCAAGCCGAGAATCGCGGTGTGCTCAGCCCCAGTCGTCTGGGCGATTCGAGCAGCCATGTTGCGTCTCCTCTGTACCTGTCAACCTGCGGTTGCACCGCTGGGTGTACCCGAAGCATCGAAATCCGTCGCTCATCGCCCATGACCCCCGCGTGGACAACATGTGAACGGGCAGACATGAGGCCCCCTCATATTAACGGCTCGGACCGGTCTCGTCGTGTCTTATGTCACAACTGGTCCGGGGTATACCTTGGAGACAAGGCGATTGCTCGCCGACCCATCGAGGGAACGAGGACACCATGCTTGGACTCGGGATTATCAGTTGGATCATCATCGGCGGCCTCGCCGGTTGGATTGCGAGCAAGTTCATGAAGACCGACGCGCAGCAGGGCATCCTGCTCAATATCGTCGTCGGAATCGTCGGCGGCTTGCTCGGCGGATTCATCCTCAGCCTGTTCGGCGTGGACGTCGAGGGCGCGGGCTGGATCTTCAGTTTCTTCACCTGTCTGGCGGGCGCCTGTGTCCTGCTGTACCTGGTGAAGCTGTTCACAGGGCGTAAAGCAGCGCACTGAGCACCGGGTGGAGGGGGCGGGGTTCGGCGTAAGGTGTGAACGCTCGCGTTGTCGTCACACCACGAAAGAGGGAGCCAGTGGCACGCCGCCCCACTCCGCCCGGCACGCCCGACACCACCGCCGTCGGCCACATGGTCGATCTGGTGCGGGCCGCTGTTCCGCCGCTACACCCCGCAGGCCTGCCGTTCGTCGCGGCGCCGCTGGCGGTAGCGGTCATCGGCGGACGGAACAAATGGGTGCGCCGCGCCGGTCTCGGTGCCGCCGCCGCCTGCGCCGCCTTCTTCCGGCACCCGCACCGGGTGCCGCCGAACCGGCCCGGCATCGTCGTCGCGCCCGCCGACGGTGAGATCGCGCTCGTCGACACCGCGGTGCCGCCTGCCGAACTCGGCCTCGGTGATCAGCCGCTGCCGCGCGTCAGCATCTTCCTGTCCGTGCTCGACGTGCATGTGCAGCGCGTCCCGGTGTCCGGCACCGTGCGCGAGGTGCTGCACCAGCCCGGCCAGTTCCTCTCCGCCGACCTTCCCGAAGCCAGCGACGCCAACGAGCGCAACAGCATGGTCATCGACACCGCCGCGGGTCAGCAGGTCGTGGTCGTGCAGATCGCCGGTCTGCTGGCCCGCCGCATCGTCTGCGACGCCCGCGTCGGCGACTCGCTCACCATCGGTGACACCTACGGCCTGATCCGTTTCGGCTCCCGGGTCGACACGTACTTCCCGGTCGGCACCGAACTGCTGGTCGAGCCCGGCCAGCGCACGATCGGAGCCGAAACCGTCCTGGCTGTGCTGGGATGATCGAACAGGCCGCCCGCCGCAAGCGTCCCCGCTCGGTGCGGCTGCTGCCGAGCATCGTCACGATCCTCGCGCTGTGTGCAGGCCTGTCCGCGGTGAAGTTCGGTCTCGACGGGGAACTCGACGTGGCCCTGGCCATGGTCGGCGCCGCCGCCGTGCTCGACACCCTGGACGGTCGCCTGGCCAGGATGCTCGACGCGACCAGCAAGATGGGCGCCGAACTGGACTCGCTCTCGGACGCGATCTCCTTCGGCGTCGCGCCCGCGCTGGTCCTGTACGTGACCCTGCTCGACGGCTACAGCGCGGGCTGGATCGTGGCCCTGCTGTACGCGGTGAGCCTGGTGCTGCGCCTGGCCCGGTTCAACACCCTGCTCGACGACGACTCCCGCCCCAACTGGGCGCGCGAGTACTTCGTCGGCGTGCCCGCCCCGGCGGGCGCGCTGATCGCGCTGGTCCCGATCGCGCTCAAGGTGCAGTTCGGCGACGGCTGGTGGGACAGCTTCACCTTCGTCGCGGCCTGGACGGTCTTCGCGGCCCTGCTGTGCGTGAGCACCATCCCGACGCTGGCGATGAAGTCGGTCTCGGTGGCCCCGCAGGCGGCCGCCGGACTGCTCGTCCTCGTCGCGCTGGCCGCCGCGCTGCTGGTGACCTACCCGATCGTGCTGCTGCTGATCCTGGTCGGCCTGTACCTGGCGCACATCCCGTTCGCCTGGCGTTCGGCCCGCTGGGTCGCCGCCCGCCCGGAGACCTGGCAGCACAAGCCCGCCGAGCGTCGCGCGCAGCGGCGGGCCCAGCGCAGGATGCCCGCGATCCGCCGTCCCGCCATCCGCGGTTCGGCCCGGCTGCGCCTGCGTCGCCCGCGCGACGACAGCTGATCGAGTCTCGCCGGGGGCGGTGGTCCCCCGGCGAGACGCCCCGGCCACGGCGGTAGCGTTGCGGCACGACAGCAGCGTGCGAGGGGGCACTCAGTGGAATCCGACGGCGTCGCCGAGTTCCTGATCCACCGGCCGCGATTGTTCGCGCTGGCCTACCGGATGTTCGGCGCCGCGAGCGAGGCCGAGGACGCGGTACAGGACACCTACCTGCGCTGGGCCGACGCCGACCGCGCCCAGATCGGCAACCCCGAGGCCTGGCTCACCACCGTGACGGTGAACCTGTGCCGCTCGGCGCTGGTCTCGGCGCGCGCCCGCCGGGAGACCTACGTGGGGCCGTGGCTGCCCGAACCCGTCCCGACCGGCGCGGGCGCGCTGGGCCCGCTGGAGACGGTCGAGGCGCGCGAATCGGTCTCGCTGGCCCTGCTGACCGCGCTGGAACGGCTCAACCCCGTCGAGCGCGCGGTCTTCGTCCTGCGCGAGGCGTTCGGCTACCCGCACGCCGACATCGCGGCCATGCTCGACCTCACCGAGGCCAACTCCCAGCAGATCCTGCATCGCGCGAGCGCGCGGGTCCGCACCGGCAAGCAGCGCTTCACGGTGCCCGCCGCGCATGCCCGCGACCTCATCGACCGGTTCCTGCTCGCCGCCGCGACCGGTGACGTCACCGCCCTGCGCGCGCTGCTCGCCGACGACGTGGTGTCCACGGCCGACGGCGGCGGCAAGGTCACCGCGGCCCGCCGCCCGGTGCACGGCGGCGACCTGGTGGCGCGCTACCTGCTCGGCCTGACCAAGTTCCTCACCCCGGCGAGCTCGTTCTCCGTCGACGAGATCAACGGCGAACCCGCGCTGGTGGTGCGCGCCGACGGGGTGGTCGCGAGCTCGGTCATGCTTTTCGACCTCGACGCCGACGGTCTGGTCGACGCGATCCACATCGTCGTCAACCCCGACAAGCTGGGCTTTCTCGTCGCCACCGAGGCGTGACCCGGATCACTGCGGCGGACTGTCAGGAAATCGGGGGCTGCCGGGTCTGGATGGTGTCGGCATTGTCGAGAGGAGCCACACCATGACCGGGCAGCAGCAGCGAATCGTCGTCCTCGGCGCGGGATACGCGGGTCTCGCCGCGGCCCGCCACCTGGCGGGCAAGGCGCGCGACAGCGCGATCACGGTGATCGATACCCGCGCGGAGTTCGTCGAGCGGGTGCGTCTGCACCAGGTGGCGGCGGGTCAGCGGGTCGGCCGGTGGGACCTGCGGGAACTGCTGGAGCGCAAGGGCGTCGAATTCGTGCGCGCGCGGGTCACCGAGCTGGACCCGGAGATCAAGCGGGTGCGGCTCGACGACGGGCGGACGGTCGGCTACGACACCCTCGTCTACGCCCTCGGCAGCGCCGCCGATCGGACCAGCGTGCCCGGCGTCGCCGAGTACGCGCACTCGGTGGCCACCCCCGAGGACGTGCACGCCCTGCCCGCGGGTCCGGTGGTCGTGGTCGGCGCCGGCTCGACCGGCATCGAGCTGGCCGCGGAACTGGCCGAGTCGCAGCCGGATTCGACCGTGACGCTGCTCGGCTCGGAGGAGCCGGGCGGATGGCTGTCCGCCCGCGCCGCCGAGCACATCCGCGCCACGCTCACCGGGCTCGGCGTCGAGATCCGGTCCGGGGTGAAGGTGGCCGAGGTGCTGCCCGACGGGGTCCGCCTGGTCGACGGCACCGTGGTGCCCGCGGCGGCCGTCGTCTGGACCGCCGGCTTCACCGTGCCCGACCTGGCCCGCCGCGCCGGCCTCGCGGTCGACGAGCGGGGCCGCATCCGCACCGACGAGACCCTGCGCTCGATCTCGCACCCCGACATCTACGCCGCGGGCGATGCCGCGCTGATCGACGGTCCCGGTGACCGCCCGCTCCGGATGGCCTGCGCGACAGCCCTGCCCGCCGGTTCCTACGTCGCCCGGGTGATCGTGACGCGGGCGCGCGGCACCGAACCGAAGCCGATGACCTTCCGCTATCACCTCCAGTGCATCAGCCTGGGCCGCCGCGACGCGGTGATCCAGGTCCTCAATGCCGACGACACCCCGGGAAAGCGGGTCGTGCGTGGACGCACCGGCGCCTGGATCAAAGAGAACATCGTGCGCATCGCGGGCCGCACTGCCGGGCTGCGCTGAGCGGGGCCCGGGCCGGGCCAAGTCCCGCTACCGCTTCGTGAGTCGTTGTGGCCCAGCGTCTTCCGGCCGGTCGCCTGAGCCGGTCGGCGCCACACGGTCGCGCCGGAGCACGGCGGCGAGTCGCCCGATCCACGGGCCGACAGCGATCAGCCCGAGCACCAGCAACCACGGCAACCGCCACCACCAGCGCACGCCGCCGTCGGCGACGCCCGGCTCCCCGACCAGGAGCCGGGCCGTCGACGACCACACCACGAACGCGTCCCCGATCGGCACGGCCCCGAACGCGTACCGCTTGGATCCGGGCAGGTTCACCGGCATGCCGAGCAGTTCCCCTTCGGCGCCGAGCGCGGCGGCCAGTTCCCGGTCGCCGTGTACCCGGGCCGCGCCGAGCCCGACGACGGTGGCGGACAGGCTGATTCCGGCCACCAGCGGCCCCGAATCCACATCGCCCACCCCGTCCGTCCCGTGCGGGAACTCCCGCAGCGCCGGGCCGAATCCGCCGGGGTAGGCGAGGAATCGCTCGCGGTAGTGGCCGTACTGCTCCGCGGCGAAGGCGGTGTCGATCTCGGGCAGGAAGCGCTGGATCACCGCCTGCGAGGTGGCCCGGGCACCGTCGAGCTGGGTGCCGTCCGGGGTGACCTCGTGGGGCAGCAGCCCGGTGGCCGGATCGAGGTGCGCGCGCACCGCGGTGAGCCACCGGTCGGTGACCGCGCCGAAGCGGGCGCCGAGCACCCGGTCGTGCAGACGCAGCGAGGCCACCGCGACGGTGGAGTCCACCGGCCACGCCTGCCCGCGATAGGCCTGCAGGAACGGTGTCGGCGACGCCTCGAACGCCAGCGCGATCTCCGCGCTGAGTTCCGAGAACCGCCGCACCTCGGCGGAATCGGTCGCGTCCAGCGTCAGGATCGCCCCGCGCAGCCAGTTGCTCCAGCCCGCCCAGAAGATGCCGTAGGCGGGCCGCAGGGCCGGGCTGAACACGGCTCGCCCGGTCTCGGACTCCAATCGATCCAGCGCCCACCGGGATTCGCGCAGTGCGCTCGCGCGCAGCCGGGGGTCGCCGTGTGCCGCCTGTACCCACGCGATGCCGTACAGCGCGTTCAGGAAGAAGTGCCCCTCCGGAAACTGGCCCTGCGCCGCGATATCGGCGCCGTCGTCGAGCGCGGACCGGAGGAACGACAGCTGCCGCTCGGTGGACCCCGGCTGCGCGTCGACCCCCGGTTGCGGCCACAGGAACCGGCTCGTCGCCAGCACACAGGCCAATGTCACGGCTATCCCCACGATGCGCAGCGCCCAGCGGCCCCCGCCCCGAAATCTCCCCATGGGGAACATCCTGCCACCGATCGATCGTCAACCAGTGGTTGACGATCGGAAAACGTCAACCTACAGTTGACGCCATGAGCACTCCGAACGTCCGCCTCGACGATCTCATCGACGGCATCAAGAAGGCCCGCCCCGACAACCCCCTCGACCAGCTCTCCGACGCCGTGGTCGTCGCCGGTCACATGAGTGAGGTCGCCGATCACCTGATCGGCCACTTCGTCGACCAGGCCCGCCGCTCCGGCGCCTCCTGGACCGATATCGGCGCCAGCATGGGCGTCACCAAGCAGGCCGCGCAGAAGCGGTTCGTGCCCAAGCAGCCCGGCGACGCCGCGGCCATGGACCCGCAGGCCGGCTTCGCCAAGTTCACCGACCGCGCCCGGCAGGTGGTCGTCGGCTCCCAGGAGGCGGCCCGCACCGCCGGGAACGGCCAGATCTCGCTCGGGCACCTGATCCTCGGCCTGATCGGCCAGCCGGAGGGTCTGGCCGCCCGGGAGATCGTCGCCAGGGGAGTGTCGCTGGACGCGGTGCGCGCGGCCGCGACCGCCGCGCTGCCCGCCGCCGACGGTGACATCCCCGCCCTCATCCCGTTCGACGGCGACACGAAGAAGGTCCTGGAACTGACGTTTCGGGAGGCGCTGCGCCTCGGCCACAACTACATCGGCACCGAACACATCCTGCTGGCGCTGCTCGAGCAGGAGAACGGCACGGGCGTGCTCAGCGACCTCGGTCTGGACAAGGCTGTGGTAGAGGCCGAGCTCGTCGAGCTGCTGAACCAGTTCCTGGCCGCCGCCGAGGACGAGTCCTGAGCGCCGGGTCGCGCCCGGTGCGATCCGCTGTTGCCGGGTGCGACCTTGCACTCTCACTACCCGAGTGCTAAAAATGGCTTTGGCACTCACGTCTGTTGAGTGCCAGGTCGGGACGGTGAGATCGGGTTCCATCGACACCCTCGGTCGTCCGTCGCGGGCACCGCACCTGGCCAGCGTACTTTGGGGCGATCCAACCTGTGGTCGTCTCGTGTGTCAGCCATAGACATGTGGAGGATCTCAACGCAATGGCCAAGACAATTGCGTACGACGAAGAGGCCCGTCGCGGTCTCGAGCGGGGTCTGAACGCCCTCGCCGACGCTGTCAAGGTGACGCTGGGCCCGAAGGGTCGCAACGTCGTGCTCGAGAAGAAGTGGGGCGCCCCCACGATCACCAACGATGGTGTGTCCATCGCCAAGGAGATCGACCTCGAGGACCCGTACGAGAAGATCGGCGCCGAGCTGGTCAAGGAAGTCGCCAAGAAGACCGACGACGTCGCGGGCGACGGCACCACCACCGCCACCGTGCTCGCCCAGGCGCTCGTGCGTGAGGGCCTGCGCAACGTCGCGGCCGGCGCCAACCCGCTGGGCCTGAAGCGCGGCATCGAGAAGGCCGTCGAGGCCGTCACCGCCGCCCTGCTCGACACCGCCAAGGAGGTCGAGACCAAGGAGCAGATCGCCGCTACCGCCGGTATCTCGGCCGGCGACGCGTCCATCGGTGAGCTCATCGCCGAGGCCATGGACAAGGTCGGCAAGGAAGGCGTCATCACCGTCGAGGAGAGCAACACCTTCGGTCTCCAGCTGGAGCTCACCGAGGGCATGCGCTTCGACAAGGGCTACATCTCCGGTTACTTCGTGACCGACCCCGAGCGTCAGGAAGCGGTCCTCGAGGACCCGTACCTGCTGCTGGTGTCGTCGAAGATCTCGACCGTCAAGGACCTGCTGCCGCTGCTGGAGAAGGTCATCCAGGCCGGCAAGCCGCTGCTGATCATCGCCGAGGACGTCGAGGGCGAGGCCCTGTCGACCCTGGTCGTGAACAAGATCCGTGGCACCTTCAAGTCCGTCGCCGTCAAGGCGCCCGGCTTCGGTGACCGCCGCAAGGCGCAGCTCGCCGACATCGCCATCCTCACCGGTGGCGAGGTCATCAGCGAAGAGGTCGGCCTCTCCCTGGAGACCGCCGGTCTGGAGCTGCTGGGCCAGGCGCGCAAGGTCGTCGTCACCAAGGACGAGACCACCATCGTCGAGGGTGCCGGCGACGCCGACGCCATCGCGGGCCGCGTGGCGCAGATCCGCACCGAGATCGAGAACTCGGACTCGGACTACGACCGTGAGAAGCTGCAGGAGCGCCTGGCCAAGCTGGCCGGTGGTGTCGCGGTGATCAAGGCCGGTGCCGCCACCGAGGTCGAGCTCAAGGAGCGCAAGCACCGCATCGAGGACGCCGTCCGCAACGCGAAGGCTGCCGTCGAAGAGGGCATCGTCGCCGGTGGTGGCGTCGCCCTGCTGCAGGCCGCTCCCGCGCTGGACGCGCTGGCCCTGTCGGGTGACGAGGCCACCGGTGCCAACATCGTGCGCGTCGCGCTGTCGGCCCCGCTGAAGCAGATCGCCTTCAACGCCGGCCTCGAGCCCGGCGTCGTCGCGGAGAAGGTCTCGAACCTCCCCGCGGGCGAGGGCCTCAACGCCGACTCCGGCGTGTACGAGAACCTGCTGGCCGCCGGCGTTGCCGACCCGGTCAAGGTCACCCGTTCGGCCCTGCAGAACGCGGCCTCCATCGCGGCCCTGTTCCTCACCACCGAGGCCGTCGTCGCCGACAAGCCGGAGAAGGCCGCCCCCGCGGGCGACCCGACCGGTGGCATGGGCGGCATGGACTTCTGATCCCCTCGGATCAGTAGTACCCGCAAGTCACGAAGGCCGGTCCACCATTCGGTGGGCCGGCCTTCGGCATAGCTTGACCGGATCGGATGGCCGCACCACACTGGGCGTATGACATCTGTAAGACAAGCTGGGGATCCGGCCTCCGGGACCGGCCGTAAGCGGGCGGTCAGGAAGAAGAGCGGCTCCAGCCGCGAGCCTGTGCCCGCGCTCGGCCCCAGCCGTCTGGCGCAGGTGCGGCTACGAGCCGACGAAGTGCTCGCACTCCAGAAGGTGATGCGGACCCTTGATCTCGGCTCGACCTCGGATGCGCTGCGCGAGGGACTGCGGTTGCTCGCCAGGGAAGCCGCGGAGGTCGACGCCGCCGAAGAAATCCGCGCGTTCTACGACGACCGGCACGCTCCGCTGCCGGAGGGCGTCGCCGAACCGACCGACGACGAGCTAGCGGCCGTGGACGAGATGCAGTGGTGAGCGCCGGTACGGCTCTCCGGGGTGAGGTCTGGTCTTGTGCGCTGCCGCAGCCAGTGGGGCCACATCCCGTGGTCGTCCTCACGGTCAACCGGATCGCCGAACCCTTGGCCGCGGTAACGGTGGTACTGATCACCGGGACCTCCGGTCCCGAGGTGACTCATGTTCCGGTCGGTCCTGATTCCGGGTTGACCAAATACGAAGAGTCGTACGTGAATTGCGCAGACCTGCACACCGTGGCCAAGCCGCGCCTGCGGCGAAAGCTCGGGGTCCTTGCGCCAGTCGAACTACGCCGGGTGGAAAGTTCGGTTCGGCTGATCCTCGGCCTCCAACCCTGATCTTCCAGCGAGCTCACCCCACCGGGGTCAATCGCAGCCTCTCGGCGAGTTCGTTGAAGATGTAGAAGTTGGGGATGGTGCCGACGGGGGCGAGGGTGCGCCAGGTGCCCGCGAGTTTGATGCGGAGGTGGCCGCTGCGGGCGTCGATGAGCTGGATGTCTTCCCAGGGGAAGGATTCGGCGTGGAAGGTGAGGGCGTCGAGGGAGAGGCCGAGGTCGCCGAAGGTGACGGTGTCACCGTTGTCGATGGCGGTGACGGCGGCGGGGAGTTGGGTTGTGGTGACGGCGGATTGGATGGCGCGAGCCCATTCGCGGGCGCGGGCGAAGCCTTCCTCGTCGATGCTGGCCGCAGTGCCGGGGGCACTGAGGTCCAGGTAGTAGGACACCAGGTTGGTGTCATGGAACGGGATGGTGTGCTGGCGGACTTCGGTGTTGTCCCAGCGGAATCCGGCCACGCGCTGCCCGGACCGGTAGACGGTGACGCCGTGGTCGAACAGGTCGATGCGGGCGGCGCGGTTCTGCCGGTTGAGGATTCCGCGCCGGAACGCCAGGAGCACGGGAACGGCGGCCAGTGCCAGCAGCGCGACGCCGCCCGGCCAGGCGCCGACGGCCGCGCAGATCACGCCGATGGTGGCGAGGGTGCCCGCGATGATTCCGCAGCCGCGCACGAAGGTGTCGTCGGCGGGGGTGGCGAGGAAGGTGTCACGGTGCGCGCCGAGCTGCTGATACTCCGACATCAGGTGTATCAGCTGGGTCAACGGCACCTTGTGCCGGACCTCGGTCACGTCCTCCGGACTGCTCGGAGTGGTCACTCGTCCCTCCATGAGGCGTTTTCATCCGCGGCGAAGCGTATGCGACGAGGCCGATTACCGCCACTCAATGGTCTGGTAGACCCCGGAAACAGGCTGCTCGACGGTGTGAACCCCGCTGGACGTTCAGCGCGGCGGCTCTAGCAGCCGGGTGAGGACCGCTTCGACCAGTTCGTCGGTGGCGGGCAGGGTCCGCGGCGCGATCCGAGCCAGCTGGTTGAAGCCGTGATAGATGCTGACGGCCACGCTCGCCCGGGTGTGGGCCAGCGGGTCGGGGACGCCGAGCAGCCGCAATTGCGCCGCGACATAGGCGATCCGGCGTTCGGCGACGCGGCTCATGGCGGCGGCGACGGCGGGCTGCTCGATCGAGGCGAGCAGCGCCAGATCTTCCCTGCCGTGCGCGGCGTAGTCGATGACGTGGGTGAACAGCTGCTGCAAACGTTCGGCGGGGCCGGGTAGCTGGTCCAATTCGTCGATGACGTCCTGGGTTCCGTGCTGCTCCCATCGCGCGAGCACGGCGTCGACCAGCGCGGCGCGATCCTTGAAATGCCAGTAGA
Organism: Nocardia asteroides; assembly: GCF_900637185.1. Classification (NCBI taxonomy): domain Bacteria; kingdom Bacillati; phylum Actinomycetota; class Actinomycetes; order Mycobacteriales; family Nocardiaceae; genus Nocardia; species Nocardia asteroides. The sequence continues at coordinate 227,507 of NZ_LR134352.1, read as the reverse complement.
AGCTGCCCTTGGTGGCGCCGAGCCGTTTCGCCAGCGGTTCCACCGCCACCGCGGCCAGCCCGCCTTCGCCGAGCGCCTCGAGTGCGGCCCGCGCCCAGTCGTCGGCTGTGAGCCGCGGCTTCGCGTTCTCCTCTTGCCGCATTCCCATACGCTATCGTATGGTCGATTCCATACGGGACAGTATGGAGGTCTGACCATGCCGAACGCTTCCTCGGCGCCCCTCGCCGCCGCGGCCATCGCCGCCCCCGACTACACCGACGCCTACTCCGTGGCCGTCCCACCCGGCGCCACCACCGACCCGGCCGCCTGGACCCGGGCGATCTTCGGCCGCACCGCCTTCCCCGAACTGGCGGCCTCCGACACCGAGCACCTCACCGGCCAGACGATGCCGATGCTCGAATTCGTCGCCTCGGTCCGCGTCGTCGACGCCCGCGTCACCCTCACCACGGTGGTGCGCTACCGCAATGCCCTCGGCAGGCTGTACTTCTTCGTCGTCCGCCCGTTCCACCGCCGACTCGTCCCGCGCATGCTGACCCGCGCCGAGCGACGGATGCGCCATGCCGGGTGAGCTGCCGCCGGGACAGCGGCCAGGCCCGCACGAGCCGTTCGGTCTCCCGCAATTCGGTGGAGTGCGGGCGCTTTCCGGTCCGGGGCATCGGGTGTCGGTGGGCGGGATCGCCCGCCATCCGGCCCAGTTCGGCCTCGATGACCTGTTCGGCGCGGGCGAGCGGCGGACGCAAACCGCTGACCTGCATTGCGTCACCACCTGGTCCGCGCTCGGATTGACCTGGGAGGGTGTGCGGTTCGCTGATGTGTACCGCCTGCTGGCCGAGCGTGTCCGCCCGCACCCCGCCGCGCGCTGGGTCCGCTTCACCGGCCTCGACGGCTATGGCGCGACCATGCTGCTCGCCGACGCCCTCGCCGATGACGTGCTGCTGGCGGATCGGCTGTCCGGGCAGGCGCTCACGAACGGCTTCGGCGCGCCGCTGCGTCTCGTCGCGCCGGCGCATTACGGGTACAAGAACGTCAAGCAGGTCTGCGCGATTGATTTCCTGCGCTCCTACGACCCTGGCCAGGCCAGGATCATCTCGCATCCCCGTGGCCGGGTCGATCGCGAGGAGCGGGGCCGGATCCTGCCGGGCCGGTTCTGGCGCGCGGTGTGGCCGGGGCAGATCGCGCGGGTCCGGGCCGTGTTCCGGGCGGAGGTGCGCGGGTGAGCAGCGGACCGTCCGGTCTCGATAGTCTGGAGAGGTGCTGTTTCTGGACGAAGGGCCGCGGAACGGCCCGGTGATCGTGTTCGTGCACGGGATCCCGGGCTCGGTCGACTGGTTCGCCGGGGTCGCCGAACGGCTGACGGGGGAGTACCGGGTGATTCGCGTCGACGTGCACGAGCAGGCGGGGGATTTCACGGCGGCCGCGCGCACCGCGCCGGTGGCCGCGCTGCTCGACGAGCTGGAGCTGGCGCGGGTCACGGTGGTGGGGCATTCGTTCGGTGCGGAGATCGCCCTGGAACTCGGGGCGGTGTCGCCGCGGGTGGCGCGGGTGGTGGTCGTGGGCCAGGCGCCGGATTATCAGCCCGCCGCGATCCCGTCGGCGGCCAGGTGGGTGGTCCGCCCGTGGTCGGTGCGGCTGGTCCAGCGCGTCACGCCGGGCCTGGTGATCCGGCTGGCGAACCGGACGACGTTCGCGCCGCGGTTCCGCTACCAGTCCGCGCCCGGCCTGTCCGACGCGCTGGTCCGCGACTTCCGCGCCGCCATCCCGGCCGGTCTCGCCTACGCGGCCGGCGCGCGCGCCGACGACCTCGCCGCCCGGCCGCTCGACGAGCGGGTGGCCGAGCTGGACCTGCCGGTGCTGGCCGTGCACGGCCGCCACGACACGCTCTACGACAGCACCACCACCCTGGCGCGCTTCGCCGCCGCGGGCGCGCGCACCCATCTCGTCGAGCACGCCGGGCACGCGCCGCAGGTCGAGCAACCCGACGAATTCGTCGCCGTGCTCACCGAATTCATCGGTTCCTGACGGTTCAGAACCCGTCGACGGCGGTCACCACGAACGGTCCCGGCGTCCCGGCCGCGCCCAGCGGTCCACCCTTGTCGAACTGCGACGAAACGATGAGCGCCCGCTCCCCGGCGTGCACCATCGTGGTGGGGACGTTCAGCGCGGGGTCGTGGAAGTCGCGGTCCCTGGTGGCGCCGGTGCCGCCGTCGGTGACCGTCCAGCGGCTGATGGCGTTGTCGGTGTTGTGGACCACCCACAGCGTGTCGTCGCGTAGTTCCAGCCCGTCGCCGTGGCGGACGTCGCCGCCGGTCAGCGTCACCTTCCGGATCGGGTCGGCGCCGGACAGGTCGATCCGGTACAGCTCACCCGCCGACATGGCGACCACGAGCAGATAGCCGCCGGCCCGGTCGGCGACGATGCCGTTCAGCTCGAAGGTCTGCGGATCGCGCGGTCCGAGGACCGGGCCGAGGTCGTAGCCCACGGTCAATTCCCCACGGCCCGTGGCCAGCTGGTCCGGGGCGACCCGGTACACCACATTGCGGACGCTGTCGGTCAGGTAGGCGCTGCCGTCGGCGCCGAAGTCCAGGTCGTTGACGAAGCGCGCGGCCGTCCCCGGCACTTCGAACCGGGCGAGCAGGGCCCGGCTCCCGGTGTCGTACACGGCGACGCCGACCCCGGAATCGATCACCCACAGGCGTCCGGCCTGGTCGACCCGCAGCCCGTTGGCGGTCTTGCGCCCGTCGGCCCCGGCGGGCAGGAACACCTCGGCCTCGCCGGCGCCCACGGCGGCCCGGTACACCGAGCCGTCGGCGAAGGACCCGACGAAGGTGTCCCCGGTGCGCGCGTCGAGGGCGATGCCCTCCGGGTACACGGCGGCGCCGGGGAGCCCGTAGGCGGTGCTCAGCGTGGGCGCCTGCGCATCGGTGCCGCACGCCGTGACGCTCAGGCAGGCAACGGCCAGCGCGAGCAATCCACTGGTCCTGATCATGATGAAGCCTCTCAGTGAGGTAAAGCCAGACATCAAACGATGAGCAGAAATGTAAATTAGAGTTCTAATGATCGTCAAGGCTGTTACGTGATGACGGGCGGATACCATGCGTGCATGACGTCCATGCCCGCCGCCGAGAGGCTCGGCACGTATATCAAGCGCGCCGAACAGGCCCTGATCGCGACGAAGAACGCCGCGCTGAAGCCGGCCGGGCTGACGGTTCCGCAGTACAGCGCCCTGCTGCACCTCTCGGAGAACCCCGGGATCTCCGCGGCCGCGCTGGCCCGGCTGGCCGGGGTGACCCCACCGACCATGAACACCGTCCTGAGCAACCTCCAGGACCGCGGCCTGATCGAGCGCACGCCGCACGAGTGGCACCGCAACGTGCTCGAGACCCGGCTCACCGAGGCGGGCCGGGAGGTCACCGAGGCGGCCGACGTCCGCGCGATCGCGGTGGAACGTGAGCTCGCCGCCCGCTTCACCGCGGACGAACTCGCGGCGGTGACCGCGCTGCTCACCCGCGCCGCCGAGGCGCTCGACGAGATCCGGCAGGACCTGGCCTGACCGGCCCCGAAACGCCGAGAGCCCGCCGGATCATCCGGCGGGCTCTCTGGTCGACGCGGGTCAGCGCTCTGCGGCGGCCTTCACTTTGCTCAGGGTCTCCCGCATACCCGCGACCAGGTCGGCCTCGAACTTCTGCTCGCCGCCCATCGCGACCTTGATGGTCCCGCGCAGCCAGCCGGGCAGGCCCTTGGCGTCGACGGTGCGGGTCTCCACGACCCGGGTGCCGGTGGCGGTCGGCTGCAGGTCGTAGCGCCACACCGTGCGGTTCTCGTTCATCCGGAACGCGAAGCTCTTGTTCGGCTCGAAGCTGACGATGCGCGAGGTGGTCGGGTAGATCTTCCAGCCGACCTTGTTGACGTTGACGGTGAACGCGCCGTCGCGGACGCCGCCCAGGGCGATCATCTTCAGCGTCGTCGGGCTCAGCTCCGAGACGCGGCTCAGGTCGGACACGATCGACCACACCTTCTCCGGCGCTGCGGCGATGTCGATGCTGGCTTCGAGATTGTTCGGCAACGGTGCCTCCGGGATGCGTGTGACGTTCTGTCACGCACAGCATAGGCATCCGCGACCAGGGCATCCTCCACCTGTGGTCGGATTTTTCGCAACCTGGTCGCAATACTGTTCAAAAGATTTGCCGCCGAATAACTTTCGATGCACGGTCACGAGTTCCAGCTTTGAGCCCCGGCTTGCTGGGCGGCAACCCTCCATCGACGGCGGGGTGCTCCGGGTGACGACCGGATGGCGGGGGGAGTCTCCACCGCCATAAGCGTCCTTTCGGAGGGTTCACCATGTCTGTAGTTCAGCTCGACTCCATCACCCGTGCCCCGGAAACGGTGGCGACCACGTTCGTCGTGGTGGCCGACCGTTTCCTCGGTATCTCCGCGGACGACCGGGTGCACACCGTGTCGGGCCTCGTCGCCCTCCTGCGCAGCGGCCGCTTCGCGGGCCGGGAGCTGACCGTGCACCTCGGGCAGGGCATCACCCGCCACGACCTCGACTATGTCGAGCACGTCGCGCACACCGCGACGGTCCCGGTGCGGGTGATCGGCGAGATCGCCGAGCCCGCGCGCAGGCACCACGTGCACAAGTACCAGCACTCCAATGTGCTGCTGGCCGGGCTCACCAGGGAACAGGAGAACATCTTCCACGCCGACCTGCGCCTGGACAGCGACAACGAACTGCTGCTCGACCACCAGACCGGCGAGCACGTGCAGGGCATCGTGGTGATCGAGGCGGTGCGCCAGCTGTTCCTGGCGGCGTTCGAACTCGAGTACGGCGTGCGCAGCCCGCAGGAGCACTTCTACATCGTGTGGAACACCGTCGACCTGCGGTTCACCTCGTTCCTGTTCCCGCTGCCCGCGACCCTGCACGCCCGGCTGACACCGGTGTCGGTGGACGATCCGGGCAAGCTGCAGTTCGTCATCGAGACCGAGGTGCGCCAGTTCGACAAGCCCGTGGCCACCTCGCGGATCGAGTTCAGCGCGCTGCCCAACGAGCGCATCGCCGGGATCGAACGCGCCAAGGCGGCCAAGGCGGTCACCGCGTATCTGGCGGCACGGGCATGAGCGCGGCGTTCTTCGACGTCGACGAGACGCTGATCACCGTCAAGAGCATGTTCGCGTTCCTGCGGCACTGGCTCGCCGAGCACGGCGACGACGGCACCGAGTACGCGCGCGTCACCGACGAGATCAAGGAACGCGCGGCGGCGGGCGTGCCGCGCGAGGAGATCAATCGGCACTACTACCGCGTCTATCAGGGGGTGCGCCACACCGAACTGGTGGAGTCGGGGCAGCGCTGGTTCGACGCGTTCGCCGCCGGCGGGGCGGCCTTCTACCTCGACACGCTGGACGCGCTGCGGGCGCACCGGGCTTCGGGGGTGCGCACGGTCCTGCTGTCGGGGTCGTTCGCGCCCGCGATCGCGCCGGTGGCCGCGGCGGTCGGCGCGGATCATGTCATCGCCACCGAACCGGTGCTCGACGCGAACGGCGTGCTCACCGGCGAGGTGCGCAGGCCCATGATCGGCGACGCGAAAGGCGAAGCGGTGGTGGCCTTTCTGCGCGAGCACGGCATCAGCCCCGACAACACCTGGGGCTACGGCGACCACGGCACCGACCTGCCGTTCCTGTGGATCGTCGCGCATCCGTTCCATCGCGGGGACGACCCGCACCTGGTCGCCGCCGCCACCCCTGCCTGGCGCAGGCTCGGCGACCGGATCGGTTCCGCCGACGGCACCGAGCTGTCCGACGATCGAAAGGTGGTGTCCGCGTGGTGAAGCGGCGCTACGACCTCACCCCCACCACACAGGGTCCGCTGTATCCGCCCAGCGAGATCGTGGACGCCGACGGCAATTTCCTGGTCGTCGGTTTCCTCAACGAAACCGGGCCCGACGGTACGGTGACGCGACGCTGGGGACGTGCCGTCGTCGCGGCGGACACTCCGTTGCCACCGTTCGGCGAGAATCTGCCGTACACGGTGATTCGCGAACTACCCGAAGAGCTTTCGGACGAGGACGCGAACATCGTGCTGCACACGCTGCCGCTCCCGCTGCCCGCCCACAACTATCCGATGGTGTTCGCCCCGGATCAGCTGCCGAACGCCGCCGAGGTGGTCCGCCCGAGCTACGCCTTCCACGAGGTGCCGATCCCGGATCTGCGCCCCGAGGACGGCCGCAAACTCACCGCGCCGGTCACCCTCGGTCAGTGGCTCCAGGCCCGCGGCACGGTCGAGGTCTCGGTCACCGACGATGAACGCCACGGCGAATTCCACTTCGAATTCAGCGGATTGATTCCCGACTCCCTCTACACCGTCATGTCCCTGCGCTCGGGCGACCTGAACCCCACGTCCCCCACCCGCCCCGGCCCCCTCGGCGTCCCCAACGTCTTCATCACCGCCCCCGACGGCACCGCCACCTACCGGGCCACCCTCCCCAACCCCTTCCCCGACCCCACCCTCCCCGACGCCAACCGCATCATCAGCGTGGTCGTCCTCTGGCAGAGCTACCAGCAGAACTACGGCGGCGCCATCGGCCACTTCGGCCTCGGCGCCGACATCCACGCCCAACTCAAACTCCCCACCCCCACCTTCGACGATCTCCACACCCACGCATAGTCGTCGGCCGGGCTCGAGATGGTCAGTCTCCGTCGAGCCCGGCCGCCGGCTGCTGAATCAGGCTACGTTCCAGGTCCGATCGCCAAGCCGCACGACCACATCGACCGATCCGCCGAGTGCGGTCACATACGCCCGAATCGCGTCTATCCCCGAGATCTCGCCTCGCTCGATCTTCGACACCCGTGCCTGTGTGACTCCGAGGGCTTCGGCGAGCGCCACCTGGGTCATTCCCATGGCTTTGCGAATTTCCGCGAGCTGATGTCCGCGCAGGTACGACTCGTGGCGCTCGTCCGCGCGAAGCGCGCCTGCCGTCTGCTCCGCTTCCGACCTCGGATCCTGCTGCCGGGCCCTGGCTTTGACGTCGGTCCACTTGCTGAATTCGGTGCTCATGACTGCTCCTTCAACGCTTCCAGGTGCTCGGTGAAGCGTTTGTCGGCCAGCGGTATCGCCTCGCTGTACCAACCCTGCCAGAAATTGGATTTGTCCCCGGCCACCAGCATCGCAGCGGCACGGGCGGGGTCGAAGGCGAACAGTATCCGGACCTCGGTCGTGCCGGTCGAGGCCGGCCGTAACTCCTTCATATTGTGATATCGGCTGCCTTTGATGCGGTCGACCAGCGGTCGGCCCAGGCTCGGTCCTTCCGATGCGAGGTGATCGATTGCCCGCTCGATCAGGTCACCCGTCTCGGGGTCCGTGCCGCAGATTGCCAAGAACCATGACTCCACCTCCGGATGCAGGACAATCTCCCAGGTCACCTGGCTCAGTATAACCAAATTGTCATATTGCTGCACCTGCCCTGCGCTGTGTTCGGTTCCTGCTGCCGTCGATCGTGGATCAGGAGGAGCGAGTGGCGAGCCAGGTTCGGTAGTGGCGGAGGGCTCGGCGTTGGAGGAGGGTTTCCTGTAGGAGGGCGAGTTTGGGGTTGATGGTGGGGCGGGTGGGGCGGCCCGCGCCGAGGCGGCGCAGTTGCCTGCGGATGCGGGCCATGCTCGCCGCGGAGGCGACGGCTTTGTCGGCGATGGTGACCGGGGGGAGGGTGATCCGGGCGGTGGGGTCTCGGCGCCAGGTGTTGGGGAGGTCGGGGTCGACGGCCAAGGCGCTGCCCATGCCGACCAGTTCGACGCCGCCCGCCAGGACTTCCTCGGCGACCGGACGGCGGACCACGCCGCCGGTGAGCATCAGCGGCACGGGGCTGGTCGCGGCCAGTTCCTCGGCGAGGGTGAGGAAATAGGCCTCGCGGCTGCGGGACCGCTCGTCGCCGGCCTGGCCGGTCATGGCGGGCGCTTCGTAACTGCCGCCGGAGAGTTCGACGACGTCGACACCCAGCGGGGCCAGCAGTCCGATGACGGTCGCGGCGTCGTCGGCGTCGAACCCGCCGCGCTGGAAGTCGGCCGAATTCAGCTTCACCGCGACGGCGAAGCCGGGCGACACCGCCGCGCGCACCGCGGCCACGATGTCGAGCAGCAGCCGCGCCCGGTTCTCCAGGCTGCCGCCCCATCGGTCGGTACGCCGATTGGCCAGCGGTGACAGGAACTGTGAGAGCAGATAGCCGTGCGCGGCATGCACCTCGACACCGTCGAATCCGGCCTCCTCGGCCCGCCGCGCCGTCACCGCGAAGCGTTCCACCGTCGCCATGATCTGCTGGGCCGTCATCTCGTCCGGCTCGGCGAACATCTTGCTGTTCTTGCCGACATCGACGCGAATCGCCGACGGCCCCCACGCCACGCCCGGCATGTCGGCCCGCACCTGCCTGCCGGGATGGTTGATCTGCATCCACACCCGCGACCCACCGCTCTTGGCCGCGGCGGCCCACTCGCGGAACGGCTCCAGCGGCGACTCCGCGTCGAGGACGACACCACCCGGCCCGGTCAGTGCCTGCGCGTGCACCATGACGTTGCCGGTGATGATCAGGCCCACCCCGCCCTCGCTCCATCGCTGGTAGAGGCGGAAAAGCGAGGCATCGGGCAGCTGCCCCGGCGCGGCCATGTTCTCCTCCATGGCCGCCTTGGCGAGCCGATTCGGCAGGACGGCGCCGTTGGGAAGTGTGAACGGCGTGAAGACCGGTGACGAGAGAACTGTGGATGACATCGCTGCTCCTGAACACGGTATGTTGACGTTGCTTACATGAGCCTGGGAACGAGTGTTAGCGGTGTCAACTTGATTGAGGGGTGGCTGTCGTCACGCCGATCCGCAGGTGTTGACAGCGCTTACATGTGGGCCTACGCTCGCCGATGTAAGCAACGTAAACATTCAGGAGGTGCGCATGGCTCCGACCATGCAGGAGTCGGTCACAGTCGACCTGGGCGGCCGCGCGGTCGAGGTGCCGAAGGGCGGCCTGTACGACCGCTACCGGATGGACACCGACCTGGACGCGGTCGCTGCCGACCCACGGGTGCCCGGCGTCGACTTCTTCCGGCGGCTGCCCAAAGCGCGGGTCGACTCACCCATCGGCCCCACCTGGACGCCGAACTTCTACTACCGGATCTCGACCGCGCGCCTGACGATGCTCGCCCCGGCCAAGGCGATCCGCTCCCGGCTGCCGCGGGAGCTGGATCCGCTCGAGCCGGCGCCGGGCCTCGGCCTGGTCTCGGTGATGTTCTTCCGCTACGACGTGTGCGACATCGACTTCTACACCGAGGCCGCCGTGGGTATCGCGGTCAAGCCGGCCCGGCACGGCGGGCTCGGGCTCGTCGACCTGCTCGCCGGATTGAAGAACGAGCACCTGTACTCCTACGTGCTCTCGCTGCCCGTCACCAGCGACATCGCCCAGGTGCGCGGCCACGACGGCTACGGCTTCCCCAAGTGGGTCACCGGCATCGACGTCGACATCGACGCGCAGCGCACCAGCGCCCTGGTCCGCAATGCCGACGGCGGCACCGACGTGAGCTTCTCGGCCCGCACCCCGCGCCAGACCGAACACGCCTCGGGCGAACGGGTTTCGAGCCTGACCTCCTACACCACCATCGGCGGCGCCTGGCATTCGACACTGAGCCAGACCAACGCGCTGGCGACCGGCACCGCCCGGCTGCCCCGCGGCATCGAGCTCCAGCTCGGCACCGGCCGGGTCGCCGACGACATCCGCTCGCTGAAGCCGATGCGGACCATCCAGCTCGACGTCATGACCGAGGGCCAGAACGCCCTGCACATGCCCGTCCCCACCTCGGTGCGCAACCCCGGCGGAGGTCGGCGATGACCACCATCGAAGTCCGCGGCGCGGGCCTGCCCGCCACCATCACCGGCGCTGTCGTCGATCGGCTGACCTCGCTCGTCGCGGCCGCGCCGGACGCGGCCCGCGCCACGACGACGGCCCCGTACACCGGGCTCGCGCTCGCCGAGTTCCCGGTCTCCACACCCGCGGATGTCGCCGAGGCGTTCGCCCGCGCGCGGCGGGCACAGCTCCGCTGGGCCCAGGTCCCCGTCGAGGAGCGCGAGCGAATCCTGTTGCGGTTCCACGATCTGGTGCTCGACCGCAGGAACGAAGCGCTCGACCTGATGCAGGCCGAGAGCGGCAAGACCCGCCGCGACGCCTTCCTCGAGGTCACCGACATCGCCATCACCGCCCGCTACTACGCCCGCACCGCAGCGCGCCTGCTCGCGCCGAGGCGGCGGCGCGGCGCCATCCCGGTGCTGACCCACACCACCGAGCTGCGTCACCCGAAGGGTGTGGTCACGGTGATCTCGCCGTGGAACTATCCGCTCAGCATGGCCGCCGGCGACGCCATCCCGGCGCTGATGGCCGGTAATGCCGTGGTGCAGAAGCCGGACACGCAGACCGCGCTGACCGCGCTGTGGGCCCTGGACCTGATGCGCGAGGCGGGTCTGCCCGCCGACGTCTGGCAGATGGTGGTCGGCCGGGGCAGCTCGATCGGCGACGCCCTCATCGCCGGTGGCGACTACCTGATGTTCACCGGCTCCACCGCCAGCGGACGGCGGATCGCCCGCGACGCGGGGGAGCGGCTGATCGGCGCCTCGCTCGAGCTCGGCGGCAAGAACGCCATGGTGGTGCTCGCCGACGCCGATATCGCGCGCGCCGCCGACGGCGCCGTCGCCGCGTGCTTCCCGTCGGCGGGTCAGCTGTGCGTGTCGATCGAGCGGCTGTATGTGGCCGAGGAGATCCGCGACGAGTTCGTGGCGGCCTTCGTCGAGCGCACCGGGAAGCTGCGCCTCGGCGCGGCCTACGACTTCTCCGTCGACGTGGGCTCGCTGACCAATACCGCGCAGCTGGCGACCGTCACCGCGCACATCGCCGACGCCGTCGCCAAGGGCGCGACCGTCCTGGCGGGCGGCAAGGCGCGTCCGGATCTGGGCCCGCTGTTCCACGAGCCGACCATCCTGACCGACGTCACTCCGGAGATGACCCTGTTCGCCCAGGAGACCTTCGGCCCGGTGGTGTCGATCTACCCGTACCGCGATGTCGAGGAGGCCATCGCGCTGGCCAACGACACCACCTACGGGCTCAATGCCAGCGTCTGGTCCCGCGACGGTGCCAAGGGCCGGGCGGTCGCGGCGCGCTTGCACGCGGGCACGGTCAATGTGAACGAGGCCTTCGCCGCCGCGTGGGGCAGTGTCGACGCGCCGATGGGCGGCATGGGCGACTCCGGTCTCGGCCGTCGGCACGGCGCCGACGGGCTGCTGAAGTACACCGAGGCGCAGACCGTCGCCCAGCAGCGGCTGCGAGGGTTCAGCCCGCCGCGCGGCGTGAGCCACGAGCGCTGGTCGCGGATCATGACCCTCGCCCTGCGCACCCTGAAGCTGGTGGGCGCACACTGAGTAGCACGGCCGCCTGACCTGCACCAACGACGCACGAAGGAAGAGCACGCATGACCAAGCGCATCTTGAACGTCGTCACCAATGTCGGACACTACGATGATCCGTCGCACGAGACCGGGCTGTGGTTGTCCGAGCTCACCCACGCCTGGCACGTCTTCGCCGAGCACGGCTTCGAGCAGACCCTGGTCAGCCCGGCCGGCGGCGCCGTGCCGCTGGAACCGCGCTCGCTCGAGTTCCCCAGCTACGACAAGACGGCCAAGGCCTGGCGCGCCGATCCGGCCCGGATGGCGCTGCTGGCGAACACCGCCGCCCCGGCCGACATCGACTCCGCCGACTACGACGCCATCTACTTCACCGGCGGGCACGCGGTGATGTACGACTTCCCCGACAGCGAAGGCCTGCAACGCATCACCCGCGAGATCTTCGAACGCGGCGGCATCGTGTCCTCGGTCTGCCACGGGTACTGCGGCCTGCTCAACACCAAGCTGTCCGACGGTTCCTACCTGGTCGCCGGGCGCAAGCTCACCGGATTCGCCTGGCAGGAGGAGGTACTGGCGCGGGTGGACAAGCTCGTGCCCTACAACGCCGAGGAGGAGGTCAAGAAGCGTGGCGCCCACTACGAGAAGGCGTTGCTGCCCTTCGTCTCCTACGCGGTGGTCGACGGCAATTTGGTGACCGGACAGAACCCGGGCTCGGCCAAGAAGACCGCGAAGAAGGTCGCCGCGCTGCTGTGACCTACTCCTCGTCGGGATAGGCGAAGTCCTCGATGGTCCACGGGTCGGCGGGCTGGTCGCGCCAGGCGATCTTGCCCGGTGGCAGCGCGGCCAGTTCGGCGACGGCGGAGTCGTTGTCGAGCACGTGCTGGATGTGCAGCAGCGACGCGGTCGCCGGGTCGAGCGGCTCGTCGGAACCGTCGCCGATGATCCAGTCGCCGTCGGCGTCGTGGACCACGACCAGCGCGGGCCGTTCCCCGCTCGCCACGGTGTTGTAGACGCACGCGGCGAGGTCTTCGGGGAAGGCCAGCCCGTACGCCTCCGGCGGCGGATCACTCGGATTATCCTCGGCGAGAGCGGGTCCCGCGGCACGCCACTGTTCGGTGACCGCGCCGAGGTCGTAGCACCACAGGCCGTCGGCCCTGCCCTGGGCGAGGGTGGCCCTGACCTCTTCGAGATCGCTGCCCGCAGGCACGTTCAGCGCGACCAGTCCCATCCGGCTGCCCTCACCGTCGACGCCGAGCGGCTCGAACGCGTCGAGCACGGCTTGACGCACCTCGGCCCGCAGGCAGCCCTCGGCCGGGATGACCCGGATGGTGCAGGCCCCCGACGGCTCGACCACCTCACCCGCCCACAGCGTCCCCTCATCGTCCGCGGTGACCGCGACGACATCACCGCAGGCGACATCGCGCGCGTGAAAGGGGATGTTGTCCAACCGGACTCGCGACTCGCCGACCCGCACCGCCCACATCCGCTCGGTGCCGAACGCATGCCAGCCCGAGGGATCGTCCGGCAGCCGGAACACCACTCGCACGTAGTCGATGTCGTCGTCGTTCATGCCGGAGAGCATGCCAGGCGGGCGGCTACCGCTGGTACAGGTCCGCGCGCAGCGCCGCGTGCAGGGGCCGCAGCGCCTCGACCGCGTGCCTGCCCCAGTGCGCGAGAAACGACAGCCGCCATTCGAACACCACATCGTGCCAATCCGAACCGGTATCGATGGCATCGAGACCCTGGCGCAGGTCGCGCCAGATGTCGGTGAGGTCGTCGGCCAGCGAACCGGCACCGGCCTGGGCGGTGGCCGGGTCGGTCAGGTCCAGGTTGGACCAGTAGACGTCGGCGCGGCCGAACACCTGGCTCAGGCGGGTGAACTGCCGATACCACCGCTCGTGGTCGATGAAGTCCGGGACCGAGGTCGAGGTGGCCTCCACCCTGGGCAGCGCGCAGCCCGCGGCGACGAGATCCGCCAGCACCGGCACGATCGCGCGTGCCAGTGCCGCCGGTTCCCACTCGTCGTCGAGTCCTTCGACGACCGCGCAGTACGCGCGCGCCGATGCCACGAACGCCTCGATCTCCGCCGGCCTGCTGCTCATCCGGTAAGGATGGTCGCCGTGCCCGGCCCGGGCAACCCCTTACCGTGGCCCGTCGACGCGGGTCGACGCGAAGGCCAGCGCGGCCCCGGCGACACCCAGCGCGGCGATGGCCAGCGCCACGGCGGTGAAGCCGCGACCCGCGACCAGATTCGCCAGCTGCGGCCCCGCGCTCGCCCCGAGGAACAGCGCGAAGGTGTACAGCGCGGTGGCGGCGCCCCTGGCCGCACCCGCCTGCGCGGCGATGGCCTGCACCGCCGCGGGCGCGGCGACGGCCACGGCGGCGACGAACACGAAAAGCCAGGTACCGACCCACAATCCGCCGAGCGGGACGGCGGTGAGCGCGACCGACCCACCCGCCACCGACAACGCGCTGATCAGCCGCGCCTCCGGCGCGAGCACCGCCAGCCGGTTGGCCAGCACGGGGACGGCGATCATGGCCGGAATCGCACTGGCGCGCAGGACGAGCAGCGCGGTGCTGCCGGCGCCGATGCCGTGGGGTGGCGTCAGCTGGACGCCGGTGTAGATACCGACGAACGAGCCGAGCACCGCGAGGCAACTCAGGTAGAGCAGGACCAGCCGTGGGGTGCGCAGCAGCGCCGCGAAGGCGGTGAAGACCGAGCCCGCCGAGGCCGCGGCCGCGGGCCTGCCCGGTTCCAGCACGAACAGCAGCACCACCGCCGAGACCGCGAAACCCGCCGCGCCGAGGGCGAAGACCGCCCGCCAGCCGAACGCGCCGTCGACGAGCTGGGCCAGTACCTGCGCGACCACGCCCGCCGCGAGGAACGAACTGGTCAGGCAGGTCAGCGCGAAGACGCGGCGCGCGGGCGCGATCCGTTCGGCCAGGTAGGCGAAGGCCGCCGGGGCGAAGAACGACGCGGTGAGCCCCTGCGCCACCCGGGCGGCCAGACCGGCGCCGAGCGTCGGCGCGGCGATCACCACCAGTGTGGAGACCGTGGTCGCCGCGAGCCCGCCCACGATCACCGGCCTGCGTCCCCACCGATCCGACAGCGGCCCGGTGATCAGGAACCCGGCGCCGTAGGCCAGCCCGAACGCGGTGGTGGTCCAGGTGGCCGCGGTGCGGGAGGTACCCCACCCCGCGGCCAGCTCGCCCAGCACCGGCAGCACCACGTAGAGCTGGCCGACGACGAGAATCCCGACCGCGCAGATCGTGGCGACCGTGCGGCCGGTCGGCGCCCAGGTCTCAGTAGTCGCCGGCGAGCTCACGCGCACGTTCCTGCGCCGCGGCGAAACCCACCTGCGGGTCCTCGGTCAGCACGGTCGGCGCGAACCGGATCTCGGCCACGTCCTTCACCCCGACGAACCGCAGCCAGTCCTGCACGAACGGGGTGGCGAAGTCGTTGCCGAACTGGATCGGCACGCCCGGCTGGTGCACGCCGCTGGTGTACACGGTGACCGCCCGCTTGCCCTCGAGCAGTCCGCTGTAGCCCACCTCGGGATCGAAGGCGAAGGCCCAGCCGGGCTGGGTGACGATGTCGACGTACTGCTTGAGGATGTAGGGCACCCCGTGGTTCCAGATCGGGATGTTGACGACATAGAGATCGGCGGCGGCGAACCGGTCGAAGACGGTGCGCGCCTGCTCCCAGGCCGCGACCTGTTCCGGTGTCTGTTCCGATCCGGTGAACACGGCCAGTTTCGCCGCGGCCGCGTCGGTGCCGAATTCGGGCAGCCCGGCCTCGAACAAATCGAGGGTGTCGACCCGCAGCGCGGGATCGCGGGCGACGAGTGTGTCGATGAAAGTCTGTGCGATGGCGCGAGATTGGCTGAATTCCCCACGCGCGGAGGCATTGATGTGCAGCAGAGTGGTCATGGGAATAGCAGTACCGGGCGAGGTGCGCGCCCGACAATGATTTGTCGCACGGTGCGCCGATACCGGGCGGTGCCGCGCCGCGATTTGTCTCGAGCTGATCGCAACAACGTCGTCGTGCGAAAAGTCGCAGCTAGATCCGTATCCGGCTGTCCCGGAACGGCATCGGTGCGCTGTCGCTCCCCGGGATCCGGCGCTGACCTGCTGCTATATTTCCTGCACGGTCACGAGTATCAGCATGTTCGAGCCCCGGCTCGCTGATCGGCAACCCTCGCTCGGCGGTGGGGTGCCCCGGGTGACGACCAGGCGCTCTCGCCACGAGAGCGCAAGCGCCGAACGAACGGGGATGGACTATGCGTGTCGATGCATCCGCCTGCTGACGCGGGCAATTTCCGCCTGCCCTGATCGGGGTGGGCTGTTCGCGCCGGCACTGGCGCGCCAATTGTCTCGTACGTGAATCGTTTTCGCGTACCCGCAATTTCCTTATGTCCGCTGATGGTCGCGGGCATACGATTTCGAAGGAATCAGCAATGAGCAAGTTCTCGATCGGCTCGCGCCGGGTGAAGATCGTGGCCGGTGCTTTGGCCGCGGTGACGGTGGCGGCCGCCGTCGTCGGTTGCAGCGACTCCGGCGGTGGCGAGTCCGCCGGCGGCTCGGTGTATTTCGGCGTCTCCGGTCCGCGCACCGGGCCCTCTGCCGAGTACGGGCGGCTGTGGCAGCAGGGGTTCGACCTGGCACTCGACGAGATCAACGCCGCGGGCGGCATCGACGGGCGCAAGGTCGAACTGAAGTGGGAGGACTCGCAGTCCGATCCCAAGCAGACCGTGCCGATCGCCACCAAGTTCGTCGACGACAAGTCGGTCATCGCCGAACTCGGTGACTTCTCCTCGCCCGCCTCGATCGCGGCCTCGCCGATCTACAACCGCGGCAAGCTCGTCCAGTACGGCTTCACCAATTCCGCCGTCGACTTCACCAAGGCGGGCGACTACTCCTGGAGCCCGTCGATCACCCTCGACGTCTTCCAGGAACGCAATGCCGAGTGGGTGTCGAAGAAGGCCAAGAAGGTCTCGGTGGTCTACCTCGAAACCGACTGGGGCAAGCAGGCGTTCCAGTTCTTCGAGAAGTTCGCCGAGCAGAAGGGCGTGGAGATCGCCTACTCCTCGCCGATCCTGCCCGACTCCACCGATGTGAAGCCGATCCTGATCAAGGGCCGCGAGGCGAATCCGGACGCCTTCGTGCACCTGGGCTACGGCCCCGACGGCGCGCTGGTGGTCAAGCAGCTGCGCGATGTGGGCTTCACCGGCCAGTTCTTCGGCGGACAGAACACCCCGCAGTTCATCTCGCTGGCCGGTGCCGCCGCCGAGGGCGACATCGTCAACGGCATCTTCAGCCCCGCCGACCCCGATCCGAAGGTGCAGGACTTCGTCACCAAGTTCCGGGCGAAGTTCAACACCGACCCGGGCGACTTCAACGTCTACGCCTACGACGCGCTGCACGTGCTGGCGCAGGCGGCGAAGAAGGGCGGGGCCACCCGCGAGGGCATCCTCGACGGTCTGAAGACCGAAACCCGGTTCACCGGAATCGGTCTCGGGACCTTCGCCTTCGACCAGGAATCGCGTCGCCCCAAGGGCGTGACCCCGCGCGAACTGGTGCTGAAGGAAGGCAAGTTCGTGCCGACCGGCAACCGCTGATGTTCGACACCCTCATCGCCGGTGTGGTCCACGGCAACGCGTACGCGCTGCTCGCCGTGGGCATCACCCTCATCTTCGGCGTCACCAATGTCATCAATTTCGCGCACGGCGCGGTCTTCGCCCTCGGCTCGATCCTGGGCTGGTGGCTGATCGCCGAAGTGGGTTTCCCGCTCTGGCTGACCATCGTGCTGGTGGTCGCGGGCACCGCGCTGGTCGGCGTCCTCATCGACGTGCTGGCGGTGCACCCGCTGCGCAAGGCGCCAGCCATCGCTGCGCTGCTGGCCACGGTCGCGGCCGGGCTGATCATCGAGAACCTCACCCAGATCGTGTTCGGTCCGGAGACGCGGCCGTTCCCGCAGGTGCTGCCCACCAACAACTTCCAGCTCGGCGGTGTCCGCTTCGGCACCTCCGATCTGGTGATGTTCGCGATCACCCTGGTGGTCATGGCGGGGCTGGCCGGGTTCCTGCGGTTCAGCCGCTACGGCCTGGCCATCCGCGCGACCGCCCAGGACCCCGACGCCGCCGCGCAGATGGGAATCGGAGTCAGCCGGATCCAAGTGCTGGCCTTCGCCATCGCCTCCGGACTCGGCGGCCTGGCCGGGATCTTCGTCGGGCTGTACAACTCGAACATCTCGCCGACCAGCGGCACCCTGGCCGGGCTCACCGGCTTCGTCGCGGCCACCATCGGCGGGCTCGGGTCGATTCCCGGCGCGGTGATCGGCGGGTTCGCGCTCGGCATCGTCGAGGCCTTCGGCATCTATGTCTTCGGTGACGGCTATCGCGACCTGATCACCTTCGGCGTACTCGTGGCGTTCCTGATCCTGCGGCCCGGCGGGCTGCTGGCGAAGGTGCCCGCCATCAGCGCCGAACCACTCACCGGCACCTTCCTGGGCGCGGGCAGGCAATTGCGGGTGCGCTGGTGGCACGCGGTCGTGGTGTTCGCGGTGGCAGCGCTGATCGTGCCGCTGGTGGCGAACAACTACGCCATCGTGGTCGGCACGCAGATCCTGGCCTACGCCATCGTCGCGGTCTCGATGACGCTGGTGGCGGGCTCGGCGGGACAGCTGGTGATCGGGCAGGCCGGGCCGATCGCGATCGGCGCCTACACCTCGGCCATCCTCACCGTGAACCACGACTGGCCGTTCCTGGCCGCCGCACTCGCCGGTGGGGTGCTGGCCGCGGTGATCTCCTCGATCCTGGCCGCGCCGCTGTGGAACCTGAACGGGCACTACGTCGCGATCGCCACCCTCGGCATCGGCATCGTGATCGTCGCGGTGATCCGCAACTGGGAGTCGCTGACCCGGGGCAGCTACGGCATCTTCGGCATTCCGGTGCCGACCGTCCTCGGGCACGAGTTCACCGAGAACGTCGAGGTGTTCTGGCTGGATCTGGTGTTCCTGGCGATCACGCTGGCGGTGGTGGTGGGGGTGCAGCGCTCCCGCCTCGGCACTGCGTTGCGCGCGGTCGGCGCCGACGAGGTGGCGGCGCGGTCCTCGGGCATCCCGGTGCGCGACTACAAGGCGCTGGCCTTCGCGATCAGCGCGCTGTTCTCCGGGATCGCGGGCGCGTTGCTGGCGCATCAGTACAGCTATATCGACCCGACCGTGTTCAACCTGTCCATGTCCCTGCTGATCGTCACGGTGCTGGTGCTCGGCGGCACCGGCTCGCCCTATGGCGCCGTGCTCGGCGCCGCGGTGCTGATCGGCGTTCCCGAGGCGCTGCGGCTGGCGCCGGAGGCACGCATCCTGCTCTACGGCGTGGTGCTGCTGCTGATCATCCGGTTCCGTCCGCAGGGTGTTCTGGTGAGGAGAGATCGTGTCCCCGTCCACGCATGAGCCCGCGCTCGCGGTCACCGGGCTGCGCAAGTCCTTCGGCGGTGTCCGTGCCGTCGACGGCATCGAATTGACCGTCGCGCCGGGCGAATTCGTCTCCATCATCGGGCCCAACGGGTCCGGCAAGACCACCACGGTCAACCTCATCTCGGGCGTGCTGCGCCCGGACGAGGGACGGGTGGAGGTCGCCGGGGCCCGGCTGCGGCCCGGCTCGCAGGAGGCCGCGGCCAGGGCGGGCATCGCCAGGACCTTCCAGAACGGCCGGGTGTTCGGCAACCTGACGGTGCGCGAGAACGTCGAGATCGGCCTGCACACCACGATCAGCGCGGAACGGCCCTGGCAGCGCCTGGCCCGCTTCCCGGTGCTGCGGTGGCTGCCGCTGCTGGCCGAGACCGCGCTGGCGCTGGTGCCCACGCGGGCCGTGCGGGCCGAACGTGAGGCCACGGCCGACCTGGTCGACGCGCAGCTGGCCAGGTTCGCCGAGCGGCTCGGACCGCGTGCCGAGCACAACGCCTACACGCTGTCCTACGCCAACCGGCGCCGCACCGAGATCGCCAGGGCGCTGGCCCTGCGCCCTGCGGTGCTGCTGCTCGACGAGCCGGCGGCGGGCATGAACCAGACCGAGACCGCCGAGGTCGGCACGCAACTCGCCGAGCTGAAAGCCGCCGGTCAGACCATCGTGCTGGTGGAACACAAACTGGAACTGGTGAACGCGCTCTCGGACCGGGTGATCGTGCTCGACGAGGGCCGGATCATCGCGCAGGGCCGTCCGGAACAGATCCAGCAGGACGAGCGCGTGATCGAGGCGTATCTGGGGCGGCGCAGACTGCGCGCGCCCGCCGCGTCCGCGCAGACGGGAGCAGAGAAGGTGAGCGCCGGTGCCGAATGACGAGAACGCCCAGCCCATCCTGGAATTCGACGAGGTCACCGTGCACTACGGCCCCTCGCGCGCCCTGGACAAGGTGTCGCTGACCGTGCGGCCCGGCGAGATCGTCTCGCTGCTGGGCGGCAACGCCTCGGGCAAGTCCACCACGATGAAGACCGCGCTCGGCCTGCTGCGGCCCACCTCCGGCGCGGTCCGCATCGACGGCGTCGACGTGAGCGCCAGCCCGCCCGCCGCCCGGATCGCGGCCGGTCTGGCGTCGGTCCCCGAGGCCAGACGGGTGTTCCCGGCGATGACGGTGGAGGAGAATCTGCACGTCGGGGGCTACATCCGCAAGGAGCGGCGCGCGGTGCTGGCGGCCAGGGCCGCCGAACTGTACGAGCACTTCCCGCGTCTGCGGGAGCGGCGGACCCAGCAGGCGGGCACGCTGTCGGGCGGCGAGCAGCAGATGCTGGCCTTCGCCAGGGCGCTGATGAGCAAACCCCGGCTGATCTGCATGGACGAGCCGACCATGGGCCTGTCGCCGCTGTTCGTGGACCGGGTGCTCGACGAGATCGCCCGGCTCAACACCGAATTGGGGCTGGCGATCCTGATCGTGGAGCAGCAGGCCGAGCTGGCGCTGTCGATCGCGCACACCGGCAATGTGCTCAGCGGCGGCCGCATCGTGCTGCACGGCACCGCCGCCGACCTGCTCGACGATCCCGCCATCCGCGACGCCTACCTCGGAAAGGTGCCCGCATGAGCGAGGGAAAACGGCTCGGCCTGTTCACCCGGCTGGTCCGCTACGACGACACGCAGACCGCGGCCCAGGTCTACGCCGACGCGCTCGAACAGATCGGCCTGGCCGAACGGCTCGGCTACGACACCGCCTGGGTGGCCCAGCACCACGTCGACCCCGCCGAGGGCGGACTGCCGTCGCCGTTCGTCTTCCTGGCCGCCGCCGCGGCCCGGTACCCGCGGATCCGGCTCGGCACCGCCATCGTCACCCTCGGCCTCGAGGACCCCATCCGGGTGGCCGAGGACGCGGCGGTGCTCGACACCCTGTCCGGCGGCCGTCTCGAATTGGGTTACGGCAGTGGCGGTTCCAAGAGTTCGTTCACGCTGTTCGGCATCGATCCCGCCGACAGGCAGCGCGTCTACGGCGAGAAGCTGGCCGCGATCACCGCCGCCCTCGACGGCGCCGACCTGGTACCGGGCCGGCCGCTGCATCCGCCCGTACCGACCCTGCGCGAACGCGTCTGGCACGCCAGTTTCTCCGTCGACGGCGCCGCACGCGCCGGTGCCGCCGGCGCGGGGCTGCTGCTGTCACGCACCCAGCCCAGGGACGCAGGCATCGCGCTGGACGCGCTGCAAGCCGACCTGATCGCGGCCTACCGCGCGGCCCTGCCCGCGGGCGTCGAGCCCCGGATCGGCGCCTCCCGCAGCGTTTTCGTCGCCGACGATCGGCACGAGGCGGTGCGCCGGGCTCATCGCGGCGCACTGCGTTTCCTCGATCATCTGCGCGACGCGGGAATCCCGGAGCAGGCCGCCACCGTCGACGACGTGCTGCGCGACTCCTTCGTCGGCACGCCGGACGAGGTCGCGGCACGGTTGGCCGCCGACAGCGCGGTCGCCGCGGCCACCGATCTCATCGTCCAGGTCCATCCGATCGATCCGGACCAGCGCGCCGCGCTGCGATCGATCGAACTTCTCGCCACCGAGGTCGCGCCGCGGCTCGGTCGGCCGGTCAGCGAAAGGGGTCCGGCATGAGTGCCGAACCGGATGTCATCGATACGGTGCTCGGCGCCGAGCTCGCGGCGAAGGTCGCCGTCGTGCGCCGGTCCAGGCCGGTGGTCGTGGACAGCACCCAGGCCGTGCACGACGCCCTGTTCGACGGGCCGGGCGGCCGCGCCTTCGGGTCCGAGCGCCTGGCCGCCGTCGCGGCGCACGTCGCCACCCTCGGCGAGGCGGCCGACCTGGCCGCCTTCTACGCCGACCGGGCGGGCGCACAGGCGAATTCGGCCGGAGACGCGAAACTCACTGCGGCACTGCAACATGCGACCCGCCTCACCACCGCGCCTGCCACGAGCACCCGCGCCCACGTCGACGAGCTGCTGGCCGCCGGGCTGACCGAGACCGATATCGTCACCGTCGCCCAGCTCACCGGCTTCGTGAACTACCAGATCCGGCTGCTGGCCGGTCTCGCCCTGATCGGAGCTACCCGATGACCGAAGTCCGTGATGTCGAGACCGCCGCGCGCCCAACGGGTTTCACCCAGGAACAACTCGACTGGGTGCCGTGGGTGGAACCGATCGCGCTGGCCGACGCCGACGAACGGCAGCGTCCGCTGCTCGAAGGTCAGCGCGGCGAGAGTCCCTATTTCCGGCTGCTCGCCCGCAATCCCGAGGTGCTGGCCCACCGCAGCGCCAACGACAAGGACATCTTCTACAGCCGCGAGGGGCTCACCCGCGCCGAACGCGAGCTGGCCGCGACCGTGACTTCGCGGTTCAACGGTTGTGAGTACTGCGCTTCGGTACACTCTCGTTTCACATCTCAGTTGTCCAAGCGCGTCGACGATGTGCAGCGACTGCTGGACGACGGGGTGGCGGTCCGGATCGACGAACGATGGGACGCGATCATCGATTTCACCGCCGCGCTGGCCGCCCAGCCGCCGCGGCCCGCGCACGCGGAGCTGACCCGGCTGCGACTGCTCGGTTTCGACGACGCCGATATTCACGATCTGGTGCTGTCGACGGCGTCGTTCTCGTGGGCGAACCGGCTCATGTTGAGCCTGGGCGAGCCGGAAGTTCCTGGGGCTTGTGCCAAGTGACAAAAAAGTTCTAGGAAATTCCTCTAAAACACTCCCTGTTCAGATTCGGCTCGGTATCGTCCGAAGCGGCAAATAGCCAGTGACAACGTAGTCACACAGCACCACTTTGGAGTGACACATGCTTTACAACATCACCGACGACAGCTCTGACGGCAACATTCTGAGCCTGCTGCTCGGCCTGCTCTCCAGCTCGCTGAGCACCGGTTCGGCACAGGCCTCGGGCAACTGACCGGACTGTAGCCAACTTTCGGCTAACGCGCGGTAAGCCGGAAGGGCAGCCGAAGGGCCCGATCCATGACGAGGGGATCGGGCCCTTCGGTATTGTCAGCGACAATGTCACAGGATGCGAATACGGGACGAATGTATGCCGGGCAACCCGTAGAGGACCGGCAACGCCAGCGGCGTGCGCGTTTTCTGGAGTCAGGCCTGACGGTCTTCGCGCGCGACGGGTACGCCAACAGTTCGGTCGGTGCCATCTGTAAGGACGCCGGGCTCTCGTCTCGGCAGTTCTACGAGGAGTTCACCGGCCGCGAATCGCTGCTGCTGGAACTGTACGAGCAGATCGATCGGCAATCACGCGAAGCGGTCGCCACCGCCCTCGAGGCCAAGACCGACGCACCGGTGCTCGAACAGATCGATGCCGCGGTGCGCGCCTATGTCGAGACCATCGGCACCGATCCGCGCAAGGCGCGGGTGGCCCTGGTCGAGGTGGTGGGCGCAGGCCCCAAGGTGGAGAAGTTCCGGCTGGAACTGCGGCGTGTGTGGGGATCACTGCTGGCCAGTGCCGCCGAGGACGCGGCGATGCACGGTGAGATCCCACCCGGCGACTACGAGCTGCGGGTACTGGCCATCATCGGCGCGGTGAACTATGTCGTCGACGGCTGGAGCGGCGCGGAACCGCGGCCGCCGCTCGACGACGTGATCCAGGTACTGAGCCGGGTGATCCTTGGTGCGGTAGGGGCCTGATGCCCCGGGTCGAGATCGTTCCGATCCAGGTACCCGACGGCACCACGCTGCCCGTCCGGCTCATTCCGGCGCGCGGGCCACACCGGCACACGGTCACTCCCGACGCGCCACGGCCGGTGGTCGTCATCGTGCCCGGCCTTGCCGTACCCGGCGAGTTCTACGAGTACTTCGGCGACCGGCTGGCCCAGCGCGGCTTCGACGTGGCCATCGGCGAGCTGCGCGGCAACGGAGACAGCACGCACCGCACCGACGCCGACAGCGCCTTCGGCTACCACGAACTGGCCTCGATCGACTTCCCGGCGATGCTGCAGGCGGTGCGCACCCGCTTCCCCGACAGCACCCCGTATCTGCTCGGCCACAGCATGGGCGGGCAGCTGTCGGTGATGTACGCGGCCAGGGCGCGCGGGCGGATCGCCGGGCTGATCCTGGTCGCCTCCGGCACACCGTATTTCCGCGGCTACCGCGGCGTCTTCGGGCCCGGCATGCTGGTCGGCACCGCCGCCGTGGCCGTGGCGTCGAACCTGGCCGGTTTCTGGCCCGGCGACATGCTCGGCAAGCGCGCCTTCGGCAGGCAGTCCAAGGTGCTCATGTCGGACTGGGCGCGGCTGGCCAGGACCGGCCGCTTCGTCCCGGTCGGCGCCGACATCGACTACGAGGAACGCATCTCCCGGCTGAAGTTCCCGGTCCTGTCCATCACGGTGGCGGGCGACGACCTGGCCCCGCAGACCTCCGCCGACCACCTGCTGAGCAAGCTGCCCGCAGCGCCGGTCACCCGGTGGTTCCAGCCGGAGGCCCTGGGGCACAACGGCTGGATCACCAATCCGGACTCCACCGTCGACGTCGTCGAGAAGTGGTTGCGCGACCGCTGAGCGTCAGGCCGCGCGGCGGCCCTCCATCAGCATCTGCGTGAAGAACTCGTAGACCAGCGCGGACAGGTACGCCGACTGCTTGTTGTCGGCGGCTCCGCCGTGCCCGCCCTCGATGTTCTCGTAGTACCAGACGGTGCGGTCCTGGGCTTCCAGCAGCGCGGCCATCTTCCTGGCGTGGCCGGGGTGCACCCGGTCGTCGCGGGTGGAGGTGGCCAGCAGGATCGGCGGGTACTGCCGATCGGGATCGGTGTTCTGGTACGGCGAGTACTCGCTGATGTAGGCCCATTCCTCGGGCTTGTCCGGGTCGCCGTACTCGGCCACCCAGGACGCGCCCGCCAGCAGCAGGTGGTAGCGCCGCATGTCCAGCAGCGGCACCTGGCACACGATCGCGCCGAACAGCTCCGGGTAGCGGGTGAGCATCACGCCCATCAGCAGGCCGCCGTTGCTGCCGCCGATGGCGCCCAGACGGTCCGCGGTGGTGATGCCGCGCGTCACCAGGTCGCGGGCGACCGCGGCGAAGTCCTCGAACGCCCGGTGCCGGTGTTCTTTCAATGCCGCCGTGTGCCATTCGGGACCGTATTCGCCGCCGCCGCGAATATTGGTCATCACATAGGTGCCGCCACGTTCCAGCCACGCCATTCCGGCCGAGCCCAGATATTGCGGCGTCTTGGAGATCTCGAAACCGCCGTAGCCGTTCATGATGGTGGGGCTGGGCGTCCCGCGACGGTCACGGTGACGAATCACGAAGTAGGGCACCGCCGTTCCGTCGTCGGAGGTGGCGAAGAACTGCTCGGTCTCCACTCCGGTCGCGTCGAAATACGCGGGGGCCTGCTTCAATTGGGTCACCGCCTGGCCGACGGACCCGCTCAGCAGGGTGGTCGGCGTGGTGAAACCGGTGGTGGTGAGCATGAATTCGTCACCGGCCTCCAGCGGGTCGAGATTGCTGACCGAGGTCGACGACATCGCCGGGGAATCGGCGAGGCCGCTGGCCGCCCAGCCGTCGGGACCGGGCGTGAGTACCCGGAAACCGGACTGCACGTCCTGCAGGGTGGTCAGGATCAGGTGGTTCTCGGTCCAGCCCCACCCGTCCAGCGAGGTGTGCGCGTCGGGGGTGAACAGGACCTCGAAATCCCGGTCGCCCGCGAGGAATCCGGGCAGGTCGGTGACGATCAGGCTGCCGGGCTCGAAGGTCTCGCCGCCGACCGTCCACGCGGTCTTCAACCGCACCAGCAGCCAGTCGCGGTACCAGCTCACGTCCGCGTCGGTGGGGGTGTCGAGCAGCTGCCAGGTGCCGTCGGGGCCGAGCAGTGAGACCTCCTCGTTGAAGAAGTCCGTGGCTCGGCCGGCCCAGTGCCGTTCATAGCCGGGGTGGCGGTCGTAGCCGACGCTGATCGAGACATCGCTGGGCTTGCCCTCGAAGACCGTCACGGCCTCGGCCAGCGGGGTGCCACGATGCCAGCGCTTGGCGACGCGGGGATAGCCGGAGTCGGTGAGCGCGTCCGGGCCGAAGTCGGTACCCACGTAGACGGTGTCGATATCGATCCAGCGCAGCTGCGACTTGGCCTCGGGCAGGTAGAAGCCGCCGTCGGCGGGGTCGATGAATCGCCGTGTGGTCAGGTCGAACTCGCGCTGCACCTTGGCGTCGGCGCCGCCGCGGGAGAGCTGGATGAAGGCGCGCTCCTGGGACGGGCGCAGCACGGTGGCGCCCTGCCACACCCAGTTCTCGCCGTCGGCCTCGGCCAGCGCGTCGACATCGATCAGCACGTCCCACTCGGGATCGTCGGTGGCGTAGGACTCGATGGTGGTGCGCCGCCACAGCCCGCGCTGGTGCTCGGCGTCGCGCCAGAAGTTGTAGAGCCACGGGCCGCGCCGGCCCGGGTAGGCGATCTTGGTGTCGTCGTCGAGCATCGCGAGGATGCGACGCTCCAGGTCGGCGAACCGGTCGGTCGCGGCGAACCGGCGGCCGACCACCTCGTTGCGGGCGCGCGCCCAGTCCAGCGCGGCCTCGTCGGTCACGTCCTCGAGCCAGAGATAGGGATCGGTCACGTTCTGCTCAACGCCGCTCATCCCCACATTGTTGCCCATGTGGCCGATCGCATCGCGGGGTGTGGACATCCGGCGGTTTGCCAGGGCGCGGTGACGCCGCCGGAAAGTGGCCCGAACTCGTGCTCGCGCGATTTCTCGCCGAGTTGCCCGATCGTTGCGTGTTCAAGCATTACGGCCGGTGCCGATGTGGTCTCCTGGACGGGTGACCTCGCTACAGACAGCGGTACGCACCGGGTCGGCGACGCTCAACCTCGTCCTGGCCACCTGGGTTTCGGCCATCAACTTCTGGGCCTGGAACCTGATCGGCCCGCTCTCCCCGAACTACGCCGACAAGATGACGCTGAGCAGTATGGCAGCGTCGATCATGGTGGCGATGCCGATCCTGGTCGGCTCGCTGGGCCGGATCGTCTCGGGCGCGCTCACCGACCGGATCGGCGGCCGGATGATGTTCATCGGGGTCTCGCTGGCCTCGATCGTGCCGGTGGTCCTGGTCGGCATCGCGGGCAGCATCGAGTCGTATCCGCTGATGCTGGTCTCGGCCTTCCTGCTCGGCATCCCCGGCACCATCTTCGCCGTCGGGATCCCGTTCGCGAACTCCTGGTACGAGCCGTCCCGGCGCGGGTTCGCGACCGGTGTGTTCGGCGCGGGCATGGTGGGTACCGCGGTATCGGCGTTCTTCACCCCGCGTTTCGTCCGCTGGTTCGGGCTGCTGTCCACGCATCTGATCGTGGCCGCCGCGCTGGCGGTGACAGCGCTGCTGTGCGTGTTCCTCATGCGGAACTCGCCGCAGTTCACCCCCAACACCGATCCGGTGGTGCCCAAGCTGCGCGCCGCCATGAAACTCGGTGTCACCTGGGAGATGTCGTTCCTGTACGCGGTGGTGTTCGGCGGGTTCGTGGCGTTCAGTTCGTACCTGCCCACCTACATCAAGAACGTCTACGGCTTCTCCGCGGTCGACGCGGGCACCCGCACCGCCGCCTTCGCCCTGGCCGCGGTGATCGCCCGGCCCATCGGCGGTGCCCTGTCGGACCGGATCGCGCCCAAGTACATCGTGGTCACCTCGCTGGCGGGCACGGTGGTGATGGCGATCGTCGCCTCGTTCAAACCACCCGCCGACATCGCCTCGGCGGCCACCTTCATCACGATGGCGCTGTTCCTCGGGATCGGCACCGGCGGCGTGTTCGCCTGGGTGGCGCGGCGCTCGCCCGCCTCCAACGTCGGCAGTGTCACCGGAATCGTCTCGGCGGCAGGTGGTCTCGGTGGCTACTTCCCGCCGCTGATCATGGGTGTCACCTACAACGAGGCCACCCACAGCTACACCGTCGGCCTGCTGCTGCTCGCGGCCACCGCGCTCGCGGCCCTGCTCTACACCGCGTTCAAACTGCACGCCACCGAACCGGAACCGCACGCCTGATCCGACCGCGAAGGAGAGCGCACGTGGCATCCGAAGAGCGCATCGGCGGACCCATCGAGGACCTGCTCGTGCGCAGCGGGCGGTTCTTCACGCCCGGTACCGAATCCGCCGATCTGCGCACCGTCACCCGGCAGGGCGGGCGTGAGGGCGACATCTTCTACCGCAACCGCTGGAGCCACGACAAGGTGGTGCGCTCGACGCACGGGGTGAACTGCACCGGGTCGTGCTCGTGGAAGATCTACGTCAAGGACGACATCATCACCTGGGAGACCCAGGAGACCGACTACCCCTCGGCGGGACCCG
Source organism: Nocardia asteroides (assembly GCF_900637185.1). Classification (NCBI taxonomy): domain Bacteria; kingdom Bacillati; phylum Actinomycetota; class Actinomycetes; order Mycobacteriales; family Nocardiaceae; genus Nocardia; species Nocardia asteroides. The sequence goes on along the minus strand of NZ_LR134352.1, from coordinate 199,358 downwards.
ACCGTCCCGAATACGAGCCGCGCGGCTGTCCGCGCGGCGCGGCGTTCTCCTGGTACACGTATTCGCCCACCCGCGTGCGGTATCCGTACGCGCGCGGCGTCCTCGTGGAGATGTACCGGGAGGCCAGAAGACGGCTCGGTGACCCGGTGCTGGCCTGGGCCGACATCCAGGCCGACCCCGAACGCCGCCGCACCTACCAGCGGGCCAGGGGCAAGGGCGGACTGGTCCGGGTGAGCTGGGACGAGGCGGTGGAGATGATCGCCGCCGCGCACGTGCACACCATCAAGACCCACGGCCCCGACCGGGTGGCCGGCTTCTCGCCGATCCCGGCCATGTCGATGATCTCCTTCGCGGCCGGTTCCCGTTTCATCGAGCTCATCGGCGGCGCGATGACCTCGTTCTACGACTGGTACGCCGACCTGCCGGTGGCCTCGCCGCAGGTGTTCGGCGACCAGACCGACGTGCCCGAGTCCGGCGACTGGTGGGACGCGTCGTACCTGCTCATGTGGGGTTCCAATGTGCCGGTCACCCGGACGCCGGACGCGCACTGGATGGCCGAGGTGCGGTATCGCGGCACCAAGATCGTCACCGTCAGCCCCGACTACGCCGACAACACCAAGTTCGCCGACGAGTGGATGCCGTGCGCGGCGGGCACCGACGGTGCGCTGGCCATGGCCATGGGACACGTGATCGCGAGCGAGTACTACGTGCGCAGGCGCGAACCGTTCTTCGTCGACTACGTCCGCCGGTTCACCGATCTGCCGTTCCTGATCACCCTCGAGGAGCGCGACGGGCGGCTGGTGCCCGGCAAGAACCTCACCGCGGCCGACCTGGGCAGCACCGAGGAGAACGCGGCGTTCAAGCCGGTGTTCGTCGACGGGGTCACCGGGGCGCCGGTGGTGCCGCACGGGTCGCTCGGGTTCCGCTACGGGCCCGACGGCGTCGGCAAATGGAACCTCGACCTGGGCGAGCTGGTACCCACGCTGACCGTCGCCGAGGCGGGGGAGGCGGCCGGGCAGGCGGCGGAGGTCACCCTGCCGCGCTTCGACACCGTCGACGGGCACGGCGAGACCATGGCGCGCGGCGTGCCCGTCCGGGTGGTCGCCGGCCGACGGGTGTGCACGGTCTTCGATCTGATGCTGGCCCAGTACGGGGTGGCGAGGCCCGGCCTGCCGGGGGACTGGCCGCGCGACTACGACGACGCCGAGACCCCATACACCCCGGCCTGGCAGGAGCCGATCACCGGTGTGTCCGCGGCCCAGGTGGTCCGGATCGCCAGGGAGTTCGCGAACAACGCGGTGGAGTCCGGCGGCCGGACCATGATCATCATGGGCGCGGGCATCTGCCAGTGGTTCCACGGCGACGCGACCTACCGCGCCATCCTGTCGCTGCTGCTGCTCACCGGGTCGATGGGCCGCAACGGCGGCGGCTGGGCCCATTACGTGGGGCAGGAGAAGTGCAGGCCGGTGACCGGCTGGGCGACCGTCGCCATGGGCACCGACTGGTCGCGGCCGCCGCGCCAGATGGCGGGCACCTCCTACTGGTACGTGCACACCGACCAGTGGCGCTACGACGGCTACCGTGCCGACGCGCTGTCCGCGCCGACCGGTCGCGGCCGGTTCAAGGACAAGCACACCATGGACGTGCTGAGCTCGGCCGTCGCGATGGGCTGGACCCCGTTCTTCCCGCAGTTCGACCGCTCCAGCCTCGACCTGGCTGACGCGGCGAAGGCGGCGGGCGTAGACCCCGTCCAGTACACCGTCGACCAATTGGCCGGTGGCGAGCTGCGATTCGCGCTCCAGGACCCCGACGCCGCGAAGAACTGGCCGCGCGTGCTCAGCGTGTGGCGGGCCAACCTGCTCGGCTCCTCGTCCAAGGGCAACGAGTACTTCCTGAAACACCTGCTCGGCACCACCTCGAATCTCCAGGCCACCCCCACCGAGCCCGGTACCCGCCCGGTGAGCGTGGACTGGCCTGACGAGGTGCCCGAGGGCAAGCTCGACCTGCTGATGTCGATCGACTTCCGGATGACCTCCACCACCCTGTTCTCCGACGTGGTGCTGCCCGCGGCGACCTGGTACGAGAAGGCCGACCTGTCCAGCACCGACATGCACCCCTACATCCACGCGTTCACCCCCGCCATCGATCCGCCGTGGGAAACCCGTTCGGACTTCGACGCTTTCGGCGCCATCGCCCGCAGCTTCTCGGCCATGGCGGCGAAGCATCTGGGCAAGCGCACCGACATCGTCATGGGCACACTGCAACACGACACCCCGGGCGCCATGGCCTATCCCGGTGGCGTGGAATCGGATTGGCGTACGACTGGTGAGAAGCCGGTCCCCGGCAGGACGATGGGCCCGCTGGTGGTGGTGGAACGTGACTACCCGGCGATCGCCGAGAAATGGGCGGCGCTGGGCCCGCTGGTGGAGAAGGCGGGCCTGACCACCAAGGGCGTCACCGTGATCCCCGATCAGGAAGTCCGCGAACTCGCGAAGCTGCACGGAGTGATGAACGCCGGTGTGGCCGAAGGACGCCCGGCCCTGGACACCGCCGAGAAGATGGCCGAGACGGTGCTGCGGCTGTCCGGCACCTCCAACGGCAGACTCTCCGTCGCGGGCTTCCAGGAGCTGGAGAAGCGCACCGGGCGGGCGCTGGTCCACCTCGCCGAAGGCAGCGAGGAGAAGCGGATCACCTTCGCCGACACCCAGGCCAGGCCGGTGCCGGTGATCACCAGTCCCGAATGGTCCGGTAGCGAGACCGGCGGCCGCCGGTACGCGCCGTTCACGGTGAACATCGAGCAGCTCAAGCCCTTTCACACGCTCACCGGCCGCATGCACTTCTACGTCGACCACGACTGGATCGAGGAACTGGGCGAGGCGCTGCCGATCTACCGGCCGCCGCTGGACATGGCCCGCCTCTTCGACGAACCCCGGATCGGCGACCAGCGCGATGGTGTCGGCATCACCGTGCGCTACCTGACCCCGCACTCCAAGTGGTCCATCCACTCCGAGTACCAGGACAACCTGCTGATGCTCTCGCTCTCGCGCGGCGGCCCGACCATGTGGATGAGCCCGGCCGACGCCGCGAAGATCGGTGTCGCCGACAACGACTGGGTGGAGGCCGACAACCGCAACGGTGTGCTGGTGTGCCGCGCGATCGTCTCGCACCGGATGCCCGAGGGCGTGGTCTACGTGCACCACGCCCAGGAACGCACCATCGATGTGCCGCGCACGGAGAAGACGGGAACCCGTGGCGGCATCCACAATTCGCTGACCCGCCTGCTGGTGAAGCCGTCGCATCTGGCGGGCGGTTACGCGCAGACGGCCTTCGCGTTCAACTATCTCGGCCCCACCGGAAACCAGCGTGACGAAGTGACCGTGGTCCGGCGCCGCGGCCAGGAGGTGACGTACTGATGAAGGTCATGGCGCAACTGGCGATGGTGATGAACCTCGACAAGTGCATCGGCTGCCACACCTGCTCGGTGACCTGCAAGCAGGCCTGGACCAACCGCTCGGGCACCGAGTACGTGTGGTTCAACAATGTGGAAACCCGCCCGGGACAGGGCTATCCGCGCACCTACGAGGATCAGGAGAAATGGCGCGGCGGCTGGGTGCGCGAACGCAACGGCAGGCTGAACCTGCGCGACGGCGGCCGCTACGCCAAGCTCGCCCGCATCTTCTCCAACCCGAAGATGCCCGCGATCCAGGACTATTACGAACCCTGGACCTACGACTACGAGAACCTCACCAACGCGCCGCTCGGCGACCAGATCCCGGTGGCTCCGCCGCGCAGCCTGATCAGCGGCAAGCCGATGAAGGTGGGCTGGTCGGCCAACTGGGACGACAACCTGGCGGGCTCGCCCGAGATCGTCCCCGGCGATCCGGTGCTGGCGAAGGTGAGCGAGAAGGTCAAACTCGACCTCGAACAGACCTTCATGTTCTATCTGCCGCGCATCTGCGAGCACTGCCTCAATCCCGCCTGCGTCGCGTCGTGCCCGTCCGGGGCGATGTACAAGCGCAGCGAGGACGGCATCGTGCTGGTCGACCAGGACCGGTGCCGGGGCTGGCGGATGTGCGTGTCCGGCTGTCCGTACAAGAAGGTGTACTTCAACCACAAGACCGGCAAGGCCGAGAAGTGCACGTTCTGCTATCCACGCGTGGAGGTCGGGTTGCCGACGGTCTGCGCGGAGACCTGCGTGGGCAGGCTGCGCTACATCGGGCTGATCTTCTACGACGTGGACCGGGTGCTCGACGCCGCGACCGTGGCCGACGACAAGGACCTGTACGAGGCGCATCTGGACGTGCTGCTCGACCCGAACGATCCCCAGGTGGTGGCGGGCGCCCGAGCCTCCGGCATTCCGGACGCGTGGATCGAGGCGGCGCGGCGCTCGCCGATTCACGCCCTGCTCAAGGACTTCCGTGTCGCGCTGCCGCTGCATCCGGAGTACCGGACCATGCCGATGGTCTGGTACATCCCGCCGTTGTCGCCGGTGGTCGACGCGGTCAGCCGCGACGGGCACGACGGCGAGGACGTCGGCAACCTCTTCGGCGCGCTCGAATCCTTGCGCATCCCACTGGAATACCTCGCCGGCCTGTTCACCGCGGGTGACACCGAGCCCGTGGCGGCGGTGCTGCGCAAGCTGGCCGCCATGCGCTCGTACATGCGTGACATCAACCTGGGCCGCGAACCGCAGGAACATATTCCGGCCGCCGTCGGCATGACCGAGGAACAGATCTATCGCATGTACCGCCTGCTCGCCCTCGCGAAATACGAGGACAGGTACGTGATTCCGTCGGCGTACGCCGAACTCGGCCATCAGCTGGAGGAGTCGGTGAGCGACTGCGCGCTCGACTTCGACGGCGGCCCCGGCATGTACGAGCAGGCTTCCGGCCCGTTCGGGGAGACCAGCGGCGCGCCGGTGCCGGTAGCCGTCGAGACTTTCCACGCGCTGAAGCAGCGCCAGACCAGCGAGTCCCTCGGCGCGGGCGAGGGCGCGCGGGTGAACCTGCTCAACTGGGACGGTAAGGGCAGGCCCGCCGGGATGTTCCCAGGTGGAGGTGGACGCTGATGGCGCTGTTCGGCCGGTCGGCCCGGCGCACCGCGCGGCATCGCGTCGTCTGGCAGGCGGCGTCGCTGCTGCTGAGCTATCCCGACGCGGGCCATCGGGCGCGGCTGGATCTGGTCGACGAACTGTGCGGTCACCTTCCCGCCGAGGACGCCGCGCCGCTGCGCACAGCCGCGGCGAGCCTGCGCGCGCTGCCGGACATCGTCGCGGCCCAGGGGTATGTCGACACCTTCGATCTGCGCAGGCGCTCTACGCTGTTGCTGACCTACTGGACCGACGGCGACACCCGCAACCGCGGCATGGCGATGCTCGCGTTCAACGACGCCTATCGCGCGGCGGGCGTCCACCCGCCCGCAGGCGAGGTGCCCGACCATCTCACCGTGCTGCTCGAGTTCGCCGCCACCGTCGATCCCATCGCGGGGGCCGCGCTGCTGACCGCGCACCGCGGGGCGATCGACGCGATCGGGCTGGCGCTGGCGGGGGAGGACTCGCCCTACGCCCCGGTGCTCGCCGCGGTCGCGGGCACGCTGCCCGCCGCGACCGAACAGGACCTCGGCCGTGCCCGGCGGCTCGTCGAGGCGGGACCGCCCGCCGAATCCGTCGGTCTCGCGCCGTTCACGCTCACTGTGCCGCCGCGTCGCGCCGAAGCGGATCGGGCACCCGCCGTAGCGAAAGGACGCCACTGACATGGATTCCGTCTCCGCGGGCGAGATCTACTGGGACATCGTCCCGTACGTGAGCCTGGCGATGATGATCGTGGGCACCTGGTGGCGCTACCGCTACGACAAGTTCGGCTGGACCACGCGGTCCTCCCAGCTCTACGAGAGCAGGCTGCTGCGGATCGGCAGCCCGATGTTCCACTTCGGCATGCTGGTGGTGATCGTCGGGCACATCATCGGACTGGTCATCCCCGAATCCTGGACCGACGCGGTGGGTATCAGCCAGCACGTCTATCACATCCAGGCCATCACGCTCGGGTCCATCGCGGGCGTCGCGACGCTGACCGGGATCGTGCTGCTGGTGTACCGGCGCCGCGTCAACGGCCCGGTGTTCACCGCGACCACCTGGAACGACAAGATCATGTACCTGGTCCTGATCGCGGCCCTGGTGACCGGCCTGGCGACCACCCTCATCGGCTCCGGCGCCGTCGGCCCCGAGCACAACTACCGCGAGACGGTGTCGCCGTGGTTCCGCTCGATCTGGATCCTGCAGCCGCGCGGTGACCTGATGGCCCAGGCGCCGCTGTCGTTCCACATCCATGTGACGATCGCGCTGGTCCTGTTCGCGATCTGGCCGTTCACCCGGCTCGTGCACGCGTTCAGCGCGCCGTTCGGCTACCTGTTCCGGCCCTACATCGTCTACCGCACCCGCGGGACCGCCGAGCCCGGCGAGCTGGTCGGCTCGCGGCCGCAGCGCCGAGGCTGGTGAGGCTCACCAGGCGTGGGCCACGTCGATCACCACGCGGGCCGGGTTGTCGAGGGTGAGCACCCGGAACGGCAGCCGGGCCCTGACCCCGAGACCGAGGGTGGTCTGTCCCTCGAACGAGCCCGCCCACGCGACCTGACGGAAGGCCGGGTAGTCGCCGACACCGACGAGTTCGGCGGGCTGTCCCGGTCGGTAGGTGCCCGCGCCCGCGTCGTCGTGGGCCGGAGCCTGGACCGCCACCTGGAGGAACGCGCCGCCGCGCAGGGGCACCGCCGCGCCGGAGCCGTCCATGGTGACGGTGTCGACATAGCCGACTCGGTAGCCGGCGACCGGACCGGCCAGGTCGACGACGAGGCGGTCGAAGCATTCGTGCCTGCCCGCGCGCACATCGACGACGGTGGCGGGGGAGTAGTTCGAGGAAGACTTGTCGAGCGAACCCCAGGTGATGTCGCAGGCGGGCGGGGCCGCCGCGGCGGGGATCGTCCACAGCCCGGCGCCGACCGCGAGCGTGGACAGGAATACGAGGACGCGACGCATGTCGCACCACCTTCGAGCAGTGGGAGGAAGTACCTGATTGATCGGGTTGATCGAACAGTGCGTTAGCGTCGCTACGGTTCCGGTCGTGTTGCGAAACGTAGGATCGCAGGTCACGGACGATGACCGGAGGTGAACGTGGCGCCCTTCCTGTGGGAACAGCATTGCTGTCTGCCGTTGCATCACACCGCGCGGATCGGCGATCTCGCGCGGTATCCGCTCGGCTCGTACCTGTCGGTGAATGTGGGCTATTCGGCGCAGTCCACACAGGATTCGCTCGCGCTGCTCGATCGGTTCCGTGAGCAGGCGACGGCCGACTCGCGGTTCCGGCTGGTCGAGCGGACGGCCGATATCGGTGCGCCCGATGCCATCGCGCTCGCCTTCGACCTCGAGGATTCCGGACCGCTCGGGGGCGATCTCGACAATGTCGAGCTGTTCCACGGTCTCGGCGTGCGCTCGCTGCTGCCCTCCTACAACCATGCCAACGCGGCGGGATGCGGCTGCCTCGACACCGTCGACACCGGCCTCACCGGGTACGGAAAAGACCTGGTGCGCAAGCTGAACGAGGTCGGTGTGTTCGCCGACGGCTCGCACTGCTCGCGGCGCACCGGGCTCGACATCGCCACCCATACCACCGTGCCGATGATCTACAGCCACTCCAATTTCGCTGCCCTGTGGGAGCATCCGCGCAATATCACCGACGATCAGGCGCTGGCCTGTGCCGAGACGGGCGGCGTGATCGGGATCAACGGCGTGGGAATCTTCCTCGGCCACAACGCTCCCGGTGAACACGGCGCCCGTCTGGCCGCGATGGCCGACCACATTCGCTACGGCGTGGACCTGGTCGGGCTCGACCACATCGGCGTCGGCTCGGACTATTCCTTCGACGGCGCCGAGTTCAACGAGGAGATCCGCGCCAACCCCGGCGCCTTCTCCGAGTCGTACACGAAATGGGGCCCACTCCAATGGGTTCCGCCCGAAGACCTGCTCGGCGAATCCGGCGCGCCCGGCCTCGACGTACTCCTGGCCGACCGGGGCTTCCACCCCGCCGAGCGGGCCGCCATCTTCTGCGGCAACTTCGCCAGGGTCGCCGCGCGGGTCTGGCGGGACTGAGCGCCGCTCAGCCCAGCCGGACCAGCATCTTGCCGGTGTTGGCTCCGGCGAGCACGCCGAGGAACGCGGCGGGGGCCTGGTCGAGGCCCTCGTACACGGTCTCGGTGGTGCGCAGGGTGCCGTCGGCCAGCCAGCCCGCCGCCTTCGCGATGTACTCGCCGAACTGCGGGAAGTAGCTGGTCACCAGCATGCCGCGCAGGGTGGCCTCCTTCGTCGCGGCGAGATAGAGATCGGGGGTCTGCGCGGCGGTGGCGCCGTTGTAGCCGCTGATCGCGCCGACCAGGGCGATGCGGCCGTGCTGGTTGAGCGCCTCGATGGCGACCTTGAGGTGCTCGCCGCCGACGCTGTCGAGGTAGACGTCGACGCCGTCGGGCGCGGCCGCCGCGAGCTGCCCGCCCAGATCGCCCGCGCGGTAGTCGATCGCCGCGTCGAAGCCGAACTCGTCGAGCAGCGTGCGCGCCTTCACCGCTCCGCCCGCCGAGCCGATCACCCGCTTCGCGCCGAGCGCCGTGGCGAGCTGACCCGCCACGCTGCCCACCGCGCCCGCCGCGGCCGAGACGAACACGGTGTCACCGGGCCGGACCGGGGCCACGTCGGTGAGGGCGGCGTAGGCGGTGAGACCGGTGGTGCCGAGCACGCCCAGGAAGTGCTGCGGTGCAGCGACTTCCGGATCGATCGGGGTGGCGGTGGCCGCGTCCACGACGGCGTGTTCGCGCCAGCCGGCGAAGTGCGAGACCGTGGCGCCCACCGCGATATCGGCCGAACGCGAGGCGATCACCTCGCCGATCGCCGAACCATCCAGTGCCGCACCGAGTTCGAACGCCGGGATGTAGGACTCCTTGTCGTCCATCCGGCCCCGCATGTACGGGTCCACCGACATCCAGGTGTTGCGCACCAGGATCTGGCCGTCGGCGAGCTCGGGCAGCGGGTGCTCGACGAGGGCGAAATCCGTCGCCACCGGCGCGCCGTCCGGCCGGGCGGCCAGGTGGATCTCGCGGGTGTGGGTGGGCAGGGTGACAGTGCTCATGATCGCGCCTTCCTTCGAGGTCAGCCGGTGTTTCTCCGGTGCGGACAACGGTAGGGGCGCCGGGTCGGCGGTCCCAGGTCCGCGCGCGTCACGGACCGGTCCGTTCACGACAGCGTCAGCCGGCCCGCGCTCCCGGCGTCGTCCCGGCCCACCGGTGGAAGGCCTTGCGCAGCGCCCGATCGTCGGAGAAGGCGAGCTGCTCGGCCACGGTGGCGGTGCTGTGCCCGGCGTCCAGCAGGGCCCTCGCGCGCTCGTAGCGGAGCAGGTCGAGTTCGTCGCGCCAGGAGGTGCCGTGCTCGGCGAGGTGTCGTTGCACCGTGCGCGGGCTCATCGCCAGGCTTTTCGCGACGCGGGCCAGCGCCGGGTCGCCCGCGTCGAGCGCGGCGGCCAGGGCGATGCGGAACGCGTCGAGCGGATCGGCGACCGGGCGGGCGGAGGCGAGGACCAGTTCGGCGTGGCTGCGCACGAGATTCGCCAGCATCGGATCGGCGCGGGGGAGCGGGGCCGTGGCGTCGTCGGCGTGGAAGGTGATCGCGTCGGACTCGGCGTCGAAGTCGATCCGGTCGGTGCCGAAGACGGCGATCAGGCCCGCGCGGTCGGCGGGCGCGCGGTGCCCGAAACTGACGCGGGTGGGGGTGAGCGGGCGGCCGGTGGCCTCGCGCGCGCGGCGCAGGTAGTAGGCGAGCACGTATTCGTTGACCACCGAGGCGACCAGCGGATCACCGGCGGAGGTCCGGTAGCCGACGGTGAGCTCGCCGTCGCCGGACAGGTCGAAACCCTCGGTGGCCGCGGTGACCAGGCGGTGGTACGGCTGGGCCGCGCGCAGCGAGTCGGCCAGGGTCGGCCCGGTGGTCACCAGGTAGTCCCAGGTGTTCAGCGAACCCAGCGGCGCGGCGGCGGCCACCGCGGCGCCGGAACCCGCACCGGGCCTGGCGTGCGCGATCAGCTCCCACAGCCGCAGCAGCGAGCTCATCGGGACGCGGTTCAGTTCGCCGCGCAGGATCACCTCGCCGGTACCGGGTACGCGGGCGAGCTGATCCTCGCTCGCGCCCGCCCGCCTGGCCTCGTCGACGAGTAGGCGGACCAGGTGCGTCGAGACGGTGCCGTCGAGCCGGCTGCCCGTCCCGGAACCCTCCGTTCCCGCCCCGCCGCTCACCGTCTGGACATTACCGTCCGGTCCGTTCCCGGCGGCCCTCACTTACCGGGGGGACGGGTGGGTGAACTCCCCGAAACAGAGTTAGGCTCGGGGTCGTGACTTCCCACTACGATGTCGTCGTTCTCGGCGCTGGTCCCGGCGGATATGTCGCCGCGATCCGTGCCGCTCAACTCGGCCTGCGAACAGCGATTGTCGAGCAGAAATACTGGGGTGGCGTGTGCCTGAATGTGGGCTGCATCCCGTCCAAGGCACTGCTGCGCAACGCCGAGCTGGCCCATATCTTCCACAAGGAGGCCAAGACCTTCGGCATCTCCGGTGAGGTCAGCTTCGACTTCGGCGCCGCCTTCGACCGCAGCCGCAAGGTGGCCGACGGGCGCGTCAAGGGCGTGCACTTCCTGATGAAGAAGAACAAGATCGACGAGTTCGACGGCCTCGGCACCTTCACCGGCCCGAACTCGCTGGATGTGGCCCTCACCAAGGGCGGCTCCGAGTCGATCACGTTCGACAACGTCATCATCGCCACCGGCACCACCACCAAGCTGCTGCCGGGCACCCAGCTCTCGGCCAACGTGGTGACCTACGAGGAGCAGATCCTCACCCGCGACCTGCCGGGCTCGATCCTGATCGTCGGCGCGGGCGCCATCGGCATGGAGTTCGCCTACGTCCTCAAGAACTACGGCGTGGACGTGCGGATCGTGGAGTTCCTCGACCGGGCGCTGCCCAACGAGGACGTCGACGTGTCCAAGGAGATCACCAAGCAGTACAAGAAGCTCGGCATCACCATCACCACCGGTGCGGCCGTGCAGACGATCGACGACGACGGCTCCAAGGTCACCGTCCAGATCAAGGACAACAAGTCCGGCGCGGTCGAGACCGTCACCGTCGACAAGGTGCTGCAGGCCGTCGGCTTCGCGCCCCGGGTGGACGGCTACGGCCTGGAGACCACCGGTGTCGCGCTCACCGACCGCGGCGCCATCGCGATCGACGACTACATGCGCACCAACGTGGGCCACATCTACGCGATCGGTGACGTCACCGCCAAGCTCCAGCTGGCCCACGTGGCCGAGGCGCAGGGCGTGGTCGCGGCCGAGACCATCGCGGGCGCCGAGACCATGGCGCTGGGCGACTACCGGATGATGCCGCGCGCCACCTTCTGTCAGCCGCAGGTCGCCAGCTTCGGTCTCACCGAGGAGCAGGCCCGCGCCGAGGGCTACGACGTGAAGGTCGCGACCTTCCCGTTCACCGCCAACGGCAAGGCGCACGGTCTGGCCGACCCCACCGGCTTCGTGAAGCTGATCGCCGACAAGACCCACGGCGAGCTCATCGGCGGCCACCTGATCGGCCCCGACGTCTCCGAGCTGCTGCCCGAGCTGACCCTGGCCCAGAAGTGGGACCTCACGGTCAACGAGCTCGCGCGCAACGTGCACACCCACCCGACGCTCAGCGAAGCGCTGCAGGAAGCGATCCACGGCCTCGCCGGCCACATGATCAACTTCTGATCGGGCGAAGACACCGAAGGGGCGGTCGCGTAGCGGCCGCCCCTTCGCCGTGCCACGACACGAATTCCGAGTATTTCTTTTCGGCAAAGTTGTGAGCGTTGATTTGGTGGATCCGCATGTCATACACGATGATCCGTGTAGTTCTCTGCTTCGCCTGTTGGTAGCTCCATCTGATTTCGTCAGTACATGGGTAACTCGCCGGGCACGCCCAATGGCTGACCACCTTGTCACCGCCGGCCCGGCAACCGCACTGTCGACGCTCCCCACGGTCGGCAAAAGGCGCGGGGAGGCGGACTAGAGAGGCAACTACTCGATGAGCAAGCGCATTCTCGGATTGGTGGCACGTGCGGCGGCACTGATCGCGGTGGCGGGATTCGGCACCATGGCGCCCGCGATGGCCGAACCGCTTTTCCCGGGTGGCCCCGACGTTCCCGGTGTTCCCTCGATCGTTCCGACCGCGTCCCCGTGCCCGGTGGTGGAGGCCAGGGCATGCATGCGGCTGTCGACGAACGAGGCCTGGCTGGTGGACAACGGCCGGGTGGTCTTCGGTCCGACGCCGATTTCGCACGGTATGGCCGGCTACGAGACCCCGCCCGCGGTGACCCGGATTTCCTTCAAGCGGGAATTCCACTGGAGCACCATGCACAATGCGCCGATGCGCTGGGCCACGTTCTTCAACGGCGATATGGCATTCCATGTGGGCCCGGTCAATTCCAAGTCGCACGGCTGTGTGCGGATGACCGAGGACGGCGCCCATCGTTTCTTCGACTACCTTCGCCCGGGCGACATCACCCAGGTCATCGAGTAACGGGTAGTTCCGGCCCGGCGTTCGCCGATCGGCCCGCTGTGCGCGCATGCGGTATACAGCTTGTGTGCGGAAGTGGTTGATCGGCGGCGCCGCGGCGTTCGTGGTGGTGCTGGCCGTTGTCGGCGGGCTGTACGTCCTGATGAATTCGCGGACCTATCAGCTCACCGGCGAACTCGTCGCCCGGGTCGAGACCGACCAGAAGTGGGTCGCGCTCACCTTCGACGACGGCCCCACCCACCGCACCCCCGAGGTGCTGCGGATGCTGGCCGAATTGCGCGTTCCGGCCACCTTCTACCTGGTCGGCGGTGATCTGGCCGCGCATCCCGAATACGGCGCCGCGATCGCCGCGGCGGGCCACGAGATCGGCAATCACTCCTACAGCCACCGGCGCATGGTGCTGATCTCCGGTGACACCGTGCGCTCGGAGATCGAGCGCACCGACACCGAGATCCGTCGCACCGGCTACCAGGGGCCGATCACCTTCCGCCCGCCCTACGGCAAGAAGCTCTGGTCCCTGCCGAACTATCTCGCCGAGCACGACCGCACCACCGTGACCTGGGATGTCGAACCCGACTCGGCCGGCGGCGCGAGCCGCGACGCCATCGTCGCCGACACTCTTGCCCGGACCCGCCCCGGCTCGATCATCCTGCTGCACGTGATGCACGGCGGCGAATCCGCGGCCGCGGTCCCGGAGATCGTGCGTGGGCTGCGTGCCCAGGGCTACGAATTCACCACCGTCTCGGACTTGTCGTCGCGGCGATAGGACGCCTGCGCCGCGTGCACGGTGTCGATGTTCGTCTCCAGCACCACGATCAGCGACTCCAGCCGCTCGGCCACCTGCGCCCCGAGTTCGGTGAGCGTGTACTCCACCCGCGGCGGAATGGCCTCGAGCACCTCGCGATGCACCATGCCGTCGCGTTCCAGCGACTGCAGGGTCTGCGAGAGCATCCGCTCGCTCACCCCGTCGACGCGCCTGCGCAGCGCGCTGAACCGGTAGGGCCCCTCCCGCAGAGCCACCAGCGCGAGCACGCCCCAGCGGCTCGCGACGTTCTGCAGTACCGGTCGTGAGCTGCAGTTACGCGCGAAGACGTCGGCCTCGATGGCCGGATCCTCGTCCGCCGGGGGCGGTTGCCGCGTGCTCATGGCCCGATAGTACCGCTCTTGACCAGAGTGCCTGCGGAATGCATAGTGCTTACTATTAGTTAGTGCATGACAAATCGTATGAACTCTGGAGGTAGAACATGACTGTCGCGGTGACCGGTGCGAGTGGACAGCTGGGCAGGCTCGTCGTCGAGGCCCTGCTGACGGCGGGCGAGCGGCCCGTCGCGATCGTGCGCGACCCGGCCAAGGTCGCCGACCTCGCCGAGCGCGGCGCGGTGGTCCGACAGGCCTCCTACGACGACCCCGCCGCGCTCGATGCCGCCCTGACCGGCGTCGACCGGGTGCTGCTCGTCTCGGGCAACGAGTTCGGCGCGCGGGTCGCCCAGCACACCAATGTCGTGCGCGCGGCCGAGCGCGCCGGTGTCCGGCTGCTGGCCTACACCAGCATTCCCGCCGCCACGGAGAACCCGATGATCCTCGCCCAGGAACATCGCGGCACCGAGGAGGTGCTCGCCTCCGCGAGTATCCCCACCGTCCTGCTGCGCAACAGCTGGTACTGGGAGAACTACGCGGCGGGCGCCGCGCACGCCGCGCAGACCGGCGTGCTGGCCGGCGCTTCCGGCGCGGGCAAGGTCTCCGGCGCCCCGCGTGCCGACTACGCCGCCGCGGCCGCGGCGGTACTCATCACCGACGGGCACGAGGGCCGGGTCTACGAACTCGGTGGCGACGAGGCGCTGACCGGTGACGAGCTCGCCGCGGTGATCGGCGAGGTCGCGGGCAAGCCGGTGCGCTACCAGGATCTGCCCGAAGCCGACTATGCGGCGATCCTGGGCCAGGCCGGGCTGCCCGAGCCGGTGGCCGCCGCGCTGGCCGACGCCGACACCGGGATCGGCCGTGGCCTGCTCGAGGTGCGGACCGGCGATCTGGCGAAGCTGATCGGCCGCCCGGTCACGCCGCCGGTCGAGGCGTTCCGGGCCCTGCTGGCCTGAAAGAGGGGGTGGGCCGCCGGGGAGCGGTGTGGCAGAGTTCGGGTGTGGCTACCGAATCTCCCCGTCGGCGCACGCACTCGTACCTGAGTGGCCTGCTGTTCGTGATGGGCGTCCTGCATTTCGTCGCGCCGAAGCCCTTCGACGGCATCGTGCCGCCGAAGCTGCCCGGCAACCCGCGCACCTACACCTACGCCTCCGGAGTCGCCGAGCTCGGCGTGGCGACGGCGCTCGCGGTGCCGCGCACCCGCCGCCTCGGTGGCTGGCTGGCCGCCCTGCTGTTCGTCGGCGTCTTCCCGGCGAACATCCAGATGACCGTCGACGTGGTCGGCAACCCGAAGGCGAACAACCTGTTCAAGGCCGGGGTGCTGGCCCGGCTGCCGCTGCAGATCCCGATGATCCTGGCGGCGCTGCGGGTCGCGCGCCGCTGATCACATCCACTGCACGAGCTGGATGACGATCCCGTTCGGATCGGTCATCTGGAAGTAGCGCTCGCCCCACTCCTCGGTCTCGATGGGCGTCTCGATCGAGACGCCCGCCCCGCGCAGCCGCTCGTACTCGGCGTCGATGTCGTCGACGACGAACACCACGAGCGTGCCCTCACCCGCGCTGCCCGCGATCCGGGCCGGCTTGAACGTGCCGAGCCCGGTGCGCAGGTAGATCACGTTCATCCCGGCGTCGGCGCGCTGCAGGGAGACGAATCCGTCGGCCGCCATCTGCTCGGTGAAGCCGAGGTGGTCGATCAGGAATCGGGCCGAGGCCTGCGGGTCGGCGACATTGAGCGAGATGGCCGAACTGGTGATCTGCATGCGTGCTCCTCGATGCGATGAACTCCGTACGTTGTACGAATTAAACGATGGCGAGCATTCGCGAGTTCCGCTCTATGAGCTGCGTCACATGTTCAGAAGGTGTCGCGATCGATCCGGAGCGTGGTGATGGTGGCGGCCAGGCCCTCGTACTGGTTGATCAGCAGCACGATCTCGATCAGCCGGCGCTCGTCGTAGTGCGCGGCCAGCTCGGTCCAGGCGGCATCGGCCACGTCCCGGTCGGTGACCAGCTGGTCGACGACGGTCAGCAGCGCGCGTTGCCGCGGCGTCCAGCCCTCGGCGTCCGGGCCGGCGGCCACCCGGTCGATCTCGACCAGGCTCAGTCCCGCTTTGCGTCCGAGCCTGCGATGGTGGTCGGTCTCGTAGTCGCAGGCGCGCAGGTGCGCGACCCGCAGGATCACCAGTTCGGCCTCGGCGCGCGGCAGCCGTCCCCCCGGCATGAGCTTGCCGGAGAAATGCAGCCACCCGCGGAACAGCCCGCCGGTGCGGCCGAGGGTGCTGAACAGATGCGCGTCGTCGGTGCCGGAGGCGCGGGAAAGTACCTGCCAGACAACCCAGTTGATGGGTCCCAGTTCGGCGAAACGTCCCGGAGAAACGCGTGGTAGTGGCGCTTTATCCATCTCGTCTCCACCTGTCTGTTCGGGTCGGCGCGGCCGGTTCGCAGCGTACTCGCCGGTAGCGGGTTGCGGTGCGGACTGTGCGCGGCGGGGTGTTTTTCTTTGCTTTCCAGTGGTTTTCGCAACAGTTGCGCGTCATGATCGGTGGGCACCGCAGCGCGCAGCGGCGGTGTGAGGTCGCTTCAGACTCGTAGGGGAACATCGCACATGCTGGTTCGGATCAGGCCGGAGGCGGAGCTCACCGGCGCCGAGCGGGAGTTCGTCGATTGCCTGCGCGCCTCGCCGGGTACGGGGCTCGCGCTGATCGATTGCCGGGTCGGGGATCGCAGGCTGGGGGCGGTGATCGTGACACCGCGGGGGATCACGGTCGTCGAGGTCAAGGGGTTCCGGCGCAGGCAGAGCGGGCTGCTCGCGGTGTCGGCGGCGGGCGCGTGGACGATCAGCGACAGCCCGCTCGACCTGGACACCGAGTCCGCGGCGGGGTTCACCGACCGGCTCGAACACGGCGTGCACGCGGTACGCGTGGCGCTGGAACAGGCGCTGCAGGACGGCGGCCAGGTGTGCGGGGCGGTAGTGCTGGTGCCGTACCGGGGTGTGGTGGTGCGGCCCGCCCGCACCGTATTGCGGCCGGGCCTGGACGTGGTCGTCGCCAACACCGTCGACGCGCACGAGCTGCGGGTCTACCTCGACGGCTTCGCCGCGGGCCCGCGCGCGTGGACCGTGGACCGGGTCCGCACCACCTGCACCGCGCTCGGCCTCGCCGAGCTCGCGCCCTCGCGCGCCGAACTGGCCGAGGACGGGTTCGACGGCAACCGCCCCGCGCCGGCGCCGCGGCCACCGCAGCCGCGCCGGTTCACCGAGCCGATCCAGGCGCCCCCGCCGGAGCCGGGCCGGCGCGGCCGCAAGACCGGACTCATCGTGTTCGCGGCGGCGCTGCTCGGTGTCTTCGTGGTGTTCCTGGTGATCGGGCAGGCCCTGCTCCACGACTCGCCACGGCCCCGGCCCAGTTCGGAGACCTCGCAGACCACGCGGCCGGCGCCGACTCCGGTGAGTCAGCGACCGACCGCCTGCTGGCCGTTCCAGAACGGCTGCTGAACCAGTCAATCCCGCACGGCGTGACCGGGTTCGGCGCGCGCCCGCAGGTGGGTGCGCGAGGCGGCGATATGGGCGACGAGGGCGCGCCGAGCCGGTTCCGGCTCGCCCGCGAGGAGGTGTTCGGCGATGGTGATGTGGTCGGCGGTCATCGCCGCGACCCGGGCCGGGGTCGGCGCGTCCATCGTGCGGACGGGGCGGACCCGGAGGTAGACGGCGGTGAGCGCGTCGGCCAGGGCGAGGTTGCCCGCGGCCCGCAGCAGTTCGGTGTGGAACCGCTCGTCGGCGGCGACCAGGTCGGGGCCGGGGTCCGGTGGCGTGTCCCGGAACGCGCGCCAGCGCTCGAGTTCGGCGCGCACCACGGGAAAGTCGTGGCCGGCCTGCCGGTGCGGATGCACCGAGTCGGTGGCCTCGATGCGCTGAAAACCACGGGCTTCCAGCACGATCCGTAGTTCGTAGAGTTCGTCCAGCTCGGCCGGGCTCGGCCGGTACAGGTAGAGCCCGTCCGGGTGACGCCGGACCAGTCCGTCGGCCTGGAGCCGGGCCAGCGCCTCGCGCACCGGAGTGCGCGAGACGCCGTAGCGGCGCGCCAGCCGTTCCGCGCGCAACCGCTCGGCCGGTGAGATGGACCCGACGGCCAGGTCGTCGCGCAGCGCGACGTAGACGCGCTCGGCCAGCGGCACCCGACCGCCCGCGGGCGGTTCGTCGCCGCCCGTGCCCCCGCGTGGCATCTCGCCGCTGCGTTCAGATCGCCATCGCCGCGCGCACCGCGGATTCCGCGCCCGCGCCGCCCGCCCCGGACGACCCGAGATGCCCCGAGTGCAGCACGTAGTACTGCTGCGCGGCCTGCAACGCGAAGCCGATGTGCTGTTCCACCAGCAGCACGCTGAGCCCGCCACGCTGGGTGAGCTCGATGATGGTGCGTTCGATCTCGGCCACCACCGACGGCTGGATGCCCTCGGTGGGCTCGTCCAGGATGAGCAGCTTGGGCTCGGTGATCAGCGCGCGGGCGATGGCCAGCTGCTGGCGCTGGCCGCCGGAGAGCAGGCCCGCCTTGCGGGTGAGCAGCTCACGCAGGGCCGGGAACAGCGTGAGCGATTCCTCGATCAGCGCCTTGCCCCGCTTGCGCCCGTCGGCCACGACCTGCAAGTTCTCGGCGGTGGTGAGCTGGGGGAAGCTCTGCTGCCCCTGCGGCACGTAGGCGATACCGCGTTTGACCCGCTGCGAGGGGGAGAGCTTGGTGATCTTCTCGCCGTCGAAGGTGATGGTGCCCGACTTGGTGGGCAACAGGCCGACAGCGGTGCGCAGCAGCGTGGTCTTGCCCGCGCCGTTGTGGCCCATGATGGCGACCACGCTGTCGTCGGGCACCGTCATGGTGACGCCGTGGATCACCTCGGTGCGCCCGTATCCCGAGTGGATCTCGTGTAGTTCAAGCATCGGCCGACTCCTTGTCCGTCGAGTCCGCGGCCATGGTCGCGGTGCCGAGGTAGACCTCCTGCACCTTCGGGTCGGCCTGCACTTCTTCCACGCTGCCCTCGCTGAGCACCCGGCCGCCGGCCAGCACGGTGACCGAGGTGGCGAAGGACCGCATGAAGTCCATGTCGTGTTCCACGACCACGACCACGCGGTCACCGCCGATGCGGCGCAACAGGTTTCCGGTCTCCTCGCGTTCCTCGGCGCTCATCCCGGCGACGGGTTCGTCGAGCAGCAGCACCGAGGCGTTCTGCACCAGCAGCATGCCGATCTCGAGCCACTGCTTCTGCCCGTGCGCGAGCACTCCGGCTGGCTTGTCCCGCAGCGCGGTGAGACCCGTTGTCTCCAAAGCCTCTTCGATGCTGGGCAGCACCGTCTTGCGCGCCCGCAGCAGCGACAGCGGCGAACGGCCCGCGCCCGCCGCGATGTCGAGATTCTGCAACACGGTGAGCTGCTCGAACACGCTCGCGGTCTGGAAGGTGCGACCCACGCCGAGGCGGGCGATCTGGTGCACCTTCTTGCCCAGCAGCTCGGTGCCCGACTTCTGTGCCGATCCCGTCGCCGGGACCAGTCCGGTGATGGCGTCGATGAGGGTGGTCTTGCCCGCGCCGTTGGGGCCGATCAGAAACCGCAGGTCGCCCTGCAGCACGGTGAGATCGACCTCGGAGACCGCCTTGAAACCGTCGAAACTCACCGAGAGCCCGCGGATTTCGAGGTAGTCGCTGTCCATGCCGGCGTTGCCGCCCGCTTTGGGTTCGTGCGTGGTCATCGGGCTTCCACCTTCTCCTCGGTGACGACGGCGGGCTCGGGCGCGATCGGCGCGGGGGCCGGTCGCGGCTCCCGGCTCGCCCACCAGCCTTTGAGCATCGGCCACAGGCCGGCCAGCCCGGCCGGGATGAAGCCGACGACCACGATGAACAGCACACCCTGCAGGTAGGTCCAGCCCGACGGGAACGACTCCGACAGCGAGGTCTGCGCCCAGGCCACGCCGATCGCGCCGAGCACCGGGCCGAGCAGCGTGGTCCGGCCACCGATCGCGACACCGATCAGGAACGCGATCGACGGGACGACGCCGATGTCGGCGGGCGAGATGATGCCGACGATCGGGGTGAACAGCGCGCCGGCGATGCCGGCCAGGAACGCCGCCACCACATAGGCGACGATCTTGATGTTGGCCGGGTCGTAGCCCAGGAAGCGCACCCGCTCCTCCGCGTCGCGCACCGCGACCAGCAGTTCGCCGTAGCGGCTGCGGTTGAGCTGCCGGATCAGCGCGACGACCAGCAGCAAAGTGCCCGCCGCGAGGAAGAACAGCATCTGCCGGTTGGCCGGGTCCGACAGCTTGAAGCCGAAGAACGCGCGGAAATCCGACAGGCCGGTGAAGCCACCGATGGCCTGCTGACCGGTGAGCAGGATGGCCAGCGCCGCCGCCAGCGCCTGGCTCAGGATGGCGAAGTAGGCGCCCCTGACCCGGCGTTTGAACACCCCGAAGCCGAGCACCGCGGCGACCAGCCCGGGCAGCACCAGGATGGCGAGGATGGCGACCGGCGCCGAGGCGAACGGCTGCCAGAAGGCGGGCAGTTCGCTGATGCCGGAGATCTCCATGAACTCGGGCACGTCGTTGCCGAGGCGAGCGGCGTCGGCGAGTTGCATGTGCATAGCCATGATGTAGGCGCCGATGCCGAAGAACACGCCCTGGCCCAGGGTGAGCATGCCACCACGGCCCCAGGCCAAGCCGATGCCCGCGGCCACGATGGCGAAGCAGAGGAACTTGGCCAGCAGGTTCAGCCGGAAGTCGCTGAGCACCGCCGGCGCCACCGCGAACAGGATGAACGCGGCGACGGCGAAGCCCGCGACGGGGGTCAGCCGGGGGTACTCGCGCAGGCGTGAGGTGAGTGCGGTCATGCCAAACTCCTTGTCCGCACGGTGAACAGGCCCTGCGGTCGGACCTGGAGGAAGATGACGATCAGCACGAACACGATGACCTTCGCGATGGACGCGGTGGTCGAGTATTCGATGAACGAATTGAGCAGGCCGAGTGCGAAGGCCGCGATCACGGTGCCCTTGATCTGGCCGAGGCCACCGATCACCACCACCAGGAACGCGTCGATCAGATAGCTCTGGCCGATGGTGGGACTGGTCGAACCGATCAGCGTGAGCGCCACACCGGCCACCCCGGCCAGGCCGGAACCGATGAAGAAGGTGCTGATATCGGTGAAACGCGAAGAGATGCCCGAGGTCTCGGCGAGTCCACGGTTCTGCACGACGGCCCGGATACGGCGGCCCATCGGCGTGGCCTTGAGCACGGCGGCCAGCGCGGTCACCGCGACGATCGCGAGCACCAGGATGAAGATGCGGGTCTTGGGCACCACCGCGCCCGCGATGGTGATTCCGCCACTGAGCCATTCGGGCACCAGCACGTTCTTGGCGGGCGCGCCGAAGATGTCACGCGCGGCCTGCTGCAGCACCAGCCCGACACCGAAGGTGACCAGCAAGGTGTCCAGCGGGCGGTCGTACATGTAGCGGATCAGGCCCATTTCCAGTGCGGCGCCGAGCAGCCCGCCGATCAGGAAACCCAGCAGCAGCGAGACGACCAGCGAGACGCCCGCCGACGAGAAGACCTGCTGCACGACGTAGGTGGTGTAGCAGCCGGCCATGATGAACTCGCCGTGCGCCATGTTGATGACGCCCATCTGACCGAAGGTCAGCGACAGGCCGAGCGCGGCGAGCAGAAGAATAGAGCCGAGGCTCAACCCGGTGAAGAGTTGGCCGATGAGTACATCCATATGAGTTCCCTGCGATCGGTGGGCCTCGGTGGCCGCGAACATGTCGCGGCCACGCGACATCTACTTCAAGCCCTTGGCCCAGTCGTAGGACTTCAGGTACGGGTCGGGGGTGATCGCCTTGCCGGAGTCCCACACGGTGTAGATCAGGCCGTCCGGGCGAATCTCGCCGATCCGGGCGGTCTTGGTGATGTGGTGGTTGGAGCCGTCGATGGTGACGGTGCCCTCGGGCGCCTCGAAGCTCACGCCGTCGGCGGCCGCCTGCACGTCGGCCACGGCGAAGGACTTGGCCTTCTCGACGGTGTTCTTCCACAGGAAGACCGAGGCGTAGGCGGCTTCCATCGGGTCGGAGGTGGGCTTGTCGGCGCCGAAGGCGGCCTTGTAGTCGGCGACGAACTTCTTGTTCACCGGGGTGTCGACGGTCTGGTAGTAGTTCCAGGCGGTCAGCTGGCCCGCGATGTTCTGCGCGCCGATACCGGCGACCTCTTCCTCGGCGATCGACACCGAGACCACCGGCATGTCAGCGGCTTTGAGGCCCGCGTTGGTGTACTCACGGAAGAACGCGACGTTGGAGTCGCCGTTGAGGGTGTTGAAGACCGCGCCCGCCTTGGCGTTTCGCACCTTGTTGACGATGGTGGAGAAATCGGTGGAGCCGAGCGGGGTGTAGTCCTCGCCCTTGATCTCGATGCCGTTGGCCGCGGCGTAGGCCTTGATCTCGCGGTTGGCGGTCTGCGGGAAGACGTAGTCCGAGCCGACCAGGTAGAGGGACTTGATGCCCTTCTGCTTCAGGTAGTCCAGCGCGGGGATGATCTGCTGGTTGGTGGTGGCGCCGGTGTAGAAGATGTTCTTGCTGTCCTCCAGGCCCTCGTACTGCACGGGGTAGTAGAGCAGCGAGTTCAGGCTCTCGAACTTGGGCTTCATGGCCTTGCGGCTCGACGAGGTCCAGCCGCCGAAGACCGCGGCGACACAGTCGGAGCTGATCAGCTTCTCCGCCTTTTCCGCGAAGGTCTTCGGGTCGGAGGCGCCGTCCTCGAGCACGATCTCGATCTTCTTGCCGAGCACCCCGCCCGCGGCGTTGATCTGGTCGATCGCCAGCTTGGTCGAATTGGCCACGGTCACTTCGGAAATGGCCATGGTGCCGGAGAGGGAGTGCAGCGAGCCGACCTTGATCGTGTCCTTGGTGGTGTCCACGCACGAGGCGGCGGTCGAACCCGACGACGCGTCGTCGCGGGCACCGCAACCGGTGAGCAACAGGCCGGCGACGGCCACCGCGGCAGGCACGGTGAGTGCCCGGACCAAACGGGATTGAGACATGGGGCGGTTCTCCTCATCAGGTGTAACGGCGGCGCCACACGCGCCACAACGAACACCACCGCGGCCTGCCCGGTGTCTGGATGTACACCGAGTTGTATACAGCGGCTGTATTCGTGAGCGGAACAGTAGATGGAACTTGTTGCACCGGAATATCTCTCGGTCACGTGTCCGTTTCGTCTGTTTCATCCGTGTGAACAAGTGCTCAGCGCCGGGCGCGGGGATCGGCGTGCCTACGGTTGCGTAGGGACGCCGCGGTGCGGCACGCTTCGGATTCGTACGACGTCGAACAGCCGAATCGCGCGGCGCTCGGGCCGCGTGTGGTCAGTCGAGGAGGTCCCCGGTGGGGCACTACAAGGCGAACGTGCGTGACCTCGAGTTCAACCTGTTCGAGGTGCTGCAGCTCGACAAACTGCTCGATACCGGCGCCTACGGCGACCTGGATTTCGACACCGTGCGACAGATCCTCGACGAGGTGAGACGGCTGGCCGAGGGGCCCATCGCCGACTCCTTCGCCGCCGCCGACCGCGACCCGGTGGTCTTCCGCCCCGGCACCTTCGACATCAGCGTCCCCGCGCCGCTGCGCAAGACGGTCGACGCGGTGCAGGAGGCGGGCTGGTACCGCCTGGGCATGCCGGAGGGGATGGACGGCACGCCGGCCCCGAACGTGCTGCTGTGGGCGATCAACGAACTGGTCATCAGCGCCAACCCCTCGGCCAGCTTCTTCAACATGGGCCCGCTGATGGGGTCGGTGCTGCACGAGATCGGCACCGACGAGCAGAAGCGCTGGGCGCGTAGCGGATTCGAACGCGGCTGGCAGGGCACCATGGTGCTCACCGAACCCGACGCCGGCTCGGATGTGGGCGCGGGCCGCACCAAGGCGGTGCCGCAGCCGGACGGGTCGTGGCACATCGAGGGGGTCAAGCGGTTCATCTCCGGTGGCGACGTGGGCGAGGTGGCGGAGAACGTCTTCCACCTGGTGCTCGCCCGGCCGGAGGGTGCCGGGCCCGGTACCAAGGGGCTGTCGCTGTTCTATGTGCCGAAATTCCTGTTCGACCCCGAGACGATGGCGCTCGGCGACCGCAACGGGGTGTACGTGACCGGGCTCGAGCACAAGATGGGCCTGAAGTCCTCGCCGACCTGCGAGCTCACCTTCGGCGGCACGGACGTGCCTGCCAAGGGCTGGCTGGTGGGCGACGTGCACAACGGGATCGCGCAGATGTTCAAGGTGATCGAGAACGCGCGGATGACGGTGGGTGTGAAGTCCTCGGGGACGCTGTCGACCGGGTACCTGAACGCGCTCGAATACGCCAAGACGCGGGTGCAGGGCGCGGATCTGACGCAGATGGCCGACAAGGCCGCGCCGCGCGTGACCATCACCCATCATCCCGATGTGCGGCGGTCGCTGGCCATGCAGAAGGCCTACGCGGAGGGGCTGCGGGCGGTGTATCTGTATACCGCCGCGCATCAGAACGCCG
Organism: Nocardia asteroides; assembly: GCF_900637185.1. Classification (NCBI taxonomy): domain Bacteria; kingdom Bacillati; phylum Actinomycetota; class Actinomycetes; order Mycobacteriales; family Nocardiaceae; genus Nocardia; species Nocardia asteroides. The sequence goes on along the minus strand of NZ_LR134352.1, from coordinate 175,066 downwards.
ATGTGGCGCAACTGGTCTCCGGTGCCGACGCCGAGACCGCGCACCGGGTGGACGATCTGCTGCTGCCGATCGTCAAGGGGGTCGGGTCCGAGCGGGCGTATCAGCTGCTCACCGAGTCCCTGCAAACTTTCGGCGGTTCCGGCTATCTGCAGGACTATCCGATCGAGCAGTACATCCGCGACGCGAAGATCGACTCGCTGTACGAGGGCACCACCGCGATCCAGGCGCAGGACTTCTTCTTCCGCAAGATCATTCGCGATCGGGGCGCCGCGCTGGCGCACGTGAACGGTCAGATCAGCGCGTACCTGGACGCCGACACCGGCCGCTTCGCCACCGAGCGCGCGCTGCTGCGCACCGCCCAGGCCGATATCGGCGCCATGGCCGCCACCCTCACCGGTTACGCCATGGCGGGTCAGACCGACCCGACCGAGCTCTACAAGGTGGGCCTCGGCTCGGTCCGCTTCCTGATGGCGGTCGGCGACCTGCTCATCGCCTGGCGCCTGCTGGTCCAGGCCGACATCGCCGCCGCGGCGCTGTCCGGCGACGCCCCCACCAAGGACCGCCCCTTCTACCAGGGCAAAGTAGCCGCGGCCACCTTCTTCGCCAAGAACGTCCTGCCCGAACTCACCGCCACCAGATCCATCCTCGCCGCCCTCGACACCGACATCATGTCCATCCCCGAAGAAGCCTTCTGAGCGCTACTTGATCAGGTAGGGGGAGACGGAGCTGCGGTGTTCGCTGATGTCGAGGGACTTGCCGAGTGGGGGGAAGGCGCGTTGCGGGCAGTTGGCGCGGACGCAGACTCGGCAGCCCGCGCCGATGGGGGTGGCTGAGGCTTCGCCCAGGTCGATGCCGTCGGCGTAGACGACGCGGCCCGCGTGGCGGAGTTCGCAGCCGAGGCCGATGGCGAAGGTCTTGCTGGGCTGGCCGTAGCGGGTGGCGCGGCGTTCGACGGTGCGGGCCACCCAGAGGTATTTGCGGCCGTCGGGCATCTGCGCGATCTGGGTCATGATCTTGCCGGGATAGGCGAAGGTCTCGTAGACGTTCCAGAGCGGGCAGGTGCCGCCGCTGGCGGAGAAGTGGAAACCGGTGGCGGACTGGCGCTTCGACATGTTGCCCGCCCGGTCCACCCGCACGAAGGAGAACGGCACCCCGCGCAGGCTGGGCCGCTGCAAGGTGGAGAGCCGGTGGCAGATGGTCTCGTAGCTCTGCGAGAAGAACGCCGAGAGCCGCTCGATGTCGTAACGGAAATCCTCGGCCACCTCGTGGAAATGGGTATAGGGCAGCACCGTCGCCGCGGCGAAATAGTTGGCCAGCCCGAGCATGGCCAATTTGTGCGCGGCCTCGGAGGCGAAATTGCCCTCCTCCACCAATTTGTCCAGCAGTGGTCCGCATTCGAGATAGGCCAGTTCGGCGGCGAGCTTGAAGGTGCGCTGGCCGCCGGACAGGTGCGGGGAGATCTCGAGCTGGTTGGTCTCGGGGTCGAAATGGTGCAGCACGCCCTCGCCGAGGTCGATCCGCTCGACGATCCGCACGCCGTGCGCGCGCAACAGCCGGACGATCTCGGTGCTCACGTCGCCACCGTGGAAGCGGATGCGCGCGGTGAGGTCCTCGGCCGCGGTGTCGAGCTCGTCGATGTAGTTCTGGCGCTGATAGAAGTAGTCACGCACTTCCTCGTGCGGCTTGCTGATCGCGGCGCTGCCCGAACCGTCGGAGAAGCGGTCCTCGGTGGCGGCGGCCAGCTGGGCGCTGGTGTTGCGGTACCGGTTGTGCATGGCGACCAGCGCGCGGGCCATGCTCGGATGCGCCGAGACCATGTCGGCGATCTCCTGGGTGTCGGCCTCGATGCCGAGCTCGGCGTCCATCACGACTTCCTGGAGTTCGGCGATGAGCCGGGTGTCGTCGTGGGCGGAGAAGAACGCCGGATCGACGCCGAAGACCTCGTTGATCCGCTTGAGCACCGGCACCGTGAGCGGCCGCACGTCGTGCTCGATCTGGTTGAGATAGCTGGCCGAGATCTCCAGTTTCTGGGCCAGCGAGACCTGGCTCAGGCCGCGCTCGGTACGCAGCTGGCGCAGCCGCGCACCGACATAGGTCTTGGCCATATGTCCAGTTTATGGGCGGTTTCGCAGGCTTGCCAACGGATTCTTAACAACCGGGTGCGAGGGATGTGTCACACCGGCGCGCTACGGTCGACGGGTGCTGTTCAGCGATGTCGTCGCGGTGTCGGCGGCGGTACGGGCCACCAGGTCGCGCAAGGCGAAGATCGCCGCGCTGGCCGGACTCTTCGCGGCCGCGGGCCCGCGGGAGATCGGGACCGTGGTGGCCTGGCTGTCGGGTGAGCTGACGCAGGGCCGGATCGGCGCCGGCTGGCGCACGGTCGCCGGGCTGGAGACACCGCCCAGCGACGCGGCGCGATTGACCGTGGGCGAGGTCGACGACGTCTTCACCGCGCTGACCGGGCTCAGCGGAACCGGCTCGACCCTGCGCAGGCGCGAACTGCTGACGGAACTGTTCACCGCGGCCACCGCCGACGAGCAGTCCTTCCTCATCCGCCTGCTCACCGGGGAACTGCGTCAGGGCGCGCTCACCGCGGTGGTCGTCGAGGCGCTGGCGCAGGCCACCGGAATTCCGGTCGAGGTGGTGCGGCGCGCGCACATGCTCTCCGGTCAGCTGCCCGCCACGGCCGTCGCCGCGGTCACCGGAGGCGCGGCGGCGCTGAACGCGTTCCGGCTCGAGGTCGGCAGGCCGGTCGCGCCGATGCTGGCCTCGCCGGGCGGCTCGCTCGACGAGGCGCTGGCCGAACTGGGCCCGCAGGTGAGTGTCGAACACAAACTCGACGGCGCCCGCATCCAGGTGCACCGCGACGGCGAGCGGGTGTGGGTGTTCACCCGCACCCTGCGCGACATCACCGCGAGCGTGCCCGAGCTGGTCGCGCTGGTGGCCGGCCTCGACTGCGCCAGCGTGGTCCTGGACGGGGAAACCCTGGCGCTCACCGACGCGGGCAGGCCGCGCCCGTTCCAGGAGACGATGAGCCGCTTCGCCACCGTCGGCGACACCAGGGAACTGCTGCTGCACCCCTACTTCTTCGACTGCCTGCACCTGGACGGCGCCGACCTGATCGACGAGCCGCTGCGCACCCGCCGCACCGCGCTGGAACAGGTGGCGGGCGAACACAGCATTCCCGCGCTGATCGCCCCCGACGCCGAGGCCGCCGCCGAGTACTACGACGACGCGCTGGCCGTCGGCAACGAGGGCCTGATGGTCAAGGCCCTCGACGCCACCTACGCGGCGGGCAGGCGCGGCAAGTCCTGGCAGAAGATCAAACCGGCGCACACCCTCGACCTGCTGGTGATCGGCGCCGAATGGGGCTACGGCAGGCGCACCGGGTTCCTGTCGAACCTGCACCTGGCCGCCCTCGACCCGGAGACGGGTGAGCCGGTGATGGTCGGCAAGACCTTCAAGGGCCTCACCGACGAACTGCTGCGCTGGCAGACCGCGGAGTTCCCGCGCTACCAGACCCACAGCGACGGGCACGCGGTGTACCTGCGCCCCGAACTCGTCGTCGAGATCGCGCTCGACGGCGTACAGACCAGCACCAGGTATCCCGGCGGCGTCGCGCTGCGATTCGCGCGGGTGCTGCGCTACCGGCCGGACAAGGAGCCCGCGCAGGCCGACACGATAGATACCGTGCGCGCGCTCGGCGTGACCGGGTGAGGTGGCGAAGACTTTCCCGCAACGGTTTGGCAATTCGGTATCGGCATACGACACACTGTCCGGGTGAGCGCCGAACTAATGGTCTTGTTGATCGTCATCGTCACAGCTCTCGTTTTCGACTTCACCAACGGTTTCCACGACACGGCCAACGCCATGGCGACCTCCATCGCCACCGGCGCGCTCAAGCCGCGCGTGGCAGTGGCGCTCTCCGGCCTGCTGAATCTGATCGGCGCGTTCCTGTCGGTCTCGGTGGCGGCGACGGTGGCCAAGGGCATCGTCCAGTTGAACGACGTGGGCGGACAGGACCTGCTTGTCATCGTCTTCGCCGGCCTGGTCGGCGGCATTCTGTGGAACCTGCTGACCTGGTTGCTCGGGCTGCCGTCGAGTTCCTCGCACGCGCTGTTCGGCGGCCTGATCGGCTCGACCATCGCGGCGCTCGGCTGGAACGGCGTGATCTGGGCCTCGGGCTCCGAGGGCGTGCTGATCAAGATCGTGATTCCCGCCGTGCTGGCCCCGGTGATCGCCGCGCTGGTGGCGGCCATCGCGACCTTCCTGGTGTACCGGATCACCCGTGGCGTCGACGAGGACAAGTCGACCGAGGGCTTCCGCTGGGGCCAGATCGGCTCGGCCTCGCTGGTCTCGCTGGCTCACGGCACCAACGACGCGCAGAAGACGATGGGCATCATCTTCCTCGCGCTGGTGGCCTACGGCTCGCTGGACAAGGACGACCACATGCCGCTGTGGGTGATGGCCTCGTGTGCCGTCGCGATCGCGCTGGGCACCTATCTCGGCGGCTGGCGGATCATCCGGACCCTGGGTAAGGGCCTGGTCGAGATCGAGTCGCCGCAGGGGATGGCCGCCGAGTCCACCTCGGCCGCGATCATCCTCACCTCCGCGCACTTCGGTCTGCCGCTGTCGACCACCCAGACCGCGACCGGTGCCATCCTGGGCACCGGCATCGGCAAGGGCGCCGAGGTGCGCTGGCGGGTGATGGGCCGGATGGCGGTGGCCTGGCTGCTGACCCTGCCGATGGCGGGTATCGTCGGCGCGATCTGCTGGGCGATCGCGCACCTCATCGGCGGCCTGCCCGGTGTGCTGGTGGTGTTCGGCATCCTGATCGGCGGCGCGCTCGGGATCTACCTGTGGTCGCGTCGCGATCCGGTCGGCACGCACAACGTGAACGAGTGGCCCGGCGACGCGGCCTCGTCGTCGGTCGAACAGAACCACGCCGGATAGCGGGGAGCGCGGAATGCACACAGTGATGACCAACCTGAGTTCCCTGTGGGAAGTGGTGCTCGCCGCCCTGGTCTTCGGCGCGGGCGTGCCCGCCGTGTTCGCCTTCGCGGTGCGGTGGTGGGGCCGGGCCGAGACTGTCGACGCCGAGGGCAACGTCCAGCGCAACCACGTCGCGCTGGCGGGGGCGCTGCTGTGCGTGATCGTGATCGTGGTGGTGGTGATCTCGGCGATCCTGTTCACCGCCAAGGCGTTCATCGCCCACCAGTTCGGCATCCACCTGTTCGGTCAAGCATGAGCGAGGACGCGATGACAGATCCGATTCCCACCCCGCCCGTCCGGGGCAATCTGCTCTCCCGGGTCCTCGGCTGGCTGCGCGCGGGATATCCGCAGGGCATTCCGCAGTCGGACTATGTGGCGTTGTTCGCGGTACTGCACCGCCATCTCACCGACTACGAGGTGGTGGTGATCGGCGAGAAGCTGATCGAGGCCAACCCGAACCGCGAATCCATCAGCGAGGCCGAGATCGAGGCGGCCATCGCCGATTTCGCCAAGCAGCAGCCCGCGCCCGACGATGTCTCGCGGGTGGCCTCGCACCTGGCCGCCGGTGGCTGGCCGCTGGCCGAGCCGCTCGACGACGGTGAGCCGGCGGCCGAGCAGGACTGAGTTTCGCCGCGCGACAATAACGCTGTGCCAATGGAATCGACGGCAACGGCAGTTTCCGATTTGCCCGGATGCGTGACGGCCGCGCGCTAGCATGCACGGGTGGTTCGGCGTGTGGACAAAACCGATAGTGGTCGTAGTTACGGTGGATTGTCGCGCCAGCAGCGAGTAGCCATGCGGCGCAGCAGGTTGACCGACGCGGCATTGGAACTATTCGGTACCCAGGGATATTCGTCGACCTCGATCGAACGGTTGTGCGCGACGGCGAATGTGTCGACCCGCAGTTTCTACGAAGACATCGGCAGTCGCGAAGCGCTGTTGATCGCCCTGGTCGACCGGTTGAACTCGGCGGCGCTGGTGCGCGTGGACGAAGCGCTGGAACGCACCTGTGAGCAGCCGCTGGTGGTGCGGGTGGTGGAGAGTTTCCGCGCTTTTCTAGCGGTGACCTGCCGGGACCGGCGCGCGGCCAGAGTGTTCTATGTGGAAGTGGTGGGGGTGAGCCCGGCCGTGGAGGAATGGCGGCGCGCGCAGCGGCGTTCGGTGTCGGGACTGCTCGCCAGGGAAGCGCAGCGGGCCGCCGCGCGCGGTGAGGCGGAATCGCGCAGCGTGCACCTGTTCACGCTCGCCCTGATCGGCGCGGTGAATTCGCTGGCCCAGGAGATGGTGCACGCGACGGTGCCCGGCGACGCGATCTCGGTGGACGAGATCTGCGACGAGATCGCCTATTTCATCCGGTCCGGGCTCTCGGTGCGGCCCTCGGCATTGCCGACCTGACGGTCCGCGCGTACGAAAAAAGGGAGGCGTCCGATCGGACGCCTCCCTTTTCGGTTCTGCGGAGAATCAGATACCCATGCCCTGGGCCAGCATCGGCCACGACTCGTGCAGCGCCTGCTCCCAGTACGGCCAGTAGTGGGTGCCGACCGGGTTGAACATGTAGGTCGCCGGGATGCCCAGCGAGTCCAGCTTGGTCTTCAGGTTCTGCGTGCACGCGTTGGTCGCGGCCTCGATCGCGACGCCGAGGCCGAGGTTGACCACGCCCATCGGGCCGTTGCCCTCGGTGTAGTAGCGCACGTCCTCCATCACCGGCAGGCCGCTGCCGCTGGAGATGTAGAGGTTGGTGCCGCGCAGCTTCTCGGCGTTGAGGACCGGGTCGTTGGCGACCCAGGCCGGGTCGTTGTCAGCGCCGTACATGTTCTCGGTGTCGCCGCCCGCCCAGGTCTCCACGGAGAACTTGACGAACTGCCTGCCCATGGGGTCGGCGATCTGCGCGCAGCCGGAGTAGGCGGCGACGGACTTGAACAGGCCCGGCTTGGCCTCGGCCAGCTGCAGCACCGAGGTGCCGGAGGTGGACAGGCCGGCCAGCGAGTTGAGGCCGGTGGAGTTGAGCGTGCTGTCGAGCAGCGGGGGCAGCTCCTGGGTGAAGAAGGTGTTCCACTTGTTCAGGCCCAGGCGAGCGTCTTCCTTCTGCCAGTCGGCGTAGTAGCTGCCGCGGCCGCCGATCGGCTGGATGACATTGACCTGCTTGTCGGCCAGGAAGCCGAGCGCGTTGGTCTGCGCGGCCCAGCTGGCGGTGCCCTCACCGGCGTCGAGGCCGTTGAGCAGGTAGAGGTTGGGGGCGGGCTTGGACTCGTCGACCGGACGCTGCACGTCGACGGTGATGTCCTTCTTCATCGCCGCGGAGTACACCTTCAGGTGCCAGGTCCGGCCGTCCTTGACGATGGACGACACGGCCGAGGGCTTCTCGGGTTCGGCCGATGCGGCGCCGCCGGCGATCACGGCGACCGACAGCGCGGCGGTCAGGGCCAGCGCGGTGGTGCGCAGTGCGGCCACGGTACGGGTTGCAGAGAGCTTCATCGAACAGTCGGTTCCAGTCCACGGGCCACGGTCGGCCTCGTCATCGCAGTGCTTCCCCCCTTGGCCGAACATCGGGTGTTCGACGGCCGCGGGGCTGTCAGATCCTCCGACACTCTATGTCCTCCGCTGCGACAGAATCGTTACTGGTTCAGATTTATCGGTGAACGCGAGCGAGTGTTTTGTTGTAAATGTCCTAAATGGCCATGCCGACCGTCGCCGAACCGTAGTCGCGGCGGGCGGTCAGCCGCATGCCCGCGCGCGAGGCCAGGAAATCGGCGGTGACGAAGACGGCGGTCTCGGCCGGGGTGCGCGGGCCGGATTCGAGCCCGGCGGGCACGTGCAGGCGGGCCAGGGTCGGCTCGTCGAAGCCACCCGCCCGCAGGTCGTCGAGGCGGCGCGCCTGGTCGGCGGGCGAGCCGAGCGCGGCCAGGTAGCCCAGCTCCGGGAGCCGCAGCGCGACGGTGAGCAGCGGGATCTCGAAGCGCGGCTCGTTGGCCAGCACCACGATGCCGGTGGTGTCGTCGATCTCACCCGCGGCCGAGAGGGTGTTCAGGTAGCGGTGCGGCCAGTCCACGACGACCTCGGCGCCGGGGAAGGAGCCCGGATCGGCGAACTCGGGGCGGGAATCGCAGATGCTGACCTGATAACCGATCATCCGCGCCTGCGCGGCCAGCGTCGCGGCGTAGGCGTTGGCGCCGAAGATCAGCAGCCGCGGCGGCGGGCAGAAGGAAGCGACGAACAGATCCGACTCCGGCAGGGCGACGAGTTCGGTGGCGTGCTTGCGATCGGTGACCAGATGCTGGCCGATGACATCGGGATCCTGATTCCAGACCACGGTGAACACGGTGACCCGGCGATGGGCCTGGATATCGGCGGCGATAGCGGGGAATTCGGGGAAATCGCGGCAGGAGAACGGTTCGACGAAGATATCGACGAGCTGACCGTCGTCGGAGACCGATTCCATTCCGGTGATCAAGCTGTAGCGGCGCAGTTGCCGAATGCCGGTCTGCGCGGCTTCCAGCGCGGCGGCGTAGACGGTTTCCTCCAGCCGTCCGGACGCGATGGATCCGAAGACTCCGCCGTTGGGGGTGACGAGCATTGCCGACCCGATCTGCATGGCGTCGGTGCCGATGGTGCGGACCACGGTGGCCAGGCCACCGGTTCGGCCCGAATGCCACACTCGTAGAAGGTCATCGACGATATCGCGCATATCTCAAACTCCGATCACCGTGCGCCGACTTCCGGGAAATCGCGATCGGCCCCTGTCGCCAAGTCGTCGCACGTGACGCACACCATATCCTGTCTCCCGCCCAAATAGGAACCAGCTCCCGCATCCCCTTCGAGCTCGCGGAAAATGGCGTCCCAGTGCTTGTTCTCGATCACAGCGGGATGCCCAGGTGTGTCGGAGAACACACCACGTGCCAGTCCGCTCTCGCTCGCCCGGGCCGCCGCGAGAACCCGAGCGACGACCGGGGCGCCGATATCGGGGGTGTCGACGGGCAGGAACGCGACATAGCGCGTGCCCGCCGCGGCGGCCGCGCGCAGGCCGGCGCGCACCGTGGCCGACAGGCCGACGGCCCAGTCCGCGACCCAGTGCCACGCCGTCCCCGGCGGCAGTGCGACGGTCGCCGGATCGGGTCCGGTGGCGCCTAGTAGAACGATCACCGGATCGCAGCCGCCCTCGCGCAGCGCGGCGATCGCCGCGCGCAGCCAGGCGCCGTCGGCGGCGAGTGCCTTGGGTTTGCCGTAGCGGCTGCCCGCGCCCGCCGCGAGGACGATGCCCGTGCACGCCGTGGGCGCGGGCGGGTCGTTCGGGGGCATGCCGCAGAAAGTAATGAGGCAATGTTGCCGCTCGATTACGGCCGGGGAGCGCGAGGGCGACGACACGCCGACGTGACCGAGTGCACATCGGTGGCGGCCCGGCCGCGATGGGGCGATGCTGGATCGATGACGAGCGAAGCGATCGGCCTCGCGGAGTTCAACGCGCTGCCCGAGCGGGCCGCCGAGTCGGCGTTGCTCTCCTGTTGCGCGGTGCCGCGCTGGGCGCGGGCCGTCGCCGCCGCGCGCCCCTATCCCACCGTCGAGACGCTGCTCACCGCCGCCGACGCCATGCTCGCCCGGCTCGACGACACCGAACTCGACGACGCGCTGGCCGGTCACCCGCGGATCGGGGACCGGCCGACCTCGGCGGCCTCGGCCCGCGAGCAGGCCGGGGTGCGCGGCGCCGAGATCGCCGCCGCGCTGGCCGAGGGTAATCGCGCCTACGAGGCGAAGTTCGGCCATCTCTATCTGGTCTGCGCGGCGGGACGCGACGGCGCGGAGTTGCTCGCCGTCCTGCGGAGGCGCCTGGCCAACGATCCGTCGACCGAAAGGCAGATCATGCGAACCGAATTGGCGAAGATCAACCGGCTGCGCCTGGCGCGCCTGGTGGCGTCGTCGTGACCGGGCTGAGCACGCACGTGCTCGACGCCGTGCGCGGCGTGCCCGCCGCGGGCGTCGCCGTCTGGCTCACGCGTGGGGATCAACGGCTCACCGAGGCGCTGACCGATGCCGACGGCCGGGTGAAAGAGCTTGCCGCAGGCCTGAATCCGGGTGATTACCGGTTGTTCTTCGATACCGGCAGCTATTTCGCCGCCCAGGGTGTCGAGACCTTCTATCCCGAGGTGTGTGTCGCCTTCACGGTGGCCGGGCAGTCGCATCTGCATGTGCCGCTGCTGTTGTCGCCGTTCGCCTATTCCACCTATCGAGGGAGCTGAGCGCCGAGATGGCATTGCGTGGTCCGATCGTGTTGACCGACAACAGCTATGGCAAGTCCGAGAACCGGATCGTGCGTTTCCGCAAACAGAGCGCCCGGCACGAGATTCGCGATGTGAATGTCTCGACCACCCTGCGCGGTGATTTCGCGGCGGCCTATATCGAGGGCGAGCAGGGCAATGTCCTGCCGACCGACACCCAGAAGAACACCGCTTTCGCCTTCGCTCGGCAGCCGGGGCTGGATACGCTCGAGGATTACGCGATCGCCCTCGCGCGACATTTCACCGACACCGTGGAACCGGTGACCAGTGCGCGCGTCGATGTGGATTCCTTTGGCTGGCAGCGAGTTTCGGTCAACGGTTCCGAACACGACCACACCTGGGTGCGGCAGGGGCCGGAGGTGCGCACGGTGGCCGTCACGGTCGCGGAGCGGACCTGGGTGATCGGCGGGATCAAGGATCTGGTGGTGCTCAAGTCGACCGGCTCGGAGTTCGCCGGGTTCCGCACCGACGAGTTCACCACCCTGGAGCCCACCGACGATCGGGTGCTCGCCACCTCGCTGATCGTGCGGTGGCGGTTCGCCGAGATCGACGGGGTCGACTGGGACGCGGTCTACGCCGGTGTGCGCGCCACCCTGCTCGAACTCTTCGCGACCACCTACTCCAAGGCCTTGCAGCAGACGCTGTACGCCATGGGTTCGGCGGTGCTGGAACGGTTTCCGGTGCTCGCCGAGATCCGGCTGTCGGCGCCGAACAAGCACCATTTCGAATACGACCTGGCCCGGTTCGGGATCGCGAACGAGGGCGAGGTCTTCCTGGCCGCCGACCGTCCCTACGGTTCCATCCACGCGACGCTGCAACGCGCCGACGCGCCGGAGGCGGGGATCGCATGGCAGCCGTGAGCCCGGCGGACGAGCCGGATCTGCTGATCTCGGGCTGCGCGGTGGTGACCGTCGACGCGGCGGGCACCGAATACCGCGACGGCTGGGTCACGGTGCGCGGCAACCGGATCGAGGCGCTCGGCGCGGGCCGGCCGCCCGCGCTGGGGCCCGGGGTGCCGCGCGTCGACGGGCGCGGCTGCGTGCTCACCCCCGGTCTGGTGAACACCCACCACCACCTGTACCAGTGGATCACCCGTGGCCTGGCCGCCGACAACACGCTGTTCGAATGGCTCACCACGCTGTACCCCGTGTGGGCGCGGATCGACGAGAAGTCGGTGCGGGTGGCGGCGACCGGCGCGCTCGTCTCGCTGGCCCGCAGCGGCTGCACCACCACCTCCGACCATCACTACGTGTTCCCCAGCGGCGGCGGTGACCTGCTCGCGGCCGAGATCGGGGCAGCCACGACGGTAGGGCTGCGGTTCCATCCGGCGCGCGGGTCGATGGACCTCGGGCAGAGCCAGGGCGGGCTGCCGCCCGACGAGGTGGTCGAGTCGATCGACGACATCCTGACCGCGAGCAACGCGGCGATCGAGCAGTGGCACGATGCCGGGTTCGACGCGATGGTGCGGGTCGCGCTCGCGCCGTGCTCGCCGTTCTCGGTGACCGCCGACCTGATGCGGGAATCGGCGGCGCTGGCCAGGTCGGCCGGGGTGCGGCTGCACACCCACCTCGCCGAGACCGTCGACGAGCAGGACTTCTGCCTGGACAGCTTCGGCTGCACGCCCGCGCAGTACATGGAGCGGCTGGGCTGGCTGGGCGAGGACGTCTGGTACGCCCACGCCGTACACCTCGACGATCCCGCGATCGCCGCGATGGCGCGCACGGGCACGGGCGTGGCGCACTGTCCCACCTCCAACGGCAGGCTCGGGGCAGGGATCGCGCGCACGGCCGATCTGGTGGCCGCCGGGGTGCCCGTGGGCCTCGGCGTGGACGGCGCGGCCAGCAACGAGTCCAGCTCGATGCTCGAGGAACCCCGCAACGCCCTGCTGTACGCCAGGGCGGTCGGCGGACCGCGCGCCATGACCGTGCGGGCGGCGCTGGAACTGGCGACGATGGGCGGGGCCAGGGTGCTCGGCCGGGCCGACGAGATCGGCTCCATCGAGCCCGGCAAGCTGGCCGACCTGGCGCTGTGGCGGCTGGACACCCCCGCGCACGCGGGCATCGAGGACCCGGTCGTCGCGCTGGTGCTCGGGTCGGCGCCGCCACTGGCCGCGCTGTGGGTGAACGGGCGTGAGGTGGTGCGCGACGGCGTGGTCACCACGGTGGACGAGGCGGAGGCGGGCGCCGACGTCGCCGACGCCCAGGCCGCGCTGCTCGCGGGCGCCTGAGCGCCGGGTGCGCTGAGCTGCCGTTTCGGCGCACACTGGAGGACGTGCACCGGTTAACCGCCGCGCAATCTCGGGCGGGTGTCGCGCAACATCGTGGCAACTCCCGGCCCCTACTGTGGCTGGTGAGGTAAGCGAGGTGAACGTGGATCTTGACACTGTCCGGGAGGTGGTCCTCGCCCGCGAACGCGCCGACCTGGCCCAGGTCGGCGCGAGTACGGCGGTGCTGGCAGGCGGTACCTTCCTGTTCTCCGAGCCGCAGGACCGGCTGGACCGGCTGATCGACATCACCACCCTCGGCTGGCCCGCGCTGCGCGCGCATCCCGATGGCCTGGAAATCGCCGCCACCTGCACCCTGGCCGAATTCGCCGGGGCCGGTCCCGGCCGCGAGCTCGGGATGGCGACGATGCGGCCGGACTGGCCGGGCACCGCCCTGTTCGCCCTGTCCTGCCGGGCACTGCTGGCCTCGCACAAGATCTGGCGTACCGCCACCGTCGGCGGCAATGTGTGCCTGTCGCTGCCCGCGGGCGCGGTGCTCGGCGCGCTGGTCGCACTGGACGCGACGGTGGTGATCTGGCCGCGCGGCGGTGGTGAACGATCGATTCCGTTGCGCGACTTCGTGACCGGTCCGGGGGAGAACATCCTCGCCACCGGGGCGGTGGTCCGCTCGTTCCTGGTGCCGACCGCGAGCCTGTTGTCGCGCACGAGTTTCCGCAAGATCGCGCTGGCGCCGCTCGGGCGATCGGGCGCGGTCGTGATGGGCAGGCGGGAGCCGGGCGGCCGGTGCGCGATCACCGTCACCGCGTCGACCGTGCGACCCGTCGTCCTCGATTTCGACTGCGCACCGGCAGAGTTCGACCTCGCCGTCGCGCTGGCCGAACTCGAACCGGAACTGTGGTTCGACGACCCGCACGGCGCGCCCGACTGGCGCGCGCATGTCACCGGCCTGCTGGCCGCCGAGGTGGCCGCCGAACTCAGGGGGTTGTCGTGAACTCAGACCCGGGCGTCGTAGTCGGCGCGCTTGCTCAGCGCTCTCCCTCGCGTGCGGTACGCACTTCCGGGTGCGTACTTCCCGATAGAGAGTAGCTCTCCCTAGGTTCGATGTACCTACGGAAGAGAGAGAACTCAGCATGCGCGCAGTGGTCGTCCACACCTTCGGCGGACCGGAAGCACTCGAACTCGTCGACGTCGCGGTCCCCGTGCCGGGGCCGGGACAGGTCCGGATCCGGGTCGCGGCGGCGGCGGTGAATCCGGTCGACGCGGTCACCAGGGCCGGACTCCTGGTCGAGGCCGGGCTGATGGCGCCGCGCGCGGTGACCGGGATCGGCTGGGACGTGGCGGGTGAGGTCGACGCGGTCGGCGCCGGGGTGACCGGGTTCGCGGTGGGGCAGCGGGTGATCGGGCTGCGCGACCTGCTCGACCGCTCGCTGGGCAGCTACGCCGACTACCTGGTGCTCGACGCCGCGGCGGTGGCGGCGGCACCGGCCGGACGCTCGCCGGTCGAGGCGGCCACGCTGCCGCTGAACGGGCTCACCGCGTTCCAGGCGCTCGATCAGCTCGATCTCGACGCGGGCGACACGCTGCTGGTCACCGGCGCCGCCGGGGCGGTCGGCGGGTTCGCGGTGGAGATCGCGGCGCGGTGGCGCGGCGTGCGGGTCATCGCGCAGGTGGCGGACGCCGATGCCGGTTTCGTGCGCGGGCTCGGCGCCGACGCGGTGGTGTCGCGGACGATCCCCGATCTGGCCGAGGCGGTGCGCGCGCTGGTGCCCGGCGGAGTGGACGCCGTGCTCGACACCGCGGGCCTCGGCGCCGTCGCGCTGGCCGCCGTGCGCAATCGCGGCGCGTTCGTCACCGTCGTCAGTGGCGCCGACCCGATTCCCCTGCGCGGCATCCGCGTTCACCACACCTGGATCAGCGCCGACGGCGCCGCCCTGGCCACGCTCGCCGGCTACGACCTCACCCTGCGCGTGGCAGGCACCCTGCCCCTCGACCAGGCGGTCACCGCTCACCATCGTCTCGCCGAGGGCGGCCTGCGCGGCCGGCTCGTGCTGACCACGGCACCAGGAGGTGGTTCATGAGGATCGACGTCGACGGCGATGCCCGCGAGGTGACCCCGCGCCCCGGGCAATGCCTGCGCACCCTGCTGCGCGAACAGGGTGTGCTCGCGGTCAAGAAGGGTTGCGATTCCGGCGACTGCGGCGCCTGCTCGGTCCTGCTCGACGGCGCGCCCGTGCACTCCTGCCTGATCCCCGCCCACCGCGCGGCCGATCGCCAGGTCACCACCGCCGCCGGGCTCGGCACCCCCGACGAGCCGAACCCGGTGCAGCGCGGGTTCGTCGAGCACGCAGGGTTCCAATGTGGTTTCTGCACAGCGGGAATGGTGGTGACCGTATCGGGATTGGCCGCTGCCCGAGACGATGGGTCGGGCGCCGAGCTGATGAAGGGCAATCTCTGCCGCTGCACGGGATACCGCGCCATCGCCGACGCGCTCGCGTCCTGTGGACCACTGTGGACAAGTACCCAGAGCGAGGACGTCGCGACATCCGCCGCGCCGCCGAGCGACCGAACCGGAGGTTTACCGAGCGCTCCCCGCGAAGACGACGCGGCGCGGGAAGGCTCCGCGCCGGTCGCGGAAGGTCCCGGCGCGGAGTCGTACGTGGGGAGCGCTACGGAAGGGGAGCGGACCACCGCCGGGGCCACGGCCGGGCCGGAGGTGGGCGAGGCAGCGGTGCGGGAGGCCGCTGCGCGGGTGGGTGGGGTGATGCGGCGGAAGTACCGGGCCGGGCAGGTGGGGGACGGGGTGCGGGCGCCCGCGGGTGGGCGGATCGTGCGGGGCGCCGAGGCGTTCACGCTGGATGTGGTGCCGGGGGCCGGGGAGCGGATGCCGCCGGTGGCGCCGTGGCATCTGGCGGTGCTCGCCAGCCCGCATCCGCATGCCCGCGTCGTCGCGATCGATACCGCTGCGGCGCAGGCTGTTCCGGGGGTGCGGCTGGTGCTGACCGCCGAGGACTCCCCGGCCACCCCGTTCTCGACCGGTCGGCACGAGCTGCGGGAGGACGACCCTGACGACACCTTCGTCCTCGACCGGACAGTGCGCTTCGCCGGGCAGCGAGTGGCCGCCGTCGTGGGGGAGACCCTCGCCGCGGCGCGCGCCGGCATCAGGGCGCTGCGGGTCGAGTACGAGCTGCTCCCCGCGGTTTTCGAGCCCGAGACGGCACTGGCGCCCGAGGCGCCGAAGCTGCACGGCGACAAGCCCGATTCGGCGCGCATAGCCGACCGCGACCGCAATCTGGTCGCCGAGATCCACGGCGGTGTCGGCGATTTCGAGGCGGGTATGGCGGGAGCGGCGAAAGTCGTCAGTGGCGTGTGGCATTCGCCGCGCGTGCAGCACGTGCATCTGGAGACGCACGGCGGCGTCGGCTGGCTCGACGACGCGGGCAGGCTGGTGGTGCGGTCCAGCACCCAGGTGCCGTTCCTGGTGCGCGACGAACTGTGCCACGTCTTCGGGCTCGACCGGGATCGCGTGCGGGTGTTCGCCACCCGGGTGGGCGGCGGTTTCGGGGCCAAGCAGGAGATGCTGGCCGAGGACCTGATCGCGCTGGCCGTGCTGCGGACCGGGCATCCCGTGCAGTACGAGTTCACCCGCACCGACGAATTCACCTCCGCCACCTGCCGCCACCCGATGCGGGTCGCGGTCACCGCGGCCGCCGACGCGGCGGGCCTCCTGACCGCGCTCGCGGTGGACGTGCTGGTCGACGCGGGCGCCTACGGCAATCACAGTGGCGGGGTGATGTTCCACGCCGTCGGCGAATCTGTCGCGGTGTACCGGTGCCCGAACAAGCGGGTCGACGCGCAGGCGGTGTACACCAACAACGTGCCCTCCGGGGCCTTCCGCGGCTACGGCCTCGGCCAGGTGATCTTCGGGGTGGAATCGGCGATCGACGAGCTGGCGCGGGCCCTCGACCTGGATCCGTTCGAGTTCCGCCGCCGCAATGTGGTGGTCCCGGGCGACCGATTCACCGGCGCCGAGGTCGACGAGGGCGACCTGACCTTCGGCAGCTACGGCCTGGACCAGTGCCTCGACACCGCCCAGGACGCGCTGCGCCGGGGCAACGGCGTCACCGCGCCGGGCCCGGACTGGCGGGTCGGCGAGGGCATGGCCGTGGCGATGATCGCCACCGTGCCGCCGCGCGGTCACCACGCCGACGCCACCGCCCGGCTGCGCGCCGACGGGTCCTACGAAATCGGCGTCGGCACGGCGGAATTCGGCAATGGCACCACCACGGTCCACGCCCAGCTGACGGCCACCGCGCTCGCCACCACCGCCGACCGGATCCGGATCCGCCAGTCCGACACCGACGTCGTCGGCCACGACACCGGCGCCTTCGGCTCCACCGGCACGATGGTCGCGGGCAAGGCCGCCTACGCCGCGGCGCTGGAACTACACGCCATGCTGCTGGCGCGGGCGGCGAAGGTCAGCGGCCATCCCGAACGCGAGTGCGTACTGGAAGCCGACGGCGTGCGCTGCGGTGACGAGCTGCTCACCGCCGCCCAGCTGCTCGCCGACGGTGAGCTGATCGCGCACGGCACCCACGCGGGCACGCCACGCTCGGTGAGTTTCAATGTGCACGCCTTCCGGGTGGCGGTGCGGCCCGCCACCGGCGCGGTGCGGATCCTGCAATCGGTGCAGGTGGCCGACGCCGGGACCGTCCTCAATCCGGTGCAGCTGCGCGGCCAGGTGGAAGGCGGCGTCGCCCAGGCGCTCGGCACCGCGCTCTACGAGGAGATGCGCACCGAGCGGGGCGTGGTGACCACCAGGACCCTGCGGCACTATCACGTGCCGCAGTTCGCGGATCTGCCCCGCACCGAGGTGTATTTCGCCGAAACCAGTGACGAGCTGGGCCCGCTGGGTGCCAAATCGATGAGTGAGTCCCCCTACAACCCGGTGGCACCGGCGCTGGCGAACGCGATCCGCGACGCCGTCGGTATCCGGCCGGACCGACTGCCGATGACCGCCGACCGCGTGTGGCGGGCCATCGAGAAAGGAGCCGCCGGGTGAGCTCCCATCTGCCCGAACACATTCGCGCCCGTATCGAGGCCAACCTCGACACCGTCGACGCCGCCCTGCGCACCCGCTACCCGGGCGCGGGCGACCGCATCCAGCCGGTGCACACCGCCTACGTCGGCGCCGACCGCGCCACCGCCGACACCCCCGCCGACTGGGGCGCCGCCGCCCTCGACCTGCTGCACCGGCACGCCGACTTCCTCGTCGGGCTCGACGCAACCGGCGCGCTGCCCGCCGTCCGGCGCCGCCTCGCCGAGCGGCCGGTGCAGGACCTGCGCATCGACTTCGAGGACGGCTACGGCTTCCGCGCCGACGACGAGGAGGACGCCGCCGCGACCGCCGCGGGCAAGGCCCTCGGTAGCTGGGCCGGGCAGCCGGGCGCGCCCACCTCGTTCGGCGTGCGGATCAAGGGCCTGGCGGCCGGCGAACGCAGGCGCGCGCTGCGCACCCTCGACCTGGTCATCGAGGCGATGGGCGGCGTGCCGGACGGTTTCGTCTTCACGGTGCCGAAGATCCGCGCGGCCGAACAGGTTGCGGCACTGGTCGACATCTGCTCCGGGCTGGAGAGCGGTTACGGCCTGCCCGATCACACGCTGCGCTTCGAACTGCAGATCGAGAGCCCGCAGGCGATCATCGCCCCGGACGGCACCGCGCCGATCGCCCGGATGATCACCCTGGCCGGCGGACGCTGCGGCGCACTGCATTTCGGCACCTACGACTACACCGCCGCGTGCGGCGTCGCCGCCACCGACCAGGCGCTCGACCACCCGGCGGCCGACCACGCCAAGGCGGTCATGCAGGTCGCCGCCGCGCAGACCGGGGTGTGGATCTGCGACGGTTCCACCCAGATCGTCCCGGACACCGATCCCGAAGCGGCCCTGCGCAACCACCATCGCCTGGTCGAGCGGGCCCTGCGCCGCGGCTACTACCAGGGCTGGGACATGCACCCAGGCCACCTCGTCACCCGCTGGCTGGCGACCTACGACTTCTTCCGCGCCGCCACCGAGGTCGCCGTCCCGCGCCTGCGGGCCTACCTGGCGCGGCGGTCGGAGGGTGTGGTCGACGAGCCCGCCACGGCCGAGGCGCTGGCGACGACGGTCCTGCGCGGGTTGCGCTGCGGCGCGGTCGACGAGGACGAACTCGTCGCGCGCGCTCCGGAATTGGCGGTGCCGGTGCTCGCGGCCCTGGCGGCTCGCCGCGCCCTGCCTGCGGACGAGCCGTGACGGGCGGCCACACGAGACAGGTCGTCCCGGGTCCGCGGCGGCCGAGGACAACGACGTGGTGCCGGCCGGGCGATCCGCCCCGGCACCGGAGGTAGAGGAGACACGGTGAGCGAACAGCACGGCGGCGAGGACTTCACCCTGCTGCCCGATCTGGCGGTCCGACCCCTCGGCGGATCGGTGATCTGGGCGAACGACGAGTTCTTCGCGGAGAAGGAGAACCTGGTCAACCCGGGTCCGGCCGATTATCGGCCGGCCACGTTCGGGCACAAGGGACAGGTGTACGACGGCTGGGAGACCCGCAGGCATCGCGGCAGGCCGGGTGACGACAGCGCGATCGTGCGGCTCGGCGTCGCCGGGGTGATTCGTGGCGTGGTGGTCGACACGGCATGGTTCAAGGGCAACTATCCGCCGGAGGTGTCGCTGGCGGCGCTGGCGGTCGAGGGTTATCCGCCCGCGGACGAGATCGCGGCCCGCACCGACTGGGTGACGCTGCTCGACCGGGTGAAGGTCGGCGGGGACAGCCGCAATCCGTTCACCGTCGACAGCGAGCACCGCTGGACCCACGTCAAACTCACCATGCACCCCGACGGCGGCGTCGCCCGGCTGCGCGTACACGGCGAGGGCAGGCCCGATCCCGCGCTGCTCGGCCTGGGCCTGCTCGACCTGGCCGCGCTGGAGAACGGCGCCCTGGTCCTGGACTGCTCCAACCGCTTCTACTCCTCGCCCAACCAGCTGCTCTATCCCGGCCTGGCCCGGGTGATGGGCGACGGCTGGGAGACTGCCCGCCGTCGCGACGACGGAAACGACTGGGTGCGTATCAAACTCGCGGGTCCCGGCGCTATCCGGCTGGCCGAGATCGACACGTCCTGCTTCCTGGGTAACAGCCCCGGCGCGGCCGCGCTCACCGGATTCACCACCGACGGCACCGAAGTCGAGCTGCTGCCACGCACGGATCTGCTGCCCGACACCCGGCACCGCTTCCCGCTGACACCGGCGGCCGCCTCGGTGGAGGAGGTCCGGCTCGACATCTATCCCGACGGGGGGCTCGCCCGGCTGCGGCTGTTCGGGGAGCTGGGCGCATGACGCGCGACTTCGTCGGCTACGGGCCCAACCCGCCGGACCCGCGCTGGCCCGGCGAGGCCCGTATCGCCGTGCAGTTCGTCCTGAACTACGAAGAGGGCGGGGAGAACAACGTCCTGGACGGGTCGCCGCATTCGGAGACGTTCCTGTCCGAGATGACCCCGGCCGAGGCGTTCCCCAATCGGCACATGAGCATGGAATCGCTGTACGAGTACGGGTCCCGCGCCGGACTGTGGCGGGTGCTGCGGGCCTTCGAGCGGCGCGACCTGCCGCTCACCGTCTTCGCGGTGGCACGGGCCATGCGGCGCAATCCCGAAGCGGTGGCGGCCTTCCGGGAACTGGGCCACGAGATCGCGTGCCACGGGTTGCAGTGGAAGTCGTATCAGCTCGTCGAGCGCGCGGACGAGCGCGCCGACATGGCCGAGGCGGTCCGCGTGCTCACCGAGCTCACCGGGGCGCCGCCGCTGGGCTGGTACACCGGCCGGGATTCGCCCAGCACCAGGGAACTGGTGGTCGAGCACGGCGGGTTCGTCTACGACTCGGACTCCTACGCCGACGACCTGCCGTACTGGACCCGGGTACAGGGCCACGACCACCTCGTCGTCCCGTACACCCTCGACACCAACGACATGCGCTACGCGTCCCCGGCCGGTTTCGCCAACGGCGACGAGTTCTTCGCCCACCTGCGCGACGCCTTCGACGTGCTGTATCGCGAAGGGGCCGAGGGCAGCCCGAAGATGCTGTCGATCGGTCTGCACTGCCGCCTGGCCGGTCGACCGGCGCGTACCGCCGCACTGGAACGTTTTCTCGACCACGTACAGACGAACGACGGGGTCTGGATCGCCCGGCGCATCGAGATCGCCGAACACTGGCGCAAGGTGCATCCACCGCTGCTGTGAGCGGCCCGGCCCCACACCGAACGGGTGCGGGGCCGGATTCCCGCTGCTCAGGCGAAGAGGGCGCGGACGAACGGCAGGGAGTCGACCAGGGAGGCGTTGACGGCGCCGTCGTGGTCGGTCGGATAGGTGCGCACGGTGACCGGCTCGCCACCGGCCTCGAGGACCGAGGCGAACCGCAGCGTCGCCGGGGTGACGACATCGGTGTCGTAGAGGCCCTGGCCCAGGAACAGCGGACGGTCGTAGCCGGACTCGGGCAGCCCCATGTAGCGGGTGAGCAGCCCGTTCAGGTCGGGGATCGACGCGAGCGGGCGCGCGAACATGCTGCCGACGCTCGGCTTCGCGGCGGCGAGTTCGTCACCGAGCGGGCCGATGCACGCGGTCTTCGCGCGTTCCACCCAGGCACGGCCGGTGTCGGTGAGCAGGCCGTCGACGCCGAGTTCGGGGAAGGTGGTGCGCAGGCCGTTGAGGATGTAGAGCACATAGGCCGACAGGTGCGAGCTCAGCGCGACCGGCGGCATGCCGGGACCGATCAGCTGGGCCACGTCCTCGATGTAGGCGGGCACGCCGGTGCCGACCGCGCCCCGGTAGTCGAGCTCGGGACCGCCGAACTCGGTGGCGTAGCGCGCGGTGAACACCGCGGCGCCGCCGCCCTGGGACTGGCCGACCACGGCCCACTTCGGCGACAGCGACGGGTACCGCGCGGTGGCCGCCTTGACCGCGTCGACCACGTTGTGGGCCTCGACCACGCCGTTCAGGTACGGGTGCTCGCCCGGGCCGCCCAGGCCGGCGTAATCGGCGGCCACGACCGCGTAGCCCTGGCTCAGCCAGGTGCCGAGGTAGGCCTGGTCGCGCTCGACCGCGGCGGGCCCGGCCACGCTGTAGGCGCAGTCGTCGCCGAGGCCGACGGTGCCGTGCGCCCACGCGATCACCGGCCAGCCGCCCGCGGGCGCCGCGCCCGCCGGGAAGTACACCGCCGCGCTGGTGGTGGTCGGCTGGTCGCCCGCGGTGGTCGAGCGGTACAGCAGCCGCTCACCGTGGGCCGCCCCTGGCATCTGCGCCGCCGCAGGCAACGCCTCCACGCCGACGACGGTGCCCGCCTGCCCCGGCTGCGCGTTCGCCGCCGCGGGGACCAGCCCCAGTGCCGCCGCGGCGACGATCGCCGTCAGCGCGACCTTCGACCCGGTCGCCATCCTCGAAATCCTCATGCGCACACCCTCTCGTCTACACGGACGAGTGTCCAGGACGACGGGCGGTCCGGGGTGCGCGGGCACGACAGGTAGCCGATCGCCCGATCCAGTGACGACACGCACACCATTACCGCCCGGCGTGGTGTGTGAAACAGGTCACATGGTGGAAGAGTTGGGCGTGTCGGGCGGCACCCGGGCGGGCAGCGCTAACAGTACGGGCGTTATGCTAAAACTCCTGGTCAGCGCTACCGGTCGGTAGGGCGGGTGCTTGCAATTAGCCCGCAAATTTCGCAAAGTTAGCAAACGCGGCGGCAAACCTAGCTGAGATTCACATAAGCAACAGGTAGACGGCTATTTCCTGGTGTGCCATCGTGTGGAAGTACACCCCTCAGGCACTGGCTAGTCCTAGCAAGCCTGCAAATTGCACCAGTAGTACGAGTCGCGCAACCGAAAGCGTTCAGCCACCGGTTGATTCACGGCACGCACCGCTGGAGCACCGACCACACCGAGGAAGTGGAGTCAGAGATGTCGACTGTCGGCACCCCGAAGACCGCTGCGGAGATCCAGAACGACTGGGACACCAACCCCCGTTGGAAGGGCATCACCCGCAACTACACCGCCGAGCAGGTCGTCGCCCTGCAGGGCAACGTCGTCGAGGAGCACACCCTCGCCCGTCGTGGTGCCGAGATCCTGTGGGACCTCGTCAACAACGAGGACTACATCAACTCCCTCGGTGCCCTCACCGGTAACCAGGCCGTGCAGCAGGTCCGCGCCGGCCTGAAGGCCATCTACCTGTCGGGTTGGCAGGTCGCCGGTGACGCGAACCTGTCCGGCCACACCTACCCCGACCAGTCGCTGTACCCGGCGAACTCGGTCCCGTCGGTGGTCCGTCGCATCAACAACGCGCTGCTGCGCGCCGACGAGATCTCCAAGGTCGAGGGTGACACCTCGGTCGCCAACTGGCTGGCCCCGATCGTGGCCGACGCCGAGGCCGGCTTCGGTGGCGCGCTGAACGCCTACGAGCTGCAGAAGGCGATGATCGCCGCTGGTGCCGCCGGTGTCCACTGGGAGGACCAGCTGGCTTCGGAGAAGAAGTGCGGCCACCTCGGTGGCAAGGTGCTGATCCCCACCCAGCAGCACATCCGCACCCTGACCTCCGCGCGCCTGGCCGCCGACGTCGCCGGCGTGCCGTCGGTGATCATCGCCCGCACCGACGCCGAGGCCGCCACCCTGCTCACCACCGACGTGGACGAGCGCGACCGTGAGTTCCTGGACGGCACCCGTACCGCCGAGGGCTTCTTCGGCGTGAAGAACGGCATCGAGCCCTGCATCGCGCGTGCCAAGGCCTACGCCCCGTACTCCGACCTCATCTGGATGGAGACCGGTGTGCCGGACCTCGAGGTCGCGCGCAAGTTCGCCGAGGCCGTCCGCAGCGAGTTCCCGGACCAGCTGCTGGCCTACAACTGCTCGCCTTCGTTCAACTGGAAGGCGCACCTGGACGACGCGACCATCGCGAAGTTCCAGCGTGAGCTCGGCGCGATGGGCTTCAAGTTCCAGTTCATCACCCTGGCCGGCTTCCACTCGCTGAACTACGGCATGTTCGACCTGGCGCACGGCTACGCCCGCGAGGGCATGACCGCGTTCGTCGACCTGCAGGAGCGCGAGTTCAAGGCCGCCGCCGAGCGTGGCTTCACCGCCATCAAGCACCAGCGTGAGGTGGGTGCCGGTTACTTCGACACCATCGCCACCACCGTCGACCCCAACACCTCGACGGCCGCGCTGAAGGGCTCCACCGAAGAGGGTCAGTTCCACTGATCCCCGCGGGGTTGCTCTGAGTAGCAACACCAATCCTCTACTCCGGTAGGGGTGTACGCCCTCCTCGCCGAACAGCCCTCGGCGAGGAGGGCAACTCCATAACATGAGTCTCCATTCGCCTATCGTTGACGTTTCGGTAGGCGACAACTGATTTCGTGAGGGCCGGGTAACTCACCGGGAACGCCCAGAACTGGTTCGGCACCTCACGCAGGCACGGGTGCCTGACCCTATTGGCACTTAGCCGCCCGCAAGATTTGCGGGGAGGCGGAACGGAGCGGGACGTGAGCAGCGAGAAGATTCAGCGCGTCGGGATCATCGGCGCCGGACAGATGGGCGCGGGCATCGCGGAAGTGTGCGCACGCGCGCACGTCGACGTCCTCGTCTACGAGACCAGTCGCGAACTCGCCGCTGCGGGCCGCGCTCGGATCCTGCGCTCGCTGGACCGTGGCGTGAGCAGCGGCAAGATCACCGAGCGGGAGCGGGAGCAGGCGGCCTGGCGGCTGCGCTTCACCTCCGACCTCGGCGACTTCGCCGACCGGCAGCTGGTGGTCGAGGCCGTTGTCGAGAACGAAGAGGTCAAGACGGCCATCTTCGCCGAGCTGGACAAGGTCGTCACCGACCCGGACGCCGTGCTCGCCTCCAACACCTCCTCCATCCCGATCATGAAGATCGCGGTCGCCACGGCGAACCCCGAGCGCGTGGTCGGCCTGCACTTCTTCAACCCGGTTCCGGTGCTGCCGCTGGTCGAGCTGGTGACCACGCTCAAGACCAGCGAGCCGGTCGCCAAGCGCGCCGAGCAGTTCGCCGCCGACATCCTGGGCAAGCAGGTCGTCCGCTCGGCCGACCGCTCCGGCTTCGTCGTCAACGCGCTGCTGGTGCCGTACCTGCTCTCGGCCATCCGGATGGTCGAGTCGGGCTTCGCCACCAAGGAAGACGTCGACAAGGCGATGGTGCTCGGCTGTGCCCACCCGATGGGCCCGCTGGCGCTGACCGACCTCGTCGGCCTCGACACCGTGAAGTCGATCGCGGACTCGATGTACGCCGAGTTCAAGGAGCCGCTGTACTCGGCTCCGCCGCTGCTGATGCGGATGGTCGAGGCGGGCCTGCTGGGCAAGAAGACCGGCGCCGGTTTCTACCAGTACGGCAAGTAGGGGTTTGCTCCCCGGAGGCCACCGTCATCACCGACTACGCGATGACGGTGGCCTTCGGCCATTTCGGGGGTGTTTGCAGGGGGAACGGCGAAGGGTCGTGCTCGCGGCCTAAGCTGCTGTAGCCGGACGCGCGCACCGCGGCCCGGCGATATGTCGAGCGCAGCAATGCGCGGGGACCGGCGAGCGTCCGGGTGACCGCGCAGGTGATCGAAAGGGAGTATCCCGGTCATGGTCAACGTCACCGATGGATTCGGGTCGAGCGTTCTCGGATACCCGAGGATCGGTCCGCACCGCGAGCTCAAGCGTGCGCTCGAGGCGTACTGGCGCGGATCGCTCGAGCGCGAGGAACTCCTCGCCGTAGGCCGCGACATCCAGGAACGCCAGTTCAACGAGCTGGCCGCCACCGGGCTCACCCAGGTTCCCGGCAACACCTTCTCCTTCTACGACCATGTGCTCGACAACGCGTTGCTCTTCGGCGCCGTGCCGTCGCGGTTCAAGGAGCACCAGGAGGGTCTGCACCCCCTGGACTTCTACTTCCTGATGGCGCGCGGCAACCCGGACCTGCCGCCGCTGGAGCTGGTGCGATTCTTCGGCACCAACTACCACTACCGCCAGCCCGAACTCGACGCCGACACCACGTTCTCGCTGCACCCCGAGGCTCTGCTCGACGAGTGGGACCGGGCCATCGCGCGCGGCATCGAGCTGCGCCCGGTGGTGCTGGGCCCGGTCTCGCTGCTGCTGCTGTCCAAGGCCGGGCACGTGCCGGGCGAGGCCGAGTTCGACACGCTGAGCCTGCTCGACAAGCTGCTGCCGTTCTACGAGCAGCTGTTCGAGCTGCTCGCCAAGCGCGGCTCCACCTGCGTGCAGCTGGACGAACCCTGCTTCACCGGTGAGCGTTCGGCCACCGAGCTGGCCGCCTTCGACAAGGCCTACCAGCGGCTGGCCAAGGCGCCGCTGCGCCCGCGCATCCTGGTCACCGGCCAGTACGGCGACTTCGGTGAGGCGCTGCGCATCCTGGCCGCGAGCAATGTCGAGGCGATCGGGCTGGACCTGGCGTCCTACCGGATGACGCCCGAGGAGCTCGCCGCGATCCCCGGGATCAAGCGCAAGCGGATCTACGCCGGCGTCATCAGCGGTACCAATGTGTGGCGCGCGGATCGTTACGTGACGCTGAACTACCTGAACTCGATCGCCGAGGTCTGCCCGGATCTGGTGGTGTCCACCGGCACCACGCTGCTGCACGTGCCCTACGACGTGCTCGCCGAGTACGACATCGACGGCAACGTGGCCGACCGGCTCGCCTTCGCCAAGCAGAAGGTGGGCGAGGTGGTCTCGCTGGCCAAGGCGCTCACCGAGGGCCCGTCGGACAACTGGCGCAAGCGCCCCACCGAGGTGCACTTCAAGCAGAAGCACGCCGTGCGCCAGCGCGTCTACGCCATCACCCCGGACATGCGCGAGCGCGAACCCTACGTGCAGCGCCGTGCCGCCCAGCAGGAACGGCTGAACCTGCCGGTGGTCCCCGCGACCACGCTGGGCTCGTTCCCGCAGAGCGGCAAACTGCGCCAGGCCCGCCACGAGGTGGCCCAGGGCAGGCTGTCCGAGCAGGACTACCGCAAGCAGGTCGAGGCCGAGATCGAGGCGACGATCCGGCTCCAGGAGGACATCGGCCTCGATGTGTTCGTGCACGGTGAGCACGAGCGCAACGACATGATCCAGTTCTTCGCCGAGCAGCTCGACGGTTTCGCCACCACCCGCTTCGGCTGGGTGCAGGTGTACGGCTCGCGCTGCGTGCGCCCGCCGATCATCTACGGCGACGTGTCGCGGCCCGCGCCGATGTCGGTGGACTGGACCACCTACGCCCAGTCGCTGACCGACAAGCCGGTCAAGGGCATGGTCACCGGTCCGGTGACGATGCTGGCCCGCTCGTTCGTGCGCCAGGATCAGCCGCTCTACGAGACCGCCGACCAGGTGGCGCTGGCCATCCGCGACGAGGTCGTCGACCTGGAGCGGGCGGGCATCGCGATCATCCAGGTCGACGAGCCCGCCATCCGCGAGCTGCTGCCGCCGCGCCCGCAGGGCCGCGAGGAGTACCTGCGCTGGGCGGTCGGCGCCTTCAAGCTGGCCACCTCCGGTGTCCGCGCCGACACCCAGATCCACACCCACATCGGCTACTCCGGCCGCACCGAGGTGGTCGACGCGATCGAGCAGCTCGACGCCGACGTCACCGCGATCGTGGCGACCCGCTCGATCGAATGGGTGATGCAGGCGCTCACCGAGGACGCCGCCACCGGCCACGGTCTCAGCCACGGCGTCGGCCCCGGCGTCTACGAGAGCCGCTCGGCCCGCATCCCCGACATCGACGAACTCGACGAGCTGCTCACCAAGGCCGCCGAAGCGGTGACCCCGCAACGCCTCTGGGCCAACCCCGACGGCGGCCTCAAGACCCGCCACTACTGGCAGCTCGAACCGTCGCTGCGCAACATGGTCGCCGCGGCCCGCCGCATCCGCCGCCGCGCCCTGGCCGCCGAAGCGGCCACCGCGACAGCGGAGTAACCACCCGACTCGATGGGCGCACCGGAATCCGGTGCGCCCATCGTCATGTCCGGGGGAGCAGGGCGCGGACGCCCGCCGTGAGCTGGGTGGGGGTGGGGGCGTGGTCGGGGTCGATCAGCCATTGCAGGAGCAGGCCGCCGATCATCGTCTGCAGGACCGCGCCGACAGCGCTGTCGGCGCCGAAGGCTTGGGACAGGCCGCTGCGGGCCATTTCCTGGGCGGCGCCGAGTTCGGCGCGCAGTTCGGGGGAGTGCAGTGCCTGATTGAGGCATTCGGCGTTGGCCTGCCAGAGCGCGCGGTCCTCGGTGAACGAGGTGATCAGGCGCTGCCAGAAGTGCTCGAGGCGGGCGGATGGGTCGGCCGGGTCGTCGTCGGGCAATGAGTCCAGGATGTGCCGCACCGCCGCGGCGCTGGACTCCAGCATCGCCTGTTGCAGCAGCTTGTCGCGGGTGCCGAAGTGGTAGTTGATGGCCGCCAGGTTGGTGCCGGAGGCCGCGACGATGTCGCGCACGGTGGTGCGGGCGTAGCCGCGTTCGGCGAGGCAGCGCTTGGCCGCGTCGAGCAGATCTTCTCGGGTTCCCACCCGGGCACGATAGCAAGGTGGACATACGGCTGTTTGTTACATCCGTTTCAAACAAACGTCAGTGACAAGTGTTTAAAACGGTTGTATGTTGGCGTCATGACCGCTCAACGCCCGATTTCCGTCCTCGAGTCCACCTACTTCGGCACCGGCACCACGCTCGGCACCGTGCCCACCGCCGGCATGCCGCTGTTCCTCGCCACTACCGTCTACGGCGCGCTGGACCTCGGGGTCCTGCGCCGGGTGCTCGACGAGCTCGCCGCCGCGCACCCGCTGTTGCGCAGCCGGGTGGTGGACGGCCGTTTCGTCCGCGACGACGAGTTCCGCCCCCGCTTCGATGTCGTCGAGGGCGACGAGGCCGGATACCTCGCGCTGCTCAATACCCCGCAGGACTGGCGCGACGGACTGTTCCGCGCGTACCTGCTGCGGGCGGGGGTGCGGCAGCAGATCGTGCTCGTCGTCCACCACGGGATCTCCGACGGCAGATCGGGTTTCGCGCTGCTGGACCGGCTGTGGCGGCATTACACCGCGCACGTGACCGGCAGCGCTGTGCCGCAGGCGGATCCGGACCAGCGCCTGCCCGCGGCGATGGATACCCGATTGGCCGAGGTGGTGTCAGCCGCCGACGCGGACTCGTGGCTGGCCGAGCTGCGTGCGGGCGCGATGACGATGGAGCCCGGCGACGCCCCGCGCGTGCTCCCCCGCGACGGCGACGGCACGGGCGCCGACCCGCTCGGCCGATTCGCCATGCAGCGCATCGAGCTGACCGCCGAGGCGACCGCGCACCTGGTGGCAGTCGCTCGCGCGCAGCGGGTCTCGGTGAACAGCGTGCTCAGTGGTGCGGCCCTGGCCGCCGTCCGCAGCAGGTTCGCGGAGCCGGGTCCGCTGCCGCTGTTCTTCGGTTACGCGGCCGATGTGCGCGGTGCGGTCCGGCCGCCGGTGCCGGTGGAGACCATGGTCAACTACGCCTCGGGCTCCGGCCTCCTCGTGCGGGCGGCCGACGACGCCGGTCCGCTCGCACTGGCCCGGCTGGTAGAGGACGGCCTGCGCGCCGGACTCGACCGTCGCGAACCCGCCCGCTTCCCGCTCGCCGTCCAGCGGGTCGCCGACGAGTTCACCGCCGCCCTGCTGGCCGCCCCACCGACCCTGGCCATCTCCAATATCGGCCGCCTGCAAGCGCATTCGTTCCCCGACGACCTCGCCTTCCTGCGCGACGACATCTTCGCCATGGGCCCGGCCATGCCGCCGAAGCTCACCGCCTTCACCATCGCGGGCCGCCTCACCCTCCAGCTCGAATACGACACCGCCGTCTACAGCCGCTCCCGCATGGACAAGCTCCGCCTCACCCTCACCGACCTGCTGCACGACCTGCACTGAACAGCCCACGCGGCCCCGGTGGTCGGCAGTGCCGTGGCTGGTCAGTGGCTGAGGGCGGCGACGGCGAACATGGCGCCGACTCCGGTGACGGTGCACAGGAGGGTGAGGCGGGAGGGGTGGGTGGCGTGGGCTTCGGGGAGGATGTCGGCGGTGGCGAGGTAGAGCAGGAAGCCGGCGAAATAGCCGAGGTAGAGGCCGATCCACTGGTCGGGGACGTGGATGATGGTGCCGAGGACCGCGCCGACGACCGGGGCGACGGCGTCCAGGCCGAGCAGGATCAGGGCGCGTTTGCGGGCATTGCCGTAGAGCGTGGGGATGGTGAAGGTGTTGAAGCCGTCGGCGAAGTCGTGGCAGATCACCGCGATCGCCACCGACAGGCCCACCGTCGCGCCCGCCTGGTAGCCGATGCCGATGCCGAAACCGTCGAGAGTGCTGTGGAAGATCAGGCCCGCCGCGGCCAGCAGGCCGACCGACTCGAATCCGTGCTGGTGGGAACCGAATTCGCCCTCGTGGCCGGTATGGATGGCGACCGCGCGCTCGATGATGTGGATGCTGAGGAAGCCGATCACCGCGGCGATCAGCACCGTCGGCACCCCGAACACCTCGCCCGTCGACTGCTCGAGCGCCTCGGGGATCAGGTCGAAGGCGACCAGCCCCAGCATCACGCCGGCGGCGAGGCCGAGCACGAGGTGCTTGCGGTCGCCGATCCGCATGGCGACGAAACCGCCGAACAGGGTCGACAGCATCGACACCAGCGACAGGAGGATGGCCATCTACTCGTCCGCGGCTTCGGCAGGCGGCTCCTTGCGCTTCTTCTTCGACCCCGGTGGTTTCTTGCCGCCCGGCGGCATCTCCGCCTCCTCGGTGACCTCGTACCGGCGGACATACGCGCCGGCGAACCCCTGCGCCGTCGCGGTGACCGGAATCGCCAGCAGCGCACCGGTCGGCCCGAGTAGCGCCGCGCCCGCAATCACCGCGCCGAAGGCCACCGCCGGATGCATGTCCAGCGTGGTGGCGGTGATCCGTGGTTGCAGCACATAGTTCTCGAACTGCTGGTAGGCCACGATGAACAGCAGGATCCACAGCGCGCTGATCGGATCGTGCACCAGCGCGACCAGCACCGGCAGCGCACCGGCCAGATAGGTGCCGACCGTCGGGATGAACTGTGAGACCACACCCACCCACAGCGCCAGCGCGAACGCCGACGGCACGTCGAGCACCCGCAGCGCCACATAGTGCGCGACGGCCGAGCACAGCGCCAGCAGCGCGCGCGAATAGATGTAGCCGCCGGTCTTCTCGACCGCGATGTCCCAGGCCCGCAACACGTGCTTCTGCTTGCGTGGCGGCAGCAGCGAACACACCCAGGTGCGGAAGCGCGGACCGTCGGCGGCGAAGTAGAAGGTGAACAGCAGCACGCCGAGCAGCTGGAAGATCGCGCCGATCGCGACCGTGCCGATGCCCCAGACGTTTCCGGCCAAGCCCACCAGATAGCCCTCGATCGTGGAACTCCACTCCGAGGCGTACTTGGTGAGATCGTCGCCGGACAGGTCCTGGTCGAAGGTGGAATTGACCCAGTCGACCACGTCCTGGACATAGCCGGGCGCGTTCTGCACCAGCATCGTCACCTGGCTGACCAGCAGCGCGCCCAGCGTCCACACGAACGCGACGATCACGATCAGCAGCACCAGGAACACCGCGCCGGTGCCCGCGCCGCGTCGGACGCCGCGGGCGGCGAGCCAGTTCACCGCGGGCTCGATCGCGAACGCCAGGAACAGCGACACCAGCAGCACGGTCAGCAGGCCCTGCAACTTGCCGAGAATCCAGAACGCGGCGATCAGCCCGGCGACGGTCAGCGCCGCGTAGAGCAGCGAGCGCGGGAGCCAGCGCGGGGGAGTGCGCACGGCCCAGCCGACCGGCAGCGTGTGCGCCGCCGGTGCGGCGGGACCGGGAGTCGATTCGTCGTCGGCAGCCACCCGGTCACGGTACCGAGGACGGCCGGTTTCGCGCCCGCTGGCGCGCTGAGGTCAGATCGTGGCGGTGTCGATCACGAAGCGGTACTGCACGTCGCTGGCCATCACCCGGTCGTAGGCGGAATCGATCTCGTCGGCCGAGATCAGCTCGATCTCCGCGCCGATCCCGTGCGCCGCGCAGAAGTTCAGCATCTCCTGGGTCTGGGCGATGCCGCCGATCATCGAACCGGCCAGCGAGCGCCGGTAGCCGGCCAGGTTGCGGCCGGTGACGCTCATCGGCTGATCGGGCAGGCCCAGGATCACCAGGGTGCCGTCGAGGGCGAGCAGTCGCAGGTAGTTGTCGATCGGCAGGTTGGCCGAGACGGTGTTGATGATCAGGTCGAACTGTCCGCGCAGCGTGCGGAACGTGTCCTTCTCGCTGGTCGCGTAGTAGTGCTCGGCGCCCATGCGCAGGCCGTCGTCGCGCTTGCGCAGCGACTGGCTCAGCACGGTGACCTCCGCGCCCAGCGCGGCCGCGATCTTCACCCCGACGTGGCCCAGCCCGCCCATGCCGATGATCGCGACCTTCTTGCCCGGCCCGGCGTTCCAGTGCCGCAGCGGGGAGTACAGGGTGATGCCCGCGCACAGCAGCGGCGCGGCCACGTCGAGGCCGATGCCGTCGGGAATGGCGACGACGAAGGCCTCGGTGACCACGATCTGGGTGGCGTAGCCGCCCATGGTGTAGCCGCCGGGCTGGACCGCCTCGGGGACCGGGTTGTTGTAGGTCCAGGTGGCGCCGTTGGCGCAGTACTGTTCCTCACCGGCCAGGCACGGCACGCACTTGCCGCAGGAGTTCACCAGGCAGCCGACGCCCACCCGGTCGCCCACCTTGTACTTGCGGACCGCCGAACCGGTGGCCGCGACGATGCCCGCGATCTCGTGACCGGGCACGCACGGGTATTTCGCGCCGCCCCACTCGTCGCGGGCGGTGTGGATGTCGGAGTGGCAGATGCCCGCGTACTTGATGTCGATCAGGACGTCGTCGGGGCCGAGTTCACGGCGCTCGATCGTGACCTTCTCGAAGGACCCGTCGGCTGCGGGGATGGCGTAGGCGGCTGCGGTGCTCATGAAGACATGCCTACCGTCGCATGCCTCGTTTGCCAACAGGCGCGCCCGGATCGATACCGGCTGCGTGTGAATCCGGGTCACAATGGAAGGGCCACCTCGGGAGAGAGGACGCACGCGTGCACGCTGTCGGTCGGGTGTTCGTGACGCTGGTCGTCGCGCTGATCGGCGTGTGCGCCTTCCTCGGTTACCGCGGTGAGCTGGTCCTTCCCTGGCAGCCGCGGCCGGAGGACTCCGTCGCCGTCGCCGAGCGGCCACCGCCCGCGCCGCTGGATCCGGTGCTGGTCGCGGCGCAGGTGCAGCCCGCGCTGGTGAACGTCTCCGTCGACGCCGCGCTGTTCGGGACCAGCGCCGCCGGTTCGGGCATCGTGCTCACCGCCGACGGGCAGATCCTCACCAGCCATCACGTGATCAAAGGCGCCGACGCGGTGTCGGTGACCGATATCGGGAACGGGCTGGTCTACGAGGCGACCGTGCTCGGCTACGACTCCACCGCCGATATCGCGCTGCTCGCGCTGGCCGGGGCCGCGGATTTGCCGACCGCCCGGCTCGGGTCGTCGGCCGAGCTGCGGATCCGCCAGGACGTGCTGGCCATCGGTGACGCGGGCGGCGACGGCGGCGCGCCGACCTCGGTCACCGGGCCGATCACCGATCTGGATGCGAGCATCGTCGCGATGAACTCCGCCGATCTGACCCGCAAGTCGTTGCGCGGGATGGTGCAGATCGCGGCGCCGGTGGTGGGCGGGCAGTCCGGTGGGGCGCTGGCCGACAGCAGCGGCGCCGTCGTCGGCGTGATCACGGCGGCCTCCGGTGACCGTCCCGATGCCAGGCAGCGGCCGCCCACCGGCTACGCGGTGCCGATCGATACCGCGATGCGGATCGTCGGCCAGATCCGTTCCGGCGTGCCCACCGACACGGTCCACGTGGGCCCGACCGCCACGCTCGGTGTCCAGATCGTCGACGCGAAACCGTCCGGGGCCCAGGTCACCTGGGCTTTCTACGGTCAGCCCGCGCGCGCCGCGGGCATCACCACCGGCGACGTCGTCACCGCCGTGGACGGCAGTCCCATCAGCACCGCGCGGGCGCTCAGCGCCGCGGTGAACCGGCGTGCGCCCGCCGACACCCTCCGCCTCGATCTCACCGCTCCCGACGGCACCACCCGGACCGTCCTGGTCACCCTCGCCGAGGGCACCCCGAACTAGAACAGCGCGGCGACCCCGATCGCGGCGAGAAACCCGGCGACCGCGAGGACGAACCCGGCGAAGGCCACCAGCAGCCCGGCCCCGGCCCGCTTGATCGACACCCCGGTCGCCGAGGCGCGGTCACCGTAGGTGAACGCGACGATCCCGACCACCGGCGGCAGCAGGATCAGCCACCAGGCGTTCTGCCACCCCTTGACCAGGTACGGCAGCGAGATACATCCGAACCCCACCAGCGCTGCCACGAAACTCTCGGGCCCGAACGCGGTGAACCGCCGCTCGCTCATCCCAGCACCAGCCCGCCGACGCCGATCACTACCGCCGCGGCGACCACCCCCGCCGCCACACCGAGCATCCGCGGTGTCCGCCGCACCGCGACACACACCCCCGCGATCCCGCCCAGCACCGCCACGACGATCCACACCACCGCCGACGCACTCGGATCCCACCCGGACGGCTGTCGATCGGCCACCGCCGCCAGCCCGCCGAACACCGTCACCCCCAGCGCGACACCCCCGGCCACCGCCAGCGTCGCCGCCCGCCAGAACTCCAGCCGCCCGCGATCCGCCTCGGTGAATTCCACGCTGTCCATCATCGCCGAGCCCCGTTGACCGTCGGCGGATCGCTCGGATCACCGAGTTTCGTGGCCGGGTAGTCCGGCGTGGTGATATCCGCGTCGGCCTCGAACGGGTCGCGCATCGACGAACCGCCGCCCACTTCGTGGTGGAACGGCAGATTCGTCAGCGGTCCCCATTTGCTGCCGGAGTCCGCGGCGTCGATCAGGACGGGCCTGCCCGCGCCCGCGGA
Organism: Nocardia asteroides; assembly: GCF_900637185.1. Taxonomy (NCBI): domain Bacteria; kingdom Bacillati; phylum Actinomycetota; class Actinomycetes; order Mycobacteriales; family Nocardiaceae; genus Nocardia; species Nocardia asteroides. The sequence continues at coordinate 140,570 of NZ_LR134352.1, read as the reverse complement.
GTTGTCCTGGTAGATCTCCATCGAGGGATAGTCGCCGATCGTCCCGCCCGCGACCACCCGGGGGGAACCGGGATTTCCGCTGGTCGGCGCGACCACCAGATCGCCGTTGACCGTGTGCCCGGACAGCGACGAACCCGGCGGCGCGAAGGCGTTGGCCGCGTCGTACTGGATGCGGACCGACCCGTTGGGCAGCTGCTGCACGTGCACGTCCGGCGACCCGACGGCGACGTCGCCGGAGGTGGTCACGGACGGGTTCTGCCGAGTGACGACCAGCCCGTTCTCGTAGTCGATGTAGGTCGCCACCCGGGTCTGTTCGGGATCGAAGTTCGGATCCTCCGCGCGATTGTCGCCGAGGTCGTTGTCCGGGATGTTGAACACCTCCTCGGCCGGGATGTAGGCGCCGATCCGCACGACACCCTGTCCCGGCACCGGCTCGATCTTGGCCACCTTGATGACGGGAGCGACGCCCTGATACTTCGGATCCTGGCTGGTCGGGTTCAAGATCTCGGCGGTCGCCCAGTCCGTGGAGCTGGTCGGCAGTCGTCCGAACATCTGCTGGAAGGCCGCGGCCGAGGTCTGCACTCGTTCGGGATCGTTGCGGCCGCCGGTGGTCGGGATGGTGTGTTGCTGCTGCCCGAGCCCCTCCTCGCCGTTGGCCTTCTGCGTGAGGTCCTGGAGTTCCTGGCCGACCAGCTGGGACAGCTTCTGGTCCTCGGCGACGAACTGCGCGATCAGCTCCTTGACGCGGCTGGAGCTGTCGGTGGCGTAGGTGCTGAGCTGTTCCGTCGTCATCGGGATCGTCATGCCGGGCACCGGGCCGGGCACATCCTTCTTGCCCGCGGGCACGGTGACGGTGCCGTCGTCCGCGACCAGGAACCCCTGGTAGAGATAGTCGTCCGCGGCCTTGACCGCCGCGTTCCGGTAGCCGTCCATGGCGCTGCCGTGGGTGCGGAAGGCGGTCGCGATATCTTCGAGTTCGGCGGCGAGCTTGTTGCCCGCCAGGCGCTCGCCCAGCGCTCGTTCGTTGGCCGCTCTGGACGCGTCGCCTTTCCAATTGTCCTGGGTGGCGTCCACTTTGGTGTGCATGTCGGTCATGTGCTTCTTGAAGCCGACGACCAGAGCGTCGATGTCCCTGGCAATGGAACCGGTGGTGGTCTCGGGATGAAAGCCGCGCAGTGCGCTGATGCCGATGGTCACCACACTGAGATCGGTCATCGTTTCCCCTCCCTGAAATCCGGCTCACCCGTACCGGACGCTGCTCGCGCGACGAACGCGCGGCACCCCCCGGGTTGTACACGGTGCCGGTCGCGGATGTACCGCGAGGCACCGGTGCGTGCCGAGTATAGCGGCGGCGATCGGGGCCGGTTCGTTTGTCGGGGGCCGGAATTGGGCCAGGGGGTCAGACCAGGGAGAGCCAGTAGTCCTGGAACTTCAGGAAGACCAGGAGCAGGACGACGGCGTAGTAGACGACGACCAGGGTCCAGCGCCATTCGGCGAGAATGGACATGAATCCGCGGGAGCGCGACCAGGTTTCCTGGGTGGTGACCGCGAAGAGGACGGGGGTCGCGGCCCAGACGACCATGCAGTACGGGCAGAGGGCGTTGATGCGGTAGAGGCTCTGGAAGATGAGCCAGCAGATGGCGGCCATGCCGAGCACGGTGCCCAGCCACAGGCCGCCCCAGACCCAGCGGGGGAAGCCGACGCCGACCACCGCCAGGACGCCGAGGGTCACCACCACGGAGAAGCCGACGACACCGAACAGCGGGTTCGGGAACCCGAACACCGCGGCCTGGTCGGTCTTCATGATCGACCCGCACGACAGCACCGAGTTGATGCTGCACGAGGTGACGTAGTCCGGATCGACGAACAGCTTGAACCGTTCGACGGTGAGCGTGAACGACGCCAGCCACCCCGCCAGCCCGGCGATCAGCAGCAGCCACGCCGAGCGGGCGGGGGCGGTGATCACTTGGCCGCGTCGGCGATCACGGACGCCAGGCCGTTCTCGGTGAAGATCGCGTCGGTCTGGTTGAGCTGGCCGTTGACGAACACCGACGGGGTGGACTTCACGCCGCTGTTCAGCGTCTGCTGGGTGACCTGGGTGATGTAGTCGGCGTACGGCTTGTCGGTGATGCAGGTGGCCACGGCCGGATCGGTGTACCCGGCGTCGGTGGCGATCTGGATCAGTTCCTCGTTGCTCAGGCCCGCGCCGCCCTCGGCGGGCTGCTTCTCGAACATGGTCTGCAGCCAGTTCTGGTACTTGCTCGGGTCGGACTTCGCGACGCAGAACGAGGCGTTGGCCGCGCGCGAGGAGTACTGGTTCGTGGAGGCTTTGTCGAGGAACGAGATGATCTGGTACTCGACGACCGCGGTGCCGTCGGCGGTGGCCTGGGCCAGCGCCGCGCCGTTGGCGGCCTCGAACTGCTTGCAGGCCGGGCACTGCAGGTCGGCGACCACGCGGACCTTCACCTTGGCGTCCGGATTGCCGATCCGCACGGTGCCGGTCTCGGTCACCGAACCGCCGGTCGCGGGCAGTTGCGCCGCCGAGCCGGAGCCGGAGCCGGAGTCGTCGCGGTTGACCGCGATGCCGATGCCGATCGCCGCGACCAGGGCCACCAAGACCGCCGCGACGCCGATCTGGATCGCCATCTTGCGCTTCTTGTCGGCTGCCTCGGCCGCCGCCAGCGGGTTCTGCTTGCCCGTGCTCACCGTCGTCACACGCCTTTCGTTCGTGGTCTCCCCACCGGGGACATCATGCGGGCCGAACCTGAGAGTTTCTTCAACGATCGAGATCAGGACTCGTCGAGCCTGCGCAACTGCTCGGCGACGTCGAAATCGGCGGCAGGCCAGTCCAGTTTCAGCCCGGTCAGCGCGTCGATCAGCAGTTCGGTGACGGCCAGGCGCGCGTACCACTTGGCGTCGGCGGGCAGCACGTACCAGGGCGCGTAGTCGGTGTTCGTGCGGTCCAGCATGACCTGGTAGGCCTTTTGGTATTCGGGCCAGAAGGCGCGTTCGGTGATGTCGCCCGGATTGAACTTCCAGTACTTGTCCGGGCGTTCCAGCCGCTCGCGCAGTCTGCGCTTCTGTTCGTCGAGGGAGACGAACATGGCCACCTTCACGATGGTGGTGCCCGCGTCGGCGACCTCGCGTTCGAAGGCGTTGATCAGCTCGTAACGCTGCTCCCATTCGGCCTGCGGCACCAGTTCGTGCACGCGGACCACCAGCACGTCCTCGTAGTGCGAGCGGTCGAACACGCCCAGCTGGCCGTGCGCGGGCAGGCGCTTGCGGATGCGCCACAGGAAGTCGTGCTGCAATTCCTCCGGCGTCGGCACGCCGAAGGACGCGTGGTCGACACCCTGCGGGTCGACCGAACCGATCACGTGGCGCACGATGCCGCCCTTGCCCGCGGTGTCCATGCCCTGCAGGACCAGCAGCACACTGTGCTTGCCGCCGGTGCGACCGTGGGCGAACAGCTTCTCCTGCAGCTCGGACAGCACCAGGCCGCGTTCGATCAGCAGTTCCTTGCCGACCTTCTTGTCACCGGTGAAACCGGGGGTCGCCGAGGTGTCGAGATCGTTGATCCGCTGGCCGTCGGCCCGCAACGCGGTGGTGACGGGTTCGGCCCAGAGTTTCGCCATTTCCCATGCCTACCACTACATCGAGCGATCGATCGGCAAGCTCGACGCAATCGTTGCCTGCCAGCACGCGACACCGGCCGGGTCGGCGATCTCGGCACGGTGCACGTAGACCGGGTCGGCCCCGGCCGCGCGCTGGGCGCGGTAATCGGCGAGCAGCCGGAACGCGACGACGCCGAGCGGCAGGATCGCGGCGAGGTTCACCAGCGCCATCACGCCCATGAACACGTCGGCCAGATTCCAGATCAGCCCCACCGAGCCGAGCGCGCCGGCGAACACCGCCACCAGCACCAGCCAGCGGAACGCGGTCAGCGCCTGCGGCCGGTCGGTGATGAACTCGATATTGGCGCGTCCGTAGTAGAAGTTGCCGATCATCGAGCTGAACGCCAGCAGGAACACCACGGCGGTGAGCACGTGTCCGGCCCAGCTGCCGAGGCTGTCCTGCAGCGCGCTCTGGGTGAGGTCGGCGCTGCGCCGTTCCGACAGGTCGGGATCGCTGGTGAGGATGATGAACGCGGTGATCGAGCAGATCAGCAGGGTGTCGAAGTAGACGCCGAGCGACTGCACCAGCCCCTGCTTCACCGGATGCGTGACATCGGCGGCCGCGGCGGCGTTGGGCGAGGAACCGAGCCCGGCCTCGTTGGAGAACATGCCGCGCCGGATGCCCTGGGCGATGGCGGTGCCGATGCCGCCGCCGACCACCTCGCGCACCCCGAACGCGCCGCCGACTATATCGGCGACCACCCGCGGCAGATCGGTGAGGTTCAGCGCGACGACCGCGATACCGAGCACCAGGTAGACCATCGCCATGATCGGGACGAGCACCTCGGTGATGTGGCTGATCCGGCGCACGCCGCCGAAGATCACCAGCCCGAGCAGCACGATCAAGCCCAGCCCGACGGCGGGGGCGAACCAGTCGCCGTCCAGGCTCGCCAGCGACGCCCTGGTGGTGGCCACGATGGTGTTGGACTGCACCGCGTTGAACACGAAACCGAACGTCACCGTGATGATCACCGCGAAGATCAGGCCCTGCCACCGGCGCCGCAGCCCGTACTGCATGTAGTAGGCGGGACCGCCGCGGAAGGTGCCCGGCTCGCGCTCGGGCCGCTTGTAGAGCTGGGCCAGAGTGGACTCGACGAACGCCGAGGCGGCGCCCAGCGTGGCCATCGCCCACATCCAGAACACCGCGCCCGGCCCGCCGACGCTGATCGCGGTCGCGACGCCGGCGATATTGCCGGTACCCACCCGCGCCGCCGCCGAGATGCTGAACGCGCCGAACGCCGACACCGACTTCTTGCCGTCCTCGGCGACCTGCCCCTTCTCGGTGACCGCCCGCAGCATCTCCGGCAGCATCCGCAGCTGCACCACCCCGCTGCGCACGGTGAAGTACAGCCCGGTGCCGATCACCAGCGGGATGAGCAGCCAGCTCCAGAACACGTCGTTGACATCGACCACCACCGAGTTGAGCGTGTCCATGCGGCGAAGGCTACCGCCGGGCAATCGCCCGGCCGGTCAGGCGGGCCGGGTGGCGTCGACGTACTGCATGAAACGGTGCACGCGCTGGTCGATCTCGACCAGGCCCGCCTCGGCGAACAGCCGGGGGAAGGTGTCGCGGCCGAACAGGCGCAGCCCGCTCAGGCCCGCGGCCATGGTGCTGGCGCGGCCGAACAGGTTGTCCTCGCGGTAGCTGGTGGTGATCGCGATCCGCCCGCCCGGGGCGAGCACCCGGATCATCTCGCGGGTGGCCGCGATGGGGTCCGGGATCAGGTACAGCGCGCCGAAACAGCAGACGGCGTCGAAGGTTCCGTCGGCGAAGGGCAGGGTGCGCGCGTCACCGCGCACGTAACCCACGCGCGGACCGGCGTTGTCGGCGGCGGCCTTGGCCAGCATCGGCTCGGAGTAGTCCAGGCCGGTGACGAAGCCGTCGCCGGACAGGAATTCACTCAGGTACCGGGTGAAATTGCCGGGGCCGCAAGCCAGATCGAGCACCTTCTTCTCGCCGCCGAGCCGCAGCGTGTCGACCGCTTCGCGGCGGTCGCTGCCGGTGGTGCGCCCGCTGGCGAGGTAGAACAGCGCGGGTCGCCACGCGTGCTCGTACACCGCCGCCAGCGCGGGCGCGTTCATCGTCTTGCGGGCGAGATTCACTGCCGCGTGACCTCGATGGTCATGCCCGCGGCGCGCAGCCGCTCGGTGAGCGCTTCGCCCATGGCCGATGCGGGCGTGAGCACGCCCGCGCGGGCCGGCAGTTCGTCGAAGGCCAGGCACAGCCCCGCCTGACCGAGCAGCACGGCCGTGGCCTGGTAGCCGGGGTCGCCGGTGCCGGCGAAGGTGGCCTGGTACTTGGCGCCGGAACTGGTGCGCGCGAACGTCTTCATGGTGAACCAGCCGCTCAGCCTGGCCTTCTCGCTGGGGCCGGTGCCCGGCTTCGGCAGGATCCGGTCGAGCAGCTTGCGGCCGAACGACACCCGAGACAGCACCGCGCCCGAGGCCATCCCGGCCACGATGCCGCCCGCGATACCGGCGGCGACCAGCGGCGCGGCCGCCGAACGGCCCGCGTTCATCACCTCGCGGTAGCGGAACTGCTTGCCGTAGGCCCAGCCGAGCAGGCCGTTGGTGCGGCGCACGACCTTGGTGTTGTGCGAGGCCATGATGAAGGTGGTGACCCAGCCGTCCAGGCTCGGGTCGATGCTGTCGGCGCGGGCCAGTGCCTGATCGGACTGGCGGCCCACGTCGGGCTCCATCGAGCGGTCCGGGCTCAGCGAGTACGGGTGGGCCAGGATGCGCGAGCGCGAGGAGTCGGCGGCGATGTCCTCCATCATGGCGCGACCGGAATCGATGGTGCCGCCGCTCATTCCACCCTTGAGGTAGGCGACCAGGGTGGTGTCCTCGAGTTCGCCGGTGTCGTCGGCGACGGTGGCGCGGTAGAGCTCGTAGACGCTGAGGTCCGACGGGATCGAGTCGTAGCCACAGGAATTCACGATCTTGGCGCCGGAGTCGACCGCGGTCTGCTCGTACTGCTCGATGGCGTCGTGGATGAACAGCGGCTCACCGGTGAGGTCGGCGTAGTGGGTGCCCGCCGCCGCGCACGCGGCCAGCAGTGGCATGCCGTAGCGCAGGTACGGGCCGACCGTGGTGACCACGACCTTGGTGCGCTCGGCCAGCTCGGCCAGTGAGGCCGGATCGGTGGAGTCGGCGAGCACGAGCGCCCAGTCCGCGGCGGCCGGGCCCAGCTCGGCGCGCACCGCGGCCAGCTTGTCGGCCGAGCGGCCCGCGAGCGCGACGCGCGCGCCCTCGGGCACGGCGGTGAGCAGGTACTCCGCGGTGAGCTTGCCGACGAAACCGGTCGCGCCGAACAGGGTCAGATCGAATTCGCGGTGCTGCGGCATGAAACGCCTTTCATCGAGTGCTCGCCTTGCGAGCACGCGTCTTCTTCGCCGGCTTCGGCGGATGGGTGGTGAGCCAGTCCCGGTGGGCCAGCCCGAGTTCGGTGACCGGGGGCTCGTCGTAGAGCCATTCCCGGGCGATCACATGCCAGTTGGCGGTGCATTCGAGCTGGCCGAGCATGCCGAAGGTGAGGAAGTCGGCCCGGCGGGAGAACAAATGCTCCGGCGGCAGGTTCTGCTGCTTCATGCCGGTGAACTCGCTGGCCCTCGGGTCGACGGCCAGCAGGAACGCGCCGCTGGCGAGTTCGGGGGTGATCGTCAGCTCCTCGTCGACCAGGCACCATTCCGAGGCCGCGAGCACGTACTCGAGACACTCCTCGGCGCCGATCTCCTCCGGCGAATCGATCACGCCGCGCTCGATCATCAGCTGCCGCAGGTCTTCGGCGCGGTCCTCCGCGGCCGCCCGCAGGCACAGGATCTCGAAGTGCACGAGTTTCGGGTCCATCCGGTTGAACAGGCCGAAGTCGAGGAAGGCCACCCGGCCGTCGCGCGCCAGCAGCACATTGCCCGGGTGCGGGTCGCCGCAAAACTCGTTGAAGGTGAACAGCGAGCCCACGTAGAAGCGGTAGATGATCTCGCCGACCCGGTCGCGTTCGGCGTCGGGCAGCTTCCTGATCTCGTCGAAGCCGGTGCCCTCGATGAACTCGCTGACCAGCACGCGGGTGGTCGACAGCTCCGGCACCGCGTTGGGCACCACGATGAACGGGTGGTCGCGGTAGAGCGCGGCGATCTCGGACTGGGTGGTGGCCTCGGCGACGTAGTCGAGCTCGGCCTCCATGTTCAGTTTCAGCTCGTCGAGCACGGCCGGGGTGATCCACGGCATGGCCGAGGCCAGCACCCGGCGGAACATGGTGAGGTTCTTCAGGTCGGCGCGCACGGCGGCGTCGACGCCGGGGTACTGGACCTTCACCGCGACCGCGCGGCCGTCGTGCAGGGTAGCCCGGTACACCTGGCCGATCGAGGCGGCCGCGATCGGCTCGGGGTCGAACTCGGCGAACAGCTCGGTGAGCGGGCGGCCGAAATCCTCCTCGACCACCGCGCGCATGGCCTCGAACGACACCGTAGGGGCAGCGTTGCGCAGCACCGCCAGGCGCTGCTGGAACCGGTCGCGATGATCCGGCGGCACCAGGTCCAGATCGAGCACCGACATCATCTGGCCCAGCTTCATCGCCACGCCCTTCATGGTGCCCAGCACCATGACCACCTGCTCGGTGGTGCGGATCATCGACTCCTCGGCCATCCTGGCGCGCACGGCCTCGGACCGGCCACGCATGGACAGTCGGGTCTTCTTCGAGCGGATCATCGAACTCGCCGCTACCGCCCCCAGCTTCGTCCCGCGGGCAAGCCGGGATGTCGGCACGTTTTTCGCCATCGAGGTACCTCCGTTGGTGCCGACGCGCATGGCGGCATGCGACCGCCTGCGGTGATGCATGCCACAGCATCCCGCCGCGTTCAGCGTAACCAACCGAGCGGTAATGTCGAGCCCCGCTCCGGCCGAGGGCCGGAAAACGCAGGTCAGGACGCTGGCGGTGGGATCTCCGGCAGAACGTGCGGCTGCGAGGTGAACAGCTCCGGCGAGCCGCCGGCGCGCGCGACACCCTCGATCGCCGACCACGCCATCATCGTGAGGTAGTCGATGACGTCCTGGCGCGGCATGGCCTTCTCGGTGGTGGTCCACCAGTGCGTGGCCAGCTGGATGCCGCCGACCAGCACGTAGGACCACAGCATCGCGCCGTCGGTGCGCACGCCCTTGGCGCCTGCCCGGTCCACGAGCACGGCCGTGACCACCTCGGCGAAGAGCCGTTCGAACTCGGCGAGCGAGGACTTGTCGCCTGCGGAGTTGCTCATGATGAACCGGTAGACCTCGGGGTCGTCGTCGACGGTGCCGACGTACTCGGTCATCGCGGCGCGCACCAGCTGGTACTCGTCGGCGTCGAGGTTGATCGCGCCGTACACGCGGGGCAGCAGCGTGGTCTCGATGAACCGCTGCATGGTGGCGTGCACCAGGTCGTTCTTGTCGGCGAAGTAGCGGTACAGCACGGTCTTGGACACGCCGATCTCGGTGGCGATCTCGTCCATGCCCGCCTGGCTGCCGCGCGCGCGGATGGCGTTGAGCGTGCCGTCGACCAGCTCTTCGCGCCGGTCGATCTTGTGCTGCCGCCACCGCCGTTTGCGGCCGTCGACAGGACCGCCGCCGCGTACGGTGGCGCGACCGGTCTGCTCGCCGATCTCGACAAGGTCTTCGGTGGACAGAACAGCCCCCTTAATCGATGTGGCGTCTCCTGGTTCTACAGCTTAGGCGCGCCGGTGTGGGGTGGCGCTCGTTTGGTCGACGTTGCGGCATTTACCACACCGCTGGTCTACCCGCGCGTATGACAAACCGGGCGGTTCTGTGGTCGCCACGCGGGTTGGCGGCGGCGCGCTCGCGACGGGCACAGCAGAATGGGGGCATGGAGAAAGCTCCCGGCAACACGGCGGTTCTCGCGCCGCGCACCGAGCCCGCGCAACCGGCGGGGTTCGCGGTCATGACCGACGAGGCGGGCAAACGACGTGACCTCTTCAAGATGAAGGCGCTGGCCACCGGATTCCTGCTGGTGGCCAGCGTGGTGTACCTGTTCTGCCGCTGGCTGGAGTCACGCGGCGGCGGTGGCGAATGGGTCGGCTACGTGCGGGCCGCCTCCGAGGCCGGCATGGTCGGCGCCCTGGCCGACTGGTTCGCGGTGACCGCGCTGTTCAAGCATCCGCTCGGCCTGCCCATCCCGCACACCGCGATCATCCGCAAGAAGAAGGACCAGCTCGGGTCGAGCCTGGGCGCCTTCGTCGGCACCAACTTCCTCGCGCCCGACGTGGTGTCGGCGCGGCTGGAGTCGGCGCAGATCTCGCTGCGGGTCGGGCGCTGGATGGCCGACCCCGGCCACGCGGCGCGGGTCGCGCAGGAGAGCGCGACCATCCTCACCGCGGTGGTCGGTGTGCTGCGCGACGAGGACGTCGAGCAGATCATCGACAACACCATCGTCAAGCGGCTGGCCGAGCCGCTGTGGGGTCCGCCGATCGGGCGGGTGCTCTCGGAGCTCATCGCCGACAATCGCCAGCTGCCGCTGATCGATCTGCTCGCCGAGCGCGCGCATCAGTGGGCGCTGGGTTCGCAGGAGACGATCGACCGGATCGTCCTGCGCGACGCGCCGCAGTGGGCGCCGAAGTTCGTCAACACGCTGCTGTCGGAGCGGATCTACCGGGAGCTGGTCGAGTTCACCTGGAAGGTGCGCTCGAATCCCGATCACGAACTGCGCAAGGCCGCCGATCGCTTCCTGCAGGATTTCGCCGACGATCTGCAGCACGACGAGGCGATGATCGCCAAGGCGGAGAAGGTCAAGGCCGAGATCATGGGCCGCGAGCAGATCACCGGCATGGCCGAGGCGACCTGGCGCGCGGCCAAGCGGCTGATCCTGGAGTCGGCCGAAGACCCCGATTCCACGCTGCGCCGCAAGGTGGCCGAGAATGTGCAGCAGCTCGGTGAACGCTTGCGCGACGACCCGGCCATGCGCGGCAAGGTGGACGGCTGGATCGACCGCGGCGCCCGCTATCTGGTCGGTAACTACTCGGCCGAGATCACCACCCTGGTGACCGACACCGTCGCGCGCTGGGACGCCGACGAGGCGAGCCGGAAGATCGAACTGCAGGTCGGCCGGGATCTGCAGTTCATCAGGATCAACGGCACGGTCGTCGGCGCGCTGGCGGGTCTGGCGATCTACACCATCTCGCAGTTGTTGTTCCACTGAGCCCGGCCGTTTGCCGGACCTGTGCTAACAGAAGTGCTTGCAATAGCTAGCACTCTGACCTATTATTGACCGTACAACCGCCAGAAGGTGAGTGATGGCAGACCAGCCCGAGGGACGTGTAGCGCACGCGGCACAAGACATCGGAGGGTTCATCAGGTCCCAGCGCGAAGCCGCGCAGGTGTCCTTACGTCAGCTCGCCGCACTGGCGGGGGTGAGCAATCCGTACCTGAGCCAGATCGAACGCGGATTGCGCAACCCCTCCGCCGAAGTACTCGCGCAGATCGCCAAGGCGCTGCGAGTGTCCTCGGAGGTGTTGTATGTGCGGGCCGGATATCTCGAACAGCGTCCGCACAGCCCGGTCAGGGACGCCCTGCTCGCGGACACTTCGGTGACCGAGCGGCAGAAACAGGTGTTGCTGGAAATCTATGAGTCGTTTCGCCGGGAAAACGGGGAAGAAGCCGGCTCAGGGGGGATCGAACGGGACAGCGACGTTTCGTTCACGACAACTGACACTCCGCCACGCCAGGAGAACGAAGACTGATGACCGAGAAGACCGCTACCGTGACCAAGCCGCTGTTCGCCACCGTCGGTGCCGGTGACGCCATCTACACCGCCGTGAACGACGTCGTCGCCGACGTCCGCGGCCGGGTCGGCGCCACCGACGTGCAGGCCCGCGTCGACGAGGCCCGTGAGCGCATCGCCAACGTGCCCGCCGACGTGCAGGCCCAGTTCGACACCATCCGTGAGCGCCTCGCCGGCCTGCCCTCGGAGCTGCCGGAGGACCTCGCCGAGCTGCGCGAGAAGTTCACCCCCGAGGAGCTGCGCAAGCTGGCCGAGCAGTACTACCGCCAGGCCCTCGACATCTACGCCGACCTCGCCGTCCGCGGTGAGGAGACCGTCGACCGGCTGCGCGCCAACCAGGCCGTCGACGAGCAGATCGGCCGCGTCGAGACCCTCTACAAGGACGCCTCCGCGCGTGCCGAGGACGCCCTCGCCAAGGTGAACGACCTGCTGGGCCGCGGCAAGGCCGAGGCCGAGAACGTCGCCGCGAAGGCCGCCGCCGTCGTCGACGCCGAGGTTGTCGCCGTCACCACCGAGGAGCCCGCCCCGGCTCCGGCCGCCAAGGCGCCCGCCGCCAAGAAGGCGCCGGCCAAGAAGGCTCCCGCGAAGAAGGCCGCGCCGAAGAAGGCCTGATTCCACAGCGCGCACAGCGGCCCCGTTCACCAGTGGTGTGCGGGGCCGCTGTTCGTATGATGGGGGTGTGAACATGGTGCACGGTCTGACCTCGCTGATCATGCTGGTCCTGTGGGTGGCGGCCCTCGGCGCGACGGTGTTCGCGCTCATCCACGCGGTGCGTCAGCGCGCGGACGCCTTCACCGCCGTCGACAAGATGACCAAGCCGATCTGGCTCGCGATCCTCGCGGGCGCGCTGGTCTTCCTGCTGCTGGGTGTCGTCGGGTTCGGGATGCTTACCTCGCTGATCGCGATCATCGCGACCGGTGTGTACCTGGCCGATGTCCGTCCCAAGATCGATGAGGTGCAGCGCGGCCCACGCTGGTAGCCACGCCGCGGGAATTTCGCCCCGCCGAACGCTCGCATTGAGTGGTACGCGGTGTTACTGTATCCAGCAGTAACACAAAGGAGTGTGCCGATGCGTGCAAAGTTGCCGACGGCTCTGGCGAAATGGATCGACACCGCGTCCACCGTGGTCGAGACCACCCTGGCGGCCCACCGGGCCGACCTGCGGACGCGGACCCACGGGGTCGCCGCGTTCGATCCGCCGAGCATGCCCGCCGAGGTGATCCCGGTGGTCACCGCCGACGGCGCCCGCCTGCGGGTGCACGCCTACGGGCCCGTCGACGCACCGGTCATCGTGTTCGCGCACGGCTGGACCTGTTCCATCGAATACTGGAACGCCCAGATCAACGCCTTCGCCGGCGAGTACCGCGTGATCGCCTACGACCAGCGCGGCCACGGCGAGAGCACCAACGGCTACGCCCGCCCCAGCACCGACCTGCTCGCCGACGACCTGTGCGACGTGCTCGACGCGGTCCTGCTGCCCGGTCAGCGCGCGGTCCTGGTCGGCCACAGCATGGGCGGCATGACGCTCATCGCCTGGGCGGGTCGCTACCCCGAACGCGTCGCCGAACAGGCCGCCGCCGTGGTCCTCACCAACACCGGCGCGCACTCGCTGGTGGAGGTCTCCACCATGGTGCCCGGCCTGAACAAGCCGCTGCGGCTGCTGCGCGGCCGCCAGATGCCGACGCCGGACTGGCTGGGCAGGCTCATCCTCGGCACGCCGGTGGTCTTCCCGCCGATCAAGCCGGTGCGCTGGATCTTCGCCCGCCAGGTGATGACCCTGGACACCAGCCCGGAGAAGCTGAACTACGCGCTCTCGGTGGTCCGCGGCTGCCCGATGATGACCCGCGCGCGCTACGGCCTGCTGCTCGCCGAGCTGCACCTGGGCGACGTCGCGAGCAACTTCTGCGTGCCGACCACCGTCCTCGCCGGTGACCGCGACGACATGACGCCCGCGCTGCACGCCGAGCGCCTCGCCGAGCTGCTGGACAAGGCGGGCACCCTCGCCGGTTTCAAGGTGCTGCCCACCGGCCACCTCGGCAATGTCGAGCGCTACGACCTGTTCAACGCCGAGCTGCGCGGGGTGCTCGCCGCCGTACGTGAGCCTGCGCGCGCGCTGGCCTGAGGGTTTGCGAGGATGGGCGGATGATTTCTGCCCCTGTGACCTCGGATGACCGCCGGTTCGTGCTGACGCTGGGCTGCCCGGACCGGCCGGGCATCATCGCCCGGATCTCCTCGTTCATCGCCGAATTCGGCGGCTCGATCGTGGAGGCCGGCTACCACTCCGACGGTGACATCGGCTGGTTCTTCACCCGGCAGGCGGTCAAGGCCTCGACCGTGCCGTTCGGCATCGACGAGCTGCGCGCCCGCTTCGCCGAGGTCGCCGCCGAGTTCGGGCCGGAGACCGACTGGCAGCTGCACGACTCCGGCGCCCCGCGCCGGGCGGTGCTGCTGGTCAGCAAGGACGGGCACTGCCTGCACGACCTACTCGGCCGCGCTGCCGCGGGCGAGCTGCCCGCCACCATCGAGGCCGTCATCGGCAATCACCCCGACCTGGCCGGGATGACCGAGGCGCACGGCGTGAAGTTCCACTACGTGCCGTTCCCCAAGGACCCGGCCGAGCGCGGCCCCGCCTTCGAACAGGTCCGCGACCTGGTCGACGCGCACGACCCGCACGCCGTTGTCCTCGCCCGCTTCATGCAGGTGCTGCCCGCCGAGCTGTGCGAGCACTGGGCCGGGCGGGCGATCAACATCCACCACAGCTTCCTGCCCTCGTTCGTGGGCGCGCGCCCGTACCACCAGGCCTACGCGCGCGGCGTGAAGCTGATCGGCGCCACCTGCCACTACGTCACCGCCGAGCTGGACGCGGGACCGATCCTCGAACAGGACGTGATCCGGGTCGACCACGCCGACGACGTGCGCGACATGGTGCGGCAGGGCCGCGACATCGAGCGGGTCGTGCTCGCGCGCGGACTGCGCTGGCACCTGGAGGGCCGGGTGCTCGTGCACGGCAGGCGCACGGTCGTCTTCGAGTAGGCCCTAGAGGTCGTAGAACGGCGCCGGGTAGCGGAACTCGCCGGTGACGGCCGGGTCGTAGGCGGTGAGCGCGCGCACCTGGAAGTACTCGGCCCAGTCGGCCTCGTCGGGAACGATGCCGAGGCGCGCGCCGGGGACGAAGCCGAACCGGCTGTAGTACTCGGGGCTGCCGACCAGGCCCACCACCGATTCGTCGAGCGCGTCGGCGGCGCCCAGGGCCGCGTGCGTGAGTGCCGAGCCCACGCCGGTCTTCTGATGGTCGGGGTCGACGCCGAGCGGGCCGAGCGCCAGCACCGGGAACGGGCCGATACCCGCCCTGGTGAGACAGATGTGCCCGACCACGGTGTCGTATTCCAGGGCGACCAGCGACAGCGTCGGCATCCACGACTCGTCCGAACGCAAGGTCTCCACGAGGGCGACCTCGGGTGGTTCGGTGATCGCCGGATCGTCGGCGTAGTGCGGGGCGAAGGCGGCCCGGTGGATGGCGGCCACGGCCGCGGCATCGGCGGGGGTCTCGCGACGGATCAGCACATTCGTCTCCGTATCCTCGGCGGCCTGCGCCGCGGGTTCTCGGCCGGGGTGGCCGGGTCGAAAACCGCCGGGTTCAAGTCTCCCGGATTCGGGTACGCGCGCGCAACGCCGTTTCGGCGGTGACTGCGGCGCGCCGCGCCGATTCGCGGTGTGTCATGCTCGGGATCATGACCGTCTCGACGCCGCTGACCCGGGCCGATGTGGCCGCGATGATCGATCACACCCTGCTCGCCCCCGAGGCGACACCCGCCGAGGTCGACGCGCTCGTCGCCGAGGCCCGCCAGCTCGGCGTGTACGCGATCTGCGTGTCGCCCTCGATGCTGCCGGTGCGGGCGCCGGGGCTGGTCGTGGCGACCGTGGCCGGGTTCCCGTCCGGCAAGCACCACTCGCTGGTCAAGGGCGCCGAGGCGCGGCTGGCCGTCGAGCAGGGCGCCGACGAGGTCGACATGGTGATCGATGTCGGCGCGGCGCTGGCGGGCGACTTCAACTCGGTGCTCACCGAGATCATCACCGTGCGCGAGGCCACCACCGATCGCGGCGCGGTGCTCAAGGTGATCATCGAGTCGGCCGCGCTCACCGACGAGGCCATCGTCGGCGCGTGCCGGGCCGCCGAACAGGGCGGCGCCGACTTCGTGAAGACCTCCACCGGCTTCCATCCGGCGGGCGGGGCCAGTGTGCACGCGGTGCGGCTGATGGCCGAGACCGTCGGCGGCAGGCTCGGGGTCAAGGCCAGCGGCGGTATCCGCACCGCCGAGGACGCCGCGGCGATGATCGCGGCGGGCGCGACCCGGCTCGGACTGTCGAAGTCGGCCGCCGTGCTCGACGGCTTCGCCGAGTAGCGCCATCAGCAGGTGATCTCGGCCTGCTGGCCCTCGGGCGACTGCTCCAGCGTGGTCCTGCCGCCCGACAGGTGGACGTTCACACCGTCGTCGGTGACCTCGACGCGCTCCGCGCGCAGACCCAGCGGGTAGCTCTGCAGGCTCTGGCTGAAGGTCTCGACGATGCCCTGCACCAGGTCGGTGGGCAGGCCGAAGCCCAGCAGCTGGGCCGACTTGGTCTCCACCACCACATTGCCGTCGCGCACCGAGGGCTGGACCTCGAGCTGGGCCAGCCCGCCGAGCACGTCGAGGGTGATGGTGTCGGTGCTCGCCGAGGACTGCACACCGCTGACCATGCCGCCGAGGGTCTGGGCGATGCCGTCGTTGTTCCACCGCACGTCGGCCGAGGAGCCGCCGATGGTGCCGCCGCCGCGGCCGCGGTCGGTGAGCTCGATGTCGTCGAACTTCGCGTGCACGTCCATGCCGATCGCGGGACCGAACTTGTTGTCCTCGCTGTCGACGGTGACCGAGCCGACCTTGCCGTCCAGATAGGTCAGCAGCATCGGCTTCGGGCCGAAACTCACGTCGATGCTCGACCCCATCTGCTGCTCGAACGAGCTGCTGATGCAGCTCGAGATCCGGTGGCGGGCATAGGCTTCGGTGCCCACGATCGCGGCCACCAGCAGCGCGGCGACCACGGCCAGTGCGATCACCAGTGTGCGGCGGCCGACCCGGGGGCGTGGGGGAGTCTGCGTGGTCATGGCAACGGATTCTTCCCGATCATTCTGTGTCTGCTCTGAGGACGTGGTGAAAGCCTTCGTAGCAAAGTGTGACCTGGCGCACTGTCGGCGGCGTAGCCTGAAACGATGACTGGCGAGGGTGCGCGCCGGCTGCAGGGGACGGCGGATCATCGATGGCGGGTGCTACGGCGCCTCGCCGGTAGGCACGCGGGGTTCTTCACCACCCGTCAGGTGTTGCGGACGGGCTGTGAAGTGCAGGTCCGAGCGGCGCTCGGGGACGGGTCGGTGACCAGGGCCGGGGTCGGCATGATGCGGCTGGCGCAGTGGCGGGCCGGTCCGCTCGACGAGTACGCGATGTGGGCCGCCTGGTTCGACGGCGCGGCGGCGGTGTCGTATCAGAGCGCCGCGGAGCTGCACGGCATCGGGCGATTGCAGCCGCGGTTCCTGCACCTGTCGGTATCGGCGGGGCGTCCACCGGTGACGCCGCGGCTGGTGCTGACCCGGCGCAAACTCGGCGGCCCCGATGTGGAGTCGGCCGGACCGTTCCTGGTGACCACGCCGGTCCGCACGGTGCTCGACCTCGCCGAGACCGAGATCTCGCAGTCGGCGCTGGACGAGGTGGTCGCCGACGCGGTCGCCATCCACCGCTGCGACACCGACGAGATCTGGTGGGGCGGACAGCAACTCGCGCCCCGCGCGGCCGCCCGGGTGCGGCGGGCGTTAACCGGCGTCTGACCAGCCGTTGGGCGCCACGACCTGCCACGGCACCGACAGCACACAGTCCCGCATCCGGCGGCGATAGACCCGCAGCGGAAAGCCGCTGTCGCGCAACAGCTCCGCCGCGCCCCGCCAGCGCACCCGCGGGCCGTACGGCGCCAGCGCGGCCGAGCGGTCCCACGCGCGATCGGCGGCGGTGAGCAGCGCGTGCACCGGTTCGCCCGGAATATTGCGGTGGATCAGCACTTTCGGGAGCCGCTCGGCGATGTCGGACGGGCGGTCGACGGTGAACGGATCCCAGGCCAGGGTCAGCGAGAGCGGGCGGTGCCGGTCCAGCAGCACCCAGGCGCAGCGGCGGCCGAGCTCGTCGCAGGTGCCGTCGACCAGCAGGCCGCCGGGGGCGAGATTGCCCTGGATCCGCGCCCACGCGTCGGGGACCGCGTCCTCGGGGTACTGCCGCAGCACGTTGAACGCGCGGACCAGCACCGGGCGCAGGCCCGCCAGTTCGAAACCGCCGCGCGCGAAGCGCACGCCGTCGCGGCCCTCGACCACCCGGGCGGGGTCGATCTCGAGGCCGACCACGCGCAGGTCGGGGCGGACGGTGCGCAGCCGGGCGGCCAGTTCGAAGGTGGTCCACGGCGCGGCGCCGTAGCCGAGGTCGACGACGAGCGGGTCGGCGGCCGCGCGCAGGCGGGCCGTCACCAGCTCGTCGTGCGTCAGCCAGCGGTCGCTGCGGCGCAGGCGGTTGACCCCGGTGGTGCCGCGGGTGATCGTGCCGACCGGCGGCACCCGCTTGCGGCCGGCGTCCACGGCTGTCGTCTCCTCGGGTGGGTCAGACCGACTTCTTCGCGGCGGCCTCTTCCAGCCAGCGCGCGGTCTCCTCCTGCTCGGCGCGGAACAGGTCGACCAGGTTCACCAGCATCAGCTGTTCCAGTCGCGGGCCCACCATCGGGATGAACACCTTGGCGGTGGGGGAGAAGCGCATGGTGGTGCCGGTCTCGGTGGGGAACAGCCGGATGGTGCCGTTGAGGCTACCCGGACCGGCCGGGATGGAGGCCGAGAAGGTGCCCTCGGTCTCGTCGTGGGCGAACGGGCCCCAGCTCTCCTTGCGGGTGATGACCATGTCCTTGCGCATCACCGTCTGCGCGATCTCGGGGAGCATCTCGCGCGGGAGCGTGTGGGCCAGCACCACGTCGATGCCGGAATCGGTCACCTCGTGGCTGATCACCTCGTTGTGCGGGGCGTACTTCCGCATCTCGGCGACGCGCGCTTCCCAGTAGTCCCTGCTCTGCAGCGCCGCGTAGAGCTCTTCGGTGGTGTGCAGCGGGTACCGCGCGGAGTAGTCAAGTCGACGTGCCATGGGGGGACACGTTACCGGGGCGCCGAAATCGGGCGCCCCGGACCGGTGACAGCGGGCGTCAGCGGTTGGCGAGCCACTGCTCGGTGAAGCCGGCCTCGTTGTTCAGCAGCTCCAGCAGGTGCTCGGAGATCGCGGCCTCGATCTTGCCGCCGAACAGCGGGATCTTCACCTCGATGCTGCCGTTGACGGTGGCGGTGGAGCCGGTGCCGTCGGCGGTCAGGGCGATGGTGGCCGCCACCTTGGCAGGCGCGCCCTCGACGTGGGCCTCCACGGTGCCGGTGCTGCCGGTGTAGGTCTCGGTGCGCGGAATCACCAGGTCACCGGGGCGCACGGCGGTGATGGCGGGCGGGAGCTGGTCGGCGGGGATGGACTGCACCAGCTGCACGCGCACCTGATCACCGGTGGCGGCGAAGGAATCGATCCGGGCGCCGGGGCCGCCGACCTCTTCGATCCGAGCCTTCCAGTACTGCTCGTCGGCGAGCGCCGCGCGCACGGCCTCGACCGAATGGGTGTAGCGAGCGGTGAACGCCAGAGGTGTAGCCATGGGCGACACGCTACCGTCTGTAACCGTGCGAACAACACGGGTGGTGTCCTCCGATCAGGTGCGTGACCTCCTCGCCGATACCGGCGCGGTGGTGCGGGAATCGGTGCGTTTGGCCGAGCTGACGACCCTGCGGGTCGGCGGGCCGGCGCTGCTCGCCGTGTGCGGCAGCACCGAGGCGCTGATCGCCACGGTGACCGCGCTCGACGCCGCCGATATCCGGGTGCTGCTGATCGCGGGTGGCTCGAACCTGCTCATCGACGACGCCGGGTTCGACGGCGTGGCGGTGCAGGTGGGCAACACCGACGTGCGGCTCGGCGCCGACAGCGTGCTCGCCGAGGCGGGCGCGAACTGGGACGAGGTGGTCGCGGCGACCGTCGCGGCCGGGTTCGGCGGGCTGGAATGCCTGTCCGGTATCCCCGGCTCGGCCGGTGCGACGCCGGTGCAGAACGTGGGCGCCTACGGCGTCGAGGTGGCGAGCCTGCTGCGCCGCGTGCGGCTGCTCGACCGCAGGACCGGCGAGGTCCGCTGGGCCGAGCCGGCCGAACTCGGCTTCGGCTATCGGACCAGCGTGCTCAAGCACAGCGACGATGCCGTGGTGCTCGCGGTCGAATTCGCGCTCGACCCGTCGGGACAGAGCGCGCCGCTGCGCTACGGCGAACTGGCCAAGGCGCTCGGCGCCGCCGACGGCGAGACGCGCCCGGCCGCCGAGGTGCGGGCCGAGGTGCTGCGGCTGCGGGCGGGCAAGGGCATGGTCCTCGATCCGGCCGACAACGACACCTGGAGCGCCGGCTCGTTCTTCACCAACCCCGTCGTCGACGCCGACCGGCTGCCGCAGGTGCTGGCAGCCGTCACGGCCCACCTGGGCGAGGTGTCGGTGCCCACCTACCCGGCGCCCGACGGCACCAAGCTCTCGGCGGGCTGGCTGATCGAACGCGCCGGCTTCGCCAAGGGTTTCCCCGGCGAGCAGGCCGCGGCCCGGCTCTCGACCAAGCACACCCTCGCCCTGACCAACCGGGGCAGTGCCACCGCCGCCGACATCGCCGAGCTGGCCCGCACGGTCCGCGCGGGCGTGCTGGACCGCTTCGGCGTGACGCTGGAACCGGAACCGGTGACGGTCGGCCTGACCCTGTGAGCCCGGCGGTGGCGCGGCGCCGTCGGTAGCCCGGCGTACATTCGATGCCGTGAGCAAACCTTCGGTAACCGCCTCGTTGCGTGCGCGCGGGACGGCGGTTCGACGTGTGCGGCGCATGGCGGCCGCCGACCGGCGTGGCGTGGGCGTTCGTCGTGGACGGCCCGTGGTTGCGGTGATCTTGCTGGCCGTGCTGGCACTGCTGACCGCCTGCACCGTCGACCGGCCGGGCGCCGAGGACAAGCCCGCCGGGCCGATCGCCCAGGTGACCGTCACCCCGGGCGACGGCGCGACCGGCGTCGACCCGCTGGCGCCGGTGTCGGCGAGCGTCAGCGACGGCCGGATCGACCAGATCGCCCTCACCAACGCCAATGGCAGGCAGGTGCGGGGCGAGTTCGGTGCCGACCACGCCAGCTACCGGATCACCGAGCCGCTGGGCTACAACGCGAGCTACACCTGGACCGGCACCGCCATCGGCACCGACGGCAAGCCGGTCCCGATCGACGGCACCTTCACCACCCTGAGCCCCAAGTCGACCGTTCCGGCCACGCTCAACATCGGTGACGGCCAGGAGGTCGGCATCGCCGCGCCGATCATCCTGAAGTTCACCGGTCCGGTGACGAACAAGGCCGCCGTGGAGAAGGCGCTCACCGTCACCACCGATCCCGGCACCGAGGGTTCCTGGGCGTGGCTGCCCGACGACGGCGGTTCGCGGGTGCACTGGCGGCCGAAGAACTACTGGACCCCCGGCACCACCGTGCACGTGGCGGCCAAGCTGTACGGCGTGGACCTCGGTGGCGGCGCGTACGGCGACGCCGATCTCACCTCGGACTTCACCATCGGCCGCAGCCAGATCGTCATCGCGAACGCGCCGAGTCACCGGATGCAGGTGGTGCGCGACGGCGTCACCGTCTTCGACTTCGCGGTCTCCTACGGCGAGGGCAACGAGCCGCGCAATGTCACCCGCTCGGGCACCCATGTGGTCACCGAGAAGTACGAGGACTTCCTGATGTCGAATCCGCCGTACTACACCAACGTCCGGGAACGCTGGGCCGTGCGCATCTCCAACAACGGCGAATTCATCCACGCCAACCCCGAATCCCTGTCCGCCCAGGGCTCCTCCAACGTCACCAACGGCTGCATCAACCTCTCACCCGCCGACGCCCAGGCCTACTTCCCGACCGCCCGCTACGGCGACCCCGTCGAGGTCACCGGCACCTCCATCGCCCTGTCCCAAGCCGACGGCGACATCTACGACTGGGCCATCGACTGGCCCACCTGGCAATCCCTGTCCGCCCTCCCCACCAGCCCCGGCATCGCCGCCCCCCGCTAGCCCCCGATCGAACAGCGAACCCCGGCCCACATGGACCGGGGTTCGCGCTGTTCCGGGATCAGGCCAGGGCTGGGGTGCGGGTGGGCCAGTGGGGGTGGTTGGGGTCGATGACGTAGGGGTGGGTGTGTTGGTAGAGGCCGGGGCCGATCTGGATGGCGTCGGCCAGGATGGCCGGGTCGACGGTGCCGATCTCGTGGACGTGGGTGATCTCGGTGGGGTCGGTGCGGGGCCACAGCAGGAGCGCGGCGGCGGCGCCGAGGCCGGCGAGGGCGGCCAGGGTGATCCAGGTGGTGGTGAAGCCGGCGGTGGTGGCCAGCCAGCCGGTGATCGGGTAGGTGATCAGCCAGGCCAGGTGTGAGAGCGAGAACTGGGCGGCGAACAGGGCGGGCCGGTCCTGCGCGTGGGCCGAGCGGCGCAGCACGCGGCCGGTGGGGGTGAGGATCAGGCCGGTGCCCGCGCCGATGGTCGCCCAGATGGTGAGGGCGGCGGGCCAGCTGCCCGCGCCGGTGGTCGACAGGACGATCGCGGCGGCGAGACCAGTGACGAGGACGGCCGCGCCGGTGAGCATCACCGGACGTTCACCGCGCCGGTCCAGCAGCTTGGGCAGGGTCAGCGCGACGAGCATGGTGCCGAGGCCGTTGGCCGCCAGCAGCAGCGCGACCGCCGACTGGTCACCGCCGAGCACGTCCCTGGCGTAGTTCACGGTGTTGACCATGACCACCGAGCCCGCGGCCGCGACCACCAGGTTCAGCCCGAGCAGACCGCGCAGTCGCGGTGTCGCCGCGAACAGCCGCAGCCCGGCGGCCAGCCGCTGACCGATCGCGCCCGTGCCGGCCACGGCGTCCGGGATGCGCGCGCCCAGCACCAGGGCCACCGAGACCGCGAAGCCGATGCCTGTGCCGACGAACAGCCAGTGGAAGCTGATCAGCGTCAGTGCCAGCGCCGCCAGCATCGGGCTGAGCAGGGTTTCCATGGTCGCGGCCAGCTGCGACGCCGACAGCGCCTTCGTGTAGTCGCGTTCGTCGGGCAGGATGTCCGGCAGCACGGCCTGGAAGGTGGGGGTGTAGGCCGCCGAGGCGATCTGCAGCAGGGTGATCAGCACGTAGATCTGCCAGATCTGGTCGACGAACGGCAGGGCCAGCACGATCGCGCCGCGAATGCCGTTGAGCGCCATCAGGAACTGCCTGCGCGGTAGGTGCCCGGCGTAGGCGCCCGCGATCGGCGCGACGGTGACGTAGGCCACCATCTTGAGCGTCAGCGCGGTGCCGAGCACGATCGCCGCGTCGCCGCCCGCGAGTTCGTAGGCGAGCAGGCCGAGGGCGACGGTGGTGAGGCCGGTGCCGAACAGGGCGGCGACCTGCGCGGTGAAGAGCAACCGGAAGTCCCGGTGGGCGAACAATGCGGTGGACATGACGGCCGGCCCTCCAAGGGATGCATGGTCTTTTATCTGCGTACTGATGCAACTATATACCCATAGGGGGTATTCCGGTCAAGGGCTGGAAACCCGCCGCTTGACCTGAAGGATGGTTGAGGTAGCACCGTGGTGCGGAGCGGCGGCCGAGCGGCCGCCACCGAGCAAGAGGATGCAGCATGAGCGCCACGGCTGAGCACGTCAGCACCGCGAACGACCCGCTGCGGGTCACCGTCGTCATCGGCAGCACCAGGGCGGGGCGCTTCGGCCCGACGGTCGCCGACTGGTTCGTCCGCCAGGCGCGGCTGCGCGACACCCTCGCCGTCGACATCGTCGACACCGGCGCGGTCGAACTGCCCCTGGCCTTCGGCGCCGCGACCGACCACCCGTCCGTCGCCGCGGCGACCGACACCCTCGCCCGCGCCGACGCCTTCGTCGTGGTGACCCCCGAGTACAACCACAGCTACCCGGGCACGCTGAAGAACCTGATCGACACCCACCACACCGAATGGCAGGCCAAACCGGTCGGCTTCGTCTCCTACGGCGGCATCTCCGGCGGCCTGCGCGCCGTGGAGCACCTGCGGCCGGTCTTCGCCGAACTGCACGCGGTCACCGTCCGCGACTCGGTCGCGCTGCCGCACCCGTGGGGCCGCTTCGACGACGCGGGCGAGCTGCTCGACGCCGATGCCGCCGACACCGCCGCCGCGGTCCTGCTCGACCAGCTGACCTGGTGGGGCGAGGCGCTGCGCACCGCCCGCGCCGTCCGCCCGTACGGGAAGTGACGGCCATGCTCACCACGACCGCACCCACCACCCCGCCCGGCACCCGCGATCCGATGCGCATCGCGCTGGTGCTGGTGGTCGGGATGATCATGGCGACCCTCGATCAGACGATCGTCAACGTCGCCATCAACCGGCTCTCGATCGAATTCGACGCGGGCCTGAGCGCCATCCAGTGGGTGGCCACCGGCTACTCACTCGCCCTCGGCGCGGTGGTGCCGACCTCGGCCTGGTTGGTCGGCCGGTTCGGCGCCAAGCGGCTCTACCTCACCGCCATCGCCGCGTTCGCGCTCGGCTCGGTGCTGGCGGGGCTGGCCTGGAACCTCCAGTCGCTCATCGCCTTCCGGGTGATCCAGGGCGCGAGCGGGGGCCTGCTGATGCCGGTCGCCATGACCATCCTGCTGCGCGCGGCGGGCCCGGAGCGGCTGGGCAGGCTGATGAGCACGCTCGGGCTGGCCATCCTGGTCGGTCCGCTGCTGGGTCCGGTGATCGGCGGCTACCTCATCGACGAGGTGTCGTGGCGCTGGATGTTCCTGCTGAACCTGCCGCTGGGCGCGCTGGTGCTGGTGCTGGCCGCGCGGGTGGTGCCCGACGACGCGCCGGAGCCGCCGCGCCCGCTCGACGTGGTGGGGCTGGCGCTGATGTCGCCCGGACTCGCGCTGGTCATCTACGGCGTGACCGCGGCGGGGGAGAGCGCGGGCTTCGCGACGCCGTCGGTGCTGGTCCCGTTGCTGGCCGGGGCCGGTCTCATCGTCGCCTTCGTGCTGCGGTCGCTGCGCACCCCGGTGCCGCTGCTGGATCTGCGGGTGCTCGGCAACCGCACCACCGGCAGCTCCGCCGCGCTGCTGGCGCTGTTCGCCACCGGGTACTTCGGCTCGATGCTGTTGCTGCCGTTGTACTTCCAGGTGGTGCGTGGTGAATCCGCGCTGGTGGCGGGCGCTCTCGGCATTCCGTTCGCGCTGGCCTCGGGTGCCACCATGCAGGTGGCGGGCCGGTTGATCGATCGGATCCCGCCCGGGCGGTACCTGCCGGTGTCGATCACGGTGGCGCTCACCGGGTTCGTGCTGTTCGTCGTCCAGCTGGACGCGGACGCGCCGTACTGGGCGCTGGGCCTGACCATGCTGCTGATGGGCGCGGGCGGCGGCGGCACCATGATGCCGGTGATCACCACCGCGACCCGGCCGCTGAGCCGGGAACAGGCGCCGGCCGGCTCGACAGTGCTGAACATGATCAGCACCACGTCGATGGCGATCGGCACCGCGGTGAGTTCGGTGACGCTGGGCGCGCTGCTCCCGGTGACCGGCGGCCTCCAGGCCCTGCACGGCCTGGACCAGGCCGAACGCGCCGCACTGGCCCCGGCGCTGGCCGAGGCGTTCCAGCACACCTACGTGCTCGCCCCGATCATGATCGCGCTGGCGCTGATCCCGGCGCTGCTGTTGCCGCGCCGCGCGCCCGCGTGAGACCGGCCGCTACCCGGCCGGCCACACCACCGCCTGGGCGACGATCACGTTCGTACCGTCGAAAGTGACGGCGGGGCCCTCGTGCAGTGCGTAGCCGAGGGCCAGCGCCGCGCTCACCCGTCGGCAGAACGTCTCGTCGTCCGGGCCGGTCAGCACGCGGTAGCGCGGTAGCCCGTCTGGTGGTTCGGTCATAGGGCCAGTATCCGCTAGGCCGACTCGGTGGCGCGTTCCTTGCTCAGGGCCTCGGTCTGTTCGGTGCTGAGGCCCTGCTGCTTGGCCAGCAGGTCGCGGATCTCGATGAGCAGTTCGGTCTCGGTGGGCTCGGCGGCCTTGGTGGTGCCGAACTTGTTCTTCAGCGACTTCATCGGCAGCATCAGCACGAAGTACAGGACCGCGGCGACCATGAAGAAGTCGATGAACGCGGTGATGATCGGCCCGATCGCGATGAAGGTGGCCGGCTTGTCGCCGATCAGCTGGACGCCAAGGCCCAGCTCGTTGGTCGAGCCGAACACCGCGAGCAGCGGGTTGACGATCCCCTTGGTGAACGAGGTGACGACCGCGGTGAAGGCGGTACCCATCACCACCGCGACCGCGAGGTCGATGACATTGCCCCGCATGAGGAAGTCTTTGAACCCGTCGAACACGGACTTGACACTGCGCATCGGTGAAGTTCTCCTAGGACTGGCTATCGGCAAACGTGGAGATGTTAGCGACCGTTCCAGTCGGTAGCGAATTCACAGCTATGACTTCGGCGGTCCTGGGCAGTATCGGCGCCTGCGCGCCGGGCCGCCACTCGGACAGCGTGGGACCCCGGATCCGGTTGCCCGGGCCCGGGATTGAACACCGCAGGTCAGGAGCGTCGCGCGAAACTGCCGGGCCCGGCCTGGTCACGGGGCTTGACGACGATGGTGTCGAGGTTCACGTGCGCGGGCCTGCTCGCGACGAAGCCGACGATCTCGGCGATGTCCTGGGCGTAGAGCGGATCGATGCCCTGGTAGACCTTGGCGGCCCGCTCGGCGTCGCCGTCGAAACGGACCAGCGAGAACTCCGTCTCCACCGCGCCGGGCGCGATCTCGGTGAGCCGGACCGGCTGCCCGAGCAGCTCGTCGCGCAGGGTGCGGTGCAGCACGGCCTGGGCGTGCTTGGCCGAGGTGTAGCCGGAGCCGTTCGGGTAGGCGTGCAGGGCGGCGATGGAGGTGATGGTGACGATCAGGCCGTCCCCGGAGGCGATGAGCTTGGGCAGCAGCGCCTTGGTGAGCCGCAGCGTGCCCAGCACGTTGGTCTCCCACATCCAGCGCCAGTCGTCGAGGTCGGCCTCGGCCACCGAGGCCAGGCCCTTCGCGCCGCCCGCGTTGTTGACCAGCACGTCGGCCCGCTCGATCGCGTCGGTGAACGCGCGCACCGAATCCTCGGAGGTGACGTCGAGTTCCAGGGCGGTGCCGCCGATCTCCTCGGCGAGGCGCTGGACCCGGTCGAACCGCCGGGCGCCCACGTAGACGTGGTAGCCCTGCTTCGCGAGTTCCCGGGCGGTGGCCTCACCGATTCCCGAGCTGGCTCCGGTGACGACGGCGGTGCGAGTGCTCATGGGCACCGATCCTATTCGCCGCGGATTCGCCGTCGCCATGGCTGGGATCACCGTGATGTGAGTCGGCGTTAGCCTGTCGGCATGGCTATTCGCGATGCGGTCAGCGCTGACGGAACCAGGATCGTCTACCGGGTCACCGGTCCGGAGACCGGCAGGCCGCTGGTGCTGCTGCACGGCTGGGCGGGCAATCTGCGCTGCTGGGGCGCGGCGGCCGAGGAACTGGCCCAGCGCTACCGCGTCGTCGCCGTCGACCTGCGCGGCCACGGCTACTCCGACGATCCCGGCGCCGGTTACGACGATCCGATGGCCTGGGGCGCCGACGTCGCCGCGGTGCTGGCGGCCGAGGGCATCGAGTCCGGCGCGGTGTTGCTGGGCTGGTCCTACGGCGGCATCGTCGCCACCGACTACCTCGCCACCCACGGCAGCTCCGCGGTCGCCGGGGTGATCTACACGGGCGCTCCGGCCAATATCGGGCCGAACGTGCCCGGCGCCGCGCCCGGCCCGGCCATGGAGAAGGCCATCCCCGGCGTGTTCGACGAGGCGGCCGGTCGTGCGGTGCGCGGGTTCTCGGTGTTCGGCAATGCCAACACCGGCCCCGGTGCGGACAAGGGCGTCGACGCTCAGCGCCTGTTCGGCACGAGCCTGGCCACCAAGCCGTCGGTGCGCAAGGCGCTGTTCTACCGCACCGTCGACAACACCGAGACCCTGCGCGCCCTGGACGTTCCCGTGCTGGTCCTGCACGGCACCGAGGACCCCGTGGTGCCCGCGGCCAATGGCGTGTACATCGCCGACAATGCCCCTGACGCGCGCATCTCGCTGTGGGAGGGCGCGCAGCACGGCCTGTTCATCGAGGACGGCGCGCGCTTCTTCGCCGAGGTCAGCGCGTTCATCGACGAGCTGGACTGAGCCCCGCCGCCGCGCGCAGCGCCCCACCCTGTGAACTGTTGATGTTTCAGAAACTGCGGTGCGGCCCGGCGGCACTGCCTACCCTCACTCGCACGGACGCGATACTCGGGCCGGGCAGGGAGGTGACGCCATGGGCGTCGTTGCGCGATGTGGACTTCTGCTGGCGGCCGGGTTCGTCTGCGCGCAGGCGATCGCGGGCGCGGCGCCGCCCGATCCCCGCCTCGACCCGGCCCGGCTGATCTCGGCGACCCAGGGGCAGGGCCGGGTGGTGGACCTGGTCGTGCACTCGGGCGCGATGGGCAAACCGGTGCGCGTCGCGGTGCTGCCCGCCGCCGACCCGGACGCCGCCGCGCCGGTGCTGTACCTGCTCAACGGCGTCGACGGCGGCAGCGCCACCGGCGACTGGCGCGACGGCCACAACTGGCTCACCCGCACCGACGCCGAGCGCTTCTACGGCGACAAGCAGGTCACCGTGGTGATGCCGATCGGTGGCGCGGGCAGCTACTACGCCGACTGGCGCGCCGACGACCCCGTCCTGGGCCGCCAGCGCTGGACCACCTTCCTCACCCGCGAACTGCCCCGGGTGATCGACGCCGAATTCCACGGCACCGGCGCCAATGCCGTGGCGGGCGTCTCGATGGCGGGCACCGCGGCCTTCCAGCTCGCGCTGGCCGCGCCCGGCCTGTATCGCGCGGTCGCCAGCTACAGCGGGTGCGTGTCGACCAGCGGCCCCCAGGGGCGCGCCATCGTCAACACCGTGGTCAGCGGCCAGAACGGCGACCCGGTGAACATGTGGGGACTACCCGGCGACCCGCTCTGGGCGGCCAACGACCCCTTCCTGCACGCCGAGCGCCTGCGTGGCCTGGCCATCTACATCGCCTCGGGCACCGGCCTGCCCGGCGCGCTGGACACCCTCGCGGGGCCCGGCATCAACGGCGACTCGATGAAGCTGATCGACCAGCTCCTGGTCGGTGGCGCGCTCGACGCCGCCACCGGTCTGTGCACCCAGCAACTGGCCGCGCGCTTCGCCGAGCTCGGCATGCCGGCCTCGGTCGACCTGCGCTCCAACGGAACCCACTCCTGGGGCTACTGGAACGACGATATGCACCGCAGCTGGCCGTTGTTCGCCCAGGCCCTGCGGATCGGCTGAGCCGCGCGCATTTGCTATTCGATCGCGCCGCTCCCGTCACCCGTAAAAGGATTCCGGTGGGTCTTTTCACCGCGAATTCACAGCGATTCCGGTAGCTGTGACAACGATCATCGCCGCAGGTAGCCAGCGCTGTTGTGTGGATGGTGGTTTGGTGTGCGGCACCGACGTGATACGACTGTGATTGTGCTCGAGGAGCAGAGAGTTCGAACACACAGGCACGTGGAAAATCTTCTGGTAATCGTCACAATGTTTCGATGAATTCGTGTGTAGCGTTCGGGAATGCCGTTTGATCGCAGAGGAAGTGGGTTCGGCGTCGAGATCGGAGTTCGATGATGATCGGTCGCGCAGTCTGCGCTCGAATCGCCGGAATAGTGCTGGCCGCGCTGGCAGGCACGCTGGTGGTGGCGCCGGCGGCGGGGGCGGACGCGGTGGCGCGCATCGAGGATCGGCGCGTCGAGCCCGATCGCACGATCGACGTGGGCGTCTACTCGCCCGCGATGGACACCGTGACGCGCGTGCGGATTCTGCGCGCGGCCGATCCCTCGGCGCCCGCGCCGACGCTGTATCTGCTCAACGGGGTCGGCGGCGGCGCCGACGGAAACTGGCTCGACCGCACCGATGTCGTGCAGTTCTTCCACGACAAGCAGGTCAACGTGGTGATCCCGTTCGGCGGCGCCGGCAGCTATTTCGCCGACTGGCGGGCCGACGATCCGGTGCTGGGCAAGCAGCGCTGGACCACCTTCCTCACCCGCGAACTGCCGCCGGTGATCGATGCCGAGTTCAACGGCACCGGCGCGAATGCCATTGCGGGACTGTCCATGGCGGGCACCTCGGTGTTCCAACTCGCGCTCGCCGAGCCCGGCCTGTACCGCGCCATCGGCTCCTACAGCGGCTGCGTGCGCACGAGTGACATTCGCGGACAGGCGATCGTGAGCGCCGTCGTCGGCAGCAGGCTCGGCAATGTCCGCAACATGTGGGGCCCGCCCACCGACCCGGCGTGGTCGGCGCACGACCCGTATCTGCACGCCGAAACCCTGCGCGGCACCGCGGTGTATCTGTCCTCGGGCAACGGCATTCCGGGCCCGTTCGACACCGTCGAACCGGGCGACGACCCGGTGCAGCGGACCCTCGAGATGCTCTTCGGCGCCTCGCTCGAGGCCGTCACCGCCACCTGCACCCAGCAGCTGCGCGACCGGTTGCAGACCCTCGGCATCCCGGCCACTGTCGACCTGCGCGCCAACGGCACCCACTCGTGGGGCTACTGGGAGCAGGATCTGCACAAGTCGTGGCCCCTGTTCGAGGCGGCGCTGCGGCGCTGAGCGCGGCCCGAGCGCGATGTCCGAAATTCGCTCGCGTCACCAGCGCGGATCGGGCAGGCTCGATCGCGACGAACACGTGAACTCACTCACGAACAGCCTGTGACGACCGTCACCGATCCCGGTAGGGATGTCGGCGGCGGCGTCGCGGCGTGCACACTGGAGGGTGTGAGTCAGCGTCGTCCGGAAATAGTGCCCCACCGTATCGCGGTGCTGTCGGTGCATACCTCGCCGCTGGCGCAACCCGGCACCGGCGACGCGGGCGGCATGAACGTCTACGTCCTGCAGACCGCGCTCGAGCTGGCCAAACGCGGCACCGAGGTGGAGATCTTCACCCGCGCGACCTCGTCCGATCTGCCGCCGGTCGCCGAAGCCGGACCCGGTGTGCTGGTGCGCCACGTGGTCGCCGGTCCGTTCGAGGGCCTGGACAAGAACGACCTGCCCACCCAGCTGTGCCCGTTCACCGCCGAGGTGCTGCGCCAGGAGGCGCGCCACCTGCCCGGCCACTACGACCTCGTGCACTCGCACTACTGGCTCTCCGGCCAGGTCGGCTGGCTGGCCAGGGACCGCTGGCGGGTGCCGCTGGTGCACACCGCGCACACCCTGGCCGCGGTCAAGAACGCCGCGCTCGCCGAGGGTGACGCCCCCGAACCGGAGACCAGGGTGATCGGCGAGAAGCAGGTCATCGCCGAGGCCGACCGGCTCGTCGCCAACACCGGCGACGAAGCGCGTCAGCTCGTCGACCTGTACGGCGCCTCGCCCGATCGCATCGATGTGGTGCCGCCCGGCGCCGACCTCACCCGCTACCACCCCGGCGACAAGCTCGCCGCCCGCGCTGAGCTGGGCCTGCGGGCCGACGAGCAGGTCGTGGCCTTCGTCGGCCGCATCCAGCCGCTCAAGGCCCCCGATGTGCTGGTCCGCGCGGCCGCGGCCCTGCTGCGCCGCGATCCGAGCCGCAAGCTGCGGGTGCTGATCGTCGGCGGACCCTCCGGCAGCGGCCTGGCCCGCCCGGACGCGCTGATCGAGCTCGCCGCCGACCTCGGCATCACCGAGCAGGTCACCTTCCTGCCGCCGCAGCCCGCCGACCGGCTCGTGCGGGTTTACCGCGCGGCCGACGTGGTCGCCGTGCCCAGCTACAACGAATCCTTCGGCCTGGTCGCCATCGAGGCCCAGGCCAGCGGCACCCCGGTGCTGGCCGCCGATGTGGGCGGCCTCGGCACCGCGGTGCGCCATCGCGAATCCGGCCTGCTGGTGCCCGGTCACCGCACCCAGGACTGGGCCGACGCGCTCGGCTCGCTGCTCGACGATCCCGCGCGGCTGGCGCGGATGGGCACGGCCGCGGTCGCGCACGCGAGCAGCTTCTCCTGGGCGCACACCGCCGAGGGCCTGCTCGACAGCTACGCTGCGGCGATGGCCGGATTCCGCGCCGAACGCGGTCGGATCGCCCTGCTCGCGGGTGAGACCGGCCAGGCCAGATCACGGGCGCTGTGGCGGCGCCGGACGGGAGTACGCAGGTGAGCGCCGTATCGCAGGTGATCGACGAGACGCTGCGCGATCGCGAGATCGAATACACCCGGCCCGCCGACGACACCTTCATCGTCGTGCTGCCGGGCGAGCGCAAGCTCAAGACCACGGTGATGCTCACCGTCGGCAAGCACGGCGTGCGCATCGAATCGTTCGTCTGCCGCAAGCCCGACGAGAACTTCCAGGGCGTCTACAAGTACCTGCTGCGCCGCAACCGCCGCCTCTACGGCGTGGCGTACACCCTGGACAACGTGGGCGACATCTACCTGGTGGGCCGCACCTCGGCCGAATCGGTCACCCCCGACGAGCTCGACCGGATCTTCGGCCAGATCCTGGAAGCCGTCGACAACGACTTCAACATGCTGCTCGAGCTGGGCTTCGCCGAATCCATCCGCAAGGAATGGAAGTGGCGCGTCTCGCGCGGCGAATCGCTCAAGAATCTGCGGGCCTTCGAGCACCTGATCGACGAGGCCGACCAGGTCTGAACGGCCCGGTGCTGGGCGTGAGCAGCGGATTCGCCCAGCACCGGTGTCACGTCAGCAGTTCGTCGGCACCGGTTCGCCGCGGAAGCGGGACTCCACGTACTTCCAGGCGTCCACGAAGCCGGCCGCCGCGGCCGTCATGTGCTCGGAGATCTCGATCGTGGTGAGCTGCACCGGGGCGCCCTTGCTGCAGAAGTGCGCGACCGACTCGGCGACCGGACCGTACGGGGTCAGGGTGTCGTACTTGCCCTGCCAGATGTAGGTCGGCGCGGTGGGGGCGCCGGTGAAGTGCACGAGGCTGTTCTCGCGCAGCACACCGCGGGCCACCTGGCTGGTCATCAGTTCCTTGGACGCCGCCATCTGCTCGGCGTTGCGGAAGACGCCGTGGAACAGCAGGAATCGGCGGCACGCGTCCTTGGTGAACTCACGGAACCACAGGCCGTTCTCGTTGAGCTGGTCCGACACCGGCACCTGCTCGGGGTACTCGCGCTCGATGCCCATGGCGGCGGCGAAGGCCAGCCCGAAGCCCGGGTGCGGGGCGAAGCCGAGCGCGTCGGCCATCAGTTCCAGGTCGGCGGGGATGCCGCCGGCGACCACGGCCGCGAGCTTCAGCTCGGGCGCGTAGGTGGGCTGCAGCGCACCGGCCCACGCGGTGGCCATGCCGCCGCCGGAGTAGCCGGCCAGCGCCACCGGCGAGTTGCCGACGCCCAGCTCGGCGACCTTCTGCACGGCGCGCACGCTGTCCAGGGTGACCATGCCACTGAGCTTGGCGGCGCCGTAGGCGACCGTCGGGCCCAGGTAGTCCGGCACCGAGATGGCCCAGCCGCGCTGCAGCGGCAGCATGGCGCCGGGCGCGTCCTGGAGCTCGCCGTTGAACAGCGACTGCGAGGGGTTGCAGCGGGTGCCGATGGAGTTGATCAGCGCCTGGTACGACACCAGCGGCGGGTTCTTCACGCCGATCGGCATGAGCACCGTGGTGACGCCCATGATCGCGTTGCCCTGCGAGTTGGTGGAGCGGAACGCGATCTGCCAGCCCTCGGTGCCGGGGTAGAGCATGGTGTCGATGCGACGGGTGCGGACGACGTCGCCGGGCGCCAGCGCCGCGATGTCACTCGGTGCCGTGAAGAACGGATCCGGATCGGGAGTCGGATACAACGGGTTCGCGCCCGCTGGTGCGGCGAGGAACCCCACCGACAGCAGGCTCAACACCAGTACAACGAATTTCGACACAGCTATCCTTCATCAAAGTAGTGCTGCCCAACTGACCAGACCCGACCCGCGTCGAAGTATCTAACGAAAACGGCCCGCGCGTACCGACCAGTAGTCAAAGTGTCGCGTGCCACAAACTGTGAATTTTCACATCATTCGGTCCGGGCAGCCCCGGCACGCTGGGTTGATAGCACAAACGCACGTCAGGAGGACGGACCGAGGATGACAGCGCTCGCGCTCGATATCGGGGCGACGAAATTCGCTGCGGCACTCGTCGATCCGGACTACACGCTTCGCGGGGTGCGGCAGGCGCCCTCGGCAACCGCCGAGCCATGGGCGGTGTGCCGGGATCTGCTGCTCGCTGTGGCGGGGGACAACCCGGTGCGCGCGGTGGGGATCGGGTCGGCCGGTCCGATCGACGTCCCGGCCGGGACCGCGGCCCCGCTGAACCTGCCGCCGTGGCGGGACGGGTTCGCCGTCGTCGCGCACGTGCAGGCGCTGTTCCCTTCCGCCGTAGTGCGTTTCGCGATCGACGGCGCCTGTCTGGTGCTGGCCGAGCATCGCGTCGGCGGGTTGCGTGGGGTGGCGAACGGCCTCGCGCTGACGGTGTCGTCCGGGGTCGGTGGCGGGATCGTCGCCGACGGGCGAGTCCTGGTGGGGCGCACCGGAAACGGCGGTCATCTCGGGCACATCGTCGTCCCCGGTGACGACACCCCGTGCGGCTGTGGCGGTTTCGGCTGCGTGGAAGCCGTCGCCAGCGGGATGTCGGCGGCGCGCTGGGCGCGGGCGCGGGGGTGGACCGGCGCCACCGGGGCCGAGCTGGCCGAGGCGGCGCTGCGGGGCGAGGCGGTGCCGCTGGCCGCCATGGCCCGCGCGGGCACCGCGCTCGGGCAGGCGGTGTCGTCGGCGGCCGCCCTGCTCGACGTCGACCGGGTGGTCATCGGCGGTGGTTTCGCCCGGTCCGGTCCGCCACTGTGGGACCCGCTGCGCGCGGCCGTCGCCCGGCACGCGCGGCTGGAATTCCTGCGTGAGCTCACCGTCGAGCCGTCGGCCCTGACCGACGGCGCCACCCTCGTCGGCGCCGGGGTGCTGGCCGTCGACGCCCGGTGACCTCCGGCGCCGACGCGACCCATCGGTCGTCGGGTTCGACGAGGTGGCCTGCGCCCCGGCCCCGGCGAAATGCCAGAATGACCCCATGACCTACACCCTCGTGCTGCTGCGCCACGGCGAGAGCGAATGGAATGCCCTCAACTTGTTCACCGGCTGGGTGGATGTGCACCTGACCGACAAGGGCATCGCCGAGGGCAAGCGGGCCGGCGAGCTGCTCGCCGAGCACGACGTGCTGCCCGACATCGTCTACACCTCGCTGCTGCGTCGCGCGATCAGCACCGCCAACAACGCGCTCGACGCCGCCGACCGGCACTGGATCCCGGTCATCCGCGACTGGCGCCTCAACGAGCGGCACTACGGCGACCTGCAGGGCAAGAACAAGGAGCAGGTCCGCGAGCAGTACGGCCAGGACCAGTTCATGCTGTGGCGGCGCAGCTACGACACCCCGCCGCCGCCGATCGCCGACGACAACGAGTACAGCCAGGAAGGCGACCCGCGCTACGCGGGCATCGAGGTCCCCAAGACCGAGTGCCTCAAGGATGTCGTCGCCCGGATGATCCCGTACTGGGAGACCACCATCGCCCCCGAGCTGCTGACCGGCAAGACCGTCCTGGTCGCCGCCCACGGCAACTCGCTGCGCGCGCTGGTGAAGCACCTCGACAACATCTCCGACGAGGACATCTCCAGCCTGAACATCCCCACCGGCATCCCGCTGCGCTACGAGCTGGACGAGAACCTGCGTCCGGTCAAGCCGGCCGAGTACCTGGACCCGGAGGCCGCCGCCGCCGGCGCCGCCGCCGTCGCCAACCAGGGCGGCAAGTAGTAGTTCCCCCGAACCGGCCCCGCATCGTGTCCACGGTGCGGGGCCGGTTTTCTAATCGCACAGCGCATGGGTCAGCAGCGCGCCGATATCCTGCGCGGACGGCGTCCCGGTGTAGGTGAACGTGACCGCCCGCCCGCCCTCGGTCGCCCCGGCCACGGTGGTGAACCCGCGGACCCCACCCACATGGCCGACGAACCGCGTCCCACACGGCAGCTGCGCGTACCCCACCCCGAGCCCGTAGGACATCCCGTCCCCGCTGCCCATATCGACACCGTCGAGCATCTGCCCCAGTTGCGCGAGCGGCACCACCCGGCCCGCCCGCAGCGCCGTGAAGAACCGATTGAGGTCGGCCCCGGTGCTGACCAGCGCACCCGACGCCCACGGCACCGACGGCTCCATCGAGGTCTCCTCCGCCACACCGGTGTAGCCCGACGGATGCGGCTCGCGCAGCCCGGTCTCGCCGGTGGCCGGGAGATAGGTCCCCGACAGCCCCAGCGGCGTGAAGATCCGGTCGCCCAGCTCGTCGCCGTACCTGTTCCCGGTCACCGCCTCGATCAGCATCCCGGCCACGAGATAGTTGGCATTCGTGTACTCGAAGCGCGCACCCGGGCTGAACCGCGCCGGGTTCCGCAGGACGAGCGCGATCTCCTCCGTGGGCGTGAAGGTGCGGCCCAGCTCGACCGCCGTGTGCTCGTCGATCCCGTCCGGCGCGGTCGGCTCCGGCAGCCCGCTCCGGTGCCCCAGCAGCTGACGGACGGTGATCATCCGCCCGTCGATGCCGTCACCGGTGAGCAGACCCGGTAGGTACGTGTCCACCGGCAAGTCCAGGTCGACCCGCCCCTCGGCCACCAGTTGCAGGACAACCGCCGCGGTGAACGTCTTGGTGACACTGCCGATCCGCACATGCTGCGCCGAACCCACCGGCATCGGCGTCCCCGTCGCGAGCTCGGCAACACCCGCGGCGAGGACCGAGGTGCCGCCGTCAGCGGTGAGCGTGGCGAGCGCGCCGACCGCCCCTGCACGGACCAGTTCGTCGAGATCGCCCTGAACGCTGTCCGCACGGTGCGAAGGTGCCGCGGTCACGCCGACCGTGCACGCGGGCAACAGCGCCGCCACGACACAGATCGCGAGAACCAGAACTCGAGTACGCATGCCCCGACGGTAGAAACCCCCGCCCGCCACCCGCATCGGTCCGCAGTACGGCCCCACCCCGAACCCCAGTACTACCGGCGCGGCGAATTACCGAGCGCCACCCCCGAATTCGACATCCCACCACACCGATGTCACACCCACCCCCGCTACATCGTCACCTCGGCAGACGCCACGAACACCGCGCCCGCCGAAGGAGCCCCACCATGAACATCGCCTACCTCATCGTCACCGTCATCGCCGCCCTCTGGGTCGGCTTCTCGGCCCTCTCACTCCTCCGCCGAGCCCCCTTCGTCGTCGACCCCCTCATCGACTACGGTGTCCCCCGAACCTGGTGGACCCCCCTCGGCCTGGCCAAGGCCGCAGGCGCCCTCGGCTTGATCATCGGCCTCTGGATCCCCCTCGTCGGCATCACCGCCGCCATCGCCCTGATCCTCTACTTCACCGGCGCGGTAATCACCGTCCTCCGAGCCCACTCCTACAAGACCGTAGCCTTCCCGATCCTCTACCTGGCCCCGGTAGCCACAGCCCTAGGTCTGGGCCTGATCGCTTGAGCAACCCTGGTCTGGCGATCCTGGACATCGCCAGACCAGGGGACAGCCCGTGTGGAGAACTCAACCCTCGGTCACAGCTATTTCTGTCCCATTACCATTTCGATGAGGTCGTCGCTCATCTCGGTCGCTCTGCGGCATGAATAGTCCTCGTCGGGCAGTGGCAGCAGGCCATCGCTGTAGTAGACCATCAGGCGGAGCTCGTTCAATTCAACCTTGGTTGAGCACAGGTACTTTCCGGCCTGCGCGGGCGCTTCCCGCCACCCCGATATCTCTGCCGGATAACCTGAAATAGCTACTTTTCTTGTCGGTGGAAGTCCTGCTTCGTTGGCTGATACCTCTGATGGATTGTAGAGGGCGACAAATACCTTCGAATGCTCCGCGACGGTTCTTTTGTATTCGCACCCCGGAATATTGTTGTATTCCATTGTCGGTCGGCCTGGAGTCCGCATTGAATATTGTTCAACGAAACCGGAAACCAGATCTGTACACGGGTCGAATGTTAAAGGAACATCGTTGCTTTTGACCGAAGTGGATTCGGTCACGCCACATGCCACCAGTCCACCCATCGCGGCGGTGACCAAGGCGGGGGCGATGCGGCGTGACATTGGTCCGTTGTCACCGCTACCGCTCGATCATTCGCACAAGGTCTTCACCCATTTTCGCGGCATTCCGGCAGGAATAGTCCTCGTCGGGCAGTTGCAGCAGTCCGTCGCTGTAGAAGATGTACAGGGAGTCGGTGGCCAACTGGATCTGGATCGAGCAGTTCGGCTTTCCGGCCTGTCCCGGTCTTTCGTGCCAGCTCAACATCTCGGCGGAGCGTCCGCCGATCGTCAGCTTGCGCCTGGGTGGATGTTCGAGCTCATCGGCGGAGCCGAGGCGGGCATCGTTGAGCGCGATGACTACTTCGGAGTACTCCGATACGCTTCGCTCGAACCGGCATCCGGCGGCGTCTCGAAGCGACATCAAAGGCTCTTTCACGGGGGTGCCCGGCGCCTTCAATTGGTACTCTTCGACAAATCTGGACCCCAGATCCGTACACGGGTCGAAATCCACTGAAATCGATACTGTCGTCGTGGGGGCCTCGCTGGATACGTCCGGGCTCGCTGAGCAACCCACGGACATAGCGCAGATCGGTACCGCCGCAAGGGCTACGCCGCTCCATCTCCATTTTCCGAGTGGTCGCTTCATGTCACCCCGCCTTTCCTGTGACATATGCCTTCACCTTGGCCGGGTCGGAAATCAAGCCGCTGTTCAGCTCGTTCGAATGTGATCGACCGTATTCGGTGACATATCCCGCCAGTCCACGGTCGGCCAGGGTGTTGTTCAGTGCGGTGACCGCTGCTCCCGACATGCCGCCGATATCGACGATGCGTCCGTTCGAATCGAGATAGTCGATGCGGTTTCCGTTGGCATCGACGCCGTATGCGGGCAAGGTTCCATCCTTCATCATCTCCTGGAGGATGACGCTCCGGACTTCGTTCTCGGAACGGGTGGTCAGCGCTTCGCGATTCGGCGGTACGATACCTTCCTTTTCGGGCTCCGGGTTCCACTTCTCCATCGCCGCGTTGTACCCCTCGTCCTTGATGACTCCGAATACTTCGTTTCCGATCACTCCGGCGGGGGATTTTCCTGGAATTTCCAGATTGTCCAGGGTGAGCGACTTCACGATATCCGCGGCTTGCTGTCGGTTCTCGAAAGTCTTCGTCTTCTCGTCGAAGCTCGTCTGCGCATTCTGCTCGTCCTGCCAGGTCAGGGCGTTGTTGATGGCATTCGTGTAACGACCGTCGAGCTCAGCCAACTTGGGCGCGTTGTTCTGCAGCCATTCGGATGGATTGCTGCCACCTTCGGTCAACGCGCGGCCGATCATATTGGCCTCATATTCTTGACGGCTCACCTCGAGCATGAGACGTCCGCCGTCGGATTGGCCGGCGAGGAACAACAGGCGATTCGCATCGGTCTCCGACAGCTCGGCCAGCCGATTGTTCACGCCGGGCACGCTCGGATCGTCGACAAGCTTGGTCTCCTCGGCATGGCCCGAGATATACGAGTCGATGTTGTTTCCCATGATGTGTGCCATGGAATCGGCGAGCTTCGGGTTGGTGTTGAAGGCATCCACGCTTCGGTTGAAGACCGTCTTGCCGTCTTCATCCTTCAGCTCCGGACGCTCCGACGCGGATCCGTCGGGCGCGTCGCCGGTCGGTGCGAAGTAGTCGGGTAGCGCGGCCAGCGCCTCGTTCGCCCGCAGCCCCTCCTCGCCGGGCTTCTTGGTGTCCTCGGCGATCCAGTCGAGCAATCCTGATGCGGCCTGGCCGTCGTCCGGCCAATTGCTCCGGAAGACGGTGTTGCGGAATTCTTCCGCGTCGAACGGGCGGTCGTTCTTGTACTCGGAGCCGATGTCCGGGGTGGCGGGCAGGTCGTTGCCGGTCAGCAGGGAGTAGCTCACGTCGTCGTTGCGGGTAGCGACGTCGAGGAAACGCTGTGCGCCCTCTTTCATCTCGTCTTTGGAGCCGTCGGGGAAGCCGGGCGGCATCTGGCCGCTCATGTTCTTGTCGACGTTGTTGAGGTAGGACATCATGCTTTCGCTCTGGCGGCCCAGTTCGACGCCGAGCTGCTTGCCGGGCTGCATCCCTTGGTCGGACTGGCCGAGCAGCTCGCTGAACTGGCCCAATTCCTGATACCGACCAACCAGCTGATTGTCGCCGTTGTAGGCGCCGGTGAAGTCCTCGGCTCGGCCGGAGATGAGATTCTGCATGTCGGGCGGCAGGTTGGCGTAGGAGCCCTTGGACCCGTTGCTGGTGCCCACCTTCTCGTTGGTCATCGCGAGAATGGTGTTGGCGAGGTTGTTGCGCTGGCCCGCGGCGGTGGTGTCGCCGGCGTTCTCTCGTGCCAGGAGCTGTTCGTTCAGGCCGAGAATGCCGTCCTTGCCCGCGGATTGGAAGAAGGACTTGTAATAGTCCTGCGTGCTCTGCGGGAGCGTGTTGACTTCGTTGCCCGCCGCCAGCTGATCGACCTCGAACTGGGTCAGCGCGGGCTGCGGCATCTGGGCGAGGATCTCGTCGATCTTCGCCTTGTCGTGGTTCTTGACCGCCTCGGCGAGTTCGGCGCCGTCGTCCTTGCCGAAGCGCCCGGCCTGAGTGTCGGCCGCGCTGACGTCGAGGCTCGAACCGAGCAGGTCGCCCGCCGATCTGATCTCGGTCGCCTGGCCGGTGATGGCCTGGACGGCTTTGGTGACCGCGTCCTCGAAGGGGTACAGCGCGTTGTTGATCAAGGTTTGATGGTCGCGGCGCACGTCGGCTTCGACGTTGTCGTAGTCCATCACCTTCCACACGTCGTCGACAGTCATCCCGAGGGCCTGGGCGTCGGCGACCTTGCCCAGCAGCGTCGTGCGATGCGAGATGACGTTGTTCACCTCGTCGTTGAGGACGGTGACGAGCTCGTCGACCTCGAGTGCGAGCTTCTCGACCTGGACTCGGTCGTCGGCGACACGGTCGTAGGCCGCCAGATAGGCCGCGCCCGACCAGCTGGCCTGCATGTCCCGCATGTGGGTCATGGTCGTGTCGGCGCACACCACCAAGGCCCCGCGCGCCGCAGCGACCTGGCCGGCCCAGGTCTTGACCGCCTCCAGGTCCCACTTCTCGACCGCCGAACGCTTATGCACTGTGGATGTCCAGTTCCGAGAGCTTCTTGCCGAACTCTTCGTCGGTCATCTGCAGGTTGTCGGCACAGGTGGTGCACAGGGTGGCCACCTGCTTGTAGCGCTCGGCAGCGCGCAGGAAGGCGCCCTCGACAGCCAGGGCCGCCTGGGCAGCCGCTTCGGGGATCAGGAAGGTCGCGTCGTTCGTGCCGTCCGGGAGAGAGGCATCCAGCGAGCTCGCGCCCGAGCGGACGTCCAGCGCGTCGATGCTTTCGCCCGCGTTGGTGAGTTTCACCGAGAGCGCGCGTATCTGGTCGATATCGGCCTTGAGCATGGGTCTCCCATAGTTGACGACTCTTCGACGGAAGGATCTAGCCGCGTGGCGTACCAGTGTCTTCAGCTGATCCGCGGTGCCAGGTCGGGGTGATCGAGCGGCGTGAAATCGCAGCGGATACCGGTCGACGTGGAACGCCACACCGAGTGGCTCCTGCTTCGTCGGCCGGTCGCGACATTATTTCCCCCGTCTCGATGTCCCCGGCGTGGAGGCTACCAGTCGGTGGGTGCGTCGTCGTGGGCAGGAACGGGCGCTGGGTCCAGAGGTGTCGGGCGCGGCGAACGACCTGTTCGGCGGGTTGGTGGCTGGTCGAACATGGGCAGTGTCGTGGGTGGGGATTGAGCGCTAGGATGCCGAGGTACATCGTTGGGAGGGGAGCCCAAGTGGCTATCGGACAGGATGCTGCCGCGCAGCTGTGGAATGCGTCGGCGTCGGGGCAGTTGACGATGTCGCCGGATGCTGCGCGGGAAGTGGCGCAGTCGTATCTGCTGTTCGCAGTAAAATGCGGTGAATGGTCCGACGAGGCTGGACGTTTGCAGGACATACACGGATTCGGTGGATTGAACTCCTCCAAGTCCCTGCAGCAAGGCTTTTCGGACAAGGCGGCCGCGGCGAGGCAAGTGCTCGAGCAGCTGGAATCTGCGGCAACGAAGATGGCAGAGGGTTACCTGCAAGCCGCAGGAATCCTGGCCGAATCCGACCAGCTCTACGCGGACGCGTTGAGCAAGAACGCTGGGCAGGCATGATGTTGAAATCCGTAACGGTCACCTGCTGTCTTCTTGTCGCGCTAACCGCGTCCGCGTGCAATTCGTCGACGGAACCCGATAAGAACGAGCCCTCGAGCGCCGGGAACACGGAGAGTTCGGCCATGACGCAGGCGGCGCGTCCGACGCTGACCGACGCGAAACTGCAGCCTCCCCAGCAAGACAACAAGTACACGCAGACCACTGGTCGGCCGAAGGTTGTCTTCGATCCGTGTACCTGGATCAGCGACGCCGATATCGAGTCCGTGGGCTTTCGCCCCGGATCCCGTAAGCGTGGCGACGACCTCATCGCCGAGTACACCTTCCTGACCTGCGACTTCCGTACGCCAGACAGCGCGATGTCGCTCGGTCTGGACTCCGGAAACATCACGTGGGAAGAAGACCTCCAGAAGAACGGGCGGGTCCTGGAGCCGACCACAGTGAACGGCCGCCAGGCAGGGCTGATCCGGGGCGAGCAAGGTGATGAATCGTTGTGCAGGGTGCACCTGCGGACCAAGGTCGGAGTCGTCTTCGTTCGCACCCACAGTCTCGGGCTCGGCCGGAGTCAAAACCTCGACCCTTGCGCCAACATCATGGAAATCGCCTCGGTTGTAGAGAAATCCATCGGCAAGGAGAACTGACCATGGCAGACGGGGGGTTGGCACAGAATCCGCTGGCGCCGCTCTTGGCGGGGTTACCGGGTATGGGGGAGCGGGTCAGCGGGCAGCAGCAGCAGGCCGGTGCCGAAAAACAACAGGAATCGCTCAGCCATGACGGTACAGATCCGGCGTACATCACTGAGTTCGAGCCCTACGAGGGGATGTCGCACGAGGACATCTACAACGCTGTCCAGCAGATGCAGCCGGGGGTTATGCAGCACTTCGGCGATAGATGGGTCGCGATGTTTGTGGAGATGTCCGGCGCTGCGACGGGCTTGATGGTGCAGACGGCGCGCGCTGCGGCGAGTTTGGAAGGTGCATTCGCATCGGCTGGGCAGGCAGCAGGTAGGCAGTTCAGCGCCGACGTAGCAGATGTGTACACCGTATTGTCGACGGTCGGCCATCGTGTGAAGGCCGCGGCCTATGGTGCGGAGGCGGTCAAAGCGGCCGTGCCCGCACCGGCTGCTGCGACCACCGCCGACACCTCACTGACGCCGGTGCTGATCCTGGCTGATCTCGCGGCGCCCGGGAACGCGGCAGAGGCGGGTCGGCAGAAGGAAGAGGCACGTCAGCAGGCGATAACAACGATGAACCTGACCTACATGCCGACCTATGGCCCCGCCGGCGAAAATGTGCCCACCTTCGTCGCACCCACCCAGCCCGGCGCCCTCGACACCACCGATCCCGGAACCGGCGGCAACGGCGGCTCGAACAACAACAACAACGGTGGCACCACGGGCGGGGGCACCGAGAACCCCACCGACGAGGGCGCTACCGAGAACCCGGGTACGACCGAGGAGTCCACGGATCCGGGGACGACCGACGAGGACGACACCACGGCGGCGGGCACCGATTCCGGGAACAGCAACGGCGCCAACAACTCTCAGGGGCAGAACGGCAGCACCACCAATCCGGCGAGTACCAATCCGTCCGGGACGTCGCCCGCGTCGACCGCGCTGGGGACCGGTGGCGGGTCGCGCGGAACCGGTGGCGGCGGTGGGGGATCCAATCCGGGCGGCAGTACGCCCGGTC
Organism: Nocardia asteroides; assembly: GCF_900637185.1. NCBI lineage: Bacteria > Bacillati > Actinomycetota > Actinomycetes > Mycobacteriales > Nocardiaceae > Nocardia > Nocardia asteroides. Next base: position 97,069 of record NZ_LR134352.1, on the reverse strand, counting down.
AGGGGAGTCCTACCCCGGGTAAGGCGGCGGCGGGGCAAAACCTCGCGGCCGCAGGCGGATCCGGTGCGGGTGGATCGGCGGCAGGCCGTGCTTCGGGTATGCCCATGATGGGTGCGCCCGGTGCGCGCGGCGGTGGCAAGGGCGACGACGATGATGAGCACAAGGCCCCCGACTATCTGCGCGGGGTACAGCCCGAATTGTTCGGCGACGACGTGCTCGCGGTGCCGGGAGCGATCGGCTCCGACGCACCGTCGACGCGCCTCGCGGAGCAGCAGGACGGTTCGGCGGAGGCCCCGTGAGCTGGACTTTCACCGCCGACGAGTTCTACCACGTCTGGCAGGAGGAGACCGGTGAGGACCGGTATCCGTTCCCGCTGACGAAGTGGTCGGCGGCACCGACCCAGGGCGAATTCGAGCAGCTCGCCAGGGCCGCCGCCCAACGCTGGCCCACCGGCGCCGACCCGGACCTGACCGCGGTGCTCCGGCACGCGGCCGAGCCGGATACCGCGATGGCCGTCTTCGACGCCGTCGGGCCCCGTCTGCGTGCTTATGGCGCGCGGACGGGGGAGCGCGGGGTGGTGCTGCGGCAGTACGACGACAACAGTGTCGAGGTGTTCTCGGGGAGTGCGGGGATGGTGGCGCGGGCGTTCGCGTCGTTCCTCGGGGAGTTGCCCGCGGGGCAGGCCGGGCATCTGGTCGAGGATGTGGACCGGCTGGCCGCGCACTACGAATCCTGGCAGCGCTCAGCCGATTCCGTCGCCTCGCGCATGGATCGGCTGGCCAAGGCCGAGCGGGCCTCGTCCGGGTACATCGAGGCGAAGGTGGGTCTGCACGCTCCGCGCGCGACGCCCGCGCGGTATCTCACCTGGATCGATGTGGCCGAGGACGGGCGCTACCTCACCTACCGCCGCTACCAGGACCTGCACATCGAACCGGTGGGCAAACAGCGCCTGATTGATGCGATCGAGTCCATCGCCACGCCTGCCCGGCACGACGACTGATCTGGAAGGGTGCGTCGGCCCGCCTGTCAGCAGGAGGGCGGCCGGCCTGGACGACTCGAAGGCTCTCGCGGCGGTGTACCTGGACGCCGTGATGTCACGTCAGTCGTCGGTCACGGCGAAGGCTGCCGAGAGCGGGGGCAGCATGGCGCGGGCGTCGGCCCCGGCGAACCAGAGGCCGACGGTGAAGACCGAGGTGGCTTCCAGGTATCTCGCCCGGTGCAGGCCGCCCGCGGGGAACGGTTGCAGCGCGAGGTCTTCGGCCAGTTCCGCCACCGTGGCGACGGCGGCGGGGTCGTCGCCGCAGAGCGGGACGGCCAGCCGCGCCCCGTCGAAGACCCGTTCGGTGCCCGCCCATACCTCGGCCGCGAGCAGGTTGAAGGCCTTGACCACGTGGGCTTTCGGCGCGGCGGCGGCGATGCGTTCGGCGACGGCGTCCTCACTCAGGACGAAACCGGTGACACCGTCGGGGGCGGCCGTGTCGGGTTGGAAGGCATTGGTGCAGTCGATGACGACCTTGCCCGCCAGCGCGGGGCCGTGGGTGTCGAGCAGGTCGGTGAGGGCGGTGACGGGCACCGCCAACAGGACCACGTCGGCGCGGGTGATCGCCGTGGCGATATCGCCGGCGCAGACGGCGTGGCCGTCGGGCGGGCTGATGCGGGTCGCGAGTTCGCGTGCCGAGTCGGCGTCGCGGGCGCCGACGCGCACGTCGTGGCCCGCCGCCGCCCAGCCGCCGCCGAGCGCGGCCGCCATCGCGCCCGCGCCGATGATTCCGATTCGCATGTCTTCTCCCGTGCTTCGCAGGTGCCGTGGCCGTGCGGCCCCGACGGGATCGACGCTAGAAACTCCGATAGGCACCCGCGGGTGCCTATCGCCGGTGGCAGGCTGGTTCGCATGACCGCCGCACCGGCCGAACGGGCCGAGTACCCGCCCTACGGCGACTTCGAGGCCGACTGCCCGGCCAGGATGGGTGTCGACCTGTTCGGGAATTCCTGGCTGCCCGTGCTCGTGTACATGCTGCGCGACGGTCCGCTTCGTCACAGTGACCTCCGCACGGCCGCGGGCGGGATCAGCCAGAAGATGCTCACCCAGACGCTGCGGCGGATGGAACAGATGACACTCGTACGCAGGCATCGCTACGCCGAGGCGCCGCCGCGGGTGGAGTACGAACTCACCGCGGCGGGCCGGGATCTGCTGCAGCCGATTTATGCGCTCGGCGCATGGGTCGAGCGGCACGGGCCCGCGGTGACCACCGCGATGTACGGCGACCCGCCGGACTGACACGCCCGGGGCGGCCCCAGGTGCCCGCCGGGTGAACGGCGCGAGAACACCACGCCAAGGGCCTGTGACCTGCGCGAAACTTCGACGACCCGGCACCGGTACGTCGGTCGGCACTCGTACGATCAATGCTGTGAGTGTTCCGCAGGCCGTGCTGTTGGCAGTCCTCGCGGCTGTCGTCGGGCTGGCAGTCGGTGGCCTGCTGATCCCGTTCGTCAACGCCAGGCACGCCGCCCGCACGCAGGAAGACACCGGGCTGACGATGTCGCAGGTGCTCGATCTGATCGTGCTGGCGTCCGAGAGCGGCATCGCCGTGGTCGACGAGTACCGCGACGTGGTGCTGGTGAATCCACGCGCCGAGGAACTCGGCCTGGTTCGCAACCGGCTGCTCGACGAGCGGGCCTGGGCCGCGGTGGAGAAGGTGCTGGCCACCGGGGAGTCCGCCGAGTACGACCTCACCGCCAAGAACCCGCTGCCCGGCCGCGGCCGCATCGCCGTGCGTGGCGTGGCCCGCAAGCTCTCGCGCGAGGAGACCAGCTTCGTCGTGCTGTTCGCCGACGACGACTCCGAGCAGGCGCGCATGGAGGCCACCCGGCGCGATTTCGTCGCCAACGTCAGCCACGAGCTCAAGACCCCGGTCGGCGCGATGAGCCTGCTGGCGGAGGCGATGCTGGAATCGGCCGACGACCCGGAAGCGGTCCGGCACTTCGGCTCGCGCGTGCTCGCCGAGTCGCGGCGCCTGGGCAAGATGGTGACCGAGCTGATCGCGCTCTCGCGCCTGCAGGGCGCCGAGAAGCTGCCGGATCTGGCCGTCGTCGACGTGGACACGGTGGTGCAGCAGGCGGTCGACCGCTCGCGCACCGCCGCCGAGGCCGCGGGCATCACCGTCAGCACCGACCGGCCCAGCGGGCTGGAAGTGCTCGGCGACGAGACGTTGCTGGTGACCGCGCTGTCGAACCTGGTGGAGAACGCCATCGCGTACTCGCCGCAGGGCTCGCACGTGTCGGTGAGCCGGTCGCTGCGCGGCGATCACGTCGCCATGGCGGTCACCGACCGCGGCATCGGCATCGCCAAGGAAGACCAGGAGCGGGTGTTCGAGCGGTTCTTCCGCTCGGACAAGGCCCGGTCCCGGTCCACCGGCGGCACCGGACTCGGACTCGCCATCGTCAAGCACGTGGCGGCCAACCACAACGGTGAGATCACCCTGTGGAGCAAACTGGGCACCGGCTCGACGTTCACGCTGCGCATCCCCGCCCATCTGGAAACCGATGGGGACGAGGACGCGGAGCCGACGCCGGAGCTCGCCACGAGAGAAACCATCGCCCAGCGCCCCGCCGCTGGACGAACGAACGGTGTGGAGGCACGCAGATGACGAGTGTGTTGATCGTCGAAGACGAGGAGTCGCTGGCCGATCCGCTGGCGTTCCTGCTGCGCAAGGAAGGCTTCGACGTCACCGTCGTCGGTGACGGCCCGTCCGCGCTGGCCGAGTTCGACCGCTCCGGCGCCGACATCGTGCTGCTCGACCTGATGCTGCCCGGCATGAGCGGCACCGACGTGTGCAAGCAGCTGCGCACCCGCAGCGGCGTGCCGGTGATCATGGTGACCGCGCGCGACAGCGAGATCGACAAGGTCGTCGGCCTGGAACTGGGCGCCGACGACTACGTCACCAAGCCGTACTCGGCGCGCGAGCTGATCGCCCGCATCCGCGCCGTGCTGCGCCGCGGCGCCGGCGACGAACTGGACTCCGGCAGCGAGAACGGCGTGCTCGAGGCCGGTCCGGTGCGGATGGATGTGGACCGGCACACGGTGCACGTCAACGGCGGGCAGGTCACCCTGCCGCTCAAGGAGTTCGACCTGCTCGAATACCTGCTGCGCAACTCCGGTCGCGTGCTCACCCGCGGTCAGCTCATCGACCGCGTCTGGGGCGCCGACTACGTGGGCGACACCAAGACCCTCGACGTGCACGTCAAGCGCCTGCGCTCCAAGATCGAGGCCGACCCGGCCAAGCCGGAACACCTGGTGACCGTCCGCGGCCTGGGCTACAAACTGGAAGCCTGAGCACCAAAGACAGCGTCCCCGCCAGAAAGTGTGCGGGGACGCTGTCGTTCAAGTGACGGAACAACTGATCCGGCGAGAACATGGGTAACTCACCGGGTACGCCCAGAATCAGAGGCGCACGACACGTAAGACCTGCACGTGCCGTGAGTCGCACCCGAGTCCAGGCAAGAGTCGCGGGGAGGCGGGCTAGATCGCGCTCCAGGCGACGCCGAGCGGGGTGTCGATCTTCTTCAGCGGGATCCAGCCGTAGGCGTCTTCCTGCATGCAGTCGTAGATCGGCACGTCGGCGCCGTTGCCGCGGCAGGCGATGGTGGTGCTGGTGCCCTGCGCGCTGACGATGATGTACTTGCCGTTCTTGGCCGCGTCGACGGCCGCGAAATCGGTGTAGTTCACGAAGCTCGACGTGAAGTCGGCGTACTTGGCCGGATCACCGTTCGGTTCGGCGTGGGCCAGGCCGGTCATGGAGAGGGTGGCGCCGATCACGAGGGTCGCCAGGGAGAGCGCTTTCTTCGACATGAACAGCCACTTAACCCCATGTCGGTGAAGTCCGCATGACCCACAGATGAACCACCTGGTTACGAGGTTTTCACGCGGACTGATCCGAAATGTGAGCTTCGGGATGCAAGCGCTCGGCCTCGACGGTCGCCGGGTGCACCGCGATCAGGCCGAGGCCTTCCCGCCGCTTGCACAGCTTGGCCAGTTCCTCGTACGCGGGCGCGCCGAGCAGTTCGCGCAGCTCGGGGCCGTAGGACTGCCACACCGGCTTGCTGCCGACGTGCGCATCGGGGGAGCCGGTGCAGTACCAGTCGAGGTCAAGGCCACCGGGTCCCCAGCCGCGCCGGTCGTACTCGGTGACCACGGTGCGCAGGATCTGCTCGCCGTCGGGCCGTTCCACCCAGTCCTGGGTGCGGCGGATCGGCAGCTGCCAGCACACGTCGGGCTTCACCTCGAGCGGCTCGATGCCCTTGCGCACGGCCATGATGTGCAGCGCGCAGCCCGCGCCGCCGGCGAAACCGGGGCGGTTGAGGAAGATGCAGGCGCCGTCGAAGCGGCGGGTGCGCAGGGCAGGCTCGTCCTCGAGTTCGTCGAGCTCGAGGTAACCCTTCTTGACCACCTTGCCCTTCTCGGTGGCCTCACCCATCAGTTGCCAGTCCTGCGGTGTGAGCATCTTCACAGCACCGGCCAGGCGCTTGCGGTCGTCCTTGTCGGCGAGGAAGGCGCCGTGCGAGCAGCACCCGTCATCGGGACGGTCGGCGATGATGCCCTGACAGGCGGGGGTGCCGAACACGCAGGACCAGCGGGAGAGCAGCCAGGTCAGATCGGCGACGATCTGGTGCTCGTCGTTTGCTGGGTCGGTGAACTCGATCCATTCGCGTGGGAAGTCGAGCTCGACCTCCGGGCTCGGTTCGATCTTTCGCCCAGGTCGGAGCCCGGTCTCCGCGGTGCCAGATGCGCCTTCGGTCACAACTTGTGACGCTAACAGTTCAGTCGCCTGGCCTGTAGTACCGGATCACCAAGTACCGTATTCCTGTGCGGCTTGGTGTTCTCGATGTCGGAAGCAATACCGTTCACCTGCTCGTGGTGGACGCGCATCGTGGTGGTCACCCGATGCCGATGAGCTCGACGAAGTCGGCGTTACGCCTGTCCGAGAACATGGATGTCGACGGTCGCATCACCGACGCGGGCGAGGCCAGGCTGATCGCCACCATCGCCGAATTCGCCGATCTGGCGCGCAACTCCAAGTGTGTCGAGCTGATGCCGTTCGCCACCTCGGCCCTGCGCGAGGCCACCAATTCCGAGGAAGTGCTGGCCCGGGTGCGCGCCATGACCGGCGTCGACCTGCAGGTCCTCTCCGGTGACGACGAGGCTCGCCTGACCTTCCTTGCCGTGCGCCGCTGGTTCGGCTGGAGCGCGGGCCGCATCATCAACCTCGACATCGGCGGCGGCTCGCTGGAGATGTCCAACGGTGGTGACGAGGAGCCCGATGTGGCCTTGTCGCTGCAGCTCGGCGCGGGCAGGCTGACCAGGCAGTGGCTGAGCGACGACCCGCCGGGCAAGCGCAAGATCGCCGTCCTGCGCGACTGGCTCGACGCCGAACTCGTCGTCCCGACGAAGACCATGCTCGAGGCGGGCAAACCGGACCTGGCCGTCGGCACCTCGAAGACGTTCCGCTCGCTGGCCAGGCTGACCGGGGCGGCACCCTCGGCCGCCGGTCCGCGGGTGCGCCGTACACTGACCAGCTCCGGTTTGCGGCAGCTGATCGCGTTCATCTCCCGGATGACCGCGGCGGACCGTGCCGAGCTGGAAGGTGTGAGTTCGGACCGGTCCCAGCAGTTGGTGGCCGGCGCACTGGTCGCGGAGGCGAGTATGCGGGCGTTGTCGCTCGACAGCATCGAGATCTGCCCATGGGCGCTGCGTGAAGGCCTGATCCTGCGCAAGCTGGATACCGAGTCGAACGGAGGGCCGGTCGAGGTCCCGCCGGTCGCATCGGTGGCGAGAGCGGAGTCGGCATGAGTGGAGAAGATTCCAAACAGCTATCGGTCGCCGAGCTGCTGGCGCGCAATGCCGCGCAGGGCGCCACGCCGTCCAGCGGTGGCGGCGGCCGGCGCCGCCGCAGCGGGCGCGGGCTCTCGGTCAACGACCTGACGGGCGAGAACGCCGCCGTCCGCCCGAATTCGCACGCGGCCCCCGCGCCGGAGCCGCCCGCCTACCAGCCGCCGCTTGCGCCCGCTCCCAGCTACGAACCGCCCGCCGCGCCCGCGCCCTATCCGCCGCCCGGCCCGGCCGAGCCCGCCTTCTCGCCCATGTCGGGGCCGATCACCCGCTTCGACCCGCATTCGGGCTTCTCCGCTCCTGACCCGCACGATCCGCTCGGCGTGGCCGGGCAGCGTCCGGCCAACGATCCGTTCGGGCCCTTCCGCGCCGAGGCGCGCGACGCGGGGACCCGCAGCCCGGGCCGTCTCGGTGCGCCCGGTTCCGCGCAGCCGGTCGATCCCGGTATCGCGGAGATGTTCGGTTCCGGCGCGCAGCCCGCCGTCGGCGGTGGACGCAGGCGCAAGCCGGATCCGGAGGAGACGCCGGAACCACCGGCGGCGCCACCGGTCACCGGTGGCCGCGCCGCTCGGCGCCGGGCCGCCGAAGCCGCGGAGGCCGCCGAGGAAGCCGCCGCCGCCGATTCCGCGAGTTTCGCGCCGACCGGGTACGACGCGTTCGGCTCGGCTCCGGAGCCGCCGCGCGGCCCGAGCACCGCGTCGCCGTTCGGGCCCTATCAGCCCTTCGACGCGTCCGAGGTCGCCCCCAGCTATGGGCAGCGCCCGGATCCGGCGCCCGGTTTCGGCGGGCCCGGCTTCGGCCAGCGCCCGGACGACAACATCGCCCAGGCCTACGCGCCGATGCCGGGTGCCCCCGCACCACAGCGTGGCACCGGCTGGCCGCCCGCGCCCGAGTCCGATCAGCGTCCGTCGCTGGACCGCAGGCGCTCGGCGCCCGAGGCGGAGAAGTCCGGCGGGCTGCCCTCGTGGTCGGCGCGCAGGCACCGGCCCGACGCCGCGCCCGCAGCCCCGGAGAGCGGCGGATTCCCGACCGCGGCCTGGTCGCCGGTCAGCCAGGAGCAGCCGCTGATCGCGGGCCAGTCGGTGGCCGGTGACCTGCTGCGCCAGCGGGCCGACCAGGACGACAACGCCGACGCGCGCACCGAGGTCTACCGCGTCGGCGGCAAGCGCGGCGGCGCCGACCCGGACACCGACGACTACGCCGAGTCCGAGTACACCGACCGCGACTACGTCGACAACGACTACTCCGACAGCGACTACGCCGATGGCGAGTACGACACCGGCGACTTCGACGAATACGACGACGACTACGAACCCGAGCCCAAGCCGAGCCGGGCGAGCAGGCGGGCGGCCGCGACCAAGGCCGCCGCGTCCAAGATGGCGGGCCGGGCCCGCTCGCGCGCGGCGAGCCGGGTCGCGGCGAGCCGGGCGTCGGGTCGCGCGGGCAGCCGGATGTCGCGGCTGACGGCGGGCGCCGGCGACGACGCCAACCGCAGGCAGTGGATGATCCTGGCCGGCCAGAGCGTCGGCGCGGCGATCGCGGGAATGTTGCTGTTCAAGGGTTTCGAGACGATGTGGGAAACCCTGCCGTGGGTGGCGCTGGCGCTGGCCATGGTGGTGATCCTCGGGCTGGTGGCCCTGGTGCGGGTGCTGCGCCGCACCGACGACATCTTCAGCACTGTGATCGCCGTCGTCGTGGGCGTCTTCGTGACGCTGGGACCGCTAGCCTTTCTCCTCAGTACCAGCTGAACGCAGGGAGTGGCTGTGGGGAACGCGCGGGCGGACATCGCGATCGGACTGTCGACGGCATCGGTGTATCCGGAGAACACTCAGGCGGCGTTCCGGTACGCGGCCGAATTGGGTTACGACGGTGTCGAATTGATGGTCTGGGCCGAGCCGGCCAGCCAGGACATCGCGACCGTGCAGTCCTACGTGAAGCGCTACGGCGTACCGGTCCTCGCCGTGCACGCGCCGTGTCTGCTGATCTCCCAGCGGGTCTGGGGCGCCGACCCGGTGGCCAAGCTGGAGCGCAGCGTGCGTACCGCGCAGGCGCTCGGCGCCGACACCGTGGTGGTGCATCCGCCGTTCCGCTGGCAGCGCCGCTACGCCAAGGGTTTCGCCGACCAGGTGGGCGAGCTGGAAGCGCACTACCCGATCAAGGTCGCGGTGGAGAACATGTTCCCGATGCGGGCCGACACGCTGTTCCGGCAGGGCTCGGTGCGCAGGCTGGAACGCCGGGCCGGGCCGGGCGCGGCGGTGAGCGCGTTCAGCCCGTCGTTCGATCCGACCGACATCGGCTTCGAGCACTACACCCTCGACCTGTCGCACACCGCGACCGCCGGCGCCGACGCGCTGGAACTGGCCCGGCGGATGGGCGAGGGCCTGGTCCACCTGCACCTGGCCGACGGCCGTGGCGCGGCCCACGACGAGCACCTGGTCCCCGGCGAGGGCACCCAGCCGTGCGCGCAGCTGTGCGAGCACCTGGTGCACACCGGTTTCACCGGGCACGCGGTGGCCGAGATCAACACCCAGACCGCGCGCACCACCGCCGAGCGCTCGGCGCTGCTCGGCCGCACGCTGGATTTCGCGCGCAGGCACCTCACCGGCGCCACCCACGCCGACCGCAGCTGAGTCATCGGCTATGTCACACCGCCTGAGTATGGTGGTCTGCATAGCATGCTTGTACGCTGTACGAATCCGCACATGACCAGCGACCAGGAGTGACCATGACGCGAGAACTCGCGACCGACGCGCCGTTCAGCCAGGTGGTCGACCTGACCGAGCTCACCACCACCGACGCGGCCACCGGCCGCTACGTCGGCATCATCGCGCCGACCTGGACCATCGGTCCCAAGGTGCACGGCGGCACCATGGTCGCCGCCAGCGCCGCCGCGGCCACCCGGTGGCTCACCGAGGCCGACCCGGCCCTGGCGCAGATGGCCCCGATCGCGGGCAGCTCCGACTTCCTCGGCGCCCCCGACCCGGGCGAGGTGGAATACGCGGTCACCATCCGCAAGAAGGGCCGCCAGATCTGCCTGGCCGACGCGGAGCTGATCCAGGACGGGCGCACCCTCGTGCGCACCGCCTTCACCTTCGGTCACCTCGACGCGGACGGCACCCGCTGGAGCGACACCGCCACCGACATGCCCGCCGAGCCCGACGCCACCGCGCTCGAATACACCCCCGATTCGCCGATGGGCAAGATCGTGCACGTCGGCGAGGTGTCGCGGGTGTACCTCGACGCGAAGTGGGCCGACTTCGCCCGCGGCGAGACCGGCGAGCCGCGCGCCCGGCTGTGGATCCGCCCGCTCGACGGCGACGAGTCCGACCCGCGCGTGCGCGCCGCCTTCGCCATGATGGCCGCCGACATGAGCCCGCCGGTGCCGATCAACCTGGGCCAGTTCGGCTGGTCGCCGACCGTCCAGATGACCACCTACCTGCGCCGCGTCCCCGCCCCGGGCTGGCTGCGCGTCATCGCGACCGCCCGTGAGGTCGGTCAGCGGATGTTCGACGAGGATCAGCTGGTCATCGACTCCACCGGCGCCGTGGTCGCCCAGAGTCGCCAGTTGGCGCTGATCCCGGCGGCGCGCTGAGGAGTACCGCACCACTAACCTGGAGCCATGACGAGAATTGCGGTAATCGGTGGCGGGCGGATCGGTGAGGCGCTGGTCGCCGGATTGCTGGAATCCGGCAGGGCGACCAAGGATCTGGTCGTCGTCGAGTCGCAGCCCGCTCGTGCGGCGCAGCTGGCCGAGCGGTTCAAGATCCGGGTGACCGGTTCGGTGGCCGACGCGGTCGTCGGCGCCGACATCGTCGTCGTTGCGGTCAAGCCGGGCGATGTCGACGCGGTGCTCACCGAACTGTCCAAGGCTGATCTGGACAGCGGCCGCGAGCAGGTGCTGGTCTCGCTGGCCGCCGGTGTGTCCACCGCGCGCCTGGAGTCCAAGCTGCCCGCCGGTTTCCCGGTGGTCCGGGTCATGTCGAACACCCCGATGCTGGTCGGCCAGGGTATGAGCGCGCTCGCGCCCGGCCGCTACGCCGACCCGGAGCAGCTCGAGCTCGTCGGCGAGATGCTCGAGGCCGTCGGTAAGGTGGTGACGGTGGCCGAAACGCAGATGGACGCGGTCACCGCGGTGTCGGGCTCTGGACCGGCGTATTTCTTCCTCGTCGTCGAGGCGATGGTCGATGCCGGCGTGAGCCTGGGGCTGACGCGCGATGTGGCCACCCAGCTGGTCGTGCAGACCATGATCGGCTCGGCCGCGCTGCTGGACGAGACCGGGCAGAGCGCGGTCGATCTGCGGGCCGCGGTCACCTCGCCCGCGGGTACCACGGCGGCGGCCCTGCGGGTGCTCGAGCGGGGCGCGGTGCGCTCGGCGTTCCTGGAAGCGCTGCACGCATCGAAACAACGCTCCGCGGAACAGGGCGCGTCGAACGAATGACGATCGGGTACCCGGGATGAAAACCGATTTCTCACACCCGTCGCAGTAATCCCACTGGTCCCGCTAAGCTCGTAGAAGCACGTGCGTGTCTGTTCCGCCGGTGGGGAAGCCGGCGGCGCGGACGTGCCGGAGGTCAATGGTGCCATGATGGCTGCGAACAGAATGTCTAGCAATTCACCGGCGTCGGGCGGCGGATCGGGTTCTTCCGCTCCGCGGGTCGGCTCCACGCAGGGACAACCGGTGATCGGCGGTGGCACTCAGTTTCTCACCGTCGCCGAAGTCGCCGATCTCATGCGGGTGTCGAAGATGACGGTGTACCGGCTCGTGCACTCGGGTGAACTGCCCGCCGTGCGCGTCGGCCGATCGTTCCGGGTGCACGCGAAGGCGGTGCACGACTACCTGGAGACGTCGTACTTCGACGCCGGCTGACGTAGGCCGCTAGGTACAAGGGCGGTTTCGTCGCTGCTCGGGTGTCCCGGTAGCATGAACCCTCGGTTCGTGTCCGCCTGCCGGTGGCACCGCTTCGTGGTGTCCGGTGCGCGCCGGCGGCGCGGGCACCAGACGACGCACGCGACACCGCGTGTGTATGCCGAGTAGAGAAACGCGAGGAAACCCTATGGGTTCTGTGATCAAGAAGCGCCGCAAGCGTATGTCGAAGAAGAAGCACCGCAAGCTGCTTCGCCGCACGCGTGTGCAGCGGCGCAAACTCGGCAAGTAAGCCTGCGCGCCACGCGAGCCCGTCACCGTCGAGGTGGCGGGCTCGCGTTTTGAAATGGGCAGATTTGTGAATCTCGCCATGCGATGACGAGTCGTCCTCGTTAAAAGCTTGTTGATCGTGTCGGTGGGTGGCGCGAATGCGGCTACTCTGGTACGCGGGAAAACATGAGAAGCAGGGGGCTTTGAGTGGGGCCAGGTCCGAGTTCCGATACACGGGAGCGACACGTACCGAAGGTAGTGCTGGTGACCGGAGCCAGCCGCTTCTTCGGCGGTAACGTCGCGTCCCGGCTCGCCGCGGAACCGGGCGTCGAGCGCGTCATCGCGGTCGACACGATGACCCCCAGCCGGGAGCTGCGCCGCCGGATGGGCAGCGCCGAGTTCGTGCGCGCCGATATCAGGAATCCGCTGATCCGCAAGGTCGTGGAGAACAACGACGTGGACACCGTCGTGCACGCGGCCGTGCTCACCCGTCCGCCCGCCGGTGGCGGTCGCGCGGTGATGAAGGATCTCAACGTCCTCGGGGCGATGCAGTTGCTCGCCGTGTGCCAGAAGGCGCCGTCGGTGCGCCGCGTGGTCGTCCGGTCGTCCTCGGCGGTGTACGGCTGCAGTGCCAAGGACCCGGCGAAATTCACCGAGGAAATGGGCGCGCGTACCCCACCGTCCGGTTGGTTCGCGCGCGACATGATCGATATCGAGGCGCTGGTGCGCGGAATGGCGCGGCGCAGGCCTGATATTTCGGCGTCGATTCTGCGTTTCGCGCCGATCGTGGGTCCGCGGCTGGCTGATCGCGGCGTGCAATATCTGCGTTCGCCGATCACGCCCACCGTGCTCGGACGCGAAGCCAGACTGCAATTGCTGCACGAGGAAGACGCGGTCGCCGTGCTGGTGCACGCGGCATTTCGGGCACATGGCGGCACGGTGAATATCGCGGGCGACGGCGCACTGGCCATGTCGCAGGCGATCCGCCGCGCCGGGCGGATCGTGGCGCCGGTGCCGTTCTTCGTTTTCCGCACAGTCGGGCGCACGCTGATGGGCCCGGTCATGCGCGGATTCAGCGGTGAACAACCCGACTACTTCTACTTCGGTTGCGGGCTGGATACCACCCGCATGCGGACCGAACTCGGTTTCATCCCACGCTGGACCACGGTCCAGGCATTCGACGACTTCATCGCGGGCGCAGCGTTGCGGCCCGTCTTCGATCCGTCCTGGATCGACGCCGCGGAAACCAAACTGCTCGGCCTCATCGGGGCCGATTCGGGAGCGCATACATGAACGAGGGAGCGAAAGTCATTCGTCTCGACGTGAATGTCGAGACCCGGCAGCGACCACCCGCACGACGATGGCCCGACCAGCCCACGCAGGCCACCCCGGTCACCTCGCTGAGCGATCGCAGGCCCGGTATGCCGACCAGGCCGCCCAAGACGCTGTCCGAGATCGTCCGCGACGCGGCGGCCGGGCAGGTCCGCAACGCCGCCGAATTCGCCCGGCGCAGGCTCACCGGCGACTACTCGGTCGACGAGTTCGGCTACGACGAGCACCTGCTCGAGTCGGTCATCCTGCCCGCCCTGCGGCCGCTGTCCGACATCTGGTTCCGGGTCGAGACCACGGGCATCGAGAACATCCCCGCCACCGGCGGCGCGCTGATCGTGGCCAACCACGCGGGCACCGTGCCGCTCGACGGCCTGATGCTGCAGCTGGCCATCCACGACAAGCACCCGAGCCACCGCGCCCTGCGCCTGCTGGCCGCCGATCTGATCTTCGAGCTGCCGCTGCTCGGCGCGCTCGCCCGCAAGGCCGGGCACACCCTGGCCTGCCATCCCGACGCCGAACGCCTGCTGCGCTCCGGCCAGATCGCCGGGGTGTTCCCCGAGGGCTTCAAGGGCGTCGGCAAGAACTACGCCGATCGCTACAAGCTGCAGCGCTTCGGCCGCGGCGGGTTCGTCTCGGCGGCGGTGCGCACCGGCGTGCCGATCATCCCGTGCTCGATCGTCGGTTCCGAGGAGATCTACCCGAAGCTGGCCGACATCAAGCCGCTGGCCCGCCTGCTCGGCCTGCCGTACTTCCCGGTGACCCCCACGTTCCCGCACCTGGGCCCGCTGGGCGCCGTCCCGCTGCCGTCGAAGTGGTACATCGAATTCGGCGAGCCCATCGCGACCACGGCATTCGAGCCCGAGGACGCCGACGACCCGATGACGATGTTCGAGGTCACCGACCAGGTCCGCGAGACCATCCAGCAGACCCTCTACAAGTTGCTGGCCAAGCGCCGCAACACCGTCCTGGGGTAGCTCAGCGCTCGCGGTGGCGGGCCACCGCCGCCGCGACCGCGCCACCGGCCGCGCCCAGCGCGAGCGCGGTGGGGACGCCGATCTTGGCGGCCTTGCGGCCGGTGCGGAAATCGCGGATCTCCCAGCCGCGGTTCTTGGCCACCTCGCGCAGGTCCGAATCCGGGTTGATCGCGACCGCGGTGCCGACCAGCGACAGCATCGGCACATCGTTGTGGCTGTCGGAGTAGGCCGTGCAGCGCTTGAGGTTGAGGCCCTCGCGGATGGCCAGGGTGCGCACCGCGTGCGCCTTGCCGAGGCCGTGCAGGATGTCGCCGACCAGCCGTCCGGTGAACTTGCCGTCGACACTTTCGGCCACCGTGCCCAGCGCGCCGGTGAGCCCGAGCCGCTTGGCGATGACATTGGCCAGCTCCACCGGCGTCGCGGTGACCAGCCACACCTGCTGGCCCGCGTCCAGGTGCATCTGGGCGAGCGCGCGGGTGCCGGGCCAGATCTTGTCGGCGATGATCTCGTCGTAGATCTCCTCGCCGAGCGCGGCGAGTTCGGCGGTCGGCCTGCCGGCGATGAAGCTGAGTGCCTTCTCCCGGCCCGAGGCCATGTCGGAGGAGTTCTCCTTGCCGGTGACCCGGAACTTCACCTGCTTCCAGGCGACGTCGACCAGGTCGGAGGTCTTGAAGTATTTGCGCGCGGCCAGGCCGCGGGCGAAGTGCACGATCGAGGCGCCCTGGACCAGGGTGTTGTCGACGTCGAAGAACGCCGCCGCCGTCAGGTCGCGGGGGACCTCGGGGCCCTCGGTCTCGCCCTGTTCGGCCAGTTCGGACTCGTGCAGGGTGAGCGCGGCGTCGGCACTGGCCTCACCGGCCAGATTGGCGCGCAGCTCCTCCTCGCTCGGCCCGAACGGGCTGCGGGGCAGCCGTGCGAACTGTTCCTGCAGTTCCTGGCCCAGGCGGCTGGGTTGCCACCGCGCAGGGAACTCCCCGAATCGCCCTGCGACGAATCCGGCCCTAGCCACCTTCGAACGTTCCGGCACCAGTACCCTCCGCTAGTCGCGCGAACCATGTCCACACTAACCGGATTCACCGACAAGCCGCTGCGGGCTCGGGGATTAAATAGGGCTCATGATCAATCCCACACCCACCGTGACCCTGTTGACGCGCGCCGGCTGCCATCTGTGCACCGTGGCACTGGCGCAATTGGAGACGATCTGTGGTGATTTCGGTCTCCCGGTTCGCACCCTCGACGTGGACGAAGCCGCGGCGACCGACCCCGGACTGCGCGCCGAATACGGCGATCGGCTGCCAGTGGTCCTGTTGGA
The DNA here is from genome assembly GCF_900637185.1 of Nocardia asteroides. Classification (NCBI taxonomy): domain Bacteria; kingdom Bacillati; phylum Actinomycetota; class Actinomycetes; order Mycobacteriales; family Nocardiaceae; genus Nocardia; species Nocardia asteroides. The sequence continues at coordinate 81,431 of NZ_LR134352.1, read as the reverse complement.
CGGCCGTGAACACAGCTATTTCGACGTCGATGAGCCCCGTTTGCGGGCAGACCTGAGTCGTTTCGCTGGTCGCGACGGAAAATGAGGCCAATTTCACCGACTTTGTGAACGCCTGCACAAGCGGTTACGGTGGTGGCACGCAATCCGCACCGCCGCACGCAGCAGCGGCGGTGACCGGGTTTGTACAGCCCCCCATGGCACGGTCGCTCTCGCGACGCAGTGACCCACACCGGTGAACGAACGACAGGAACCGGACCGCGATCAGGCCCGGCACGAGGAGCCGACGACGTGACAGAGCAGCATGAGACGCCAGGTGGCGTCTCCGGCAAGGCTCTTCAGAGGGACATCCCCCAGGCCACGGTGACTCGTCTTGCTACTTATCTCCGGGTTCTCGCCGGGTTGGCCGACGAGGGTGTAGCCATCGTATCGAGTGAGGAACTGGCTGTCGCGGCGGGTGTCAATTCGGCCAAGCTGCGCAAGGATCTTTCCTTCCTCGGACCCAACGGTGTGCGGGGTGTCGGCTATGACGTAGCCAAGTTGCGCACCAGGATCGAAGATGTGCTCGGTCTGTCGCAGGGACATCGGGTGGTGCTGATCGGTGCGGGCAATCTGGGCCGCGCCCTGGTCGGCTACGGCGGTTTCGGGGTACGTGGCTTCACCGTGGTCGGGATCTTCGACAACGACTCCGCGGTGATCGGCCAGTCGTACGCCGGACTCGTCGTGCGCGATGTCGAGCACCTCACCGCGCAGATCCCGGCGCTCGCGCCGACCATCGCGGTCCTCGCCGTGCCCGACGAGGCCGCCCAGGACGTGTGCGACCGGCTCGTCGCGGTCGGCCTGCCGTCCATCCTGAGCTTCGCCCCGTGTGAACTGCGCGCGCCCGCCCACGTGGAGGTCCGCCGCGTCGACCTGGCGATGGAGCTGCAGATGCTCTCCTTCGACGCCGCCCGCAACGACGCGCCGGCCCTGCCCGAGGTCGCGCAGGCCGGCTCCGGCCGGATCGCGCGCCGGGTGCCCGCGCCGAACCATCCCGCCCTCACGCACCCCGCGCCGGTCGAACCGGCGCGCGGCAGGCCCACGCGACGCACCGCGCCGCACTCGGCCACCCCGCATTCGGCAACGGAGCCAAGCACCAAGGGATCGGTGATCACGCCATGAGCGTCCTGCTCGTCGGAATTTCTCATCGGAGTGCGCCGGTCTCGGTGCTCGAGAAGGTCGCGATCAGTGAGGCCGACCGCCCCAAGCTGGTCGACCGGCTGCTCGCCTCCAGCCACGTGTCCGAGGCGATGATCGTCTCCACCTGCAACCGCGTCGAGGTCTACGCCGTGGTCGACGCCTTCCACGGCGGGCTCGGCGAGGTCAGCGAACTGCTCACCAAGCATTCCGGGCTGCCGCTGGGCGATCTGACTCGGCACGCCTACGTCCGCTACAGCGAGGCCGCCGCCGAGCATCTGTTCGCGGTCGCCAGCGGCCTGGACTCGATGGTCGTCGGCGAGCAGCAGGTGCTCAGCCAGATCCGCAGCGCCTACGCCAGCGCCGACGGGCAGCAGGCGGTCGGGCGCACCCTGCACGAGCTGGCCCAGCACGGGCTGCGGGTCGGCAAGCGGGTGCACTCCGAGACCGGGATCGACCGGGCCGGCGCATCGGTGGTGTCGGTGGCGCTGGACCGCGCGAGCGGCGTCGTCGGAGCGCTCGCGGGCCGGACCGCGGTGGTCGTGGGCGCGGGCGCCATGGGCGGCCTGGCCGTCGCGCATCTGTCGCGGGCCGGGATCGGCCGCATCGTGGTCGTCAACCGCACCCTCGATCGCGCGCAGCGGCTGGCCGAGACCGGGCGCAGCATGCACGGGGTCGACGCCGAGGCCGTCGAGATGTCACGGCTCACCGAGGCCATGGCGGGCGCCGATGTCGTCATCACCTGTACCGGCGCGGTGGGCGCGGTCGTCACCCTGGCCGACACCCATCGCGCGCTGGCCGGGCGGGCCAACACCGAGGCCGCCGACCGTCCGCTGGTCTTCTGCGACCTCGGGCTGCCCCGCGACGTGGAGCACGCCGTGGCAGGCCTGCCGGGCGTCGCCGTCATCGACATCGAATCGCTGCAGCGCGATCCGGCCGCGGGCGCCGCGGCCGACGACACCGCCGCCGCGCGTCAGATCGTCGCCGACGAACTCGCCAAATACCTTGCCGGGCAACGCATGGCGGAGGTCACCCCCACGGTGGCCGCACTGCGTCAGCGTGCCGCCGAAGTGGTGGAAGCCGAACTGCTCCGCCTGGATTCGCGGCTGCCCGACCTGGCCGATCCGGCTCGCGACGAGGTGGCGCGCACCGTGCGCCGCGTCGTCGACAAGCTGCTGCACGCGCCGACGGTGCGCGTGAAGCAGCTGGCTTCGACGCCGGGCGGCGACAGCTACGCCGAGGCGCTGCGTGAGCTGTTCGAACTGAAACCCGGTGCGGTGCAAGCGGTTGCCGCTCCCATGGAGGTCGCTGCGGCGGAGTCCGCGCTGGCCGACGACTTCACCGCAGGACACCTCGGCGATGGGCAGGACTCATGACCACGACAGTGCAGGAAGAGGACACCGTGACCGCAGGCAGCATTCGTGCGCCGTGGCGGATCGGCACGCGCGGCAGCCTGCTCGCGCTGACGCAGGCCGGCACCATCCGTGATGCGCTGATCGCAGCAGGCCAGCCCGCCGAACTTATCGTCATCAAGACGCCGGGCGACCTGTCGTCGGACCCGGTGCAGAAGATCGGCGTCGGCGTGTTCACCTCGGCGCTGCGGGACGAGCTCGCCGCGGGCGGCATCGACATCGCGGTGCACTCCTACAAGGACCTGCCCACCGCGCAGGATCCGCGCTTCACCATCGCCGCGATCCCGCCCCGCGAGGACCCGCGTGACGCGCTGGTCGCCCGCGACGGCCTGGTGTTGGGCGAGCTGCCCGCGGGCGCCAAGGTGGGCACCTCGGCGCCGCGCCGCGCCGCCCAGTTGCGCGCGCTCGGTCTCGGCCTGGACATCGTCCCGCTGCGCGGCAACATCGACTCCCGGCTGCGCAAGGTGAGCGAGGGCGAACTCGACGCCATCGTCATCGCCAGGGCCGGACTGTCCCGCATCGAACGGACCGACGCGATCACCGAGTCGCTCGAGCCGGTGCAGATGCTGCCCGCCCCCTCGCAGGGCGCCCTCGCGGTCGAATGCCGCAGCGACGACCCGGAACTGATCGAGATCCTGTCCGATCTGGACGACGCGTCGACCCGGGCCGCGGTCGTGGCCGAGCGGGCCCTGCTCGGCGAGCTCGAGGCTGGCTGCACCGCCCCGATCGGCGCGATCGCCGAGGTCGTCGAGTCGATCGACGAGGACGGGCGGATCTTCGAGGAACTGTCGCTGCGGGCCTGTGCCGCCGCGATCGACGGTTCCGACGTGCTGCGCGCCTCGATCGTCGGCGCGCCCGCCGATGCCGCCGAGCTCGGCCGCACGCTGGCGCGCGAACTGCTGGATCTGGGCGCTCGCGCACTGCTGAGCGTCGCGGACGAGCCGGAACCGGAGGTCGGTTCCCCCACACAGGCGGTGAACACCCCCGCCCCAGACTTCACCAATTCCAGCCCGATGGAGAACAACCGATGAGCAGCCGAGCCACCAAGAAGCAACCAGGGCGGATCCTTTTCGTCGGATCCGGCCCCGGCGACCCGGCCCTGCTGACCGTGCGCGCCCGTGAGGTGCTCGAGCGGGCGACGCTGGCGTTCACCGACCCCGATGTCGACAAGGGTGTGCTGGCCCTGATCGGCCTCGCCGTCGAACCGGGCGAGGACGGCGAGCGTCCGGTGGACGTGCGTCCGGCCCTCGGCGAGCCGGCCGAGGTGGCCAAGACGCTGATCGCCGAGGCCCGCGGCGGCCACGACGTGGTGCGCGTCGTCGCCGGTGATCCGCTGACCACCGATTCGGTGATCAACGAGGTCAACGCCGTCACCCGCTCGCACATGGTGTTCGAGGTGCTGCCGGGCCTGCCCAACGGCTCCGCCGTGCCCAGCTACGCGGGCATCGCTCTCGGTTCCGGGCACACCGAGGCCGATGTGCGCGGCGAGGTCGACTGGGCGGCGCTGGCCGCCGCGCCCGGCCCGCTGGTGCTCAACGCCACCTCCGGCCACCTGGCCGAGACCGCGAGCGCGCTGGTGGAGCACGGGCTGGCTCCGCAGACGCCGGTCGCGGTGACCGTGCGCGGCACCACCCGTCAGCAGCGCACCATCGAGGCCACCCTGGCCACCCTGAACAACGCCGCCTCCGAGCTGGTCGGGCCGCTGGTCGTGACGGTGGGCAAGGAAGTCGACAAGCGCTCGAAGATGTCGTGGTGGGAGTCGCGTGCCCTCTACGGCTGGACCGTGCTGGTGCCCCGCACCAAGGACCAGGCCGGCGAGATGAGCGAGCGGCTGGTGACCCACGGCGCCATCCCGATGGAGGTGCCGACCATCGCGGTCGAGCCGCCGCGCAGCCCCGCGCAGATGGAACGCGCGGTGAAGGGCCTGGTCGACGGCCGCTACCAGTGGGTGGTGTTCACCTCCACCAACGCGGTGCGCGCGGTGTGGGAGAAGTTCGCCGAGTTCGGTCTGGACGCGCGGGCGTTCTCCGGTGTGAAGATCGCCTGCGTGGGCGAGGCCACCGCGGAGAAGGTGCGCTCGTTCGGCATCAACCCGGAGCTGGTGCCGAGCGGGGAGCAGTCCTCCGAGGGCCTGCTCGCCGACTTCCCGCCCTATGACGACGTGTTCGACCCGGTCAACCGGGTGCTGCTGCCGCGCGCCGACATCGCCACCGAGACCCTGGCCGAGGGCCTGCGTGAGCGCGGCTGGGAGATCGACGACGTCACCGCCTACCGCACCGTGCGCGCGTCCCCGCCGCCCGCGGAGACCCGCGAGATGATCAAGACCGGCGGTTTCGACGCGGTACTGTTCACCTCGTCCTCCACGGTGCGCAACCTGGTGGGCATCGCGGGCAAGCCGCACGCGCGCACCATCGTGGCCTGCATCGGCCCGAAGACGGCCGAGACCGCCATCGAGTTCGGTCTGCGCGTGGACGTGCAGCCGGAGACCGCGCAGGTGGGTCCGCTGGTGGAGGCGCTGGCCGAGCACGCCTCGCGTCTGCGCGCCGAGGGCCTGCTGCCGCCGCCGCGGAAGAAGAGCCGCCGCAGCAGCAGCCGCTAGCCCACGAAGACCCGAAGGCCCGCCCGGTGTGGCGGGCCTTCGGTGTATCGAGATCACCGGCTGTAGCGCAGCAGCGTGCGCACCAGCCGGCAGGTGGCATCCGACGGCGGCCGCAGCTCGATCTGTTCGGCGGTGCGGCGGATGACGTCGTTGGTGGCCCGATTCGGCAGGTACACCCCGGAATCGAGCAACGCGATGGTCAAGCGCATGGCCTTGAGCCGCCGGTTGTGCGCGATGTACCAGCGGCGCGGGCGCCCCGCGGGCAGCCGCTTCTTCTCCAGTGGCACATACGGTGCGGTGATGAACCCGGACTTCGACGTTGCGGCAATGGCGTTCATGGCGTCCTCCCGTCGCGAATGGGTCCCGCCCCCGATCGTCGGGAACCCTCGAACACGCTTTCGATTATATCGAGGGGGTCCGACAAGTTTCGCCAATCTCTCGCGGAAGCCATTGGGCTCCAGTGGGATTCGATGTTATCCACAGGCTCGCCGCGGCCTGTCGCCGGGCGGCTGTCGGACCCCTGTGGTCTAGTGGGCTCTTTTCGATGACCAAGCCGATCACCGCGGTGGCGGCCTCGATCCTGATCGAGGACGGCCTGCTCGACCTCGCCGAACCCGTCGACCGGCTGCTGCCCGAACTCGCCGGCCGTCGCGTGCTGCGTCACCCCGCCGCCGACATCACCGACACCGTCCCGGCCCGGCGCCCGATCACGGTCGAGGACCTGCTCACCTTCCGGCTCGGCTGGGGCATGGACTTCGCCGACTTCTCGCCCAAGCCGTTCGACGCGGCCTGGGCCGAGCGCGGCCTCGGCTGGGGCCCGCCGACGCCGGCGGAACTGCCCGCGTCCGATATCTGGCTGGAGCGGCTCGGCACCCTGCCGCTGCAATATCAGCCGGGGGAGCGCTGGCTCTATCACGTCGGCGCCCCGATCCTCGGTTTCCTGGTGGCCAGGGCGGCGGGGATGCCGCTGTCGGCGGTGTTGTCCGAGCGCGTGTTCGGCCCGCTCGGGATGACCGATACCGGCTTCTCCGTTCCGGCGAACGAACTCGGCCGCTTCGGGCCGCATTTCACCGAGCGCGACGGCGCCCGCGTCGTCTTCGATCCCGCCGACGGACAGTGGAGTAGCCCACCGGCTTTCGAGGGCGGCGGTGACGGCCTGGTCTCCACCCTGGCCGACTATCACCGGTTCGCCCTGATGTTGCGCGGCGGCGGCGCGCTCGACGGCGTCCGGATCCTGTCCGAGCGTTCCGTGGCCGCGCTGACGGCCGATCACCTCACCGCCGAGCAACTCGCTCGCGGCGGACCGGCGCCGGGTGGCGACGCGGGCTGGGGTTACGGCGTCGGAGTCCAGCTCAGCGACCTGCCGGACGGTCCGCGCGCGGGCGCCTACGGCTGGTCCGGCGGCCTCGGGTCGACCTGGTCCAACGACGGTGCGGTGACCGGCATCCTGCTCACCAACCAGTCGTGGAGCTCGGCGGGACCGCTCCCGGTGTTTGCCACGTTCGAGTCGATCTTGGGCGAGCTCGGCCGTGCGAGCGGAGGGGCGTAGGCGCCGACGCGAGGCCGTGCGCACAGGCGTACTCTGCGGATTATGACCGCTTTCGACCGCCCGCGGCGGTTGCGCAGGACACCCGCTTTGCGTCGGCTCGTCGCCGAGACCACGCTCGAGCCGCGTCAGCTGGTGCTGCCGATGTTCGTCGCCGACGGCATCGACGAACCGCGTGAGATCAGCTCCATGCCCGGCGTCTACCAGCACTCGCTGGACTCGCTGCGCAAGGCGGCCGTCGAAGCGGTGACCGCGGGCGTCGGCGGCCTCATGCTGTTCGGTGTGCCGCTGCCGGAGGACAAGGACGCCACCGGCAGCCAGGCCAGCGATCCGCACGGCATCCTCAACCGTGGCCTGCGCACGCTCGCCGAGGAAGTCGGTGACGCGACCGTCGTCATGGCCGACACCTGTCTGGACGAGTTCACCGATCACGGGCACTGCGGCGTCCTCGGCGCCGACGGCTCGGTCGACAACGACGCCACCCTGCACCGCTACGTCGAGATGGCGCTGGCCCAGGCCGAGGCGGGCGCCGATCTGCTCGGTACCAGCGGCATGATGGACGGCCAGGTCGGCGCGATCCGGCGCGGCCTCGACGCGGTCGGCCACACCGACACCGCCATCCTCGCCTACGCCGCCAAGTACGCCTCCGCGTTCTACGGCCCGTTCCGGGAGGCCGTCGGCTCGTCGCTGGAAGGCGATCGCCGCACCTATCAGCAGGACCCGGCCAACCGCCGCGAATCGCTGCGCGAACTCGACCTCGACCTGGCCGAGGGCGCCGACATCGTGATGGTGAAGCCCGCGATGTCCTATCTCGACATCCTGCGCGACGTCGCCGACCGCTCCACCGTGCCGGTCGCCGCGTACCAGATCTCCGGTGAGTACGCGATGATCACCGCCGCCGCCGAGCGCGGCTGGATCGACCGCAAGGGCGCGATCCTGGAGTCGCTGATCGGCATCCGCCGGGCCGGTGCCGACATCGTGCTCACCTACTGGGCGACGGAGGCGGCACACTGGCTGTCGTGATCGTTCCACCGCACAAGCCCGAAACCCCGCCGATGCCCGAGGACGTCGGGACCGCACGCCAGCTGTGGTGGGCGGTGTCCGGACTCGGTGTCGTGTACACCGTCGCCGGTATCGCCACCATGACCGGCCGGCGCGACGAGCTGAGCAAGCAGTTCCTCGACGAGATGCACAAGACCGACCCCAACTTCCCCGCGTCGACGGTGGATCTGATGGTGCTGGTCGCGTTCGGCCTGACCGCGCTGGTCGGGCTGGCCCTGGTCGGGCTCACCGTACTGTTCGCCCAGCAGCTCGGGCGCGGCAAATCGTGGGCGCGCACCGTGCTGACGATCGTCGCGATCTGGCTCGGGCTCGGCGCGGTCGCCACCATGGTCGCGTTCACCGGTGACGCCGGGGTGGCCACGATGGTGGCCGGCGGCACCTCGATCGTGCAGGGTGTGCTCGCGGTCGGCGCGGCCTATCTGAGTTACCGGCCGGACTCCACCCGGTACTTCCAGATGAACCGTCGGTGAACCGGCGGTTGCCCGCCACCGTCATTGGCCCCTGACACCGCACAGTGTATGGTGAGCATGGTCACAGCGATTTGGGGTAATCCCTGTGAGGTAGCCGGTTGGAATCGGGGGATTCGGAGGCAATGATGCGCGTGGTGATCGAACAGCCACACAGCCTGCGGCGTGACCTTTTGGTCATCGGGCTGATGGTTCTGCTGGCAGTGGTCACCATCGCGCTCGTCCTGTTGCCGAGTCTGGTCGGCTGATCCACCGGCGCTGCGGCGTCGCGGTTCCCTCATGGTGCTGTTCTCCGAGTCCGGCGCGCACTGGCGCGCAGTCGTCTACGGCCCGCTGCTGTGCGCGGTCATCCTGCTGGTGGAGTGGCTGGCGGGCAGCACCGTCCACTGGTTCGCGCTGGCGTTCTGCGCGCTCGCGATCGGCGGCTTCACCGTGCTGCAGGTGATCGCGGGCCGCACGCACGCGCGCGTCGAGCTCACGCCGACCACCCTGCATCAGGGCGTGGAGTCGGTCCCGCTCGCCGAGATCGCGACCGTGCTGCCCGCCGATGACGACGACGCGCCGCAGGCCCGGGCGCTCGGCGCGCTGAGCGGGGTACCGCGCCGTCGCCGTGGCATCGGGTTGCGGCTGGTGGACGGGCGGATCGTGCAGGCCTGGGCGGTCGACCATCCCGGGCTGCGGGCCGCGCTGACCTCCGCCCTGGCAGGATCGCAGGGATGAGACGCTGGATCGCCACGGCGCTGTTCGAGCTCGGCCTGGCCGTGATCTGCCTGGCCGGCGCGGTGTACAGCTGGAGCCATGCCCGGCGGGTGACCGCCTTCGTCACCTCCGACGAGCACCCCGGATTCGAGGCGGTGCGCTATGCGCCGCCACTGCTCATCCTGGCCACGGCGCTGGTGGTGGTGGCCGGGGTGCTGGTCATCGACGTCGTCGCCAAGATCGCCCGCGGACCTGTAGCGCGGCAGGCGTCCGAACCGATGCAGTGAGTGAAGCCGAATCCCGATGTGCGCGTTGGGGTTCGGAACACATCTCGACCGCTCGCAGCGCGAGCAGCACGGAGGAACACCCGATGACCAAGCTCACCGCAGGATTCTGTACGGCGGCCGCGGCCGCGGCGGCGATCGCCCTGGCGGCGGCGCCCGCGCAGGCGGCGGGCCTGCCCCTGACCCCCATGACCGCCGAGCCGGCCGCCGGCGGCTTCGCCCCGGAGACCGGCTCGAGCGGTATCTACAACGGCATCATGTGCCAGCTGCACACGATGTCGGCCGATATCCCCTGCATGTACACCTAACCGGCCCACTGCTGGTAGACGTCGACGACGCGGCCGCCGCGCGTACCCGGCGCGTTCAGGTAGACGGACACGGTGCCGTCGGGATGGCTCGCCGCCTCCGTCACCACCTGACGCAGGGTCGCGTGGATGCCGCCGTCGGCGTCGCGGTAGAGCATGGTGTCGCCGTGCAGGCCGGCGCCGATCCGGTTGGCGGGCACGATCATCGCGGTGAGCGCGGGAATCGGCCCCGCGCCGAGTGCGACGGTCTCCTCGTGGCTGAGCTGGGCGCCGATCCGATCCGGGTGGATCTGGGGAGCGAGGGCGGTGGCCGGACCCGCGCCGAGGACCACTCCGGCCGCGACGATGCCCGTACCGAGGGCAGTGCTGGTGACGCCGAAACGCATGAAATACCCTTCCGCTGATTACCGATGTCGGACCACTGGGGTGCCAGAGCAGCCCGCAGCGTAGCCGCAGGCCAGGACGTCGTGATCGAATTCGTCCGCGCGCGAGGGCGGCGTGTCGGGCGTGTCGCCGGTGGGTCGCTGCGGTCTGGGTCACTGTGCTCCACCCTGTCGTCCGGCGCGCCGAGGCGAGCTGAGAGACTGGAATCCGTGAGTTCTTCTCCGCGCGCGACCAGGTCATCGGTGCCGGTTTCCGCCCAGCTCTTCGAGCGGGCTGCTTCGGTGATCCCGGGTGGTGTCAATTCCCCGGTCCGTGCGTTCAATTCGGTCGGCGGGACGCCCCGGTTCATCGCGTCGGCGAACGGCTACACCCTGGTCGACGCCGACGGCAACGAGTACGTGGATCTGGTCTGTTCGTGGGGCCCGATGATCCTGGGCCACGCGCATCCCGCCGTCGTCGAGGCGGTGCAGCGCGCGGCCACCGGCGGGCTGTCCTTCGGCGCGCCCACCGAGGCCGAGATCGAGCTGGCCGAGGCCATCGCGGCCCGGGTCGAGCCGGTCGAGCGGGTGCGGTTGGTGAACTCCGGCACCGAGGCCACGATGAGCGCGGTGCGGCTGGCGCGCGGCTTCACCGGCCGGTCCAAGATCGTGAAGTTCTCCGGCTGCTATCACGGCCACGTCGACGCCCTGCTGGCCGACGCGGGCTCGGGCGTGGCGACGCTGGGTCTGCCGACCTCGCCCGGTGTCACCGGCGCGCAGGCCGCCGACACCATCGTGCTGCCCTACAACGACCTCGCCGCCGTCGCGGCCGCCTTCGAGGCCAATCCCGGTCAGATCGCGTGCGTGATCACCGAGGCCGCCGCGGGCAATATGGGCGCGGTCGCGCCGCTGCCCGGTTTCAACGAGGGACTGCGCACGCTCGCGCACGACAACGGCGCGCTGCTGATCATGGACGAGGTGATGACCGGGTTCCGCGTCAGCGCGTCCGGTTGGTACGGCCGCGAAGGTGTCGCGGGTGACCTCTACACCTTCGGCAAGGTGATGAGCGGTGGCCTGCCCGCCGCCGCGTTCGGCGGTCGCGCCGAGATCATGAACAACCTGGCCCCGCTCGGCCCGGTCTACCAGGCGGGCACCCTGTCCGGTAACCCCGTCGCCGTCGCGGCGGGCCTGGCGACGCTGCGCGCGGCCGACGCCGAGGTGTACGCGGCGCTGGACCGCAACGCCGATCGGCTCGGCACGCTCTTCGCGAAAGCCCTGACCGAAGCCGGGGTCGAGCATCAAGTGCAGTTCGCAGGCAATATGGTGAGCGTGTTCTTCGCCGATCGCCCGGTGACCGACTACGCGGCCGCCAAGGCGAGTCAGACCTGGCGTTACCCAGCCTTCTTCCACGCCCTGCTCGACGCGGGCGTGTACGCGCCGCCGAGCGCGTTCGAGGCATGGTTCGTCTCCGCGGCGCTCGACGAGGACGCGTTCGACCGTATCGCCGCCGCTCTGCCCGCCGCCGCCCTCGCGGCCGCGGCCGCAACCCCCGAAGGATCGCAAGCGTGAGCTCCGACCAGCCCGACGCAGAATTCCCCACCCCGGTCGTGGAGGACGAGGCGCCGCATCCGGCGCCCGCCGCCGCGCCGCCCGCCATCGACGACGATCCCGCCACCGTCGAAACCATCGTGCACGTACTGCGCCACGGCGAGGTGCACAATCCCAACGGCATCCTGTACGGCCGCCTGCCCGGCTTCAGCCTCTCGGTGACCGGCCGGTCGCAGGCCGCCGCCGTGGCCCGCTCGCTGGCCGACCACGACGTCTCCCTGGTGATCGCCTCCCCGCTGCAGCGCGCCCAGGAGACCGCGGCCCCGATCGCCGCCGCGCACGACGTCATCGTGCGCACCGACGAGAACCTCATCGAGGCGGGCAACACCTTCGAGGGTCTGCGCGTCTCGGTCGGTGACGGCGCCCTGCGCAAGCCGCGGCACTGGTGGAAGCTGCGCGATCCGTTCACCCCGTCCTGGGGCGAGCCGTACCTGCAGATCGCGCACCGGATGCTGGCGGCGGTCAACAAGGCGCGCGTCGAGGGCGCCGGCCACGAGGTGGTGCTGGTCTCGCATCAGCTGCCCGTGTGGACGCTGCGCCGTTTCCTGCAGGGTCAGCGCCTGTGGCACGACCCGCGCAACCGGCAGTGCTCGCTGGCCTCGCTGACCTCGCTCGTCTACCACGGGGATACCCTGGTGGACATCGTGTACTCCGAACCAGCGGGCGCCTCCGACCCTTCGGTTCACGGCGCATGAGACGCTCCACCGCGTCGGTCACCGCCCGCAGCCACCGGCTGCGGGCGCTCACTGCCGTTCTGTCCGCGCTGTTCGTGATCGTCGCCGCCGCGGGCTGTTCGACCGGTACCGATGCGGTGGCAACCGGTGGTGGCACCTTCGAATTCGTCTCACCCGGTGGTAAAACCGATATCTACTACGATCCGCCCGCCAGTCGCGGAACGATCGGCAAGCTCTCGGGGCCCGATCTGATGCACGAGGGAAAGACCGTCTCGGTCGACGATTTCCCGAACCAGATCGTGGTCGTGAATCTGTGGGGACAGTGGTGCGGCCCGTGCCGCGCCGAGTCACCCGCGCTCGAAAAGGTCTACGCGGCGACCAAAGACAAGGGCGTCGCGTTCCTGGGTATCAACGTCCGCGATCACCAGCGCGACAAGGCCCAGGACTTCGTGGTGGACAACAAGATCGAATACCCGTCCATCTACGACCCGTCGATGCGAACCTTGCTCGCCCTCGGCGGAAACTTTCCCACCAGTGTCATTCCGACCACGTTGATCCTGGATCGTCAACACCGGGTCGCCGCGGTCTTCCTTCGCTCGCTATTGGCCGAAGATCTGCAGCCCGTGGTCGAGCGCATCGCCGCCGAGGAGAAGCAGTGAGCCGTCGTCGTCCCGGAAATCTGACCGCGTGTCGTCCCCGCCAGGGCGCGCGCCGTATGGGCGCGGGCTGGACCGTCGACGATCGTTGGGCGGGCATCGCGACCGTCCCGCGCAGCGTCGCCGGTGCCGGCCTGTTCGATTTCGGTCCGGCGGAGCCGGCCGAGACCGAGCGCACCCTGTCGTTGCCCCGCGACGAGCAGCGTGACGAGGACAGCACCGAGTGATGGTGCTCGCCGCAGTCGGGGATTCCTTCCAGCAGACCGCGGCATCGGGTCCGTTGCTGTTGGCGCTGGGTGCCTGCCTGCTCGCGGGCCTGGTGTCGTTCGCTTCACCGTGTGTCGTGCCGTTGGTGCCGGGGTACCTGTCCTATCTGGCCGGGTTGGTCGGGGCCGAGGCGCCACCGGCCACCGCCGCGCAGGCGAGCACGCTCACCGCCACGCGCAGGAGCGCGAAGATGCGGGTGGCCGGTGCCGCCGGATTGTTCGTCGCCGGGTTCACGGTGGTGTTCGTGCTGGCCACGGCCACCGTGTTCGGCGTGATCCAGACCCTCAACGTCAACCGGGAGTTGCTGCAGCGCATCGGCGGTGTGGTGACCATCCTGATGGGTCTGGTGTTCATCGGCCTGGTGCCCGCGCTGCAGCGCGACACCAGGATGGAGCCGCGCCGGTTCACCAGCATCGTCGGCGCGCCCCTGCTCGGCGGGGTGTTCGCGCTGGGCTGGACGCCGTGTCTGGGCCCGACGCTGTCCGGGGTGATGGCGGTGTCCGCGGGCACCGAGGGCACCACCGCGGTGCGCGGGGTGGTGCTGATCGTGGCGTACTGCCTGGGGCTGGGGCTGCCGTTCGTGGTGCTGGCGTTCGGGTCGGCCGGTGCGTTGCGCGGGGTGGGCTGGTTGCGGCGCAATTCGCGCACCATCCAGGTAATCGGGGGTGTTCTGCTCGTCGCCGTCGGCGTCGCGCTGGTCACGGGGGCATGGGACCAGTTCGTCGGCTGGGTGCGTGACGGGTTCGTCTCCGAGGTGACTCTCCCGATCTGATGACTGACACACTGACTACGCCGACCACCCCCACTCCGCCCGTCCGGCAGTCGCTGCCGGGCCGGGCCTGGGCCCTGGTCCGCAATACCTGGCGCGGCCTCACCAGCATGCGCACCGCCCTGGTGCTGCTGTTCCTGCTGGCCCTGGCCGCTATTCCCGGCGCGCTGCTGCCGCAGCGCAGCCTGAACACGCAGAAGGTCGAGCAGTACATCGCCGACCGCCCGACCCTCGGGCCGTGGATGGACCGGTTCGAGCTGTTCGACGTGTTCGGCAGCTTCTGGTTCACCGCCATCTACGTGCTGCTGTTCATCTCCCTGGTCGGCTGCATCCTGCCGCGCTGCTGGGACCACTACCGGGCCCTGCGCACGCCCCCGGTCGCCGCGCCGCGCAACCTCGGGCGGCTGCCGCACCACTTCAGCGAGACCGTCGACGACGACGCCGCGACCGTCGTCGAGCAGGCCCGCGGGCAGCTGCGCGGCTGGCGCACCGAGGTGCGGCCGGGCAAGCGCGACGGCGAGATCACGCTGTCGGCCGAGAAGGGCTACCTGCGCGAGTTCGGCAACCTGGTCTTCCACCTGTCGCTGGTCGGCCTGCTGGCCTCGATCGCGCTGGGCAAGCTGTTCGGTTACGAGGGCAATGTCATCGTGATCGCCGACAACGGGCCCGGTTTCTGCACCACCTCGCCCGCGGTGTTCGACTCGTTCCGCGCGGGCAATGTCAACGACGGCACCGGGATGACCCCGCTGTGCGTGCGGGTCAAGGACTTCAAGGCCGACTACCTGCCCAGCGGCCAGGCCGAGATGTTCACCTCGAACATCGAGTACCAGGCGGGCGAGGACCTGAGCACCGACACCTGGCGCAGCCAGGAACTGCGGGTGAACCATCCGCTGCGCGTCGCCGGTGACCGCGTCTACCTGCAGGGTCACGGGTTCGCGCCGACGTTTACCGTCACCTTCCCGAACGGGCAGACCCGCACCGAGACCATCCAGTGGCGTCCCGACGACGCCCGGACCTTCCTGTCCAGCGGCGTGCTGCGCATCGACCCGCCCGGCGGCATGTACGCCACCGACGAGGAACGCCGCCAGAACCAGATCGCCATCGAGGGCCTGTTCGCCCCGACGGCGCTGTTCCACGGCAGCCTGCTCACCTCGTCGTTCCCGACCATGGACGACCCGGCGGTCGCCGTCGACATCTACCGCGGCAACACCGGCCTCGACACCGGCCGCTCGCAGTCGCTGTTCGCGCTCGACCCGGAGATGATCAAGCAGGGCAGGCTCACCAAGGAGGCGCGGGTCAACCTGCGGCCCGGTGAGTCCACCACGCTGCCCAGCGGCGCGAAGGTCACCTTCGACGGTGCCAAGGAGTTCGTGAACCTCCAGGTCTCGCACGACCCGTGGCAGCAGTGGGTGCTGGTCAGTTCGCTCACGATGATGGCGGGCCTGCTGGTGTCGCTGCTGGTGAAACGGCGCCGGATCTGGATCCGGGCGTACCCGTCCGAGCCCGCGGCAGGTACCGTGGATCAACGACGGACCGTAGTAGAGATGGGCGGTCTGGCCAGAAGCGATCAGGCGGGCTGGGGCGGCGAATTCGACCGGCTGCGCGCGCGGGTACTGGACGCGGAAACGGAGAACTGATGCCGATCGACGAAACGCTGGCACGCTACAGCGACTTCGCCTTTATGTCGGCCATGGCGATCTACGCCCTGGCGCTGGTGTTGTTGCTGGTGCAGTACGCCTCGGCGCGGGCCAAGCAGGTCGCGGCGCGCGAACTGGTCACCGCGGGCGCGCCCGCCGACCCGTCGCTGCCCGGCCGCATCGAGACCCCGTCGTCGCGGCCGCTGGCCGAGCGGCTCGGCAACATGGCGTTCTCGGTGCTGCTGGTCGGCGCGGCGCTGCACGTGGGCTCGATCGTGCTGCGCGGTTTCGCCACGCACCGGTTCCCGCTGGGCAACATGTACGAGTTCACCACCATGGCCACCGCGGCCGCCGTGGTGATCGGCCTGTACTTCCTGCGCGACCAGCGCTACCGGTCCATGTGGGTCTTCCTGCTGGTGCCCGTGCTGATCCTGATGTTCCTGGCCGGCACCGTCCTCTACGCCGACGCCGCCCCGGTCGTCCCCGCGCTGCGGTCGTTCTGGCTGCCGATCCACGTCACCATCGTCAGCATCGGCAGCGGTGTCTTCCTGGTCTCCGGCGTCGCCAGCCTCCTGTACCTGTACCGCATGCGCCAGCCCGCGGGCGAGGAGTCGAGCTCCCTCTTCGGCACCATCGCCCGCCGCCTCCCCGACGCCCGCACCCTCGACCAGCTCGCCTACAAAACCACCATCATCGGCTTCCCCCTCTTCGGCGCGGGCGTCATCCTCGGCGCCATCTGGGCCGAAGCCGCCTGGGGCCGCTTCTGGGGCTGGGACCCCAAGGAAACCTGCTCCTTCATCGCCTGGGTCCTCTACGCCGCCTACCTCCACGCCCGAGCCACCTCGGGCTGGCGCGACACCAAAGCCGCCTGGATCAACATCGCCGGCTTCGTCGCCATGCTCTTCAACTTGTTCATCATCAACATGGTGATCTCGGGGTTGCACAGCTACGCCGGTCTGAACTGAACTACCCGACCAGGATTCGGGGCTTTCGACTTCCGCCGATCGGTGGTCGTGTGATGCGCGGGTTAGCGTGGTGCCGTGGGACGCAAGGTGATGACCAGGCTGATCCTTGAAGTCGAATCGGGGTTTTCCGAACTCGGGTATGTGCGGATCCCGGTGGAAGGGCTGTCGCGTGATTCGGATGAGGGCGAACGTATCGTCTTGGCGTGCGGTGACGTCGATGCGCTGAATCTGCGGCGCCAGATTCGGATCGCGGTGTTCAGGCGAAGTTCCGGCGCTCATCAAGTCTTCGGGCAGATCGCGCTGGTATGCGACGCGGTCGCCGACGTATTCGACTCCCTTCCCGATGCTGCCCGCCTGCACGCGAATCTAGGTTTCGAGGTGCCGGGCACCGTTGTGGAGACTTCACTGACCGACCTCATCGGTGTCGAGCGTCATTTCGCACCACAGATTTTCGACGTCGATGATGTCGCCCGCGTGGTGAGTGGCCTGGTCCGCGTCGTTTCGGAGCGTGGCAGTACGTGGTTCGCCGAGTGGTCGACGTTCGACAGCATTCTCTCCGCCGCCTGCCATCGACGGCGAGTGTCGTTCGCGCGGTGGAACATAGACCCCGTCGCCTTTCGCGCGGCGATCGTGCTCGGTGTGTGTAATGGCGAGTTTCAGGCTGTGTCGCGGGCGATGGATTGGTATCGCGGCCGATGGACCGGAATGAACAGTAGCGACTCGCGGGAACGGGCCAGGGCGCTGGATGAACACCTGCGGGAGATCAGCGTGGAATATCGGGAGTTCCGACGATCTCTGAGGGGATAGCCCTGCGCGGTCGGCGCCGAAACCGTTGTCGCACAAGCTTTGACCTCGACGCCCGGAGCATCGATAATGATCGGTTCGGCTCGAGGTGGGGCCGGTTATCGGGCGGAGGATTCCGGGTGGGAAAGCTTATTTCGGTGATGGTGGCTGTGGCGGGGATGGTTGTCGGGGGAGTTGGGGTCGCGGGGCGGAGGGGGGTGACGACGGGCTTCACGGGGTGATCGTCATGGATCGGGCGGATTCCTCGCACGTCGTGTCGGCGGTGAACTATCCGAGCTGGGAGGACGCGGAGGCGAGTGCGCGGGGGTTGTGTGACCGGCCGGATTGTGTGGTCGTCGCGCGGTTCGTCGATGAATGCGCGTCGCTGGCGGTGACCGGGCGGGACAAGCGTGGGCGCAGCGGCGACTATCGGGTGCGCATCGCGGCGACCGCTCAGGAGGCGGAAGCGGCGGCGGTCGCGGCGGCCAGGGAGCTCGGGCCGGGGCCGGTGCTGGCCAAGACGTACTGCACCGGCGAGCAGGGCTGAGCCGGGGACGCAGGCCCCGCGATCGGGGCCTGCGGACGGGTCAGCAGTAGTAGCAGATCTTGTTGGCCGGGAGTTCCACGTGGCAGTTCAGGCACACGGGCTTGCGGACCGGTTCCGGCTTGGGCACGGTGACGGTGCGGCGGGCGGCGGCGGTGCGCTTGGGCTTGACGGCGGCCTCGGCCGCTTCGGCGGCGGCGAGGTCCTGGGAGGTCTGGTGGCGCAGCGCCGCGACCTTCGGGGGGAGGGTGGGCAGGCCACCGTCGGCGGGGAGGTCGGTGGCGTAGTGCTGGTAGCACTGCCAGCGGGCGGCGGCGGCGTGCATCTCCAGATCGTCGGGGATGGGCAGGCCCGCGAGTTCGAGGATGTAGCGGTAGCCGGTGCCCACCGTCTGGTTCTTGCGCACGCACAGCGCGCTCAGCGGCGGCTCGTTGTTCTTGTGACAGTGCTCGGCGACCCGGTCCAGCACGACGGGCAGCCAGTGCTGCCATTTGACCTGCGTGCGGATCCCGGATTCCTCCTGGACCAGCTCGGCCAGCTCCGTGTTGACGATGAAGTTGTTGAACCTGGTCGCGGTGTCCGCGAGCACCTCGTGTGCCGCGCGAGTCCACGCCGACCGTGCCTCGGTGAACGTCACGGCGCTGCCGTCGGCCGCGCGCCAGGTGGTCGGAATGGAACTCTGCTGCACATCGATCACCGGAATACGTTATCTACCCGGGTTTTTCGCGGTGCATCGGGGGGTATGTGGGAAAGGTCACGTCCGAGCTACAGGTCGGACTGGCCGGAATCGTCGCGGTGCTGCTTGTTCAGGCGCCACAGGAATTCCGGGTCGTCGTCGGGGCCGAGGATCGGTCTACGCGAAGGGGGACCGGAATACGGGCGGGGCTTCTCCGGGCCGAACGCCTTCCAGCACAACACCGCGACGGCCACGATCGCGATGAGTGCCAACAGGTACGTCACGTCGCTCACCTCCTGCTATCGAGGGTAGCCGTGTCCGTGCCATGTGCACATCCGCAACAGAAGGGAAATTTCCGGCGAACGCGAGCCCGCGGACGGACTCGCGCCTGCCGGTCGGGTCAGCGCGGAGCTGCCTCGGTGGTGAGCGATTTGAGCAACTGCAGAACCTCGGACTCGCGGAATCGGCGATGCCCGCCCGGAGTGCGCAGCGAACCGAGCCTGCCCGCATGGGCCCACCGAGTGACGGTCTTGGGGTCTACGTGGAACATGGCGGCCACTTGGCCTGGTGTCAGCAGAGTGTCCTGGCCGCCGACGGTGATCGCAGTCATAGCTAACCTCTCCGTTCTCGACAGTTCCCTCATCAGATGGCGTCATCGTCGCACTGCGACCCCCACGTAGTCGAACCACCTACTGTTGGTAAAGGGGAAGTAATAGACAAAAGCCGCGAACGGGGCCGCATCGGGCCAGGCCGCGACGGGGTTAGGCTGTTGGGCGTGAGTGAAGCAACTGGTCAGCAAGGTTCTGGCGCGGGGAAGCGGCTGTTCCGCAATCTGGCGCTCTACACGCTGGCCCGCCTCGGGCTCGTCGTGGTGATCGCCGCGCTCATCATCGGCATCGCCAAGCTCATCGGCGTGGAGATCCCGATCATCGTAGCGGCGCTGTTCGCGCTGATCGTCGCGATGCCGCTGTCGCTGACCCTGTTCAAGAAACTGCGCACCAAGGTGAACGAGGACATCGCCGTCGTCGACGCGCGCCGCCGCCAGGACAAGGCGCAGCTGCGGGCCCGATTGCGGGGTGACGACGACGGGTCCGCTGCGTGAAATACCTCGATCGCAGCGCCCCGCGTGACTGGGTCGACAACGCCGTCCGGCTGATCGACGCGGATTCCCAGCGCTCGGCCGACACCCACCTGTTGCGGTATCCGCTGCCCGCCGCCTGGCCGGTGCAGCTGTACCTCAAGGACGAGTCGACCCACATCACCGGCAGCCTCAAGCACCGGCTGGCCCGTTCGCTATTTCTGTACGCGATCTGCAACGGCTGGGTCACCGAGGGCACCACGGTGATCGAGGCGTCGTCGGGGTCGACGGCGGTGAGCGAGGCCTATTTCGCGAACCTGCTCGGACTGGATTTCGTGGCGGTGATGCCGGCGAGCACCTCACCGCAGAAGATCGCGCTGATCGAGGCCCAGGGCGGCCGGTGCCATTTCGTGGAGCGCGGGCCGGAGATGTACACCGAGGCCAAGCGCCTGGCCGCCGAGACCGGCGGGCATTTCATGGACCAGTTCACCCACGCCGAGCGCGCGACCGACTGGCGCGGCAACAACAACATCGCCGAATCCATCTTCCAGCAGCTGGCGCTGGAGACCCACCCGATCCCGGAGTGGATCGTGGTCGGCGCGGGCACCGGCGGCACCAGCGCCACCATCGGCCGCTACATCCGCTATCGCAGGCATGCCACGCGGCTGGCCGTGGTGGACCCGGAGCACTCGGCGTTCTTCGGCGGGTACGAGACCGGGGACGCGGGCTACGAGACCGGGATGCCGTCGCGGATCGAGGGCATCGGCAGGCCGCGGGTGGAGCCGTCGTTCGTGGGGCAGGTGGTCGACCGGATGGTCGTCGTTCCCGACGCCGCCTCGGTGGCCACCGCCCGGCATGCCAGCGTGGCGCTCGGGCGTCGCGTGGGCGGGTCGACGGGGACGAACCTGTGGGGCGCGTTCCACCTGGTCTCCGAACTGCTCGCCGAGGGCCGCAGCGGCAGCGTGGTGACGCTGCTGTGCGACGGTGGCGACCGCTACGCGGGCACGTACTTCGACGACGCGTGGGTCGCCAGTCAGCACCTCGACCTCGCCGGGCCCACCGCCGTACTCACCGAATTCCTCGGCACCGGCCGCTGGCACGGCTGACGGCGAAACCTGACCGGAGATGTCAGGTTTCGCTGCCAGGATCGGTGGTCATGACGACCCGCTACTACACCGCCGCCAGTCTCGACGGCTACATCGCCGACCCCGACAACTCGCTGGACTGGCTGATGGCCGTGACCGATGCCGAGCCGGCCACCGGCGATATCGACGAGTTCCTGCGCGAGGTCGGTGTCCTGTGTCTGGGTGCGACGACCTACGAGTGGATGGCGGCCAACGATCCGCCCGGGCACTGGGGTGAGAACTACGGCGATCGGCCCGCCTGGGTGTTCACGCACCGTGAGCTGCCCGCGATTCCCGACGCGCGGGTGCGTTTCGTCCAGGGGCCGGTGGCGTCGATACATGCCGAGATGGTGGCCGCGGCGGGGGATCGCGACATCTGGATTCTGGGCGGTGGTGAGCTCGCCGGGCAGTTCGCCGACGCGGGCCTGCTCGACGAGGTGATCGTCGGCGTCACGCCGGTGACGCTGGGCGGTGGTGCGCCGTTGCTGCCGCGCCGAATCCTGGCCGATCGGCTGCGGCTGGTGGATGTCGCGCGGATGGGGCAGTTCGCGAAGCTGGTCTACCGGCTGAGCTGATTCGTCAATTTTTGTTGACAACTCGGGGGATCGTCAATCAAAATTGACGCCATGACCGATGCAACGACGCTCGCCTCGGCGGCGGGCAATCCCGATCCGGCGGTCGGCCTGCGGGCGGTACTCGCGCTGCGCAGGCTGGCCGACCGGCTCGAAACCATCCAGGTGGCCAATGCCAGAGCCAACGGCTGGTCCTGGCAGGCGATTGCCGAAGCGCTCGAGGTGAGCAAGCAGGCGGTGCATCAGAAACACAACCGGAAGGGCGGTACCCGCTGATGTTCGAGAAGTTCAGCCGAGATGCCAGGGTGGCGGTCGTGAGCGCCCAGGACGAGGCCAAAGACCTGGGCGCCGACCGGATCGGGCCGGAGCACGTGCTGCTCGGCGTCGTGTCGAACGCCGGCCCCGCCCTCCGGACCGTGCTCGACGCGCGCGGCATCACCGCCGACAGCGTGCGCGCCGTACTCGCCCGTGGCACCACCGCCACCCCGCTGGGCGCCGACGACGCCGCGGCGCTGCGTTCGATCGGCATCGACCTCGACGCGGTCCAGGCCAGCATCGCCGAGAACTTCGGGGCGGCGGCGTGGGAGCAGGCCGAACCGGAGAGCAAGCGCGGTGTTCTCGGGCGGATGCTCGGCGCCGGGCACATCCCGTTCACGCGGACGGCCAAGAAGACGCTCGAACTCGCGCTGCGCGAAGCCATTCACCGCAAGGATCGCGAGATCTCCACGACCTACCTGCTGCTCGGGATCCTGCGGGCCGCCGATCCGGCCACCACCGACCTGCTCGGCGGTCGCGACGGCGCCGCCGCGTTGCGCGCCGACCTCTACGGACTACTCGACCGGGCCGCGTGAATTCTGTACCGGGTGTGTGTCAGACCCGCCGCAATGTCCGTTTCCGGGCCTAGCATGGCTCTATGCAGCTAGCCATTCGACTGGTCATCAACGCCATTGCCATCTGGGCCGCGGCGGCGTGGATCGACAAGATCGACATCCTGGTCCCGGCCGACTGGGGAAACTGGGGCAAGGCCCTGGTGATCCTGATCGTCGCGGCGGTGTTCACCGCGGTGAACGCCCTCATCAAGCCGATCGTCAAACTCCTGTCCCTGCCGTTCGTGATCCTCACGCTCGGGCTGTTCCTGCTGCTGGTGAACGCGGGCATGCTGTGGCTGACCGCGAAGATCACCGAACTGTCCGACTACGGTCTGCGCGTCGACGGTTTCTGGGCGGCGTTCTGGGGCGGTGTGATCATCTCGCTGGTCAACTGGGTCCTCGGCATCATCGTCCCGGACGGCGACGACTAGCCGGTGCGCCGGCCGGGCTCAGCCGAGCCCGACCGCCAGCGCGCTCAGCGCCGACCAGGCCAGCAGTGCCAGCCCGGAATCGCGCAGGGCGGGAATCAGTTCCAGCCCGCCCTTGCCCGAGCGCACCGGCGCGTTGGCGCGGATCGCCAGCGGCAACGCCAGCAGTCCGGCCAGCGCGAACGGCGTGCGCGCCACCAGCGCCACGCTGATCACGAACGGCGCGGCCAGCAGCACCAGGTGCAGGGTGCGGGTGCGCGCGTCGCCGAGTTTCACCGCGAGGGTGACCTTTCCGGCCTCGGTGTCGGTGGGGATGTCGCGCAGGTTGTTGGCCACCAGGACGGCGCTGGAGAACGCGCCGACGCCGATCGCCAGCAACAGCCCCACCCAGTCGACCCGCAGCGCCTGCACGTACTGGGTGCCGAGGACCGCGACCAGGCCGAAGAACACGAACACCGCGATCTCACCGAAACCGCTGTAGCCGTACGGCTTGCTACCGCCGGTGTAGAACCAGGCGCCGGCCAGGCACAGCGCGCCGATCAGCACCAGCCACCAGGCGGTGGTCACGGCCAGCACCAGGCCGGCCACCGCGCCGATCGCCAGGCTGAGCACGGCGGCGGTGCGGACGGCCGTGGGGGAGGCCAGTTTGGAGCCGACCAGCCGCAGCGGGCCGACCCGCACGTCGTCGGTGCCGCGGATGCCGTCGGAGTAATCGTTGGCGTAGTTCACACCGACGATCAGGGCCAGCGAAACCAGCAGCGCCAGTATCGCTTTCCACCAGACGGCGCCGTCGATCGACGCGGCCGCGCCGGTGCCCGCGATGACCGGTGCGATCGCGTTGGGCAGCGTCCGCGGCCGGGCGCCCTCGATCCATTCCGCTGCTGTAGCCATGGATCGAAGCCTAGCCCCGGTGCCGAGACTAGGCGGATTCGGCGATCGTCTTCAGCCGGGCCAGGCCCTTGTCGAAGTCCTTGCCGATCAGGTTGTCGATCGGGAACACCTTGCCCAGCATGCCCATCAGGCCCGAGTGGGTGCCGGTCATCCGCCAGGTGACCTCGGTGCCGCCCGCGGTGGGCGTGAGGGTGAAGGTGACGAAGTTGGTGGCCTTGAACGGCTTCTCGAAGACCAGCTCGATGCCGATCTCGCGCTCGGCGTCGGCCTTGATCTCCATCGCGCCCGCGCCGGCCTTGCGGTTGCCGCGCCAGGTGTAGCGGGCGCCGAGGCCGGATTCGGGCCCGGTGTAGGTGCGGGCCAGCTGCGGGTCGGCGTCCTCCCAGGGCGACCACAGTCGCCACTGGCGGAAGTTGTCGATGAAACCGTGGATTCGCGCGGGGTCGGCGGCGATGGTCGTGCGCCGGGTCACCTCGAAGTCGCCCATGCGCAGCAGCCTAAGCCCGACCGGTGACAATTTCGTGGCGCGCGCGGACCGCTGTGTCGGCTGGTCCGCGCGAACCGGGAGCCCGTCGGCGCACTCGCCTACGATGACTTGCGGCATGTCTGCACAGCACCTCGGCCCGGACGGGCCGCATTCCACCGTGTCGGTGGCGGTTTCCCACCCGGTCGTGGGTGTGCTCGGCGTGATCGCGATCCGGCGCGGCGAGGAGCTGGTCGCGCTGCCCGGCGCCCGGGCGCGGGTGCTGCTCACCGCGCTGGCGGTGCGGCCGGGCCGGGCCCGCAGCGCGCAGAGCCTCGTCGACGAAGTGTGGGGCGATCAGCCGCCTCGCGCACCCATGAACGCGCTGCATACCCAGGTCTCCCGGCTGCGGGCGCTGCTGCCCGAGGGCGCGCTGGAGATCGGCCCGGCCGGGTATCGGCTCACCCTGCCCACCGACGCCGTCGACCTGACCGCGGCCGCCGCTCTGGCCCGCCGGGCCGACGAACTGCTCGCGGCCGGTGACATCGACGCCGGTCTGACCGCGATCGGTGCCGCGCGTGCCCTCTGGCGTGGTGAGCCCGGCGCCGACCTGCCCGACTCCGGCCCCGCCGAGGACCTGCGCGCCGCCGCCGGCCAGCTGGGCCGCGACCTCACCCGCGTCGCTCTCGCCGCCCACACGGCCCGTGGGGACCTGGCCGCCGCGCTGCCCCTGGCCCGCGCCGAAGCCGCCGCGAACCCACTGGACGAGGCTGCCCACACCACCCTCATCCGGCTGCTCGCCGCCGACGGCCGCGCCGCCGACGCCCTCGACACCTTCGCCGCCTACCGGATCCGCCTGATCGAGGAACTCGGCGCCGACCCCGGACCTGCGCTGATCGCCTTGAACACCGCCGTCCTGCGCGGCGAACCGATCGAGCTGCCGGGAGCCCGCTCAGTGCGCTCCGGTGCCGTCACCCAGCCCGGCGAGCAGGCGGTCGCGCGCACCGGGCCGACCCCTCCGGATCCCCCCGCACGCCCCCAGGCCGCCGCCGTGCCCGGCCACGGCGAGCCCCGATCGCCAGTTGAGCCCGGAACCGCAGACGCCCACGGAACAGCAGACGCGTCCGGCCCGGCAAGCCCGGCCCGAACACCCGACACTTTCGGCCACCCGGGGGACCTGCTCGACGCGGCCGGTACCGCGGGCCCGGCGGGCGCGTACGGAACGTCCGGTACCGCGGGCCCGGCGGGCGCGTACGGAACGTCCGGTACCGCAGGCTCGGCGGGCGCGTACGGAACGCCCGTGACGGCAGGCTCGGCGGGCGCGTACGGAACGTCCGGTATGTCAGGCGCGGTGGATGGGGGCGCCGTCGCAGGTGTGGTCGACGCGAGGGCGGCCGAGGGCCGCACGCCGTCGCTGTCCGCGCTCGGCTTGCGTGCCGCGCCCAACGAGCTGCTCGGCCGGGCCGCGGATCTGGACGCGATCGCCGAGCTGACCCGGCGCTCGCGGGTGACGACCGTGCTCGGACCGGGCGGCACCGGCAAGACCAGGGTCGCGAACGCGGTCGGTGAGCGGTTCGCGGGCATGCTGCCGGTGGTGCTGGTGGAGCTGGCGCCGGTGCAGGCCGAGTCGGCGAGCACGAAGGCGCGGGCCGACATCGAGGCCGCCATCGGTCACGTGATGGGACTCGGTGAGGTGATGCGTGAGCCGGGCGGATTGCGGCTCGGCCTGCAGATCGACGCGCGCAGGCGGTTGCAGGAGGCGCTCGACGCCCGGCCGATGCTGCTGATCCTGGACAACTGTGAGCACGTGGTCGAGTCGGCCGCCGAACTCGTCGCCGATCTGGTCGGCAGCTGCGCGCAGCTGACCGTGCTCACCACCAGCCGGTCACCGCTGGCGATCACCGCCGAATCCGTCTACCCGCTGGCGCCGTTGGCGATCGACGCGGCGGGTTCGCCCGCGACCGACCTGTTCTCGGCGCGGGCCCGCGCGGTCCGCCCGGACGTGCGGCTGGACCCGGAGACCGTGGTCCGGCTGTGCCGCACACTCGACGGCCTGCCGCTGGCGATCGAACTGGCGGCGGCCCGGGTGCGCACGATGAGCGTCGCCGAGATCGAATCCCGCCTCGACCACCGGTTCGCCCTGCTGCGCAGCGGTGACCGGACCGCGCCGCACCGGCACCGCACCCTGCACGCGGTGATCGCGTGGAGCTGGAATCTGCTCGACCCCGATCAGCAGGTGGTGCTGCGCAGGCTGTCGCGGTTCCCGGGCGGATTCACGCTGTCCGCGGCCGAGGTGGTCGGCGCGGGGCCCGAGGTACCCGACGTGGCCGCCGCCATCGAGGGCCTGGTGGGACAGTCGCTGCTCACCGTGCTCGACGATCCCGACGGCACCGGCATCCGCTACCGCATGCTCGAGACGGTGCGCGAATTCGGCGCCGAACAGCTCGACGCGATCGACGCCACCTCGGCGGGCGCCGAGACGGCGCTGGTGCGTGATCGGATGGCCCGCTGGGCCCGCGGATTCGTGCGTGAGGCCGTCGCAAAATACCGGGCCGGGGAGCAGGTTCCCGTCGTGCTGGCGGTGACCGCCGAACTCGACAACCTGGTCGCCATCCTGCGCACCGCCACCGCGCACGCCGACGTCGAGACCGTGTACACGGTGTTCCCGGTGACCGCGACCGTGTGGGTGATGCGCGGCGCGCACCTGGAGTTCATCGGCTGGGCGGTGCGCCTGGTCGCGATCGCGCCGCCCACACCCGTGTCCGGGCTGGACGCGGATCTGCAGATGGTGACGCACATGCTCACCTGCCTGCATCTGATGTTCCACAACGGCGGTGACGTCCGCCCGGTCGCGATTGCCCGGCTGCGTGCCCGGCGGCTGCTCGCCCACCCCGGCCTCGATCCGGGGCTGCGCCTGCTCGGCAGGCTGATCACGGTGCGGCTCAACCGCGGACGCATCGGCAGGCTGCTCGCCGACGGCGTCCGCTCGCCGGAGCCGACCGCGCGCGTGGCCGCGCTGGTGGCCCGCGCCAACTTCTGGGAGAACGCGGGCAATGTGGTCGGGTCGACCCGGGACTCGCTGCTCGCGCTGACCGATCTGGAGAGCGGGGACGTCTGGGGCACGTCCATGGTGTGCCAGCACCTGGCCCAGCTGTGCGGCCAGTCCGCCCGCTACGCCGAGTCGGTCACCTACTACCGCCGCGCGCTGACCCAGATGCATCGCCTGCGGGTGCACGACGAGATCCTGGAGAGCCGCTGCTACCTGGCCGCCGCCCTGATCGGCTGCGGCCGGCGCGAAGAGGCGAGGGCGGAACTCGATCTCGTCGTCCACTCCGCGGACTCCGGCCTCGGCCAGGTCGACGACCCCACCATCCGCCGCAACCACCGGCTCTCCGGCGTCGCCACCGCGCTCGCCGAACTGGAGCTCGCCGACGGCGAGATCGACGCGGGCCTGCGGCACTACCGCCGCTCGCTGGAACTGATCGGCTGGCCGGAATTCGAGCTGAGCCCCGGCCCGGGCGCGATGATGGTGTCGGCCGCCGCGGTCAGCGCGCACGTCCTGCACGGCAGGGCCGCCGACGCCGCGGACCTGGTGACCCAGATCGTCGCGACCACCGACCGGCGGTTGTCGCAGTACCTGGACCTGCCGCAGATCGGCGGGGTCGCCTGCGCGGTCGGCTCCTATCTGCTGGCGACCGAACCGGGTCGTCCGGAAGGACTCGAACTGCTCACCCTCGCGGTGACTTCGGTGGCCCGGCAGGACTATCCGTCGATGGAGATGGCGCGCCACCTCGCCTTCCACCGCGACACGGTGGGCGCGGAAGCGCTGGCCGAAGCCGTGCGGCGGTCGACCGGCATCCGCCGTCTCGACGCGGCCGCCCGCATCGTCGCGCTCACCATCGGCCTGGACCGACGCGACAGCGGCACCCGACCCTGACGGGTCGGATGCCGCTGGGGGCGTGCCGGATTCAGGCCCGGCGCATGTAGGCGCGGACGGTGAGCGGCGCGAACACCGCGATCACCAGCAGCGAGCCGAGCAGCGACCACACCAGGTCACTGCTGTAGATGTTGGCGTTCATCAGGTCTCGGCAGGTGTTGACCATGTAGTACACCGGATTGGCGTGGTTGATCGCCTGCATCCAGCCCGGCATGGTGCTCACCGGGGCGAAGGCGCCGGACATGAACGTCAGCGGGAACATCACCATCATCGAGATGCCCTGTACCGACGCGGCGCTCTTACCGGTGACGCCGACCAGCGCCCACACCCAGCTGATGGCGAACGAGCACACCACGACCACCAGGCAGGCCGCGACGACGCCGGCGAAGCCGCCACCGGGCCGGTAGCCCAGGCACAGCCCGACGATGATCGTCAGCGTGGAGGCGATGCCGTAGCGCACCATGTCGGCCAGCAGCGCGCCCGCCAGGGCCGAGACCCGGGCGATGGGCAGGGATTTGAAGCGATCGAACACGCCCTTGTCCATGTCCTCGCGCAGCTGGGTGCCGGTGACCACCGAGGTGAGCACGACGGTCTGCACGAGGATGCCGGGGATGAGGACGGGCAGGTAGTTGTCGACGCTGCCCGAGATCGCGCCGCCGAAGATGTAGGTGAACAGCGCGGTGAACAGGATCGGCTGCACTGTCACATCGAACAGCTGCTCGGGATTGTGCTTGATCTTGAGCAGGCCGCGGTAGGCCATGGTGAACGAGGTGGAGATCGTCTCGCGCAGGCCCACCCGGTCGCTGACCTGGGCGACGTCGGGGGTGGCCGCGGGAGCGGTGAGGACAGCGGTCATGCCGCGCTCCGTTCGGTGTCGTCGGATTCGTCGGCCGGGTGGCCTGTGATGGTGAGGAAGACCTCGTCGAGGGTGGGCTTGGAGACGGTGATCTCCTCGACCCCGATCTCCCAGTCGCGCAGGCGGATCAGCAGGTCGGCGGTGAGGTTCGGATCCGGCAGCGGCGCGGTGAGCCTGCCCGCCTCCGGGCTGATCTGCGCGGCCACGCCGAGGAAGTCGCCGACGATGCGGCGGGCCTCGTCGAGCTGGGCGCGGTCGAGCAGCGTCAGGTGCACCGAGGAGCCGCCGATGGAGGCCTTGAGCTCGTCGGCGGTGCCGTCGGCGATCACCCGGCCGTGGTCGATCACCGCGATCCGGTCGGCCAGCTGGTCGGCCTCGTCGAGGTACTGGGTGGTCAGCAGGACCGTGGCGCCCTCGCGGACCAGCCTGCGGATGGTGTCCCACATCTGCGCGCGGGTGCGCGGATCGAGACCGGTGGTCGGCTCGTCGAGGAACAGCAGGGGCGGGGTGGAGATCAGGCTAGCCGCGAGGTCCAGCCGCCTGCGCATGCCGCCGGAGAAGTTCTTCAGCGGCTTGTTCGCGGCCTCGGCGAGGTCGAACTCGTCGAGCAGTTCGACGGCCCTGCGGCGGGCGTCGGCCCGGCTCAGGCCGAGCAGCCGGGCGAAGATGATCAGGTTCTCGGTGGCGGAGAGTTCCTCGTCGACCGAGGCGTACTGGCCGGTGACGCCGATCAGCGAGCGCACCGCGTTGGGCCGTTCGACCACGTCGTGGCCGAAGATCCGCGCGCTACCGCCGTCGGGACGCAGCAGCGTCGCCAGCATCCTGATGGTCGTCGTCTTGCCCGCGCCGTTCGGTCCGAGCACGCCGTAGACCGAGCCGCGCGGCACGGCCAGGCTCACTCCGTCCACGGCGCGCTGCTTGCCGAACACCTTGACCAGGCCGTCCGCCTCGACGGCCGGTGCTGTGGTGGGTGTGTAAGTCATGCGACCTACGGTGCCGGGCCCGTCTTGCACGGCCCTTGCGTGGCGATGGCGTCGGCCACGCAAGGGGACGGGGAGTCAGTGTCGCGAGTTCGCCAGCAAGTGTTCGCGCAGGGCCACCCGGTCGGGCTTGCCCGGACCGCGCAGCGGGAGTTCGGCCAGCACCGCCAGCTCCCGGGGCGCGGCGATGGAGTCGAGTTCGGCCACCACATGCGCCCGGATCTCGTCCAGGGTCGGCGCGGCGCCCGGCGCGGGCACGATGGCGACCGCCACCCGCTGACCCAGCCGTTCGTCGGGCAGACCGAGCACCACGCATTCGCTGATCCCGGGGTGATTGGCCAGCACGGCCTCCACCACCTGCGGAATCACCAGCAGGCCGCCGGTCATGATGGCCTCGTCGAGACGACCGGTGATCGAGAGCACGCCGTCGGTGTAGACGCCCGCGTCCTCGGTGCGGAACCAGCCGGGCTCGGCGAAGGCCGGATGATCGGGCAGGTTGCGGTAGCCGCGCGCGATCATGGCGCCACCGAGCAGGACCCGGCCGTCCTCGATGCGCACCTCGGTGCCGTCCAGCGGCACGCCCTCGTAGACGCAGCCGCCGCAGGTCTCGCTCATGCCGTAGGTGCGCACGACGGTGATGCCCGCCTCGCGCGCGCGTTCGTAGACGGGCAGCGGCGTGGCCGCCCCGCCGACGAGCACGCCGTCGAGCTCGGCCAGCGCCTTGGCCGCCACCGGCGAATCCAGCGACTTGATCAGCTGCGTCGGGACCAGCGCGGTGTAGCGGCGCGGCCCGCGCATCGCGGCGACCGCACCGGCCAGCGCCTCGGGCAGGAAACCACCCGACACGTCGAGGACCGTCGGTTCGGTTCCGGCCAGGATGCTGCGCAGCAGCACCTGGATGCCGGCGATGTGATGGGTCGGCAGGGCCAGCAGCCAGCTGCCCGGCCCGCCGAGCCGGTCGTGGGTGGCGTTTCCGCTGGCCCGCAGGGCCTCCGCGCCCAGCAGCGCGCCCTTGGGGATGCCGGTGGTGCCCGAGGTGGTCACCACCAGGGCCACGTCGTCGTCGATCGGGTCGCCAGGCTTCAGCGCGTCGGAGAGCCTGCGCGCCTCACGGCGATCGGTCGTGGGGATGGGCAGCCAGGCCGGGCCGTTGCCGTCGAGGGCCTGGCGCAGATGGGGAAGCACTTCGCCGACACCGGAACCGGTCGGCATCTGCAGCGTCCGCAGTGTCCTACTCACGCCACCACCTCCCGATACAGCCTGTTGCGCTCCCTCACGGCTTCGATCGTGTCATGTGGCCGACGAGACCCGGCCAACGGGTCGGTTTGCCGGGAAACGGTACGAAAGGCATAGCGGCTGCGATTCAGTAGACGGACAGAACTCGCACTGCGGTCCGGACGACGACGGTCGGGCGCTTGCTCGCAGCTATCGTGCGCGGCCGGACCCGGTTCGGCAACTCGGGTCCGGCTCCACAGCCCCTCGTTCACTCCGCCGACCAGCGCGGATCCCGCCGAATCGGGTGTTCGGCGGGAACCTGTACCAGCACGATGGCCACGCCGTCGGGGTCACGCAGCCACATCTCCCACAGACCCCACGGCTCGAGCACGGGCGCGCGCTCGATCGGAATTCCCTTCAGCGCCAACTCCGCCGCCGCGTCGGCGACATCGCGCACCTGCAACCAGATCGCGCCGTCGAAGCGGCCGGGTTCGCCGCTGCCACCGTGCGCGGCGACCTCGAGCAGCCCCTGACCGGCGAAGAACACCGTGCCGCCCGGGTACTCCCTGGCGATCGCCAGGCCGAGGCCGTCCCGGTAGAACGCCAGCGTGGCGGCATAGTCGCTGGGCCGCACGATGATCCGGCTGTTGAGAATGTCCATGGCAGTCCGTTCTCAGAAGTACCAGGGGTAGGGGGTCCAGTCGGGCTCGCGCTTCTCCAGGAACGAGTCGCGGCCCTCCACGGCCTCATCGGTCATATAGGCCATTCTGGTCGCTTCGCCCGCGAAAAGCTGCTGGCCGACCAGGCCGTCGTCGAGCAGGTTGAACGCGTACTTCAGCATCCGTTGCGCCTGGGGCGATTTGCCGTTGATGTCGGCGGTCCACTCCAGGGCGACGTTCTCCAGTTCGGCGTGGTCGACGACCTTGTTCACCGCGCCCATCTGGTGCATCTCCTCGGCCGTGTACGGCCTGCCGAGGAAGAAGATCTCGCGGGCGAACTTCTGCCCGACCATCTTGGCCAGGTAGGCGCTGCCGTACCCGCCGTCGAACGAGCCGACGTCGGCGTCGGTCTGCTTGAACCGCGCGTGCTCGCGCGAGGCCAGCGTCAGATCGCAGACCACGTGCAGGCTGTGGCCGCCGCCGGCCGCCCAGCCGTTCACCAGCGCGATGACGACCTTCGGCATGAAGCGGATCAGCCGCTGCACCTCGAGGATGTGTAACCGGCCCGCGCGGGCCGCGTCGACGGTGTCGGCGGTCTCGCCGCTGGCGTACCGATAGCCGTTGCGGCCGCGGATGCGCTGGTCGCCGCCGGAGCAGAAGGCCCAGCCGCCGTCCTTCGGGCTCGGTCCGTTGCCGGTGAGCAGCACCGCGCCCACATCCGAGGACATCCGCGCGTGATCGAGCGCACGGTAGAGCTCGTCGACGGTGTGTGGACGGAACGCGTTGCGCACCTCCGGCCGGTCGAACGCCACCCGCACCGTGCCCTGCTCGATATGTCGGTGGTAGGTGATGTCGGTCAGGTCCTCGAACCCGGGGACGGGCCGCCACAGCTTCGGATCGAAAGTCACGACCACGATTATTGCCCTACCGTCCGGCGGACCGGTACGAGGTCGTAACACCGCAGCTCGAGCGGTCGGCGCGTGTTTCGCCGACCCTGTGCGTATAGTTGCGGCTGCTCGTTCAACGAACCGATCCGGAGGAACCTGAAAGTGGTTGCAGCGCTGTCTGAATCCCTGCTCGACGACACCAAGCGTCCGGCTTTCCTTGCCGACGCCGTCGAGGTTCTCGACGCCGAGGTCTCGGACAAAGGTGGTGCGTCCGGCCTGGCCGTGAAGGGTGGCTACGCGGCGGTCAAGAAGATCAGCCCGACCATCGTCCCCGACGCGCTGGCCTCGCTGGCGCCGAAGCTGCTCGACCAGCTCCAGCCGTACTGGGCCGAATTCACCACCTCGGGCACCGGCACCTTCGCCGACCTGCTGACCTCGAAGTCCGACGAGGTCGCCGAGTCGCTGCTGGCCGTGACCGACGCCCGCGCCGACGCGTCGAGCCGTCCCGCCCTGCAGAAGGTGTACTCCTCCATGCGTGGTTCGGCCAAGAAGCACGTCGTCGAGGCCCTGCCGCGCGTGGCCGACCTGGTGCAGAAGCACGCGGGCTGAGTCCCCAGCGGGGCGGCCCCCGCGCTGAGATCGTCACGAGAGGCCGGTGCGTGATCGGGTGTCCACCCGGATCGCACCGGCCTTTCGCGTGCCGGGGTGACCACACTCACGCCGGTTTCCGCCGCGCGGGCGCAGGCCCGGTCGGAGCGTGATTCCGGGCGCCGGGCTGTGAGCGAGCACACCCCCGGGGTGAACAGCAGGAAAAATGCGGGTTGCCGTCTTTTCCGTCGGCTCGCGAACGACTGGCTAATGCCGCATCCGATCGATTACGTTGCCCTCGAGCGGTTCGATACAGCTATTTCCCCGGAAATGTTCCTTCCGCTCGGTACGGACGTAAATGACTGCATTGCGCAGGTCGAAAGGAAGTCAGGTTTCATGATCTCTCGCAAGACCCTCGCCGCCGCCGGTTTCACCGCTGCCGCCGCCGTCATGCTCGTCGGCCCGGCCGCCGCCAACGCCGAGACGGGCTCGGGCACCGGATCCGCCGAGCTCGCCGGGCTGTCCTCGGGCTCGGCCGACGTGCTCAGCGGCTCGGCCGCCGGTTCGAGCGTGCTGGAGTCCGGCAGCGGTGCCGTCGACAGCGCCACCTCCGCGGTGCTCAACATCATCGAGTCCGTGACCGGCCTCCAGGGCCTCGCCGCGCCCGCCGAATGATCTGATCGTGCAGTGCCGGCCGCTATTGTTCGACGCGGCCGATAAATCCGGCGGCGGGTGCCGAACCCGCCGCCGGATTTCTTTTCTTTTACCTTCTTATTGCAAAGCTGTGAAAATGCGAGAACCTGTGTCCGGCTATTCTCCGGTATTCGTCGGCCGTGTTCATGGTGGTGCCCTGCGCGGACCCGGTGACGTAGACAACGCGGGCCGGGGGCAGACGGGTGCCGACCGGTCTGACAGTCTGGGATTGTGAATCCGTCAACTGCGCAGGCACGAGTGGTCGTCGACGAGCTCGTGCGCGGCGGCGTCCGCGAGGTGGTGCTGTGTCCCGGATCGCGTAACGCCCCACTGGCCTTCGCCCTGCAGGCAGCCGACGCGGCGGGCCGGTTGCGGCTGCACATGCGCATCGACGAGCGCACCGCGGGCTTCCTCGCGGTCGGCCTGGCGGTGTCGTCCGGACGGCCGGTGCCGGTGGTGATGACCTCGGGTACCGCCGTCGCCAACCTGGGCCCCGCGGTCCTGGAAGCCAACTACGCGCGGGTGCCGCTGATCGTGGTGAGCGCCAACCGGCCCTACGAGATGCTGGGCACCGGCGCCAACCAGACCGTGGAGCAGCTCGGGCTGTTCGGCTCGCAGGTGCGCGCCACCATCAGCCTGGGTCTGGCCGAGGCCGAGGCGGGGGAGTCGGTGTACCCGCGCCAGAACAGCGTGTGGCGATCCTCGGTGTGCCGGGTGCTGGCCGCGGCCCGCGGCACCAGATCCGGCAACGCCGGGCCGGTGCAGTTCGACATCCCGCTGCGGGAACCGCTGGTGCCGGAGCTGTCCGACGATCCGCTGCCCGCAGGCCGCGACGCCGACCGGCCGTGGACCGCCACCCAGTACGCCACCCTCGACGTGCCCCTCGACATCGACCTGACGCCCGACACGGTGGTCATCTCCGGTCACGGCGCGCGGTTGCTGCCCGAACTCGCCGAGCTGCCGACGGTGGCCGAACCCACCGCACCCATGCACGGCCCGGCCCTGCACCCGCTCGCGCTGCCGCTGCTGAAGCCGACGCAGGCGATCATCACCGGCAGGCCCACCCTGCACCGGCAGGTCTCGCGGGTACTGGCCGATCCCGAGGTCACCGTCTTCGCGCTCACCACCGGTCCGCGCTGGCCCGATGTCTCCGGCAATGTCGTCGGCACCGGTACCCGCGCGGTCACCACCGGCGCGCCGCGACCGGAATGGCTCACGCGCTGCGCCGAACTGAACCGGCAGGCCCAGGACGTGGTGCGCGACGAACTCGCGACCCATCCCAAGGCCACCGGCCTGCATGTGGCGGCCGTCGTCATGGACGCGCTGCGGGAGGGCGATCAGCTGCTGCTCGGTGCGTCCAATCCGGTGCGCGACGCCGCGCTGGTCTCCCATCCCCGGCCCGGCGTGCGGGTGCTGTCCAACCGCGGCGTCGCCGGGATCGACGGCACCGTCTCCGGCGCGGTCGGCGCGGCACTGGCCCATCCGGGTCGCACGGTCGCGCTGATGGGCGACCTCACCTTCCTGCACGACGCGTCCGGCCTGCTCATCGGACGCGGCGAACCGCGCCCCGACAACCTGACGATCGTGGTCGCCAACGACGACGGCGGCGGCATCTTCGAGCTGCTCGAACAGGGCGACCCGCAGTACGCGGGCGTCTTCGAGCGGGTCTTCGGTACCCCGCACGGCATGGATCTGGCCGCGCTGTGCGCGGCCTACCGCATCCCACACCGGCAGGTGGACCCCGAGGAACTGGCGGTCGAACTGACCGCGGACGCGCACGGGCTGCGCGTGCTCGAGGTCGCCACCGAGCGGTCCAGCCTGCGCGAACTGCACGCCACCGTGCGCGCGAAGATCGAGGGCTAGGGCTCCTCGCCCTCGTCGAATTCGTCGTCGTAGGGGACCTCGATGGTCTGCTCGAGCACATCGGCCGGATTGGCTCTGTCGGCGTCGCGGTCGACGGTGGCGGCCACCTCGTCGGAGTATTCGGCGGTGTCGAGGTACGCGGGATCGTCCGGATCGTTGCCGGCGAAGGCGGACTGCTCCTGCTCGATCCGGTCGGCCTCGGGGACCTCGTCCAGCGGTCGGGCGGATTCGTAGTCGATCATCGGGTGCTCCTCGGTCGGCGGTCGCACGGGTGTCGCTGATCGTTCCGCCTACCAGGGTGCGCCGATCCCGGCCGCTCGGCAACCCGCTCGGCGATGAGTTCGCGGCGCCCGTGTCGTCTGTACCGGTGTAGGAGTCCGTCTCGTTCAGGAGCGCCCATGGAACCGCAGTTCGACTTCGCCCCCGCCGCCCACACTCTCGGCGCGGTGGTCGCCGGGATCGCCGACGACCAGCTCGACGCGCCCACCCCGTGCGCCGACACCTCGGTGCGCCAGTTGCTCGCCCACGTCGTCGGGCTGACCGAGGCCTTCCGGCAGGCCGCCACCAAGGAATCCGCGGGCAACTCCGCGCCGCCGAGCCTGGACGACGCGTTGCCCGCCGAGTGGCGCGCGCTGATCCCCGCCCACCTCGCGGCGCTCACCGAGGCCTGGCGCGTCCCGGCCGCCTGGGACGGCGACGCGGAGGCGGGCGGCGTGGTGATGCCCGCGCCCGTCATGGCGATGGTCGCGCTCGACGAGGTCACCATCCACGCGTGGGACCTGGCCAGTGCCACCGGGCAAGCCGTGACCGTCGATCCCGGCTACCTGCCGATCCTGCACGAATTCCTGCGCGACACCGACCCGTCGGGCACGCCCGGTCTGTTCGGCCCGGTGGTCGCGGTGCCCGACGACGCGCCCGCCCTCGAACGGCTGCTCGGTCTGACCGGGCGCGACCCCGGTTGGCGCCTCGCTGCGGACCGGGGGGTTTGATACGGTCGCAGCACGTTCGACGTAAAACCTGGGGGGTTTTGTTGTGCTGCAAGTTGTTCTGATTCTGATGGGCCTGGCCGGGTTGTTCTCCTGGATGGCCTTCACCAGTGGCAGTGCGGTGGTGGGGGTGATCTTCGCGCTGCTCGCGCTCGCACCGATCATCGCGATCGTCGTCGTGACGGTGCGCAAACGCACCGGCGCCACCGGTCCGCTGTTCGGCAGGCAATCGCGCGCGGTGGGGGTGATCGCGCTGGTCGTCGTCCTCGGCGCGGTGGGCTACGCGGTGTACTGGACGTTCTGGACGCCCAAGGCGTACGAGGGCACGCTGGCCGAAGTACGCGACATGGAGTCGGCCTGTCACGACATGGGCGGGAAGTTCTTCCCCGGCTCGGCCGAATTCACCGGGCCCGCACCGCATCCGGTGGTCGCCTTCGTGCAGGACCAGGTCGGCGTCTCGCAGGCGGAGCTCGGCGGTTCGCAGACGCCGCGCGAATGGGGCGGCAGCGGCCTGAAACCGGCCGATGTGCAGCTCATCGCCTGCCTCGACGAACCCGACGACGGCCCGTTCCTCACCGACTGCAAGTTCACCAGCAGCAGCCTGCCGCTCTACCAGGGCCGCTACGAGGTGACCATCCGCGAGGCCAGGACCGGCCGCGAGGTCGCCACGGTGCGGATGTCGGGCAAGTCGACGCCCGACTGCCCGTATTCGGTGCTCACCAAGGGCGAGGACCCGAAGATCCACACCGAGCCCGATCTCGCCGAATACCAGCGCGTACTGGGCGGATTCGTCACCAAGTAGCTAGCGGACGAAGGCGCCCCCGATGGTGGCGAGGGTGGCCGCCCGCGCCGACTGGTCGGCGGCCGCCTCGTCGATGGGGTCGCCGCTGGCCAGCAGCCGGTAGTACAGCGGCGCGGAAACCGCCGACAGCACCGCCCTCGGGTCGGTGCCCGGCGGCGCCTCGCCGCGCTCGACGGCGGCCGCCACGCACGGCGCCCACTCGGTGAGCCGGGTGTCGTAGAAGGTGTGCAGTGCGGTGGCGGTGAGTTCGTCGGCGGTGGCCGCGGCGATGACCGCGCGGAACAGGTTGCCCTGGCGGGGATCG
This sequence comes from Nocardia asteroides, assembly GCF_900637185.1. Taxonomy (NCBI): domain Bacteria; kingdom Bacillati; phylum Actinomycetota; class Actinomycetes; order Mycobacteriales; family Nocardiaceae; genus Nocardia; species Nocardia asteroides. Next base: position 43,748 of record NZ_LR134352.1, on the reverse strand, counting down.
GCGAGGGTCTGCGCGACCAGCCGGGCGTTGGCGGTGAGGTCGTCGAGCAGGCTGCCCGCGTCGGAGCGGGGCAGCGACGTCTCGGCCATGTCGACGAGCAGATCGGCGACCAGGCCCGCCGGGGTGCGCCAGCGGCGGTAGACCGTCGTCTTGCCCACGCCCGCCGTCGCGGCGATCTCGGTGAGATCGAGCTGGGCGAAGCCGCGATCGGCGAGCAGGTCCCCGGCCACCTGCAACACCGATTCGCGGACCCGGGCGGTGCGCCCACCTGGGCGAACAGAGCCCGGCCAGGCGATGTCGTGATTCATAACGGAACTCCAGTTTCATTTAGCGCGCGACAGGTGTACTGTCCGAAGTGTTAACGGAACTATAGACCCTTTAGGAGTTCTCATGGAGTACCGGCGGCTCGGCGCATCGGGTCTGATGGTTCCCGCGCTCGGTTTCGGCGCGGGCACCTTCGGCGGACGCGGCGCCCTGTTCAGCGCCTGGGGCGACACCGACGCGGCGCAGGCCAGGCGTCTGGTCGACATCAGCTTGGAGGCGGGCGTCACGCTCTTCGACACGGCCGATGTCTACTCCGAGGGCGCCTCGGAGGAGGTGCTCGGCGCGGCGATCAAGGGCCGGCGCGAGCAGGTGCTGCTGTCCACCAAGTCGGCCCTGCCCACCGGTCCCGGCCCGCACGAGGCGGGCGCGGGCCGGGCCCGGCTGATCCGCGCGGTCGAGGCGTCGCTGCGCCGCCTCGATACCGACTACTTGGACCTGTTCCAGCTGCACGCCTTCGACGCGGGCACCCCGCTGGCCGAAACTCTCACCGCGCTGGACGATCTCGTGCGGGCGGGCAAGATCCGCTACGTCGGCGTCTCCAACTTCGCCGGCTGGGAACTGATGAAGACGCTGTCCACGGCCGAGGCGCTCGGCCTGGAGAAGCCGGTCGCGCACCAGGTGTACTACTCGCTCGTCGGTCGCGACTACGAGTGGGAACTGATGCCGCTGGGCGTCGATCAGGGTGTCGGCGCGATCGTGTGGAGCCCGCTGGGCTGGGGCAGGCTCACCGGCAAGGTGCGCCGGGGTCAGCCGCTCCCCGCGGGCAGCAGGCTGCACGAGACCGCGCAGGCGGGTCCGCCCGTCGAGGACGAGCACCTCTACGACATCGTCGACGTGCTCGACCGGATCGCCGAGGAGACCGGCCGCAGCGTCCCGCAGATCTCGCTCAACTGGCTGCTCACCCGGCCCACGGTCGCCAGCGTTCTCATCGGTGCCCGCAACGAGGAGCAGCTACGCCAGAACCTGGGTGCCGTCGGCTGGCAGCTCGAGCCGGAACACCTGGCCGCGCTCGACGCCGCCAGTGCCACCACGCCGCCGTACCCGTACTACCCGTACCACCGGCTGCCCGACTTCGCCCGGCTGAACCCGCCCGCGGTCCGGGCGGCGTGAATCAGTACACGTCGCGGACGTAGCGCTTCTCGGCGACGAGCTGCTTCTTGAAGGCCAGGGCGCCCGCCTCGTCCAGCTTGCCGTGGATCCGGGCGATCTTCAGCAGGGTGTCGTCGACGTCCTTGGCCATCCGGGCGGCGTCACCGCACACATAGAAGTAGCCGCCCTCGCGCAGCCACGACCACAGCTCGGCGCCGTGCTCGATCATCCGGTGCTGCACGTAGATCCGCTCCCGCTGGTCACGGGAGAAGGCCAGGTCGAGACGGGTCAGGAAGCCGGAACGGAACATGTCCTCGAGTTCGGTCCGGTAGTAGAAGTTCTGGGCGGCGTGCTGGTCGCCGAAGAACAGCCAGTTGCGTCCGGTCGCCCCGACGGCCCGGCGTTCGTGCAGGAACCCACGGAAAGGAGCGATGCCGGTGCCCGGACCGACCATGATCATCGGGGCGTTCGGGTCCAGCGGCGGCCGGAAATGCGGTGCGCGCTGCAGGAAGATCGGCACCTCGGCGCCGGCCCGATCGGCGAGGAAGGTCGAGCACACTCCGCCGCGGCGCGCGGTGTCGCCGGCCGGTTCGCCGTAGCGAACCACACCGACGGTCAGCTGTACCTCGTCCGGGGTGGTCAGCGGGCTCGATGAGATCGAATACTGGCGCGGCTGCAGCTTTTTCAGCGTGCCGAGCCAGTCGACCAGGTCGGTGCGCACCGGGAAGTCACGCAGCACGTCCACCGCCTGGCGGTCCCACAGATAGTTGGCGAGCTCGTTGCGGTTGTCCCGGCGCAGCAGCTTGGCCAGCTGGGGGTGTGGGTTGCGTTCGGCGATGAAGCCGAGCAGGTCCTGGCTCACCTTGGTGATGTCGTAGTGCGACCGCAGCGCCTCGGTGAGGGTGAGTTCACGGTCGTCGAGTTCGATCACGCGGCGACCGTCCAGGCCGGTGGCGGTCAGCCACTCGGTGACCAGCTCGGGGCCGTTGGCGGGCAGCACGCCGAGCGAATCGCCGACCTCATAGCTGGCGTCCAGGTCGTGCAGGTCGAAACCGAAGCGGCGCACCTCTTTCGGCGAGCCGGGCGAGCTGAGGATCTCATTGCGCATGAGCGTCGCGCGCACCGGGGAGTGGCGGGTGAACGGTGCGGGTGCAGACCGCTGGGCGCGGGCGGGTGCGGGGGTGGGGGTGGGTGCGAGTGGGCGTTCCAGCACGATCGCTCCGCCACGGCCCGCAGGCTGCGGCAGCGTGGGGCCCGACACCGGCTGCGGGGCGGGGGAACCGAGGCCGCCGGAGCCGGGCTCGTCCGGCGCGGTGGAGTCGTCCGGGGCGGCGCTGCCGAGTGCGGCGAGCACCTCGTCGAGCCAGCGGTCGGCGGCGTCGGCGAAATCGGGCTCGCTGTCGACGCGGGCCGCCAGCGGCTTGGCGCCACGTTCGGCGAAGAGCCGGTCGAGTTTGCGGCCGTGGCCGCAGAAGTCGTCGTAGGACGAGTCGCCCAGGGCGAACACCGCGTAGCGGACACCGTTGAGCCGGACGATGCTGTCCTCGAGGCGGGTCCAGAAGTCGGCGCCGTTGTCCGGCGGGCCGCCATCGCCGAAGGTGCTGGTGACCAGGAGGATGTCGCCGGTCAGCGCGGACAGTTCGCAGGAATCCATGTCCAGCAGCGTGGGCAGGAAGCCGGCGGCCGACAGGCGTGCGGCGACGGTGGCCGCCAGCTCCTCGGCATTGCCCGTCTGGGAGGCCCACAGCACGGTCACCGGGGCGGCGGGCGTGGGCTCGGTGGCGGGGTCGGCCGCCGTGCGTGAGTACATGCCGGCCAGCAACCCGTCGACCCACAGCCGGGACTGCGCCGACAGCGGTGCGCCGGCCGGTAGCACCGGCTGGCCGGTCACCGGCAGCGATTGCAGGGCGGCCAGGTAGCCGCCGAGGTAGATGCGTTCGGTTTCGCTGAGCGTCGGCGCGGTGCCCGCGTCCAGGCCGAGGATCCCGGCCAGCGGGTGCGGGCCCGGCTGCGCGGGCAGCTGGACGGGCTGGGCCGGTGCCTGCTCGGGCGCGGTGGCCGGGCCCACCCGGCGCAGCGCCACCGCGCACGCCTTGAACTCCGGCTGGAGCGAGGCGGGGTCGACGGCGTCGTTGGTGACCGCGTTGATCGTCAGATATTCGCCCTGTTCGTCGTTCCAATGGAAAGGAGCAAAGCAATCACCGGGACGAACCCGATCACTGATCTGCACCGGCAGCACGGCGCGGCCGCGGCGCGAGGCGATCTCGAGCTGATCGCCGGAGGCGAGGCCGAGGCGCTGCGCGTCGTCGGGATGCACCTCGACGAACGGCGTGCCGTTGAGCTTGGTCAGCTTGGCGACCTTGCCGGTCTTGGTCATGGTGTGCCACTGATGCTGCAGGCGGCCCGTGTTCAGCAGGAACGGATAGTCGTCGTCGGGCAGCTCGGCGGCGGGCAGGTGCGGGCGCGCGAAGAACACGGCCCGCCTGCTCGGGGTCGCGAAGGCCAGGCGCGGCACGGTGCCGTCGGCGGCCGTGTGCAGCGGCTGGTGCACACCGTCGTTGACGTAGCGGATCGGGTTGCGCGGCGTCTCGGCGTCGGCGCACGGCCACTGCATCGGGCCCTCGCGCAGCCGGTCGTAGCTCATGCCGCTCAGGTCGTAGCCGGTGGCCGGGTTGGTGAAGCGGCGCAGTTCGTCGAACACGTCGGCGCTGGAGGCGAAGTCGAAGCCGGGGAAGCCCATGGCCGTGGCGACCTGCGCGATCAGCAGCCAGTCCGGGCGCGCGTCGCCGACCGGGTCCACCGACTGCCGCAGCAGCGTCACGTTGCGTTCCGAATTCACCATCACCGCGTCGGCTTCGGCCCACAGTGTGGCGGGCAGCAGCAGGTCGGCGTAGGCGTTGGTGGCCGTTTCGGTGTAGGCGTCCTGCACCACCACCAGTTCGGCCGCTTCCAGCCCCGCGATCACGGTCTTGCGGTTGGCCACGGTGGCGACGGGGTTGGTGCAGATGATCCAGGCGCCTTTGATCTCGCCGTCGGCCAGCCCGCGGAACATGTCGATGGTGCCGGGGCCGGCCTCGGTCCGCAGTGTGCCCGCGGGCAGGTCCCACGCGGTCTCGACGAAGGTGCGATCGGCGGGGGAGAGCAGGCTGCGCTGACCGGGCAGGCCGGGGCCCATGTACCCCATCTCGCGGCCGCCCATGGCGTTGGGCTGGCCGGTGAGCGAGAACGGACCGCTGCCGGGGCGGCAGATGGCGCCGGTCGCCAGGTGCAGGTTGACCAGGGCGTTGGTGTTCCAGGTGCCGTGGGTGGACTGGTTCAGTCCCATCGTCCACAGCGACATCCACTCACCCGCCTCGGCGATCATCGTGGCCGCGGTCCGGATGTCGGCCTCGGCCAGCCCGGTCAGCTCGGCGACCCGGGCGGGCGGGTAGTCGGCGAGGAACTCGGGCATGGCGTCCCAGCCCTCGGTGTGCTCGGCGATGAAGCCGGCGTCGATCGCGCCGTCGGCGACGAGCAGGTGCAGCAGGCCGTTGAGCAGTGCCAGGTCGGTGCCGGGCGCGATCTGCAGGAACAGGTCGGCGCGCGCCGCGGTCTCGGTGCGGCGCGGGTCCACCACGATGAGCTTGGCGCCCGCCTTGAGCCGCTCGGCCATCCGCAGGAACAGGATCGGGTGGCAGTCGGCCATGTTCGCGCCGGAGACGAAGAACAGGTCGGCGTGTTCGAAGTCGTCGTAGGAGCCGGGCGGGCCGTCGGCGCCGAGCGACTGCTTGTAGCCGGTGCCGGCACTGGCCATGCACAGCCGCGAATTGGCCTCGATGTGTTTGGTGCGCAGGTAGCCCTTGGCCAGCTTGGTCGCCAGGTACTGGGCCTCCAGCGACATCTGCCCGGAGACATAGAGGGCGATGGCGTCGGGGCCGTGCTCGTCCAGGATCGCGCGCAGCCGGGCCGCGGTCTCGTGGACGGCCTCGTCGACCGGGAGCGGCACGGGCACCTGGCCGCGCTCGGGGCGGTGATAGGCGGTCTCCATGCGACCCGGCGCGGCCATCATCTCGGCATGGGTGGCGCCCTTGGTGCACAGCCTGCCCGCGTTCGCCGGATGCAGCTTGTCGCCGCTGACCTTCGCGATCAACCGCGCGCCCGACTGATCAGTCTTGGTCTGGACGCTGATGCCGCAGCCGACGCCGCAGTACGAACACTGTGTCCGCACAGTGTCCGCGTCGCGGAAGTCAGCTCCTGTCATGGCTCCGATCATCCGCACCTGTCGTTGCGCTCGATTTACCGAACGTTATGTCCAGGTGACAATCGACCTCACACGTCAGAATTTTCCCTGTGAGGTCGCGCCGTGAATATCGGCCCTGATCAGGGCGCATTCCGGTGGGCGGGCACGGTGACGCGGCGGCCCGGGGTGACGGGACTCACCCCGGGACATCCGGGTGCGTCAGCCCAGTTTGTAGCCGCGGTGCAACGCCACCACGCCACCGGTGAGGTCACGCCACTGCACCGAATCCCAGCCCGCGTCGGCCACCCGCCGGGCCAGCCTGCGCTGGTTCGGCCACGCGCGGATGGACTCGGCCAGGTACACGTACGCGTCCGGATTCGAGCTGACCGCGCGCGCCACCCGCGGCAGCGCCTTCATCAGGTACTCCATGTAGACCGTGCGGAACGGCCCGAACACCGGGGTGGAGAACTCGCACACCACCAGCCGGCCACCCGGCTTGGTCACCCGCAGCATCTCGCGCAGCGCCAGATCGATGTCGGCCACATTGCGCAGGCCGAAGGAGATGGTCACCGCGTCGAAGGAGTCGTCGGCGAACGGCAGCGCCATCGCGTCGCCCGCCACCATCGGCACCTGCCGGAACCGGCCCGCGGACAGCATGCCCTGGGAGAAGTCGGCGGCCACGCACCAGGCACCGGACTTGCCCAGCTCCACCGTGGAGACGCCGGTACCGGCGGCCAGGTCGAGGACCCGCTCACCGGGACGCAGCCCGAGCGCGCGTCGCGTCGCCCACCGCCAGTATCGATCCTGGCCCGCGGAGATGACCGTGTTGGTGAGGTCGTAGCGCTTGGCCACTCCGTCGAACATCGACGCGACCTCGTGGGGTTGCTTGTCCAGCGAAGCCCGAATCGGTTCCCGCTGCTCTGTTGTCGCCACGAATCGAGCTTATCCGCCCGCGCTCGCGCGCCTCTAGGCCGAGCGCGGCAATCGGTGGCGGATCCCCGTCACATCGGTGTAGTGCGTCATCAGCTCGGCGCAGATGGCCGGCCAGGTGCGGTGCAGCACCGATTTGCGGGCCGCCGCCGCGAACCGTGCGCGCTGTCCGGGATCGCGCAGTGCCGACACCGCGCTCGGCAGCAGCTCGGCGAACCGGTCCACCGGCAGCAGGTATCCGTTGCGGCAGTGCGCGATCAGATCGCGCGGCCCGCCCGCGTCGGGCCCGATCACCGGGACCCCCGAGGACAGGGCCTCCTGCACGCCCTGGCAGAAGGTCTCGTGCTCGCCGGGATGCACCATCACATCGAGGCTGGCGTAGTGCGTGGCCAGTTCGGTCCCGCCCAGCTCGCCGGTGAACACCGCGTTCGGCAGCAGCCTGCCCAGCCGCGCCCGTTCCGGCCCGGCGCCGACCACGACCAGCTGGATCGACGGGTCACCGGCCAGCGCGGCCAGCCGTTCCACGTGCTTCTCCGGAGCGAGCCTGCCCACGAAGCCGACGACCAGCTTGTCCGTGGCGCCCAGCCAGCTTGCGCGCAGTGCGTCGCTGCGGGCGGCGGGGTCGAACCGGCCGATGTCGACGCCGCGGCCCCAGCGGTGCACCCGCGGGATGCCGTGGTCGGCCAGGTCCTGCGCGGCGGCCGAGGACGGTGCCAGCGTGCGCGTCGCGCCCTCGTGGATCCGGCGCGTCCACGCCCAGGCCGCCCGGGTGGCCAGGCCCAGCCCGTAACTCTTCGCGAATCCGGCCACATCGGTCTGGTACACCGCGATCGAGGGCAGATCCAGCCGGGTCGCCGCGGCCAGGCCGCCCGCGCCGAGCAGGAACGGCGAGGCCAGGTGCACCACATCTGGGTCGAAGGCGGCGATCGCGGCGGTGATGCCCGGCTGCGGCAGCCCCACCGGCAGCGAACTGACCTTCGGCACCATCATCGCGGGCACCCGGTGCACCGGGAATCGGCCGTGGAAGCGGGGTGCGGGCGCGACGCCGCGCAGCGTGTCCGGCGCCACGATCATCGCCTCGTGTCCGTGCTCGTCCAGATGGTCGAGCACCCGCAACACCGAGTTGACGACGCCGTTCATGTTCGGCAGGAAGGACTCCGCAACGATGGCTACGCGCACCGTCCCAGCCTGACCGCCGGACCGCGCGAGCGCCCCACACCGACGTGACGCCGGGACGAACAGCAGGGAAAGTTACGCCTCGCGCCGCTTGCGCCGGATCAGCCACAGCACGGGCAGCGCCACCGCCCAGACCACCACGATCACCGACGCCGCCGGGATGATCGCCACCCTGGCATCGCGCCCGGCGACCCGCACCAGGTCGGGATCACGCGTGCTGTATTCGACATTGATGCGCTGACCCGCGGTGAGATTGGTCGGGTACAGGATGCCGACCTTCGGATTGTGGGTGACGCTGTCGGGCGTCACGTACATGACCGCCGAGCGCAGCCTGCCCGCCGAGAGCACCTCCCCGGAGGTGGTGCCGCGATGATGCTCGATCTCGAAGTCGTTGCGCCAGGCCGCGAGTACCAGCAGCACCATCATCACGCTGATCACGGTGGCCACGGCCAGCACGGTCGCGCGCACCCGTCGCAGGCGCTTGGACCGCCGGTCCGACAGGCTCACATCCGACACCCGGCACACAGTACCGTTGCCGCCATGTCCCGAAAATTCAGCTTCACCGTGCCCTACGCAGTCCCGGTCGAAGATCTTCACCGGGCACTCGTCGACGATGCGGTCTGGCAGGAGCGATTCGCCTCCGCCGAGACCGCGACCCTGGAACTCTCCCATCCCGACGGACCGGGTTCCATTCGCCTCCATATGACCGAAACGCCGGGTCAGGACAAGGTTCCCGGCCTGGTGCGCAAAGTTCTCAAGAGCGATCTGGTGCTCTCCCGCACCGACAACTGGCAGCCGCTGCAGGGCGAGGTCGCCAAGGGCAGCTTCACCGGCCGCACCGGTGGCATCAACACCGAGATGTCGGGCACCTACGAACTGCGCCCGACCGCCGAGGGCAGTGAGATCGAGGTCGTCGGCACCGTCACCGTGAAGGTGCCGCTGGTCGGCGGCGCCATCGAGCCACTGGCCGAGCAGCTGCACCAGCGGGTGCTCAACAGCGAGCGCAAGTTCATCGAGAGCCGCTTCGCGACGAAGTGACGGCCCGGGTGCCGCCCGTATCGCCGGGCGGCACCCACGGCTCAGGCGCTCGGTTCGACCAGAACCAGCCAGTTGCCCGAGTTGTCCCGGATGATCGCCTCGGTCCCATACGGTCGCGCCGCGGGCGGCTGAACGAACTCCACGCCCTTGGCGGTGAGCTCCTCGAAGGTCTTCTGGCAGTCCGCGGTGCGCAGTCCGAGGGCACCGTGGGTGCCATCGGCGAGGGCGCGCCGGATGGCGTCGGCCAGGTCGTCGGTGAGCGGCGGGCCGGGCACCATCAGGGTGACCTCGAGTTCGGTGTGGTCGGGGTGGGCGATGGTGACCCAGCGGAACCCGTTGTCGCCCATGCTCACATCCGCGGTCTCGACGAAGCCGAGCTTGTCGAGGTACCACTGCTTGGCGGCATCCTGATCGGTCACATACACCGTGACCAGGGAAACGTTCGTGATCGTCGTCATGATCCGAGGCTAGGACGGGTCGGGGCCGCTCGGCTTCTCCGAAATTGCGGTGTCGCGCCGGACCCGGTCCGACAGCCCGTGCATGAAGACGTAGCAGCCCGGAATGTGTGGCGCGCCGTCGGCGAACCGAGCTTGGTATTCGCTCGGTGTCACCCCGACGAGCTGCCGGAACTTGCTGCTGAACGAGCCGAGACTCGAGTACCCGACCAGCATGCACACCTCGGTGACGGTCAGATTGGTCGCCCGCAGCAGGTCCTGCGCCCGCTCGATCCGCCGCTCGGCCAGATATGCCACCGGCGTACGTCCGTAGACGGCGGCGAACGCGCGCAAGAAGTGGTACTTCGACACCCCGGCGGCCCGGGCGAGTTCGTCCAGCTCGAGCGGGTCCGCGTAGCGCTTGTCGATCAGGTCGCGCGCCCGGCGCAGATGCGGCAACAGGGCCAGGACCGGACGTCGCGCGGTGCCGCTCACCATGGCCCCGCGCTGGGGGCCGTGCCGTGGATCGTCCGGCGGGCGGTCATCGGCTCACGAGAACGGGGGCAGCTCGTCGGAACGCAGCGAGGCCCGGCCCGCGGCCCGCCAGGCGCGGGCGGTGAGGTCGACGTCTTCGTCGGTGACCAGATTGCCCATCACCCGAACGGCCGTGCGCTGCAGGAACTTCGACCGCATCACCGGCGGACCGCCCAGCGGGACCATCTTCGTGTGGGTGGCCAGCCCCGCCAGCCTGCGCGCCACCGAGAAGGTGCGGCCGTAGCGTTCGCGCAGCAGCCGCGGCCACACCGTGCTCAGATCGGGCTCGTCGAGCAGCCCGGCCAGCATGTGCCCGCCTTCCAGGCCGTAGTCGATGCCCTCGCCGTTGAGCGGGTTCACGCAGCCCGCGGCGTCACCGACCAGCGCCCAGTTCACCCCGGCCACGTTCGACACCGCGCCGCCCATCGGCAGCAGCGCCGAGGCGACGGCACGCAGCTCGCCCTCGAGCTCCCATTCCTCCCGCCGCAGCCGGGTGTAGTGCTCGATCAGCGGCTTGAGCGCGATGTGCGAGGGCCGCTGCTCGGTCGCCAGCGAACCCACGCCGATGTTCACCTCGCCGTTGCCCAGCGGGAAGATCCAGCCGTAGCCGGGGACCAGCTCGTCGGCGGCGTTGCGCAGTTCCAGGTGCGAGGAGATCCACTGGTCGTCGCTGCGGCCGGACTTGATGTAGGCGCGCGCGGCGGTGCCGTAGGCGTAGCGGCGATGCCAGGTGCGGCCCAGCTGCTTGCCGATGGGGGAGCGGACGCCGTCGGCCACCACCAGGACTCGGCAGCGCACGGTGTGGGTGGCCTCGCCGATCCGCACCGTCACCCCGGTGACCCGCTCGCCGTCGCGCAGTACCTCGGTGACCTTCGCGCCGTCGACCATCCGCGCGCCGGATTTGATCGCGGTCTCGCGCAGCTTGTCGTCGAGTTCGGTTCGGGGGACGGCGCTCCCGTAGGTCGGGAACGACCCGCCCGGCCACGGCAGCAACGCTTCCCGGCCGAATCCTGCCATCCGCAGGCCGTGGTTCACCGTGTGCGCGCGCAGCCACTCGCCCAGACCCAGGTGTTCCATCTCGGCGGTGGCGCGCGGGGTCAGCCCGTCGCCGCAGGTCTTGTCCCGGGGGAAGACGGCGGAATCGAGCAGCAGCACATCGCGTCCGGCCCTGGCGGCCCAGGCCGCCGACGCCGACCCGGCGGGCCCGGCCCCCACGACGAGCACCTCGACGGTGGCGGGCAGCGGAGCGCGGTCGGCGGGGGTGAGATCCGGTGAACCCATGGCTCAATACTGGCACCCCCGGCCGCTGTGCGAGAGTGTCGGGTACACCGGGAATAGTCACTGTGTGACCGTGTTCATCGGCCCTGGCGCCGGAACACGCTAGGTTGCTACCCGTCGGGGTCGGACGCATCGCTGGGAGAAGATAATGAGCACATCGGCTGTGAGCGACGAGAGCACCGTGGTTGCCGGGGTAGATCTCGTCGATCCCGAACTCGCCGCCACCGTGCGCGACGGCCTGGCCGCGGTCGAGAAACTGCTCGTCGACGAACTCTCCGACGGCGAGGAATTCCTGCAGGAAGCGGCGCTGCACCTGGCGCGCGCCGGCGGTAAACGGTTCCGTCCGCTGTTCACCGTGCTCACCGGTCAGCTCGGCCCCAATCCCACCGATCCGGCGCTGGTCACCGCGGGCACCGTGGTGGAGCTGGTGCACCTGGCGACGCTCTACCACGACGACGTCATGGACGAGGCGCCGCAGCGGCGCGGCGCGGTGAGCGTCAACGCGCGCTGGGGCAACAACATCGCCATCCTGGCCGGCGACTACCTGTTCGCCCACGCCTCCCGCCTCACCTCCACCCTCGGCCCCGACGCGGTCCGCATCATCGCCGAGACCTTCGCCGAGCTGGTCACCGGCCAGATGCGGGAAACCATGGGCGCCAAGCAGTCCCAGGATCCGGTGGAGCACTACCTGCGCGTGGTCTGGGAGAAGACCGGGTCGCTGATCGCGGCCGCGGGCCGGTTCGGCGGCACCTTCTCCGGCGCGGGCCCCGAGCACGTCGAACGGCTGGCCCGGCTCGGCGACGCGGTGGGCACCGCCTTCCAGATCTCCGACGACATCATCGACATCTCGTCCTCGGCCGAGCAGTCCGGCAAGACCCCCGGCACCGATCTGCGCGAGGGTGTGCACACCCTGCCGGTCCTCTACGCGCTGCGCGAGTCCGGCCCCGACAGCGACCGCCTGCGCACGCTGCTCGACCACCCCCTGGAAACCGACGCCGAGGTCGACGAGGCGCTGGAACTGCTGCGTCGCTCACCCGGCATGGCCAAGGCCAAGGCCAAGCTCCAGGAATACGCCGACCTCGCCGACGCCGAACTGAGCGCCCTGCCCGCGGGCCCGGCCAACGAGGCACTGACCCGCCTGGTCCGCTACACCATCGAACGGGTAGGCTGAGCAGGAACTATCCCAGCTGCACACACGTTCTACCTCCATGCCCAATGGGATCAAGACGTTTGGATTGATGGTCGGGCTGTCGGCGCTGATCGTCGCCATCGGGGCGATGTTCCGCAGCCCGACAATCCTGATCATCTCGGTCGTGCTCGCCGTCGGCATGAACGCCTACGCCTACTTCAACAGCGACAAGCTGGCCTTGAAGGCGATGCACGCGCAACCGGTCAGCGAACTCGAGGCGCCGGTCATGTACCGGATCGTGCGCGAGCTCGCGACGACGGCCAGGCAGCCCATGCCGCGGCTCTACATCAGTCCGACCAACGCGCCCAACGCGTTCGCCACCGGCCGCAATCCCCGGCACGCCGCGGTGTGCTGTACCAGCGGCATTCTGCAACTGCTCGACGAGCGGGAGCTGCGCGCGGTGCTCGGGCACGAGCTGTCGCACGTCTACAACCGCGACATCCTGATCTCGTCGGTGGCGGGCGCCATGGCCTCGATCATCACCGGCCTGGCCAATATGGCCTTCTTCGCCAGTTCGTTCGGCAGCAGGGACGGTCAGGGCCCGAACATCATCGCCGTGCTGCTGGTGTCGCTGCTCGGCCCGATCGCCGCGGGCCTGATCAAGATGGCGGTGTCGCGCTCCCGGGAGTACCAGGCCGACCAGTCCGGCGCCGAACTCACCGGCGACCCGCTGGCCCTGGCCTCGGCGCTGCGCAAGATCGAACGCGGCGTCCAGGTGGCCCCGCTGCCGCCGGACCCCAAACTCACCAGCGAATCGCACCTGATGATCGCCAACCCGTTCCGCGCCGGCGACCGCATCGCGCGCTGGTACAGCACGCACCCGCCGATGGACGAGCGCATCAAGCGACTCGAGGAGATGGCGGGCGGCACCCACCGTCACCACTGAGGTGACCACCACGTTTTCGGCCGCCTCGCCGCCGAGTAGCGAGACGTAACGCCGAAGGCGAAGTATCGCTGCTCGGCGGCGAGGTCACCAGGCCGAAAACCCGCGGCGCCAGCCGCCAAATTATCTATAGTTCACGAACTGCAGGGCGATCCCGAAGTCCTCGCCCTTGAGCAGGGAGATCACGGCCTGCAGGTCGTCGCGCTTCTTGCTGCTCACCCGCAGCTCCTCGCCCTGGATCTGCGCCTTCACGCCCTTGGGGCCCTCGTCGCGAATCTTCTTGGAGATCTTCTTGGCCTTCTCCGCGTCGATGCCCTGCACCAGCGTGCCGGTGATCTTGAACACCTTGCCCGAGGCCTGCGGCTCGCCGGCGTCGAACGCCTTCAGCGAGATGTCGCGGCGGATGAGCTTCTCCTTGAACACCTCGAGCGCGGCCTTCACCCGCTCCTCGGCGTTGGCGGTGAGCACGATGGCTTCCTCGCCCGACCACGCGATCGCCGCGTCGGTGCCCTTGAAGTCGTAGCGGGAGTTCAGCTCCTTCTCCGCCTGATGCAGCGCGTTGTCGACCTCCTGGCGATCGACCTTGCTCACCACGTCGAATGACGAATCGGCCACACTGCGCTCCTGTCCCTCAGGGTCTGACAACGGTTGGACCGGCGTGTACCGGCCGCCGAGACAGTTGTACCCGCATCCCCTCGCCGACCGTGCTCGCAGGGTCGTTGTGCAGGCGGTTTGCATTGTGGGTGTGGGTTCGTTGTAAGCTGCTCAGCGCACCGGAAACGGCGCACAAGGCAGATTGCCCGAGCGGCCAATGGGAGCAGACTGTAAATCTGTCGGTGAAAGCCTACGTAGGTTCGAATCCTACATCTGCCACATCGAACCCCGTCGATCATCAGATCGGCGGGGTTCTTTGGTATCCGGGGCAGGGCTGGAGCCGCTCGATACCGTGCGCCCGTGCGATGCTGTCGGCCTAGATGCCCAAAAACGGCCCTTGATCAGGCGATTTGGTAGTGCTGCGGGGTAGTGTGTAATCTCGTTCAGGACGCCGGAGCACGGAGTCAGCCTGACCGGTTCGCCGGTACAGACTCTGTGCCACGTAGTCATGCCCCCTTAGCTCAGTCGGCAGAGCGTTTCCATGGTAAGGAAAAGGTCAACGGTTCGATTCCGTTAGGGGGCTCGCCGGATTGCCGGTGGTTGCCGACTTTCCCGCCGGCCCACCGTAATAGGTCCGCCGTGGCGGTGTAGCTCAGTCGGTAGAGCAAACGACTCATAATCGTTGTGTCGCCGGTTCAAGTCCGGCCATCGCTACCAATAACGACTCAGCCCAGACCGGAAAGAAGGCATATCGTGGCCGCGAAGTCCACCGATGTCCGGCCAAAGATCACCTTGGCCTGCGAAGAGTGCAAGCACCGCAACTACATCACCAAGAAGAACCGGCGCAACGACCCGGACCGCCTCGAGCTGAAGAAGTTCTGCCCGAACTGCGGAACCCACCGGGCGCACCGCGAGTCGCGCTGATTCACCACAGCATTTGCCGAAGGCCGGACGAGAGTCCGGCCTTTGTGCGTTTCCGGGCCGGAACGGGCCCGTCGGCGGCCGGGTGATTACACCCCCGGACGGCGTTGTGATCGGCTACGTGTGAGTAAGGTCCAGGGTGTGACAGTGAACACCGGAACTGACGAAGCGGTATCCGCCGCAGCCGCCGCGCCCTTCGATCCCGCCGCGCACGCGGCGTCGATGGTCGGCCACCACTACCGCGTCGACGACTTCTACGAGGTCGGCCGCGAGAAGGTGCGCGAATACGCCCGCGCCGTGCAGGACTACCACCCGGTGCACTGGGACGAAGACGTCGCGCGCGAGTACGGCCACGACGGCCTGGTGGCCCCGCTCACCTTCATCTCCCTGGTCGGCATCCTGGCCCAGCGCAAGCTGTTCGAGCAGATCGTCACCGGCTACGACCTGAGCCAGATCATGCAGACCGACCAGATCCTGGAGATCCACCGCCCGATCCGGGTGGGCGACCAGCTCACCTGCGACGTGTACCTGCATTCGTTCCGCCAGGCGTTCGGCGGCGACATCATCGTCACCAAGAACATCGTCACCGCGCAGGACGACGAGCTGGTGCTCACCACCTACACCACCCTCATCGGCCGCAGCGGCGGTGACATCGATCCCACCATGTCCGACGCGGTGCGCGGCGTGCTCATGCACGGCCTCGGCGAGGAGGATCCCGAGCGGCAGGTGCCCCTGGACGCGCACGCGGAGATCACCCCCGACCCGGTCACCCGGGACCCTCAGCCGTACGTCAGTACGCGCGCCCTGGCCTTCGACAGCATCGCGGCCGGCGACGAACTGCCGCCGCGCACCGTCCGGCTCACCCGGGGCGACCTGGTGAACTACGCGGGCGTGTCCGGCGACGCCAACCCGATCCACTGGAGCGACGAGATCGTCAAGCTGGTCGGCCTGGACAACGTGGTCGCGCACGGCATGCTCACCATGGGTCTCGGCGGCGGTTTCGTCACGTCCTGGCTCGGCGATCCCGGCGCGGTGAAGGAGTACAACGTCCGGTTCACCAGCCCGGTCTACGTGGGCGCGGACGCCCCGGCCGAGGTCGAGTTCACCGGTAAGGTGAAATCGGTCGATCCGGAGGCCAGGACCGCCGTCGTCGCCATCACGGCGAAATCGGCGGGCAAGAAGATCTTCGGGCGCGCCACGGCAACCGTTCAGCTGTCCTGACCTGGTCGGCTGTCCCGGATTGGCGGATTCGGCACGCGGTAACGTACACTCGGGACTCTGGGGTCACCGGCTGCTGCGCGCTGATCTTCCCGGGGATCTGATCCCCACGGAAGCGGCGCGCATGTTGTGTGACACCAGAGCTCGATAAATGAATATCGACTGTGGTTGGACATCCACAGCTCAGACGTAACAGTCCGGGTTGGTCCAACCGAAGGGGCGTAGCTCAATTGGCAGAGCAGCGGTCTCCAAAACCGCAGGTTGCAGGTTCAAGTCCTGTCGCCCCTGCCCTGAATGCCAGCGACGAGGAAGGATCGACGTGAGCGAGCGAAGCGAGCGAGCCATCAGGCCAGCGCGCTTCGCGCACGGCGGGTCCGAGCGAAGCGAGGAGACGACGTGAGCGACGAGCGGGATACTCGCGCCGACGACGGCGACGACACCACCGCCGCTGCCACTCGGCCGAGCGGCAAGCGGACAGCTCGCCGTGCGCGCACGTCGGACGCTTCGACCGACACCGGTTCGGTGGCCACGCTGGACCGACCGTCACGTAAGTCGGACAAGTCGGCCGACAAGGCCAAGGCGGGCAACCCGTTCAAGCGGCTGATCAAGTTCCTGCGAGAGGTCATCGCGGAACTGCGTAAGGTGATCTGGCCCAACCGGAAGCAGATGGTCACGTATACGGCCGTCGTTCTGGTGTTCGTGGTCTTCATGGTCGCGTTCATATTCGGGCTGGATACGGCGTTCATCAAGGGTGTCGACTGGCTGTTCGGCTGATCGCCGACACCGACGCCGGTAGCCGATCCCGGGCCGGAACGGCGGAGTGTGCGCTCCGCGCCACCGACCCGGCCCAGAGGATGTAGTGACGACACAGGAAGCGAGTGCCTCAGTGACCACCCCGGAGAACGAAACAAACGACGAGTTCCCGGTCGACGACGCCGTGGCGGAGACCGCCACCGACGAGGTCGAGGCCACCACCGAGAGCGCTGATGCCGACGACGCCGTCGTCGAGGAAGTCGCCACCGAGGAAGACCCCGACGCCGACCCGGTCGAGTCGATGAAGGCGAAGCTGCGGCGTGTCCCCGGCGACTGGTACGTCGTGCACTCCTACGCCGGCTACGAGAACAAGGTCAAGACCAACCTCGAGACCCGCGTGCAGAACCTCGGCCTCGAGGACTACATCTTCCAGGTCGAGGTGCCGACCGAAGAGGTCACCGAGATCAAGAACGGCCAGCGCAAGCACGTCAACCGCAAGGTGCTGCCCGGCTACATCCTGGTCCGGATGGAACTGAACAACGAGTCGTGGGGCGCGGTCCGCAACACCCCCGGCGTCACCGGTTTCGTCGGTATGACCGGCGGTGGCCCCGGCGCCAAGCCCACCCCGCTGACCATCAACGAGGTCGTGAAGTTCCTGGTCCCGGCCGGTGCGCAGCAGAAGAAGGCGGCCGCGGCGGCGACGTCGTCGACCGGTGCCGAGTCCACCGGCGAGGTCTCGGCCAAGCCGATCATCGAGGTCGACTTCGAGGTCGGCGAGTCGGTGACCGTGATGGACGGCCCGTTCGCGACGCTGCCCGCCAGCATCAGCGAGGTCAACGCCGAGCAGCAGAAGCTCAAGGTGCTCGTCTCGATCTTCGGTCGTGAGACCCCGGTCGAGCTGAACTTCACCCAGGTCTCCAAGATCTAGTTCGAACCAGCTTCGCGACGGCACCGCTTCGGCGGTGCCGTTGTCGTTGGTGGACCCTCCCCGCCCGCGGTGGCCGTGTCGCGGTTCGGTAGAGTGTGACAGTTCGTGTGTAGACCCGCGCCAGGCGTTTTCCGCCCGGCGTCGTGGTCGTGCGCGAATGCCGGGTTTGGACCCGGCGTGGGAGCGATCCCGCAACAGGCTTACGGCAACCGTAAGGAACCCGAAACCCAAGGAAGAAAGATGCCCCCCAAGAAGAAGAAGCTCGCCGGGATCATCAAGCTGCAGATCCAGGCCGGCGCCGCGAACCCGGCTCCTCCGGTCGGCCCCGCGCTCGGTCAGCACGGCGTCAACATCATGGAGTTCTGCAAGGCGTACAACGCCGCGACCGAGTCGCAGCGTGGCAACGTCATCCCGGTCGAGATCTCGGTGTACGAGGACCGGACGTTCGACTTCAAGCTGAAGACCCCGCCCGCCGCGCGTCTGCTGCTCAAGGCCGCCGGTGTGCAGAAGGGCTCGGCCGAGCCGCACAAGACCAAGGTCGCCAAGGTCACCATGGACCAGGTCCGGGAGATCGCCAAGACCAAGGCCGAGGATCTCAACGCCACCGATCTCGATCAGGCCGCGAAGATCATCGCCGGTACCGCCCGTTCGATGGGTATCACCGTCGAGGGCTGAGCGAACTCTCGCTCCATGTGGGAGGGCCGGCCAGGCCCGGAAACCACATCTGACACCAGCACATTAAGGACAGAAAATCATGGCAAAGCGAAGCAAGGCGTATCTCGCCGCTGCTGAGAAGGTCGATCGCGACAAGCTGTACTCCCCGCTGAGCGCCGCGCGCCTGGCGAAGGAGACCGCGACCACCAAGACCGACGCGACCGTCGAGGTCGCCGTCCGTCTCGGCGTGGATCCCCGTAAGGCCGACCAGATGGTCCGCGGCACCGTCAACCTGCCGCACGGCACCGGTAAGACCGCCCGCGTCATCGTGTTCGCCGCCGGCGAGAAGGCCGCCGAGGCCGAGGCCGCCGGTGCCGACGCCGTGGGCGCCGAGGACCTGATCGAGCGGATCCAGGGCGGCTGGCTGGACTTCGACGCCGCGATCGCCACCCCGGACCAGATGGCCAAGGTCGGCCGCATCGCGCGTGTCCTGGGCCCGCGTGGTCTGATGCCGAACCCGAAGACGGGCACCGTCACCAACGATGTGACCAAGGCCGTCAACGACATCAAGGGCGGCAAGATCAACTTCCGCGTCGACAAGCAGGCCAACCTGCACTTCGTCATCGGCAAGGCCTCGTTCGACGATGCCAAGCTGGTGGAGAACTACGGTGCCGCGCTGGACGAGATCCTGCGTGTGAAGCCGTCGACCGCCAAGGGCCGCTACGTCAAGAAGATCACGGTTTCGACCAACACCGGACCGGGCATCCCGGTGGACCCGAACCGCACCCGCAACCTCCTCGACGAGGATGCGTGAGCTTCTCCTGACAGGTAGCTCCTGATCGACCGCGAGGGTGGGAACGCACTGCGTTCCCACCCTCGCGGTTTTTCCGGGTCAGTTCTGGTCGTCGTCGGTCTTGGTGCGCCAGCCGAGCAGCACCGAATCGCCGCCCTGCGGTTTCCACGGCAGGAAGATCGCCACGATGATCGCGCACACCAGCACCGCGCCCGCGGCGACGAGGGAGGCGGCGTGCGCGCCCTGGAGCGTCGCGGACTTCATCGCGACGATGAGGTTCTCGCGCTGGGTCTCGAAGAACGGGGCCAGTTCGCGTTTGCGCAGTTCGAGCACGCTGAGCGGGCTCGCCTTGACCAGTTCCTTCTCGCGTTCGTTCATGATGCCGACCGGGATGGCGTCGATTCTGGAACCGATCCGGCTGGTGTAGTACGAGGCCACGATGGAGCCGAGCACGGCGACGCCGAGGGTGCCGCCGATCTCCCTGGTGGTGTCGTTGACCGCCGACCCCGCGCCCGCCTCGTCCAGCGGGAGCGAGGACATGATCGATTCCGTCGCCGGGCCCTGCACGATGCCGAGGCCCAGCGCCATGAACACCATCGACGGCAGCACCCCGATCAGGTAGGTGCTGTCCACGGTGACCTGGCCGCCGAGATAGAGCCCGAGCCCGGTGAGCAGCAGGCCGATCACCAGGACCGCGGTCGTGCCTACGCGCTGTGCCAGCAGCGTCGCCACCGGCGCGCCGATCGCGACCGAGAACGCGAAAGGCAAAGACGCGATACCGAATTCGAGTGGCGTGTATTCGCGCACGCCCTGGAAATACTGGGTGATCAGGAACAGGAAGCCGAACATCGAGAAATACCCGATCGCGATGGCCAGGGCGGGCAACGAGAATCGGCGATTCCGGAACAGTCGCATATCGAGAATCGGTGCGGCGGAACGCAATTCCCAGACGACGAACGCGGCGAGCAGCAGGGCGCCGAGGGTCGCGGTGCACAGGGTGGTGAGCGAGAGCCAGCCGTTGTGCGGCGCCTCGATGATCGCCCACACCGCCAGCGTGATGCCCGCGATCGAGAGGAAGATGCCGGGCAGATCCAGCCTGCCGACCTGCTCGGCGCGTGATTCCGGCACCCAGATCAGCGTCGCGACCAGCGCGACCAGCGCCACCGGCACATTGATCCAGAACACCGAGTGCCAGCTGAAGTGTTCGAGCAGCCAGCCGCCCGAGATCGGGCCGATGGCGATGGCGAAGCCCGCCATCGCGGTCCAGGCGGCGATGGCGAGCGCGCGTTCGCGCTTGTCGGTGAAGATGTTGATGATCAGGGCCAGGGTGGCCGGGAAGACGGCGGCGGCGAAGACGCCCATGGCCGCGCGAGCCGCGATGACCTGCGTCATCGAGCCGGCCAGCGCGCCGCCGACCGACATCACCGCGATGCCGATCAGGCCGACGACCATGATCCGCCTGCGGCCGTAGCGGTCGCCGAGGTTGCCCGCGGCGAGCAGGAGTCCGGCGAAGGTGAGGGTGTAGGCGTCGACGACCCACTGCAGGCCGGACACCCCGGTCTGGAGCTGGACGCCGATCGAGGGCAGGGCGACATTGACGATGGTGTTGTCGAGCACCACCAGCAATTCGGCCAGGCAGATGACGAGGAGCGCGAGGAAGCGCTGCGGACGCCGGTCCAGCAGCACTGATGGAGCGACTATGGAGGTTGCCATAGTTTCCGAGTGAAGCAGATTACTGTCACCCTTCGTAACACCTTCTCGGTGGGATTCCGGCCACAAGTGCCGATGGAAGTGACCTGGGTCACTCCGAATTCGGCGAATGGGGGTGGCCGAGACCCGTTTTGGCAGATAGGGGTGGGTGCAGGTACAGTGGACTCCGGTCATCGACCTGTTCGATGACTACCCATTCGTTCTACCGAAGACCGTTGGTCGTCGATGTCGCTCGCGCGATGTCGATCGAAGGTCCGGCGACATTGCCGGCGGCCCACGCAGGGAGAGCTGAGGCCGATCTTTCGCGCCCCGGTACGCCTTGCGTCCGGGGCGTTAGTTTTGTCGCCGGCCCCTGAATTCGGTAGTGCGCGTTCACGAACCGACATCAGAGAGGAGGCGAAGTATGGCGAAGCCTGAAAAGGTCACCGCTGTCGCGGAGATCGCGGAGCAGTTCAAGAACTCCACGGCCACCGTTGTCACGGAATACCGTGGTCTGTCGGTCGGCAAGCTCACCGAGCTGCGTCGCGCGCTCGGCGCCGATGCCACGTACTCCGTCGCCAAGAACACCCTGGTCAAGCTCGCGGCCGCGGAAGCGGGCGTCGAGGGCCTGGACGACTTGTTCGTCGGACCGACCGCCATCACCTTCATCCAGGGTGAGCCGGTCAACGCCGCGAAGGCGCTCAAGACCTTCGCCAAGGACAACAAGGCGCTCGTCATCAAGGGCGGCTACATGGACGGCGCTGCGCTGTCCGTGTCCGAGGTCGAGAAGATCGCCGACCTGGAGACCCGCGAGGTCCTGCTGGCCAAGCTGGCCGGCGCGATGAAGGGCAACATGTCCAAGGCTGCCGGGCTGTTCTCGGCTCCCGCAGGTCAGGTGGCCCGTCTGGCCGCCGCGCTGCAGGAGAAGAAGCAGGCCGAAGGCGCTGCCGAGTAATACCCCCGCTCGGGTGTTACCGCCCGCGCACACAGACATTCACCACCGAAAGGAACAATCATGGCCAAGCTGTCCACCGAAGAGCTGCTCGACGTTTTCTCGGAGATGACCCTCCTGGAGCTGTCCTCCTTCGTGAAGGCGTTCGAGGAGAAGTTCGAGGTCACCGCTGCTGCCCCCGTCGCCGTTGCCGCCGCGGGTGCCGCCCCGGCCGCCGCTGACGCCGCCGAGGAGCAGGACGAGTTCGACGTCATCCTCGAGGGTGCGGGCGACAAGAAGATCCAGGTCATCAAGGTGGTCCGTGAGATCGTCTCCGGCCTGGGCCTGAAGGAAGCCAAGGACCTGGTCGAGGGTGCCCCGAAGCCGATCCTGGAGAAGGTCTCGAAGGAGGCCGCCGAGGCTGCCAAGGCCAAGCTGGAAGAGGCCGGCGCCAAGGTCGCGGTCAAGTAATTCCGCGCTTCGCGTTTTGCGAACGGGCGGCCCTTTCGAGGGCCGCCCGTTTGTCATTTTTCCCGACATGGGAAGGTGATACGCGCTGTATCGACAGGGCGGGTTACTCTTCGGTCATGTAGGGGTGTGCCCCGTCTCACTGATGGGATACAGTGACCGGACCCACAGTGTCGTGACGCACCGCCGTGATGTGAGCGCGCGGTCAGCAGGGTGGGGTGCTCGCAGGGAACAATGGAGGTAGCGTGGGCGTCGAGGTCAGGACCGAGGGTGTAACCAAATCATTCGGTTCGCAGCGAATTTGGCAGGACGTGTCGATCACGCTCCCTTCGGGTGAGGTGAGCGCTCTGCTCGGCCCTTCTGGTACGGGTAAGTCGGTGTTCCTGAAGTCGCTGATCGGCCTGCTGCGGCCCGAGCGCGGCTCCATCTTCATCGATGGCACCGATATCACCACCTGCTCCAACAAGGAGCTCTACGAGATCCGCAAACTGTTCGGCGTCCTCTTCCAGGACGGCGCGCTGTTCGGCTCGATGAACCTGTTCGACAACATCGCCTTCCCGCTGCGGGAGCACACGAAGAAGTCGGAAACCGAGATCCGGCAGATCGTGATGGAGAAGCTCGAGCTGACCGGTCTGCTCGGCGCCGAGGGCAAGCTGCCCGGCGAGATCTCCGGCGGTATGCGCAAGCGTGCCGGCCTGGCCCGCGCCCTGGTGCTCGACCCGCAGATCATCCTGGTCGACGAGCCCGACTCCGGTCTGGACCCGGTGCGTACCTCGTACCTGGCGCAGCTGCTGCTGAACATCAACGCGCAGATCGACGCCACGATCCTGATCGTGACCCACAACATCAACCTGGCTCGTACCGTGCCGGACAACATCGGCATGCTCTTCCGCCGTCAGCTGGTCATGTTCGGCCCCCGCGAGGTGCTGCTCACCAGCGACGAGCCGGTGGTCAAGCAGTTCCTCAACGGCCGCATGATCGGCCCGATCGGCATGTCCGAGGAGAAGGACGAGGCGCAGATGGCGCGCGAGCAGGCGCTCGTCGACGCCGGTCACCACCACGGTGGCGCCGAGGAGATCGAGGGCATCATCCCGCAGATGAAGGCGGAGCCGGGCATGCCGGTTCGCCAGGCGGTCTTCCGCCGTCAGGCCCGTGTGCGCGAGATCATGCACACCCTGCCGCACGCCGCCCAGGTGGCGATCCGGGAGTCGCTCGACCAGTCCGACGACACCCAGGTGATGGCCGCCTACGGCAGCGAGCACCCCACCCAGTCGTTCGACACGAAGACGATTCCGCACGGCCAGATCAACGGCTGAGCGAGTTTCTCGCGTAGGTGGAGCCCCGGCCCTCACGGCCGGGGCTCCGCGGCGTTCCGGGCCGGAAAACAACGTCTGAACGGCGGTTTCCCTGGTTGGCGTCTGCGGCGTGTCGCGGGTAAAATAGCCGCGGTTCCGGCGGGGGATGCCCAGCGCGGCAGGCGATCTCACTTCTCGGACAGGCGCGGCCGCGGCACTTGACGAGGCGCGCGCGAACCGTCACCCTATTCACAGCAGCGTCAGCTGTTACAGGGGCTCCAGCGCCCAGGCGCCCGACGCGGCCAGCGTCACGGGAGTTCGGCGCGTTTGCCGTGTGAGCAGTCGCACGGATGGTATGTTGACACCCCTCTCTCTGTGGGTGTAAGTTTGGACGTTGCGCTGGCTGCCTCCTGTCCACACCTTGATTCGCACACGAAAGTTCCACCTTCCGGTGTTACTTCCGATGCTGCCTGTTCGGGTTTCGTTCGGGTTGTAACCAGCGGAATTCGTAGCAGACAAGCGACGGTCGCGGACCACCACGCGACGCGCGTGAGGTGCTGGAAGGACGCATCTTGGCAGTCTCCACCCAGACCAAGGCTGGAATCCCCGGAGCCCCGTTGAGGGTTTCGTTCGCGAAGATCCGTGAGCCCTTGGAGGTGCCCGGACTTCTCGACCTACAAACGGACTCGTTCGCCTGGTTGGTCGGTACCCCCGACTGGCGTGAGAAGGCGGCCGCACGCGGCGACGTCGGTCTCGCAGGCGGCTTGGAGGAGGTGCTCGAGGAGCTCTCGCCGATCGAGGACTTCTCCGGTTCGATGTCCCTGTCGTTCTCGGACCCGCGCTTCGAAGAGGTCAAGGCCTCCATCGAAGAGTGCAAAGAGAAGGACATGACCTACGCGGCGCCGCTGTTCGTCACCGCGGAGTTCATCAACAACAACACCGGTGAGATCAAGAGCCAGACGGTCTTCATGGGTGACTTCCCGATGATGACCGACAAGGGCACGTTCATCATCAACGGCACCGAGCGCGTCGTCGTCTCGCAGCTGGTGCGTTCGCCCGGCGTCTACTTCGATCACTCGATCGACAAGGGCACCGAGAAGGACCTGCACAGCGTGCGCGTCATCCCGTCGCGCGGCGCGTGGCTGGAATTCGACGTCGACAAGCGCGACACCGTCGGCGTGCGCATCGACCGCAAGCGCCGTCAGCCGGTCACCGTGCTGCTGAAGGCGCTGGGCTGGACCACCGAGGAGATCGTCGAGCGTTTCGGCTTCTCCGAGATCATGATGTCCACCCTGGAGAAGGACAGCACGCCCGGCCAGGACGAGGCGCTGCTCGACATCTACCGCAAGCTGCGTCCGGGCGAGCCGCCGACCAAGGAGTCCGCGCAGACCCTGCTGGAGAACCTGTTCTTCAAGGAGAAGCGCTACGACCTGGCGCGCGTCGGTCGCTACAAGATCAACAAGAAGCTCGGCATCCACGTGCACGAGCCGGTCACCAGCTCGGTGCTGACGAAGGAAGACATCGTCACCACCATCGAGTACCTGGTGCGTCTGCACGCCGGTGATCGCAACATGACCGCCCCCGGCGGCGAAGAGGTCCCCGTCGAGATCGACGACATCGACCACTTCGGCAACCGTCGTCTGCGCACCGTCGGCGAGCTGATCCAGAACCAGATCCGCGTGGGCCTGTCCCGCATGGAGCGCGTGGTCCGCGAGCGGATGACCACCCAGGACGTCGAGGCGATCACGCCGCAGACCCTGATCAACATCCGCCCGGTCGTCGCCGCGATCAAGGAGTTCTTCGGAACCTCCCAGCTGTCGCAGTTCATGGACCAGAACAACCCGCTGTCGGGTCTGACCCACAAGCGCCGCCTGTCGGCGCTGGGCCCGGGTGGTCTGTCCCGTGAGCGCGCCGGCCTGGAAGTCCGAGACGTCCACCCGTCGCACTACGGCCGCATGTGCCCGATCGAGACCCCGGAAGGCCCGAACATCGGCCTGATCGGTTCGCTGTCGGTGTACGCGCGGGTCAACCCGTTCGGCTTCATCGAGACCCCGTACCGCCGGGTCGTCGACGGCAAGGTCACCGACGAGGTCAAGTACCTGACCGCCGACGAGGAAGATCGCTACGTCCGCGCGCAGGCCAACTCGCCGGTCGACGCCGAGGGCCGCTTCATCGAGGACCGCGTCCTCGTGCGCCGCGCCGGTGAAGAGGTCGAGTTCGTCAACCCGTCGCAGGTCGACTACATGGACATCTCGCCGCGCCAGATGGTGTCGGTCGCGACGGCCATGATCCCGTTCCTCGAGCACGACGACGCCAACCGTGCCCTCATGGGCGCGAACATGCAGCGTCAGGCCGTGCCGCTGATCCGTTCCGAGTCCCCGATCGTGGGCACCGGCATGGAGCTGCGCGCCGCGGTCGACGCCGGCGATGTCGTGGTGAACGAGAAGCCGGGTGTGGTCGAGGAGGTCTCGGCCGACTACGTCACCGTGATGGCCGACGACGGCAGCCGCAAGTCCTACCGGATGCGCAAGTTCAACCGCTCCAACCAGGGCACCTGCTCCAACCAGCGTCCGATCGTGGACGAGGGCCAGCGGGTGGAGAAGGGGCAGGTCCTCGCGGACGGCCCCTGCACCGAGAACGGTGAGATGGCGCTCGGCAAGAACCTTCTTGTCGCCGTCATGCCGTGGGAAGGCCACAACTACGAGGACGCGATCATCCTGTCGCAGCGCCTCGTGGAAGAGGACGTCCTCACCTCGATCCACATCGAAGAGCACGAGATCGACGCCCGCGACACCAAGCTGGGCGCCGAGGAGATCACCCGGGACATCCCGAACGTCTCCGACGAGGTGCTGGCCGACCTGGACGAGCGCGGCATCATCCGCATCGGCGCCGAGGTTCGCGACGGCGACATCCTGGTCGGCAAGGTCACCCCGAAGGGCGAGACCGAGCTGACCCCCGAGGAGCGCCTGCTCCGCGCGATCTTCGGTGAGAAGGCGCGCGAGGTGCGCGACACCTCGCTGAAGGTGCCCCACGGCGAGTCCGGCAAGGTCATCGGCATCCGCGTGTTCTCGCGCGAGGACGACGACGATCTGCCTCCCGGCGTGAACGAGCTGGTCCGCGTCTACGTGGCCCAGAAGCGCAAGATCCAGGACGGCGACAAGCTCGCCGGTCGCCACGGCAACAAGGGCGTCATCGGCAAGATCCTCCCCACCGAGGACATGCCGTTCATGCCCGACGGCACCCCGGTCGACATCATCCTGAACACCCACGGTGTTCCGCGTCGTATGAACATCGGCCAGATCCTGGAGACCCACCTGGGCTGGATCGGTAAGGCCGGCTGGAACGTCGACGTCGCCGCCGACGGCACTCGCCCCGACTGGGCGCAGTCGCTGCCGGAGGAGATGCTGGGCGCCCCGGCCGACTCCAACATCGCGACCCCCGTCTTCGACGGTGCCCGCGACGAGGAGCTGACCGGTCTGCTCGGCTCGACCCTGCCCAACCGCGACGGTGAGCGCATGGTCGACGAGAACGGCAAGGCGACCCTGTTCGACGGCCGCTCCGGCGAGCCGTTCCCGTACCCGGTCGCGGTCGGTTACATGTACATCCTGAAGCTGCACCACCTGGTCGACGACAAGATCCACGCCCGTTCGACCGGCCCGTACTCGATGATCACGCAGCAGCCGCTGGGTGGTAAGGCGCAGTTCGGTGGTCAGCGTTTCGGTGAGATGGAGTGCTGGGCCATGCAGGCCTACGGCGCGGCGTACACGCTGCAGGAACTCCTGACCATCAAGTCCGACGACGTGGTGGGCCGCGTGAAGGTCTACGAGGCGATCGTCAAGGGCGAGAACATTCCGGAGCCGGGCATTCCGGAGTCGTTCAAGGTGCTCCTCAAGGAACTCCAGTCGCTGTGCCTCAACGTGGAAGTGCTGTCCTCGGACGGCGCCGCGATCGAGATGCGTGACGGCGACGACGAGGATCTGGAGCGCGCCGCGGCGAACCTGGGCATCAACCTGTCCAGGAACGAAGCGGCCACCGTCGACGATCTGGCGAACTAGGTGGTATGCGCGGTGCGGGCTCGCCCGCACCGCGCACCGCGCACGATCAACTAGTGAACTTTTGCTCGAATTCGACCCGAACAGGGGAAAGGAAGTTACGTGCTAGACGTCAACTTCTTCGATGAACTCCGGATCGGCCTGGCCACCGCCGAAGACATCCGCCAGTGGAGCTATGGCGAGGTCAAGAAGCCGGAGACCATCAACTACCGCACGCTCAAGCCGGAGAAGGACGGGCTCTTCTGCGAGAAGATCTTCGGCCCCACCCGGGACTGGGAGTGCTACTGCGGCAAGTACAAGCGCGTCCGCTTCAAGGGCATCATCTGTGAGCGCTGTGGCGTCGAGGTGACTCGCGCCAAGGTGCGTCGTGAGCGGATGGGCCACATCGAGCTGGCCGCGCCCGTCACCCACATCTGGTACTTCAAGGGCGTTCCGTCGCGCCTCGGCTACCTGCTGGACCTGGCGCCGAAGGATCTCGAGAAGATCATCTACTTCGCCGCCTACGTCATCGTCGGTGTCGACGAGGAGCTGCGCCACAACGAGCTCAGCACCCTCGAGGCCGAGATGGAGGTCGAGAAGAAGGCTGTCGCCGATCAGCGCGACGCCGACCTCGAGGCCCGTGCGCAGAAGCTGGAAGCCGACCTGGCCGAGCTGGAGGCCGAGGGCGCCAAGTCCGACGTGCGCCGCAAGGTCAAGGACGGCGGCGAGCGCGAGATGCGTCAGCTGCGCGACCGCGCCCAGCGTGAGCTGGATCGTCTCGACGAGATCTGGACCACCTTCACCAAGCTGGCCGTCAAGCAGCTCATCGTCGACGAGGTGCTCTACCGCGAGCTCGTCGACCGCTACGGCGAGTACTTCACCGGCGCCATGGGTGCGGAGTCCATCCAGAAGCTGATGGAGAACTTCGACATCGACGCCGAGGCCGAGAACCTGCGCGAGACCATTCGCTCGGGCAAGGGCCAGAAGAAGCTGCGCGCGCTCAAGCGGCTCAAGGTCGTCGCGGCCTTCCAGGCCAACGGCAACTCGCCCATGGGCATGGTGCTCGACGCTGTTCCGGTGATCCCGCCGGAGCTGCGCCCGATGGTCCAGCTCGACGGTGGCCGTTTCGCCACCTCCGACCTGAACGACCTGTACCGCCGCGTGATCAACCGCAACAACCGCCTCAAGCGACTGATCGATCTGGGCGCGCCCGAGATCATCGTCAACAACGAGAAGCGGATGCTGCAGGAGTCCGTCGACGCGCTGTTCGACAACGGCCGTCGTGGTCGCCCGGTCACCGGTCCGGGTAACCGCCCGCTGAAGTCCCTGAGCGACCTGCTCAAGGGCAAGCAGGGTCGTTTCCGTCAGAACCTGCTCGGCAAGCGTGTCGACTACTCGGGCCGTTCGGTCATCGTGGTCGGCCCGCAGCTCAAGCTGCACCAGTGCGGTCTGCCGAAGCTGATGGCGCTCGAGCTGTTCAAGCCGTTCGTCATGAAGCGTCTGGTCGACCTGAACCACGCGCAGAACATCAAGTCCGCCAAGCGGATGGTCGAGCGTCAGCGTCCCCAGGTGTGGGATGTCCTCGAAGAGGTCATCGCCGAGCACCCGGTGCTGCTGAACCGCGCGCCCACCCTGCACCGCCTGGGTATCCAGGCCTTCGAGCCGCAGCTGGTCGAAGGCAAGGCCATCCAGCTGCACCCGCTCGTGTGTGAGGCGTTCAACGCCGACTTCGACGGTGACCAGATGGCCGTGCACCTGCCGCTGTCGGCGGAGGCGCAGGCCGAGGCGCGCATCCTGATGCTGTCGTCGAACAACATCCTGTCCCCGGCGTCGGGTCGCCCGCTGGCGATGCCGCGTCTGGACATGGTGACCGGCCTGTTCTACCTGACCCGTCTCGACGAGAAGGGTGTCGGCACCTACCAGGCCGGCGGCAAGGACGAGCCGGAGTCGGGCGTGTACTCCTCGCCCGCCGAGGCCCAGATGGCCGTCGACCGCGGTGAGCTCACCGTGCGTTCGATGATCAAGGTGCGTCTCACCGAGCAGCGCCCGCCGCGCGAGATCGAGGCGGAGCTGTTCCCCGAGGGCTGGCACCGCGGCGACGCGTGGCTGGCCGAGACCACCCTCGGTCGCGTGCTGTTCAACGATCTGCTCCCGGCGGACTACGCGTTCATCAACGAGCCGATGCCGAAGAAGCGGCAGGCCACGATCATCAACGATCTGGCCGAGCGCTACCCGATGATCGTGGTCGCGCAGACCGTCGACAAGCTCAAGGACGCCGGCTTCTACTGGGCCACGCGTTCGGGTGTCACCGTCTCCATGTCGGACGTGCTCGTTCCGCCGGAGAAGGCCGAGATCATGGAGCGGTACGAGGCCATGGCGGATCAGATCGAGAAGAAGTACCAGCGTGGTGCTCTCGATCACCAGGAGCGCAACAACGCCCTGGTCAAGATCTGGCAGGAAGCGACCGAAGAGGTCGGTACGGCGCTGCGTTCGCACTACCCGGCCGACAACCCGATCATCACGATCGTCGACTCGGGTGCGACCGGTAACTTCACCCAGACTCGTACCCTCGCCGGTATGAAGGGTCTGGTGACGAACCCGAAGGGTGAGTTCATCCCGCGCCCGATCAAGTCCTCCTTCCGTGAGGGCCTGACCGTGCTCGAGTACTTCATCAACACCCACGGTGCTCGTAAGGGTCTGGCCGACACCGCGCTGCGTACCGCCGACTCGGGTTACCTGACCCGTCGTCTGGTGGACGTCTCGCAGGACGTCATCGTGCGCGAGCACGACTGTGGCACCGAGCGCGGCATCGTCGTGCCGATCGCGGAGAAGCAGGCCGACGGCTCGCTCATCCGGGACGCGCACGTCGAGACCTCGACCTACGCGCGCACCCTGGCGACCGACGCGGTCGACGAGAAGGGCAACGTCGTCGTGGCCAAGGGCGCCGATCTCGGCGACCCGGCTCTGGAGGCGCTGCTCGAGGCCGGTATCACCGAGGTGAAGGTCCGCTCCGTGCTGACCTGCACCACCGGCACCGGCGTCTGCGCCACCTGCTACGGCCGCTCGATGGCCACCGGCAAGCTGGTCGACATCGGCGAGGCCGTCGGCATCGTCGCCGCCCAGTCCATCGGTGAGCCCGGTACCCAGCTGACCATGCGTACCTTCCACCAGGGTGGTGTCGCGGGTGACGACATCACCGGTGGTCTGCCGCGTGTCCAGGAGCTCTTCGAGGCCCGTGTCCCCAAGGGCAAGGCGCCGATCGCGGAGGTCTCGGGCCGGGTGCGCCTGGAGGACGACGACCGCTTCTACAAGATCACCATCATCCCGGACGACGGTTCGGACGAAGTGGTCTACGACAAGCTGTCGAAGCGTCAGCGTCTGCGTGTGTTCAAGCACGACGACGGCACCGAGCGCCTGCTGGCCGACGGTGACCACGTGGAGGTGGGTCAGCAGCTGCTCGAGGGCGCTGCCGATCCGCACGAGGTGCTGCGCGTGATGGGTCCCCGTCAGGTGCAGGTCCACCTGGTCCACGAGGTCCAGGAGGTCTACCGCTCGCAGGGTGTGTCGATCCACGACAAGCACATCGAGGTCATCGTGCGCCAGATGCTGCGTCGCGTGACGATCATCGATTCGGGTGCGACCGAGTTCCTGCCCGGTTCGCTTACCGAGCGCGCCGAGTTCGAGGCCTCGAACCGTCGCGTGGTGGCCGAGGGTGGCGAGCCCGCCTCCGGCCGTCCGGTGCTGATGGGTATCACCAAGGCGTCGCTGGCCACCGATTCGTGGCTGTCGGCGGCCTCCTTCCAGGAGACCACCCGAGTGCTGACGGACGCGGCCATCAACTGCCGCTCCGACAAGCTGATCGGCCTGAAGGAGAACGTGATCATCGGTAAGCTCATCCCGGCCGGTACCGGTATCAACCGCTACCGCAACATCCAGGTGCAGCCGACCGAAGAAGCCCGTGCCGCCGCGTACGCGGTGCCGTCCTACGACGACACCTACTACTCGCCGGACAGCTTCGGCTCCTCCACCGGTGCCGCGGTGCCGCTGGACGACTACGGCTTCAGCGACTACCGCTAAGCAGTAACCCGAACGCCCCGCTCCTTCGCCAGGAGCGGGGCGTTCGTCGTTTCCGGATCAGCGGACGCGTGGGCAGACTTTGCCCGCGATGTGACAGCGTTCCTCGAATCCAGGGGGTAGCCACGAGCCGCTGATCAATTGCGGGTGATGGGGAAATCTCGCATGGCCGGCGACGAGGAATATCGGTGTCGCCCACGGTGTCGCCAATTCCAGATAGTGCGATGTGTTCGCTTCCGTGAACCGGATTCGCAGCCGGTCGGGTTGCGTCAGCTCGAGGTGTTCCAACGCCGCGAGCGGGATTCGCGAGGAGCGGTATTGGTTGGTGAGGTGAATGCGGAGATTCGTGAGGGTGATGGTGCCGCTCGGCTCGGCGAACCAGCGTGGTTGCATCGCCTGATCACGCGCCGCAGCCGCCGCGGCGTTCGCGGCTCGAGCCGCCTCGGCCGCCGCTCGCACCATATGGACCGCCATATGTTCGTTCCGACGGCGAGCGTTGAAAGCCGCGGCGTTCGCCGCCGTACGGGCCCGCTGCATATCGCGGACCGAGCTGCCGCGCGGCGGTACGACGACCGGGGCGTGGGGGACGACAGCCGCGATCACCGGGGTGGCGACAGCGGGCGGCGGAGGCGGCAACTCCGGACTGCGAAACGCCGCCCACATTCCCTGACCCTCCCCGAAGCAGGTCTCCTGCTCGTCCAAGACGATCGAGGTCGTGTGCGGCGCGAGCGCCGCCATCCCACCCTCCCGGAGCCGCGACAGCATCTCGCAGGCGTATATCAGATGGTCGTCGACCCAATTCCAGCCGACCTGAGCGGCCAGCGCCCGTTCGATATCTGCCATCGGATCGTGCACTTTCACCACCTGAGTCACGCCACACCGGGCCATTCAGAATAGCGATGCTGTCAGGTTGCGGGTGTGCGTTTGCCTGCTCGGCGGGCGAAGTCGTCGAGTGCGTCGAGGACTTCTCTCGCCTGCCAGAGGCGATTGCGGCGCATGCCGGTGAATTCGGTGAGTACGCCGACGTCGACGAGGGCGTTGATGGCGCGTACCGCATTGGAGTCGGTGATGCCGAGTGCGTCGGCGGCGGTGGTGGCGTCGAAGACCGGTTGGCGCAGGGCGACGTCGATCAGGCGCCACGGGGTGGATCCGCGACGGGCGCGGACAACCGATTCCCACCGTTCGCGGATTCGGTGGATGTCGGCCACCAGCAGACGGGCGTTGCCGAGTGCGATCAAGGTGGCTTCGGCGACTTGGTGCACGATCGGCGCCAGGTCGCCGGCCCGATAGGCGGTGAGTGCGGCGAAGTAGTCGTCGACGCGGGTCAGCAGTCCGGCGGCGATCGGGACTGTCGCCTGCTCGGTGACGCCCTTCGACCGCAGCATCGCGTGCATCATTGCCCGTCCGGTCCGCCCGTTGCCGTCGATGAACGGGTGGATCGTCTCGAATTGCGCGTGCGCCAGGGCGGTGTGGGCCAGCGCTGGGATGTCGTCGCGCCGGATGAACCGGAGCAGATCGTCGATCGAACCCGGTACGCGGGCATGATGCGGAGCGACGAAGGCCGCACCATGCGGGCCCACATTGTCACCACCGATCCACACCTGCTGGGAGCGCCACCGCCCGGCCGATTCGGGCTCGTGCACCATCAGCGCGGCGTGCATCTCCAGGAGCAGACGCTCGTCGATCTCGCCGGCGACGTTCATCGCCGTCCGCATCGCCCGGACATTGCCGACGATCTCGACCGCGTTGCGCTGGTCGGTGCCGCCGATCTCCGCCAGCGCGATCGCCTTGGCTCCCGAGGTCAGGTGTTCGATCTGGGAGGAGGACGCGGATTCGGTTCGCAGCAGGATGGCGCCGAACGGCGTGAGGTCGGCACCGACCAGGGTGTCGAACCTGGTTATCTCGACGGTGGCTGCATCGGCGGCGGCCAGGACGTCCGAGGGTAGGCAGACGGACTGTTCGGCGATCGGCGGTGCTATCGCCGCTCGATAAGGGCCTGCGTGGCGTTCCCGCACCCGGCGTGACAGTAGCTCGACCGGAATCGTCGGAGTCCAGTCGTGGGACTCCCAGGTGACAGACGGCCACGCAGCATCTGACGACATTGTGCCAATTTATCATCAAATACTAGCTATCTGATGATACTCCGCGCGGTAAGCATCAAGCTTCGGTGGATTCCGGGCGGCGGGAAGGGGCGGGGCGGGCGTGGGTGGCGTAGAGGGTGAGGCCGACGAAGGTGAGGCCGCCTACGAGGTTGCCTACCACGGTGGGGATTTCGTTCCAGATCAAGTAGTCGGTGAGGGAGAAGTCGCCGCCGAGGAGGAGGCCGGAGGGGAACAGGAACATGTTGACGATGGAGTGTTCGAAGCCCATGTAGAAGAAGAGCATGATGGGCATCCACATGGCGATGACCTTGCCCGACACCGAGGTGGACATCATGGCGGCGACCACGCCGGTGGAGACCATCCAGTTGCACAGGACCGCGCGGATGAACAGGGTGAGCATGCCCGCGGCGCCGTGTTCGGCGTAGCCGACGGTGCGGGCCTCGCCGATCTCGCCCAGTTTCTGGCCGACGGCGCTGGGGTCGAGGGAGAAGCCCATGGTCAGGATGATCGCCATCATCACCGCGACGGTGAACGCGCCGGCGAAGTTGCCGATGAAGACCAGGGTCCAGTTACGCAGCATCGAGCGCACGGTGACGCCGCGGCGCTTGTCGAGCAGGGCCAGCGGTACCAGCGTGAAAACGCCGGTGAGCAAGTCGAATCCGAGTAGGTAGAGCATGCAGAAGCCGACCGGGAACAGCACCGCGCCCAGCAGCGGCTCGCCGGTGTTGACGGTGATGGTGACCGCGAACGCGGCGGCGAGGGCGAGGATCGCGCCGGCCATGTAGGCGCGGATCACGGTGTCGCGGGTGGACATGAACGCTTTGGCCTCGCCCGCGTCGATCATCTTCCCGACGAAATCGGCCGGATTCAGATAGGACATGCAACCCCTTCGTAGTTCTTCCAGCACAGTAGTTTTCGCCGCCGAGATTGCCTGGCGATCACTGAAGGTTGCCGCTGCGTAAATAGTGGTATGCCACTATGGCGGCTGAATCCGGCCGGGTGGCAGGCTGGCGGAGTCCCCGATCTCAGGAGCCCGCATGCAACCGATCATGAGCAAGTCCGACGCCGCCGACCTCGTCGTCGCCGCCCGTATCCGCAAGGGCCTCACCTGGGCCGCCATCGCGGAATCCCTCGGCGCGCCGCTGGTCTGGACGACGGCGGCGCTGCTCGGTCAGCATCCGATGACCGCCGAGCAGGCGGCGGCGGTCTGCGCGCTGCTCGACCTCGACGAGACCGTCGCCGAGAGTTTGCGGCTGCAGCCCTCGCGCGGAGCCGACCCGGCGCAGCTGGCCGATCCCACGATCTATCGCCTCGTCGAAGCGGTCTCGGTCTACGGCCCGGCGCTCAAGGCGCTGATCCACGAGGAATTCGGTGACGGCATCATGAGCGCCATCAACTTCAACATCGACATCGCCCGCCGCCCGCACCCGGACGGTGACCGGGTGGTCATCACCCTCGACGGCAAGTTCCTCGACTACCGCTGGTGAACCGGGACTCGCTAGCCGTGATCCTCAGCTTCCCGACGGGTCAGGCACGGCCGGCAACCCCACCTCGGTGAATCGCCGGAAACGCAGCATCCGCCGAGGATGATCTCGCCCCGCCGGTCGGCTTCGACCGCTGCCGGGGTGGGGAATCCGTAGGTGATCTCGATCATCGGTCCGGCGCATTCCGGGCAGGGTGGAGCGTCGTCCTGAGTAGTGGGCACCGGTCAAGCTTGCCGGATCGCTCGTTGTCGCAGAGCCGAATCACGGCGGTTGGCGCGGCGTCGGGGCGGGGGCCGACAGCTCAGGCCTCGGGCCGCACCGGAACCTCGGCGGCGGTGCGGGCCTCGGGGTCGCCGACCGGGAGGGGTTCGGGTTCGCCCAGCCGGACGATCACCACGCCGACGAGAATCAATGCGCCACCGAGCAATTGGATGGGCCGCGGAGCTTCGCCGAGCAGCGCCCAGGCGAACAGCAGGGCGGCCAGGACTTCGGTGAGGGCGACGAAGGAGGCCAGGCGGGAGCCGAGGCGGCGGGTGGCGGCGATGCCGGTGACGTAGGCGATCGCGGCGGTGACGATGCCGATCAGCAGGATCGGGATCCACCACGGCGCGCTGAAGTCGTCGAAGACAACCGTCGCGGTGGTGGCGCGCAATGGCACGATGCCGATCAGGCCGGCCAGGACCAGCGTGATCCCGCCGATCAGCAATCCGCCCGCGGCCAGGACCGTGCCGGGCAGATCGTCGCCCTGCGCGGAGAGGACGAAGTACGCGGCGGCGCCGATCATCGCGGCCAGCGCCCAGGTGACGCCGACCGGGTCGGTCGTCACGCCGGCGAGGATGTCGAGCACCAGCAGCAGTCCGGTGATGCCGAGCGCGGCGCCGGCGAGGGTGGCCGCGCCGGGCCGTTGGCGGTGGCGCGCCCACATCCAGCCGACCACGGCGATCGGCGCGGTGTATTCGATCAGCAGCGCGGCGCCGACCTCCATGTGCGCGACGGCGTTGAAGTAGGCGAGCTGGGTGCCCGCGACGGCGAGCAGTCCGTAGAGCCCGATCAGAGTCGCGTTGGCGCGCACCAGATTCCAGTTGCCGCGTAGCTGGGGCAGGGCGATCGGGAGCAGGACGACGCCCGCGAGCAGCACGCGCGCGGCGACCACGGCGGCCGCGCTCCAGCCCGCGTTCATCAGTCCGCGCGCGAGTGGGCCGGACAGGCCGAACGAGGTGGCGGAGGCCAGCGCGAAGAGCAGGCCGGTACGGATCCGGCTGCTCGCCAGTCCGTCATGGGTCAAAGTCACCATGACTAATGACGGTAAGCAGGCTGCGGTAATATGTCAACGTGGTTTTCGCTCATGACACCGAGGCGGCGCTGCTGGCGGCGGTCGAACTGGTCAATTCCGCGGAGGACCCGGACACCCTCACCGGCACGGACCAGCTCGACGAGTTCTTCGTGCGGCACGTCTACACGGGCGCGCACACCGGCGACGCGACCGAACTGGCCGCGGTCCGCGCCCTGCGCGCGCCGCTGCGCCGGATGCTCACCAGTGACCGGGACCGCGCGGTCACCCTGGTGAACGAGACCCTCGCCGAGCATCGCGCGCTACCCCAGCTGGTCCGGCACGGCGACGTCGACTATCACGTGCACGCCGTCGCGCCCGAGGCCCCGCTCCCGGTCCGCATCGCCGTCGAAACCGCCATGGCGATGATCGACCTGATCCGCGCCGACGACCTGAGCCGGCTGTCGATCTGCGCCGACGACACATGCGACGGACTGGTCTTGGACCTGTCGCGCAATCGCTCCCGGCGCTACTGCAGCACCGCCTGCGGCAACCGCAACGCGGTGGCCGCCTATCGCGCCCGGCAGCGGTGATCGGGCCGCGACGTCACAGCGGGCGGCGCACCTTCGGGCATTTCTTGCCCGCCAGGTGACACTTCTCCTCGAATCCCGCGGGCAGCCAAGCCCCGGTGCGCAACAGCGGATGCTGCGGAAAATGCTGGAGCGCCGCGGTGATGAAAATCAGTGGCGCCCAGGCACTTCTGACCTGCAACTGCTGCATGGTCCCGCTGCGATCGGGGAACCGGCAGCCGACCAGATCGGGTGCGGTGAGGTCGATGCCCTCCAGGGCCGACCAGTGCAGCGAGAACGCCCGGTCCGGGTTGGCCAGGTGCATCCGCCGGTTCGAGATCATCGCGGTGCCCGGCCGTTCGGCGACCCAGCGTGGTTGCGCGGCGGCTTCGGCCCGCAGCCGCCGCGATTCGTTGCGGACCGCGTTGCCCAGGTGCGCGACCGCGCCGAGCGGGGTGCGCCCGTCCGCGTGCGCCTGTCCGCGCGTCCACCGGCCGTCGCCGATCCCGCGCCAGGTGAACCAGTGCACGCCACCGTCGGCGAAGCAGGTCTCGCCGGGCTCGGTGCGCACCCGGGTGGCGGCCGCCGGGATCTGCGTGGCCCGCCCGTCGGCGAGCAGCTCGGCCACCCCGCACGTGTACAGCAGGTAGTCGTCGAACCAGGTCCATCCGGCCTGTTCGGCCAGGGCCCGATCGATTTCGGCCAGCGGGTCGAACACGTCCCTCACCACCCACTCACAGCATGCGGATTCTCTGCTGTCAACGGTAGCGGAGCCGCGCTCAGCGCTCGCTGTCGAGCGCGGCCATCTGGGCGGGGGCGTAGCGCTCACCGGCGACCGCCGAGGCCGGGGCGACGGCTTCCAGCTCCGCCAGTTCCGCCGGGGTGAGCGTGAGCGTGAGCGCGTCGAGCGACTCGGTTAGCCGGGCCCGGGTGCGCGCGCCGATCACCGGGACGATGTCGTCCCCGCGGCTCAGTGCCCAGGCGATCGCGAGCTGCGCCACCGAAACTCCACGGGCCGCCGCGATACCGGCGAGCGCCTCGACCAAACGCAGGTTGCGCGTGAGGTTCTCGCCCTGGAAGCGCGGGCTGTGGGTGCGGAAGTCCGTGGCGTCGGTGGGTGCGCCGCCCGCGCGGAAGGTGTCGCTGAGCAGGCCGCGCGAGAGCACGCCGTAGGCGGTGATGCCGACGCCGAGTTCCCGTGCCACCGGCAGGATCTCGTCCTCCACACCGCGGGTGAGCAGCGAGTACTCGATCTGCAGGTCGACGATCGGGTGCACGGCGGCGGCCCGGCGCAGCGTGTCGGCGCCGACCTCGGACAGGCCGATGTGGCGCACGTAGCCCGCCGCGACCAGCTCGGCGATGGCGCCGACGGTGTCCTCGATCGGCACGTCGGGGTCGAGCCGGGCGGGGCGGTAGATGTCGACGTGATCGACGCCGAGCCGGGTCAGGCTGTAGGTGAGCGAGTTGCGGACCGCGGCGGGCCTGCCGTCGAAGCCGGCGAACGAGCCGTCGGGACCGCGCAGGGCGCCGAACTTCACGCTCAGCACCACGTCCTCGCGGGCGCGTTCGGCGATGGCCTTGCCGATCAGCAGTTCGTTGTGGCCGGCGCCGTAGAAGTCGCCGGTGTCGATCAGGTTGATTCCCGCGTCGACGGCGGCGTGCAGGGTGGCGGTGGATTCACGGTCGTCGGTGGCGCCGTACATGCCGGACATGCCCATGGCGCCGAGGCCGATGCGGCTGACGCGGGGACCGGTGGCACCGAGGGTGGTCGAGTCGTGTGGGGAGTTCGTCATGGCTCCAGCCTGCGCGGGCGGAACCGGGCGCGGCAGAGAGCGCACATCGGGGGATCGCCGGTCCCTGGCTGAGGGGCGCCGGTTCGCGCACCATGGAGAGATGGACCGCACCGAGCTCGCCGACTTCCTGCGCAGGCGCCGTGAACAGCTCACGCCCGCCGACGTCGGCCTGCCGCCGGGGCTGCGCAGGCGCACGCCGGGGTTGCGCCGCGACGAGGTCGCGCTGCTCAGCAGCATGTCGACCGACTACTACACCCGGCTGGAGCAGGCGCGCGGTCCGCGCCCGTCGACCCAGCTGCTCACCGCGCTGGCCAGAGCGCTGCGCCTGAGCGCCGACGAGCGTGACCACCTGTTCCACCTGTGCGGGCATCCGTCGCCGGACCGCGAGCTGCGCGACAAGCATGTCGGGCCCGGGCTGCTGCACATGCTGGCCAAGCTCGACGACACCCCGGCCGCGGTGATCACCGAACTCGGCGAAGTGCTCGTGCAGAACCGCATGCACACCCTGCTGGTGGGCGACCACGGCGACCGCACCGGACCGGATCGCTACTACACCTGGCGCTGGTTCACCGATCGCGGCGCCAGAGCCGTCTTCCCGGAGGAGGATTGGGATCGGCTCAGCCGCAGTCACGTCGCCGATCTGCGCGCCACCGCCGCGCGCCGGGCCGACGATCCCGAGGTGGTCGCCTACATCGCCGAACTACGCGGCGCCAGTGCCGAATTCGAGGCGCTGTGGAACGAACACGAAGTGGCGGTGCGGGTCACCGACGCCAAACGGTTCGTGCATCCGGAGGTGGGGCTGATCGACACCGTGTGCGAGGTGCTCGTCACCAGGAACGCGGCGCAGCGGCTGCTCGTCTATCTGCCCCGGCCCGGCACCGACGCCGCCGAGAAGATGGCGCTGCTCGGCGTGATCGGCACGCAGCGCCTCAGTCCCGCCTAAGGCTCAGGGCGCGCCGGTGACGTAGGCGATGGCGGTATCGATCGCGGGCTGACCGCCTGCCAGCGCGTAACCGGCCAGCGCGCCGATCGCGGCGCCCGCCACGGTCGCCACCGGCACGGTGATGAAGTCGAGCACGAACAGCCCGAGCGGGAAGCCGAGGACGAATCCGATGGCGGCGCCGATCACCGCGCCCTGGATGATCTCCGGCTGCAGCCGCTGGGTCTCGGCGAAGAAGCGCTCCTGCGCGCTGATGTCACGCACGGGGGTGTCGGATTCGCCGACCGGGGTCAGGGTGAGGCTGGTGCCCGCGGCGTCGATGGTCGGGGTGAGCGGCACCTCGTGCTCGCCGAGCCGCACCACCATCGGCAGCGCGGCGATCACCGCGCCCTCGGCGTCGGTCACGGTGACGACCTTCGCGTCGTGCACCAGCTGGAACCGGCCCGCGTCGAGCGTGGTCACCACGGCACGCCGATTCTCGGACGCCCCGACCTGGTAGTTCACGGACTTGTCGACACCGCGCAGCTGGATGCCGGGCTGGGTGCCCGGCGTGCTGCCCGGCTGGGCGGGCTCGGTGGTCGGTGCGGGCAGCGGCGTGATGCCGGGCTGGGTGCCGGGCTCGGCGGCGCCGACTCCCGAGCTCGCCAGGGTGACGCCCACCGCCAGCAGCGCCGCGCCGATCACAGTGCCGATCCTCATCCGCCAAGCCTCCCGCAGCGTCATCCGGGACCGAATCGTCCCGTTTCGTCGCGGCAAACCTAACCGCTGGGCGGCGTTTCGGAAAGTCGCGGCGGCGGGGCGGTTCCGGTCAGCGCGCCGCGGTGGACGGGTGGACCGCGCCGCCCGGACGACGGGCGAAGTCCGGCGCGTGCTCGGGGCGGATGCCGATCCCGCCGAGGTACGCGGCCAGCCCGGCCAGCATCGGCACCGAATCGACGACCCGCAACGGCAGCGGAGCCGTGCGCAGGGTCCCGCGCAGCGCGGGCGCGATGAGCATCTCGTGCTCGCCGCGCTGGGATCGCTGGGTGAAGTTGGCGGGCAACATCCGCCTGCGCTGCACCTTGTTCAGGTCGGCGGGGGAGACCGCGCGGTCGAGTAGTGGGCCGGCCAGGATGCGCGCCGCGGCCACGGCGTCCTGGATCGCGAGATTGACCCCGACGCCGCCCACCGGCGACATGGTGTGCGCGGCGTCGCCGATGCACAGCAGCCCCGGTACGTACCAGCGCTCGAGCATGCCGACGGTCACCTCGAGCAGCTTGACGTCGTCCCAGGAGCCGATGGCGGCGGTCGCGGCGGCGGGCCAGCCGAACAGTTCGGTGACGCGATCCCGCAGCCAGTCCACCTCGTGCG
Organism: Nocardia asteroides; assembly: GCF_900637185.1. Classification (NCBI taxonomy): domain Bacteria; kingdom Bacillati; phylum Actinomycetota; class Actinomycetes; order Mycobacteriales; family Nocardiaceae; genus Nocardia; species Nocardia asteroides. The sequence continues at coordinate 2,797 of NZ_LR134352.1, read as the reverse complement.
CGGCGCGCAGCTGCGCGTCGCGGCCCTTCTCGATGATGTAGCCGGTCTGGTAGTAGTCGCCGCGATCGATCGCGACGGCGGAGTTCCCGCTGGTGAAGCGGGCCTGCACGGCGCCGCCTTCGGTGTCGCCGGGCGATTTGGGGATGCGGAAGAACCACATGTCCATCGGCACGTCCTCCATCCGCTGACGCAGACCGGCGGCCGCCCCGGCCACCGAATCGCGGCCGTCGCAGGCGAGCACGAGATCGGCGCGCAGGGTGTGCTCGGTGCCGTCGGTGTCCAGGTAGCGCACGCCGGTGACCGTCTCGGCCTCGTGGGTCAGCCCGACGACGGTGGCGTTCATCCGCAAGGTGAACGTCGGTTCCGCGGCGGCGGCGCCGGCGAGCAGGTCGAGGAAGTCCCACTGCGGCACCATCGCGATGTGCCGGTACCGGCCGGGGATCCTGGTGAGGTCGGCGGCCACGACCATCCGGTCGCCCGCGTACATGTGCATGCGGGTGAGCGCGGACTGGGGGAGGCGGGCGAAGTCCTCGCCCAGTCCCAGTTCGTCGAGCAGCCGGACGGTCGACGGGTGGACGGTGTCGCCCCGGAAGTCGCGCAGGAAGTCGGAGTGTTTCTCCAGCACGGTGACCCGCACGCCCGCCCTGGCCAGCAGCAGTCCCGCCATCATTCCGGCGGGTCCGCCGCCCACGATGCAACAGGTGGTCTTGTCCACGAGATCCCCCTCGAACGTCGTTGTCTACGACGCAGCGTAGTAGTGAAAGCCCTGGCGCGTCCAGGGTTTCGGCGGATCGGCTCTTGACGCGCGTGCCCGGCCGCGCAATACTGAACTAGATGGTTCAGTATGACTTCCTGGATGCCTCGTTCGGGGCGCTCGCGGATCCCACCAGACGGGGCATCCTCGAGCAGCTCGGACGTGGGCCCGCCAGCATCAGCGAGCTGGCCGAACGCTTCGACATGACCCTGACCGGCATGAAGAAGCACATCGGACTGCTCGAGCGCGCGGGCATGGTGGTCACCGAGAAGCGTGGCCGGGTCCGGTACTGCCGGATCGGCGACCACGTCTTCGATCGGGAGGTGGCCTGGATGCAGGGCTATCGGCAGATGCTCGAAGCCCGGATGGACCGTCTCGGAGAATTCCTCGAACGAACGGAGCCAGAGCAATGAGCACAACCACCGACGACGCCGTCATCACCTCGACCTCGGACCGCGAGGTGCACATCGAACGCGACTTCGACGCACCGCTGGACCGGGTGTGGAACGCCTACAGCCGGATCGAGCAGCTGTCGCGCTGGTGGGGTCGCGGCCACGTGGTCGACGTCGAACGCTGGGAATTCCGCAAGGGCGGCCACTGGCGCTTCGTCGAGCACGACGGCGACGAGTCCTACGGATTCGAGGGCCGCTTCCGCGAGATCACCCCGAAGGAACGGATCGTGCAGTCCTTCGAATGGGACGGCATGCCCGCCCACATCTCGATCGACTCCACCACCTTCGTCGACCTCGGCAACGGCCGCACCCGGGTGATCACCGACAGCATCTTCCACACCGCCGACGAGTGCGCGGGCATGCTCGCCTCGGGTATGGAGACCGGCCTCAACGACAGCTACCGCGCCCTCGACGCGCTGCTGGCCGACGGCCGCTGAGCCGGATGCCGGGTCCGCATCGGCCGGACCCGGCGGACTCAGTGGTGAGTGCAGCCGGTGGCCCGCTTGCGCGGCTTCAACCGCAGCGGCGGCAGCGGCGGGGCCGGGATGCGCTCGTCGGGCGCGTGGCCGGGCACCTCGCCGAACCGGCTCGTATCGCGGGTCTCCCAGGCTTCGCGGGCCGCGATGATCTCCTCGTGGCTGCGCCCGACGAAGTTCCACCACATCACCAGCTCCTCGCCGAACGGCTCGCCGCCGATCAGCGCGAAGTGCGCGCCCTCGGTGCTCGTCAGGCGCAGTTCGGCACGGTCGGTGCCGAGGTACAGCAGCGGTCCCGCGGTGAGCTCGGTGCCGTCCACCACGACGGTGCCCGCGACCACCAGCACCGCGTGCTCGAAGGCGCGTTCCAGCGGCAGCCGCGCCTCGGCGCCGGGGTCGAGCACGATATCGGCCCCGACGATCGGGGTGTAGGCGTGCGCCGGTGAGGTGACCCCGCCCAGCGAGCCGATCAGGACCGTGGCGCGCAGGCCCGGTTCCTCGTACACGGGCAGTTCACGATGCTGCTCGAAGTGCGGCTCGACGCCGGTCGCGGTGCCGGGCAGGGCGATCCACAGTTGCAGGCCGTTACCCGCGTGGGCGCCGGGCACGCCGAATTCCGAGTGCGCGATGCCGCGCCCGGAGGTCATCAGGTTCAGCTGGCCCGGCTCGATCTCGACATCGGAGCCCACCGAGTCGCGGTGCCGGATCCGGCCGTCGAATGGCCAGGTCACCGTCTGCAGCCCGATGTGCGGGTGCGGGAGGATGTCGGGGGAGGCGCCGGTCTGCTTGACCGTCGGCGAGCCGAATCGGTCGAGGAAACACCACGCGCCGACGGTCGGCAGATCACGTTGCGGCAGTGTGCGTTCCACATAGACGCCACGCACCCCGCCCAGCGGCACCTCCCTGGCCGGGTACAGCTCGGCGATCGGTCCCGGACTCGGCGACGGTTCGCACAGCGCCTCGGCGGGATCGAGCTCCAGATCGCTCACTTGGCGATGCCCTTGCCCACCACGTGCGCGTCGTACTCGGGGTGCTTGTCCAGCCAGCCGCGGATGAACGGGCAGTGCGCGGTGATGGTGCGGCCCCGCGCGATCACGTCCTCGACGGCCAGCCGG